>JAXMBI010000060.1:0-4449 GCA_046349955.1 Pirellulales bacterium | reverse complement strand
CGGGCATCCCACACGCAGCCGGCGTCGATCAGCAAGGTCGCGTCACCAATGCCTTCGCGGGCGCCGCGGACCAGGTCGACGTCGACGGCTTCGCTCGTGCCCATCGGCTCCCAGCCGAACTTGACGGCGCGATAGCCGGCCTCGCGCCAGCGCTGGCCGATTTCGGTGGTCTGACGGCCATCGCGGCCGAACAGGATCGAAGCATAGGCCTTGATTCGCTCGTGCTGCTTGCCGCCGAGTAGCCGGTGGATCGGCTGGCCGAAGGCCTTGCCTTTGAGGTCCCAAAGGGCCATGTCGATCGCGCTCATCGCGGCGATCGTCACGCTCGAACGGCCGAAGTACATCGTGCGGCGATACATCTTCTGCCACAGCCGCTCGTGCTCGAGCGGGTTCTCGCCGACCAGGATTTCGCGGAGGCCGCAGGCCACGTTGTGGCTGAAGGGGGCGTCGACCACGGCCTTAACCACCTCGGGCGACGCGTCGGCCTCTCCAATGCCTTCGAGGCCATCGTCGGTGCGGACGCGCACGAGGACCGAATCTTGACTGCTGGCCGTCTTGGCCTCGACGTGCTCGATGCGGAGGACCTGGCAAACGACGTGGGTGATTTTCATGGGCTGGGAGCGGGGGGGCGGGAGCGGGGAGAGCGGAGGCCCTACGATGGTAGACCGGAGGGACGCCAAGCGGCAAGCGGCCCTCGTCGGAGCACGCCGGCGGCCATTGCCCTAGCGATCGCGGAGGTACCGCCGCGTCTCGCTCAGCCCGAGGAACGTGGCCGAAAGTCCTTCGATCTGCGGGGCGAGGTACGGAATGCCGGGGTGGGGCAGAAAGCCACGGAAGTCGGCCGGCAGCGGCACGACCTCCACGCCGTGCCGCCGCGCCAGGTTCATGGCCCGCGGCAAGTGCCAGGCCGAAGTCACGAGCCCTAGCCGGGCCCAGCCGCGCTCGCGGGCCAGCTTGGCCAGCGCAATCAACTCTCGCTCCGTGTCTTCGCCGGGGATCTGCACGATACGGTCGGCGGAGATGCCGAGGTCCTGCCAGATTTGCGCCGTGCTCTCGCCCGGCGACCGCTGGCCGGGATACAGTTCCGAGTTCGCGCTGCCGCTCGTGATGAGCCAGGGAGTGCGGCCGGCATGGTAGAGCCGCGCGCCCAGGGCCACTCTGTCGGCGGCGCTGGTCAATTCAGCCTGGCCGTTGGGCGCGGTCACCGTGCCGCCGCCGAGCACGAGCACGGCGTCGAGCGGTTGCGTAGAGAGCGGATCGACCGAGCGGTAGTCTCGCTCGAGCCAGGCCAAGAGCGCCATGCCGGTCCAGGAATTTCCCAGCACGGTCAGCGAGACCCAGATCACCGCCCACAAAACCCGCCCCGCTCGGCTCATCCCCCGCCAGCTCATGATCCCCAAGACAAGCAAGCCCAGCCAAAGCAATCCGATGGGCTGCACGAATGCCGCGAGCATGACCCACAGCATGACGCCTGGCGGCCACGTGATCGCCGCTCCGACCGCCAGACCGGCGCCGATGACGGCGGCAGCCAGGCGAAGGCGCGGGGGCCGGTCTTGGCCTCCGCGGGCCGCGTACCAGCAGGCAAGCAGTGCGGAGAGAACAAACGCCAGCCAGAGCATGAGCACGGAGCGCGTGGGCCGTCGAACGGGTTTGGGCGTTCTACGTCCCCGCAGGCGGCAAGGTTCTGCGGGATGCTGGCCGCGATCGCGCCTACGCGATCAAATCCTTCACCACCGTCCCGCTCACGTCCGTTAGCCGCATGTCGCGGCTCATGTGGCGGAACGTCAGCTTCAGGTGGTCGATGCCCAAGAGGTGCAGGCAGGTGGCGTGGAGGTCCGGCACCGACATGCGGTTTTCGACCGCGTTGTAGCCGAACTCGTCGGTGGCGCCGTACATCTGGCCCCCCTTCGAGCCGCCGCCGGCGAGCCACATGGTGAAGCCGCGCGGGTTGTGGTCGCGGCCCACCGAGCCTTGATTGGTCGGCAGCCGGCCGAACTCGCCGCCCCAGATGATGAGCGTCGAATCGAGCAGCCCGCGCTGTTTGAGATCGGTGAGCAGCCCATAGACGGGCCGATCAATCTCGGGGCAGTGGGTATCGTGGTTTTCCTTGATGCCGAAGTGGGCGTCCCAGCTTTGCTGCTGATGCCCGCCGGCCGAATAGAGTTGCACGAACCGCACGCCGCGCTCCACCATCCGCCGCGCCATCAAACACTGCCGGCCAAAGTACTCGCTGACCGGCGTGTCGAGCCCGTAGAGCTTGCGCACATGCTCCGGCTCATCGTCGAGGCTCACCGCCTCGGGGGCCGATTGCTGCATGCGATAGGCGAGCTCATAGCTGGCGATGCGGGCCGCCAGGTCGGCCTCGGCCGGGTGACGGGCGAGGTGGTCTTCATTCAGCTTGGCCACCATCTTCAGCCGTGCCCGCTGCTGCTCCGGCGAGATGTTGGCGGGCGGCTTGAGGTCGACGATCGGGTCGCCGGTGCTGCGGAGCGGCGTGCCTTGGTAGGCGGCCGGCAGGAACCCGGCGGTCCAGTTTTGCGCGCCGCCGATGGGGCCGCCGCGATGGTCCCACATCACCACGAACGAGGGCAGGCTGTCGGTCTCGCTCCCCAGGCCGTAGGTGACCCACGAGCCCATGCTCGGCCGACCCGGCAGCAGGAACCCCGTGTTCATTTGGAACAAGGCCGGCGCGTGGTTGTTCGACTCGCAGTGCATCGAGCGGATGACGCACAGGTCGTCGGCGCACTTGGCCGTTTCGGGGAACATCTCCGAGATGTCGATGCCTGCCTGGCCGTACTTGGCGAACTTGTAGGGGCTCTTGAAGGCCGTGGGCTTGGTGTCGCCGAAGAAGGCGTCTTCGGCCTTGAAGACGGGGATCGGCTTGCCGTGCCATTTGTCGAGGGCCGGCTTGGGATCGAACAGGTCGACCTGGCTGGGGCCGCCGTAGCAGAAGATGAAGATCACGGCCTTGGCCTTGGCTTCGTGATGGCCGGCCTTGGGGGCCAGCGGATTCAGCGAGGCCACGGCCTCGTTCGCCTGGGCCGAGTTCGCGAGCAGCCCATCGCGGTCGAGCAGGTACTGCAGGGCCATGGAAGCGAAGCCGCCGCCGGTGGCCTGCAGGAACTTCCGCCGATTCCAGATTGAGGGAAAGTGCCCCATGTTGCAGCGATGCGCATCAGGCGAGGGAGCGGCGGGGTCGAACATCAGGTGGCTCCGAACGGGCACGAGGCGAGACAGCTTATTGTAACGTCCCTTGCCTGCCGTTGCGAAGGTGCGACCCACCGGCGGAGAGAGCGCCCGAATGGGTCTCCGCCCCATGAATGCTTGCGAAAAACAACGGGCCGCGGCCAGCTCGAGAGGCGTCAAGTTCCGGCCGCGGCCCGTGCTCACGAGAAGCTGGGCCCACTCTACGGCCGGAATCGCCGAGGACCAAGAGGCTACACCGAAAGCTCACTCGGGAGTAACGCCCCCTTTATGAAGCTCGGCGTTGCAGAAAAAACCGCGCCCGGCGAGCGACCCGGCGTAAGCCGGTCGACCGGAGCGCGCTTGGTTGGTTGCCGGTATTGGTCAGCCAGCTTACGCTGGCCGCTCGCCATGTGCGGACGATGGCGGCATGCCGGGCCCTGAACCAAACCACCGTTCTGGCGAGCGGCCCGGCGTAAGCCGGCCGACCAAAGCGCGCTTGGTCGCTTGCTGGTATTTGGTCAGCCAGCTCACGCTGGCCGCTCGCCGGCACGGGTGAGGACAGCATTCCGGGCCCTGAACCAAACCACCGAACTGGCGAGCGGCCCGGCGTAAGCCGGCCGACTAACCGCGGGAGAATCGGCCGGCTTACGCCAGGCCGCTCGCCGGTGCACTAGCCTGTTCGTTCGACCGCTGTGAGCAGCAACTCCGGCAAGTCGTCCACGCCGCGCAGGTCGTCGGCGATCCGTGGATGAACGAAAATCCGCACGCGTTTCACGTAATCGTCGAACTGCTCTTTGGCCAGCGTGCGGACGACGGGCGAGACCTCGCCCAATTGCCGGTAGCGCCGCTCTTTGGCGAAATAGACCTCGACGTTGAACTCCACCTCGCGTTCCACCGGCGGCGCATCGAACAACACTTCGTGCGGCGCCACGACGCGCCCTAGCCGCGTGCTGGCCACCGCCGCGAACTTCTCGGCGCAGGCAGCCAGCCAGGGATACGGCCGGCGAGCGAGCTGATCGTAGAGCGCCCGCTGCTCGAAGAAGCTGTACTGCGCGAGCCGCTTGTAAATCTTTCGCGAGGGGCCGAACAGGGCGTCGAGCAGCTCGCGGGCAGGACCGTCGCCGGCGGTGCGCTGCATCTCGGCGATCATTTCGGCCTCGCTCAGTCGAAACAACGCGTCGAGGTCGAGCGAGCCGTGCAGCAGAAAAAAGGCCCGCTGCAGCATGGCCGTCGCGGCGCGCACCGCATGGTGCCAGTAGACTT
>JAXMBI010000059.1:0-9294 GCA_046349955.1 Pirellulales bacterium | reverse complement strand
CCGGCGGAGGCGAAGAAGTAGGAAGGAAAACAACCGGGGAGAGGGACGCATGACCCAGGCGTGAACGCCTGGGCTACGGAAAGCCGAGCGAAACGCGGGTTTTTGGTTTATCCTGTTTCGAGATGCTGACCGCTGGCGAGCTTGCCAGTGGCGCGCCGAGCCTGCAACCCAAGCCTACTCGCTTTCGCCCATGTCCTCGCTTACCTGCGTGCTGTTGGTCCCTTTGCTGATCGTTCCGGCGGTTGTTGGCCAAGCTCAGCCTCCTCTGGCCGTGGACTCGCCGTCGGGAGATGTTCAGGCGACCTTTGCGCTTGATCCTCGAGGGCGTCCAGAATTCAAGGCCACCTATCGCGACGTGCCAGTGGCCGTCGGGAGGCTCGGCCTGGCCTTCGTCGGCGGGCCTCCTCTGTCGGCCGGCTTCGAAATCGCCGGCAGCGAAACCGCTTCGCGCGATTCCACCTACGCAATTCCCGTCGGCAAGACTTCGCAAGCCCGCGATCATCATAACGAACTGGTCGTTTCGCTCGTCGAAAAGCAAGCCCCGCGGCGCAAGCTGGAACTCGTGCTCCGCGCCTTCGACGACGGCGTCGCCTTCCGCTATCGGCTGCCGGAGCACCCCGGCCTCGGCGACTTCGTGCTCGCCGACGAACTTACCGAACTCACCTTTCCCGGCGACCCTCAGGCGCGCCTCTTGCCGCTGAACGGCTACACCACGTCGTACGAGAAGTACTACGAAGACAAGCCGGTCTCCCAGATTTCGGCCGATACGCTGATCGGCCTGCCGCTCCTGCTCCGCTCGCAGCCGTCGAGCAAGCCTCAAGTGTGGCTGGCCGTCACTGAGGCCGACCTCACCGATTACGCCGGGATGTACTTGGCGCCGGCGGTGGGCAAGGCCGGCACGCTGGTTGCGCGGCTTTCGCCGCTGCCGGGGCGCAGCGACGGCGCCAAGGTCCGCGGCAAAACGCCGTTCGAGTCCCCTTGGCGCGTACTGATGATTGCCGACACGCCGGGCAGGCTGCTCGAATCGAACCTGGTGTTTAATCTCAGCAAGCCTTCGGCGATCGCCGACCCATCGTGGATCAAGCCGGGCAAGTCGACGTTCCCTTGGTGGAACGGCTACGTGCTCGAGGGAGTCGATTTCGAGCCGGGGCTCAACACCGCCACCTACAAGCACTACATCGACTTCTGCGCTAAGCACGGCATCGAATACCACTCGCTCGACGGCACCGACCGTGCCTGGTACGGCGGCCCGATCGCTCCCGAGGGACCGACCGACATCACCAAGGCCGTGCCGGAGATCGACATGCCGGAGCTGCTCCGCTATGCCCAAGAAAAGGGCGTGCGGCTGCGGCTCTGGATGCACTGGCAGGCGCTCAAGCCCCAGCTCGACGAAGCGCTGCCCGTCTACGAAAAATGGGGCATCGAAGGGATCATGGTCGACTTCATGGACCGCGACGACCAGGAGATGGTCGCCTGGTATCACGAAGTCGCCGAGAAGGCTGCCCGCCACAAGCTGACCGTCACCTGGCACGGCGCCTACAAGCCGACCGGCATGGAGCGAACCTGGCCGAACGTGCTCAGCTATGAGGCGGCGCTCAACCAGGAATACGACAAGTGGAGCGAGCAAGGCACGCCGCCGGTGCACAACCTCGACATCGCCTTCGTGCGCATGCTGGCCGGCCCGCTCGACTATCACCAGGGGGGCATGCGCAACGCGCTGCCGCGCGACTTCAAGCCGCGCAGTGCAGCGCCCTTCGTGCAAGGAACGCGGGCCCACCAACTGGCCCTCTACGTCGTCTACCAGAACCACTTGCCGATGCTGGTCGATTACCCGGCGGCCTATGAGAACCAACCCGGGCTCGATTTCTTGGCCCAAGTGCCAGCCAATTGGGACGAAACCCGCGTGCTCCACGCGGAGCTCGGCAAGGTTTTGGTGATCGCGCGGCGTAAGGGAGATACGTGGTGGCTGGGGGGCCTGGCCGGCGACGCGCCACAGAAACTGTGGCTGCCGCTCGGGTTTTTGGGCGACGGCCGGTTCACGGCCAAGCTCTACCTCGACAACCCGCCGGGGCCGGCGACTTCACTTCTCGAGCGCGATCAGGCGGTGACCGCTGGCGACGCGCTAGAGGTGCAGATGGGCGATGCGGGCGGGTTCGCGGGGAAGATTGCGCCGGAATGATCCGGCGGGTCGGCCGGCGATACGCAGGGCCCTCCGGCCACCGATCGGCGAGCGGCGCGGCGTAAGCCGGCCGACGCCGATCCCACGCTCCCTTTTTCCCCTTCTGGCCTGGTGGCGGTCTCCCTAGAATGCCCCGATTCTGATCGTCCCCTCTGCCGCAGCAGCGGTGGGGGAGCACTCTCGATCCAGTCATCCAGTCAACGCGAAAGGAGGCGCCTGGCATGAGTCGAGGATCGCAATCGCTGCCCGCCGTGATGGTCGCCGCGGGTTGCCTGGCCGGAATCGCTTTCTTGGCATCCTGTCGCAGCGACCCGTGGGCATCGGTCGTGGATGTGATTCCTCCGGAGAGTCTGACCGGCGGCGCGCTGACCGAAACCTATATTCGAACCCAGATGTACTGGAATGAGCACGGCAGGGTTCCCGAGCGCATGGACCAATTGCCCGAGCGGGAAAACCACACCAACGCTCTAAAGGACGGTTGGGGCTACACGCTGAATTGGGAATCAAACGGCGTCAACGAAGTCCGAGCTTGGAGCCTCGGGCGCGACGGGAAGCCGGGCGGAGAGGGATCGGACGCTGACGTCGGGATCGTCTTCGTGGGAAAGTACTGGGGACAGGACGAGCTTGTCGAAACGATCAAGCCGTTTCCGGTTCCTGAGGCGGGGAAAACGGCCCGCCCGCCCCTTTCCTCACGTTGATTCTGGGCACAGCGCCTCGGCGTTGCGCATCTCAACTGCCTAAGTCCGGGCTGTGCGCGGCCACGGATCGCGCTTGACTCCCCATCGATACAAATGTACAGTATCGCCGGAGTGCTAGCATGGACCCGTGCCCCCCCGATTCCCGCGCGCAGATCGTTGAGCGGCTCACCGCCGAGGTGCGGCGCATCGAGCGCGGCGCCTTGCCGGGGGGAACCGCGGGGTGTCGAGCGGTGCCGCGGGCGCGCTTGATCGCCTGCTGCCCCAGGGACGCTTCGTGCCAGGCACGCTCGTCGAGTGGCTGGCCGCCGGTCCCGCCAGCGGCGCCGGCACGCTCGCCTTCTCGGGTGCGGCAAGCCGCGGCGGGAGAACAGGGGGGCCAGGTCGTGGTCGTCGATCGCCAGGGAGAGTTTTATCCGCCGGCTGCCCGCGGGCTGGGACTGTCGCTCACAGAGTTGATCGTCGTGCGGCCCCGCAGCGAGCGCGACGAACGGTGGGTGGTCGATCAGTCGCTGCGCTGCCGAGGGGTGGCGGCCTTGGTGGCCTGGCCCGAGCGGCTCGACGGCCGCACCTTTCGCCGCTGGCAACTCGCCGCCGAAGCCGGCGGCTGCCTGGGGCTGTTGCTGCGCCCCGAGCGCGCGCGTCGCGAGCCCTCGTGGGCCGAGGCCCGGTTGTGGGTCGAGCCGCGCCCGAGTGTAGGGTGGGGCGAGGCTCTGCGAGCCCCACCACTTGCCTGGCCGCTTGACCCTGGTTCGGTGGGGCTAGCGCCCCACCCTACGGGGCGGCGGGTGGGGGTGGAAGTGTTGCATGCCCGCGGCGGCGCCACGGGGCGGAGCGTGGAGTTGGAGATCGACGATGCGACGCATGCTGTGCGTGTGGCTCCCCCACTGGCCGCTGCAACGGTTCCTCGCCGCTCAGCCGGAGCTTGAAGGCTGTCCGCTCGCGCTATGGCGCAGCGACCCGCGCCGCGGACGGCTGGTGGCCGCCTGCTCGCCCGCAGCGGCCGCCCTGGGCGTGCGCCGTGAGATGCCGCTGACGGAAGCCAAGGCGCTTGCGCGGCGCGTAGGGTGGGGCGCTAGCCCCACCAAACCACCGCTTCCACGCGTGGGGCTCGCAGAGCCTCGCCCCACCCTACATGTTGCCGAACACGATCCCGAGGCCGACCGGCGGGCGCTCGCCGCGCTGGCGGTCGGCTGCCACCGCTATAGCCCGTGCGTGGCCCTCGACGACGTGGCCGAGCCGGCCGCCTTGCAGCTCGAGGTCGGCGGCGTCGCCCAACACTTTGGCGGCGAGGCCGCCCTCGCCGCGCTCGTGCAGGCCAAGCTCGCCGCGCACGGCTGGCAAACCCGCCTTGGCCTGGCCGACGCCTGGGGCGGCGCCTGGGCAGCGGCCGTAGGGTCCGAAGTAGGGTGTGTCCAGCGGAGCGCAGACGCACCATGGCTTGGGCCTTTACCTCCGCAGAATACATCCGAGCCCCGAACCGGCGGTGCGTCTGCGCTCCGCTGGACGCACCCTACGGGTGGGATCGCCATCGTGCCGATGGGCGCGGGTGTGGCTGCTTATGCAGCGTTGCCGCTGGCGGCCTTGCGGTTGCCGGCGGAGCTGCTCGAGTTGCTCGAGGAGCTGGGGCTATCGCAGATCGGTCAGTTGCTGCGCCTGCCGCGTCCCGATCTGGCGGCGCGGCTGGGGCCGCTCGTGGGGCAGCGGCTCGATCAGCTTATAGGCGCCGCAAACGAAGTTCTGCTCAGCCAGCCTTTGCCGGTCGAAGATCGCGCCGAGTTGCCTTTCGCCGCGCCCACCGATCGCCAGGCAGTGGTCACTGCGGCGCTCGAGCGGCTGCTCGCGCAGCTCGCCGCGCGGTTGGCCGGCCGCCGGCAGGGGGCGCTCGCGCTGCGCTGCCGGCTGCTGGGCCCTGGCGTTGCCCCCACCGAGCTCGAGGTCCGCTTCTATCGCCCCAACAGCGAGGCCCGCCACTGGGTGGAACTGCTGGGGCTCGCGCTCGAGCGGCGGGCGTTGCCAGGCCTCGTGGAAAAGGTCGAGGTGCAGATCACAGCCGCCGGGGCGCTCGAGTTCCGCCAGCAAGCGCTCTTCGACGAAGACGCCCGCAGCCGCGACGCCCGGCTCGTGGGCCGGTTGATCGATCGCCTGGCCGGCCGCCTGGGGCGCGAAGCGGTGCTTGCGCCGCGGCTCGTGCCTGAGGCGCAGCCGGAATTGGCCTGCCGGCTCGAACCGCTGGTGGGGAGCGAGCGCGGGGCAACGGCGGTCAAACCGCCGCCGCGGCGCAAGCGCACGGTAGGGTGTGTCAAGCGCAGCGCAGACGCACCATCGGCTGATCTCGATCCTGCGGTGGTCCGCACAGCGGACCCTACAGGGTTTCGCCCGCTGTGGCTATGGTCGCCGGCCGAAGCGGTGACGGTGCTCGGCGTCGCCCCCGAGGGCGCCCCGGCGCGATTCCGCTGGCGGCGGCGCGAGCACGTGGTGGGGCAGGCTTGGGGGCCGGAGCGGATCGAAACCGGCTGGTGGCGCGGCCACTACGTGCGCCGCGATTACTACCGCGTGGAAACCCTGATGGGCGAGCGCTACTGGCTCTTCCGCCGCCGCCGCGATGGCCGCTGGTTTCTGCACGGGGCATTTGCGTGAGCCGAAATAGAATGAGCCGCGGTCGGCCTGGCGTGCCTTCAGCGCCGACCGCGGCAGCCTCTGTGAATCAAGGGCGCCGCCGCGGTCGATTTTGGAGAGGGACTCGACCGCGGCGGCAACAGGGAACACCAGGCAGCCTAACCGAGGTCGCTGCGGTCTCAATCTGCCAATTGGCAGAGTCCCGCCAGGCCTATTCTCGCCACCGCTCACTAGCGAGCCGCGAAGAACGCCGGGACGAAGAGCGCAAGCCAAAACAGCACAACCGCCAAGACCAATCCGAGGCCGAGCCGCCCAAAGACCACGCCGACGCCTGCGCCGAGCGAACCCACGGCGAAGCTGGCCACGACGAGCCAGTCGGACAGCGGCTCGGCGGGGATGACCCGATAGAACCCGCAGGCCAGCGCAAACAACAGCGTCGCGATCAGCAAGCGACGCGTCGTGGGCCGGGCATCCATGGGTATGCCGCCACTCTCAGGAGGCCCGCTCCCCTCGCCCGTCCCCGTTCTTCCCCACCAGCACCCAGGTATCCTTGCTCCCGCCCCCTTGCGAGGAGTTCACCACCAGCGAGCCGCGCTTGAGCGCCACGCGCGTTAGGCCGCCGGGGAGGACGTAGATGTCCTTGCCGTAGAGGATGTAGGGCCGCAAGTCGACGTGCCGCCCTTCGAAGGCGCCTTCACAGATCGTCGGCACGCGAGAAAGCGAGAGCGTGGGCTGGGCGATGTAGTTGCGCGGGTTGGCCTGGATGCGGGCGGCGAATTCCTGCCGCAGCTCGGGCGTGGCGTGCGGGCCGATGAGCATGCCATAGCCCCCCGATTCGTTGGCCGCCTTCACCACGAGCTCGTCGAGATGCTCGAGCACGTACTGCCGGTCGTCCTCTTCGTGGCACACGTAGGTGGGCACGTTGGGAATGATCGGCTCCTCGCTCAGGTAGAAGCGGATCATCTTGGGGACGTAGGCGTAGATCACCTTGTCGTCGGCGATGCCGGTGCCGGGGGCGTTGGCCAGGGCCACGCGGCCGCGCTGGTATACCTCGAGCAGCCCCTCGACCCCGAGCAGCGAATCGGGGCGGAAGACCTTGGGATCGAGGAAGTCGTCGTCGATGCGGCGGTAGATCACGTCAACGCGCTGGAAGCCGTTGGTCGCCCGCATGTAGACGAAGCCGTCGCGAATCGTGAGATCGCGCCCCTCGACCAGTTCGATGCCCATCTGCTGGGCGAGGAACGAATGTTCGAAGTAGGCCGAGTTGTGGACGCCAGGGGTCAGCAGCACCACGGTGGGATTGCTGATTCCTTCGGGCGCAAGTGATTCGAGCACGCCCAGCAGCCGGCTCGGGTAATCGTCGACGGGCAGAATCTGCGACGCCTGAAAGATCTGCGGGAAGCTCCGCTTCATCACCAGGCGATTCTGCAACACATACGACACGCCGGAGGGGCAGCGGAGGTTGTCTTCGAGCACGTAGATCTGGCCGTCGCGCCCGCGCACCAGGTCGGTGCCGGTGACGTGGCACCAGACGCCGCGCGGCGGCTTGAGGCCTCGGCAGGGCTCGCGGAAGCTGCGGGCGCTGGCCAAGAGCGGCTCCGGCACGATCCCCTCGCGCACGATCCGCTGCTCGCCGTAGATATCGCTGATGAACAGGTTGAGGGCCTGAATCCGCTGCTTCAGCCCCTGCTCGATCCGCTGCCACTCGGTGTTCGACATGATCCGGGGGATGATGTCGAAGGGAAAGATCTTCTCGGTTCCGCGGCGGTCGCCGTAGACGTTGAAGGTGATGCCCATCCGTAGCAGCGTGCGCTCGGCGGCCGCCTGCCGGCGAAGAAGCTCACCCTCCGGGAGCGACGCGATGCGCTGCACCAGCACCTCCCCCTCAGGGCGGGGTTGGCCGTGGGCGGCGAACAACTCGTCGTGAAAGTCGCCCGGATCGTAGCCCTGAAAGTTGAGCCGGCCAGCCGCCGGGCCTGAGGACTGCGATTGGGATTGGCTCCCCGAAACCTGCGCGGTGGTCATGGGCGGCGCCTCGAAACCCGTCCCCAGCCCGGCGCTTCCGAACTCCCAGGGACTCCCCCAAGATGACGGTCCGACCTGAAGTTGAAAAGGGGCGTCGAGGAGTTGAGGCATGGAGTTTATTCCAGCGAGTAAGTCCAGGTGCAAATCTCCCCTCTCCCCATGGGAGAGGGGACGGGGGTGAGGGACCGCGACCGTGACGGCCAGGCAGACTTTGCAGACCCGCGCGATTACATCGGCCGCCCCGCCCCAAATCTTGAGCCGGCCGCCGGTCAGGCCGATGCCGCCCGCCCGGCCACATATGTCCTCGCCCCGAACGCGCTTTTTCTGAGCGGAGTTGTCACAATTCCGATTCCCGAACGTCCTGGCTGGGCAAAGCCGCAACGAACCTTCTGGAGATCGACCCATGAAACGCACCTGGCCGGCTCTTGTGGCCGGAGCGGCCCTCGGGGCCGCAGGCATGGCTTTCGCCCATGCTCACCATCACGACGCGCACGACGGCGAGTCGGTCCGCCCGCTCGCCCGCTACGAGCTGCGCGAAAAGCTCGACGACCAGCCCGCCGCGGCGAGCGTGGTCGAGGTCACGATCGAACCGGGGCAAGCGGGCCTGCCGCACCGGCACCCGGGGCCGGCGATCGTCTATGTGCTCGAGGGAGAGTATGAACTCGGCATCGACGACCAGCCCACCAAGATTTTCAAGGCGGGCGAAACGTTCTGCGAGCCTGCGGGCTGTTTGCACCGAGTTTCGAAGAACCCAGGCAAGACCGAGAAGACGCGGCTGATCGCCGTGGTGCTGCACGCGCAGGAAGCCAAGGAGATCGCCACGCCGGAGGCGGCCGCGCATTGACCTCGAGGACTCGGCAAAGCCTGCCCTGCAACTACATCACCATCTTTCCCGACAAGCTGCGCCGCTGGCCGGTGGCGCAGGTGGAGTGAGGAGCAACCTCTATGAAGATCGTAGTCATCGGCGGTTCAGGACTAATTGGCAAACGGCTCGTGAGCATTTTGCAGGAGCGAGGGCACGAGGTGCTGTCTGCCTCGCCGCGCTCCGGGGTGAACACGCTTACCGGCGAAGGCTTGGACGCGGCGCTGCAGGGCGCGAGCGCACTGGTCGACGTGTCGAACTCGCCGTCGTTCGCGGCCGACGCCGTGCTCGACTTCTTCACGCGGTCGACCAAGAACCTGCTGGCTGCGGCCAAGGCCGCGGGCGTGCGGCACTACGTGGCCCTGTCGGTAGTCGGGGCCGACCGCATGCCGGACAGCGCCTACATGCCGGCTAAGGTGGCGCAGGAGCGGCTGATTCAGGCGGGCGGAATCCCGTACACCCTTCTGCGGGCCACGCAGTTCTACGAGTTTCTGGGAGGCATTGCCGACAGCAGCATGATCGACGGCGTCGCTCGTGTGTCCACCGCGCTCATGCAGCCGGTGGCGGCCGCTGATGTCTCGACGGCGCTGGCCGAGCTGGTCTTGTCGCCGCCGACGATGGCAATCGTCGAGCTCGCCGGACCTGAAGCGGCGACCATGGCGAGCTTGGTCGCCCGCTATCTGACGGCCGTTCACGACCCGCGCACGGTCACTGCCGATCCCGAGGCCCTCTACTTCGGCGAACGCGTGGACGACCGCTCGCTGACGCCCGGGGACCGGCCGCGCCTTGGAGCGCAGCGACTGGAGGATTGGCTCAAAATGCTTGCGCCGTAAGGGCGTGCCTGAATCAAGAGCGTCGTGCCCGCGATTGCTGCTTAGCCGGCAGGCGCGGCAGGTTGGAACTCGAAGGGACGA
>JAXMBI010000058.1:0-10366 GCA_046349955.1 Pirellulales bacterium | reverse complement strand
TGGACACGGCGGCCGGCAAGATCTACTGGACCGACGCCACGAGTCGCACCATTCGCCGCGCCGATTTGAACGGCGCCAACGTCGAGAACCTGGTCAGCACCGGCCTCAGCGTGCCTGCCGGCATTGCGATCGACAAGACCAACGGCAAGATCTATTGGACCGATCTGGGGACCAACAAGATCCAGCGGGCGAACCTCAACGGCACCACGGTGGAAGACATCGTGTCGACCGGGCTGATCGATCCGCGCGACGTGGTGGTCGACGCCGCCGGCGGCAAGATCTACTGGACCGACCAAGGGGGCGCCAAGATTCAGCGGGCGAACCTCAACGGCGCCCAGGTGCAGGACGTCCTCACCACGGGGCTCAACGCGCCCACCGGCCTCGCGCTCGACGCCGCTGGCGCCAAGCTCTACTTCTCCGACAGCGCCTCCGGCCGCATTCTCCGCGTCGACACGGCGGGCACCAACCTCGAGGCCATCGCCAGTTCGCTCAATTCTCCGCAGGGCGTGGCCCTCGACGTGGCCGGCGGCAAGGTCTACTGGGCCGAGAGCGGCAAGATCAAGCGCAGCGACCTGAGCGGCGCGAACATCGAGGATCTGATCGCCACGTCGATCGTCAATCCGTCGGGCCTGGCGCTCGATGTGACGAACGGCCGCATGTACTGGACCGACCTCGACACCGACAAGATCCAGCGCTCCAGCCTGGGCGTGTTGCAAGACGCCTTCGACTCGAACGTGGCCACCGTGACGATCAACGTGACGGGCGTGAACGATCCGCCGGTCGCCTTCGATGACGCTTACCCGCTCGCCGGCGGCGCGCTGAACGTGCCGGCGGCCCTGGGCGTGCTGGCCAACGACTTCGACGCCGACGGCACGGGCATCACCGCCTCGATCGTCAGCGGCGCCACGCGGGGCGTGGTGGTGCTCAACACCAACGGTGCGTTCGTCTACACACCCAACGTCACCTTCACTGGCGTCGATTCGTTCACCTATCGCGTGTTCGACGGCGTCGGCAATTCGAACATCGCCACGGTGTTCATCACCAATCGGCCGATCATCCGTACCGAGAACGTGACGATCACGGCGCAATCCGATGCTTCGACCGAAGGCTTCTTCGACGTCTACGTCGACCTGGCGGGCGCCGCCCAGCAGGTCACCGGTTACGAAGTGCAGATGCGGATGGTGGAGCAGAGCTCTGGCATCACCTTCGTCGGCGCACAGAGCACCGCGCCCGCGCGGCCGGCCCTGTTGCCAGGCCAAACGCCCACGGTGGTCGGTTTGGGCCAGACGCTGCAGGTCACCGACTTCGCTCCGTCCGGCACGGTGGCCCTGGCCAACGGCCGCGGCCTGTTCCGGGCGCACTTCGTGGCCGAGGCGGGCGTAGTCGGCACGTTCCACGTGACCTTCGACACCGGCTTCACCAACATCTCGAACAGCGTGGCCCAGGCGATTCCGCTCGGCGGCCTCGTCACCGGCACGATCACGCTGGTGCCGGCGGCCAACCCCGCCCCGCAGGTGGCCCAGGTGATGATCAGCGATGGCACGGCCACCGGCTGGACTCCTCCCTTCCTCAATCACCTGCAGGCGACCGGCCGCGGCGACGGCGGCTACGCCATCCCCACCGGCTCTGCGGCCCAGCTCGACGCCCTGCCGTGGGATACGCTGAGCACGATCAAGGTGCGGTTCACCCGCGATGTCGACGTCGACGCCGCCGACCTGGTGCTCAACGGCGTGAACGTTGCCCGCTACGACGTGGCCGGCTTCACCTATGATCCGAGCACGTTCGTGGCCACCTGGCAGCTCAACGGCCCGATCGCCAACGATAAGCTGCTGCTCTCGCTCAACGCCGACGGCGTCGATCCCATCCGCACTCCTTCGGGCAAGGCGCTCGACGGCGAATGGGAAAACGGCATCACCGTGGGCGCCTCGGGCAACGGCGTGGCGGGTGGAGATTTCCACTTCCGCTTCAACGTGCTGCCCGGCGACATCGATCGCAACGGCCGCACGAACATCTTCGACACGATCCTGGTCCGCGACCGCCAGTTCACCGCCATCGGCGACCTGAACTACTCGATCTTCGCCGATCTGACGGGCAACGGCTCGGTGAACATCTTCGACACGGTGCGTACGAGCAACAGCCAGTTCAAGACGCTGCCGATCGGCGAGCCGGTGTTCAACCCTCCGGCCACGCCTGCGGCGCCCGCCTCGGCGGCTGCGGAGGTCGCGTCGGCCCAGGTCGTAGGTCTCCCGCGCGTGGCCGCGGCGCTGGCCGCGCTCGAAATCGAAGGCGATCCGGCGGCCTATGTGTTGCCGGCGGTGGTCGATGCGGCGCTGCCGGCCTTGGCCAGCGACTCCGCCGCGTTGAGCATCGCGATCTCGACCGCCTCGAGCGGCGACGACTCCGAGGCCCTCGACGAAGCCTTTGGCGACGACGGCTTCGACTGGTCGCTGGGCCTGTAAGCCACGTCGCAGTCGCAGGAAGCTACGGCCGCGACAGACCGGAACGGCACGCTCCGGTCTGCCGCGGCCTTTTCGCGCGCTATCCTCGTTCCTTTCCGGGAAAAACTAGGTGCGTAGGAGAGGCTGGGTAAGCCTGCCTTCCAGATCGAGCCTGGACTATAATTGGCTTTCCCGCTCCGTCCGTGGCCGCTCGCGGCTCGCCGCGGTTTTGCCATCCTGCCTGGAATCCCTTCATGAAGCTTGCGTTCAGCTCCAACGCCTACATGCACTTTTCCATCGAACGGGCGATGGAGCAGATCGCCTCGGCGGGGTATCAGGGGATCGAGCTGTTGGCCGACGTGCCGCATGCCTGGCCCGCCGGGTTGCTGCCAGAGCGGAAGGACTCGATCCGCCGCACGCTCGAGCGCTGCGGGCTCGAGATTTCCAACATCAACGCGTTCATGATGAACGCCATCGCCGATCCCCGGCAGCCTTATTGGTATCCCGGTTGGACCGATCCCGATCCGCATTACCGGGCCATCCGCCGCGAGCACACGAAGCGCGTGTTGCACCTGGCGGCTGAACTGGGCGCGCCGAACATCACCACCGAACCCGGCGGCCGGCTCGAGCCCGGCGTGAGCTGGAAAGAAGGAGCGGCGATCTTCTACGAGGAGCTGATGCCCTGCGTCGAAGTGGCCGAGGAAACCCGCGTGCGGCTGCTCATCGAACCGGAGCCCGGCTTGCTCCTCGAGCGCTTTGGGCAGTACCTGGAGTTCATGGCCCGCATCGACTCCCCTTGGGTGGGCCTCAATTTCGACGTGGGCCATGCCTACTGCGTGGGCGAGGAGCCGCAGGAGTGGGTGCCGCGGATGGCCGTGCATACCCGCCACTACCACCTCGAAGACATCGCGGCGACGCGGGAGCACAAGCACCTGATTCCGGGGCGCGGGGCGATCGACTTTCCGGCCACGCTGCAAGCGATTCGCGACACCGGCTACGACGGCTGGCTGACGGTCGAACTCTATACCTGCATCGATGACCCCGACGGGGCGGCTCGGGAGTCGAAGGAGTTTTTGGCGGGGCTGTTGTAGAGCGGTTGGGCAGTCATTTCTCACCGAGGGAACGCGTACGCGTGCCGGGCGGCATCCTCAGCGGCTTCGCCCAACGCGGCCGACATCCCTTGCTGGCGCTGCTGGCTGGTGCGCCAGGCGGGACCGTTGCGGGCGTTCCCGCCATCCATCATCTTGAAGGCGGTCAGGAACCTTGCGGTCGCTGGCCGCGCAGCTCGGAACGGCGTTTGTATTTGCGTCCTGCTCGGCAAGGAGGTCGCGGCGAAGCACGACGGACGAAAGACTAGGCATGGCAAGACTTAACGAGTTGGAAACGCCGCCGCTGCACGAAGCCAGGCGAGCCAGCGTGGACAATCCCTCGCTCTTGGCGGCGAAAACTTCGCCGCGCGAGCGGATGCGCGTGCCGCTGCTCTATCAAATCGTGCTGCCGCAGGCGCTGATTCTCTTGGCCGCGGTCGTGGGCGCCGCTGTGGTCGACGCCTGGTGGGCCGCGAAGTTTGCCCGCGAGCGAATCGAACATCAATTGCAACGGCTGACGGCGACGGTCGAGTCGTCGAACTTTCCGCTCACGCCGGCGGTGCTCGCGCAGATGCGAGGGCTGTCGAGCGCCGAGTTCGTGGTGGCCGACGAAGCGGGGCAAATCGCACTCTCGACGGCCGCGCTGAGGACGCCGGTCGACATGCCGCCCCCGGCCGCCAGCGCCAAGGAACTGCGGTTGGGCCAAACGGTCGAAGCAGCCGGTGTGCGCTACCTGCACGCAGCCGTCCGCACGCCGGCCCGCGGCGGTTCGCCCTACGTGCTGCACGTCCTCTTTCCCGAGGAGCTTTGGCGGCAATCGCTCCGCACCGCCGTGGCGCCGCCGCTGGCGGTGGCCTTGGTGGCGCTGGCGCTCGGCGTTCCTTGCGGCGCACTGCTCTCGCGGCGGTTCTGCCGGCGGATCGGTTCGCTGCGCAGGCATCTGGGCCGAATGGCCGCCGGCGACTACACGCCTGCGCCCCTTTCGCAAGTCGACGACGAGCTCGGCGACTTGGCCGGTTCGGCCAACGCCCTCGCGGGCCAGCTCGCCGGCCTCGAGTGCGAGATCCGCGCCCACGAGCAGCGCGAAGCCCTGGGGCAGCTGGGCGGCGGACTGGCCCACGAGCTGCGGAACGGGATCGCCGGCGCCCGCATGGCGATCAAGATTCACGAGCGGCACTGCCACACCGCCGACGCCGAAAGCCTCGAAGTTGCTCTGCAGCAGCTCGACCTGGTGCGCGAGCAGTTGCAGCGCTATCTGCTGACGCAAGGCGCTGCTTGCCGCAGCGACGAGCCGGCGGAACTGGGTCCCGTGCTCGAGGAAGTTGGGCGGCTGCTGGGGCCCGCCTTCAAGCACCGCGGCGTCGAGCTGGCGATGCCTGGGGAAATTGAAACGTGCGCGACGCTCCCCTTGGGGCGCGAGCAAGCCCGCAGCCTGCTCTCGAACCTGCTGTTCAACGCGCTCGAGGCCGCCGGCGTTTCCGGCTGGGTGCGCGTCGAGGTCGAGACGGCCGCCGACGAAACGATCGTCCGCGTGCTCGACGGCGGGGCAGGCGTCTCGCCGGCGCTCGCGCCCCGGATGTTCGAGCCGTTCGTCACCACAAAGCGCGAAGGAGCCGGCCTGGGGCTCGCGCTCTGCCGGCAATTGGCCGCCCAGTGCGGCGGCTCGTTGCACTACTTTCGTCAGGATGGGGCCACGTGTTTCGAGTTTCGCGCCCCGCGCGTCGACGCCGCCGCGTCGCCCGGGGTGGCGCCGCGGGAGGCCTGGGCATGAGCAACGTGCTGATCATCGATGACGAGCCCGCCATCTGCTGGGCGCTCCGCCGCGTGCTGGGCGACGAGGGGCACCTGGTGCGCGTGGCCGCCAGCGCCGAAGAGGGGCTGCGCGAGGCGCAGCGGGCGCTGCCCGACATCGTGCTCCTTGACGTGCGGCTGCCAGGCATCGACGGCCTGACGGCCCTGCGCCAGTTTCAAACGCTTGCCCAGCGGCTGCCTGTCGTGATCATGACGGCGTTCGGCAACGTCGAGACGGCGGTTGGCGCGCTGGGCGGCGGGGCGAGCGAGTATCTCACCAAGCCGTTCGATCCCGATCAGGCGGTCGAAGCGGTGCGCAAGGCGCTCGCCCGCGCGCCGCGGAGCCGAGCGCAGGCGGTGGACGAGGGAGTGGGCGCCGATGGGCTCGTTGGCCGCAGCCCGGCCATGCAAAACGTCTACAAGCGGATCGCGCTTGTGGCGCCGACCGAGGCCTCGGTGTTGATTACGGGCGAGAGCGGCACAGGCAAGGAATTGATTGCCCGCGCAATTCACCGGCACTCGCCGCGCGCCGCGCGGCCCTGGGCGCCGATCAACGTGGCCGCGCTCAGCCCAGGCTTGCTCGAGAGCGAGCTGTTTGGCCACGTCCGCGGGGCCTTCACGGGGGCCACCGCTGCGCGGCAAGGGTTGCTCGAGCAGGCGGCCGGCAGCACCGTCTTCTTCGATGAAGTGGGCGACATGCCGCTCGAGGCGCAGGTCAAGCTGCTGCGCGTGCTCGAGGAGCAGGAGGTGACCCCCGTCGGGGGCAACGCCGCGCGGCCGGCGTCGTTCCGCGTGCTCGCAGCGACGCACCGCGATCTGCTGGCTGAAGTTCGCCGCGGCCGCTTCCGCGAAGATCTGTACTATCGCCTGGCCGTGTTCGAGATCGCGACACCTCCGCTGCGCAAGCGCGGCGACGACGTGCTGCTGCTCGCCGAGCACTTTCTGCGGGCGGCCACGCGCAGCGAGCAAGCCCGCTTCAGCGACGACGCGCTCGAAGCCCTGCGTCAACGCCCTTGGCCCGGCAACGTGCGCGAGCTGCGGAACGCCGTGGAGCACGCGGCGATCCTTGCCCGCGGGCAAACGGTGTTGGCCGAGCACTTGCCGGCGCCGCTGCCGCTCGGCGACGCTGCGCCGGCGAGCGCCGACCGCTTCGCCCCGCTCGTGCAGCAATGGCTCGACGAGCGGCTCCTCTCCGATCCCAATGCGGCCGACGTCTATTCGCAGTTGCTCGACGAAATCGAGCCGCCGCTGTTGCGGGGCGTGTTAGCCCACCGCCAAGGCAACCGGCAGCAAGCCGCCGCGACGCTGGGGCTGCACCGCATGACGCTGCGGAAGAAGCTGCAGCGGGCGAAGCAGCGGGATGGGGAGTAGGAGTAGACGATGCAGGCGGGAGCGCAAGGGATTCCCTGGCGAAACCTAGGCGCCGCCGTCCTGATGCTCGGCGTGGCTGGGTCTGTGGCCGCGCTGTTTGCGTTCCTGGGACTGGTGCTCGCGGTCATTCGCCCAGCCGGCAGACTGCCAATGATGGCGGCGTTTTTGCTGCCCGTATCCTGCCTCATTCCCTTCGCCTTTCCTACGACTTTGATGAGCTGGCTGGGCGGATGGCTCTATCTGAAGCTGAGCAAACAGGGCCTCGTGCTCCACGCGGCAGTTCGGCCGAGCACGCCGCTACGATTTTCATTACGGACAGCATTTCGCCTGACTCTTGCCATCTCGATCTTCATGGCGATCGGCCGGATGCTCCGTATGGCGAACCTCGGGCCGCTTGCGGTGCTGCTCGCGCTCGCCGTATTTGCCGCGATCGCGGTGTGGAGCGCTTTTCGCGCGGGATCCTCGCCTTGGCTGGCGATCGCTTATTGGATCTCCGCACTAGGAGTAGTCTCTTGGTTGTGCTTTGCAACCGGACAGACGGCCGGCGCCCTCGTCCTTACTGCTTGTTTCTCCGTTGCGTACGCGGCGACGCTGCAACTGTTGTTGCAAAGGCTGCGGAATCGCGGCTATGGGTTAGCTTCCGCACCGCTGATTCCGTTGATCGCTCCCGAGGAGCCTCTCGAGAAGGGTCGGTGGATTCCCTGGGCCACCTATCAACCGAAGCGCAGACCCACGCTCTAACTAAGGCCACCGGCGGCCGCATCGATTGCGGCCGCCGGAATGCGTGTCGGTGCGCGGCGGTCTAGGTCGCGCGACCCGCCACCACGGGTTCGCCGTTCTTCTCGAGCGAGCCCATCGCCTCGCGCGTCATGCGGTCGGCGAACTCGCGGAGCGTGGCCACTTCGGCGTTGTCGGTCGGCATGAAGCCCGACTTCTCGGCCACCAGCAAGCTCAGCAGCATGCCCACCAGGCCGCCGCTGAGTTGCGGGCTGCCGTTTTCGCCGCCGGTTCCGCCGGCCAGGAACATCCGCTCCGGTACGAGGGGCTGGGCGCTGTGCGAGAGTTGGTCGGCCACTTGAGCCAAGGCGTAGAGCCGCGGGTCACCGTAGCTGGCGATCTTGCGCAGCAACACCGAGGCTTCGGCCAGACCGACCTGCATCACTTCCTGACCTTGGCCGCGGCCCGCCAAGATGCGCTGTTGGCTTTCGGCCTCAGCCAGCACCACGGTCTGCTCGGCCTGGCGGCGCGAGCGGGCGAGTTCGGCCTCGGCCATCACCACCGTCTGCTCGGCCTGTTTCTTGGCGCGCGCCAGGTCGGCCTCGCCCTTGCTATGGGCGATTTGGATCTGCACTTGCGCGCCGGTGATTTCGGCCTGCAGGTTGGCTTGGGCCTGGGCGTCGTTGAGCACGCGGAGCTGGTCGGCCGCGGCCCGCTGCCGGGCGTAAGTCTCGATCTGCTCGTTCGAAAGCTGCCGCAGCCGAAGCTGTTCGAGCAGCGTTTCGATCTTGCCGCCGACCTCGGCGGTGTCAGGCTTGCCGATCAGCACGTCGACGCACTCGATGTCGAATTCGCGGAACCGCTTGTGCAGCTCGGCGCACGACTCCTGCTGGATGTCGTCGCGCTGGTGCAACAACTCGAGCATCGTGCGTTTGTGGGCCACGTCGCGGAAGTACGCGCTCAGCATCGGGTCGAGCGTTTGCGTGATCAGCTTCTTCACGTCGCCGAACCGCTGAATCACGCTCGGCGCCCGCTGGTAGTCGATATGCACGACCACCGACAGCGGCAGCGACGGCTCGTAGGCGTCCTTGGTCACCAGGTCGATCGAGCGCAGGCTTTCGTCGTAGCGGTGCTGCTCGGTCTTGCCGGTGATCCAATGGAGCACGAAGTTCGTCGTCGGCACGAGCACGATGTTGCCGGCGTACACGTTGAAGGCGTATTTTCCGGGGCCAAGCGGCTTTTCCCACACGCCGCGTTCGCCCTCGGCCACGCGTTCGCCGTGACGGAAGTCGACGCCCGACACGTCTTGGCCGGCGCGGCCGTGGTAGCTGATGACCACGCCCACGTAGCCGATGGGCACCACCGTTTTCGGCAACAGCTCGACCGTGGCGAACCAACGGTTGATGAAGTAGGTGCCGTCGGTGAGCACTTGGGCCTGGCGGCCGCGGCGCCCGCCGGCGCGGAGGAACGCCTCGGGGTCCTGGAAGTTGTTGTGGTAGCTCGGGCCGCTGGCGTTCGTGCCGACCGACGGAGCGATGATCTCGCCCTGGCCCAGCGACGGGCCGTCATGCACGACGACGATGCCGAGCGAGTCGACCTGCGCGGTCTTATCGGGGAACAGCGGATCGGTGGCCTTGACGGGCTTGCCCACGATGATGGGGCTAAAAGCATCGGCCTCGGCCAGCTCCTGCTTCCAGTGTTCGACGGCCATGATTTCGTTGCGGCTTTGCAGCGAGCGCAGCGCGAACACTGCGTCTTCGCTGAGCACCACGAACAGGGCGCCGTTCACGGCGTACACGCCTTCGCGCAAGATCGCCCGCTGGCGGCCGCGCTGGCCGCGCAGCAAGGTCTCGTCGGCGGCCGTGCTCTCCCCCAGGAAGCCCCGCGCGTCCTGAAAGTTGTTGCACGGCACGACGCGGCCCAGCGTCTGCATCGGCAGCAGCGGCTCGCCGTCGCGGGCGTACACGTAGCCGATCTTGCCCTGCGGAATGGTCACCAGCGGCATCCGGTGAATCCGGTACTGCCAGCGCCACAGACCCAGGTGCAAACCGCCACGCAAGACCTCGCTTTGATAGCCTGCCTGACCGTCGAGGGCCACGAGGTTGCCCTCGCCGACGGAGCCGTTGAAGCTCCACAGCTTTTCTACAATGCCCACGGAGTTGTGCGGGATGTAGCGCACGGTGAGCCAGACGACGAACGCCGCGAGGGCGACGTACAGGCCCCACTCCAAAACAAACCCCAGAATCGCGCCCAAGGCCTCGGCAAAGCGCGGATTCGCCTGGGCAAACAAAACGAGAAAGAACACGGAAGCCCTTCCCTGGCCTCATAGGCCAGACAAACGCTTGGGCTCCACGTCTTGTTAGAGAGGCCGTGCCTTGGGGGCCGGCTTAAGACGGAGGGCGCCCTTTCAAATCTCGGCGCCGGCAACACGCCGGTGGCCTGCCTACGGAGTTAGCTGTCGGGCTAGGGCTTGAAAGTACCCTGATCCGCGTTTCACGGATCTACGCCCCAAGCCGGCGGCCACGTGCCGCTCGGCGCTCTTGGGTCCCCCGCTCTCGCACGCTCTTACGTGCGAGACTCGGCTACACGCTTAGTAATTCTACCATGCGGGGAAGTTCTTGGAACAAGAGGGCATCAGTTACAGCGCTAACGACCTTCGCAACCAGCGCTGCGGATGAGCGTTGCGCAACGATGCTGGCAAACGGAATTTTTCGCGTCAGGGTCAAACCCCAAACTGCCGCGCCACCAAATCCGCTACGTCCGTATCCGCCACCGGCCCGCCCAAGAGCACACCTGGCTGCGACGATAGAATCACTCCCCGCTGCCGCTCTTCGTGCGCAGGCGCCCCGTGCGAGCCGCGCACCAGCGTGGCGTCGAGCGGAATGCCCCGCGTTTGCGGATCGAAGAATAGCTCCACCGGGTCGTAGCCTGGCTTGCGGTGGATGTCGACGGTGCGGGCAT
>JAXMBI010000057.1:0-11144 GCA_046349955.1 Pirellulales bacterium | reverse complement strand
AGAGATCGATGTCGATGGCGTTGCGCTCGCCGTTGTTGCCCACGAACTGCAGTCTGCTCCGACCCTGAGCGTCGAAAACCACGGTGCCGCCTGCGCCGAGGGTGTCCCCCAAGGCGGAGGTCAACAAGTTGTCGCTCTGCGGGAGCGGGTTTACCGAGTCGCCCGACTGGGTGATGATGCCCATCGACTGCTCGGAGAAGTTCAGCAAGTCCTGCACGGTCGTCGTGTTGGTGACGGCGAGCTGCTTTTCGCCCAAGCGCTGGCCGCCCTTCAGGCCCGCCAGGCTCAGGTCTCCCGCCACGAACAACTGATGGTAGGTGTTGCCGTCGCGCTGCACCAAGTCGACCAGCTTGGTGGCCACATTGATCGACGGGCCTTCCAGATTGATCTCCTGGGCGCCGCTGATCGCCGCATCGGGATTGCTGTCCAAGTAGGTCGTCGTGCCCAGCGGCATGGTCTGCACGAGATGAAAGCTCTCGCTGTCGCTCGACAGGTTGCGATAGATGCGAATGCTGTCCCAGCCGAACGTGGCGGCGTTGGTCGGCTGGGGCAGGTTCTCGAGCCGAATCCGGCTGCCGTCGACGGGCAACGACTGCGGTCCGACGAGGGCCGTGGGGCGGCTTTCGAGCGACGTGGAGCTGTTGAAGTAAGTGACGTAGTAGCCGTAGTTGCCAGGCTCGAGCACGTTTTCGTTGAGCGTTGCGCCGCCGGCCGGAATGCCGTTGTCGGTGAACGTCGCCTGGCCGGCCGTGAGATTGCCCACCAACTCGTACGGCCCCCCCGGCTCGGTCCCGGTAACCGTCGTGCTGCGGTAGATCCGCTTCGACGTATAGTCGCCGGTAGCCGCAGGCAGGTTCGTGAGTTGCACGCGCCGATTGCCCGTCGTGGCGTCGATCTCGCCGGGAATCGTGGCCGGCGGGCCTTCGTTGCCGGCAGCGTCGACGAACACGATCTTGTAGTCGTAGCGGCTCGGCCCCGGGGGCGACGCCGGCAGCCCGGTCCCTTCGACGAGGGTGGTCGTTCCGGCCGCGCTCGTATCGACGAACGAGGTCGTGCCCGAGGCCAGCGTGCCGCTGACGAGTTGGTACGAGCCGGCCGCGCCCGTTGTAGAACGGTAGATTCGTGTGCCCGAAAAGCCGGGCAGCGGCGCCGTCAGGCCGCTCAAGGTCACGCTGCCGTCGCCGGGGTTGACCGTTGCGCCGACCGCGGCCGACGGCACGCCCTCGAGCCCGGCGGCGGTCGTGTAGACGGCTTTGTAGAAGTAGGCGCCCGGCGTCATCGCGCCGCCGGCCGTCGAGGCCCCTGCCACGCCCACAACGCTCGCTGGCGTGATCGACACCCCAACGGTGTTCGAAGTTTGCACGGTCGGGGGCGCCGCGGCGGCAATGTCGTTGGTCGTCATGTTGGTCGGGATCTCGACCGAGCCGTCGCTCAGGAATCCCGACTGGATGATCTCGGCGGTGTTCGCCACGTCGCCCGTGGGAGACAGGGTGCCCACCATGAAGGCGTTTTTGGTCGCCTGAGCGACCGACTTGGCGCCGAGCGGAATGGTGAGCGGCTGCAGCGTCGTCGGCTGAATGACGAAGTTGTCGTCGACCGTGTGCCCCAGCAGCCGCTGGCCGCTGATCGTCACCAGCTCGTTTTCGCTGTTGGTCTTGAAGATGCCGTTGCGCGTGTACAGTTTTTCGCCGCCCGTGCCTTCGATCATGAAGAACCCATCGCCCTGGATGGCCAGGTCGGAGGGGTTCGAGCTGACCTGAATCGTGCCCTGGGTGAAGTCGGGCGTGATCTCGGCCACGGTGACGCCGAGGCCGACCTGGCGGGGATTCGTGCCGCCGCGGTTTTCGGTAGGCGCCGAACCGAGGCTGCGCGTTTGCAGGAACTGCGTGGCGAACGAGGCGCTCGAGGCCTTGAAGCCGACCGTGTTCGAGTTGGCTACGTTGTTGCCCACCACGTCGATCGTGGCTTCGGCGGCGCCGAGGCCCGTCAGGGCGGTGCTGAGTGCGGATGCCAAACCCATGGCTGCGTCCTTGCTTCGGAGTGGTCGGCGAACTCGGTCGTAGTGTTGGAGCGAGGGTCAATCGCCCCACGAATGCCGCCGGTCTGCTAGCTGCTAGCGGCCGGAACGATGTCGGAGACGTTGGTCAGGCTCACGGTCTTCTCGCCCACGTGCAGGCTGGGCTTACTGTTTGTAATCGACACGCGATCGACGATGCCTTCGACCTGCTGGTTCTTGTCGTCGAGTCCTTTGATCTGTTTGCCGATGAGCGCGCCGGCGGTGGAGAGGCTTTGCCCAAGCTGCACGGCGTTGAGAGTGTCGGAAAGCTTGTCGGTGGCGCCAATCTCGCGAATTTGGCTAATCTGTTGCAGCATCTGGGAGTTGTCCATGGGATTCATGGGATCCTGATTCTGCAACTCGGCGATCATCAGCTTGAGGAAATCATCCATGTTCACGTCGCGCAGCGCCTGCTCGCTCTTCTGCGACGTGCTGCTGCCGGAAGTTCCGGTAACCGCGCCCGTTCCAGCCATGGTTCGTTCCTCGTTCGAGATGAGTTGGCCACGCAGGGGCGCGTGGCGCCTGGTCCTAAATCACTACGTTGAGCCGGCCTGCCTCGACCATGCGGGCCGCGACGGATGTGGTGGCTGCCGCACTGGAAGCACCGGGCCGCTTGAGTCCTCGCGGCGCGCCGCGCTGCTGCTCGCGGTCAGGCGAAGCGGCGCCTTGCCCGTTTTGCTCTTGGCCCATGGCCCGCCGGTCGAGCAGATCGACGTCGAACCGCTCGATCCGCATGTCTTGCTGGGTCAACCGCTCGCGGAGGACCGGCAAGTTGTCGAACAGCAGCGAGCGCGCGGCGGGCGTCTCGGCCTCGAGCTTGGCGGTCATCACGCCGTCGCGCACCGCGACCTCGATCCGCACTGCCCCGAGTTCCGGCGGACTGAGCCGCAACCGCACTTCGCCGCCCGTTTCGCCGACGTGGTGAAACGCCCTCGCCACGCGCTGCACGAACCGCACTCGGTCGGCGTCGGAAAGGTTGGAGCCGTCGACCGAATGTCCGGCCGCTTCGCGCGCTGATCCCGACTCCGTCGAGCGCGCCGGGCGGTCGCCCGCTTCGGCTCGCCCCGGCTGTTCGGCGCGAGGCTCACTCCCCTCCTGGTTCTTCCCGGCGCTCGGTTCCGCCGGTTTGGCATCGGGCGCCGCCTTGTCGGCAGCGTCGGCTTTGCTGCGGAGGTCAGGCGCGCTGGCGACCCTGGAGGACTCGGCCGCCGCTGTCGCCGGTGATTGTTCGCTCGGAGACGCGGGCGATGCTCCCGCGACGGCCGCGGTCTCGCGCGAACGACGCGCCGCCGGTTCTCGGCGACCGCCGTTGTCGCTGGCATGTTCTGGATTCGAGCTGCTCGCCGCTGCGGACGCCGCCGCAGCAATAGGCGACGACGGGTTGGACGCGGCGGATGTTGGCTCCGGCTTCGCGATCTCGGCCTTGGTGGGCAAGTCGCCTGCCGTCGAATTGGCGCCCTGGTCGATGGGGGTCGCTTCGCGCTGTGCGGCTCGATCCGCGGCCTCGCCAGCCTTGTTCGACGTGGCGGCGGCTGGTTCGCCTTTCTTCGCCGCAGCTTCCCCCGCCTTCACGGGAGCAGGCTCCTCGCCTGCAGAGGGCTCGGCGTCGTGTGGCGCGGGCGCCGCAGAGGGCGCCGCTTTCAACTTCGACGAGTCAGAGCCTTTCGGTTGGTCCGATGCCTGCCCGCGAACGCCAGCTGGCTCTTGGTGTTCGGTTTTACCCGCCGCTGGATCGCGCCGAGCCGCCTTCTCGAGCCCAGGCTTCTCGGGCGTTTCGAGTTGTTTGTCGCTCTTCTTTGCTGTCTTGGAGGCGGGCGGCGTTAGCGGCGGAGGCGCTGCGGCGACTGCAGCCTCAGCGGTGGCAGCTTGCGCCACTGCGGCCTCCACATCCGCGGCCTCAGAAGCCGCGTCATCTTGCGGCTGTGGGTGGGCGGCCGTCGTCGAGCCCTCCGGCTGCTTGGTCGGTTTGGCCGCAGGCGGCTCCGCCGGGCGAGATTCGTTCGCCGCCGGCGCGCCGGCGTCGCGGCCGCGCGCAGGCGCTCGATCCTTCTCCGCCACTTTGGGCGGCGTGCTCGCGCGCTGCAAATGATCGTCGAAGGACGACGACTCCGCCGCCGGACGCGCAGGCGTGACGGGAGCGATCGGCTCGACCGGCGCAAGCGGCGTCACATCAAAACCCCATCCTGGCACATCCCCCTCCTTGTCCACTGCTCGCCGGCCCTCGAGCCGGCGATCCCCCCCGACGACGCCGCCGCTAGTTCGGCTTGGCCTCTTGCAGCTTCGCCGCGGCGTCGTCGATCATCTTCACGTCCGGCAGCCCATCACGGATGAGCCGCAGGATCTCAGTCATCTTTTCTTGTTCTTCCTCAGTCTTGAACTCGCCAACGATCTTGGCCCGCCGGTCAATCGGCATCTGCGTGAGGATCGAGACGACCTCGTCGATGCCTTTTTCCTCTTTCAACATCTCGATGATCTGGACCTTGGCCTGCTTCGGCCGGATGTTTTCCCAAATCTCCCGGACGTTGTTCCTCCCCGTAGCAATCGCACCTTCGCGCAGCGATTGCAATTGGCTTTGGAAGCCTGCCCACAGTTGATCGTACCGAGTGCGGTCGGCGTCCAGTTTTTCTTGGAGAAAGCGAAGCTGGGCGATGCCAGCTTGCACTGCCTGCTCGCGCAGCTCGACATCGCGACGGGCGCGCGCCTTGAGCGCTTCGAGATCATGCGTGGGGCCCGCGCCAGCACTAGCCTCCGAGGGCGTAGCGGCCGATGCTAGCTCGACGCCATGTAGGGCGGCCACCGCCCGCGTCACACGGTCGCGGTCCCAATACCCCTGCATCCAGCCCCAAGCGACGCCGCCGGCGGCCGTGAGCGTCGTACCGACGCACAGGCAGAGAATCAGCGTGGCGAGGAGTGAAAGGATGCGACGCATGGCAGGCTAGAAATACTCGGGCCGGGTTCGTAGTTTTCGTTTTGGTCAGCCTTACAAGTCTTGCTCACGATCGCGGGCCGCCGCCCGCAGGCTGGCGACCTCGTCGAGCCGTTTCATTTCGGTCCGTTCCTCGGCCTTGCGGTGTCGTTCGAGCTGCGCCTCGCGGAGTTTTTCGAGCACCCGCACCTCCTGGTCGGCCTCGACGAGCGCCTGGCGGCGTTTCTCGACTTCGGCGGCGACGAGTTGCCGCTGACCGGCGAGCTGCTGCTGCTGCGCCCGCAGCAGCAACTCGTAGCGATGGGCCTCGACCAAGCGATCGACCTGCACCGTGCCGCGCGAGGCGGCGAGCGCCAAGGCGTGTAGGTCGACCAGGTCTTGCTCCAGCCGCTCGGCCTCGACGCGCAGCTTTTCGGCCGCCTCCCAGGCCTGCGCCAAGTGCGCGCGTTTCTCGTCGCGCGCCGCCTCTCGCAGCGAGAGCAAGCCGTGCAGTCGAAAGTGGAACCGGGGCATCGTGCGCCTTCCGCGTCGGTCGTGTTACTTGCGCCGCTCATGCCGCGCCTCCTTGGCGGGCGAGCAGCTTCTTGTGCAACTGGAGCAGCGCGTCGCGCGATTGCTCCCACGTGCAGCGCTCATCGACACGCTGCTTGAGAAACTTGTGGATCTCGTCCAGCAGATCGATGGCGACGTCGACCGCGCGATTGCTTCCTTTGCGATACGCGCCGATCGAGATCAGCTCTTCATGCTGCTGATAGGTCGACAGCGCTTGGCGAATGCCCTGGGCCGCCTCGCGGTGCTCCTTCGACGTCAGGTCGTTCATCAAACGGCTGATGCTCTCCAGCACGTCGATGGCCGGAAAATGGCCCCGTGCTGCGAGTTTGCGCAGCAGCCAGGTATGCCCGTCGAGCAAGCCGCGGACCGTGTCGGCGATGGGCTCGTTGGGATCGTCGCCTTCGACCAGCACCGAATAGAACGCCGTGATGCTGCCGGCGGCGCTCCGTCCCGCGCGCTCCACCAGCCGCGGCAACATGGCGAACACCGACGGCGGATAGCCGCGCGTGGTCGGCGGCTCGCCGGCCGCCAGGCCGATCTCCCGCTGGGCCATGGCGAACCGCGTGACCGAGTCCATGATCAAGAGCACGTCGCGCCCCTGATCGCGGAAGTACTCGGCGATCGCGGTGCCGGTGGCAGCCGCCTGCACGCGCATCAGGGCTGATTCGTCGCTGGTGGCGACCACAACCACGCTCCGCGCGAGTCCTTCGGGCCCCAGGTCGCGTTCGATGAATTCGTTCACCTCGCGGCCGCGTTCTCCGACGAGCGCGATCACGTTCACGTCGGCGGCCGTGTATTTGCTCATCATGCCCAGGAGCACGCTCTTGCCGACCCCGGAGCCGGCGAAGATGCCCATGCGTTGGCCGCGGCCGCAGGTGAGCAGGCCGTCGATGGCGCGGATGCCGGTGCCCAAGGGACGGTCGATGCGCGGGCGTTCGACGGCCGCGGGTGGGCGGCGGTCGAGCGGCGTGCGGTCCGGCAGCACCGGCTGCGGTTTGCCGTCGAGCACGTGGCCGTGGGCGTCGACAATGCGGCCGAGCAGCTCGTTTCCCACGCGCAGCCACCGCCCGGTGCGCGCAAGCCGCACGCGGTTGCCCCGACGCACGCCCGTGAGCTGGTGATAGGGGTACAGCAGCGTCAGGTCATCGCGGAAGCCGACGACTTCGGCCGACAGCGGCGGCCCCGTTTCGCGCTGAATCTCGGCGACCGCGCCAATCGGCGCGGGAAACCCGGCGACCGCCGCGGTGAGCCCCACGGTCTGCACGACGCTGCCGGAGAGCGCGGTCGGCATGGCCCCGGCGAGTTGATCGAGCGCGGTGAACATGGTTAACGAGCCCTCGCAGCGCACCGCACAGCCCCGCTAGGGGCGGCAGAGGTTAGCCAGGGGCGCAAGCCCCTGGATTGGTCGCCACAAAGGGATTGAGCCCCGATAGGGGCGACACCAGGGCGAGGGACAAGGCGCGTATCGCCCTTCCAGGGCTCACGTTGGATGCGGTTGCTCGGACCCAGGGGCTTACGTCTCTGGCTAACTTCTTTCCCTGCCGGGGCTGGGAAGTGGGCATCGCTGCGTTTGGCGAGAAACAACGGTCGCGTGTTCACAGCAGCTCCTCCCGCAGCCGCGCAAGCTGCGATTCGAACTGCTGGTCGATGACGCCGAACTGCGTTTCCAAACGGCAGCCGCCTGCCGACACCGACGGATCGGCCACGATCTCGAGCGGCGCCAGCCGATTGAACTCCTTGGTCAGCCGCTCGATCTGCCCTGACAACGTCCGCTGGTCTTTGGGATTCAGGTGCAGCCGCAATTGGGGGCTGCCGGCGGCCAGCGAGAGGGCTTCTTTGACGAGCGCCACGGTGATGTCGGGGCGGTGGGCGAGCTCGCGGCGTACGAGCCGCGTCGCCATCGCCTCAGCCAAGAGCACTGCGTTGTTCTCCCAGTGTTGCAGCCAGGCGTGCCGTGACGATTGCATCGCGTCGATCGCCTGCGTGAGGGCCGGCAGCGCCGTTTTCATCTGCTGGCTGACCTTTTCGTCGAGCACTTTCTCGGCCGCTTGCATCGCCGCCTGGCGGCCATCTGCCTCGGCCTTCTTTCGAGTCTCGGCGGCCTGGCGCTGGGCGTCGGCAAGGATCTGGGCGGCGTCGGCGCGGACCTTGGCGAGGTACTCGTTCGCCTTGAGCGCCACGTCGTCGAAGTTGAAAGCCACGGTCTGCCGCGCCGGCGACGACTCGTGGGCAACCGAGGATTTGATGATTCCGGCCATGGCGAACGAAGGGCGGGGTTAGGCGGCCAAGGCGGGGCGTGGATTGGGACGGTGCAGCGCGCCGCGCTGCTCGAGCCGCGCGGCGATCGACAGCAGTTGCTCGGCCGCCCGCTCCAGGTCGGCCAGCCGCGTGGGCCCCAGCCGGGCGAGCCGCCCCTCGACCCAGCGCAGCTCATGCGCGCTCAAGGCCTGGGCCAGCCGGGCATAAGTCGCGGGATCAGCGCCGGCGAGCGCGAGCAGCAGCACGTCTTCGTCGCAGGCCCCCAACACTTCGCCCAGGCTGCGGTTGTCGAGGAGCAATAGCTCGAGCATTTGCCAGCGCGACCGCGCGGCGGCCGCAGGCAGCGGCAACGGGGCAGGCGATTCGTCGTCGAGCGGCTCGGCGTGCCCGGTCAACTGCTTGGCGGCGGCCAAGATCTCGACAAGCGCTTGCTGGCTCGACTCACGGCGCTTGCGGCGGCGCTCGAGTTCCAGGCAGCGGGCCGAGAGGCTGCGTTCGACCTCGCGGAGCATCTCGGGATGGGCGTCGTCGAGCGCGGCGAGGCGGCGGACGACGGCCGTTTGCAGAGAGTCAGACAGCGCCGTGAGCACCGGGGCCGCTTTGTCGGGCGGCAGATGCGCGAGCACCAGGGCGACGGTCTGCGGGCGCTCGCTCTCCAAGAGCGGCACGAGTGTGTCGACCGCAGCCTCGGCCAGCAGGCGGAAGGGCTGCAACGCCGGTGGAGAAGCCGGCTGCGGGGCCGCACTGGCGGCTTCCGCCGAGGGCGCCCACTCGACTCCGTCGTTTCGCGGCGGCGGCGCCGCGGCGGCGAATTCGGCGAGCACCGACTCTTGCTCTTCGGGCTCGAACGGCCCCCATTCGACCACGGCGCGGCGCACGCGCGCGGCCTCGGCCTCCGACATCTGCGCGAGCAGAGCGTCGGCGGCCGGCCGATCGAGGGCCGCCACCAGCACGGCCGCTTTGCGAAGTCGTTCTTTCTGCATGCTCATTGTTTAGCTAGCGTTTCCAATCCAACTGCGGAGGATCGTGGCCGCCGAGTCGGGATCGTCGCGGACCATTTCGGCCAACTCCTCGCGCAGGTTCGACCCCTGCGCGGCCCGCCGTTTCAGCCGCTGCTTGCTCTCCGGCTGCTGCTCGACGGCCGCCGGCGCCGGGGCCAAGGCCAGCGTGGGGGGCAACACGCGCCCCAGCGTCTCTTCGACCGGCGTGGCCCGAATCATCGACCGCAGCATCAGCAGGCTGATCAACCCCAAGAGCAGCAGGCCCAGCGTCGTCCAATACTGCTCGAGCCAAGAGAGGAAATTGGCCGTGAAGGCCGGCGCCGGGGCAATGACCGGCGGGAGATCCTGGAACTCGGCGATCACCACGCGAGGGTAGGGATCTTGCCCCAGCGGCAGCGGCGGGAGTTGGTTGGTCACTAGATTCTCCACGCTCGTCTTCACGTCGGCGCGCACCTTTTGCAGGTCGGCGGCGGTTGGGTCCTTGGCGGCCTGGCCCGCCGCAGCCTTGTTCTGTTCGCGCCAGACTTCGATGTAGTAACTCGAGGGAATGCTGATCGAAACCTTGGCGTCGCGCAGGATGTTGGGGGCGAAGTTGCGGAGGGCCGTTTCGCTCGAAACTACGTTTTGCTTCGAGGTGTCGCTCTCTTCTGATTCGGTTCGCGGCGCGGCGGACGATCCCAGCACCGCCGGTTGATTCGGCTGCTGGGCGCGTACGCCCGGCGGCCCCTGGGGCGCCGCGCCCAGCGAGTTCGACGTGCGGCTCGATTCTTGCGAGCTGATCGCGACCGGCTTCGGGTCGTATTCCGTTTTTTCCTGCTGATGCCGCGATTCGGGAGTCAACTCGGCGGTGACCTTCACCCGCACGCCGCGGATCATGTCGAGCACGCCCATGACCTTGTTCTCGAGCTGCTCTTCGTACTGCACCTTGCGGAGGAAAAAGGCGTCTTCGGTGGCCGAGGCCAGGTCGTCGCCGCCGGTGGGGTAGCGGTGGCCCGCATGATCGGTGATCTGCAGGTTCTGCGGCCGGAGCCCGGCCACGGCCCCCAGCATCGCGTTGCGGATGCTGGCGATCTGTTCGCCCGAAAGCCGAGCGCCGCCGGAGGTGCTCAGGTTCACCGAGGCGGTGATCTGCCGCTCGCGGCCAAAGCTTGCGCGATCTTCCATGTCGAAGAACACGGCGGCGTCGGTGATGCCTGGCATGCGGCTGAACCAGCGGCTCAGCTCGCGGACCTTGGCCACCTTGACCATCTCCGCCTGCTTCTGCTTGTTCGTGAACGGCGAACTACTCTCCAAGGCCTGCGTCCAGAACGCGCCGAATTCGTGCGGCAGCGCATTCGCATCGACCAGCGCGGCCATGTACTTGTCTTCCTGGCCGCGCGGCACGCGAATGCGACCTCCTTCGACCTGCGAGCCCGTGAGGTTCGCGGCGTCGAAGGCCGCTTGCATGCGGGCGATTTCCTCCGAAGTCCGCCCCTGCACGACCAGGTACGAGTCGGCGGTCGACGACGAGAAGCGGAACAGGAAGGCCAGGCTGACGACGACCACCGCCAGCAGCAGGCCGGCGGTGATCCGCGCGCCTGGCGTCATCGAGCGGAACAGCTCGACGACCTGCGCATAGCCCCGATTGAGAAAGTCCATTCGATCGTCCCTGATGAAGTCGGATCAGCCGTCACCCGCTCGTCGCCGCGCGGCCGCCATCCTTGGCGGTTCGCGGTCGAGCCGTCGCCCCAACGACGCTTAGATTCTCAAGTCCTTCACCTCCTGATAGGCCGCCACCAGCTTGTTGCGGATCTGCATCATCATCCGGAAAGCCAGGTCGGCCTTCTGCACCGCCGTGAGCACTTCGGCCGGGTTTACATCTTCGCCCGCCGCCAGGTCTTCGACCGCGCGGTTGGCCTGGGCCTGCATCGAGTTGACCTGGTCGATCGACTCGAGCAACTGCTGCTTGAAGCTCGGGCCCTGCGCCGGCGCGGCGCCGCCGCCCGCGGCCCCTGGTTGCAGGAGCGACGGGGGAGCTAAGTTCAGGCTGGAAATCGAATGCGCCATGATCGGTCAACCTCTGCCAGGCCCGGCGGCCCGGCTCGTGCGCTGCATTAGGCCAGGATCCGCAGCGTTTGCTGCGCCAAGTTCTTCGTGATTTCGAACACGCCCACGTTCGCCTCGTAAGCCCGCGTGGCTTCGAGGGCGTCGACGAATTCGACCGTCATGTCGATGTCGGGGTAGGCGACGTAGCCATCGGGGTTGGCGTCGGGGTGCCCCGGCTGATACTTGAGCCGCGCGGGCCGCGGATCGGTTTCCACCGCGCTCACGTTCACCCCTACCGCGCCCGCGGCGGTCCGCGGCGTCTCTT
>JAXMBI010000056.1:0-12532 GCA_046349955.1 Pirellulales bacterium | reverse complement strand
CCGACGCTCCTGGCGTTGCTCCCGTAATCGGCTGCTTACTCGTCTTCGCCACGATTCTCGCGGCGCCGGCGGTCAGCTGGACGTGCAATCTGCTCGAGCCGCCGCGGCTGGGAGCGACCGGTCTGCTGTTCCTCCCTTTGTTGGCGATGCTGCTCGTCGGCTTTGCGCTGCTGCCAGGAACGGGCCGCACCACCTGTTTCGTTGTCTACAACCTGACCCTGTGCCTCGGAGGGTTAATCGGCGGCGAGCAGCGGCGGCTCGGCTATCGCCTGGTTCGCAGTTCCTCTCCGGCCAACTCCTCGGCGTGACCACCGTGACGATCCTTGTTTCGCGGATCGCCCTGGTCGTGATCGGCGCGATCATCATCTGGGCCCTGTGGCGGAGCAGCCATCCGCGGCCTGCCTTCGTCGTGCAGATCGAACATGGGGAGCCGAGGATGGCGCGCGGCGTGGTGACGCCTGCGTTCCTCGAACTGCTCCGCGACGTGCTTGCGCGTCACGGGGTTCAGTCGGGCACGATCCGCGGCCTGCCGCAAGGCGCGCGTATCCGACTGGCCTTCTCCGATCGTTTCCCCGCCGGCGCCCGACAGCAAATCCTCAACTGGTGGGCCATGTCCGGCTGGAACGCCGGCAAGGCCACGTAGGGTCCGCTGTGCGGACCAAGCCGCGGCGACGAAAATCGTTGCCGCGGAACGTAGCGCACGGAAGGTGAGTGTGCTGCGACACGCTGCTTGAAGACGGGGACGTTGGCGAGGACTCCACCGCCCCTCACCCCAGCCCTCTCCCACGGGGAGAGGGAGCCAGATCAAGGGCGAGGGAGGCAGACGCTCTCTTTCACGCGAGCCCCGCTAGGCGCAGGCTTGGAGCGGTTCTTCGCTGGCGCTGCGGAGGAACTCTTCGGCCAGCAGGCGATAGTCTTCGGCGCCGTTGGATTCGGCGGAATAGCCAAAGATCGACTGCCCGAAGCTCGGCGCCTCGGCCAGGCGGATGTTGCGGCGGATCCGTGTCGAGAAGGTGCGCACCTCCGACCAGGCTCGTGGACCCTGCCGCGAGGTGCGGAAGAACTCGTCGACGTCGTGCGTCACTTCCGCGGCCAGCCGCGTGCCGGACTCATACATGCAGAACACCACGCCTCCCAGCCGCAGCCGCTCGTTCAGCCGACGGGCGACCAGGTGAATCGTCTCGAGCAACTTGGACAGGCCGTGCAGGGCCAGGAAGTGGGGCTGCAGGGGGAGCAGCACCTCGTCGACCGCGGCCAGGGCGTTGAGCGTCAGCACGCCCAGGGACGGCGGGCAGTCGATGAACAGATAGTCGAACTCGGCCGTGTCCTCGGCCAGCTTGTCGCGGAGGATCAGCTCGCGCCCCACGACGCCGGCCAGCTCCACTTCGGCCGCCGCCAGATTGATGTGCGAGCCGACGAGCCACAGGTTGTCGGCCACCGGACGGCGAACCTCGGCCAGGCTCGCGCCGCCGGTGAGGACTTCATAGACGCTGCGGTCATGGACGGCGGGATTCACACCCAGGTGGAGCGTGGCGTGGGCCTGCGGGTCGAGGTCGACCAGGCATACCCTCTGGCCGGCGGCCGCCAGAGCGGCGCTCAGGTTGACTGCGGTTGTGGTTTTGCCCACCCCCCCTTTTTGATTGATGATGGCGATCGAGCGCACCGGCGTTCTCCTTAACCCATAGCGGCGCCGGGCATGCCCGGCAAAGGCGAGGATGGGGCCGAGGGGGGCGGGCGTCCTGTCCGCACCTCCACTCGCCTACGGCCCTTCCCCACTGCCAACCAACCTTCTGCCCTGCCTGCGTCCTGCCCACTCGCGTCGAGGCCGCCAGTCTTGCCCGTCGCCGGGCAAGGGCTTTCCCCAAACGAACCCTCGGTCCTGCTCGGTTCGCCCAGGGGTCGCGGATTATAGGAAGGGGGTGGTCATCTCACTAGAGGGACTTGGGCTGCGCGGCGGTGTTGCCACCACGAGTCTCTGGGGGCAGCCCGGCGGCAACCGACTGACGTAGCCCCGCTCAGATGCCCTTGATAAGCTTTCGCCGCCGCAATTCTTTCCGGCGGCTAGGGTTCCAGAGTCCCATGCGAGGGCCGCAGCGTGTCCCTTCCAACCTCCCAGCCGGGCCCGATCGCCTTGGCTTCGATCGGCGTCTGTGTGGCGAGCTTGTGCGCGGTCGTAGTGTTTGCCTTGCCTCCGCGGCGCGATCCGCCCCCGGTCGCCGAAGCAGAACCGGTTCCCGAGGTCATCGCTCCGGAGGCGCCGCTGGACCTCTCGGCGCTTGCGAAACTGAAGGAAGAGCTGGGACACAAACCGTTTTCCGGAACGGTGTTCGAGGCCGAGACGGTCGCCAAGGTCCCTGGGCCGTCGGCGGCCGTCGACCTGCCCTGCACGGGGCCCAAGGCCAGCCTGCTCGAGGCGGCCCACCTGCTGGATCAGGCGGCCTACGTGCTCGAACAGGCCGCCTTGTTCGAGCGGGCCGAATCCCTGCGGGAGCAGTCGGCCAAATTGCGTAGCGACGCACGGCGGCGCCACGCCGAAGGCGAGCCCACGGGGGGGCCGCCATCGTCCGCCGCGAGCGAAACCAGCCCCATGCCATCCCCACCTGGGGGGTAGCGGCCGTGGGAGCAAACGGCGGGCCGTCCTGGCAAGCGGTTGGTTGACAGCGGTCTTGGTCACCGCTACCCTAAAGTCGTACTGGGCTTGCCTCTAGTCTCTGTTTCGGGGCGTTCGTCCCGCGCTGGTCTGGCCCCCGGAACAGGTCTGACCACGGCAAGCCTTTTTGGCTTTAGTCTGCTCTCGTCCCCTTCCGTGTCGTGATTCGCCTTTGCGCGGTTCGTTGGGCTGCGCGCACTTGTCCTTTCGCTACGAAGTGACTCCTGTTGCATGGCCACTAGCATGGGCGACTTTACCGAAATCCTGATTCGCAACCGCATCATCAGCCGCGAGCAGTTGGCTGAGGCCGAGCGGATGGCGCGCGACGCCAAGATGAGCGTCGCCGACGCACTGATCAAGCTCGGCTATGCCTCGGGTGAAGAAGTGATGCAGGCGATCGCCGAGGAGCACGGACTGGAATACGTGAACCTCAAGCGGATTTCGATTCCGCCGGCGGTGGTGGAACTCGTGCCGGAGTCGGTGGCTCGGGAAAACCACTGCCTGCCGATCACCGAGGCCGACGACGCCTTGAAAGTAGTCGTCAGCGACCCGCTGGATCTCGACACGTTCGAGAAATTGCGGTTCATTCTCAACCGCAAAATCGACATCGCCCTGGCCCCCAAGGACGCCATCAACGAGGCGATCAACAAGCACTACGGGCAGGTCGAAGGCGAAAGCGCCGACTCGATGCTGCAGGAATTCACCGACACCGCGATCGACTTTACCGAGACCGAGGACCAGTCGCGCGGCGGCGACGACGAAATCGTCGACGAGTCGAGCGCACCCATCGTCCGGCTGGTGCAGCTCGTCATCTCCGAGGCGGTCCAGTTGCGGGCCTCCGACATCCACGTCGAGCCGTTCGAAGACCGGGTGCGGGTGCGGTATCGGATCGACGGCGTGCTGGTTGAGCGCGACAAGGTGCCCCGGCGCCTGCTGGGGGCCATGCTGTCGCGTCTCAAGATTCTGGCCAAGATCGACATCGCCGAACGCCGGCGCCCGCAGGACGGCCGGATCAAGGTGACCGTGGGAGAAAAGGAGCTCGACCTGCGGGTGAGCGTCATCCCCACCAACCACGGCCAGTCTTGCGTGATGCGAATCCTCGACAAGGACAGCATCCGCGTCGGTGTCCGCCAGCTCGGGCTTTCCGAGCGCGACTTCCCCATCTTCCGCAATCTCATCAAACGGCCGAACGGCATCGTGCTGGTGACAGGGCCGACGGGGTCGGGGAAGACGACCACCCTCTACGCCGGCCTGAACGAGTTGAACCGGCCGGACCGTAAGATCATCACTGCCGAGGACCCGGTGGAATACTATCTGCCGGGCATTAATCAGGTGGAGGTGCGGCACAAGATTGGGCTCGATTTTGCCCGCATCATCCGCGCGATGCTGCGTCAGGCGCCCAACGTAATTCTCGTCGGTGAGATGCGGGATGCTGAGACCGCGAGCATGGGAATTCAGGCCAGCCTAACTGGACACTTGGTTTTCAGTACGCTTCATACGAACGATGCGCCCGGCGCTGTGACGCGCATGATCGACATGGGAGTCCCCTCCTATCTGGTGGCAAGCAGCGTGATTGCGGTGCTTGCTCAGCGGTTGGTGCGCGTCATTTGCAACAAGTGCAAGCAGCCGTTCCGCCCCAGCGACGCCATGCTCGAGGCGGCTGGCATCACTCCGGAAATGGCCGCCAAGGCCACGTTCATGAAGGGGCGCGGTTGCGGAAACTGTAGTCAACAGGGCTATCGAGGAAGACTGGGCATCTTCGAGCTCATGCTCATGACGACTAAGATTCGCGAGCTCTCCTTTCAGGCGGCGCCGACGCAAAACATTCGCCGGGCGGCAATTAGCGACGGCATGCGGACCCTCTACCAAGACGGGATCGATAAGGCGATGCGGGGCATCACCTCGCTAGAAGAGGTGTTCCGGGTGGCCAAGAAGTCGGAGGGCTAGGCCAGATCCCAATAAATCATTCGCCTGCGAATGGTCCGACATTCGGACGCCGGCGTTCCCCGTGGGGCGGGGAGACCCGGAAACAGAGTGGAAGGCCCTGGCTGCGGCGGCGGTTGCGCGCCGGCTGCAACGGGCGTAACCAACGTGGGGCGTGTTTAGGTCGTGGTGGTTTTGTGGTTCGCAACCGTCGGCAAATAATCGAGTTGGTCCCGGGCGACCGCTCGATCCGCCGGCCGACGGTTCGGGAAAGGAACAAGGGTTGGCATGGGCACGATTCTGATCGACAAGTTGCTGCACGCCGTAATCAAGCAGGGCGCTAGCGATCTGCACATTACGACCGGCCAGCCCCCTGTGTTGCGGCTCGACGGCCACATGCGGAGGCTCGAGACCAAGGTCCTGGGCCCCGAGGACACCATGGGCCTGATGAAAAGCATCACGCCCGAGCGCTGTCAGCAGGAACTGCAAGAGGTCGGCAGCACCGACTTCAGTTTCGCCTTTGGCGAGATGGCCCGGTTTCGGGTGGCTGTGTTCAAGCAGCGCGGCCACGTGGCCATGGTGCTGCGGCAGATTCCCAACCGCATGCTCACGTTCGAACAGTTGGGCCTGCCTCCGGTGGTGGAGAAGCTGGCCACCCGCCCCCGCGGCCTGTTTCTGGTGACGGGCCCGACGGGTTCCGGCAAGAGCACCACGCTGGCCAGCGTGATCAACTACCTGAACGAGAACTTCTACCACCACATCATCACGATCGAAGATCCGATCGAGTTCTTTCACAAGAACAAGCGGTCGACGGTGAACCAGCGTGAGATCGGCGTCGACGTGCCAAGCTTCGCCGAGGCGATTCGCCGCGCCTTGCGCGCCGACCCCGACATCATCCTCGTGGGCGAAATGCGCGACCTGGCCACCATCGAGGCCGCCATCACCGCGGCCGAAACCGGACACATCGTCTTCGGCACGCTCCATACCACGAGCGCCCAAGGCACGGTGAACCGCATCATCGACGTCTTCCCCACGAGCCAGCAGGATCAGATCCGCACCCAGCTCTCGGTGGGCATCATCGGCGTGCTCTCGCAGGTGCTGCTCCCCAAGATCGGCGGCGGCCGCGTGGGCGCCTTCGAGATGCTCGTTTGCAACCCGGCCATCGGCAACCTGATTCGCGAGAACAAGACCTTCCGCATCACCTCGGCGATTCAAACCGGGGCCAAGTACGGCATGCAGCTGCTCGACGACGCCCTCTACAACCTCTGGAAGGACAACGTCTGCGCCAAGGAAGACGTGATGGGCAAGGCGAACAACCCGGGCGAGTTGGCGGCGCGGATCGCCAACGCCGAGCGCGGCGTGTTCGACGACGACCGCGACGTCAAGAACAAGGCCGACGGTTAACTCCCGAGATCCCCGCGAAGAAGTGAAATAAGCCCCGCCAAGGCCGGCGGGAAATGCCCGTGTAGGAGCTGCGGCCAGAACCGAACTCAATACTCCTCGCCTTCGAGCACTCCTCATCATGTCGATTCGGCGGATCGGACAAATCTTCGTCGACCTCGGGTTCATCGACGACTATCAGCTCGAAATGCTGCTCGAGGAGCAGCAGCAGCGCCCCGGCGAATTGCTCGGCAAGATCGCCATGGAGCTGAGCCTGATCACCGACGATCAGTTGGCCCACGCTTTGGCCGAGCAGATGGGGCTGCAGGTCATTCAGCTCAACGACGTCGTCGTCTCGCCCGAGGTGCTGAGCTACGTCACCGAGCCGATGGCGCAGCTCTATAAGATCATCCCCGTCAGCTTCCGCGACGGCACGCTCACGATCGCCACCTGCAATCCGCAGAACCTGGCCATTCAAGACGAACTGCGAACCTTCCTTGGCTACGACATCCGCTCGGTCGTCGCCGGCGAGAAGGACATCCTGCAGGCTCTGGATCGCTACTACGCCGCCGAAGGGGAAAGCGTCGAGAGCCTGGTCGCCAACATGGAGACCGACACCGACCTGGCCAAGGCCGCAATGGCGATCAGCGGCGAGGGGCCGATCGATCTGACGAGCGTCGAGGCGCTGGCCGACAGCGCGCCCGTGCGCAAGCTGCTGAACATGGTGCTGCTGCTGGCCATTCGCGACCATGCCAGCGACTTGCACTTCGAGCCGTTCGAAGACGAGTTCAAGATCCGCATCAAGGCCGACGGCGTGCTCTACGAAATGGTGCCGCCGCCGCGCCACCTGGCCTTCGCGATCACCACGCGCATCAAGGTGATGGCCAATCTCGACATCGCCGAACGCCGGCTGCCGCAGGACGGCCGCATCGAACTGGCGGTCGGCGGCCACCCCGTCGACTTGCGCGTGAGCGTGCTCCCCACGATGTTCGGCGAGAGCGTCGTCATGCGAGTGCTCGACCGCTCGGTCGTTTCGCTCGACTTGGCCAAGGTGGGCATGGACGCGCCCACGCTCAAGCTGTTCCGCGAAGTCATTCACAAGCCCAACGGCATCATCTTGGTCACGGGGCCCACCGGCTCCGGCAAAACCACAACGCTCTATTCGGCGCTCTGCGAACTGAATTCGATCGAAGACAAGATCATCACCACCGAAGATCCGGTGGAATACGACATCGACGGCATCATTCAGATTCCCATCGATCACGGGATCGGCAACACGTTCGCCCTGTGTTTGCGGGCCATCCTTCGGCAAGATCCCGACCGCATCCTGGTGGGCGAGATCCGCGACCTGGAAACGGCCGAAATCGCCGTGCAGGCTTCGCTCACCGGGCACACCGTGTTCAGCACCCTGCATACCAATGACGCCCCCAGCACGATCACTCGGCTCCGCGACATGGGCATTCAGCCCTTTTTGATCACGGCCACGGTCGAGGCGATTCTGGCCCAGCGGCTGGTGCGGCGCGTCTGCGCCCAGTGCCGCGAGGAGGCAGCGCCCTCCGCCGAACTGCTGGCCGAAATGCAGATGACACCGGCCGACATCGTGGGCCAAAAGTACTTCCGCGGCGCCGGTTGCGACGCCTGCAACAATACGGGCTACAAGGGGCGGGTGGGGCTGTTCGAGCTGATGATCATGAACGACGACCTCCGCGACATGATCATGCGGAGCGCCTCGACCGACGAAGTTCGCGACCGGGCCCGCAGCTACGGCATGATCACGCTCCGCGACGCCGGCATGTCGGCCGCCTTGGCCGGGCTGACTTCGCTCGAAGAGGTGGTCCGCGAAACGATCCTCGAGGCCTAAAGAAATTACGCCAAATCGGGGCAAAAACCCGCAACCGCGTTTATAACCAAGTAACCCAGGCGCGATTCAGCACGAAACGTTCGAGCCGTCTCCCTCTCTCTCCGGGAGAGGGCCGGGGTGAGGGTCCTGTGACCGTCGCAGAGCCCTCACCCTAGCCCTCTCCCGGAGGGAGAGGGGACCAGAAGCGCGACCCCTCCGCCGCGCAGCGTTTCGCCCAGGAGCCCTTGCGATGCCGACATATCAATTCGAGGCGATGGACGCCGCCGGCCAGGAGATCAAGGACGTTCTTGAGGCGGCGAGTGAAGAAGAAGCCCAGGCGACAATTCGCCAGATGGGGTACTTCGTCACGAAGATCTCCGTCAAGAAGGCCCGCAAGACCACCGACAAGGGCGCCGGCAAAAAGCGCGCGCGCTCGTTCGCCATCGGCGGCGTCAATTCCAAGGTCATCTGCGCCTTCACCCGCCAGCTTTCCATCCTGCAAGACGCCGGCCTGCCGATTCTTCGCAGCCTGCGGATTCTCGAGAACCAGTCCCCCAAGGGCCGGTTCAAGAACAGCCTGATGGATGTTTGCGAAGAGATCGAAGCGGGCGCCACCCTCAGCGAGGCCATGGCCAAGAGCCCCAAGGCCTTCGACCGCCTGTACGTGAACATGATCAAGGCGGGCGAGGCGGGCGGCGCCTTGGAAGTCATCTTGCGCCGCCTGGCCGAGTTCAAGGAGCGGGCTCAGTCGCTCAAGCGCAAGATCAAAGGCGCGCTTGTCTACCCGATCGTGGTCATCTCGGTCGCCGTCGGCATCCTCACGTTCATCATGATCAAGATCGTGCCGGAGTTCATCAAGATCTTCGACGAGATGGACGTGCCGCTGCCCCCCATGACGGTGCTGCTGATCAACATCTCGTATTTCTGCGTGAACTTCTGGTACCTGATCCCCGGCATCCCGGTCAGCATCTGGCTGATGGTCAAGCTGATCCGCAAGTTCAGTATGGGCCGCTCGGGTTGGGACCTGTTCACGCTCAAGATGCCGGTGTTCGGCCAGTTGGTCGAGAAGAACATCATGGCCCGCACCACGCGGACCTTGGGCACGCTCGTGTCCAGCGGCGTGCCGATTCTCGAAGCGCTCAACATCACCCGCGAGACGGCTGGCAACGCCGTGTTCGAGGTGCTCTACGGCAAGGTCTCGGAGTCGATTCGCGAAGGCGAATCGATCGCCAAGCCGCTCAAGGAATACTCCAAGCCGGCCTTCAACCCGGTCACGGCCTTCTTCTTTTTCTTCTTCATTCCCGTGGTGGGCGTGCTCCTCTACATCATGAAGAGCCAGCACCGCGTGGTCGACGACCTGGTGGTCAACATGGTCGACGTGGGGGAGGAAACGGGCGAACTCGACACCATGCTCTACAAGGTGGCCGACACCTACGACGAAGAGGTGGCCGTGCTCACGGAATCGCTGATGAGCCTGATGGAACCGATCATGATCATCTTCCTGGGAGGCGCGGTGGGCTTCATCGTCATCGCCCTGTTCGTCCCCCTGGTGAGCCTGATCCAAAGCCTGACTTAAGCCACTTTTGCACCACGGAGGCACGGAGACACGGAGAGGACAGAAGAGATTTGAACCACCAGGACACGAAGGCACAAAGAAGAACGATGAGCGCTCGCCTGAACGTCCGGCCGCTCGGCGTCCCCTCGGCTGGCCTGGTCTGTGTGGCTTCGTGTTCCGAGCTTTCCTCTCCGTGTCTCCGTGTCTCCGTGGTTGAATCCCAGCCAGAAGGAGCTCCCATGAAATCGGCCCAACTCAAGGCGCTGCGCCGCGGCTTTACGCTGGTGGAGCTGCTGGCCGTGATCGTGATCATTGGCATCCTGGCCAGCATGGCCCTCTATGCGGCCAGCGTGGCCTGGGTGGCCGCCAAGAACGGCAGCATCGCGATGGACATCAAGCAGCTCGAAACCGATCTGCAGTCCTACTACAGCAAGTTCCAGTCGTACCCGCCTGACCTCGTGATTCCACCGAGCGCCTCCCAGGCTTTTTTGAATACAAGGCAGCAGGCGATTCGCTCGCATCTCACCAAGCTGGCGCCGCGCTATACCCAGGGCATGCCGCTGTTGCCCGATACGCCGCTCGTGGCCGGCGTCGACCCGCAGCAGGCCCGCACCAACATTGCGGCCGAGGCCCTCGTCTTTTTCCTTGGCGGCTACTCCAAGCCCGCCAATGTGGTGGGCTCGACCAAGCTGCTCGGCTTCCGCGCCGATCCGGCCAATCCGTTTGTGCAAAGCGCCGGGCAACTTAGCACGTCGGGCGGCTGGAAGAAGGGCACGGTCGGCTTCGACGAAACGCGGCTCGTGGACCTCGACGGCGACGGTTGGTACGAGTATCTCCCCCGGTACTGCAACATCCCGTACGCCTATTTCAACGCCAAGACCTACATGAACCCGAGCTTAGCCAGCGCTCCGCGTTGCGAATGGCCGGGCACCCTGGGTGGGGTCGCTGTTCCATACTTCAGCGACAACACGCAGGAGAAGTTCATGAACGCGAAGACATTCCAGATCATCGCCGCGGGGCAGGACAGCATCTTCTCCTCGGGGGAGCCGAACATCAAGCGGATGTTTCCCTCCGGCGCCGGCTATACGACCGAAGACAACGACAACCTGACCAACTTCGCCGAACGCACGCTCAAGGATTCGATGCCGTGAGCCGGCCAAGGCGCCAACCCGCTGGCAGTTGCCCACAGCCTTCCCATGGCTGTTGGCTCGCCGTGCGCGCGCCGCGTAGGGTCCGCTGTGCGGACCAATCTACGGCCGTAATGCACGCGCTGCCGTTACGGGGCGCGCGGCGCATTGGTCCGCACAGCGGACCCTACCGCGGGTTCACGCTCATCGAGCTGCTGATTGCGATTTCGATCATCGGAATTCTGGCCGCCGCGGCCGTGTTCGCCATGTTCGCCGCGCAGGAATCGGCCCGCGAAACCAAAACCCGCAGCACGATCGCCAAGTTGCACGGCCTGATGATGGACCGCTGGGAGTCGTATCGCACGCGGCGGCTGCCGATTGATCTGCCGCCCCAGCCCTCAAAGGCCGACGAGGCCCGGCTCCGTGGCATTCGCGAGCTGCTGCGGTTGGAAATGCCTGACCGCTGGACCGACATCACCGATCCGCCCGCCGTGCTGCAAATGGTTCCGCCTTCCCTGTGGCAAGCCTACGCACTGCGCGTGCAAGCGGTGAAGAACGAAAAGGGCGCCGGCTTCCCCACTCCCCAGTTCCAAGGGGCGGAGTGCCTGTACTTGATCGTCACCATGGGGCCAGCCGACGAGGTGGGGGGCATCGAGCAGTTCCGCGCGAGCGAAATCGGCGACACCGACGGCGACGGCATGCCGGAGTTCCTCGACGGCTGGGGGCGGCCGATCTCGTTCCTCCGTTGGGCGCCCGGCTTCACACGCTGGCCGGCAACGCTTCCACCCACTGCGGACTCCGTGGTGCTGTCTGATCTCCAGTCAGGCGACCCCAACAAAGATCCCGATCCGCTTGATCCCCGGCGGCTGGTGCGCACGGCCTACGCCCTCTATCCGCTGGTCTTCTCGGCCGGGCCCGATGGCCGCTATGGCCTCTGGAACGGCAACCGCGGCGAGCAGCAGTTCCACTACGCCCAGTACCAAAACAACCCCTACTACGCCGACTCCAGCAACGGCGGCCAACAGATTGGCAGCCCGGTCGACGAGACGACGGATCAGCCCGGCGGCACGGACTATGTCGACAACCTTCACAACCACCTGTTGCTGGTGCAGTAAGGCGCGCTCGTCGCGCTGACCGAGTTCCCCACGCCTCATGACCATCCCTCGCCGACAACTCGCGCGCTCCGGCTTCACGCTCGTCGAGCTGCTGATCGTGGTCACGATTCTGATCATGGTCACCGTGGCGGCCATCCCGCTGCTCGGCCCGAGCACGCGCGGCCGCCAGGTGCGCGAGGCCGCCCGCGAGCTCTCGGCCTACATCGCCGGCGCGCGGGCCAAGGCCCTCGAAATCGGGCGCCCCGCCGGCATCTGGCTCGAGCGGTTCCCGCGGCCCCCGGCAAACGCATCGCAGGCCGACCTGCAAGCGCTCTCCGAAACCGGCGGGTTGCACTTCTGCGTCAACGTGTACACGGCGATCACGCCTCCTCCGTACTCGGGCGACACGCTCGATTCGCGCGTGGTGGTGCAGAACAACCGCGTAACGAAGTTCGTGCCCGCCACTGGCTGGATGGGCCTCGTGCGCCCGGGCGATCTGATGAAGCTCAACTTCCAGGGTCGGCTCTACCAGATTCAGGTGACCGATCCGTCGGTGGTCGACGAGAGGGGTTACTTGAAGCCGAACTCGTTGCAGGCGGGATGGCTGCTCTCTCCGGTCGACTTCAACTCAGACCCGGTGGTGCCCAACACGCCGCTGACCGGCGTGCCGTACCAGATTTTCCGCCAACCGGTCCGTTCGAACGACGCCCCCTTGCAGTTGCCTGGCACGGCCGTCATCGACCTCGATCTCTCGGGGCTCGACAGCCGCCCCGCCGGCCAGGTGGGAACGGGGAAGGACTCCTTCCCTGGTGGCACCTTCGCGGCCGTTCCCAATCCCGGTTCGGGCACGCCGACCATCGACACCAACCCGGTCATCATCATGTTTGGGCCGGGCGGCGCCCTCGATCGCATCTATTACCGGGGCGGGCAGTTCATCATCCCCACCGAACCGGTGTTCCTGCT
>JAXMBI010000055.1:0-13362 GCA_046349955.1 Pirellulales bacterium | reverse complement strand
CCGTGACGCGCGTTGGGGCCTCAAAAGGATCGTTGACGCTCGTCCGACGCGCGGTGTAGATCTCCGACTGGCTCGCTTCCGTAGGATCGGTGCTGTCCTGTTGCGCGCGCGCAAAGAAGGCCTCCAGGCCGTCGGGCGTGAGTGTTAGGCCAGTTTCGCCAATGCCCGGGGTGTTCAACTCCGTCACGGGGGTAGCCTGGCCGAACAGGAATTGCGGTGGGGCCGCCGGCAGTTGCTCCGTAGCGGAACCGGCCACGAACGTGAACAGCACCAATGCCTGCAGGCAGCGGACAACAAGTTTGCCGGTCGCGGGACTCATTGCAGTTTCCTCGGGGGCTAAAGGGGGTGCCTCGATCCGCCCTTTAGATAGGTCGGGAACTGCGCGAAAACTGCGCGCGCCGAGCAACAGAAAGTGCGGCGACTCTCTGGTCGCCACGCTCGCAAACTGCGTTGCGCCGACCGAGCTTTTTTCGGGTCCGTACGACGTAGTAGCAATCGGTTCAGCGAGCCGTCGGCTTCACGCCGGCGGACCCCGGTGACAAACGCGTTCAGGGTGGAAGCTGCGATCACTCCCAACGTGCCGCGGGAACGGCTCGTGAATCGATCTCGGCTCGCGGCGTCTGAACCCCGATGCCTCGTCGCGCGGCGCGGTAAACCCCGCCGCTCGCCGCCCCGAACGTTGAGCTGTGGCGCGGCACGAGTTCCACCCGGGAAGGGCTCGCAGCGATGCTGCAACTGTCGGGACCTGCGTGGCGTCTATTGGCGTGCGAAGTGCCTTTCGACCTCCGCGGGGGACGCAGCGCGCCACAGCCGCACTTTACCGTCCCCGCCGCCACTGATCACCAGGCGACCATCGGCGGTGGCCACGGACTGCAACGGGGAACCGACTGTGCCCAGGAGAGTGCCCCGCTGGCGACACGATTCGACGTCCCAAAGTCGCAGCGACTGATCGCGGCTGCACGTGATCAGACGATTGGCCCCAGGCAGAAAGGACGCTTCGATCGCCTCCGGGCCGTGGTTCATCGTCGTGCCATGCTGCTGGCGAGACGCGACATCCCAAAGTTGGATCCGACCGTCGAAGCAGACCGAGGCCAGCAGGCGACTGTTCTCGTGAAACACCAGGGTCACGATCTCCCCCAACGAAGTCGCCAAGCGCCCCATGCTCCGGCCAGACGGAAACTCCGTGAGTTCAAGGGATCCGCCCTCGTGATAGCTGGCCAAGGTCTTGCCGTCGGGGGAAAGGACGAACGACTTGGCGGCTGGTTCTGGCAAGCGAAGTTGGAACGACTCTTGGAACGAACCGAGTTCTCGGACATGTAGGAGCCCATCGCTGGTCATCACCAAGAGATGCCCGTCAGGAGTGAGCGCCAAAGGCGACGCCTTCCAATCGATCCCGACCTGGAAGCGTTGGCGAACGCTCCAGTCTCGAGTGTCCCAGGCCAGGCCCGCGCCATCGACGAAGGCGCCCAGCAGCCAGCGACCATCGCGACTGAAGAGGATCTGCAGGCAACTGCTGTCGTTGTCGTGGAGCGGCTTACGGCGTTGGTCGCCGGTCTTCAAGTCCCAGAGATGGATCTCTCCCGACTGATCGCCACTGGCCAGCGTCAGCTCGTCGGAAGTCATCGCCAGGGCAGAGATCACGCTGTGGTGGCCAATGAAGGTCGCCCGATCGCCGCGACCATCGAGACGCCAAATCTTGATCAGACCGTCGTAGGCAGAATAGCTGGCCAGCGATCGTCCGTCCGGCGACAGCGCGATGGACGCAATGTTGTCGCGGTGCCCGATCAGCAGGTCGACCTCCTTTCCCGACGCTAGCTCCCAGATGCGAATCGTGTTGTCGTCGCTCGCGGACGCCAAGAACCGATCGTCGGGCGACCAGTGAACCACCGAGGGCCAATCCTTGTGGCCGGCCAGGGTGCGGACGGGGTGACCGTCGGCCGCCCGCCAGATTCTGACGGAGTAGTCGTATCCTCCGGTGGCCAGCAGCGAGTCGTCGTGGGAAAACGCGAGCGCGCTGCATTCGTCGCCATGGCCAGCCAAGGCAATCAGTTCGCGGCCCTCAGCAAGGCTCCACAGCGAGATGTCAGAGTGATTCGTGACGACCGCAAGCCGCCGGTTATCGTGCGAGAGCGCAATCAGGCTGCTGCGGAAATACCCCATCGTCGACAGCGCGCGACCCTCGCGACCGACTTTGAGCTCATGGGCCTGCCGGCCGGAAGTGGTTTGCCAGCAGCGGACGACGCCGTTTACGTCGCCGGCAACGAGTAGGCTGCCGTCGGGTGAGAAGGTGAGTTGCTGGATCTCCGCCGGGGGCCTGACGACGGCGATCTCCCGTTGGTCCGGGAACATCTTCCACAGTCGAACCCAAGGCGATCCATCGTCAGCCTTACCGAACGCTCCGACCATGGTTCCGTCGAACGACATCACCCAGTGATTGTCGCCGATCGGTAGTGGCACGGTCCGCAATAGTCGCGCCGTCGCGCTGTCGAGGAGCCGCCATTGGTCGCCCGACATTGCCGCCAACTCCCCACGAGGAGTAAAGCTCAGCGTGGTGAGCTCCCCGTTGGTGTTGAACGTGGGCGCCGACCGGCCGCGCTGGCAATTGCGCCACAGGTAATACCATTCGAAGCCGCGAAGATCTTCTTCGTGGGCGCCCGGACGCCAGAGATCCAGGTAGCGTTCCACCTCTGGCACGACCCCGTCCAGCCACGCCCGCATGCCAGCCTCCATATCCGCGGCGTACAGACGTGCCCGCAGATCGCGCTGCTGAGCGACCGCCTGCCGGTAGCTCCTTGACTCGCGCCAGCCGAGCAGCGGCGCGACGACGGCCACGAGGATCAGCAGCGCCAAGAATCCGGCGCGGGTTGGGCTCCGCTTGCACCAGCGCCAAGCGTGTTCCAGGCGTCCCACCGGTCGGGCGACGATCGTCTCGCCGTTTAGATACCGCTCCAGGTCATCGGCCAGAGCCGCGGCGGTCGCGTAGCGGGCGGCCGGATCTTTCTCCAGGCATTTGAGGCAAATCGTTTCCAGGTCACGCGGTACGCGGCCATTCAACCGACGCGGGGCAGGCGGGTCGTCTTGCACGATCTGGGCCACCAGCCGCTCGACGCTGCCGCGAAACGGCAACTCTCCGGTGAGCAGCTCGAACAAGATGACCCCCAACGAATAGACGTCGCTCGAGCGACCGGCGGTGTGTGACTCGCCGCGAGCCTGCTCCGGCGACATGTAGGCCGGCGTGCCCAGCAGCTGGCCGTCGAGCGTGAGCGTGGACTCGCCGGCCAATCGGCGCGCCAGACCGAAATCGGCAATGTGCGGCAGGCCATCCCGGTCGAGCAGGATGTTCTCCGGTTTCAGATCGCGGTGAATTACGCCCTGCTCATGCGCGTGGTGCAAAGCTCGGGCGATCGATCGGCACAGTTCGGCCGCCTCACGGGCCGTCAGCCGTTGGTCGGCGAGCCGATCGGCAAGCGATTGCCCCTCCACCAACTCGCTAGCCACATAAACCGTGTCGTCCGACAGTCCGACTTCGAACACCTGGACGATGCCGGGGTGTCGCAATTGCGCGACGGCGCGTGCCTCGCGCCACAGGACCTCGGCCTCGTCAGCGGCCAACCGGCCGCGGTGCGGCAGCTTGAGGGCCACCGTACGCTCGAGCTGGGCGTCAAACGCCTTCCACACGACGCCAAATCCACCAACGCCCAGTCGCTCCAAGAGCTCGAAATGGGCGATCGTCCGCGGGCCATTTCTGTCGACGCCGGCATCTTCGTCGATCGGGCGGAACAGACCGCCGCAGGACGGACAAGTAACTTCCGACCGCGGTGAGGCCGCTTCGGTCGCGACGGCGTTATGGCACTGCGGGCAGCGCAGCGGCAAGCGAACTCGCACCTGAGGTTCGGCAGGAGACAGACCCGAGTCGCATGCGCCCAGTCGAGCCGCTTCCACGTCGTCGCAGGCGCACTCCACTGCCCGTAGGTGGCTTAGAGCCTGGGCCAACTCGGGCAGGTCGGGGTGGGCGGCCAGCAGCTCGGCGTCGGCGCATGGCTCTCCGGCCGCACGACGACGAATGCACTCGGCGACAATCGCCCGCGTTTGAGCAGACGAGTTCTGCTCGTCGTCAGCAGCGACAGGCGGTTTCACGGGCGGCCACACGGTCGAAGTCCTCACTTGCCAGGCGTTCGGCCCCGTTCTATTTCTTGCCGAACCAACAAGACGATCGCCCCAACGCTTCTCGCAGGGAGTGCTTTGCGCGATCTACGAGGCCGCGGACGGCGCCCGGCGAGCGCCGCATGGTTGCCGCGGTTTGCTCGAGGCTCTTGCCCTCGAAGTAGCGGGAGAGTACGGCAAGTCGTTGATCCGCGGGCAGGATCGCCAGTCCGGCTTGCACGGCGTGGACTGCCTCGGTCCGCGCCAAATCGCCGCTGGGACTGGGCGCGCGATCCGCTAGGACTGCCACGAGGTCCTTTACCGAACTTGTGTGGCCCACAGGGATCGCTTCGGCGCGGCCCCACCCCCCACCGCGCTTGCGGCAGTCGTGGGCTTCGAGCGCATCCGCCAACCGATGTCGCGCGATCGATTGCATCCACTTGCGAACGGCAGCCCGCGAGCGGCCTTCGAGCCGGCTAATGCCATGGGCGGCGTCATGGAGAGATTGCTGCAGCAAATCCTCAGCGCCCAAGACGCCTTGCACTCGACGTGGCAGCCGCCGAGCGAGGTAAGTCTCGAGCGGCTCGCAGTGCAGCACGAGCAATTCCTGCAGGGCTGCCCGATCGCCGCCGACGGCCCGTTCAACGAGCTCCGCATGCGCACTCTCGGACACCGAATCGAGCACGGCTGTCATCCCCCGCAGGAAACAAGGAAGTCGAGCTATTGTAACAAGCGGCCAAACAATCTGCCCGCGACCATCGAGTTATCGAACCAGGACCGTGCATCCTGTCGCCAACGCCATCTGCGACGCTGGCTAGCTAGGACGAGGGAACTCGATCTGCGTTCAACTGACGTTGGTGGAGGCGGTCGCGGCGGGCCACTCAGGAGTGAGACCGGCAGCGAACCTACGTGACGTTCGGCTCCCGACGACCGGTCGGGCCGCGGTGAACTGGCCTGAAGGCAAGTGGCCTCGTGGTTGGCCGGGTTCGCAACTGAGGAGGTCCGCTGGCGGCGGGTGAGATTTGGGCGTTCGGAAGAGGTCACGAATTTGCGCGTCCGGCGATGGCTGGCTTCGCGTTTGGGAGTAGGGCGATTGTTTGGCACGTGGCTCATTCCGGCTGGCGCTGCCGAGCGGGTCGTACTCCGCGCGTTCGAAGGGATTAACCCGAGGTTTGGTCCGCCACCTATGAATCGTTCAGCGAAACAGCGCGTGACGTGCAGTCGGGCAGGAAGTCGCCTTTTCAGCGGTCACCTCGAGGCACTCGAAAGCCGTCAGCTACTGGCAATTACGCTTCGCGTGCTGCCGGACCTGTCGGCCGAAATCGTGAACACAGATCCTGTCGAAACGGTGCCCATCGATGGCTACCAGCTCGATTCTTCGGCGGGGAATCTCGATCCCGTTGGCTGGCGAAGCATCGCCGAATGGGTGGCCAACGATGCCGGCGCGGTACTCACCGCAATCGGTCCGGGCGGATTGAGCTTTGGCGAAGCCAGCGCCTCCCCCCAGACCCTCGCAGAACTAAACTTGGCGGGCGCTGGCCAGTGGGCGGCGGGCGCCGCCGTGTCGATCGGCAAACCCTTCCGAGGAATGCTGCAGAGCGACGTTCCCTCCATCGACTTCTACTTCCACCGGCTCGGCGTCACTGAGGCGATTCCGGGTTCGTTGGAGCTCGTCGCCGACCCGTCGACACCGACCGCTAGCATCGCCGCGGTTTCGCCCAGTTTGGTTGTCAACCCGGTCGATTTGCTCGAGATCGTGTTCAGCGAGCCAGTCGATGGCTTCGAGACCAGCGATCTGAAGCTGTACCGCGATAGTGATGCCCTCTTGCTTTCCAACGCGAAGCTGTCGAGCACCGACCAAACGCATTGGGCCTTGACGGGAATAGACGCCCTGCAGGAGCGCACGGGCGACTATCGCCTGGAACTGGCGCCCGTGGGATCCAAGATCGTTGACCGGCAGGGCTTTGCCCTCCTCACCGGGGCGGCCGCCAGCTGGCGCGCCGAGCTTGATCCACCGCTCGCTCGACTGCAGACAATCCTGCCACGGCAGACGCCCGTGGAATCGGTCGCGATTGAGTTTGATCGCGCTGTGAGCGGCCTCGACCTGGCTGACCTGGGCTTGACTCGCGATGGCGCAACCGTGGCGCTCACGGACCAGCAAGCGCTGGCGTCCGCCGACGGAAAGTTCTGGACGCTCTCGGGACTGAGCTCCCTAACCAAGGCGGAGGGCGAATACGCGCTGACGCTTCGGTCGACGGGCTCCGGCATCGCCGACCAGGCGGGCCATCTGTTGGCACGGAATTCGACCACGAACTGGAAGCTCGACCTCACCTCGCCCACCGCTGAAATCGACGAAGTCCAGGCCGATCCGTTGACGAGGCCGATCCAGACGCTCTCCATCGTGTTCAGTGAGCCTGTCGACGGGCTCTCGTTGGCCTCATTTCGGCTGCGCATGGGGAATGAGCTGGTTCCCCTGGATGGCGCCCGTCTTGCCAGGACGAGTTCCAGCGGCGACACGTGGGCCCTTCAAAGACTTAGCAGCGTTGTGGGCATTGGGCGCTCCGGGGAATTCTCCCTCGAACTGCTGGCGGACCCCGCAGTCAAGGATCTGGCGGGCAACCCGCTCGCCGGGGGAGCAACCCGTTCCTGGAGGCAGGATCTGTTCCAGTTTACTGCCTACTTCACGTATCCAGGCGACTGGGACTACAACAAGCCCCTGGACTACCTGCTCGTCCACTTCAATGCAAGCGTGGGCGAGTTGGACGCAGCGTCGTTCTCCCTGACGAGAAACAGCGGCGCGAATCTGATCGGGGCGAACCAAACTGTGACCAAACTGGACGACAAAACCTGGCGGCTCGACAACCTTCGTGAACTCACCACACCGGACGCGATCTATAACCTGAGGATCAAGGCCAATTCTCCGATTCGTGACCCGCTGGGCCGCAAGTTGGACTGGCAGCCCCATCTCGACTGGTATCACGACGGCACACCGCCGACGGCCAGCCTCCAGCGAAACGCGGTCGGTTCGGCCCTTGTTCGATTCAGTGAACCAGTCAACTACGTCGATCTCTCTGCGTTCACACTCACCCGTGACGGTGGACCCAATCTGCTGACCGCCGAGCAGACGATCGTCGCACCCTCCTCTGATCCCGTCGGCGTCACAACAGCCAAGATCACCAATCTGGGCCCGATTATCCGCGATTTTGGCCACTATCTCCTGACGCTGAAAGGGCCAGGTTCGCGCATCGTCGATTACGCAGGCAATCCTCTCGCGGCCGATGCACAGGTCGACTGGACGATGGGCCTGATGGCGACGCTCGATCCGGTCGTGCCTAATCCACGCCCCGACGCGATCGACGCCGCAACCATCCGCTTCAATGCACCGGTCAGCGGCTTCGACCTCACTGATCTCGCGCTCAGGCTCGACGGCGGCCCCAACCTGCTGACGGGATCGCAGACCTTGACCAGTCCCGACGGCGGTCGGACCTGGACGCTGACCGGCTTGCAGAGCGTGACTTCTCAGCCGGGCAATTACAGCTTGTTGCTGGCAGCCGCAAATTCCGGCATCCAGGAAGCGACCGGCCACGCACTGGCAAGCGACGCGAGCCTTGCCTGGACCGTGGACGCGGCGCCGAGTGCCGCGATCGACGCGATAAACCCGGCGGTGCGAACTTCGCTCAGCCGGATCGACCTCACTCTAAGTGAGCCGTTGCCTGGCTTTGGCTGGAACAACCTGCTCCTGCTGCGAGGAGGCACTCCTCTTGAGTGGACAGGTCGAGGTTTGCAGCTTGTCACGACGGACTTCTTGCGCTGGACGGTCTTGGGATTGCGAACCCTCGTCGCGCAGGACGGCGAGTATGAGCTGCGCGTGGTTCCCAACGGGCTGACGGATGTCGCCGGCAACCTCCTGGTGGGCGCGAGCCGCTCGTGGCGGATTTCAACGAGTCCCGCCGACTACAATGCCGACGTGAACGCCGACGGAAAGGTGGATTTGCTGGACTTTGCCGCGCTCAAGGAAAACTTCTTCGTAGGAACGTCCCGCAACCAAGGAGATGTGGATGGCGATGGCGACGTCGACCTGTACGACTTCGGCCTGCTCAAGTCGCAAATTGCCCTGGCCGCGCAAGCTGAAACGAGTGGCGTCTGGGCCGCTGCGGCTCAAGCGGTTGCCCAACAGAACCAGCCTACAGGCAGGAACTCGGCCAAGGCGGCAGCCTGCGGGACGGGGGCTTGGGACCGCGATCAGCAAGAATCAGACTACCCTCGCTAAAGGCAACAAATGGCGACTATAATGTTGCGTTGGACTCCCCTTCTGCTGACAGCCTTCGTGTGGCTACCGTCCGCGGCTTGGTCCGCGCCGGTAGCTTGGCCTGCGGACGAAGGGGGAAATGATCACTGGTACGAGGTGGTGAATCAGTCAGTGAGTTGGCCGGCCGCAAAAGATGCAGCCGCGGCGAAGTCGATTCTCGGACTCACAGGGCACCTCGTGACGATCAGCAACGCCGCGGAGGACACCTTCGTACAACGTTTGGCGGAAACGAGTGGTGACTTGAATGGCGCGACGTGGCTTGGGTTGACCGACAACGAGGCCTTTGGCGGACAGGAGAGTTGGAACTTTGGCTGGCCCGATCGTAAAATCAAGGGTTGGGTATGGGTCACCGGGGAGTCCGTGTCATACACGCACTGGGGAACCGCGCAGGGCTACGCTGCGGAACCGAACGACCTAGCGGGAGAGGACTTCGGGCAGCTTTGGTCATTTTCGAACACTGTCGGTCGCGGACTCGGCCTCGCCACCTGGAACGATGGATCCACGGGGGCCACGCGCTACATCGTCGAGTACGAGCCGGTTGCCGCGGTCCCTGAGCCGAATAGCCTGGCGCTGGCCTTCGCAGGTCTGGTGGCGGCGGCAATCTGGCGCCTTCGTCGGTGTATCGCCGAGCAGATGATGTCGCCGCACGCGCTGCACGCGCGACCCGTCGTTGGTGACTTCGGTAGGCAGCAACCCTGAGGTTTGATGTCCGCGGGATTCTCCTCGTCGAATTCGACGTCCGCGCCGACCCCGGCTCACTCCTCCTCGCTTGCCCGCCATACGACCAGCGCCCCATCGGCCAGGCCCGCTACGAGCCGGCGATTGTCGGGCGAGAATCGCAGCATGTTTACCTGAACGTTCGGGCAATTGAGCGGGAAGAGCTTCTCCAGCGTCGGCACGTTCCAGAGGCAGATCTCGCCTGGCCCAGCCGCCGAGGCCAGCGTCTGGCCGTCTGTGGCGAACGCCAGGGCGGCTACGGGCGCCGTGTGCTCGCGGATCGCCGCCACGAGCTTGCCTGACTCCACGGACCACACACGAATCGCACCTTGCGCCGTTCCGGCCGCCACCAGTTTGCGGTCGGGGCTGAGGGCGAGCGAACGGACCTCGCTGCCAGCGTCGAGGACGTCGCGGTAGTTGCCGGAATGTGTGTCCCAGAACACGACTTTGTCGGCACAGGCGGAGGCCGCCATCCGGCCGAGGTCGTCCGTGAAGAGCAGTTGGCGCACAGGCCCCAACGGCGTAGTCCACGACAGCATCAGCTTGCCTTCAGCGTCCCAGCGGTGCAGGCCGCCGGCAACGTCGGCCGCGGCCACGGCCCCGTCCGCCGACATGGTGACACACAGCAACTCCTGCGGAAGCGCATCACTGCGGCGTAGCACGCTTCCGGACTTCGAATCGCGCCAGGCCAACTCAGGGCGTTCGCCGAACGTCAGCAGGGCCTTGCCATCGGCGGCCAGCGCCATCCCGCGCGGAGAGCTCTCCTCGATCTCGAGCGACGCTTGCGGGCTGCGCGACTCGAGGTCCCACGAACGAATCGAACGATCACGGCCCGCGGTAAATAGTCGTCCTGAGCTGTCGAATTCCAGCGCCTGCACGGCGCCCTCGTGGGCGGGAATCCGCTGGTAGACTTCGCGCTTTCGGTACGGAATCGCCCTCAGCGCGCGTTCTGCGGTCAGGACGACGAGCATTTCACCATCCGGGTGGAACGCGAGGCCGTAGATGCCGCGGGGAAACCGGGCCAGGCAAGACGCCAAAGTACGTTGGGCGACATCCCACAGCAGCAGTTCGCCGGGCTTTTCCGCGCCCTCGGGGAAGGCGCTTCCCGTGGCCACGAACTGCCCATCGCGGGAGAAGGCAACCCGCTGGATTGGGCCGCCCTCTGCCGGCAAGGTGGCGATCGGCCGCTGGCCCGGGACGTCCCAGAGTCGCAGCGTGCCGTCGAGCGCGCCTGCGGCCAACGTGCGCCCGTCTGGGGAGAACGCCAGAGATTGCACGAAGTTCCCGAAGCCGGTAAAGCGGGCAGACGCTTCCGTCCCCGATTCCAGGTCCCAAAAGGTGACCATGCCATGCGAGCCGCGCCAGGCCGGATTGCCGTGGCCAACGGCCAGGGTACGGCTATCGGGGGAAAAGGCGAGCGCCCAAATTGGCGTCGCCGATTCGTGGTCGCCGCTGCGCGATTTGATCACCAGCGGCGATCCTTCGCGCGATCCATCGCGAAGCTCGAAGCGCCGCACGCGGACCTCGCCGTCGGTACCGTCCCAACCACCGGCCACGAGCCAACGGCCGTCGGGGCTCGTGGCGATGGCCGATATCTGTCCCCACGCGCCACCGAGATCTTCCGTTTTTCCATCGGGCAGCGTCAGCGTTTTCAAGGTGAAGGGCGCTGTCCCCGAGACCGCTGTAGCTACGAACAGCCGCGCGCGATCGGGGGCCACGGCGAGGTCGACAATCGGAGCGCCCAGCTCGTAAATCCGCCGCTCGCGATTCGAGTACGGGTCCATGGACGTGACGTGGCCCGTCCGAGTTCCTATGGCGCCGAGCCGGGCATCCTCGGAGAGGGCGAGGGACGTCGCCGTACCCTCGGACGAGCCGCCGGAGCCACGGGCCCAGAGTTCTTCGCGCTTGGATTGACGGTGGAGAAAGCCCATTTCAAAGGGCCGCGCGACTTTCGACGGCAGCGCATATCCGGCCTCATCGAGCATGCTCTCCGCATTGTCCAGATTGTCACCCACGTAGCGGTTCCACGCGCGGCGAACGCGGGCGGCATAGGCAGTGGGCGAGGCAGTAACCATGGCAGAGGCAGATGACATAGCAGTGCGCAATTCGGCGGCGCTTGCCGGTGGCTGGCTGGGCGGAGGAGCACGCTCGGCGCTCCACATCACGAGTCGCGCGCCCACGTCGGCCACCAGCATGTTGCCATCGCGCGAGAACCGCAGTCGAACCGTGCTGCCGCCGCCAATGTACGGCGCCTGCAACAGCTTGGCCCCAGAGGTCGGCTCCCAAAGGCGAATCGTCCTCGTGCGGTCGACTGCGGCCAAGGTGCGGCCGTCGGGCGAGTAATCGAGCGAATCGACCTCTCCGCGTCCTTGCAGCAGCTCTCGTGGCTCGTCGCCCGTGGTCCGCAGGTCGTGCAGCCAGAGCGTCCCCTGGTCCCCGCCCACGGCCAATTGCAAATTGTCGGGCGCGATGGCAACGGACCACAACTCCTCGGAGTGTTTCGATTCGTGCACCAGCTCCCCGCTGTTCGCCCGCCAGACGCGGGCCCAGCGGTTGGCGACCGCAGCGGCCACGAGCGAGCCATCCCGGCTAAACCGCACGTCGCGGACGCGATCGCCTTGATCTGGCGTCTCGAACAACCGCCGCTTTTCGTCCAAGTCCCAGACCTGCACCCGGCCGTCATTCCCGCACGACGCCAGTCGCCGGGGACCGGGGGCGTAATCGAGCTCGCGCACGGCGCTGTCCTGGTTGCCGGTGTCGTCGCGGAACGGGTGGCGGCCGTGCCGCGTCAGCACTTCGAACCGGGGCTCCGAGCCATGTTCCAGGAAGTGACGCTTCACGATCCCATCTTCACCGCTGGTGAACACTTCCTCGTGCGACCGGCCAAACGCCACGACTGCGTGGCCGTGTTTGCTGAACAGATTTCGGCGGGCGCCGTCGGACAGGCGGTAGATCACGAAGTCTCCTTCGTCCCAAATGGCCGCAGCATGAGTCGCCTCGGGCGAGAGCACGACATCGTCGATATTGGGAAACTCCGGCAGGCAGGTCCACAGCGTGTGCCGCTGGATGTTCCAGCGGCGGGCGGGGCCATCGGTCCCCGCACTCAGCAGCGAGACGCCGTCGGGCAGGGCTGCCAGGCTTCGGCATTCGCCGGCGGCGTTGGCCAGAGCAGCGACGAGTTCGGGGCCGCTTGTCACGTCCCATTGGGTCACGTCGAACCGCGGCTTCTCTTCGTGCGAGTACGTGGTCGCCGCGAAGACGTGCGTACCCTCTCCCGCCGCCGTCAGGGCCATTACCTTAGAGTCTTCCCGCATCACGACGCGGCCGAGTTCCTTCCGCTCGGGGTAGCTCCAGGCGGCAACTCCACCCAGCAAATCGCCGGCGACCAGCCTCCTCTCCTGATCGGCAAAGGCCACGGTCCAAACGGGGGCCGCGGCCGGCAAAACGACGTCCTCCTTCCCGGACTTCACCTCCCAAAAACCCACCGCGCCCTTCCTCTCAAACCCGTAGCCGACCACCAGAGTCTGGGAGTCGGCGGTGAAGGCCAGCGAGTTCGCCGAATTCCACGTGGCTGATTGCCACACGCGTGGGGGCGAGAACCACTGTTTCACACTCGCCGCCGGGGCCGAGCGCTGAGCTAGATCGATCTCCCACACCCGAATCTCGGCGACCGGATTGCCGGAGTCGCCCGCGCGGCCGCTCCCGGCCACCGCCATCAGCTTTCCGTCGGGCGAGAAGGCCACGGCGTTGGCCGTCACCGAAGGACCTGCGAAGTCCATGCGGCGAATCTTTGCCGGCACATCCCAGAGAATGACCTCGCTCCGCTTTAGGTCGCCCCCGGCCGACAGGATCAGATCGTCATGCGGCGAGAACGCCAAACTGTAAATCGACAGCGTGTGCGGGAACTCGAACTCGTGCAAACGCACGCCGTCCGAAGCTCGCCACAGCCGGACCGTTCCATCTTCGCCGCCGGTGGCAAACATCCGCCCATCGTGCGAGGCGGCCAACGCGTAGGTGGCCCCGCCAGTCTCTTGCGTGTGATAATCCTCGCCCGAAACCACCCTGCGGACCCAGCGAAAGCCGTACTCCGACGGCGCCGTGGGATGCGCGGTTAGATAGCGATCGAGTACCGCTTGGGCCTGCGGCGCATTGTTGTTCAGCAAGTGTTCTTCGGCGGAAAGGGTTGTGCCGGC
>JAXMBI010000054.1:0-14865 GCA_046349955.1 Pirellulales bacterium | reverse complement strand
TACCCGGTATACTTCATGCGTCCCGAGTTTAGGCTTCGCCATCTTTTTCTCTTTGTCGGCGTGCTTTCAGCATGCCTCGCCTTTGGGCGATGGTCTTATCTCGCGATCGAAGACAACTACTTGCGGACGCATCCCGACGAAGCGGCGGTCGCTCGACAAATCCAACGGTTGGGAGGCGCCTATCATGTCGACAAATCCAACGGCCGACATATCACCGGAGTGTGGCTCGACGAGACGCCAACGACGGATGACGATCTGCGAGCAGTGCTGACGCTGCCAGAGCTCAAGGATTTGCACGTTTCCAAGACTCGCATCACAGACGAATCGCTACCGGCGATCTTCGCCCACAAGCGGTTGCGAACGATCCGAGTGCGCGGCTCCTTGGTGACGTGGGCGGCCCTGCGTAATGCGATCGACCACAATGAGCAGATTTCTGTGGACGAGTAGCGCGCTGCCGCCTGAGACGGTTCGATCTCGAGAGAGCAGTCCAGCATGGAAACGCAGTGGTGCTGGCGGTGCAAGCAGTACTTGCCCATGTTCGATGAAAAGGAGTTTGCCGTGCTCGGCGACCTCTATCGCGCCTGTATGCGCCAGATCCGTCTACCGATCGAGGAGCGCTTTCGTCCGCTGCTCGAGCAGCACGAGCGGCTGACCGGCGTCTTCGTCGACAACCCCAACGCGATCATCCACCACCGACGTTCGCTCTACGGACCGTCGTGCGCGAACTGCGGAAAAGCCCTGCGCACGACGCGTACGTCGATGTGCTACGAGTGCGGCGCGCCGGCCGAGAAGCCCTCACAATCGTAGACTCGCCTACCGCTGCACGCGCGCCGTCCCCCCCTTGGCCAGCGCCTCCACCTCATGCAGCCGCGCCATCGTTACGTCGCCGGGGAAGGTGGTCAGCAGGGCGCCGTGGGCCCAGCCGAGGCGGAGGGCTTCTTCCGGCGGGCGCCCGGCGATCAGGCCATAGATCAGGCCCGCCGCGAAGCCGTCGCCGCCGCCGATGCGGTCGACCACGTCGAGGTTCATCTCGGGGCTCACGTACCGTTTGCCGTCGAGCCAGAGGACCGCGGCCCAGCCGTGGCGGTTGGTCGAGTGGACCTCGCGGAGCGTGGTGGCCACCAGGCGGATGTTCGGGTGCTGCTTGACCGCCTGCTCGATGAGGCCGAAGAACGACTCGGGGTCGAGCTTGCTCTTCGAGTGGACATCTTGCCCGGCCAGTCCCAGGCCCTTTTGCAGGTCCTCTTCGTTGCCGATCAGGCAGTCGAGGTGGTTCGTGATCTCGCGGATCGTTTCTTGGCCTCGCTTGTCGCCGCCGACCGAGGCCCACAGCTTCGCCCGGTAGTTCAGGTCGAACGACGTGATCGCCCCGGCCGCCTTGGCGGCCTTCATCCCTTCGATGATCAGCGGGGCGGTCGTTTCCGAGAGCGAGGCGAAGATGCCGCCGGAGTGGAACCAGCGCACGCCCTTGGCGAAGATCTTGCTCCAATCGAAGTCCCCTGGCTTGAGCAGGGCGCCGGCCTCGTTCGCGCGGTTGTAGAACACCACCGGGGGCCGAACGCCGTGGCCGCGGTCGCTATAGACCGTGGCGATGTTCGGGCCGCGCACGCCGTCGTGCTCGAAGTGCTTGTAGAACGGCGTGACCCCCATCTCCCGCACGCGGGCCTGCACCAACTCGCCGATCGGGTAGTTGACCATCGCCGTGGCGACGGCCGTCTTCAGACCGAAGCAGTCGGCCAGGTTGGCCGCCACATTGTATTCGCCCCCCGACACGTGGACTTCGAGCGTCCGCGCCTTGCGGAAGGGAAGCGCGCCGGGATCGAGCCGGTGGACGAGCGCTCCCAGCGACAAGAGATCGAGTTCGGCCTCGGGGCGAATGTTCAGGGCGCTCATGCACGGAATCCTAAAGGCTAACGGACAGTGTGTGGTGTAGTGGGCGGGGAAGTACTAAAGCTTGTTCGGATCAGTCCACACGAGCCCGCAGCGCTAGCAAGGGACGCAATCGCGGATTGGCGCAGCGACCGCCAATTCTGCCCCGAAGTGCGAAGGGGTCGTCCGTTGTTCGCCAAGGCAATGTGGCTCTCCCTTGCTTGCGCTGCGGGCTAGTGTCGAGCGGTTACTTGGCCACGTCGACGAAGACCTTGAGCGCTTCCTTTTCCTCGAGCAGCCGCATCATCTCGGCGTAGCGGTCGAGCCCGGCCACGGGGTGCGTGAGGATGCGTTCGGTGACGCCGGGGAAGGTGAGCTCGCCGTGCGACAAGGCTTGCAGACCGATTTCGAAGTGGTGCCGATTGCCGTTGACGCTCGCCACGAGCAGCTTGTTGCCCAGCACCCACTGCAGATTGATCTTCGCCGCGTCGATGGTGACGTCCTTCTCGCCGCCGGTGATGCTGGTCCAGATCAAGGCGCCGTTGAGGCCCAGAATCTCCATCGAGCGGAAGCAAATCTCGGCGTTGCCGGTGGCCTCGAAGATGATGTCGGGCCGGCCGGTGCGGTGCATCAGGTCGGCCAGCTTCGTCTCCTTGGTGCTCACATAGGTAGCGCCATACGCCTGGGCGATTTCCGACTTCAGATGCGGGCCGGGGCGCGTCGCCAGCGTGTAGACCTCGAGGCCGCGGAGCCGCAGCATCATCGTCGCGAGCAGGCCAATCTGCCCGGCGCCCATCACGTAGGCCAGCTTGGGCTTCCAGGTCTGCAACCGCTGCTGCGCCAGATACGCCTGTTCGATGGCCTTCGCGCACACGCTGGCCGGCTCGGAGAGCACGCCCAGGTGCTTGAGCCCTTTCGGCACCCGAACGATGAACTCGGCGTCGTCGACGAACCGCTCGGTGAGGAACCCATGGCAGAGGTTGATCCCCCGCTCGTAATACGTCTCTTCGCTCGTGATGTCGTTCCGGCCAATCTTGTCGAACAGCGACCCGCCGGGCCGCCGGACCGTGCAGGCCACGTAGTCCCCCGGCACGACCTCGTTCACCGCCTTGCCCACCTCGAGCACGCGGCCGAAGATTTCGTGGCCGATCACCAGGTGCTCGCCGCCGGGGGGCGCGTTGCCGTAGAGGGCTTCGTTGATCTCGCGGTCGGTGGCGTCGACCCCTACCTGCAGCGTCTCGACGAGCACGCCCCGGCCCTCGGGGATCGCCACGACGTGGGGATGCGGCTGGTCGCCGAGCTTGGGAGCGGGAATGTCGCGAAGGTGAACGCTGTGCGACTTGCCGGGCAGGACGGCAACGGCTTTCATCGGCGGGGGGATCTCGTCCGGGGAATGCGGAATCGGGGCAAACTTTCCGGCCGGCGAAGGGGCCGCCGGGCGGGAAACCGCCGATTCTAACCGGATGCCGCCTGGCGTGCCACGGCCGGTGGACTGGCAATACCCGGCCGAGTCGAGCGTATAATGGCTGGCGGAAAGGCCCACCATGGACACGTGGCTCGAACGATCCCCAGTTTGGCTGCAGGCTTTAGCAGGCCTGGCGGTTACCGCCTGGTATCTGTTTGAGCTGGTGCATCCGATGTGGCAAACCGTGGGGGCCATCCGCCACACGTCGCTGCGGCTGACCTTCGAGGTGGAAGGCTACTCCGAGGCCCTGCGGCTCCGCGTAACCAACCGCGGCGAGCTCGCCGTCACGCTCACGCGGCTGTGCTACCGCGCCGGCGACACGAGCAAGGTGCTCGAGTTGCCGACGAGCGCCGCCATGCCTTTGACGGCGCAGCCGGGCGAAACGATGGTCGTGCCATTTTCGGTGGCGGAGCCCGAGTGGTTCGCCCGCAGCCGCTGCATCATGCTCAAGCTGGCCGGCGGGCACACGGCGACGGTGGCGATCCCCGAGTGGCTGAAACGAGCCAAGCTGTCGCGGGCCGCGTGATCGCGGTGGCCCGTTGGCATCCGTGGCCGGCGCGGCGGACGACGCCTGGCCGCCCCTAAGTTCAGGTCGGCGGCATCTCGGTTGCCCCGGCCGGTTTCTCGCGAAACGGCTGTTTCGTTCGATAGAGTTCGAGCCGCGATTCCTCCTCTTCGAGGTCCTTGTGTGTCTTATCGAGCTCGACGGCCTGCTCCTGCCAACGGACGGCCTCTTCGAAGTTGCCCAGTTCGGCGTGTGCGGCGGCCAGCGCCTCGAGACAAGGGGCCGATTTGTGTTGAGTCAGGTCGCAGGCTTGAGTGGCGAGCGCGAGTGCGCGTGGGCCGTCGCGCCGGCTCTCTTCGGGGCAAGTAGCCAGCAGCCAGGCGAAAACCGCCGCGTTCAGCGACTCCTGGGGGGCTAGGCGCAGGGCCTGTTCGAGATCGACGGCGGCGCCGGCGTAGTCCCCCTTGCGCATCAAGGTGTAACCGCGAAACGTGAAGGCTTGGAAGTCGCTGGGGTTGAGTCGAATGGCTTCGGTCAGGCTGACGATGCCGGCGTCGAACTCTTCTTTCTCGGCGAGCAGCGTGCCGTGGTCGATCCAGTGGCGCGCTTTGCCAGGCTCGAGCAGGATGGCTTGATCGCAATCGTCGAGGGCGCGGTCGAACTCGCGCTTCGTGCGCCAGGCGTAGCTGCGGCCAGAGTACGCGGGGACGTTTTTGGGGTCGTAGCGGAGGGCCTGACCATAGTCCGCGATCGCGCGGTCCGGGTCTCCCTTCGCGCCCCACAGGCTCGCGCGGCTGCAGAGCACTCGAGTGTAGTAGGGCGCCAGACGAAGCGCCTCGTCGAAGTCGGCCAGAGCGCGGTCGAGATCTCCTTTGGCCCGCCAGGCGATGCCGCGGTTCGCAAAGGCCAGCGTCATTTGCGGATCGCGGCGGACCGCTTCGTCGTAGTCCTCGATCGCCCGGTCGTATTCGCGCTTCATGCGCCAGGCCTCCCCGCGCTGGTTTAAGGCCGCCTCTGTGGGCTGCAGTTCGATCGCCGCTGTCAGGTCGGCGATCGCCTGGTCGTATTCGCCGAGGTTGTTCCGGGCTACGCCGCGCATGCGAAATAGCCACTCGGTGGGCCGCGACTCGATCAACGGAGTATAGTAGGCGGGCGCTGCGGCCAGCGGCACAACATCGCTTTGCTTGATCCAGCCCGACGCAGAGCCGTGGACCAAGTACCAGGGATCACGAATCTGCTGCACCTGGTAGGGTACGCCCGTCTTGCCGTTGTCCTCGATCGTCTGGCCGCCGGCACGCAATACGGCGCCTTCCTTGGGCATCACCATTTGCCCGACAGCGACCGGCTCGGCGCCGACCAAGAGCAAGGCCAACAAGAAATTCATCGTACGCGCCCTTTCTGCCCGTCATTGTAGCCGGCGACGAGGGGGACGGCGAAAATGCTCGGCCGGAACGCTATGGGGCCGGCGTCTCAGCCGCTGCCGCCGGCAGCCGCGGCGGCAACGGCAGCTCGATCGTGAACTGCGTGCCGCGTCCCGGCGCGCTTTGCACATAGAGGCGGCCGCCGTGGGCTTCGACGATCTTGCGCGTCGTCGGCAAGCCCAGTCCCGTGCCGCCGCGTTTGGTCGAGTAGAACGCCTCGAAGATGTGCGCGAGCGTTTCTTCGTCCATGCCGTGGCCGTTGTCGATCAGGTCGAAGGCCGCCCCGCCTCGCGTTACCCGCGTGCGGAGCACGAGTTGGCCCCCCTCAGGCATGGCCTGGATGGCGTTGAGCGCAAGGTTCAAGAGCGCCGACTGAAACGTCTCGCGGTCGAGGAGCACGCTGGGGATGTCGGGGTCGAAGTAGCCCAGCATCTCGATCGAGGCCTCGGCCGCCTGAGGGCCGATGAACTGCATCAGGCGTTCGACTTCGGCATTGAGGTTCGAGGCCTCGAGCCGCAGGGGGCGGACCTTGGTGTAGTTGAGGAAGTTGTCGAGCAGGTCGCCCAGCCGCTGGCACTCGCGCTCGACGACGGCGATCTTCTGCAAGGCCCGCCGCTCGCGGGGAGTTTGCGGCTCGGCGAAGTCCTCGGCCAACAGCTCCAGGTTCAGCCGGATCGTGGAAAGCGGGTTCTTGATCTCGTGGGCCAGGCCGCCTGCCAGCGCCGCGATCTCGTTGTATTGAGCCACCAGCCGCTGGTGGGCTTCGGCGGCGGATTGTTCGGGCGTCGGCATGAGAGCGGCGGAGGGAGAAGCGGTTTCGAGGGGCAACCGTTGAAGTGTAGTCGGCGACCCTCACCCCAGCCCTCTCCCGGAGGGAGAGGGAGACAATCTCCCCTCTCCCTGTGGGAGAGGGGTCGGGGGTGAGGGACGGTTGGGCGCCGACCACGACGGCTTTGCCGGGCCGTCATGCAGGTTCACCGGCCCTCACCCTAACCCTCTCCCGGAGGGAGAGGGAGAACGAAATCGCCCGGGGCGCTGCGGGGGGCAGCGGCCCCGGGCGGAGCGGGTTCGACTTCGCGGCGGAGTTGAGGAACGAGTGGGCCCTCACCCCGGCCCTCTCCCGGAGGGAGAGGGGGAGATGCTTAGGACTGGCCGTTGCCTTCGCCGGCCGGGGCCGCCTGGTCGCGGAGGGCCTGCTTGCGGCTCAGCTTCACGCGGTCCTGCTCGTCGACGGCGATCACCTTGACGGGCATCGGGTCGCCGACCTTGCACACGTCGCTCACGGTCCGCACGTATTCGTCGGACAGCTCGCTGATGTGGCACAGGCCGTCCTTGCCGGGCAGGATTTCGACGAACGCGCCGAAGTCCTTGATGCTCGTCACGCGGCCCTGGTAGATCTTGCCGACCTGCACCGTAGCGGTGAGGGCTTCGACGTGGGCCAAGGCCGCCTGGGCGCCCTCGGCGTCGTTGCTGGCGATGATCACCGTGCCATCGTCGTCGACTTCGATGACCGCGCCGGTCGAATCCTGGATGCCGCGGATCGTCTTGCCGCCGGGGCCGATGAGCAGACCGATCTTTTCCGGATCGATGTGCGTGCGAAGCAGCCGCGGGGCCCACTCGGAGATCTCTGCGCGGGGCCGAGGCATGGCTTGCAGCATCGTCCGCAGAATGTCGATGCGGGCCTTGCGCGACTGGGCCAGCGTGGCCTCGATGATCTCGTGGCTGATGCCTTTGAGCTTGAGGTCGAGCTGGATGCCGGTGATGCCGTTTTGGGTGCCGGCGATCTTGAAGTCCATGTCGCCGAAGTGGTCTTCATCGCCGATGATGTCGGTCAGCAGCGTCCAGGAATTGCCTTCCTGCACCAGACCCACCGAAATGCCGGCCACCGGGTTGCTGATCGGCACGCCGGCCGACATGAGGCCCAGGGTGGCGCCGCAGACGCTGGCCATCGAACTCGAGCCGTTCGACTCCATGATGTCGGAGATCACGCGGATCGTATAGGGGAACTGCTCGACCTCAGGCAGCACCGGCTTCACGCTCCGCTCGGCCAACATGCCGTGGCCGATTTCGCGGCGGCCGGGCCCGCGGATCGGGCGGCACTCACCCACCGAGAACGGCGGGAAGTAGTAGTCGAGCATGAACTTCTTCGAGTATTCCTCGATCAGTCCGTCGACCCGTTGCTCGTCGCGCGAGGTGCCAAGCGTCACGGTGATCAGCGACTGCGTTTCGCCGCGCTGGAAGATGGCCGAGCCGTGGACCCGGGGCAGCACGTCGACCAGGCACTCGATCGGCCGGATGGTCACGTTGTCGCGGCCGTCGGCGCGGGTGCCGGCGAGAATCAGGTCGCGGACGACCTTTTCCTCGACGTCATGCCAGGCCTTGGAGAAGGCGCCCGGCAACACGGCCCCTTCGGCGTCTGGGTCGGGAATGATTTCCGACTTGGCCCGCTCCTTGAGCGCGGCCACCGCCTCGGCGCGGGCTTGCTTGCCCACGGTCTGCTTGACGCGCTTGAACTCTTCGTAGTAGGCGGCGATGAGCCGCTCCTTGAGGCCGTCGGGCTCGGGAATCTTGTATTCGCGCTTCTGCGCGCCGGCCTTGGCCACGAAGTCGAGCTGCAGTTGGCAGATCTCCTTGATCAGCCGGTGGGCCTCGAGGATCGCCGCCGACATCACGGCCTCGGGCAATTCGCGGGCGAAGCCTTCGATCATGGTCACGGCGCTGAGCGTGCCGGAGACCACCAGGTCGAGTTCGCTTTCCTCCAGGTCGTCCTGGGTCGGGAAGGGGACGAACTCGCCGTTGATGCGTCCCAGGCGGATGCTGGCCACCGGGCCTTCGAAGGGCAGGCCGGAGAGCAGCAGCGCGGCCGAGGCGCCGGTCATCGCCAGCACGTCGGGATCGTTCTGGCGGTCGCTCGCGAGCACGAACGACTGGATTTGCACTTCATCGTGAAACCAATCGGCGAACATCGGCCGCACGGGGCGGTCGATGAGCCGCGAGATCAGCGTTTCGCGCGTGGTGGGGCGGCCTTCGCGCTTGAGGAAGCCGCCGGGGAACTTGCCTGCGGCGGCCGCACGCTCGCGGTAGTCGCAGGTGAGGGGGAAGAAATCGATGCCGGGGCGCGGGGGACCGGTCGTCACGGTGTCGATGACGATCGTGTCTCCATAACGCACCAGGCAGGCGCCGGCCGCCTGTTTGGCAAGGTAGCCCGTTTCGAACGACAGGACACTTGCGCCAATCTGCTTTTCAACGACAACTTTCAAGGGACCATTCCTAACTTGCGCTAGCGAATCCGCGCAAGGCAGGCAGAGGGAGCTTGATGCTGCGCCCAAGGGCGCACGACTCCGCTGGAGCTAAGAAGCTCGCCGACGGGACTGGCCCAATGTGTCGGATAGGCGGGTCGCCGGAGGGTTGGCAGACGCCCGGCGATTACTTACGAATGTCGAGACGACGAATGACGTCGAGATAGCGCTGGGGCTCGACCCGTTTCAGGTAGTCGAGCAAACGGCGCCGACGGCTGACCATCATCAACAGGCCGCGCCGGCTGGCGTGGTCTTTGACGTGCGAGCGCAAGTGCTCTGTCAGCTCGGAGATCCGGCTCGTCAGCAAGGCCACCTGGACCTCGGGAGATCCGGTGTCGTTCTCCTTGCGCCGATGTTCGCCGATCAGGGTCTGCTTCCGCTCTTTGGTAATCGACATTGCTTAACGCGAAAAATGCCTACCGCGTTCCCTGGACTACGCCCGGCTCGCTCCCGCAGCTCGAGAGATCACCAAGCCCGTTGCCTGGCTTACCAGGACTCTTCCATTACGTGACGGGTTCACACAGTTAAGCCTTCCAATGTAGCGGCTCGGGCGGGCTTTGCAACCGCAGAATTTCGACCGGACTAGCTCCAGGCTTGGGCGCCGCCGTGGAAGCTGCGGAGAGGGCCCGAAGGCCCTTTGCCGCTTGACCTTGCTGCGGGGCCCGGTCACAAGAGTAGCTGCCAGCCGGCCCCGCACAACTGCCGCTAAACGTGCCGTGGACCCTTTGCCCGACGATTTGCCCGAACTCGTGCAGGCTCGCGCCCTGTGGGCTCGCCATGACCTGTATGGCGCGGCAGCCGCGTTCCAACAGGCAGTTCGACGGCGCCCGCAACACCCGCGGGTCCTGCTCGAGGCGGCCGGGGCGCTGGGCGAGTTGTACCAGTTCGCCCCCGCCGAGGCCCTGCTCACCCGGCTCACGCGCCTCGCTGCGGGAAATGGCCCGCTCCTGAACGCCGCCGGCCAAGTCTACGAGCGTCTGCGGCGCAAGGCCGAGGCGGAAGATTGCTTTCGGCAGGCGCTCGCCGCTCCCCGCCCCGCCCTCGAGGCGCATTTCGGCTTGGCTGCGGCCCTTGAGCGTCGGAACGAACTGACGGCGGCCAGCGAACAGCTCGCGAGCTTGCTCGCGGCGATGCCCGCGCACGCGGAGGGTGGCGTTTTGTCAGCTCGCGTGCAGCGGCGTTTGGGCGACGTCGACCGCGCCGCGCTCGAGCTGCAGACGCTGCTCGCGCGGAACGACCTCGCCCCCATGCTTCGCGCTCGCGCCTGCGCCGAACAGGCGGCCTTGCATGACGAGCAGGGAAACTATGCCCAGGCGTGGCGCTCGATGCTGGCCGGTAAGCAGGCGCTCGCGCCGTTGGCGGGCCCGGCCCGTGCCCATCGCGATCGTCTGGCGCCGGCCCTCTGGCGGCTCGCGCGCGAGGTGACCTCCGATCAACTGGCCCGCTGGCAGGCGGCCGCCACGAGCGATCCGCCGCCGCGAGTGGCACTGCTCACAGGTCTCCCTCGCAGCGGAACCACGCTGCTCGAGCGGGCTCTCAACGCCCACCCGGCGATGGTTGGCTGCGACGAGTACGACGTGTTCCCGCGATTCGTGTATCCCGCGATTCTCGGAGCGACCCCGCCCGAATCGATTGATGCCGCGCATCTCGATCGTCTGCCCGAAACCCACCTCCCCGAGCAGCGACGGCGCTATGCGCTGGCGATCGCGGCGGCCGTGAGGGCGGGGTCGTCGACCGAGCTCCTGCTCGACAAGAACCCTTCGCTCCTCCCGCTGCTCGCGCCGTACTTGCGGATTTCGCCGCACGCCCGCGTGCTCGTAGCGCTGCGTGATCCGCGCGACGTGCTCGTGAGTTGCTTGCTCACCGATCTGCCGCTCAACGACTTTGGCGTCGATTTGCTCGATCCGCGCACGGCCGTCGGGCGAGTCGCCACCGATCTCGAATGCTGGTTGGCGCTCCGCGACAAGCTGGCCGGCAACGCGCTCGAGATCCGCTACGAAGCCGTGGTGAGCGATCTGCCGGCCGCGGCGCGCCGCGCCGTGGAACATCTAGGGCTGGAGTGGTCGAACGATGTGCTCCGCTATCGCGAGGTCGGCCGCGATCAAGTGGTCCATTCGCCTTCCTACGATGGGGTGGCTAAGCCCGTGACCGATCGGGCCATCGGCCGTTGGCGAAACTACGCGGAATTCTTGACGCCGCTGCTCGAGCCGCTCGCCCCCGTGCTCGCAGCCCTGGGCTACTCGAAAGGCTAACGCGCCGTGGCTGATCTGCTGAGCGACTTCCCGCAGCTCGAAACCGCCCGCCAACTTTGGCGGCGCGGCGAGCGCGACGCGGCGCTGGCGGCCTTCGATCAGGCGCTAGTCGCCCAACCGGGAAATGTGCGGGCAATGGTCGAGGCGGCCAGCGCTTTCGGACAGGCTTTTCAGGTCGAGCGAGCGGAGGCGCTGTTGGCTCATGCCGAGCGACTGGCCGGGCACGATCCCCGTGTGCTGGCGGCCGTAGCCGAAAGCTACCGCGTGGTCTATCGGCCCGCGCGGGCCCTCGACTGCTGGTTGCGATTGCAAGCATCTGCGGGCCTTGCGCCGCAGCAGTGGGCCGTGCTGGCCGTGCTCTACGAACAGATGGGCGACTTCGCCGCGGCGACCGCCGCAATCGAGGCCTGTGTTGCCGCAGCGCCGCGACAGGCCGAACCGCGGCTCATCGAAGCTAGGCTCGCGCGCCGCCGCGGCGATCTGGTGCGGGCTGAGACCTTGCTCGGCGCGCTTGCGTCGCCGCAAGCGCCTCCCCTCTTGGCCACACGCGCGTGGAGCGAACTGGGGCTCGTCCGCGATCAGCAAGGCGACTATGCCGGCGCGGCGGAGGCCGCCGAACGTGCCAAAGAGATCCAACGAACTCAGCCGCAAACCGCAAGACTCGTCGCCCAATCGCAGCGTCTCAACGCTGCGTTCGAGCGGCTGTACGCAGGCCTTGATCGGGCGCACATCGACGCTTGGCGCGGCGCGAAGCTGCCGCCTGTGCCTGACTGCGGCGGCTTCGCGCACTTGCTCGGATTCCCCCGCACCGGCACGACGCTGCTCGAACAGGTGCTGGCGGCGCACCCCGGCATGGTCGACGCACCGGAGCGGCCCGTCTTCACGCAAGACATCTTTCCTCGGATGTGCAGGACATCCTCGGGGCCGCCGCTTTCGCTGGCCTCATTCGACGGCATGCCAGAGAGCGATTTGGTCCGGCTGAGGGAGCGCTACGCCGTTGCTCATCAGTCGATCCAAGGTGAACCGCTCGCCGGTCGATCGCTGCTGGACAAAAACCCCAACCACACGGCGCATATGGCGAGCCTGCTGCGGCTGTTGCCGGAGTCGAGGTTCGTGGTGGCGCTGCGCGATCCGCGGGACGTGGTGGTCAGCGCCTATCTGCGGTTCTTTTCGCTTACGGAGTTCAGCGCCGGATTTCTCACCTGGCGGAGCACCTGCGAAGCCTATGCCCGCGAGATGGGGTTTTGGCTGCAAGTGCGGCGGTTGATGGAAGGCAACTGGCTCGAGGTCCGCTACGAGGATGTGGTGGCGGATCTGCCGGGGCAAGCGCAGCGGACGGTGGAGTTCTTGGGCTTGTCTTGGGCGGCCGAGGTGCTCGAATACCGCCGGCAGACCGAGAGAAAGCTGGTGAATTCACCTAGCCAGGCCGAGGTGCGGCAGCCGGTCTATCGCCACGCCGTCGGCCGCTGGCAACGCTACGCGGCCCAACTGGCGCCGCATTTGGCGGCGCTGCGGCCCTATCTCGAGGCCTTTGGCTACCAATAGCCTGGCTTCCGATTGTCGACGCTTGGCGATGCAAAGTCTTGCAACCTCTGGGCGCCGATCGGAGAATGGCTGCGCAATCTTCACCCCGCCCTTACATTTTTCACGCAAGCGTCGCCTAGAGTGGCGCGCTCGGCTGTGCCGTGCGGTCGGGAGCTTTCGCTCGAACGTGGCGTCTTCTGAGTTCTGCCTCCGCGGTCGCCCCCACGATCCTCCGTTGTTCCGTTAACAGGAAGGTGTCCCCGATGAGTCGGCAACCCCGTGCCCGCAAGTCTTCCCGCGCTCTGCCCCGGAGGGCAGGCCGCTCCGCCCTACAACTCGAGTCGTTGGAAACCCGGCGGCTGCTGGCGGCCGACGTGGCTGCGCTTAGTCCCTTGGACGGCGCCACCAATGTCGACGTCAACGCGAACCTGGTGTTGACCTTCACCAGCGACGTCGAAGTGGGCCCCGGCGCCGGCCGGCTGCTCATCAAGAACGCCGCCGACGACAGCGTAGTCGAAGCGATTCAGCTCGACTCGAATCGCGTGCAGATCAACGGGGCCACGGTGACCGTCGATCCGGTCAATCCGCTGCCCGCCGACGCCAAGCTCTACGTCGAGATCGACGCGGCGGCAGTGCGCGACACGTCGTCGACCAAGGCCGACGGCGTGCTGTTCCGCGAGAACTTCGAAACCCTGCCGCTCATCGACAGCGCGCTCGACAATCCCTCGCTCGACCGGTACGCCGCGTTCTCCAATGGCACGCTCGACGTGAAGACCGCCGGCGACTATCGCTTCGGCACTCGCAACGACGACGGCGGCTACCTGGTGATCGACCTGAACAACGACGGAAAGGCCGATGTCAACGACCCGGCGGACGTGGTCATCTTCGACGACACGACGCACGGCTTGACCGACTTCTTTGCCGAGAACGCCATCACCTTGTCGAAGGGCCAGTACAAGTTCGAGTACATGTACTTCGACGCCGGCGGCGGGGGCGGCGGAGAATTCTTCTATGCGCCCGACAACGGCGACCTGGGCGCTCCGGTGACCTTCGATCCGGCCAAGTTCGCCGTCGTGGGCGACGCGAGCAAGGGGATTGGCCTGACGGCCGAGCAGATCAAGGTCACGGTCTATCAGGCTGCGGGCGCCACCGCCGTTGGCAACATTCAAGCGGCGCTCGACATGCGCGACGGCAATCTCGAGGTCGCGCAGGGCTTCCCCCAGGAGGCCACGATCAGCACCGCCGACCTTTGGGATTCGGGCAACAAGGGCTATTACACGGCGGACCATCTTGTCCCCGGCACGCCGCCGCCGCCGGCCAACGACGCCGACTACAGCGTGAATCCGCCGTACGGCTGGGTTCGCCAGAACTCGGAAGACAACATCCAGCCCGAGTACAACGGCTGGGGCTTCCTCGACAAGGAATTCTGGATCGCTCAGCAAGGCGACCAGGACCGCACCAGCTTTACCAAGGGCGAAGGCACGGTCGCGGTCATGGACCCCGACGCGTTCGACGACTTCGTCGACATCGACGATGTGCCGCTCGAGGCGTTTCTGACCTTGCCGGCGATCGATCTGACCGGCGTCACTGCGAACTCCGTAAAGCTGAACTTCGATTCGAGCTGGCGCCCGTATCAAGACATGACCGGCCTGATCGACATTTCGTTCGACGGCGGGACGACGTGGGCGAACCTGCTCACGCTCGACAATGCTGACGGAGACAGCTCGCTGGCGCGGGCCGACGAAGCGGTGTCTCTCGACATCGCCAACCCCAGCGGCGGCGCGCTGCTCGTGCGTTTCGGCATGACCAATTGCAACAACGACTGGTGGTGGGCCGTCGACAACATCGAAGTCACCGGGCAGGCGACCGGCGACCTCTATGCCGGCATCAACGACCGCACGACCTGGAACTTCGCCACGGCCGCGGTTCCGGAGCCCGGAACCGACTTCAACCACGACGGCAAGGTCGACCTCACCGACTTCGGCATCCTCAAGAACAACTTCGGGAAGAGCCCCGCGACGTCGGCTGAAGGCGACGCCAACGGCGACGCCAAGGTCGACCTGACCGACTTCGGTATCCTCAAGGACAACTTTGGCAAATCGGGCGCCGTGCCCGCTCCGGCGGTTGTGGCGCAGGCCACCGATTATGTCTTCGCCGTCGCGATCAATCAGGCGGCCCTCGAATCGGCCGAGGCGACCGACCCGTTTGCTGACGAGGGGTTGAGCGGTTAGCCGCTGCCTGACCCGTGCCGACCGACGCTTGACCTAAGGTCGCGCTGGTTTCCGCCAGCGCGGCCTTGTTTTTTTATCGGCCCTGCTTCAGCGGCACAAAGCTTGCGTTCGGCAGAAGCATTCCGAGAGGCGCCCTGGAGAGGCAGCCCATGGCCGAGAGCCTGCGACTCGTATTCTTCTTACTGGTGGCCACAACGGCCGCGGGCATCGCAGTCGAAATCGAAGCGCCCCCTACCGCGCGTGGCTCGAGGCGCTGCGGGAAGTGGACGAATCAAGGGCTTCTCACCAACCGCTGCATC
>JAXMBI010000053.1:0-16526 GCA_046349955.1 Pirellulales bacterium | reverse complement strand
GCAAAGCCGATGAGCAGCATCGTCAACAAAGGGAGGGCCAGCAGGCAGGCCACGCCCAGCCGCTGTGGCTCGAGCAGACTGCACGTCCACCCGACGACCGGCGCCGCGAGAATCGCCGTGAAGACGAGCAAGCATCCGACCACAGGGGAGACGCCTGGAGTGTCCGTCGGCTTCATCACCCGCTCAATCGCCGCGGCCAAAGCCACGATCGTGACCACGCCCATGAGAGCCAGGAGGCTGAATTGGCGTCCCTCGAGAGGCCAGTCATCGCGTTTTTCGAGCCGCCAAGCCATGCCCTGAAACTCTACGGGTCCGGGTTTCGATACTGGAGAAACTCGATTCTACCGTCTCCCCGTAGGCGCGGCGCGCTCCGCTTCTTTACGATGACGGGAGCAAGTCGACTCTAGTACCCCGCTCCAGTGCCCGCATTTTCCCATGCCCCTCTACGAATACACCTGACGAGTCGTGCCGGCGAGACTTTGAACTGCTCGTGCGCGGCGGCGAGCGGCCGGAGTGCCCGGAATGCGGGAGCGCAAAGCTGGCCAAGCGGCTGAGCGTGCCGGCGGCGCACGTAAACGCAGGCGGTTCGCTGCCGGTTTGCGAGCCGCGCGGTCCGAGCGGCTGCGGCTTGCCGCAATGCGGCTCGGGCGGCTGCGGGATGGGCTTTTAATCGGTCTCCAGCCGGGCCGCCAGCTTCTTGGGAGCGATCAGCAGATACGCCTCGCGGAGGAAGTCGGTCACCAGGTCCCAGTCGGGATCGCGGTCGAGCCAGATTCCCACCCAGCCGCCCTTACCGACATACGGGGGCGAAAAGAAGCGGTCGGGAAACGCCGCGAGCAGGCGAGCTTGCTCCTCGCGCGTCGACTTGAGCCACACTGCGGGACGGCCGCCGCCATGATGGTTGTTCGCCGAAGCGTGCATGGCGAACAGCTTGTTCTTCACTCGAAACGTCGCCTCCCCCCAAGCCTCGGCCTCGTGCGCCTCAGGCAACGCCAGGCAAAGCTTGCGCAGACGGTTCAGCGGACGCGGCGGCATGGCGACGGTCTCTAAGGGCCGATGATCTCGCCGCCATTGTAGTCCGCGGCCCCGCAGCTTGGATCGGGGCGCGGCCCTTCGGAACGAGGAGCGTCGGCTTCAAGAATCTTGCGCGCGTTGGCGCCCGGCACGCCGCTGGCTCACCAACAAAACAGTCGAGGGCCGGCCGCGCCGGCGGCCGACCCTCGGTGTTTCCGTCGATCGATCGGCCAAGCCTTGGTTAGGCCCGTTTGCGGCGAATTCGCACGACGACCAGGGCGCCGAGTCCGGCCGTGAGCAGCGCGAGGGCGCTCGGCTCCGGCACCTGGCCCGCGGTCACGTTGTCGAGCAATACGCCGTCGAAGTCGTTCGACTCGATCATGCTCACGCGATTGAAGGGGTCGGTATCGGTGACGCCGAAGTAGAACGTGTTGTCGAAGCCCAGGTTGGGGCCGAACGTGCCGATCGTCACGGTCTTGTTGGTGCCGAGCTGCGTGTTCTGCAACAGCAAGATGATCGTATTCGGGGCGCCATCGCCCGCCTGGGCAAAGTAGCTGCCGAACGCCGTGATCGGCTGATTGAACGTGAAAACATCGGGGATGCCCGGATCGCCAGCCTTCCCCGGTCCTTGATCCAGGATCAAGTTGCTGCCGCTCACGGCCAGCGGCGGGAACGGCGCGACGTAGTCGACATCCGAGGTGGCCGTGATGCCGGTGGCGCCGAAGGCCAGCGGGGGATCGGGAGTGAACGGCGCAAGGGCCTCGAAGGTCTCAGTGCCATAGACGCCGAGCGTGGCCTGAAAGCTCTTTTCGGCAAAGCTCGAGTTCGTCAGCGAACCCTTGGGGTCATCGGCGCCGAAGAAGGTGACCACCGCGGCCAGCGCCGGCGTGGCCGTCAGAGCAACCGCGGCGGCCAGCGCGGCGAGGGGGGCGGAGAGCGAGCGCTTCACAAACCAACTCCAAGGGTGCGGACGCATGGTGTAATCGTACTAATCGTTACGGCCAGAGTAATTGGCCGCCAAGCGAGGGTCAAACCGCTGCCGCGAAAACCAAGCGGGCTGCTAGGGATTGCCCTGAAACGCCCGCGGAGGCCCGGTGACGCCCCCAGAATGAGGGGACGCGGGGAACTCACCGCCTGGAATCACGGGCTGGCCCAGACGATTGGCTCCGGCCGGCGATGGCTCAGTAATACTCCGTGGCAACGCTGTGCTCGTCGATCGCGTGCGGCGCAAACGCGGAACGGCAGACCGGCGCGAAGGGACATTCGCGGCCGCCGCCGTTGTCGACCACGCTGGCATAGGCCGGCGGGAGCTTGGCGCACGCGCTGCCGCCGCACTGAGGAGTTCCACGGACGCAGTACGTGCGGAATAGGTTCCAGAACAGGTAGTGCAGCGCGTTCGTCGAGATCCCCGACGCACGCGCGATGCACTGGATCGCCCCGCGCACGGCCAACCGAATCTCCACGTCCTCGGCCTGGGTGACCGGCGCTCCCGCCGCAACCTTGTGCAGCAGTTCCGCGGCCAGTTGGACGGTGCCGATCCGTAGATGGCCGCGGACCTCGTGGTAGTCGACCGGTGCAGGCAGGAGCGCATCGTCGGGATAGCGCCAGAGGCCGCAGTTCTTCATCAGCGCGAGGAAGAACACCGACTTCTTTTCCACCGGGTCCGAGTAGGCCTTGAACTCGGCGAGCACCCCGAGGAGGTTCGGCGCGTGGTCGCGGACGAAGAAGCGACACTCCGGTCCGGCGTCGAGGATCGAGTCCCAACCGCGGCGAGCAAGGCCCTCGCCAAGATCACGAACGAGCGCGGCTCGCCCCGCCGGATCGGACAGCAACGGGCTGAACAGATCGACAAGCCGATCAGTCGAGAACGACCTCCACGTGGCGGGGTCCAGCAGCGCGGGCTCGCCAGCGGCGGCGACGCGAAACGCTTGCAACAAATAGTCCCACCCGCGACGGCGGCGCCCTTCGACCTCGCCCTCCAGAGCCGGCAGCCCCACGGGCGAGGTCTGATGGCAAATCGCGGCGAGCAGAAACCAAAAATTGGCCTCTTCGGCAGCGGTGAACGGGAGGCTCGGAACGTCTTCTTTGGGCTCGGGCACATCGAGGGTGGACAATCGGCGCGCGACCGCCTCGCACCGCTCCAGGTCGCACCAGGCACTCGAGCCGACACTCATCGATTCACCCGCGGCCACGCCTCCGATCGCCAAGAGGCAATTATCCGCAGTCTCGAGCACAAGGCCAGGGGCGCGAACAGGGCTTGCGCAGTAGACCGAGCGCAGCTCCGCTCGCTCAATGCCAGGCTAGCGCCGCGACCAGCAGCAGCACGAACGCCCCAGAAAGTGAGGCGATTAGGGTTCTTTGTCGGGGCGTGAAGCGGCCATAGTCCGCGAGCTTCATGGCGCGAAATAGGAGCACCAACATCAGCAGCGAGGAGTCGCCGAGCACGGCTTGGACTGTCCCCACATTCGTGCTGTTCCGGAACGCGACGAAGGCGATGCCTGCCAGCAGCGCGCAGACAATCGACGCCCAACCTCGCTTCGAATACTCAGGCAGGTTCTTGGGAATGCCATACGGACCGATCTTCGTCCACGCATCCCAAAAGGCATAGGTGATGAAAATGACCATTATCCACAGGGCCTCGCCGTGCAGCGATGAGGTGATCCGCGCGGCGCCATTCTCAGGAACTTCAACCGTATCCACGCCCTTCACGAGCAGGAAGTAGGCGATCACCAACCAGACGTCGATCAGCAACTCGAAAAACCCCTTGGAGAAAACACTTGTCACGAAGCTTAGGCCGTGCTTCGAGGCGCCCCAACCAACCCAGCTCGTGGCGATGACGATCGCTGCCAGGACAAGGTGCGTGTACGCTGGCAGCACGGCCGTGAACCCGAGTCCATGCTTTGTGGAGAACGCCGCCACGGCGGAAGCCGCGACCGCAACCTCCGCGATCGCGAGGGCGAAGAGCATGCCCACGAACTCTCGGTGCAGTTCCTTGCCTTGCTCGGTCCTGTTGCCGGCGGGCTCCGTGGACATGGCCGTTCTCGATCTCGTTTGACAGACCGCCCTGGAAGAGAAAACGCGCAGTGCTGAGAATTCTGCGCGTTTACTGCTGGGTGTCTACCGAACGGCAATGGAGGCGCGACGAACGAGCGACGAAGGTGCCCGCATCAGCCGCCGGTAGAAAGAATGCCAGCGCACTGACGCGACGAGAGCGCGCCGCGCCAAGCAGCGATGCTCGGACCGCTGGGACGCCAAATTGATGGCTGCAAGCCGCCGTCTAGCCGAACTTCACCCGCCGAGCCGCCTCGCTCCCTTCTTCCACCGCGTCCGGGTTTTCCGGCAGGCGGATCGTGGCGGCGGTCGGAAGGCGGCGCTCGGGCGTGATCCCGCGGCTGCCGCCAGCGAAGAAGGCGTTGTAGGTGGCGGCCACCCCTTCCGAGAAGTCCCGCTTCAGACGCTGCAGGATCTCGGTCCACTTCAGCCCACTGCGGAAGATGAGGCGGTAGGCGGCCTTGAGCTGCGCCAGGTCCGACGAGGTCAGCCCACTCCGCTTCAGGCCCACGAGGTTCAGCCCCACCACGTAGCCGCTGCCGCCGTCGATCGTCACGAACGGAGGCACATCTTTGACGATGCGGGCGTGCCCGCCGACCATCGCCAGTCGCCCGATGCGGCAGAACTGATGAATGCCCACGGCGCCCGACAAATAGGCCCGGTCCTCGACCACGACGTGGCCGGCCAGATTGGCGCTGTTGGCGATGATGATGTTGCTGCCCAGGTGGCAGTCGTGGGCCACGTGGCAGCCGACCATCAGCAGGTTTTGATCGCCGATCACAGTGTCGGCCCCCACATGCAGGCCGCGATGCACGGTCACGTTCTCGCGAATCGTGTTGCCCGCGCCAATGATCAAGCGGCCCAGTTCGTGCGGGGCCCGCAGATGCTGCGGCACGCCGCCGAGCACGGCGCCTTCGAACACATGGTTCCCTGCGCCCAGAATCGTGCCGGACTTCACCGACACGCGGGCCTCGAGCACACACCCGTCGCCCAGCACGGCATCGGGTTCGACAACACAGAAGGGGCCGATGGAGACGTCTCGGCCAAGTTCAGCGCGGGGGCTGACGACGGCGTGAGGATGCACCTTCACGGAGCCGAACCTCAGATCGAGTTGTGGGCCCGGCTGCCTTCGTGGCGGTGTCCGCGGTGGGACCCTCGCGCGGGCATGGCGAGGCGGTGCGCGGCAGGCCAGCGCCGGCCGCGTCCGACCTGTGTTATCGGTCCCGCACTTCGCAGGGGTTCAGCGTAAAGCGCCATTTTTGCCGGGTCGCTCGTGTTTTGTTGAAGCGTCCAGGGTCGTCCTTCGAGGCGCGCCGGTTGTCAACCAGGGGCCAGCAGCCCTAAGCTAGGTCGATTATCAACCAGCCGAATCCGCCCAGATTCGTTGGCCCCAACCCCGGGGCGGCGAACCATACAAACTGAGACCAGTTATGCCCAGCCCACATGAGCTTTACGACGAGGCCGACCGCCTCAAAGACGCCGGAAACTATGCCGAGGCGGCCGAGAAGCTGGAGGAACTGGTTAAGCTAGACGAAAAATTCGCCCTGGCGCACTCCGCCCTGGCGGTCGTGTTGGGCAAACTCGGCCGGCACGAAGACGCCATCGAACATGCCCAGCAGGTCTGCCAGCTCGAGCCCGAGGAGCCCTTCAGCTACACGGCCCTCAGCGTCACCTGCCAGCGGGCCTTCGCCGGCACCGGGAACCACGGCTATATCCAGATGGCCGAAGAGGCGATGGCCCGCTCGCGGATGATCCAGGGGGGCTATTAGATAGCTGGTGGCCGGTGGCTTGTAGCTGGTAGCCAGAAATTCGTAGGGTGGGTCAAGCGAAGCGAAGACCCACCGCACCTCTTCCCAACTCTCCTCGATCGCAAAGCATGTCCTACACCTACGCCGAGATCGCCAAGACGATCGATCACTCGCTGCTCAACCCCACGCTCACCGTGGCCGATCTCGAGGCCGGGTGCCGGCTGGCGGTCGAGTACGACGTGGGCAGCGTGTGCATTCTCCCTTACTACCTCGAACGCTGCGCCGAGCTGCTCCGCGGCAGCACGGTGAAGGCCAGCACCACGATCGGCTTCCCCCACGGCGGCCACACCACGGCCATCAAGGGGGCCGAAACCCGCCAGGCCCTCGACGACGGCGGCGAAGAGCTCGATATGGTGGTCAACATCAGCAAGGTGCTGAGCGGCGACTGGGCCTATGTGAAGGCCGACATCGCAGCCGTCATCGAGCCCACGCATGCCCGCGGACAGAAGGTCAAAGTGATCTTCGAGAATTGCTACCTGCAGGACGAACATAAGATCCGCCTGTGCGAGATCTGCGCGGAGTTGGGCGCCGACTGGGTGAAGACCTCGACGGGCTACGGCTCCGGCGGGGCGACGATCGAAGACCTGAAGCTCATGCGGGCCCACTCACCGGCTCACGTGCAGGTAAAGGCCGCCGGCGGCGTGCGCGACCTCGATAAGCTGCTCGAAGTGCGGGCGCTCGGCGTAAGCCGGGTGGGGGCGAGCAAGACGAAGGAGATGCTGGACGAGTGCCGGAGGCGGGTCGGGGGCTAGGTTTTCGCTCGCAGAATTGCCGCAAACCGTGTCGAGTCGCGCAGGCTCTCGAAGGCTTGCTCGCCGGGCATGCCCTGGTCTCCGGCGCGCAAAGCGTCGAGACTCTCCTGGATCGCTTTGACCTTTTGATCCTCTGCCGCGACGAACCTTACCCCCCCACAAGCGCTTCGCGTTCGTAGGTGCGTTCGGTAACCTTGCGTTCCGCGTTGTCCAGAGCGATCTGATAGAGCCGTTCGCCCGCCGGCGTCGGGTATTCGCCCATGATGCAGGCTTGGCAAAGTTGGTCGCTGTCGAAGCCGATGGCGCGGGCGATCGATTCGACCGGGAGATAGCGCAGCGAGTCGGCGCCGAGTTTGTCGGCCATTTCGCGTTCGATCTCCGGCGTCATCGTGCCGCCGTTCAGAAAGGCCGGGGCGAAAAGCTCGCTCACGGTCGACATGTCGATGCCATAGAAGCAGGGGGCAACAATCGGCGGGCAGGCTACCCGCACGTGGATTTCGCGGGCGCGGCCTTGTTCGCGAATGCGGTTGAGCAGCACCTTCATGGTGGTGGAGCGGACGATCGAGTCCTCGACGAGCAACACCCGCTTGCCCTCGAGCACTTCGCGGAGCGGCGTGTATTTGGCTTCGGCCTTGTGCTTGCGGCCGGCGCCCCCTTCGATGAACGTGCGGCCCATGTAGCGGTTGCGGATCAGCCCTTCGAGCGAAGGGACCTTGAGCCGGTAGGCCATGGCGTCGGCCGCCGCCTTGCTGGTGTCAGGCACGGGGACGACGATCGTGTCTTCGTCGATCGGCACCGTTTCGAGCCGCGCGAGCTCTTCGCCCAGGGCCTTGCGCGAGAGATAAACGCTGCGGCCGTCCAAAGTGCTGGCGACGTTGGCGAAGTAGATCCACTCGAAGAAACAGTGGGCCCGCTTGGGGCTGGGGGCGAAGTTGTGGATCTCGAAGCCGGCGGTGGGGGAGATTGTGATCGCCTGGCCGGGGAGCAGCGAGTGAATGTTTTCGGGATTGAAGCCCAGGTTCAAAAGCGCGACGCTTTCGCTGGCCGCGGCGAACAGCGGCGCCTCGTAGGCATAGCACATCGGCTTGATGCCCAGCGGGTCGCGAGCGACCAGCATATCGCCGAGCGCCGTGAGCATGACGAGCGAGTAGGCGCCGTCGAACTTGCGGCTGATGTTCGACCACATCTCCACGAGCGAAGGCCGCCGCTCGCCAGAAAGCTCGCGGCTGATCTCGTGCATGATGATTTCGGTGTCGGTGTCGCGCGAGAGATGGTATTCGTCTCCCTCGAGCAGCGACTGGCGCAGCTCCTGGTAGTTGGCCAACTGGCCGTTGAAGGCGAAGCTGAACCACTTGTGCTTCTGCACGTGCTCGCGCTCGAACGGCTGGGCATAACTGCGGTCGTCGGCCCCGCAGGTGGCGTAGCGCACGTGGCCCAGGGCGGCCGGCCCGGCGAACTGCTTCATCAGGCTTTCGGCCTTGCCGCGATGGCTGAGGCGAAAAACCTCGCTGACGCTGCCGACGTCCTTGTAGGTGGCCAGCAGTTGGTTGCGGCGGGGGTTGAACGTGGTGATCCCGGCCGAGAGCTGGCCGCGGTTCTGCACGTCGAGCAGCATCCTCGGGGCAAGCCGCGAGATTTCATCGGCCCCCTGCGCCGGGCAGAGCGGGCTCTCGCCCCGGCCAGGCAAGTGGTAGAGGGCGATGACACCGCATTCGTGATGAAGCTCGCTCATGGAGGCCTTCATGGGCCGGAGGGGGCCGCCTTGCCTGCGGCCGCCCGAGGGAAACGCAATCAGCACGCAGCGCCAGGGCGGAGCGCTGCGGCGGAACGACGGGACTCCATTCTAGGTGGCGAGGGGGGCGGACAGAAGTGGCGGGGGAAAACGGCCGCGGCGAGCGGCGTTCTCTCGGTGGCCAAAATGGCGCAAGTCGTGGCGCGGCACAAGCCATTCAACCGGCGTGCGTTTCCTGGGCGCGGAGAATCACGGGATCGGGCGGGCTTGCCCACTCCCCCCGTCCGCCCGCGGCTAGCTATGATCCGTTAGGGACTTTTTTGAGGCGGCTGGTTCTTTGGTCCGCGAGAGCGGACCCTACACTCCTACGTCCACTTCTCGCGCGACCCGGCATGACGACGGAGCTGCAACGCGAACTGACGACCCTTTCGGCCGGCGAACTGGCCGAGGCGTTGGCGGCCGGGAGCGTTTCGGCGACGGAGGCCGTTGAGGCTCATCTTGCGCGGATCGAGAGCGTGGACGGCGCGCTGAACGCCGTCGTGGTGCGGCGGTTCGAGCTCGCCCGGCGCGAGGCGGCTGCGGCCGATGCCCGGGCGCAGGCAGGCGGCCCGCTGCCGCCGCTGCACGGCGTGCCGATCGTCGTCAAGGAAATGTTCGATCTCGAAGGGACAGCGGCCACCGGGGGAATCGCCGCGCGGGTGGGACAGCTGGCGACGGTCGACGCGCCGCTCGTGGCCGAGTTGCGCCGCGCCGGGGCGATCGTGCTCGGCAAGACCAACGTGCCGCAGATGGGCATGTTGTTCGAGTCCGACAACCCGGTGTTCGGGCGAACGAACAACCCTTGGAATCTCGAACGTTCGGCAGGGGGCTCGTCGGGGGGCGACGCTGCGATTGTGGCGGCAGGGGGCGCGCCCTTGGCGCTGGCCACCGACGGGGGGGGCAGCATTCGCCAACCTGCGCACTGCTGCGGCGTGCAGGGGTTCAAACCGACCGCGTGGCGCCTGCCTCTCGTGGGGCAGCTTTCGTTTCCGAACTTTCGCCGCGACTGGGTGCAGCCGGGGCCCCTCGCCCGCACGGTGGCCGACCTCGACCTGGCGCTGCGAGTGATGTCGCAGGCGGCGCAGCGCGGCGCGGATCCCCGCGTGGGGCCGACAACCTGGCCTGACTTCCGGCGGGTCGACGTGGGTAAATTGCGGATCGGCTATTACTCGGACGACGGCTTCTTCCCAGCTTCGACGGCGCTGCGGCGCGCCGTCGACGAGGCTGCGGCGTCGCTGCGGCGGCAGGGAGCGACCGTCGAAGCCTTTCAGCCGCCCGACGTCGACGAGGCCTGCCGCATCTACTTCGGCGTGTTCTTGGCGGACGGCCTGGCGGCGATGCGGCGGGCGCTCGCGGGCAGCCCGCGCGACTGGCGAATCGCGAAGTCGCTGCGCACGGCCGGGCTGCCGAACTTCGTGCGGCCGCTCTTGGCCTGGGCCGCCGGGGCGCTGGGACGGGACTACGAGGCGCGGCTGATTGGCTGGGTGCGGCGCCGTGAGACGCCCGTCGGTGAGTACTGGCAGCTCATTCACGACGAGTCCGTCTACCGGCAACGGTTTCTCGCGGCGATGGAAGCCCAGGGGCTCGACGCCTTGATCGCGCCCCCCTACGGCTTGCCGGCGCTTTCCCATGCCCAGTGGTATGGCACATTCCCTGGCAGCTACTGCCTGCTCTACAATCTGCTCGGCTTTCCGGCCGGCACGGTGGCGGCTTCGCGCGTGCGAGCGGGCGAGACCGAGCGGCCTGCGAGCCGCGATCCGGCGCTTGCGGCGGCGCGGCAGGTCGACGCGGGAAGCGCGGGCTTGCCCGTCGGCGTGCAGGTGGCCGCGCGGCCGTGGCGCGACGACCTGGCGCTCGCGGTGATGGCGGCGCTCGAGAGGCACTTTCGCGGCACGGCTGAGTACCCGGGGCGGCCGCCGCTCGAGGGATAGGTTGGTCGAGATTCGCCACACAAGCCCGCTGCGCAAGCAAGGGATGCAAGCATCGGTTCGGCGCGCTGGCGGAAGACGCTGCCCGTGAATTGGTCCGGCCAGGTCCGACAACGGACGCGTGGTTTTCCCTTGCTCGCGCTCCGGGTTGATGTTGCGGCCTCTTCGAGTTACTCGCGATAGAAGGATTCCTGGATGCGGTTGGTCATGATGGGCACGGGGCCGTTCGCCGTGCCGACGTTTCGGGCGTTGCTCGCCTCGCAGCACGAGGTCGTCGCGCTGTTCACGCGGCCGCCGCGCACCGGCGCCGGCAAACATCGCACGGCCGACAACCCGATGCAGGCGGTGGCCGAGGAGCGTGGGTTGCCGGTCTATGGGCCGGAAAGCATCAAGGCGCCGGAAGCGATCGCTCAGCTCACCGCGCTCGCGCCTGACTTGCTCGTGGTGTGCGACTATGGGCAAATCCTGTCGTCGGCTGCGTTGGCCGCGGCTCGGCTCGGCGGGATCAACCTACACGGCTCGCTCTTGCCGAAATACCGCGGCGCGGCGCCGATCAACTGGGCGCTCTATCACGGCGACGCTGAAACCGGCGTGACCGTGATCCACATGACGCCTCGGCTCGACGCCGGCCCGGCCATCGGCCAGGTGCACACGCCGATCGGACCGACGGAGACGACGCCGCAGGTGGAGACGCGGCTCGCGGAACTCGGCGCTCCGGCCGTGCTCCAGGCGATCGCGGCGCTCGAGGCCGACACGGCGCAGCCGATCGTGCAGGACGAAACGCTAGCCACCCCAGCGCCGCGGTTGAACAAGGCGATGGGAGAGCTCGATTGGTCGCGCAGCGCCGGCGAATTGAGCTGCCAGGTGCGCGCGTTCCAGCCTTGGCCCGCATCTTACACCTTCTGGCGGCGCGGCGCAGGCGAGCCGCTGCGGCTGATCGTCGACCGCGCCTTGCCCCTAACGGCCGCGGTAACCGCGCCACCCGGGACGGTCGTCACCGCCCGGGGCGATCGGCTCGAGATCGCCACCGGCCGCGGCCTGCTCGTAATCGAAGCGATCCAACCGGCCGGGAAACGCTTGCTGACGATCCCGGAGTTCCTCAATGGCTACGCGCTGCGGCCGGGGGATCGGCTGGGGTAACTGGGGCTTCTTCACCACGGAGACACGGAGAGGGCATTGAACCGCAAAGACTCGAACGCACGAAGAATCCATTCGGGGATGCCTGTGACGGGTTGAGTTTGCGACTCAGGGCCCCCACTTCGTGCCATTGCGACTTTGTGGTTCAATTCCGGCCGCTGCTAGTCGCCTGTCGTCGGGTCGATCACGCGCTTCACTTCGCTGATCTTGTTGGCCGGGAAGCCGCCGCGGCGGGCGTGCTCGGCGATCAGTTCAGCGCTGGGGGCGATGTACACGCAGTAAATCTTGTCGTCGGTCACGTAGCTCTCGAGCCACTGAATCGTTGGGCCCAGCTCCCGCAGCACGCTGCACGACTTCTGCGAGATCCCTTGTAGTTGCTCCGCCGATAGGCTGCCGGCCCCCGGCAGCTCACGCTCGATCACGTACTTGGGCATCGTGGTTCTCCTTTGCTCAGACAAACGCGGTCGTTCTCGAAAGAGCTTTTCTAACCACAAAGGCACGAAGACACAAAGAACACCATTTCTCGGCAAGCTTGGAATTCGCAACGTGAGTCCAAGGTTTTTCTTAGCGAGCGTTGCGCCTTGCGAGAAACTCTGTCCGCATTCTTTGTGTCTTCGTGCCTTTGTGGTTCAAACACGAAAGTGTCTAGCGTCCGTAGGCGATACAGCCTCGGATGATCGTCTGCCGGACGTCGAAGCTCGGCGAGCCGTCAGCGGAGTCGGTGAGATCAAACGCCACCAGGTCGGCCGGGTCGCCGCGCTCGAAGCGGCAGACCGGGCGGCCGAGCAGCGCCGCCGGACGGACGGAAGCCATCTCGATCGCCTCGCGCAGGCTCACTCCGGCGAACCGCATGACGTGGGCCACGCCGGCGCCGAGCGGGCGCGATGCGCCGGCCAAAAGCTGCCGCTGCCCGGCGATCACCAGCCGGCCATCGCTCAGGATATCGAGTTCGCAGCCACTGGAGGCGTAGCGCCCCGGCGGCAAGCCGGCCAGCCCCGACTCGTCGCTCACCAAGATGCAGCGGGCAGGCGTCTTCGCCCGCACGAACGTTTGCACCACCTCGGGCGGCAGGTGATGCCCATCGCAGATGAGGCTGGCCGTGAGCCGGTCGTCGGCGAGTTGATCCCAGAGATAGTTGGGATGCCGGGGGAGCGTGCGGTGGGCGCCGTTGCCCAGATGCGTGCTGAGCGTTGCCCCGGCGTCAACCGCTGCGCGAATCTGTTCGCTTGTCGCCGCTGCGTGGCCGATCGACACGAGCACGCCCGACCGCACTGCCCGTTCGATGAAGGTGGGCGCCTCGTCGTACTCAGGTGAAAGCGTGATGAGCTTGATCCGCCCGCTGGCGGCGTTCTGCCAGCGGCAAAACTCGTCCCAATCAGGCGGACGGCAATGCTCGGCGGGATGAGCGCCGCGTGGCCCTTCCTCCCCTGAGAGGTACGGCCCCTCAAGGTGAATGCCTGGCACAGCGTGGGCCACCTCGGGCCACCGTTCGCAGGCCGCGGCGATGACTGCCAGGGCGTGGTCGAAGACCTGGGCCGCGTTCGTCGTCAAGGTAGGGCAAAGGGCCCCAACTCCGAAGGAAACATGCCGCGCGACGATCGCCCGCACGTGTTCCGGCGTCAGGTCTGAAGAGCTGAATTCTTGCCCGTCGTAACCATTGACCTGCAGATCGACGAGAGCCGGCGCGAGCCAAGGCAGACCTGCGCGCGGCGCCGTTCGAGGCGAAACGGCCGCGAGGCGGGGACCGTCGATCGAGACGACCACGGCCTCGCCAGTATCGTAGCGGCGTCCTTCGAGCAGCATGGGGCGGACAAACAGGCAAAGGGCAAAGGGACTGACCCCTTCATTAGCTCCCGCGGAACCGCCGAGGGCAAGGGGCGGCGAGCGAACGGTCTACATCGGGATGCGAGCGGGCTGGCTCTCGCCGGACCTCGGAGCACGGCTGCCGCCCGAAGATGGCCTATTGAACCTTTAAGAATTTGGAGGCCAGCTCGGTGGTTGAATTGACGGCGAAATGCTCGAAGATGGCCTTGATATGATCGTTCGCGGTATTCAGTGTGATCCCCAATCGCGACGCGATCTCCTTGCGCGAGTAGCCATCAAAGAGACAAAGCAGCACCGTCCGCTGGCGGGGCGTAAGCTGCGCCGTTGCCTCGGGGGTCACCAGTTCACTGGGCTTCGCTTGGAAATAGGCGATCGATCCCATGGCCAGGTCGGCCACCGCGACATCGCGCTCGGTGAAGTCGGGGCGGCCGAGGCGGCGATGCATGCTCAAGCAGCACCAGGAGTCGGTCGCCACGTAGCGGATGCAGATCAACCAGTTCTCCCAGCCGCGCGGCGCGAGGTCGTCGCGGAACAGGCGCGATGCATGCCACTCTTCGTCGGACCAAAACGAGGAGCGCCGGCCGCACGCCTGCGAGGCGGTTTCCAGCAGCGGCAAGAAAGGCGCGCGATACCAGCGCGTGGCCTCGTCGGACATGCCCACGTTCGCCAGGGCAAACCATTCCTGCTCGTCGAAGCCGAAGGTGATGGTCGACAGCGGGGTCACGTTGTCGCGCAAGGGGTGCCCCATCCCCCAGGCCCAGAATCCTCCGTCCGCCCCGATCATGGCGCCGAGATCGGCGACCAACCGCGTGCGAATCGTTGCCCGTTGAGAAAGCGATGGCTCCAGGGCGGTGGCCATCTCGAGCAGTTGCCGGGCATCGGCAGCCAAGACTCGCGGAGAGCCTGGCGGGTTGTCTTCGCTCAAATCCGCATCCTTCTTCAGTGAGGTATTCGCGTTAGGCGCCGGAGGCCCCAACAGAGATATGTCGGCGGCCGACCCTCGGTCAATAGTTTTCTCCCTGGATTTGGGGATGGCTGCCGCGAGCGGATGGCGACTAGGGTGCAATTCGAACTTGGTCCGAACACAACTCCGAGAGAATCTAGGTCGCAACATGCGTCGCCCCTTGGCCTTGCTGCTCACGCTCCTGTGCGGATCCTCTGCGCTGGCTCAGTCGGTTGTTTACCAAACCGGATTCGAAAACCCTCCGTTCGCCGTGGGCACGGAGCTCCAGGGCCAAGATGGTTGGACCCCCTCCAGCTCGTTGCCACCCTTCCTGAGCACCGGCGCCGCCAAGATTACCGCGGCGGACGCCAAGACGGGCGTTCAGTCCGTGGTGGTGGAGGGAAAAGCGATGACCTCGGCCGCCGAGGTCGCTCCCTACGACGCCGTCGGCTCGTTTCGGCGGCCGGTTGGCTACGACACCACCGCGACGGGGCAGACGCTGTTGCGACTCTCGGTTGACGCCAAAGTGACGGGACCGGGAACCGTGCCCTATTCGGCCTTCGCAGGCTCGCTGGCGGCGCGCGACAACGCGGGCTTCACGTTGGCCGAACTCGAACTCGGCCCCGATGGCTCGATCGCCGGATTCGGCGACCAGGCGCCAGGCTCGGCCCCTGCGGTCTCGGGCGTCGTCGCAGCCGGGGCTTGGCACGAGCTTGCGATCGAAGTGGACTACCTTGCAAAGGCGAGCACCTTCTTCGTCGACGGCGCGCAGGTCGGCCTGCCAGTGTCTTTCGCCGGTTCGGGTCCCTCAGGCGTGCTGGCTCGCGGCGCCCTGGTCGCTTATGCCGGGCCGAATGTGCCCGGCGGTTTCGATCGCAGCAACCACGCGATCTACTTCGACGATTTTTCCATCACGGCCGTGCCGGAACCGGCGTCGCTCGTCTTGGCGGGGATCGGCAGCGTCCTTGGGGCTGCATTGTGCATTGGCCATGCAAGGCGCCAGCAGCAGCTCCGCTAGCGGGAGGTTTAGTTAAGCTCCGGTTCCGCAGCGCTCACTCCCGCATCGCGCGGCCGATCACGTCTTGGTCGAAGTAGTTGATCGACATGCCGGCGTCGATCACCAGCGACTGCGCCGTAATGCCGCTCGAGCGGGGACTGAGCAGGAACGCCGTGGCGTTGGCCACTTCCTCGGTCGTTACGGCCGCCTTGCGTGGGATCACCGCTTCGGCGAACAGATAAGACTCGAGGTAGCCCGGAATGCCCGCCGAGGCCGAGGTCTTGAGCAGCCCCGGCGCTACCGCGTTGAACCGCACGCGCGAAAAGCGGCTGAACGACTTCGTGAGATACGCCAGCGACGAATCGAGCGCCGCCTTGATCGGGCCCATGTAGCCGTAATTCTCGCTCGCCATGCGGGTGTCGGAGATCGAGATCGCCACGACCGAGCCGTCGGGATCGAGCTGCTCGCGAAACGCCTCGGCGAGCGCGATCAGCGAGTAGCACGAGATGTCGACCGATCGCAGGAAGGCCTGCTTTGGCGTGGCGTGAAACGGGCGAATGCCGTCGGAGTAGTCGGCCCAGGCGATCGAATGGACCAGGCCGTGCAGCTTGGGCACGATCGCGGCCACCTCGCCGCGCAATCGCTCGATCTCTTCGGGCCGCTCCACATCGCACACGAGCACCGGCTGATCGCCGGCCAACTTGGCGATCGTTTCGCGGCGCTGCGGCGAACGCACCGAGTGGATCACCTGGGCGCCGGCCTCCGTGAGCACGCGCCCGACGTGCCAGGCTACGCTCCGCTTGTTGGCCGCCCCCAAGACGAGAATCGTCTTGCCGCTCAATTGAAGGAAGTCTTGCATCCGCCGATCAGTTCCTGGGCCCGCTCGAACACCGCGTCCAGCATGGCTTCGGTCAGCCTGCCCGTAAAGGTGTTCTGCTGGCTGGGGTGGTAGCTGCCGAGCAGCGTACGGCCTTCGGCCAGGGCAACCTCGGCCCCGTGGCCAAACTTCGGCAGCGAACAGGCCAGCCATTCCCGCCGGCGCAATTCGCGCCCCACGGCCTGCCAGGCAATCTGACCCAAGGCCAGGCAGACTTGCGGTCCGAGCGCGTCGAGCGTGCCGACGAACCACTCCCGGCAGGCCTCGATTTCGCCCGGCGTCGGCTTATTGTCCGGCGGCGCGCAGTGGCAGACGGCCGTGATCGCGCAGTTGCGAAGTTCCAGGCTGTCCTCGGCGTCGACCGAAGTCGGCTGGTTGGCGAAGCCGGCCCGGTGCAGGGCGCGATAGAGCCAGTCGCCGCTGC
>JAXMBI010000052.1:0-17775 GCA_046349955.1 Pirellulales bacterium | reverse complement strand
CTGCGCCGCGGGCGGCTCCTATTGGCCAATCGGACCGGACGGCAGGTATCTCCCCATCCTTACGAGGGCCGACGAGGAGGGGCGCGCGGCCACCCTGGTGAACGGCGATAACGGCCGCAACTTCTACTCCTTCCACCCCTCGGGCGCGCAGGCTGCCATGTGCGATGGCTCGGTGCGGTTCATCGCTTCGACGACCGACTGGCGATTTGTCGCCTCGATGGTCACTGCGGAGAATCAGGACCCGACTTCCGAGGAGGCGTGGAAGTGATCTTGCGAGCGTGCGCAGCGCGAGCAAGGCGGACACCGCTCGTTCCAGCGGAGTCCTCAACGAAGGTCGGCAACATCCCCCCAACTCAGCCCGAACCGAGCCAGGTACTTGCGCAGCCGGTCGGCGTCGTTTGGCTGGGCCTTCGCTTGGCGGGAAACGGCGAAGAGGGTTCTGCCCGCCTCGGAAAGTGAACGTGCGCCGCGGCAGCTGCGAAGGACGCTGGCGAGCTGCGCCTGGTCGAAGAGATCGAGCTCCGCCAGCCGCTCAGCCGGCAGCGCCTCGGCGAGCACGGCGAGGTCGCTCGCGCCGGTCGCGGGTTCTCGCCAGCCGCGCTCGAGCCGCGCGATCTCCGTCTGCACGTCGGCCGCGGTGATCCGTCCGCCCCTGCAGAGGGTGGCCAGACGGGTGACCGCGGCGTTCAGATCGCGGAAGTTGGCCGTCCAGCGGGCCGCGGGCGATTCGCCGAACCGCAAAAACAGCTCGCGTCCTTCGCGATTGATCGTCACCTTGCGCCCGGTTTGCGCGGCGAACCGCTCGAGCTCGTAGTCGAGGTTGGGCGCAAGGTCCTCGCGCCGCTCGGCGAGGCCTGGCAGGCAAAACGTCCACAGGTTGATGCGCGCGAGCAGGTCTTCGCGAAACGCGCCGCGGGCGACCTCGGCTTGCAGGTCGCGGTTCGTGCCGGCAATGAGTTGAAAGTCGCTCTCCGCCTCGCGGTCGGCGCCGACGGGCAGGAATCGCTTCTCCTCGATCGCCCGCAGCAGCATCGCCTGTTCGTCGGGGCCAAGCTCGCCAATTTCGTCGAGGAACAGCAGTCCTCCGTCGGCCGCCCTAAGGAGGCCGGCGCGGGCCGCGGTAGCGCCGGTATAGGCGCCTTTGACATGGCCGAACAGGGCCGACATCGCCTGGTCGCCGCGGAGCGTGGCGCAGTTCACTTCCACGAGCGCGCCGCGCACCTGTTCGCGGCGGCGCTTGAGCTCGTAGATCCGCCGGGCAAGCTGCGACTTGCCGGCGCCCGTGGGGCCCATGAGCAAGAGGGGCGCCTGGCTCGCCACCGCCACGCGCTCGATCTGCTCGATCAGATCGTTAAAGGCGCGGTTGCGGGTTTCGATGCCCGACTTGAGGAAGCTCAGGTCCTCGCGCTGCTCCTGGGCGAAGCGCGTGGCCAGGGCGTCGTAGCGGGAGAGATCGAGGTCGATGATCCGGTAACTGCCGGCGGTCGACTGGTTCCGTGACGGCGGCGAGGTCTGCAGCAGCCGCCCCGGCAAGTGACGCGACTCCGTGAGCAGAAACAGGCAAATCTGCTGCACGTGCGACCCGGTCGTCATGTGGACCAGGTAGTCCTCTTCCTCCGTGCGAAAGGGGAACGCGCGGGCGAAGCCATGCAACGTGGCGTACACCTCTTCGAAGTCCCAGGCATCGCGAAAGTCGAGCGGGTGCAGCCGCACGGTGGTCTCGGGAGACACCGAGCGGATGTCTTCCGCGAGCCCCTCGGCCATCCCTTGGTTCTTCGAGGGGTGCAGCAGTTCGAAGCGGTGGACCAGCAGATCTTCATGCTGGCAAAGGGCCACGCTCGGCCGCCACTCGCTCCACCGCAGCTCGCGTGCGCCGGAGTCGAGGCGATTGCCCAAGATGCCCAACACGACGGTGGCCCGAGAATCGACCATATACAGAATTATAAGAGACGCGCCGAAAAGATCGCAACGCTGGGAAGCACGAAAACGGCGTGGTTGACGCGCGTGTCTTAAGTGTCACGCATATATCGTGTTACGAACTGACGTTGGCAGGCCGTGGGCGATTGGTACGGCTCCTGCATTAGGCGAAAGACATCAACGAGTCCTTCTGAGTCGGAGCCCTCCCCATGGCCAACAAATCAATCTTCCGCTCGCTGGTCGGAAAGCTGCTGCTGGCGGCCGATGCTCGTAACGAGGCCGGCGCCTTGGCCTACCGCATGTCCGACAAGCACATGCTGGCCCAGTACGCGGCCACGGGCTGCTTGAGCAACACCTTCTATGCTTCCGGCGATGACCAGTTGCAGATCGTGTTGCAACTGTGCCGGAAGGTGGAGCCGGAGTTCATCGCTCAGACGGCGCTCTATGCCCGCACGCAGAGCTACATGAAGGACATGCCGGCGCTGTTGCTGGCAGTCCTGTCGGTGAAGAGCCCCGGACTCATGGCCGAGGTGTTCGATCGCGTGATCGACTCGCCGAAGATGCTCCGCAACTTCGTGCAGATCATGCGCTCCGGAGTGGTAGGGCGGAAGAGCCTGGGAACGCTGCCGAAGCGGCTGATCCAGCAGTGGCTGGAGAGCCGTACCGACGAGCAGTTGTTCTTCGGCTCGATCGGCAACGAGCCGTCGCTGGCCGACATCGTGCGGATGACGCACCCCAAGCCGAACTCGCCGCAGCGGCGAGCGTTGCTCGCGTACCTGGTGGGCCGCGAGTACGACCGCAGCGCGCTGGCCGACGTGGTGCAGCAGTACGAGAAGTTCAAGCGCAACACCAACGTCGGCAAGGTCGCGGTGCCCGACGTGCCGTTTCAACTGTTGACCTCGCTGCCCCTTTCGAAGCGCGACTGGGCGCAGATCGCCCGCAACGCTTCGTGGCAGACGACGAGGATGAACCTGAACACGTTTGGACGCCACGGGGTCTGGGAGGATGAAGAGGTGGTGCGTCTAGTGGCCAATCGCCTGCGGAACCCGCGGGCAGTGGCGCTGGCGCGGGTGTTCCCGTACCAGTTGCTGGCGGCCTACGTGAACGCCGACTCCGGAGTTCCCGGCGTGATTCGCGAGGCACTGCAAGACGCGATGGAACTGGCGATTAGCAACGTGCCGCGGCTCGAGGGCCAGGTGTACGTATTCGTCGATGTGTCGGGCTCGATGCACTCGTCGGTCACCGGGCAACGCCCGGGCGCCACGAGCAAGGTTCGCTGCATCGACGTGGCGGCGCTCGTGGCCGCGGCGGTGCTGCGGCGCAATCCGCAGGCAGAGGTCATTCCGTTCGAGTCGAAAGTCGTGGAGTGCCGGTTGAACCCGCGCGACAGCGTGCTCACGAATGCGGGGCGGCTGTCGCAGCTTCCGGCGGGAGGAACGAACTGCAGCGCGCCCTTGGCGCACCTGAACCAGCGGAAGGCCCGCGGAGAGCTGTTGATCTATGTATCCGACAACGAATCGTGGGTCGACTCGCGCCTACACGGGCGATTCGGCGGCAGCGCCACCGAAACCATGCGGCAGTGGAGTCTGTTCAAAGCGCGCAACCCCGAGGCCAAGCTCGTCTGCATCGACCAGCAACCGTATGGCACGATGCAAACGAAGCCGCGGCCGGACATCGTGAACGTCGCCGGCTTTAGCGACCAGGTGTTTTCGCTCCTGGGGGCCGTGGCTCGCGGGGGAACCGGCGAAGAGTTTTGGGTACGGGAGATTGAACGGACGAGGATTTGAGCGTGTTGGCGGCTGGTCTCGTCGTGCTGGAAACAGCGCGGCGAGACCAGCCGGGAACGGGAACCACAAACTCGACCGGCGAATGCCGCTTGGGAGTACATGATCTCGCCTGGCTTCACCGCGGGCGGAAAACTCTCGAGCACCTTTTCGTCGCCGGTCTGTCATACTTACGGAGCACCTGTCGCCGCGAATGCCGATGGAACTACATGGTTAAGATCCCGAGGTCGTGGGTTCGAATCCCACCGGCTCCACTTGCCCGCTGCGGCGGGCATCGTTGCTGGGGCCGTAGCTCAGATGGTAGAGCGCGTAAACGTTTCATCACCCTTCGTCGCGGCGACAGGCTCCGTGGTTTTTTGAAAGTGATCGAGCGCCCATGCATCCGATGATTCCCAACGGCGAAGCCACGGCGATCCTGCCTGTGGGCCCGAGCGCGACCCCAGTGACCGTGATCGGCACCGAGGCGATTCGCAATACCTTCGACGAGATGTGCCTGCAACAGGCCGTGAACTCGCGGCTCGCGCCGGGGGTGTCGAACCTAGTGCTGAATCCCGATGCTCATTGCGGCTACGGCGCGCCGGTAGGTTGCGTGCTCGTTTCGCCAACGCACGTCTACCCAGGTCCGGTCGGAGTCGACATCAAGTGCTCGATGAGCCTGCTGCAGTTTCGGCTGCCGGCCGACCAGGTCGAGGACCGCACCACGCGGCGGGCACTCATCAACGCCATCGGCGAGCGGATTCCGACGGGCGCTGGGCGGGGGCAGCGGAGCGTGCGCAAGTCGCGGCGGGTGTCGACCGAACTCGGTTGGCAGTTGGTGGTCGAAGGCGCGACCGCCGAGGTCTGCACTGCGCTGGGCATCCCGCCCCACTGGGCGAACCACTGCGAGGACTCGCGGCACCTGGGGCACGATGGTACGCCCGACGCGTTGGCCAACCGGCTCGACCGCATGCTGACCGGAGGCGCGCTGCCCAAGTTCGCCGAAAAGATCACGCAGCTCGGCTCCTACGGCGGGGGAAACCACTTTGGCGAGTGCGAGGTGGTCCACGTCTTCGATAACCCCCGCGCTCGCGCCACCGCCGACGCGTTTGGCCTCATCGACGGCAACGTGGCGTTCCTGTCGCACTGCGGTTCGCGCGGCCTAGGGCACAACCTGGCGATGGGGCAGTTTCGCGCGCTGCAGCAGAAGTTCCGCGAGTGGAGCATTCCGCTCCCCGGCGGCGACAAGGAACTGGTCTACGCACCGCTCGGCACGCCTGAGGCCGACGCCTATCTGGACGACATGGCGCTGGGCGCGAACTTCGCCACGCTCAACCACCTCCTCATCAACGCGCTGGTGCTAGAGGCGTTTCAGGAGGTGCTGCCAGGCGTGACCGGAGACCTCGTCTACTTCCTCAGCCACAACATCGCGCGGCTCGAACGGGTCGGCGGCAAGCCCGCCTGGGTGCATCGCAAGGGGGCCACGCGGGCCTTCCCCGCGGGGCACCCCGCGCTCGCCGGAACGCCCTACGCCGAGACCGGACACCCGATCCTGCTGCCGGGCAACCCGCAGGCAGGCTCGAGCGTGATGGTAGCCGACGAGGGCGCTCACCTGAGTTGCTATAGCGTGAACCATGGCGCAGGGCGGATGCTCGGCCGCAAGCGGGCGATCCGAGAGCTCGACCAGGCCGAGATCGATCGGTCGTTCGTGGAGCACGACATCCTCACTAATTGCCGGCAGTACCCCAAGGATGAAGCGCCCGCGGCTTATAAGGATTTCGACGAAGTGCTGCGCTCGGTGAAGACCGCCGGCTTGGCGAGCGAGGTAGCGCGGCTCAAGGCCCGTTTCGTGATCAAAGACGGCGACGCAGCCGACGATTGAGAGCTCATGGCAGACCTGATCGAAATCGATGGATCGCAGGGCGAAGGGGGCGGGCAGATCGTCCGGTCTTCGTTGTCGCTGGCCGCAGTGACAGGACGCCCGGTGCGGATCGACAGGATTCGCGCCGGGCGGGAGAAGCCGGGACTGATGCGGCAGCACCTCACTGCCGCGTCGGCGGTGACCGAGATCTGCGGCGGCCAACTCGAGGGCGCGCGAATCGGCGCCCACTCGATCACTTTCTACCCCGGGCGCGTGCGCCCCGGAGACTATCAGTTCAGCGTTGGCACAGCCGGCAGCGCCACCTTGGTGTTGCAAACGGTGCTGCCGGCGCTGCTCACCGCCTCCGGCCCCTCGCGATTGGCGCTCGAAGGAGGGACGCACAATCCCTGGGCGCCGCCGTTCGATTTTTTGGCGCAGGCGTATCTGCCGCTCGTGAACCGGATGGGGCCGCGCGTGGAGGTGCAACTCGAACGCTATGGGTTCTATCCGGCTGGCGGCGGGCGGATTACGGTGACGATCGAGCCGGCGGCCGCGTTGGCTGGGTTCGATCTGCTCGAGCGTGGTCCCATCGTGGAACGCTCGGGGCAGGCGATCGTGTCGAACCTGCCGCTGGAAATCGCCGCGCGCGAGCGCGGCACGGTGCTCGAGATGCTGAACTGGGCGCCCGGTGCGGTCGCGGCCTCCGCGGTATCTGCGCAAGGACCGGGCAACTACGTGGGCGTCGCGATTTGCTCCCAGCACGTGACCGAGGTGTTCAGCGGCTTTGGACGACCGGGCGTGAAGGCCGAGCACGTGGCGGCCGAAGCCGCCCGCGAAGCTCGCGAGTACCTGGCGAGCGAAGCAGCGGTGGGGCCGCACTTGGCCGACCAATTGATGTTGCCGCTGGGGCTAAGCGCCGCCACGGGCGCGCGATCCGCAGGCCAAACCGGCGGCGCTTTCACAACCGGCCCCCTGACGCGTCACTCCCGCACCCATTTGGCGCTGCTCGAGCAGTTCCTGGGCGTTGCCGCGCAATGCGAGGAGCTTGCCGGCCGCCAGTGGCGTGTCCGGCTGGGCGGATGAGACCAGCCCGCGCGACAAGAAATGGATTGTCAGCACCGACGATCTGCGGAACCGATTCGCTTGGCCCGACCGTTTTCTAGAGGCCGGGATCGTTCAGACCGGCCTTTTCAACCGCCTTGCGATACTGCTCGACATTATCGAACTCGACGATCTGAGCGATGTCGGACAACGAGAGCCAAACGGTGCGTTCAGCCCTCCACTCGCTTGGGTCCTGCATGTCGGGACATTTGCCGACGAGGAAGCTCTGCTCGCCGAGCTTGGCGGTCTTCACCTCGACAAGGATCGCGCCGCCGGCCTCGGGGTCGCTGGCCGAATAGACGGCCAACACGCGGCCACGGAAAGGGCTGGGAGCTGCCGGCAGAGCGCCCTGCGGCAGAGACGCCGGATCGGAACCTGCCGGCGCTGCGGCCACGGCGATCGTCGGCTCGCCTTTTGGCGCGGCCGCATCCTGAGCAACGAGCCAACGGGCGCCCACGAGCAGGAGGCAGCCCAACAGCAGAAAACCGGCAAGGCGGGGGCCCATGGGTGGCGCTCCAAGCAAGCGGGCGGGGTCGTTCCGGGTTCATTTCGAGTTTAGCGTGCAATTGCCTGCGACCCAATCGAAAACTGCGGCGATTCCGGCGGCCGGCGGTCAAACGGCAACGCGCCCCTAGTCCAGTCGCCCCAGGGGCGGCTATCCTACGGGCGAGCAGCGTCCCCGCGGCGTCCGGCAGATTCCGGCGCGAGGGACGGGCATTTCCCGTGGAGGGGGGCTTTGTCCTCGATGGTCGACCGGATGCAGTATTCCCACGTTCCTCCCGGCACCCACCTGCCGGACGTCGTTCATGCGATCATCGAAATCCCTAAGGGGCGGCGCAGCAAGTTCGAGGTCGACAAACGGACGGGGCTGATCCGCCTCGACCGCTATCTCTACTCCTCCAGCCACTACCCGGGGGACTACGGGTTCATCCCCCAGACGCTGGCCGAAGACGGCGACGCGCTCGACATTCTGGTGATGGTCAACGAGCCGACCTTCAGCGGCTGTTTGATCGAGACTCGCGTGGTGGGGCTGTTCCGCATGGTTGACCGCGGAGCGAACGACTACAAGGTGCTGGGAGTCCCCAACACTGATCCGCTGTTCGCCGAGTATCAGGACCTCGACGACGTGGCCAACCACTTTCTTCGCGAAGTGGAGCACTTTTTCGCCACCTACAAGCAGCTCGAAGGGGCCCACGTCGAGCCGCAGGGCTGGGAAGGCGCCGCCAAGGGAACGGAAGAAGTCCGCGCCTCGGTGGCCCGCTACCACCAACACCACCAGCAAGCCATGCTGGGCGGGCTTTCCGTCGAAGAGCGGAAGCGCGAAACGCGCTAGAGAACCCGTCACAGCGAGCGGCGGGGTTCACCCCCGCCGTGCCGCGCGACGAGCGCGCCGGCGCTCGGGCTTCGCGAGCGGTGATCAATTCGCGAGTGGTTCCCACGGCACGTGGGGCAAGATTGCTGCTCCCACTCCGAACGAGACCCTTCCCCGGTGCCGGCCGGCGTGAAGCCCGGCGGCTCGCTGGATCGAAGACCAGGCTGTCAGGGCATTGTCGCGGGAAATTGCTGGCCAAGCCGTCAGCAATTCACCCGCTTGAAAACGCTTGGCGCATCCTTACAATGCGGGCTTCGGTCCCAACCTTTGGCGCGGGCATGGTTTCCGCGCGGCCCTCGACAGGGAAGCCGCATGATTTCTCCGACCGTGGCGGTAGGCTATCTGGCGCTGTTTGCCGGCGTCGGCTTGGTGTTTCTCTTCGCCAACCTGCTGGTGGGCAAGCTCGTGCGGCCGCAAGACCGCACGCCGGAGAAGCTCGAGGTGTATGAATGCGGCGAGCCGACGATCGGCTCGAGCTTCGTGCAGTTCGACATCCGCTTCTACGTCGTCGCCCTGCTGTTCATCATCTTCGACGTCGAAGTCGCCCTCTTCTTCCCCTGGGCCACCATCTACGGCAAGTCGGCCAACCTGATGGACCCCCAGGTGAAGAAGGTCGCGGCCCAGCTCGATCGCACGGCTCCGGTCGACCAGCTCACGCCTGTCGCCGCCGATCTGCAGCGCGAGATGGGCATCGCCCAGCCGCAGGCCCCGCAGGTAGCCGCCGGCCCCGGCGGCGTGGTGACGCCCGAGCAGGTGGCCGAGAGCCTCGAGGCCAGCGCGCGGCGGCTGGTGTGGCTGTCTTTGGCCGACATCTTGGTCTTTTTCGCCGTGCTCATGGTTGGCTTTGCCTACGTTTGGCGCCGCGGCGATCTCGATTGGGTGCGGGCGGTCAGTCGGGCGAGAGCTCAGTCGCGACCGGCCGACGAAGAGCCTAGCTTCGAAGAAGCCGCCCTTACGGCGTAAACGGCAGCGCGAACCGCGGCGTTTTCCCCCCCCACCTCTCGGCAGCAAGCGAAACGCATGAGCGGACAGGCCTTCCTGGATCGCCTGAAGAAGAAGTTCGGCGACGCCATCACCGGCGCGAACTTGCAGGCGATCGACCCCTGGATCGAGGTCGCCCCGGCGCGGATCGTCGAGGTCTGCACCCACCTCAAACACGATCCCGAGCTCAAGTTCGACCTGCTGAACTGCATCACGGGCATCGACTACTTCGAGCCCGATCCGGCCAAGGCCGCCAAGGCGGCGTTCCAGCCGCACACCGAAGTCGTTTACCACCTCTTCAGCTTGAAGAACAAGCAGAGCCTGGTGCTCAAGGTCATGCTGCCGCGCTGGAAAGACGACGTGCCCGGCCAACTGCCCGAGGTTCCCTCGGTGGCCCACGTTTGGCGCACCGCCGATTGGCATGAGCGTGAGGTGTACGACCTATCGGGCGTGATGTTCACCGGCCATCCCGATCTACGGCGCATCTTGTGCCCTGAGGATTGGGAGGGGCACCCGCTCCGCAAGGACTATCAGATGCCGCTCGAGTACCACGGCATCCGTGGCCGTTAGCCGCCCGCTCGAGGTTTGTCGGCAATCTCGTTCGCTCCCACCCGCAAGCACGCACGTCACATTATGGCATCGCAACTGGACGACCCGCGGATTGTCGAGCTCGACGTTCGCACCGACGAGATGCTGGTCAACATGGGCCCCCAGCATCCCAGCACCCACGGCGTGCTGCGGCTCGTGCTGCGGACCGACGGCGAAATCGTCTCGCAGGTCGAGCCCCACATCGGCTATCTGCATCGCTGCGCCGAAAAGATCGGCGAAAACCTGACGCCGCGGCAGTGGATTCCTTACACCGACCGGATGGACTATCTGGCCGGCATGAACATGAATCTCGGCTGGGCCCTGGCCGTCGAGAAGCTCATGAACCTCGAGCTGCCTGAAAAGGCCAAGCACCTGCGGGTGTTGATCGCCGAGATGGGCCGGATCGCGAGCCACCTGGTGGGGATGGGCGCCTATGGGCTCGACCTGGGCACCTTCAGCCCGTTCCTTTATGCATTCCGCGAGCGCGAGAAGATTCTCGACCTGTTCGAAGAGGCGTGCGGCGCGCGGCTGACCTACAGCTACATCACCGTCGGCGGCGCCACCGCCGATCTGCCCCCCGGCTGGCTGCAGAAGTGCAGCAAGTTCCTCGATCAGCTCCTGCCGGTGATCGCCGAGTATCACACGCTGCTGACCACCAACGCCATCTTCGTGCGCCGCACGGCCAACATCGGCATTCTGCCAGCCCAGATGGCGATCGACTACGGCTGCACGGGCCCCGTGCTCCGCGGCTCCGGCGTCGACCACGATCTGCGCCGCGACGGCGAAGAGCGCTACACGGAGATGTACGACGGCTACGCCTTCGAAGTCATCGTCGAAAAAGACGGGCACTACCCCAAGGACCACAACTATCCGCCCGTGCCGGAAACGGCCGTGCTGGGGGATTGTTGGCACCGATTCTACGTGCGGATGCTCGAGGTGATGCAGTCGATCGACCTCGTGCGCCAGGCCATCGACCGCTACAGCACGGCCACGGGCAGCTACGGCGAGCCGATCAAGCTCACCACGCGGCTCCCCAAGGGCGAAGCCTACTTGGAAACCGAGGCCCCGCGCGGGCAGATGGGCTTTTATTTGGTAAGCGACGGCTCAGCGATTCCCTACCGCGTGCGCGCCCGCAGCAGCAGCTTCTGCAATCTCTCTCCGGCCCACGAACTGTGCCGGGGCTGCCTGATCGCCGACGTGCCGGCGATCGTGGGCTCGCTCGACATCGTGATGGGCGAAATCGACCGGTGAGCATTCCCCCCTCTCCCCGTGGGAGAGGGGCCGGGGGTGAGGGACCGTAACCGCGGACGCGACGTTTCAGCGCAGCGAGTTTGCCGTTGCTCCGGGTTCGCCGGCCCTCACCCTAACCCTCTCCCACAGGGAGAGGGGACCGGAGCGCAGAGTGCGTTCACGAGTAGGTTATGCTTCAGCATAACGACCTCGCGCGCCACGGAAGGGCCGCCGCATGCCCCATCGCCTACGACGAGCAACGCGTTTCGGCCTACGGTCGGCCGTTGTCGTGCTCTCGCTGCTCGGGGCGCTTCTGGCGTTCTACGCCAATCGCGTCCACCGTGACCGCGCCGCGGTGGCGATGATCGATCGCTTGGGCGGGACGTTTCGCGAGCGCGACCCCGTGATCTTGATCCAAGAGGAGGACGGCGACACGATTCGCGACCAACGCACCTGGCAGCCACGGCTGAAAGCGAAGTTCCGGTCCGTCCTTCCCTGGCAGATCGTTGAGGTTGGCCTCGGCGGCCCCCGCCCGCCGAAGCCGCCCGACGGTAGGGGCGTACACGTTCCCTGGCGAGCACGCCTAGGCAGTCCGGCACGCGAACTCGCGGCGAGCGGAATCCCGGTCCGGTTCCCCGACTGGCAAGCGCACACGCGAGCGACCGATGCCGACGTCGCGCGGCTCCGCGGCCTGCCGCTCGTCGAGTACCTCGATCTGTCTTACACCGACGTGACGGACGCGATCATCGACGACCTATGCTCGCTGCCGCGGCTCCGCCTCGTGCGGCTCGAGGAAACCCGCCTCACTCCGAACGGGCTGAGCGAGCTGCGCCGCCGACGGCCCGACTGCATCGTCTCCCTCAAAGACTCACTTTGACGCTCGCTCGCGGTTCCCCCGTTCCAACTCCAGCAAGAACTCCTTCCGCCGCAACCCGCCCCCGTAGCCGCAGAGGCCGCCGTCTTTGTTGATTACGCGGTGGCAGGGGATGACGATCGAGATGCGGTTGAGGCCGTTGGCCCGGCCGACGGCTCGCACCGCCTTGGGCTTGCCAAGCGCGGCCGCGAGCGCCTGGTAGGAGCGCGTTTCGCCGTAGGGGATTCTGAGCAGCTCGTTCCAGACCTCCCGGTGGAAGTCCGTGCCGGGGTAAACGAGCGGCACGGTGAACTCGCGCCGCCGGCCGGCGAAGTATTCGGCCAGTTCTTGCTCGAGCTGCTCCAGGTGGGCGTTCGAACCGGGCGCAAGCGGCAGGGCGATGAGCCGCCGCAGGGTCTTGAACTGCGTCTCCAGCATCCGCCGGTCGGAGAAATCGAGCAAGCAGACGCCTGCGGCGGTGGCGCCCGCCACCAGCGGGCCGAGCGGGCTGCGAATCCACGAAAGGAACACCGCGTCGCAGTTGCGGTAGCTGCCAGGCGCCGCGCCAAACATCTTGGCAAACGCCTCGCGGAAGCCGCTGTGCGAGTCGTAGCCGCTCTCGAGCGCGGCCGCATCGAGCGAGCCCCCCTCGCGAATTTGATGGAGCGCCCCCGACAGCCGGCGGGCGCGGGCAAAGGCCTGAAACGTCATCCCATACTCCTTCTGAAAGTAGCGCCGCACGGTGGCCGGGTCGACGCCGCGGGCTCGGAGGGTTCCTTCGGTGATCCGCGCCGCGGGATCGCGCTGGACTTCGGCGATTAGAGCCGCCGCCCAAGCCGGCTGATCGTCGGCGTCGAGCGGGCGGCAGCGCTTGCAGGGGCGGAAACCCGCGGCCAACGCCTCGCGCGGCGTGGCGAAGTACTCCACGTTCTTGGGGAGCGGCTTGCGGGCAGGGCACGTCGGCCGGCAGAAGATGCCGGTGGTGCGCACGCCGAGATAAAAGAGCCCGTTGTACTCGGCGTCCCGCTGTTGGTACGCCCGCTCCATTTCAGCGATTGGCGGCAAAGTGCTCATGGAGGAAGTGTAGGGGGGTGGGCCGGCGGCGTTCCACCGAGATTCGGGCGCGGATGTGGGAAGGCCGACCGGCGACGGGCTGATTCGTTCTCGACTACAATTATCCGCGGAGGGACGATTGTGAGGGTGCTTCAACGACCACGCCGGCGCTGGATGACCTTCAGCCTGCGCACGCTGCTGCTTGTGCTAACCGCACTCGGCCTTTGGTTGGGATGGATGGCGGATCGCTCGCGGAGGCAGAGTCGCGCGATCGCGGGCATCGAACGACTCGGGGGTCGCATTTGGTACGACTTCCAGTACTCCAATGGTCGCCTAGACACCAAGCGCGAACCAGGGCTGCCTGAATGGCTCTGGCCAATCTTCGGCAAAGGCCGCGTAGAGTACGTCGACTTCACTTTTGCGCCTGTGCAAGACAAGGACTTAGAGGAGTTGCCTCGCCTCTTAGCCGACTTGCCGAAGTTTCGTGGTCTCTCCTTCGACCGCTCTCGAGTGGGCGACGCAACAGTCCAGCGGTTAGCAGGACTGGTTAACTTTCAGGCTCTCAATCTCGACGGAACGCGGGTGACGGATCTCGCGATTCCGGCGATTCTGGCAATGGAGGATGTCGAGGCTGTGAGCCTCGTATTCGCAGACGGGATTTCGGCGGCTGGACTCGCACAGCTCCAAGCCCACCCCAGGCTCAGCGACATATCTTGGAACACTCACCGGCCCAACGCTGTGGCAGATTGGGACATTTACAACCGACTGCTCGAGCATCTCTATGTTCGGGCGGGCAAGCCCTTTCCTCCGACGATGTCGGACGCGTTGCCTTAGCAGTGGCTCTCGTGGCCTTGGTGGGCGATACCGCCAGAGGTCGCGAACCTGCCAACGCTTGACGCTCCAAATCGGCCAGCGGAAGATATTGGCTTGTCCCGCCTTAGCGAAGGTTCGCGCCGCTTCCGTTGGTCCGCACAGCGGACCGTACCTCGGGTGGCTGCGCGGACCGATTTCGGCTCTCCACGAAGTGAGTTGTCATGTCCTGCCAAACCCAACTGGCCGGTTTCCTTGCCGTTTCTCTTGCTTGCGGTTCCATCGCCTGGGCTGCCGAGCCCACGGCCGACCCAGGGCATCTTCCGCAAGCGGCCGATGGACGCCCTTTGAACCTGGACTTCGAGTCGGGGGATCTGCGTGATTGGACCGCCGACGGCGATGCCTTCGCCGGCCAGCCGATCAAAGGGGACACTGTGTCCCCCCGCCGCGACGACATGCGGAGCAACCACCAGGGCGACTTCTGGATCGGTGGGTTCGAGCCCAAGGGCGCCGACGACGCGGTGGGCACGCTCACCTCGGCCCCCTTCAAGGTCAGTAAGCCCTTCGCCAGCTTCCTGGTCGGCGGCGGCTCGCACAAGGACACCCGCGTCGAACTGCTGCTCTCGAAGAGCGACAAGCCGTTTGCCCAGGTCTCGGGGCAAGAATCCGAAACGATGCGCCGCGTCGTCGTCGACCTCACGTCGTACCAGGGCAAGGAAATCATCGTCCGCCTGGTCGACCGGCACCGCGGTCCCTGGGGGCACCTGAACTTCGACGACTTCCGCCTGCACGAGGAGAAGCCGCAAGCGGCCACGCCCTCGGGCGAGGCCAGCCCCGACGACTATCTCTTCGCCGGCCTCTCGCCTGAGGAAGCGGCCAAATCGATGCTCGTGCCCGAGGGCTTCTCGGTGAAGCTGTTCGCCGGCGAGCCCGACGTGACCCAGCCGATCGCCATGGCGTTCGACGATCGCGGCCGACTGTGGGTAGCCGAGGCCCACACGTATCCGCGCCGCGCCCCCGAGGGAGAAGGCCGCGACCGGATCTTGATTCTGGAAGATGTCGATGGCGACGGCCATTTCGACCAGCGCAAGGTCTTTGCCGAAAAGCTCAACCTCGTGAGTGGCTTGGCCGTGGGCTTTGGCGGCGTGTGGGTGGGCGCAGCGCCGTACCTGATGTTCATCCCCGACGCCAACGCCGACGACGTGCCCGACGGCGAGCCGAAGATCCTGCTCGACGGTTGGGGCTACGAAGACACGCACGAAACGCTCAATGCCTTCATCTGGGGACCCGACGGTTGGCTCTACGGCTGCCACGGCGTGTTCACCCACTCCCGCGTCGGCAAGCCAGGCACGCCCGACGATAAGCGGCAACCGCTCAACGCCGGCATCTGGCGCTATCACCCGGTGCGGCACGAGTTCGAGGCCTTCGCCCACGGCACGAGCAACCCCTGGGGCGTCGACTTCGACGACCGCGGCCAGGCCTTCCTCACCGCCTGCGTGATCCCGCATCTGTATCACGTGATCCAGGGCGCCCGCTACGAGCGGCAAGGGGGCGTTCACTTCAACCCGCACACCTACGACGACATCAAAACGATCGCCGACCACCGGCACTACGTGGGGGCCAATCCGCACGGCGGCAACAACAAGTCGGATTCGGCCGGCGGCGGCCATGCCCACTCCGGCGCGATGATCTACCTCGGCGGCTCGTGGCCGCAAAAGTATCGCGGGCAGATCTTCATGAACAACATCCACGGCCAGCGGATCAACATGGATACGCTCGCGCCGCAGGGCTCCGGCTACGTCGGCAGCCATGGGCCCGACTTCCTGCTCACGCAGGACCGTTGGTCGCAGATTCTGAACCTGGTCTACGGCCCTGACGGCCAGGTGACGATGATCGACTGGTACGACGAGAACGCCTGCCACCACGGCAATCCCGAAGGGCACGACCGCTCGAACGGCCGCATCTTCAAGGTTGTCTATCAAAATGCCCCAGCGGTGAAAGTCGACCTCGGCAAGCTCAGTGACGAGGAACTCGTGAAGCTGCAGCTCAGCGACAACGACTGGTACGTGCGGCACAGCCGCCGCGTGCTCCAGGAACGCGCCGCCGCCGGCAAACTCGCCGCGACGACCTCGGCGGCGCTGGCCAAGTTCGCCGCCACGGAGAAGACCGACACGCGCAGGCTTCGCGGCCTGTGGGCATTGCAGGCCGTGGGCGGGCTCACGCAGCCGATCGCCAAGCACGCGCTGGCTGACGAGAGCCCGTATGTGCGGAGCTGGGCCATTCAGCTCGCCAGCGAAACGCCAGGCACCGCCGCCTGGCTCGTGCCGGAACTCGCTAAGCTGGCGGCCGAAGATCCGTCTCCCGTGGTCCGGCTCTACATTGCCTCGGCGCTGCAGCGCTTGCCGCTGGCGAGCCGCTGGGACGTGCTTGCGCCGCTGGTGAGCCACGTGGAGGACGCCGGCGACCACAACTTGCCGCTGATGTACTGGTATGCGATGGAGCCGCTGGCCGAGGTCGATCCCGCGCGGGCGCTCGCGCTGGCGGAATCGTCGCCGATCGCTCCGCTCGCGCAGTTCATGGCCCGCCGCGTGGGCGCGCTCGATCTGGCAGCCAAGTCGGCGCCGGCCTTGATTCTCGAGCGGGCGGCCGCGGCCGATAGCTCGCCGCGACGGCTGGCGCTCTTGCAGGGCTTGAACGCCGCGCTCGCGGGCAGGCCCCGCGTGGCCACGCCGGAGCGTTGGCCGCGCGAGAAGCTGCTCGGCGACGCTGATCCGCAGGTGGTGGCCGAGGTCCGCAAGCTGGCCGTCACCTTCGGCGATCGCCAGGCGATCAACGAGCTCAAGGCCACGCTATCCGACAAACAGGCGCCACTGGCCGCACGGCGCGAGGCGCTCGCGGCACTCCTGCGAATTCGCGAGCCCGACCTGGCTGCCACGTTGCGGCAATTACTCAGCGAGCCGGGCCTGCGGGCATTCGCCATTCGCGGCCTGGCCGCCTACGACGACGCCGCTACGCCGGCCGCTGTGTTGGCGGGTTACGCCGGCTACACGCTGCCTGAGAAGCGCGACGCCCTGAACACGCTGGCCGCTCGCCCGGCCCACGCCCAGGCGCTGCTCGAAGCTGTGGCCGTAGGCAAGGTGCCGTCGAGCGACCTATCGGCCGAGTTGGTGCGGCAGATGTTGAACCTGGGAGATGTGGCAGTCAAGGAGCGCGTCGACAAGGTATGGGGCGCGGTCCGTGAGTCGACCGGTGACAAGGCCGAGCAGATTGAGGCCTATCACTGGCTCTTGAACGCCAAGCCGTCGTACACGCCGGACCTGGCATTGGGCCGGGCCTTGTTCGCCAAGACGTGCGCGCAGTGCCACACGCTGTTCGCCAGCGGCGGCAAGGTGGGCCCCGATCTCACGGGCTCGAATCGCGCTGACCGCGATTACCTGCTCTCGAACGTGCTCGACCCGAGCGCGGTGATGGCCAAGGAGTATATGCCGAGCATCATCGCCACCACCGACGGCCGCGTGATCACCGGCATCGTCCGCTCGGAAACGCCCGACGCGCTCACGGTGCAAACGGCCAACGAGCTGATCACGCTGCCGCGCGGCGAGATCGACACGCTCGAGTCGGGGCGCACGTCGATGATGCCTGACGACATTCTGAAGCCGCTGTCCGACGACGACGTGCGGTCGCTCGTGGCCTACCTGGCCAGCCCCCGGCAGTCTCCGATGCTGGCCACCGCCGACAACGCGGCCAACCTGTTCAACGGAACCGACCTGACGGGCTGGACGGGCGACCCGGCAATTTGGAGCGTGGAAGAGGGCGAGCTCGTCGGCCGCACCGCGGGGCTCGACCACAACGAGTTCCTCGTCAGCGATCTGCTGGTCGGCGATTTCCGCCTCACCTGCGACGTCAAGCTCACGCCCAACGCGGCCAACTCCGGCATTCAGTTCCGCAGCGAGGTGCTTCCCGAAGGCGAAGTGAAGGGCTACCAGGCCGACATCGGCGCCGGCTGGTGGGGCAAGCTCTACGAGGAACACGGCCGCGGCCTGCTCTGGGACCACGAAGGCCAGGTGAAAGCCGACGATTGGAATCAGTACGAGATCGTGGCCGTGGGAGGGAAGATCCAAACCTTCATCAACGGCCAACCTTGCGTCGACCTCGATGACGCCGAAGGGGCCAAGCGCGGCGTACTGGCCCTGCAGGTCCACTCGGGCGGGCCCACCGAGGTGCGCTACAAGAACTTCAAGCTCGAGCC
>JAXMBI010000051.1:0-18392 GCA_046349955.1 Pirellulales bacterium | reverse complement strand
ACATGCGGGATCACGCAGTTGGTGATGAACGCCTGCCCGCGGGCATCGAAATCGAGCCCCCACGGATTCGTCGAGCCCTGGGTGAAGACTTCGAACGCCCGCCGCGTGGGATGATAGCGCCAGACCGCGCAATTGAATCGCGTGCGCTCGGCCTCCGGAGTTTCCGGCGTGCCGACGACGGAGTCGTGGAGAATGCCGTGGCAGCCGTAGAGCCAACCGTCGGGCCCCCAGATGAGCCCGCTAACGATGTTGTGCTGCGAGTCGAGCGACCAGCCGGTGAGCCGCACTTCCGCCGGTCCGTCGGGCCGGTCGTCGCCATCGCGGTCGGGCACGAACACCAGATCGGGCGCGGCGCACAGCCACACACCGCCAAAGCCCAGCTCGATGCCGGAGAGGTTCTTCTGCCCGTCGAGAAACACGGTGCGGCGGTCGAAGCGGCCGTCGTGATCGGCGTCTTCAAGAATCACCACGCGGTCGGTCCCCGGACGGTCCGACTTCCAATCGGGATAGGAGTTGCACTCGACTACCCACAATCGGCCCCGGCGATCGAAGGCCATGGCGATCGGCTGCAAGACGTCGGGCTCGCCGGCGAAGAGCGTGGTCTGGAAGCCGGGTGGAAGCTTGAGCGTTGCGGCGGCTTCGGCGGGCGGCAGGGCCTTGGTGGCGGGTTCTTCGGCGCGGGCCGCGGCGGCCACGTAGGCGAGCGCGATGCACGCCGCCCAGGCAGCGCGGGCAACCGGAATCGGCCGGCGGAGGCTAAACGTAGGCATCGGAAGAGAACTCGAGGGAGGAGCCAAGGACTTTGGGCCGGAGTGCTCAGGATAGTCGCCGTCGCGGGCGCGGGCCATCTGGCGGCTGCGAGGCGTTTACGGTTTCGCCTCAGGCCACTCGAGCCGCACTTGGGCCACCACCGGGCAATGATCGCTGGGGTACTGCCCGTTCTTTTCGAGCACCACCGTTTCGGCCGAGAGCACTTCGCCCTTGGGCTTGAGCAAGATCCAGTCGATGCGGGCGCCGCCGGGGCGCGGCCCATTGAAGCCGTGGAAGGTGCCGACCTCGTTGGTGCGCTTGGCCGCGAGCTTCCAGGCGTCGGCGAAGCCCGCGCCCGTGATCAGGTCGTACACTCTGTTGTCCTCGGCCGCGGCGTTGAAGTCGGCCACGAGCACGATCGGCAACGCTGGATCGAGCTTCTTGCTGCGCTCGATGAGCAGCTCGGCGCTCTTTTCGCGCGAAGCCTGCACTTCATGGTCGAAGTGGGTGTTGATGAAGTAGAAGGGGCGACCCGCCTGGCGATCCAGGAACTTCACCCAGGTGACCATGCGGATCACGTTGTTGCCCCAGCTCTTCGAACCGATCACTTCGGGCTTATCAGAGAGCCAGAAGTGGTCGAACTCCAGCGGCTCGAGCCGCTCGGGGCGATAGAACACGGCCATGAACTCGCCGCGGCTCCCCCCTTCGCGCCCGACGCCGAGCCAGGCGTATTCCGGCGAGTCGGCCGCGATGTCGCGAAGCTGGTGGTACACGCCTTCCTGCGTGCCGATCACATCGGGCGCGAACTTCTGCAGGACCTCACGGACGACGGGCCGCCGCTCGGGCCAGGAGTTGGGGCCCTTGTCGCTGGCGTACCGCAGATTGAACGTCATCACGTTGAGCGACGGACCGGGCTCGGCGGCGAACGATCGCGCACAAGACAGCAACAGGAGCACCGCACAAAGCGGCCGAAGGAGCGAGGGCATGGCGGGAAGCTCTGGGTGAGACTTGGATGGAGGGACGGTCGGCGCGCGGTTTCCGCCGCGACAAGCGAGCGGCGGGGTTCACCCCCGCCGAAACCACGGACGACGTTGAGGGCGCGTCGGCCGTACAAAGACCGCCGGGGTGAACTGGGAGCGTGGCTCGATTGTGACCGACCGGCGGCCAAACTACCATATTCGGGCGGTAGCTCTCCTTCCGCCCACCCCTCCACCGAGCCTCCCGCCGATGAACCTTTCCTATCGCTCGTTGTTCGCCTGCTCGCTGATCGCCCTGACGCTGATCGCACCCTCCCCTGCGGCTGCCGAGCCCAAGACCGAGCCCCTCTGGCCGGCCGGGCCTCCGGGAAAGCTCGGAGAGGGGAAAGGGCACGAACCGAACCTCACCTTCTGGCTGCCGCCGGCCGACAAGGCCCAGGGCACGGCCATCGTTGTCTGCCCCGGCGGCGGCTACGGACACCTGGCCGTCGACCACGAGGGCAAGCAGATTGGCCAGTGGCTGAACTCGCTTGGGATCGCGGCCGCCGTGCTCGAATACCGCCATAGCGCCCAGGGCTACCGCCATCCGATTCCGCTCGGCGACGCCCAGCGCGCCATCCGCACGCTCCGCGCACGGGCCAAGGAACTGAAGATCGACCCGGCCAAGATCGGCATCCTCGGCTTCTCGGCCGGCGGCCACCTGGCCTCCACGGCCAGCACCAAGTTCGACGCCGGCAAGCCCGACGCCGCCGACCCGATCGAGCGCGTGAGCAGCCGCCCCGACTTCGCCGTGCTCGTCTACCCGGTGATCAGCTTCGTCGATAAGAGCGCCCACCAGGGTTCTGCCCGCAACTTGCTGGGAGAGAAAGCCACGGCCGAGCAGTTGGCCGGTCTCTCGAACGAAACGCAAGTGACCGCCGACACGCCCCCCACCTTCCTGATGCACACGGGGGAAGACACCGGCGTGCCGCCGGAGAACAGCGTGCTCTACTATCTGGCGCTCCGCAAAGCGGGCGTGCCGGCGGAACTGCACATCTACGAGAAGGGCGCCCACGGCCAGGGCCTGGCCCCCAAGACCCCCGGCACGCGCGACTGGCCGAAGGCGTGCGCGGAGTGGCTGAAGGGGCGGGGGCTCAAAGAATAACGCCGATGCCTAGTAGATCCAGGCAGCGAGGTGAGATATCGCAAGACCGACGACTACCTGTGTCGCCCCGATCATCGCACGGGCGGCGTGCAGCCGAGTAGCCCGATCGTCCAGTTTTCAGTCGAGCCGCAGCGGGACCGGGGTCGGGAACCCCGCAAAGTCTTGCAGCGCGCTAGACGGGTGGGGTGATGTTGACCTGTAGCCCCTTGCCAGGCTGGTGCGTTTTCAGCCTCAAACCGTGTAGGGATTCTTCATCATGTTCAGCAGAATCGCGGTACCAGTGTTGTTGATGAGCCTGATTGCTAGTCAGGCGGAAGCCGCCTCGTTGCAGGTTGCCGTTCCAGCGACATCGTGCGTCTTCTTTGCAGGTAAGACGACCCCAGTGCCCCTTCCGCCAGGGCGTTTGGCAGCGGATTATTTTGGAGACCTGACCGATGAGCGGACCATTCCATTCTTCATCGGCTTGAAAGGAGCGGAACCAACCATTGGCGTCTCGGCCTCAGGCCTTTGGGCGCACGGCACCGATCCATCCTTGATCTCCGGCCCCGATGGCCGACACGACCCGACATCGCTCTTCACGTCGTTCGAGCCTTACGCCGACTTTGGAATTAGCCGGCTGACCGCCGACATCAATACACTGATGGGCGTCTTTACAACTGACAACGGTCCACTTGCCGGCCAGGCGCCTCCGCCTCTTGCCATCGGCCAGGACATGAAGCACCCGTTGTTGAATCAATCGTTCGCAATCGGGTCCGAGCTGACTGGCATCTTCATCCCCGCGGGCGCCACGCGGCTATACCTAGGTTTGCACGACGGTGGAGAATGGAACAACAATCAAAACCAGCTGTCGGTTGTTGTGACCGGTGTCCCCGAGCCAACATCGCTGAGCCTTGCTGGAGCAGCGGTGTTGTTCGCCGTGATGAGGCGGCTCCGCACCTACTGCATCGAAGAGCGGCGGGATCGTGCCGCACGAAAATCGGCCGCTCGCGCCGAGTGACGTCGCAGCTTCTAATCGCCGCCTCATCCGGATTGGACCGCCTCGGGCCTCGCTGGATGTTCGCTACCCCAGCCACGGCCTCCACAACTCATAGGTCCGATACCCGCCGCTCAGGTTCCGCACGTCGCGGCCCGCTTGCAGCAAGATTCGCGTGGCGAGGTAGCCGCGCTGTCCGACTTGGCAGTAGGCCACGATCGGCCGATCCGCCGGCAACTCCGTGAGCCGCGCGCGAAGCTCGTCGACCGGCACGTTGATCGCCCCCGGCACGCTCCCCGCGGCGAACTCCGCCGGCGTGCGCACGTCGAGCAAGAGCGGCCGCTGGTCGGCCGGCGTTGCCAATAGTTCCGCGAGGTCGATCTGCGGGTGGTCGCCGCGCAGTAGTCCGGCGGCCACGAAGCCGGCCATGTTCACCGGGTCCTTGGCCGAGCCGAACTGCGGGGCGTAGGCCAACTCCATTTCTTCGAGGTCGTACACGGTCATGCCAGCCTGGATCGCCACGGCCAGCACGTCGATCCGCTTGTCGACTCCCGCGCCCCCTACGGCTTGCGCGCCGAGGATGCGGCCGTCGTCGGGGGCAAACAGCAGCTTGAGCGTCATTCCTTCGCCGCCGGGGTAGTAGCCCGCGTGATGCGCCGGGTGGACGTAGACCATGCGGAAGGGGCGCCCCGCGCGGCGGAGCGCCTTTTCCGAGGCGCCCGTCATGGCGGCGGTGCGGCCGAAGAGGCCGACGATGGCCGTGCCTTGCGTTCCTCGATAGCGCGAGTCGCGGCCGAACACATTGTCGGCGGCGATGCGTCCCTGCCGATTGGCGGGGCCGGCCAGCGGAACCTGCGTCGGCCCATCGAGCACGAAGTCGCGGACTTCGATCGCATCTCCCACGGCGAAAATGTTCGGGTCGCTCGTCTCCAGGCGGTCGTTCACGCGAATGCCGCCCCGCGGGCCAACCTCGAGCCCGGCTTCGACCGCCAGCTTGTTCTCGGGCCGTACGCCGATCCCCAGCACAACGAGCTGCGCCTCGAGCAGCCGCCCCGACTTGAGGCGCACCACGAGGCCGTCGCTACTTTGTTCGAAGGCTTCGGCCGAGTCGCCTAAGAGCAGCGTTACGCCGTGGTCTGCTAGCGCCTTCGCCAGTGGCGTCGTCAGCTCTTTGTCGAGCGGCGGCAGCACCTGATCCTGCAGCTCGACGAGCGTCGTCGCCACGCCGCGGTGGACGAGGTTCTCCACCAGCTCGAGCCCAATGAACCCGGCGCCCACGACCACGGCCTGCCGCACGCCGGAGCCGAGGGCGGCGTAGATGCGGTCGGTGTCTTCCAGGTTGCGCAGCGTGTAGACGCCAGGCAGTTCGAGCCCAGGGATCGGCGGCCGCAACGGCGCCGCGCCCGGGGCCAGGATCAGCTTGTCGTAGGGCTCATCATATTCGCGGCCGCTATCCAGCTCTCGGATATGCACGGTCTTCGCCGCCCGGTCGATCGACTCGACCGACGATCGCGTCCGCACGTCGAGCGCGAACCGCTCCTTTAGTCTTTGCGGCGTGACGACGAGCAACTTCGCCCGCTCGGCAATTTGCCCACCCAGATAGTAGGGCAACCCGCAGTTGGCGAACGACACGTCGGGACCGCGCTCGAAGAGCACGATCTCGGCGTCCTCCGACAATCGCCGCGCCCGTGCCGCCGCCGAAGCCCCGCCGGCCACTCCGCCGACGATCACGAGTTTCATCTTCGGCGCGTCCTACTCGAGCTTGAGAAACTTCACGCACACCGGCGCCCCGACCGCAATCTCCTGCCCGGTCGGCGTCAGCTTGCCGGTCTTGGCGTCGATCTTGAAGACCACCACGTTGTCGGTCCCCTGGTTGGCCGCCAGCAGATACTGGCCGGTCGGGTCGATGCCGAAGTTGCGCGGCGTGCGACCCCCGGTGGGCGTGTTGCCCAAAGCGGTTAGCCGGCCGTTGTCGGGATCGATGGTATAGCCGGCGATGCTGTCGTGCCCGCGGTTCGACACGTAGACGAAGCGGCCGCTCGGATGCACTTGCACTTCGGCCGTGGAATTGCCGGGGGTGGACCTGGGCAGCGTGCTCAAGGTTTGCGTTTCTTGCAGGGCGCCTGCCTCGGGGGCGTAGTGGAGGGCGGTGATCGTCGAGGTCATTTCGTTGTTCACATACGCCCGGTCCCCCTGCGGATGGAAGGCAAAGTGCCGGGGGCCCGCGCCGGGGGCGAGCGTGACGAAGGCCGGATCAGCGGGCGTGAGCTTTCCGGTCTGGGCATCGAAGCGATAGATCTTCACCTGGTCGAGCCCCAGGTCGGCCACGAAGGCATAGCGCCCGGCGGCGTCGAGGTTGATCGAGTGCGCATGCGGCCCTTCCTGACGCTGCGGATCGACGCTCTTCCCCTCGTGCTGGACGACCGAACTGGGTGGTCCAAGCCGGCCGTCGGCCTCGATCGGCAGCGCGGCGGCGCTGCCGGAGCCGTAGTTGGCGACCAGGGCGAACTTGCCGGAGGGATCGACCGTTACGTGGCACGGCCCGCGCCCTTCGGAGGGCTGCTGGTTTAAGAGCCGCAGGCCACCGTCGGCCTCGATGGCGAAGGCGCTCACGCCGCCGGTCTTGCGGCCGTTGAGATCGTCGATCTCGCTCACCGCGTAGAGCCAGTGGCCGCTGGGGTGAATCGCCAGGAACGACGGGCTCACCGCTTCGGCCGCCAGACGGGGCTCGGTGAGCTTGCCGGTGGCCAGGTCGAGATCGGCGGTGTAGATGCCGCGGCTCTTCTGGCCGGTGTACGTGCCGAAGTAGACGCGGTACTTGCCGGCGTCGGCGGCCGACGCGGCGCCCGCGAACAGCGAAACGAACGTCGCCAGCGACAGCAGGCAGAGGGCGAGGGAGAACGGGCGACTCATGGATCAGACACCGCGGATGGGAGGGCGGGGAGGTTGGCCGCTATCTTCGCGCGATTGGAGGAGCGGCACAAGCGGGGGGCATGATCTCGATTAGCCCCCCGTCAATGACGGGGGGGAACCGCGGTGAACCCGCATTTCACGGTTGGAGGCTCTCAAAGTGTTTTTCGCTTCTCCGCTTCTACGATCCCTCTCCCCCCGGCGACTCGCCGGGGGCCAAGGGGAGCGCCTTTCAACGCAAGCGCTTTAGCCCCCCGTCAATGACGGGGGGGAACCGCGGTAAACTTGCATCACGGTCGGAGCCGCCCAAAGTGTCTTTCGCTTCGCCGCTCCTACGATCCCACTCCCCCCGGCGACTCGCCGGGGGCTAAGGGGAGAGCCAAAGTGCCGTGTCCGCGGTTGACCGGCGTGCCCCCCGTCGCTACGATTTTTGAGTGACCAAAACATTGCGAATTAGCACTCAAAACCCCGCTGTCTGGGCCGCGTTCGCGGTCGTCTGCGGGGTTCTCGCTTTGGCGGCGGGCTGTTCGCGCCCCACGGCGGCGGCCCCTTCCTCCGACGCTCCGCTCCGCGTCCTTTGCACCACCGGCATGGTGGCAGACGTCGTCAAGGCGGTCGGCGGGCCACGCGTGGAGGTGACCACGCTCATGGGCCCCGGCGTCGATCCGCACCTCTACAAGGCCTCGACCGGCGACATCCTGCAGCTCGACCGGGCGCAGCTCGTCTTCTATTCAGGCATTCACCTCGAAGGCAAGCTGACGCAGGTGCTCGAGAAGCTGGCGGCCCGGAAACCGACGGTGGCCGTGGCCTCCGCCATTCCGGCCGATCAGCTGCTGCACGCCGAGGAAGGCGCCCACGACCCGCATGTTTGGTTCGATGTGGCGCTCTGGAGCAAGACGGCCCCGCTCGTGGCCCAGACACTTGCCGAGTTCGATCCGGCGCACGCGGCCGATTACGAGGCGCGGGCCAAGCAATATGTCGAACGGCTCGAACAGCTCGACGCTTGGTGCCGGGAACAAATCGCCACGATCCCGCCCGAGCGGCGCGTGTTGGTCACGGCGCACGACGCCTTCGGCTACTTCGGCCGGGCCTACGATCTCGAGGTCCGTTCGGTGCAGGGCCTCAGCACCGAAAGCGAGGCCGGTGTGCGGCGAATCAACGAGCTCGTCGACTTCATCGTTGCGCGGGGCGTGAAGGCCGTGTTCATCGAAACCACGCTCAACGAGCGCAACGTGCTGGCCCTGGTCGAAGGCTGCGCCGCTCGCGGACAACAGGTGAAGATCGGCGGCGAGCTGTTTTCCGACGCCATGGGCGCGGCCGGCACGCCTGAGGGAACCTACGAAGGCATGGTGCGGCACAACGTCCACACGATCGTGCAGGCCCTGCGATGAGCCGAACCGCCGAACCTACGAGCGCCTTCGTTCCGCAAGCGACCGCGGCTGTCGCATCGACTGCTTCGCCGCCGGTGCTCGACATCCATGATGTCACCGTGGCCTATCATCGCAAGCCGGTGCTCTGGGACGTCGATCTCACGATCGCCGCGCCCGCGCTCGTCGGCATCGTCGGCCCCAACGGGGCCGGCAAGAGCACGCTGATCAAGGCCGTGCTCGGGCTTGCCCCCTTGGCCAGCGGTCAGGTGACCGTGTTCGGCGAACCGGTGCCGAAAGTGCGCCGGCGAATCGGTTACGTTCCGCAGCGCGAGAGCGTCGACTGGGAGTTTCCCGTCAATGTGCTCGACGTCGTGCTGATGGGCGTTTACGGCCGGCTCGGCTGGTTCCGCCGGCCGAGCGCCGCCGATCGGGCCTGGGCGCTCGAATGCCTGGACCAGGTGGGCATGGCCGACTTCGCCACCCGCCAGATCGGACAACTCTCCGGTGGCCAGCAACAGCGGACGTTTCTGGCCCGCGCCTTGGCGCAGAAGGCCGACATCTACTTCATGGACGAGCCGATGGCCGGCGTCGACGCCGCCACGGAGCGGGCCGTCTTCGCGCTGCTGGAGCGCCTGCGGGCGGCTGGCAAAACGGTGCTCGTGGTCCATCACGATTTGCGGACGGTGCCGCAATACTTCGAACAGGTGGTTTTGCTCAACATGCGCGTGGTGGCCAGCGGCCCGACGGCGCAGGCTTTCACGCCCGAGAACTTGAAGCGCACCTACGGCGCTCGGCTGACGCTGCTCGACGCCGCCGGCGAAGCGGTGCGCCAGCGGGGGCGCAGCGAATGAGCAGCGCAGGGTCCGTTGTGCGGGCCAATGCATCGGCCCCCTGGGGCTGGCTCGCGCTTGGTTTCACTGCGATCGCGGCCCTCGCCGCCCTGGCGATCTGGCGTCCGGCCTACAACACGGTGGTTGTCCTCTCCGGTTCGAGCCTGCTCGGGGCGTGCTCGGGCCTGGTGGGGAGCTTCGCCGTGCTCCGGGGCCGGGCTCTCATGGGGGACGCCCTCGCCCATGCCGCACTGCCGGGGCTCGGGCTGGCTTTCTTGATCATGGGGCAACTCAGCTTGCCGGGAATGTTGCTGGGGGCGCTTGCCACGGGCCTGCTGGGCGTCGGTTGCGTGGCGGTGCTGCGGCGCCTCACGCGCACCAAGGAAGACGCCGCGATCGGCATCGTGCTCTCGGTCTTCTTCGGCGTCGGCATCGTGCTCAGCCAGCAGATCCAGCAGCATACCGCCAGCGGCGCTCAGGCGGGGCTCGATTCGTATATCTACGGTAAGACCGCCGGCATGCTCCGCAGCGACGTGCTGTTGATCGCCGCTGTGGCGGCCGGCTGCCTGGTCGTGATCGGGGCGCTCTACAAGGAGTTCAAGCTCGTCAGCTTCGACAGCGGTTTCGCGCAAACGCAGGGCTGGCCCGTGCTCTGGCTCGATCTGGCGATCATGGCGCTCTTGGCGGTCACCGTCATCATCGGGCTGCCGGCGGTCGGCGTCGTGCTGATGGCGGCCCTGCTGATCTTGCCGGCGGCGGCCGCACGGTTTTGGACCGATCGGCTGGGCTCGCTCGTGGCCCTGGCCAGCGTATTCGGGCTGACGATCGGCGCGGTGGGCACAACGATCAGCGCCTTGGCCGAGGAATTGCCGGCCGGGCCAGTGATCGTGCTCGTGGGCGCCGCATTATTTCTGACATCGCTGCTCTTGGCTCCCAAACGTGGCGCGATTGCCCACCTGCTCGAGCGGCGGCGGTTTCAGCGGCGGCTCGACCGGCAGCGGCTGTTGGCGGCCGCCTACGACGTGGCGGAGGCCGCGGGGCCGGGCCCGCAATCGCGCGCGACGTTAGCCCGCCGGGCCGGACTAAGTTCGGCTACGATCGAGCGGCTGCTGGCCGGGGCCGAAACGGCTGGCCTTGCCCGTTGCCCCAGTCTCGGCGAATATTCCCTCACCGAGCGCGGCGAGCGCGAGGCCCAGCGGGCTGCCCGCGCCGAGCGGTTGTGGCAGGAGTATTTGGTGGCCGAGCCCGACGAAGCGGGGGGGCTGATCAGCCTCGACTACGAGTCGATCGACTCCGAGTTGCCCCCCGATGTGGTCGCCCTGCTCGAGGCGCGGCTCGCGGCTGCCGGGCGATTGCCGCGGATGATTTCGGCTTCTCAAGCTTCGACGAACTCTGGATGAGCGACGAGCCGGCGAGCGAACCAACCCACGGGCCGACGTTCGAGCCGTTTCGTTGGCCCGATTTTCGGCGGCTGTTCGTCACTACGGCCTGCGCCACGCTGGCCAGCCGTGCCCTGGCGGTGGTGCTGGGCTACCAGGTCTACGAGATCACGGGCGAACCCTTGGCCCTGGGGTTCCTGGGATTGATCGAGGCGATTCCCGCTCTTTCGCTGGCGCTCTACGGCGGCCACGTGGCCGATCGGCACGATCGCCGCTTGGTGTTGCACGTGACGCTGTTGGCGTTGGCGGTGTGCGGCGCCGTGCTCTGCGGCGTGTCGCTCTACGAGTCAGGCAAGGCCCAGTTGATCGTGCTCTATGCCGTGGTGCTCGTGGTGGGCGTGGCCCGTGGCTTCGCCGAACCCGCGGCCGCGGCGCTCGAAGCCCAGGTCGTTCCGTGGGAGTTGCTCGTCCGTTCGTCGACCTTGATGGCCAGTTGCTGGCTTACGGGCGCGGTGATCGGCCCGTTGTGGGGCGGCGTGTCGTTCAAGTTTCTGGGCCCCGCCTGGACCTACCTGATCATCGGCCTTTTGTACTTCTGCGGCTGGCTGGCGGTCCGCTGGATCGAGCCGCGGCCGAACCCCAACCCCAAGGCCGAGGAATCGATCTGGGAGAGCATTTCCGTCGGCGTGCGCTACGTATGGAACGATCAGGTGCTACTGGCCTCGATGGCGCTCGACCTGTTCGCCGTGCTGTTCGGCGGGGCGATCGCGCTCTTGCCCGTGTTCGCCAAGGACATTCTGCACGTCGGCCCGATTGGGCTCGGCGTGCTCAACGCGGCGCCCACCACCGGGGCGCTGCTCACGATGTTGTGGGCCACGCACTCGCCGCCGGTGCGGCACGCTGGCCGCAACTTGTTTCTCGCAGTCGGCGGGTTCGGCATCGCGATGATCGTGTTCGCCCTTTCCGAAACGATGTGGATCTCGGTGGTCGCCCTGTTCTTCAGCGGCGTGTTCGATGGTGTGAGCGTCGTCATCCGCCGGGCGATTCTGCGGCTCCTCTCCCCCGATCACCTACGGGGGCGGATCGCCTCGGTGGGCATGCTCTTCATCGGATCGTCGAACGAGTTGGGGGCCTTCGAGAGCGGGATCGCGGCCTGGCTGCTGGGCACCGCCCCGGCGGTTTGGGCCGGGGGGATCGTCACGATGGTCATCGTGGCTGGCGCAGCGCTCTGCGCTCCCAAGCTGCGGCGGCTGAGCCTCGACCCGAAGCTGATCGCCAAACGCGACGAGCAGGTCGACGCCGAACTCGACGAGGCGGCCGAACAGGGGGAGCTGGGCTTTCCCCCGCCGCATTGACAGGCCGCTCCCGATCAGGTTCGATAGAAGCGTTGCCCTTCCTCACTCTGGCGACCGCTGCGCACTTGCGCCGCGTTCGGCCAGCCCGCCTAAATACCGTTCGCAGCGCTGAGTTGTGTTGTCGGCGCGGTCTGTTTGGCCGCGTTTGCCGATGCAGCGAAGACAGCGCCGCGGCGAGACGAAAGCGAGCAACGCATGCCGCTTGATCTCGGCAGCTTTCGCGCAGGATCGTGCCAGGGTTTGACCCGCCGCGCCTTCGTACGCGCGAGCCTGGCCGCGCCCTGGCTGGCCGGGTCGGCGGTCGCGGCGCCTTCCGCGCCTGCCGAGGCCTATGGGCATGCCAAGGCCCGCTCGGTCATCGTCCTTTGGCTGTGGGGCGGGCCGAGCCATCTCGACACGTTCGATCCCAAGCCGCAAGCGCCGACCCAAATCCGCGGGCCCTTCGGAACGATCGGCACGAAGACGCCGGGGCTTCGCTTCAGCGAGTTGTTCCCACTGCTCGCTGCGCGCACCGACCGTCTGTCGGTCGTGCGCTCGCACAAGAACTTCGACGGCAATCACCTCGGCGCTGGGGCGATTGGCCTTACGGGGCTGCCTTCGGCGGCCGGCGCGGCGGGGCCCAACTTCGGCGCGATTCTCGCCCGCGACCGCGGCGGTGAGCAGTCGCTGCCCCCCTTCGTGTCGGTTGGTCCTGGCCGGCTCCGTGACGCCGGCGGCTACATGCAGGGCTACGGCGGCGGCGCGTGGGGCGAGGGCTACGATCCGTTCTTCGTGCAATGCGCGCAAGACGGTACGGTCTCCACGCCCGGCTTGCAGTTGCTCGACCAGCTCACGCCGGCGCGGCTCGCCGACCGCCGCGGCCTGCTGCGCGAGCTCGACACCGCCCGCCGCACCCTCGACTCGTTGGCCGGCCGCCGCTGGGACGCCACCTTCGACCGGGCCTACGGCCTGCTCAACTCGCCTGAAGGCCGCGCGGCCCTCGACCTCTCGCGCGAGACCGAGCGCAACCGCGGCCGCTATGGGCAGACCTCCTTCGGCCAGAGCTGTCTGCTGGCCGCGCGGCTGGCGGTCGCCGGCGTGCCCTATATTCAGGTGAACTGGAGCCAATACGTCGAACCCTACTTCGGCAATCAGACCGACTACGGCTGGGACACGCACACAAGCAACTTCGAGTTGCTGGCCGACTATCACGGCCCGATTCTCGATCGAGCCCTGTCGGCACTGCTTGACGACCTGGGTGAGCGCGATCTGCTCAGCTCCACGCTCGTGGTTTGCCTCGGAGAATTCGGCCGCACGCCGGGGATCAACGGAAACATGTCGCGCGATCACTGGCCCCATTGCTACATCTCGTTGTGGGCAGGGGGCGGAGTCGCGGGCGGGCGGATCGTGGGCGAGAGCGATCCCCGCGGCGAGCGCCCCGTCAGCGAGCCGATTACGCCGGCCATGGTCGGCACGACGATCCTCGAGCTGGCCGGCATTCCCTCGGCCCGCCGCGCCGAACTGCAGGTGCTGCCCGGCGGCCGCGTGATCCACGAGTTGCTGTGAGGGCAGAATGACGGAAGGATGCACCCCCCGTCATTGACGGGGGCTAATGGAGTGAGAAACGACGTAGTTAGCCCCCGGCGAGTCGCCGGGGGGAAGAGCGGCCATGAACCTTCCCACGCGGCAACTGACCTTCGACGGCGCCTACAAAACCGATCCCGTCTTCGTCGAGGACGGCCAGGCAGTCGCGTTCAGTCAGCAGGTCGACGGCTTCCGCATGGCCCTGTGTAAACTGAGGCTCGCCCCGGACCCGGCCGAGCGCGGCGAAGTCGAGTGGCTGCATCCTGAGGCCAAGAACCCGGAGCTCAAGCCGGTCTTCGCGGCCGATGGCTCGGCGTATGTCTACCTCCAGAGCCTGGGCAACCAGGATTTGCGGGTGATTTATCGCCGTGTCGGCGAGGCCGCCGAATCGACCGTCGCCGGCCGCGGGCGGCAGGCAACGCTCTCGGCGGATGGCCGGCGGGTGTTCTATGCCGAGCCCAAAGACGGCGGCCAGCAGATATTTTCCTGCGATCCGGCGGGGGGAGACCGGCAAGACCTGACCCGGTCGGCCAGTTACAATGGATGGCCGGCGGTCTCCGCCGACGGCCAGTGGCTGGCGTTCGGCAGCAGCCGCGACGGCGACCTCGAGTTGTACGTGATGCCGAGTTCCGGCGGCCCTGCCCGGCGAATCTCGCACAGCCCCGGCCGCGACGTGCGGCCCGCCTGGTCTCCCGACGGCCGGCAGTTGGCGTTTACTTCGAGCCGCTCCGGTGCCTTAAACCTGTACGTCATGGCGGTCGACGCGGGCGATGCCGTCCCAGTGACCGAAGGCCCGGAGCCGAGCGACTTCGCGACCTGGCATCCCCACCGGACTCAGATCGCATTCGTCGGTCAGCGAGCGGGGAAATACGACCTGTATGTAATCGACCTGGCCGAGCTGGCGCCTGGCGCGGCCCCGTGAATTCTCGAACGAGCCGAAGCATGAACCGTTGGTTGACTGCGTTCTTGATCTGGGGCGGGCTGGCTGTGTCGTGGGCGCAGGGCGCCGACGCGGTCGACTTCAACCGCGACATCCGGCCGATCCTGTCGAACAAGTGCTTTCGCTGTCACGGGCCGGATGAGGCCGAACGCAAAGGGGGCGAGAACGGCCTCCGCTTCGACACCGCCAACGGTTGGCTCGAAGACCTAGGGGGTTATGCGGCTGTTGTGCCAGGCAAGCCCGACGAAAGCGAGTTGATCGCCCGCATCAAGGCCGACGACGCTGACTCGGTGATGCCACCCCCGTCGCTGGGCAAGCCGCTCACGCCGCGCGAAGTCGAACTGCTCGAGCAATGGGTGGCCGATGGGGCCAAGTACTCGCGGCACTGGTCGTATGTAAAGCCGGCGCGGCCGGAGCTGCCGGAAGTGAAAGCGGCCGACTGGGCGCGCGGCCCGCTCGACCTCTTCGTGCTCGCGCGGCTTGAACGTGAAGGGCTGGCCCCTTCACCCGAGGCGGACCGCGCGGCGCTTGCCCGCCGCGTGGCGCTCGACCTGACCGGCTTGCCGCCGACGGCCGAGGCGCTTGATGCCTTCCTGGCCGACTCGAGCCCCGATGCCTACGAGAAGTACGTCGACCAATTGCTGGCCAGCCCCGCCTACGGCGAACATTGGGCCCGCATGTGGCTCGACCTGGCCCGCTACGCCGACTCGGCCGGCTACGCCGACGACCCGCTTCGCACGATCTGGGCCTTCCGCGACTACGCCATTCGCTCATTCAACGCCAACAAGCCGTTCGACCAGTTCACGGTCGAACAGATCGCCGGCGACCTGCTCCCCAATCCCACGGAGGAGCAGCTCATGGCGACGGCCTTCCATCGCAATACGCAGACCAACAGCGAAGGAGGCACGATCGACGAGGAGTTCCGCAACGTCGCCATCGTCGACCGCGTGAACACCACGATGTCGGTCTGGATGGGCACGACCATGGCCTGCGCCCAGTGCCATACCCACAAGTACGATCCGATCACCAACGCCGAGTACTTCCGCTTCTTCGCCTTCTTCAACAACACGGCCGACGCTGACCGCCCCGACGAGTCGCCGTTGCTCTCCTTCTACACGGGCGAGCAGAAGCAACGCCGATCCACGCTCGATGGGCAGATCGCCGCGCTCGAAAAAACGCTGACGACACCGACCCCGGAGCTCTACGTGGCCCAAGGCCGCTGGGAGCAGGCGTTCCCCCGCGAAGTGAGCTGGCACAAGCTCGGCTCGGCCAAAGTGCAGAGCACGGCCGAAGCGACGCTCACGGCGGACGCCGCCGGAGTGCAGTCGCAGGCCACACGCAAAGACACCTACTCGCTTGATCTCCCGGAGAGTTTGCCGCGGCTGTCAGCCCTCCGGCTGACGACGGCAGGCGCCCCGGCGGCCGAGGGAGATCGCCTGGCCCTGACCGGCCTCGAGCTCGAATTGCAGCCCCCCGAGTCGGTTCGCCCCGCCGGTCGCTACGTGCGGATCGAGTTGCCAGGCAAGGAGCGGATTCTGTCACTCGCTGAGGTGCAGGTGTTCCGCGGTGAGGAGAACCTGGCCGCGAAGGGGACCGCCACGCAGAGCAGCACGACCTTCGGCGGCGACGCGAAGCAAGCGATCGACGGCGTGACCGACGGCCAGTTCGCTGAGCACGCCACCACGCACACCGCCGAGTCGCAGGACCCCTGGTGGGAGGTCGACCTGGGCGCGGCCCTGCCGATCGACGCGATCACCGTGTGGAACCGCACCGACTTTAGCGTCGGCGATCGCCTCAAGGGCGCTCGCATCCTGCTGCTCGACGCCAACCGGCAGCCGCTCTGGCAGCGCACGCTCGACGAGGCGCCCGCCGTGAGCGAACGCCTGGCGGTCGATGGCCGGCGACGGCTCGAGATTGCCGCCACCGTGGCCGAGCCGGCGGCCAACGTCGATTGGCCCGCTCTGCTGGGCAAGGGCGTCAAGCTCGAAGCGGGTTGGCCGCTCGCCGGCGCTGGCGAGCGCACGTTGCTGCTCGCGCTTGCCCAGCCGATCGACGTTCCCCCAGGCTCGAAGCTCTCGCTCGTGTTCGCGCAAGCTTCTGCCGGACGGCAAGCCGAGGCGGCGCGGTTTCAAATCGAGTTCACTGCCGACGCCGGCGCGGCCCAGTGGACCCAGCATCCCCCCGAAGTCGTCCGCGCCCTCCGCGCCGATCCGGCCCAGCGCTCACCGGCGGACCGCGAGCTGCTCACCAAGCACTTCCTGCGGCATGTGGCGGCCGAGTTCGCCGCCGAGCGCGGCCAGCTCGAATCCGCCCAGCAGCAACTTGCCGAGATCAAGCCGAACACCGTGCCTTACATGCAGGAGTTGGCCGAAGGTTCGCGGCGGAAGACGCACGTGCAACTCCGCGGCAACTATTTGAACCTTGCCGAGGAAGTGACCGAAGGCGTGCCGGTGGCGTTTCACCCCTTGGCGGAGGGCGCTCCGCGGAACCGGCTGGCGCTGGCGCAGTGGCTCGTCTCTCCGGAAAACCCGCTTACTGCCCGCGTCACGGTGAATCGCTACTGGGAAAAGATCTTCGGCACGGGGCTGGTGGCCACGAGCGAAGACTTTGGCCTGCAAGGGGACATGCCGAGCCATCCCGAGCTGCTCGACTGGCTGGCGGTCGACCTCCAGGAACACGGCTGGGACCTCAAGCGGCTGCTGCGGCAGCTCGTCACGTCGGCTGCTTATAGGCAGTCGTGCGCCGTGACGCCCGAGCAGTTCGAGCGCGATCCTGAGAACCGCTTGCTCGCCCGCGGGCCGCGCAACCGGCTCGACGCCGAGGTCGTGCGCGATCAGGCGTTGTCGGTGGCCGGACTCCTCAGCCACAAGATGTTTGGCCCCTCGGTCAAGCCGCCGCAGCCGAACTTGGGGCTTTCGGCCGCCTTCGGCTCCGGCATCGACTGGGAAACGAGCGCCGGCGAAGACCGCTATCGCCGCGGCCTCTACACCGCCTGGCGGCGCTCGAACCCCTATCCCTCGATGCTCACGTTCGATGCCCCCAACCGCGAGGTCTGCACGGTGCGGCGGCCGCGCTCGAACACGCCGCTGCAAGCGCTCGTGACGCTGAACGATCCGGTCTACATCGAAGCGGCGCAAGCGCTCGCGCGGCGGATGATCGCCGAAGGGGGCGCGTCGACCGCGGATCGGCTGGCGTTTGGCTTCCGCACGTGCCTCACGCGGCTGCCTAGCGCAGCGGAGCTCGAACGGCTGACGACGCTCTACGACGACCTCCGCGCGCGCTACGCCGGAGACGAACCCCTGGCCCGCTCGCTGGCCACCGACCCCATCGGCCCGCCGCCCGAAGGCGTGGCGATCGCCGACTTGGCCGCCTGGACGGCCGTGGCCAACGTGCTACTGAACCTCGACGAAATGTTCATGAGCCGCTAACGCCAAATGCAGCCCCGGTAGGGGCGACCAGAGGTTAGCCAGGGGCGCAAGCCCCTGGAACCCAAGCCATACCAAACAACAAAGCCCTGAAAGGGCGAAAGAAAACTCCGCCCACGATGGTCGCCGGGCGCCGACCTGTCGACCCGAGGAAAGATTCGCCATGCACCCGCAACTCGAACGCCTGCAACACCTCACCCGCCGGCACTTCCTCCAGCAAACGCAGGCAGGCATCGGCGGCATGGCCCTGGCCTCGCTCTTGGGGCGCGATCTGCGGGCGGCGCCGAGCGCCTCGGTCGATCCGCTGGCCCCCCACGCGCCCCACTTCGCCCCCAAGGCCAAGCGGGTGATTTACCTGCACCTCACCGGCTCGCCGCCGCATCTGGACTTGTTCGACTACAAGCCCGAGCTCGTGAAGTACGACGGCCGCGACTGCCCCGACACATTCTTGAAGGGCAAGACCTTCGCCTTCACCTCGGGCGTGCCCAAGCTGCTCGGAACGCCGCGGAAGTTCACGCAGCATGGCCAGGGGGGCGTGTGGATGTCGGATGCGATCCCGCACATGCAGGGCGTAGCCGACAAGATGTGCGTGATCCGCTCGATGAACACCGATCAGTTTAACCATGCCCCGGCCGAGTTGCTCGTCTACACGGGCTCGCCGCGGCCGGGCCGGCCGGCGCTGGGCGCTTGGGTCACCTATGGGCTCGGTTCCGAGAGCGACAACCTGCCAGGATACGTGGTGCTCATCTCGAGCGGCGTGCAGCCCAACGGCGGCC
>JAXMBI010000050.1:0-21347 GCA_046349955.1 Pirellulales bacterium | reverse complement strand
CCGGCGTGCCGTACCAGATTTTCCGCCAACCGGTCCGCTCGAACGACGCCCCCTTGCAGTTGCCAGGCACGGCCGTCATCGACCTCGATCTCTCGGGGCTCGACAGCCGCCCCGCGGGCCAGATCGGCCCGACGAAGTTTCCCGGCGGAACCTTCGCGGCCGTTCCCAATCCCGGTTCGGGCACGCCGACCATCGACACCAACCCCGTCATCATCATGTTCGGGCCGGGCGGCGCCCTCGATCGCATCTATTACCGTGGCGGGCAGTTCATCATCCCCACCGAACCGGTGTTCCTGCTCGTCGGACGGCGCGAGAAGGTCTACCCTGGCGAGCCGCAGGAGTCGTCGGAAGAGCAGGGCGTGCAATTCAACTACCAGGACACCGGGCACTGGTGCCTGTCGCTGGGGCACCAAACTGGCCGCATCACCGTGACCGAGTTGGCGGTCTTCGATGACCCGAGTCCGCTGACGGGCGGCAATCCGCTCGCCAAGGCCCGCCACTTCGCCCGCCTGGCCCAATCGACGGGAGGCCGGTGATGAAGCGCGCCCCCCATGGTCCGCACAGCGGACCCTCCCGGGCAGGTTTGAGCCTCGTCGAGGTGTTGATCTCGATGTTCGTGATGACGATCGGGCTGTTGGGGCTGGCGGCCCTGATCCCTGTGGGGCAGGCCATGATGTCGCGCGGGGCCGTCGCCGAGCAGAAGGCCATCGTCGGCCGCCAGGCGCTCCGCGAGTTCAAGGTGCAAGGGCTGCTCAAGCCCCCCGACGGTTTGGGGCGCGGCGCGAACACTGCCGCCGAGCGCTGGGTGGCTGCCGACCCTCGGCAAGACTCAACGTTCTCCGACGCCTATTGCTTCGACCCGCTGGCGGTCGCCCGGCACGGCGCCGCGGCCGGCCTGTTTCCCGCCGGGCGCACGAACAACAGCCAACCGTGGATGGTGCGCGTGTGGCCCTGGGGCCTCGCCCGCTCGGCGGTGCCCCAGTTGCTGGCCGAGCGCCTCTGCATGGCCCAAGACGACCTGGTGTTCGAACGCCCCGACAACGGCGATCAGCGGGCGTTCCCCGTGCAGAGCACGTCGAACGTCGTCCGCACGTATGAAGGCAACTTCTCCTGGTTCGCCACCGCCGTGCGCGATCCCTCGAGCGTCAACCGCGACATGTTCACCGTTTCGATCGCCGTGTGCCACCGCCGGCCCTTGGGGGGCGCGGGCGCCATCGCCGATCTGCAGGCGGCCGAACGCGTGGTGGCTGTTGACAATTCCCCGCAGTTCCGCGCCGGGGGCGACGGCGTGATGCTGAGCACGACCTTGGATCTCACGGCGCTGCTCAAGCCGGGCTATTGGATCATGCTCGCCTCGGCCCCCAATGGCGGCGACAAGCCCTCGGGCTACTTCCGCTGGTACCGCATTCAGGCGGCGAGCAGCCAGTTGGTGAACGGAAGTAACAGCTGGATGTTGAGCCTGGCTGGGCCAAAGTGGCCCGAGCCCGTGACGAGCCCTGCGCCTTTGTTTGCCATCATTCCCGAGGGAGTGGTTGGCGTGTACGAGCGCACTATGCGCGTCGAGCGCCCCTCTCCCTATAACGGCTGGCGATAAAAAACCAGCGGCGCGCCGAGCGCCAAAGACCGCACAACTCTCTTCGACAAACACCTCGAGGGCATGGCCGCTGGCAAGACGGCCTCGAGCCTCGGGAGGAGACGGCATTGATGTGGAACCCCCGTAGGGTCCGCTGTGCGGACCAAATCCAACAGCAACCGGCTGACCTCGCGCCGCCCCAGCGCGCGCCCCGTGGTCCGCATAGCGGACCCTACAAGCGCCGCCGTCCGCGCCGCGGCATCTTGCTGCTCGTTTGCCTGAGCATGCTCGCGCTCTTCTCGGTGTCGATCATCACCTACGTGATCGCTGCCCGACTCTATATGCGCGGCAGCGGGATCATTTCCAAGGGGGAGCAATTCGGCAACCCGCCGCAGCAACTTGCCGAGCGGGCCCTGCGCGACCTGCTGCGCGGTTCGCGCGACCCGCGGTCCCCCTTCTACATCGATCCGCTGCTCGGAGACCTCTACGGCAACGACTACGCCTACGGCGAACTGGCCGGCCCCTGGAATAACGCGGCCCAGCCGCTGCAAGCGACAGGCTTCCAAATCATCGAGTTGGCCGTGCAATCGCAATCGGGTCCGCCGGCTTGGCTCCCCGCGAACACGCCGCGGAACCGCTGGCAGTTGAGCAGCTTGCCGAGCTACTACGACGGCGCGGTGCTCACGTTCACCACGGGGCCGGCCGCCGGCCGCAGCACGCGCATCCTGCGCTACAACCCGGCCAGCGGCGGCACGCCCGCCCACCTGTTCGTGCAGGCCTTCGACCGCGACGCCATCCCCAGCGTGGTCACGCCGGGAGACAACCGCCCGCCGCGGTTCCTCATCAACGGCCGCGCCAACAACGGCACAGGCATGGGCTACAACCCCAACAGCGGCCTGCTCGACTACGTGAACCAAACGGTCAATAAGCCCCAGGCCCTCCTCCCGCGGTACACCGCGGCCGACACGCTGCAATACGAGCAGTTCCTGCTCAACTACTTGAACAACGCTGCCGGCCCAACCGGCCCGGTGTCGCTCTCGCTCTCCGACGAAGGGTACGACGCCGTCGATCACCAGAACATGTTTCTGGCCATGCACGTGCCGACGCCGGGCAACCCAAGCGCGGCGGCGATTCACGAGCGGACGCCCCTTGCGGGCAGCTACGTGCCGGTGCCGTCGATGCACCGGCCCGATTTGATTCGCTACTGGGCGCTGCAGCTCGGGCTGACGACGGAGGCCATGCTGCTCGACCGCAATCAGCCGGCCAACGTGCAGGCGATCGCCCGCCGAGTGTCATTTCGGCCGATTCATCAATCACCGCGGTTCCATGCGATGAACGCGCGCTACGAGGCCGATCCCACTTGGAACATCAAGGTCGACAACTCGAACCCGGCGCTGCCGATTCCGGCGGCCCCGCCGTGGGATGTCGACAACGATGGCGATGGGCTGACCGACAGCGTTTGGATCGACATGGGCTATCCGGTGCAGACCGGTCCCGACGGCCGCACCTACAAACCGCTGGTGGCGATTCTCTGCACCGACCTCGACGGCCGGTTGAACCTGAACGCCCACGGCAGTTTGGCGCAGGCGGAGCAGACGTATCAGGCCGCGTCGGCCGCGCTGCCGAACAATCCGAATTTCGCTCGCGGCGGCGTGCCGACCATGATCACCACGTTCGGCCTCGGCTTCGGCCCGGCCGACGTGAACCTGGGCATCCTGTTTGCGAACGTGAACGAGTACCGCGCCCTGTTCCAGGGCGTGCCCAATCCGCTGGTTCCTGCGTCGGCGGGCACGGGCGTCTACGTGCCGGGGCGCTACGGCGAGTTGGGCATCAATCTGCCGCCGGGGATGAACGGTCCGCAGGCGGGCGTCGCTGGCGTGGGGTCGCTCCTCCGCACGGCTCGTTGGGGTCATTACCCCCATCGCCGCAACAACGTCGACTACTGCTTCGCCGACTTCGTGAGCGACGTGTCTTCTTGCGGCAGCGTGGCCGACCTCTGGGGAACCGGCTTCGTGGGGCTCGATTTCCGCGGCCACCCGCTCTATCGCGGCGCCGGCGGCTGGGATTACTCCGGCGTGGCCCATTGGACCAACCCGCAGGACTTCAACCTCACGCGGAACAACCCCTACCAGATCGATCTCTCGCGCCCGGCCTCCCGGGCCTCCGCTAGCTTTGATCCCCGCTTGCCCAGTGGCTGGAGCAGCCCGCTCGACGCGCCGTTCACCATCTACGAACTCGAGCGGCTGCTGCGCTCGACCGACCGCGACGCTGCGGCGCTGCCCAACCGCATCGCCCAGCTCGCCCCCACGGCGTTCTACGGAACCGGCCCCTTGCAGGCCGCCGCGCGCCACATGGTGACCACCGATAGCTGGGATCTGCCGTCGTTCAGCATGCAAACGCTCCCCGAGCTGGCGGCCTTCCTGCCGGGCAAGCAGGCGCTCACGCTGCTCGACGTGCTCTATGCCCGGATGCGGGCGGCCAACCCCACGGGTTTCAAGCCGGCCACGGTACCGTACGCCATTGGTTTCTACTTCGCTCCGGAAGTGCTGCTGGGACAGAAGTTCAACCTGAACCGCCCCTTTGGCGACGGCGTGGACAGCAACAACAACGGCGTGGTCGACGAGCCGATCGCCACTGAGGTCAACAACGACTTCGTGCCGGTGGTGAATCCCAACCAGTCGGGCGGTTACCCCTATCGCCACAACAACGGGCAGATTCTGGGCCCGAAGGACAACGTGGCGGACAACACGCAGAAGCTGTTTGCCCGGCAAATCTATGCCCGGCAGCTCTACGTGCTGGCGATGATGGTCTGCGACACGCTGAACGGGCAGTTGCCGGCGACTTCGCCCAACGCGGCCGCGGGGAGCCCCCAGAGCCGTACGGCGCGGGCGCTCGCGCAGTGGGCGGTGAACGTGGTCGACTTCTACGACCGCGACAGCATCATGACCTACTTCGAATACGATCCGTCCCCCTTCACCGACGAAAACGGCGACGGGCATCCCTGGGATGTCGACGGCCAGCCAGATCAAATCTTGGGCATCAACTCCGGCGCCGTGATGGAGCGGAACCGCAGCGAGGTGTGGGGCTGCGAGCGGCCGGAATTGTTGATCACTGAGACATTGGCGACGCATGACCGGCGGACGCGAGATACGAAAGGCGCCGGGAAGGGATTTACCTCGGGCAATGGAACCCCGCCGCAGGATCAAGATCCGCACACCGACCAAATCCGCCGCCCGCAGGGCAACCTGCTGATCGAGCTCTACAACCCGCAGAGCCCCAGCGATGCGCCTTCGCGCGATCTCTACATCGACGCCGGACAGAATGGGAACAGCGATCTGTTGAACGACGGACCGCGCAACAACTACGCGCTCAATCTCGCGGCCGCCGTTCCAGCGCCAGGGGTGACCAAAGGGGTCTCACCCGTCTGGCGGCTCGCGATTCCGAACTACCGCGCCTCGGCCCTTAACTCTGCGACCGGCAGCCTGCATCTGTTGCCGGCGGAAATCGAGCGCGTGGCCTACTTTGTGATGAAGCAGCAGTCCGTGCAGGACGGACTGCCGGCCAACGCGCGGCGGTTCTTCCTGGCGAGCGATCCGAGCACCGTCCGGCTGCTGCCAGGGCACTACGCAGTAGTGGCGCCCAGCCAGCGCTCGGCGGCGCCGGCGAGCAATCGCATCTATATGGGAAAACGTCGGGACATCAACGTTCAGTCCGGCACTAACTACCCGGGATATTTCGAGTTCTTGAAGTTTGGGGACGCGGTGAAGAGCAGCCCCGGGCTGGGGGCGAACGTCGGCTTCAGCCAGCGGAAGCCGGCGCTGCCTGTGTTGATGGCGCCGCTCTACCTCGACAATGCCGGGGCGCCCGCCAGTTCGGAGCAGGCGGCGAACCGCAAGCTGCGTTTCAGTGTTTCGGAGCCGACCAAGGGCTACGATCTGGGTCCGGACCAGGAGCGGTTCGACGACGAAAAGTTCTTCTCGGCGGTCCAAGATGTCCCCTTCGATGGCTACCAGGCCGCCAAAACCAACGACATTCTGTTCGCCACGTCGAATCCGGGGCAGCCGATCGACGACCCCTTGCGCAATCGGGACTCTCAGCCGTTCCGCCGCGTCCACTTGCAGCGGCTCGCGAACCCCTTGTTGCCATTCAATCTGCAGACGAACCCCTACCTGACCGTCGACAGCATGATCGTCGATCTCGCGGTCTACTCCAGCGAAGACGACAGCGCGCACCCCGACGACGGCAAGGCGGACGTCAAGGTCGACGTCCGTCGCCGCGGCACGCTGCAAATGGTCGGCAACCCGAACATCTGGAACTCGATCTCGACGGCCCCCTCCGGTGGCTCTCTGCTGGCCCCTGTTCCCAACCAGTCGATGGGCTACCTGAACTCCACCTACGGCCAGCCCAGCGGCGCAGGTTGGCCTTACCGTGGCGATCCCACGGCGGGCGGGCAGCCCACTCCCTTCCCCTGGTTCCCTTGGAACAACCGCCCCTTCGCCAGCCAAATAGAACTGCTGCTCGTACCGCGGGGCAATCCGGCTTCGATGCTGTCGCAGCACAGCGTCCGCGGCTTGGCCAACTTCAATCCCTACGCCGGCAACAACAACCAGCAGGCGGAGTTCACCCACCTGCTCGGCTTCTTCGATTCGGCCGCCGACGGCACGCCGCCGGTCCACTTGTATCGGCTGCTCGAATTCACCCACGCTCCCTCGCGGTTCAGCGGAACCGATACGATTCTCGACGGCCAGACGTTTGCCAATAACCCGTCCGGCGGCGAGGCTGACGCGCTGCACCTGCGGCCGCCGTTCAACCTGCTCTCGCGCTACCGCGAGCCGGGCCGGATCAACCTCAACACGATCTACAGCATCGAAACCTGGCGGGCCCTGCTTGGCGCGCCCCCGGTGGGCCGCAGCCCGGCGACCGACCAGTGGGTGCAGGCCTCGTGGGCCGAGCTCGTCAGCAGCCGCCGCGGCTACGCCGCCGGCGCCCCCTCGAACGACCCCACGCTTCCCAACACGCCCAACAACGGCGGCGCGCTCCCCAGCTACACGAGCAACCCCTTCCGCTCCTACGCGGGCGGCCACCTGGGGGTGGGCGTGATGAAGCCAGGCATCGAGTCGACGCTGCTCCGTTCGACGGCGCTCGGCAACAAGGCGCCCTTCCAATCCGACGGCAACCCGCTCCTCTCGCCGCGGAGCACGACCGGCGGCCAGGCGCTCGAAGCGCCCTACCGCAGCTCGCTCAAGAACCCGTACTTCCGCTACCAGGGGCACGAGCGCCTGGGCAGCCTGGCCACGACGCGCTCGAACGTGTTCGCGGTGTGGCTGACGGTGGGCTACTTCGAGGCCACCAGGGACGGCGTTCCAAACGACCCCCAGGCCTATCCCGACGGCTACTGGCTCGGCGCCGAGCTCGGTTCCGACTCAGGCCAGGTCACGCGGAACCGCGCGTTCTACATCATCGACCGCACGCAGATGGCGGCCTTTGAACCGGGCGAAGACCACAACACCGAGCAAACGATTCTGGTGCGGCGGTTGATCGAGTAAGGGCGGCGCGGCGGCAGCGACTCCCGGAGCCGACTACAGGAAGAATTGCCGCACTTCCACCGAGAAGTCGCCCAGCCACGGGCGCAGTTCCAAGCGGTCGCTCCCGCGAAGTTGCCGCGCGGGGCCATGCTCGGTGAGCACAGTCGCGGTCTCGTTCTCCGGGTCCAGCAGGCACACGGTCCCCACGCCGGCCCGGAGATACTCGGCCGATTTCTCGAGCAGCTCGGAGAATCGGTCCCAGGCGGAGCGGACCTCGAAGACCACGTCGGGCATGATAGCCAAATAGCCCTGCGGCAGCGGGCCGCGCGGCAGGCGTTCGTAGCGGTAGAACGACACGTCGGCGCCCCGCACCGTGTCGGGGTTGCGCTCGGTGACCACGCCTGAGTCGTTCGTGAGCACGTGGCCGAGATCGTGGGCACGCGCGTATTCGGTGACCAAAAAGGCCGTGACGGAACACACCTGACCGTGCCGCGGATACGGAACGTTCATCATCACGATCGCCCCCCGTACGAGCTCGGCCGGCTGGCCAAGATCCCCCAGATCGTGAAACGCTTCGGCAGTAAGCAGATCGCCCGCAGTCGTCATGAGCCAAGACTCCGCAACGAGACTGGACGCACGCATTTTAGTCGGGTCGCCGAAGGGGGGAAACTGGGGCGGGGCGGACGACAGGCCCCGCCGCGTAATCGTTGTTACCGGGCCCTCACACCGGCCCTCTCCCACGGGGAGAGGGAGAGACGAAGCCCGCTAACTTGACCGCATTTTCCCAGCCTGCCTATACTTAAGATTCGGGCCGGCCGTTCCGCAGGCCTCGTTCTGCGCCCTCGATTTTCCTGAGCTTGAACCCGGAAACCGCGCCATGGGAATGCGGCTGTCGTGCTGGCTGGCTGGCTTCGCCTTGGTGGGCGTTTTGCTGGCCGGCGTGGCGCCCCGAATCGGCTGGGCCCAAACCCGCGTCGCCCGCACCTCGGTGCAACCGGCCGAAGCGCCGCCGGGCGAGAAGGGCTTTCGGCAGCTTGCCCCGAACGTGCTCACCACGATCCCGCCTGGTCTCGAAGACCAGGACACCGTGAGCAGCCACCCCATCGTGGAGCTCGTGGCCGAGGGGAAGAAGCTCGACTGGCAGCCGAAGAGTGTCGGCGTCGACGAGACGCTGCTCGAGATGGCCACCCAAACCGAGTTCCGCCACGAAGTGTGGGGTCTCGAGTTCAGCTTCAAGCCGCTGCGGATGATCGCCATCGACGTGCCGCAGAAAGACGGCCGGATGCAGCGCCGCGCGGTGTGGTACTTGGTCTACCGGGTGCGGAACATCGGCGACCATCTGCGGCCGGTCCGCCAGCCCGACGGCACGTTCACCGTCGAGCGCGTGAAGGACCTGGGGCAGCCGATCCGCTTCGTGCCCAAGTTCGAGCTGTTCAGCTACGAATACAAGAAGTGCTATCTCGACGAGATCCTGCCGGTGGCGATTCCGGCCATCCGGCGGCGCGAGGACCCGCGGCGTCCGCTCTTGAACTCGGTGCAGATGGCCGAGCAGCCGATTCCGCTGAGCACCGAGGAGGTCGACCGCGGCGTGTGGGGTGTCGCCACGTGGGGCGGCTTTACGACGATCGACCCGCGGATCGACTTCTTCTCGATCTACGTGCAGGGGCTGAGCAATGCCTATCGCTGGGAAGACCCGGCCGGCGCGTATACCGCGGGCGATCCCCCCGGCACGGGCCGCCGCTTCACGCGGCGCACGCTGCAGCTCAACTTCTGGCGCCCCGGCGACGAGCTGCGGCCGAACGAGCGCGAATTCCGCCTCGGCGTGCCGCCGGGCAAAGAGGCGCTCTACGGCCTGACCGAGGCAGTGCCCTACCGCTGGCTCTACATGCGTAGCTGCGGCGAGCAATAGGCTGAAGCTGGGTGTTTCGCGGCGCGTTGTCGGCGGGTTACGATAGGGGCCCTTCCCCATCGTTGCGTTTCCGAGGCTTTGCCCATGCGTTTGGGCTTGCGCTGCTGGCCGGTATTGGGCCGTTCCCTCGGCTGCGGGATGGTTTTTTGGCTGCTTGCCGCGTGCAGCGCGTTCGGCGCCGAGCCCGTGCCGGGGGATCTGGGCGCGGCCGGACTCTTTCTGTCTTTGCAACGGCTCGGCACGACCGCCACCGTGTTGCACGTCGTGGCGCATCCCGATGACGAGGACGGCGCGCTGCTCACCTATCTGGCTCGCGGCCAGGGGGCGCGGACCATTCTGTTCAGCCTCACTCGCGGTGAAGGGGGCGCGAACCTGATTTCAGGCGACTTCTTCGACGCCTTGGGCATTCTGCGGACGCTCGAACATGCCGAGGCTAACCGCTACTACGGCAGCGAGGTGTTCTATTCGCGGGCCGTCGACTACGGCTTTTCGAAGACGCTGGCCGAGGCCCGCCGGCAGTGGAACGAACAGGCGCTGCTCGGCGATCTGGTCCGCGTAATCCGCCGCGAGCGGCCGCAGGTGATCGTGGCCCGCTTCCGCGGCGATGAGCGCGACGGCCATGGACATCACCAGATGGCCGGCGTGCTGGCCCGCCGCGCGTTCGAAGCAGCTGGCGATCCGGAGCAGTTCTCCGAGCAACTCGCCGACGGTCTTGGTCCCTGGCAGCCGCTCAAACTCTACGTGGGCAACATCCGCGGCGACGCGGGGCCCGGCGGCAAGGAGGGCTGGACCGTTGCGCTGCCGACCGGCGACTACAACCCGCTCTTGGGGCGCTCCTATGCTCAGGTTGCTCGGCACGGGCTGAGCTTTCAGCGCTCGCAAGGAATGGGTGGGTTCGAGCTGCCGGCTGGGCCGAGCGAGGCCCGCTATCGGCTCATCGCGTTTCATGGGGGCGACGTGCCGGAGCGGGAAGACTCGCTCTTTGACGGCATCGATGTCGGGTTAGACAATCTTTCCGCGGAGGCCTTTGACCAGCCCGAGGAATTTCGCACTCGGCTGTCGGCTCAGCAGCAGATCTTCAAGCAGGGCGTTGCCGATGCCCAAGCGGCCTTTTCGCCGGTGCGGCTCGACGCCTGCGTCCCCTCGCTGGTGCGCGGGCTCGCGGCGATTCGGGCGATGAACGAGCTCGTGGAGCGCGAGTGGAACGTCGTCAATCCCGAAGACTACCTTGAGTTCAGTAGACGCCAGAGATTGGGCGCCCAGTTGCGCAGCAAGCAACGTCAGTGCGCGGAAACGCTTGCGCGGGCCTTGGCGCTCGAGGTCTCGGCCATCGCGGAGTCGAGTCGGGCGGCTTGGGGGCGGTCGGGATTCGACTTTGCCGTTCCTGGGCAGAGTTTGTCGACGCCTGTGGCGGTCGTCCACCGCAGCCAATTCCCAGTGCGGGTATTGGCCTGTCGGATCGTAGGCCTCGGGGGGCGCGTGGACCAGTACGACGTCAAGCTGGGCTACAACGAACTTTGGGAGGCGCGCCCGGCCTTGACCGTGCCGGCCGACGCGGCGCCCACGCGTCCCGCGTGGCGCAGGGCCTCGATCCGTGAAGCGCAGTACGACATTCCCGACCCGAAACAACTCGGCCAACCGCTGCCGTCGCCGCCGCTCGTGGCCGAAGTCGACCTGGAGGTCGAGGGCGTACCCTTCACGATCACGCGCCCCGTAGAAGTCCGCGTCCGCGACGGCGAGTTTGGCGCGGCAACTCATCCGTTGGCGATCGCGCCGGCGATCAGCGTGCGGTTTAACGGCGAGCACGGCGTCGTGCGCGCTGGGCAGCGCGAGTATCGCGCGGCAGTCGAGCTGCGTAGCAACGCCAAGGGGCCGGCGCAGGGAAGACTGCGGCTGGAAACGCCTCCTGGCTGGCGCTGCGAGCCTGAGTCGCACGAGTTTCGCTTCACCGCCGAGAACGAGGAAGCCCGCGTAGATTTCACGGTCCATCTGCCGGAGGATCTGCCGCCGGCCCAGCACGAACTGCGGGCGGTGGCCGAGCACCAGGGGCGCGAGTACCGCGAAGGTTTCCGCACGATCACCGCGCGCGACCTGGGCCGCTGCAACTACTATCAGGACGCGGTGCACAGGCTAAGCAGCGTCGACGTGGCGGTGCCGCCGGACCTGAAGCTGGCCTACGTCATGGGGTCGGGAGATGACGTGCCGCGCGGGCTGGAAATGCTAGGCGCGCGACCCACGCTGCTCTCCGACGCCGATCTGGCGAGCGCCGATCTGAGCGGTTACGACGCCGTGCTCGTGGGCGTGCGGGCGTATGCGGTGCGCCCCGCGCTCGTCGCGCACAACCAGCGGCTGCTGGAATACGCGGCTCGCGGGGGCGTGGTGATCGTGCAGTACCAAACGCCGGAGTTCGACCACAACTTTGGGCCGTTTCCTTATACGATGGGAAGCGCCGAAGAAGTGAGCGAAGAATCCGCCGCGGTGACGCTGCTCGATCCCGCGCACCTTTTGTTCCGCGAGCCCAACCGGGTCACAACGGCGGACTTCGAGGGCTGGCTCGAGCAGCGCGGCTCGAAGTTCTGGGCAACCTGGGACGACCGCTATCTGCCGCTGCTCGAGTCGCACGACGAGCACCAAGCGCCGCAGCGCGGCGGGCTGCTCTATGCGCGGCACGGCCGTGGGGCGTATGTCTACGCGGCCTACGCCTTCTACCGGCAATTGCCGAGCGGCGTGCCCGGCGCTTATCGCCTGATGGCCAATCTCGTTTCCTTGCGGCGAACGTTGCCCAACTCGAGCAACTGATCAACCCCTTACTCCAACCTGTGCGCGGTGATCATCGATGTTCGACCCTAGCCCAACCTCTCGCCGCGATGCTCTGAAGACGGCGGCGCTCGCCGCCGCGGCGTGTGCCCTGCCTGCGCTCGCGCGCGGCGCCGAGCCTGCGGCTACCCGCCAGCCGCGGAAGCGGGCGCTGCGGCTGGCGCACCTCACCGACGTTCACGTGCAACCAGAGTTGGCGGCCGGGCGCGGCTTCGCGGCGGCTTTGCACGCGGTGCAGCAACTCGACGACAAGCCGCAACTCATCCTCGGCGGCGGCGACGCCGTGATGGATAGCTTCGGCGCCGACGAAGCGCGCACCCGCTTGCAATGGGACCTTTGGAAGAAGGTGCTCGCCGGCGAGTGCTCGCTCCCCTCGAAGCACTGCTTGGGCAACCACGACGTGTGGGGCTGGGATAAGAAGGAAAGCAAATGTACGGGGGAGGAGCCGCTCTACGGCAAGCGCTGGGCGCTCGAAGCGCTCGGCCTCGAGCGGCCGTACTACAGCTTCGATCAAGCAGGCTGGCACATCGTGGCCCTCGACAGCACGCAGTCGGACGGCAAGGGGGGGTACGTGGCCCGCCTCGACGAGCCGCAATACGACTGGCTGGTCCGCGACCTCGCGGCCGTGCCGAGAACGACGCCGGTCCTGCTCCTTTCCCATATCCCGTTGCTCACCGTCACCTCGTTCATGGAGCTCAAGCCCAACGAGGCTGGTGATTGGGTGGTGCCGGGGGGGTGGATGCACCAGGATTTCGTCCGACTTGCCGCACTTTTCCGCCAACACCCCAATGTCCGGCTGTGCTTGAGCGGGCATATGCATCAGGTCGACCGCGTCGACTTCCAGGGGGTGACCTACCTGTGCAGCGGAGCGGTGTGCGGCGACTGGTGGAAGGGGGCCTACCACGACTGCCCGGCGGGGTTCGCGGTCATCGACCTCTTCGACGACGGCACACACGCGAGCGAGTATGTGAACTACGGGTGGAAGCCAGTCGACGCGTGACGTGGTCACGCTCCCTGCGCGAGCGCTCTTTTTTGCGGCACGGACGCTGCCGGAAAAAGAGGCGGCGGGTCGGGCATCGGCGTCGCTAGCAATCTTGCGTCACGATGCATCGCATTTAGGCCGCAAGTTGCATACTAAAAACAAGTTGCGATATCTACTTCGCATCGAGCTCAGGCACCGAGGAAGCCTTTTCGCTCCGAAACCGCGCGAATGGCACGGCCCTTGCATTGCTGTTGCAACGATGGTCAGGCTACGGCTGATTGAACAGCGGTCGGGGCCGAAACAGAGAAGAGCACCATCGCGGGGTCGGATGCGGAAGAGGCAATCGCAAGGTCAGAGCGGAAACACTTAGAGAGAAACAGGTTTCGACCGGAACATCGGAACAAGTTGAGGCCTCCAAGTGGACCAGTTGCGGCTGGTATCCGCGACCACGGGGCGAGTTGGGTCGCTCGGTTGAACCGAACATCCAACTCGCCCCGCTGCATTTTAATGCAGCATTTTTGAACACCTGCATCAGAACGCAACAGTCGAGATAAGCCAAGGCTTAGCGGTCTATTCGCGAGCATTTTTTCCTGCCGACGAACCAGGTGCGTGCAGCTTTTTCGCCGGCGCTGTACAACGAATTGCTGCGTCGCGTTGGGAGTTGCGGGCCTTGCTAGCCCGGCCTAACGCGGCGAACCTCCTCTGAGCTCGAAGCTCTGGAAAGCCCGCGCGATGTCGCTCGTTCGTCGCCTTGGGCGGTCGGGTCGATTGGCTTGCTCTCCGCAGGCGGGGTGGGTGTGTTGCTGCGGGGGAGCGATCGTTGTCCTCGCCTTCTTGAACCCCGGCGTTCGGGCCCAGGTTCCGCCCCCTGCGGTGCGGCTTGCCGCGGATACGGTGCGCGTCACGCCGGCCGTAGAGCCTGCCGCACGCCCCGAGGTCCAGGCATTCTTAGATCAGTCGCTCCGCGCCGCGTGGAAAGCCGCCGGCGTCACCCCCTCGCGCGCCGCGACCGACGCCGAGTTCTGCCGCCGGCTCTATCTCGACCTCTTGGGGCGCATCCCCACGGTCGAGGAGCTCAACGCTTACCTCAATGAAAACTCGCGCGACCGCCGCGCGCAGTTGGTGAGCAAGCTGCTCTCGCCGGAATATGCCGAAGACTACACCCGCAACTGGACCACGATCTGGTCGAACCTGCTCATCGGCCGCGCCGCCGGCAACGGCGACGAGCGGGCGACCGTCAACCGCGAGGGCTTGCAGCAGTATCTGCGCGAAGCGATCAAGGAGAACCGCCCCTACGACCAAATGGTGAAGGAACTGCTCACCGCCACCGGCACGAACGCGCCGGGCCGCCCGGGCTTCAACGGCGCCGTGAACTTCCTCACCGGCAAGCTCGACGACGACGGCGTGCAGGCAACCGCCAAGACCGCGCAGCTCTTCCTTGGGCTGCAGGTGCAGTGCACCCAGTGCCACAATCACCCCTTCAACGAGTGGAAGCAGAACCGCTTCTGGGAGCTGAACGCCTTCTTCCGGCAAACCCGGCCGCTGCGGCGCTATGAGGATCGCCGCCTGGGCTATGTCGACCTTGTCGACGAAGACTTCCTGGGCGAAGGCGAACGTCGCCCTGGCGAAGCCCCGATTTTCTATGAACTCCGCAACGGCAAGTTGGCCGCCGCCTATCCGGTGTTCGTCGACGGCCGCGCTCCGCTCAAGGGCACGGGTGACGACGCCAAGCCGATTCAAAGCGGGTTGCTGGCCGACATCAACCGCCGCCAAGAACTGGCCCGCTTCGTGGTCGGCTCCCCCGAGTTGAGTCGGGCGCTGGTCAACCGCTTGTGGGCTCATTTTCTCGGCTACGGCTTCACCAAGCCCGTTGACGACATGGGGCCGCACAACCCGCCGGTGATGCCGGAGGTGCTCGACCGCTTGGCCGAGGAATTGCGTTACCGCAGCTACGACGTGAAAGAGCTGATCCGGGTGATCGTGCTCAGCGAGGCCTATGCCCGCTCGAGCGCCGCGGGTCGCGGCAACGCCAAAGACGACCCCACGCTCGGCGCGAAGCCGCTGTTCAGCCGCTTCTACCTGCGGCAAATGCGGGCCGAGGAGCTCTACCAGTCGCTGCTCGTGGCCACCCGCGCCGACCGCACGCGCAGTTCGCTCGAAGATCAAGAGAAGGCCCGCCGCGAGTGGCTCGAGCAATTCGTCAAGGCGTTTGGCACCGACGACGACGGCGAGGCGACCACCTTCGACGGCACGATTCCGCAAGCCCTGATGATGATGAACGGCGAACTGGTGAAGCAGGCCACCAGCACCGAGCCCGGCAGCTTCCTCTACCGCGTCGCGGCCGACGACAAACTCAAGAACCCGGCCAAGATGGAAACGCTGTTTCTGGCCGCGGTCGCCCGCCGGCCCACCAAAGTCGAGCAGCAAGCGGCCAACGCCCTGCTCGTGGCTCGCGGCGGGAATGCAGCCTATGCGCTGCAGGACTTGTGGTGGGCCCTGCTCAACAGCAACGAATTCATTCTGAACCACTAAGTACCCGAGACCGCGAAAGTCAGGTCCGCCATGAAGCGCCTCGTCGTCCCGCAAGGCATGTCTCGCCGCCACTTTCTCACCCACCTGGCCGGCGCTTCGGCGCTCGCCGGACCGGCGGCTTCGTTCTTGACTTCGCTTCACGCTGCGGCGCCCGACCTCAAGAAGCGCAACAAGTCGGCCATTCTGCTGTGGATGGGAGGCGGCCCGGCCACCATCGACATCTGGGACCTCAAGCCCGGCGCGCCCACCGGCGGCCAGTTCCGCCCGATTGGCACGAGCGGCGAAGGGCAGATCTGCGAGCACATGAGCAAGCTCGCGCCCCACATGGACAAGCTCTCGATCATCCGCTCGATGAGCACCCGCGAGGCCGATCACGATCGCGGCCGCTACTACATGCACACGGGCTATACCCCCAATCCTTCGATCGAGCATCCCAGCTACGGCGCCGTGGTGGCCCATGAGCTGCTCGAGTCGCGCGGCGGCGCGCTGCAAATTCCTCCCTTCGTCGCGGTGGGGGGAGGCTCCGTCGGTCCCGGCTTCCTCGGCATGACCTACGCGCCGTTCGTCGTCGGCTCCGATGGCGACGTCAAGAACCTCGAGATGGGCCTGGGCTACGAGCGGCTGATGCAGCGGATGCAGGCCCTCGATCTGATCGAAAAGCAGTTCGTCGGCCAGAATCGCGGCTCGGCCGCCACCGACCACGAGAAGGTGCTCCGCAAAACGCTCGAACTGCTCACCAGCCAGCAGATGGCCGCCTTCAAGGTCGACAAGGAGCCCTCCCAGGTTCGTGACCGCTACGGCCGCACCGGTTTCGGCAACGGCTGCTTGATGGCCCGCCGCCTGGTCGAAGTCGGCGTGCCGTTCGTGGAGGTCGACCTCGGCGGCTGGGACACGCATTCGAACAATTTCACCGACCTGGCTCGCAAACTGCCGGAAATGGACACGGCGATGAGCGCGCTGGTCAGCGATCTCGAGGAGCGTGGGCTGCTGCAAGACACGGCCATCATTTGGATGGGCGAATTCGGCCGCACGCCGCGAATCAACGGCGACGCCGGCCGCGACCACTGGGCTCGCAGCTGGAGCGTGGTCGTCGGCGGCGCAGGTTTCCAGGGGGGCAAAGTCATCGGCCGTACGAGCGCCGATGGAACGGAGGTCGAGTCTGAGCCCTACAGCTCGGAAGACCTGATGGCCAGCGTGCTCAAGTCGCTCGGCATTCCGCTCACGACGACGTTCCAGAGCAAGAGCGGCCGACCGATGAAGATCGCCAACTCCGGCAAGGTGATCGGCGAATTGTTCGCCTAAGCATCCGAGGCGGGAGCGCCGGCCTGCTCGCCGGCCGGCAGTTCGCCTGTCGGACCTGGCTCGTCATCCAAATACGAGGCCGAGTTCACCGCTTGCGCCGCCTGGCGGAAGTCGGTCGTGTCGCAGGTGACCAGCCCGTCGCGCAGGACGATCGCTCGCTTGGCATGCCGCGCCACTTCGTGGTCGTGAGTCACGAGCACGATCGTCAGGCCGAACTCCTGATTGAGCCGGCGGAATAAGTCGATGATCTCGCGGCTTGTCTTCGAATCTAAGTTCCCGGTCGGCTCGTCGGCCATCAGAATGTCGGGGCGCGTGGCCAGGGCCCGCGCAATCGCCACGCGCTGCTGCTGACCGCCGGAGAGTTGCCCCGGATGGTGGTCGAGCCGAGTGCCCAGGCCGATCTGCTCGAGCAAATCCTTGGCCCGCGCATGGCGTTCGCGGGCCGACATCTTCTTGCTGTAGAGCAGCGGCAGCTCCACGTTCTCGAGCGCGCTCGTGCGCACGAGCAAGTTGAAGTTCTGAAAGACGAAGCCGATCCGCCGGTTGCGCAGGTGGGCTCGCTCCTCGAGCGTCATCGTCACCACCTCCTCGCCGGCCAGCTTGTAGCTGCCGCTCGAAGGGCGGTCGAGGCAACCCAGCGTGTTCATCAGCGTCGACTTGCCCGATCCCGAGGGGCCCATCAGGGCGACGTATTCCCCCTGCTCGATGTCGAGCGAGACGCCGCGCAAGGCCTCAACCAGGACTTCGCCCAGGTTATAGGACTTGCGGATGTCGCGCAGCTCGATGAGGGACATAGGCATGGCCGGAAGGGGAGGACGACCGGTCAGGGATTCAAGGCGGGCGAGCCGTCCGCCTTGCCAGCAGCGGGAGCCGAAGTAGCCGGCGCCACGACAGGAGCGGCCGTGGTCGGCGAAGTCTGGCTGGCCGCGGGAACGTTGACGCCGTCCGCCGGGGCGACTGAGTCGTCGACCTTTGGCTTGACCGGGGGAACGGGATAGACCATTCGCGTGGCGTCTTTGGGAATGAAGATCGGGTTGTCCAGAACCCCGTAGTCGATCAACCCCTTGAACACCGAAGGGCTGATGAGATTCGAGAACCCGTAGTTGCCTGGCGACTGATAGCGCTTGATCTCGTCCCAGCGAACGTAGATGTGCGAAATGCCTGCGTCGGTCAAACTTTGCCAGACCTCGTCGGGAGTTTCCGCGGCCTTGAGCCAGGTTTCGAGCGGCGAGACGTCGAAGGTTGTGCTGTAGATCGCCGGGAGTTCCAGGTCGAACGGCTGCGCGTCCCCGACCAGCAGCGCCTGCTTGCCAGCAGGAACGTTTTCCTTGAGCCATTGGTGCCAAGAATCGGTGCGTTCGGGGTCGTAGCGCAACGTGGCGTAAGAGACGAAGTAGCGATTGTCGGCCCCCAGTGGGCACGTAACGGTGATGAAGTTGGCGCCGAGGCCGACAAACAACAAACCGCGCAACATCCACTGCCAGGGCACGGCCCGCGTCCACACCGCTCCAATGCCAGCCATTAGCGCGAGCGCCGGCAGGGCCGGCACGAGAAACCGATCGATGCGGTGGGTCATGAACCACCACTCGACGAAGAAGAACGCCACATAAGCGCCCAACGCAAGCGCCGCCAGACGCCACCGCGCCGACAGTCCGGCCAAGAGCGCAAGGGGCACGAGCAGCGGGCTTAGCCATTCGCTGGCCCCCACCACTCTCCACAGCGAGAGCAACAGCGCCGGGGCGCTCCGGTCGAAGTTCCGATGGGCGCGCACCCACTGTTCATTGAGACCCTGGTCGCGCGTAGCGCCGCCGAACACGTCGTAGAGCAGCGGGTACACCGGGTTGCCCGTCAGCACCCAGTTCTTCACGAGCCACGGGCCACAGGCCATCGCCACGGCCGCCAGCAAAATCGCCGGGGGCCGAAGGTCGGCGCCCTTCCGCACGCTGAACACCACGAGCAAGAGCGGCAGTACGCCGAACAGCACCGCGGGATACTTGCAGGCCACGGCGCTGCCCGCCAGAAAGCCGCCCAGGGCCAACAGCCGCCCGTGAAGCTGGCCGTCGGCGACTGCCCGCACGCGCCACAGCGCGGCGGCGAATCCGGCGAGCATGAAGTAGGCGGCCAGCGCCCCTTCGACGAGCCCGTTCATCGAGGGGAACATGATCCACGGAGTCGACAGATACACGACCATCGCCACGCTGGCCACGCGGCGGTCGAAGAATCGCACTCCCGCCGCATAGACCGCCGCGGCGCCCACGAGGGCCCACAGCGCGATCACCGTTTTGCCGGCCAGCGCGCCGAGCCACCAGTCCCCCAACACCGCCATGGCCGCGGCCGTCGGCATCTCGGCCCCGAGCGGCATGTTTCCGTAAACGTTGTGCGGCAGAAAGCTCACGCGCCCCGCTTGGAACCATTCCTTGGGCACTTGCAAGTGATACTCGCGAACGTCGAAGTCAATCGGAGGCAGCAGCCCGCCCAAGACGACGACCGCGGCGAAGGGGACGGCCGCCCAGGGGAGCCAGCGGGCGAGCACGGCGTCGCCGTCGTCGGCCAGTTTGGGCGTCGGCAGTCGCTCGCCTGGAAATCCGCCGGCGGCGCGCTCTCGCCACGCCAAAAAACCTGCAGCGAGGAGCGCAATTGCTCCCGGCGCAACGTAGATCCAGCGTTCGGCCAGCAGGCCGGCCAGCCCGACGAGCAGCGTGTAGAGCGACACCAGGTTCATGCCGGCCCCCAGGGCAAACACAGCCTGCTCGAGCAGCGTCAGCTCCTTCGTCAGCCGCAGCGCCCGCAGCCCAAGCCAACCGACCGCGCCAGCCACCGCCCAGATCGCCAGCGCCACGCCCAGCGGCAGCAGCCGGTCAACGACGGCGAACTCCGCCGGCTTGCCGAACCACTCCTTCACCAGGTCGTCGAGCACGATCGCTCGCTCCATCCACACGACGCGCTCTGTGGGTCGCCCGGTGCGGATGTTCTCCGGCAGCCCGGGCAACGGAGTGAACATGAACCAGCGGAGATACGCCAGGATCAAGAGTCCAAGCAGAGCGAAGCCCGCCAGACGCAGGCCGACCGAGCGTCCCCAAGCGGACTGCACCGACCGTTCCCAGCGGCGCAGCGTTTCCAGCGCGTCCGCGGGAGACGCGGCGGGGGTCGAATCGCGGGGCGAGGGCTCGGCGTTGGGCATGGAATTCCGCGACGAGGCCGCGAGGGAAAACGGCGGGCATGGGGCGCCCGGCGCCCCAGCGCAGCAGGGCAAACGAACCCGCTGGACGGGTCGAACCGGCAACTTTCGCAAAGTATAGTTTTGTTGTAACTTGGGCCGGCCGCGGAAGAAAGCTCGTGGCCGGGCGGCCCGCCGTTTTGCCCGCCAAACCCTTCCCGCCCCACCGATTCTGACCTCTCTGATGGCCACCTCCCCCAGTCTGCGCGGCGTTTTCACCCCCAACATCGTGCCGCTCGACGGCCGCGGCGAGATCAACGAGGCCGAGCTGCGCCGCTACACCTCGTGGCTGATCGACAAGGGGGTCCACGGGCTCTACCCCAACGGCTCGACCGGCGAGTTCACTCGCTTCACCCCCGAAGAGCGCCGCCGGATCGTGGCGATCATGGCCGATGAGGCCCGCGGCCGGGTGCCGATCCTCGCCGGCGCCGCCGAAGCCAACGTTCGCGAAACGCTGTCGGCCTGCGAGTATTACGCGAGTCTCGGCGTGCGGGCCGTGGCCATCGTGGCCCCCTACTACTACAAGCTCAGCTCGCCGGCGGTGTACGCCTACTTCAAGGAGATTGGCGACCACACGCCGATCGACGTCACGCTCTACAACATCCCCATGTTCGCCTCGCCAATCGACGTCCCCACCGTGCGTCGCCTGGCCGAGGAGTGCCCGCGCGTAGTGGGCATCAAGGACAGCTCGGGCGACTTGCCGCACATGATGCGGATGATCGCCGCGGTGCGCCCCGCGCGCCCCGACTTCAGTTTCCTCACCGGCTGGGACGCCGCGCTCATGCCGATGATGCTGATCGGCTGCGACGGCGGCACCCACGCCACGAGCGGCGTCGTGCCCGAGATCACTCGCAAGCTCTACGACCTGACGGTCGCCGAGAAGCTGAACGAAGCCCGCGCCTTGCAGTTCAAGCTGCTGCGGCTGTTCGACGCGATGATCTACTCGGCCGACTTCCCCGAAGGCTTCCGCGCCGCCCTCGCGCTGCGGGGCTTCAAGCCCGGCCTCAGCCGGCAGCCGCTGGCCGCCGAACAAAAGATCGACCTCGAGCTGATCCGCGATCAACTCGCCTGCCTGCTGGCCGAAGAAGGGCTGGCCGACGCCCCAGGCGCCGGCTGCCCACCGCTCGGGGGCGTCGACCCGGGGCAGATCAACCGGATCGTCCGCAGCGTGGTGGCGGAGATTCGGCGGCAGGGGAGCGCGGCGAGCTAGTCACGATTGGTCCGCTGTGCGGACCAGATGGGATGTTAGGCCTGCCGACTCCGCCCCACATCCCCCATCGCCCGCGGCAAGTGCCGCACCAGGTCGCTGGCGATCAGCGAGGGCTCGCCTAGTTCCGCCGCCGCCAGGTCGCCGGCTAGGCCGTGGACGAAGACGCCGAGGCACGCTGCCTCGAACGGCGATAGGCCTTGCGCAAGCAGCCCGGTGACCAGCCCCGTGAGCACGTCGCCGGTGCCGCCGGTTCCCATGCCGGGGTTGCCGGTGGTGTTCC
>JAXMBI010000049.1:0-24759 GCA_046349955.1 Pirellulales bacterium | reverse complement strand
GGCCAGCGATGTTTGATCCCTTCGCGCTATTGCAGTAAAAACACGCCAGCGCTAGGTTTTCCGCCTCAGTAGGCCCGCGGTGCTTAATGGCAATGATGTGGTCGATTTCACAGGGGACCACCAGCATCGAGCAAGGAAGCAAGCAGTACTCGCAGCAGCCCTTGGCTCGGGCATGGACGAAGCTGACGAGTTCTGCCCGCATAGAAATCCAACTAACTGCCGAGGGCCTGACGAGCCTTCGACCGTAGCAGATCGAGCTGGAAGCTCACCTGGCGATAGGACCGCAACTCGGCCGCTTCGCTGTCAGAAAGCGTCCCCTGACGGTTGTCCTCCATGAGTTCGCGCAGGCGAGCGAGGTCTGCTTCCGCGAACGACAATCCGAGAAAGAACTGCGCCGCCTCCGCGGGCAAGGTGCCGCGTTCAGGCTGAATAAGCCGTTCCCAAATCGCATTTTCACTGACGGCTGCCATCCGATGTCTCCCTACCTAGATTCTACAACCCTGAATCCTGGAGTTTCAACGCCGCAATCGATAGCCGCTGGCTAGACGTTGCGCGACCCACGCGCCCAAATAGAAAACGGCCGCCCCGCGAAACGCAAGGCGGCCGTTTTAATGCACTTCTTTGCCAGCAGCGATGAGCGCCGCCTACGCCCCCGCCGGCACAGCCCGCGCCTCGGAAAGCACCTGGCTTGCCGCAGCCACGCCGGCGCCGAATTGCACGCTGCGGCCCATTTCGTCGAGCACCAGTTCAATCGCCGAGAGCGTGGCCAGGATGTCGAGCTCGTCGACGATGCCCATGTGGGCGACGCGGAAGATCTTGCCCTTGAGGTGGGCCTGGCCGCCGGCGACCTTCACGCCGTAGCGGCTCTCGAGCTTCTTGAGAAAGGCCGAGCCGTCGAGATCGGCCGGAATCTTCACCGCCGTGAGGCCTTCGGCCGGGCGCGCGGCGAACAGCTCGAAGCCAATCGCCTCGATGCCGGCGCGGGTGGCCTTGCTGAGCGTGCGGGCGGCCGCCCAAACGTTTTCGATCCCTTGCTGGCGAATCAGCTTCAGGTTCTCGGCCAGTGCGGCGATGAGCGTGTGGGCCGGCGTGAAGGGAGTGTCGGGACCGTCCTTCACCTTCTTCCGGTAGTTCACCAGATCGAAGTAGAAGCTCTGCCGCGGGATCGACTCCATCTGCTTCACCGCCGCGTCGCTGAGCGTGATCACGGCCAAGCCCGGCGGCAGCATGAGCGCCTTTTGCGATCCGACCACGAGCACGTCGATGCCCCACTCATCGGTGCGGCACTCCATGACGCCGCCGCCGCTGATGCCGTCGACGACGTAGAGGGCCTTGGTCGCCTTGACGACCTCCGCGATCGCCTTCACGTCGTGCCCCACGCCGGTGCTGCTCTCCATGAGCGTGCCGAACACAGCCACAGCGTCGGGATGCTGCTCGAGCAGTTTGGCCACATCGTCCGGCTCGACGGCTTGGCCCCATTCGACCTGATGGCGAATGACCTCGATGCCAAAGGCCTTGCCGATCTCGCTCCAGCGCTGGGCGAAGCGGCCGGCCTCGAGCACGATCGCCTTGCCGCCGCGAGGGACCAGGTTGACCATGGCCGCTTCCATGCCCCCCGAGCCGGAACTCGTAAGCACGATCACGTCGCCCTTGGTCTGAAACACATATTTCAGCCCTTCCAGGGTCTCGGCGAACAGCTTGACGAACTCAGGCGTGCGGTGGTGCGTGACCTGCCGAGCCAACACCAGCAAGGCCTCTTCAGGCACCTGGGTCGGACCGGGGGTCATCAAACGCTTCTTGGCCATGGATGTCCTCGGGAAATGCAAAAATCGCGGCCAGCGGCCAAGTTACGTCAACGCAAGGCGCCGGCCACGGGGGTGGTTCGGGGCGTATCCCGGGTTCCGATTCCGGGAACGAAATATTCTAGCTGCTGGGGGGCAGGAAGGGTACGGGCGAGGGCGTTCGAAATGGCCGCACCTGGCCCCGATTGCGTGCTTTGGGCTGCGCATCTGCCGGCTAGAACATGCAAGGGGATTTGTGCCGGAACGACCACGGGGAGATTCTGACCGCGTGAGCGCCGGCAGGGGCATCAGCCACGACTGAGGGGGCGGGAACCAACTCTCAGGTACTGCGAACCAACCGATCAAGACGCAAGGAAACCCGCTCCATCTCCTGGGCGGCCAAGCTGACTCGTTGAGCCCCTTCCGCCGCTTCCTTTGTCGAACCGCTCACGCCCTGAATGTTGGAGGCAATATCCCGAACTGCGCGGGCGGACTCGCTCGAATTGTGGGCAACGTCCCCCGCGGCGAGCGAGGCGTCGCTGGCGTTGCGTGACATGTCATTCGCCCCCTGAGCTACTTCGGCGATCGATTGGGCGATGTGTCCCACGCCCTTGCTGGCGGCGTCCAGATTGCCTGCGATTTGCTGGGCGACCATTGATTGTTGTACGACCGCCGCGGAGATACGCTCCGAGGCCGTGCTGATTGCCGAGATCGTCTCCGCAACTTGGCCGATTGCACCTACAGAATCGCGGGTGCTGAGTTGGATGCCCTCAATCATGTGCGCAATGTCTTGGGCCGCCTTTCCGCTTTGCCCGGCAAGTTCCTTGATCTCGTCGGCGACCACCGCAAATCCTTTTCCGGCCTCGCCGGCCGAGGTTGCTTCGATCGTGGCATTTAGCGCGAGCAAGTTTGTTTGCATGGCGATCAGCTTGATCATCTCCGTGACTTTGCTGATTTCGTGGGCGGCCCGGTCGAGCGCTTGCATCTTGCCCGAGGCTTGCTGAGCGAAGGTGGAGGCCTGGGCAGTCACTAGGGCGCTTTGTTTCGCGTCATCGGCGACGCTTTGGAACGACACCGTGGCCGCTTGAACGGCATGAGCCACCGTTTGCACGTTGGTGGCGGTCGATTGAGCAGCGGCCGAGATTCTACTTACGTTGACGCTGATCTGCTCGCTCGCCGAGGAAATCGAGGCCACGTTCATGCTCATCTCCTCGGCGGCCGCAGCGATCGTGCTGATGTTCCCGGTCATCTGCTCGGCGCCACCGGCCACGTTCGACGCTTGGATCGACATTTCCTCGCTCTGAGCCGACAGCACGTGTGACACTTGAGTCAGATCGCTCGCTGCGGCCCCGATCTGCTTCGCCAGTTCGTGAATGTCCGCCACGATGGAGCGGGAGATCAAGAGCGCCACGGCGCCCCCGACCAGAGTGCCCAGCAGCCCTGCCGCGGCCAGCTCAACGATTCCCCAAAAATGGTCGGCTTGGCTCGCCTGATTCTCAACGCGCATCTGCTGTTCCAGTCGAGCGGCCAATGCCGTCAGAGCGTTGTTCGCCTCGGTTCCCACCTTGTAGTTGAACACCACAGTGCGCTCGGCCGCCGCCAAGTTGCTGTTGGCGCGCGAGAGTTTTTGCACGGCGGCGACCTGTGTTCCCAGCTTGCGCGCTTCGGAGGCCAACCGAGTGGCTTCCGCCAACTCCAACGGATCCAGGGCCGGCTTGAGCGTGCGAAGATCGTCGTCGAGCTGGTCCAGCACTTCTCTGAGCCGCTGATCCAAGAGATTCATTGCCGGGTCGGCTGCGGAACTGTTGTGCCGATAGAGAAGACTCGCGATGTCCTTGACATTGACGGCCGCTTCCAGCGCCGTCAACGCGGCCCGCGCGTCATTGGCCGAGCCCGACGACGAAGCTTGGCTGAGCCGCCGTCCGACGCGCGAGAAGAACTCCACGAACTCCTGCAAGTCCGGTTCGACGGCGGACTCCACGAGCGTTCGCGCCTGAGAGTTCGTATTCAACTGAGCAAGCCGCAGCACTTCCGCCAGGCTTTGGCGATAGGTTTGCCATTGTTGGCGGAACTCTTCGAGCGCCTGGCGTTGCTCGAGATCTCCCGATTCCGCGACCTTGGCAGTTAGCGCCGTCAGCATGGAATCCACCTTCCTTGCACCGGCCTCCGCCTCGCGCGCAAATTCGCTGGAGCGTGCCTCGTCGTTTACGAGCACTGCATTCTTTTCCATACGAATCGTGTACAGGAAGGCGATCTGCAGAGCGCTGTTGAGCGCCGCCGTCTGGCCCAACTCTTCCACTAGGATTTGAGTGCGGGCAGTGACTCGCCCCAATTGCCGCGCGCCCACGACCGCCACCACGAGCACGGTCGCCGCGAGCACGGCCACGATCAAGGCGACCTTCGTATTCAAGCTCAACGTCTTCATCGCCACGCTGCCAAGTCAGAGAGTGTCGGGCGGGATTCCGTGGGCGGCGGCTCGAGTGCTCTCACGACCGCCGAAAGCCCGGTCTGACACAAACCCGCCGCCCTGCAAAACTGCAAAACTGTACGTTAGGGTAATTCGACCTCCGGTCACCGAAAACCGGCGAACGCTGCGCAACCGCGATTTTGACGGGTCAGTCGCTCGGCGCCGCAGAATCATTGGGGACAAACAGACCCGCTGGCCGATTGTTCGCGAGCGGCAGCCTGTTCCGAATCCGCGACGGAGGGAATTCGACCCGCTTGACGTGCCCGCTGGCGACTGAATCGGGCAGTCCTGGGCCACAATGTGGCCGGTCTTCGGCTGATGTCCCGAAGCGTGGGACGTCTCCGACAAGCCACCATCGCGGCAGGACTGTCGCGAACAACCCAACCAGCCCCTCGGCAACCGTCGGATGCCTGAACACGCTATCGCGAAGCGCCGAGAAGCAGAGATGTTGGGACACGAGCCCCCGCCCCAGCCGCGTTCGATCGCTGCAACCCGTGCGCCCACGGAGCCGAGCGTCCAGGCCAGGCGCTTGACGGCCCCGGCAATGCCGAGCACCACCAGGTCAGTGCTCTTGGTTCACCCTGTCGCCGGCCTCAGGAAGTATTTTGGCTCCTTCCTTTTAGCGGATACTGCCGGGCATGGCGGGCCGCAGGAATTTGCCCTGCCCAGCGCTTCAGGCTTTGGAACATAATACAGCCTTCGGATGCGGCCGGCGGGCCGCGGTCACCACGGTTCGCCTCATGCCGCTTGTCACTCTTCGCGACCTCCACATTGCCTTTCGCGGGCCGGCGTTGTTGGATGGGGTTTCGTGCCAGATCGAGCCGGCGGAGCGCATCGGCCTGCTCGGCCGCAACGGCGCCGGCAAGACCACGCTCCTACGGATGCTCGGCGGCCAGGTCGCGCCAGACAACGGGCAGATCCTTTTCGCACCTGGCAGCCGCGTGGCGCTGTTGCCGCAAGATGTACCGCAGGATCTGCATGGCCCCGTGCGGGCGATCGTTGCTCAGGGTGCGCCTTACGCCGCCGACGACCACGACGCCGCCTGGCAGGCCGAGCGGCGAGTCGAACGGATATTAGAGGACATGCAACTGGTCGGCGACGCCCCCTTCGAGCGGCTCTCTTCCGGCATGAAACGCCGCGTGCTGCTGGCGCGGGCCATCGTGGCGGAGCCCGATCTGCTGTTGCTCGACGAGCCGACGAACCATCTCGATCTGTCGGCCGTCGAATGGCTCGAGACGTTTCTGTCGCGGTGGAAGGCAAGCTTGATCTTCGTAACCCACGACCGCACGTTCCTGCGCAAGCTGGCATCGCGCATCCTCGAGATCGATCGCGGGCGGCTGTTCGACTGGGCGTGTGACTACGAGACGTTCCTCGTGCGCAAGGAGGCCGACCTGGCCGCCGAGGAAAAGCAGAACGCGCTGTTCGACAAGAAGCTGGCCGAGGAAGAGGTGTGGATTCGCACCGGCATCAAGGCCCGCCGCACGCGCAATGAAGGCCGCGTGCGGGCTCTTGAGCGGCTGCGGGAAATCCGCGGCGAGCGCCGCGAGGCGACCGGCAAGGTGCAATTGGCGATCCAAGAGGAACAGCGCTCCGGCATGCTCGTGGCCGTCGCCAAGGAGGTCACTTTTTCTTACGGCGAGCGCTCGATCGTTTGCAACTTTTCAACCAGCCTGATGCGCGGCGACAAGGTGGGCGTCATCGGCCCCAACGGCGCCGGCAAGACCACGCTGCTGCGAATCCTGCTCGGCGAACTGCAGCCGCAGTCCGGCTCGGTGCGGCTGGGCACGAACCTGCAGGTCGCCTACTTCGACCAACTTCGCGAGCAACTCGACGAAGAGACGGCGGTGCAGGACTGCGTGGCGGATGGGCACGACACGGTGAGCATCGGCGGCAACACGCGCCACGTGATCGGCTACCTCCGCGACTTCCTATTCACGCCGGAGCGAGTACGGCTGCCGGTCAAGTTCCTTTCCGGCGGCGAGCGCAATCGGCTGCTGCTGGCCAAGCTGTTCGCCAAGCCGGCCAACGTGATCGTGCTCGATGAGCCGACGAACGATCTCGACATGGAAACGCTCGAAATGCTCGAGGAGCGGCTGGTGGAGTTCTCCGGCACCGTGCTGCTCGTGAGCCACGACCGCACGTTTCTGAACAACGTCGTCACGAGCACGATCGTGTTCGAGGAGGATGGTGTTCGAGAATACGTTGGCGGCTACGACGATTGGCTTCGGCAGCGCAAGCCGCCTGCAGTCAAGCGACCAGCGGAAGCACCGAGCCAGCGTCCGGCGCCGCAGTCGAGGAGCCAAGCCACGGCGGTCAAGCGCAAGCTCTCGTTCAAGGAGCAGCGCGAACTCGAGTCGCTGCCGGCGACGATCGAGAAGTGTGAGGCGGCCATCGCCGAATTGCACCAAGCGATGGCCGCGCCCACGTTCTACCAGCAGCCTGGGCCGCAGATTGCGGCCGAACAGGCGCGCCTCAAGGAGTTGGAAGAGCAATTGGCAAACGCCTACGAACGCTGGGAAGCGCTGGAACAGGGTTAAGAGCTCGTTGAGCGCGAGTGGCGGAAATTGCGGTGGAATCCCCCCGTCATTGACGGGGGGCTGATATTAGCCCCCGGCGAGTCGCCGGGGGGAGAATCGTTCCGAGCCTGGGGTCGTTAGTAAACGCCTGAAACTACTATGACTCGCCTGTTCGCCGGCACGCCGTTCGATATGCCTCCCAAGTGCGATCGCTGCGGCGCGCTCGAGGCAGAATGTAAATGCCCACCGCTCCCTCCACCCCCGCCGCCGCGGATACCGCCCGGCGAACAAACGGCCCGTCTGGCGGTGGAGAAACGGAACAAAGACAAAGTCGTCACCGTGGTGCGCGGGCTGCCAGCCGTCGGCAACGACTTGCCGGAGTTGCTGACCTGGCTCAAGTCGACCTGCGGCGCCGGCGGATCGCTGGCCGACGACGAGCTCGAGATCCAAGGCAAGCATCTCGACCGCGTGCGCGCGGCGCTCGCTGAGCGCGGCTATCGGGTGAAGGGATAGATAGAGAATCGTTTCCGGGAATTAGAGAGAGACCCAGTTTCGTATGGCCGTCCTGCTGCAAATCAAGAATGCCCACAAGAGCTACGGCGATCAGGTGCTGCTCGACGGCGCCGAGGCGACGATCACCGACGATGGGAAGATCGGCTTCGTCGGCCGCAACGGCGCCGGCAAGAGCACGCTGCTCAAGATCCTGCTCGGCGAGGAAGAGCTCGACACCGGCGAGGTGATGCGGCATCCCAAGCTGCGGCTGGGCTACCTGCGGCAGCACGATCCGTTTCAGCCCGGCGAGACCGCGCTCGAGTTCCTGATGCGCGACAGTGGCCAACCCGACTGGAAGTGCGGCGAGGTCGCCGGCCAGTTCGAGGTGAAGAACGACTATCTCGAAGGCCCCATCAGCCGGCTTTCGGGCGGTTGGCAAACCCGCGTCAAGCTGGCGGCCTTGCTGCTGCACGAGCCGAACCTGCTGCTGCTCGACGAACCAACGAACTTTCTCGACTTGCGCACGCAGATTCTGCTCGAGCATTTTCTGCGCGGGTACCAGGAAGCCTGCTTGATCGTCTCGCACGATCGGGCCTTCCTGCGGTCGACCTGCAGCCACACGCTCGATCTCTCGCGCGGCAAGCTGACGATGTTCCCCGGCAAGATCGACGACTTCCTCGAATTCCAGGAAGAACGCCGCGAGCACGACGAGCGCACCAACGCGACGGTGCTGGCCAAGCGTAAGCAGCTCGAGGAGTTCATCGCCAAGAACAAGGCCCGCGCCAGCACCGCCACGCGTGCCCGCAGCAAGAGCAAGCAACTCGAGCGGCTGCAGACCGTGGAGATCGCCTCCGACGAGCCGACCGCGCGGATTCGCGCGCCGCAGGTGGAGCCGCGCAAAGGCACGGCGCTGCGTTGCCGGGGGCTGGCGATGGGCTACGCCGGAAAGCGGATCGCCGAAGACATCGGCCTCGAAATCGAACACGGCTCGCGGGCAGCAATCGTGGGAGACAACGGCCAGGGCAAAACCACCTTCCTACGCACGATCGTCGATTCGCTCGAGCCCTTGGCCGGCGAAGCCCGCTGGGGGCACGGCGTGCAACTCGGCATCTATGCTCAGCACGTTTACACGAGCTTGCCGGAAAAGCAGACCGTGCTCGAGTATCTCGAGTCGGCGGCTAGCTCCGGCAAGAAGACGCAGGAGATCCTCGATCAGGCCGGCGCGCTCTGCTTCCGCGGCGACGCCATGAAGAAGAAAATCTCGGTGCTCTCCGGCGGCGAGCGGGCACGCCTGTGCATGGCTGGGTTGCTGTTGAACCAGTGCAACGTGCTCGTGCTCGACGAACCGGGCAACCACTTGGATGTCGACACGATCGAGGCCCTGGCCGAGGCCTTGGTCGATTACCAGGGGACCGTGGTCTTCACGAGCCACGACCGCCACTTTCTCAAGCGCGTGGCGACCTGCATCGTCGAGGTGCGCGATGGGCATGTGACGAACTACCGCGGCGACTACGACGCCTACCTCTACTCGGTGAACAAGGAGATCGAGGAAGGGGAGCGCGATCAGGCAACCAAGCTGAGCAAGTCGCCGGCGCGGCAGGGCAAGCCGGCCAAGGCAGCCGCCGCCCCTCAGCGCAGCGAGCGCGAGCTGCGCAAGGAGCTGACGAACGTCGAGCGAACGATCGCCCGGCTCGACGAACAAAAGAAACAAACGAACGCCCTGCTCATGACCGCCACCGACCCGGCCGAGGCCCTGCGGCTGCACAACGAAGTGACGGAACTCGCGCAGCAACTCAGCACGGCCGAAGACCGCTGGTGTGCTCTGCAGGAAGAGCTGGGCGGGGCGGGATGATCCTGCTTGTCCTTAGGGGCTTTGCCGCGTCGCTTCGAGCAGTGCCAGCGTGCGCGGATCGGGCTGCCCGCCAAAGTGCTTCTCGAGCAGCCGCTCGAACACCGAGCCCGGCGGCGAGACCTGGGCGAACAGCGTGGCGCACGAACGGAGCTTGAGTTCGTCGGGCGAGCCGAAGATGTCGTGCGCGGTCCGCCCCTCCACACCCAGCGCCGCCTCAGCGCATTCGCCCAAGCGCGCTCCCAGCAACGGGTGCTGAAGATAGGCCTGGGCCTCAGCGAGGTCGCGAATTGCATATTTCTGCGCGGTCGCGCTTGACCCTAGGCCGGCCAGTTGGGGGAAAACGAACCACATCCAGTGGGTCTGTTTGCGTCCCGCGCAAATTTCCGCGAGCGCCGCCGCGTAGACGCCCGTTTGCGCAGCGACGAATCGCTCCAAGCCTGCGGCATCGCTCATGGCATGGGCGTCGTCGTGGCGAAGGGTGGTGGGAAGCGCCGATTGTAGCCCTCTTGCGCCGGCGGGTCGCGAGTCGGCGAAGGATTTTCCCTAGGACCCAGGCGCTCCCCCAGGTTTTGGGATAAGGTTCATTTGCGGTCAGGCACGCGGCCGCCAGCGTCGCCGGACTTAGCGGCGATGCCCGTTGCTCATCTTCCGCGCTGCTTCCCAATTTCCGGGACCCGGCGCGCTCGCGGATATCGTCCGTCATTGAACTCCCCGAGGTTCACCCCCCATGCGGCCGTTCCCGCAGGTGGTTCCGCGCGCCGCGGACATCTCGTTCGACGAGCGACTCGTCGAACCCTTCGTAGCACAAACGCTTTATGTCTTCGCACGGCTGTTCGACTGGAATCTCGAGCCGGAGCCGCCGCACGCCAAGTGTTGCGTCGCTCCCACCTTCGACGTTTCCGGGGTGATTCGGCTCACGGGTCGCGTCCGCGGCGGCGTGGTGCTCAGTTTGTCGCGGGTTACCGCCTGTCGGGCCACGGAGCTACTGCTCGAACGCCCCTTCCGGTACCTGAACGACGACGTGGCCGACGCGGTCCGCGAGCTCACGAACACGGTCACCGGCCGGGCCGCCGGGCTCTTGCACCGCGACCGCGTGCGGTTCGGCCTGCCCAAGGCCGTGATCGGCCACACGCGGCCTTTGGAGTGGCCCGCCGGCGTCGAGCCGTTCGTGATCGAATTTCACTCCACGACCGACGCGCTGGCCCTCGAGCTGGGGCTCGAGGCCGATCCGGCCGACCCCGTTCTTGCCGGCGGAAGCGCGTCGCCCGGCGCCGTTTTGTTCTAAACCGACGACTTACGATCCGGAGACTCTTGCCATGCCCCGAGCGCTCGTCGTCGACGATTCGACCCTCGTCCGCACCAAGGTCGCCCACGCGCTGGCCGATGCAGACTTCACCGTGGAGGTGGCCAAGGACGGCGCCGAAGCCTATGCAAAGTTCCTCGAGAGCACCTTCGACCTGGTGATCACCGACATCCTGATGCCGGTGTCGAACGGGCTCGAACTGCTCAAGCGCATTCGCCATCTGAACCCGCGCGTGCCGGTGATCGTGCTGAGTTCGGCGTCCGATCGGCAGATCGTGGACCAAGCGCGCAGCCTGGGCGCGAGCGGTTACCTGCTCAAGCCGTTCGACGCCGAAGCACTGCTCAAAAAGATTTGGACCGTGATGCGGCTCGAGACGAACTGCCACTAATCAGGGGACACGCGGTTGGCTTAGCCTTGGGCAAACGCCTGCTTCATGCCGGCCATCATCTGCTCCGGCGTCAGATCCTTGATGTGGGTGGCGAACGACCAGCGATGCCCGAACGGATCGCTCACCGCGCCGTAGCGGTCGCCCCAAAACATGTCCTGCGGGGGCATGAACACCGTGGCGCCGGCCGCTTCGGCCCGCTTGACCGCCGCATCGCAATCCGGCACGTAGCGGTGAATGGTGACCGGCGTTCCCCCGAGCGCCGTGGCCGTGCCTGACTTGCCGCCGCAGAATTCGGGGAAGTCGTCGACGAGAAAGACGTGGCTCTGACCAATGCGGATGGCCGCGTGCATGATCCGCTGGCCGTCGGGGGCCGGCATCCGCATCAACTCTTCGGCCCCAAAGGCCTTCTTGTAGAACTCGATGGCCTCGGAGCACGGAGCGCACACCAGGTGCGGAATCAGGCCTTCGAGGCCGGGAGGAACCGGTTGGATCGACGGGCTCATGGGCGACTTCCAGTGTGGGAGAAACGGAAAGCAATGGCCGTCATCTTGCCGCACCCGACGACGATCCGCCATCCCTCGCTCCGGAAGACCGCTTGCAGCCAGCCGTCGATCGCCCAATTCGCCCAACGTGCCTTGACCGCCCCCGGCCACGCCCCCTAGACTCTCGCCCGATTCTGGCGCGGCAAGCGTGCGGAAAGGATTCCGCCTCCGACTGTTGCGCGTTCTTTCCGGCGGCTTGGTGATGAGGCGACGCAGCGGTCTGGCGTGGACATTCTGGGGGGCGCTCGCCGTCTCGCTGGCTTGCCCGCAACGAGCGCGAGCGGCCGATGATGAGGCTTTCATCTCCGACGAAGCCCCGCAGGCTGAACCCCGGGCAGGCGCACGCGACGTGCCTCCCAGGGCGACGTCGACCCAGACTGCGCGGCGCGCCGCGCCAAAGGCCTGGCCCGCCGAGCCAACGCTCGCGGCGCGGCCCCAACGCGCCTCCAGGCTGAGCGCGACGCCGCTCGGCGCCTGGCAGCAGCGCCGCGACGCGCTGCGCCGGCTGGCGGAACTGGGGGCGGCGGTTGAAGAGTTGCCCGACGGGGAAGGCCGGCGCACGTTCTGCGTTCGCTGGGGCGGAGGGGACGAAGCGCTGCCGGCAATTGCGCAGCTCCCCGATGTCCGCCTGCTCGATCTCGAGCGGAGCCAGGTCACCGACCGCGGTCTGCCGGCGCTGGCCGGCATGAAGTCGCTCCGGGCCCTCAAGCTGCAGCAAACGCGCGTTACCGATGCAGGGCTTGCCGCGCTCGCAGGCTTGAACGACCTCGAGGGTCTGGCGCTCCATGACACGCGAATCACCGGGGCCGGGCTGCGTCATCTGGAGGCGATGCCAGCGTTACGGCAACTCAACGTTTCTTGGACCAAGGTCGGCGACGAGGGGCTGCGCCACGTCGGCGCTCTCACCGCGCTTGAAGAGCTCGGCCTCTATGGCGTCGGCATCGAAGGCCCCGGACTCGCGCAGCTCGCCAAGCTCACCAAGCTCCGCTTGCTCCGGCTCAGCAGCAATCCGCTCGAGCCCGGCAGCCTGCGGCCGATCAGCGGGCTGCCGCTCGAATCGCTGTGGCTGGACCAAACCGGCGTCACCGACGACGACTTGGCCGCGCTCGAAAACCTGACCAACTTGCGCAACCTGTCGCTGTGCGACACCGACATCACCGATCGTGGGCTCGAAGCGCTGGCCCGGCTGCCGATCATCGAATCGCTCGACTTGGCCAACCTGCCGATCAGCGACGCAGGGCTCGAGGCCTTGGCGCAACAGAGGACGCTCGAAGAGTTGCGCCTGGATGGCAGCGACGTCACGGACCTGGGCCTGCGCCACCTGACGCAGCTCACGGGCTTGCGCGTGCTCAGTCTCCGCGGCACCAAGATCGGCGACGCCGGGTTGGCGCCCATCGCTACGCTCGTGCGGCTCGAAGCGCTCGACCTCTCGGAAACCGACATCGGCGATCTCGGGCTGGCTCAACTGCACGGCCTGCCGCTCTTGGCCGAGTTGAACGTACGCGGGACGCAGGTGTCCGATCGGGCGCTAAGCGAATTGCAGGCGGCGCAGCCGAACCTCGCCATCTTCGGCCGGCCCGGGCAATCGGGCGACGCCGTGCCGGGGGGCAGCTATGGATCGCAAATCAACCGGGGAAGGATTCCTCAAAACGGCTGGTAGTTGGTGGGCGGCCGAACACGCGGAATCAGGGATCGATCGATGCGACTCAACATTACGCAGTTCATCGCGTGGCTGGCGCTATGCGCCAGCGGCTTTCCCGCTCGCGCCGACGACTGGCCGCAATTTCGTGGCCCCACGGGACAGGGCGTGAGCGCCGCCAAGCAAGCTCCGCTCGCTTGGAGCGAGCAGGAGGGCGTTACGTGGCGCACGCCGATTCCGGGCCAAGGCTGGTCGTCGCCGGTCGTTTACGCGCGCCAGGTCTGGCTCACCACGGCGATCGAGGCGGAAGGCAGCCTGCGGGCGATCTGCCTGGACTTCGCGACGGGGGAGATCCAGCGCGACGTCGAAGTGTTTCGCCGCGCCGATCTAGGGCGGATCAACGCCCACAACACGCACGCCTCGCCTACTCCGGTGCTCGACGGCGACTTGGTGTTCGTCCACTTCGGCAGCCAGGGAACGGCGTGCTTGAACACGGATGGCCAGGTGCTGTGGCGCAACGAGGGCCTGAAGTACGACCAGAGCCACGGGCCTGGGGCTTCTCCGATTGTATGGAACGACCTCTTGATCGTCGCCTGCGACGGCGTCGATCGGCAGTTCGTGGCGGCGCTCGACAAACGCACGGGGCGGCTGCGCTGGCAGCGCGACCGCGTCGGCCTGCCGGCCTACAGCACTCCGCTGGCGGTGCGGCACGCCGGCGGGGACCAGATCGTGTCCGTGGGAGGCGGCCAGGCGATCGCCTACGCCCCGCGCACCGGCGAGGAGATTTGGAAATTCCGTTTCGAAGGCTACTCCACCGTGCCGCGCCCCGTGGCCGCCGGCGGCCGCGTGTTCATTTGCTCGGGCTACGAAACGCCGTCGCTCTACGCGATCGATCTGGATGGCCAGGGGGACGTCACCGATACCCACCTCGCCTGGGCGGCCCGGCGGGGCGTGCCGCACAATCCCTCGCCGCTGATCGTGGGCCGGCAGATGTTCTTGCTGAACGACAAGGGGGTGCTTGTCTGCCTGAACGTGGCCGAGGGCCATGAACTCTGGCGAAAACGCTTGCGGGGCAACTTCCTCGCTTCGCCGCTCTACGCGGCCGGGTGCATCTACGCCACGAACGACGAAGGAACCACCTATGTAGTCGACCCGGCGGGCCAGGGCCGGATTGTGGCCGAGAACCGGCTCGAAGGGCGCGTCTCCGCCTCGCTGGCCGCGGTAGCCGGCGCGCTCTTGATCCGCACCGACCAAGCGCTCTATCGCATTGACGCTCCCGACCAGGGCGTGATCACGGCTGCGGCCGAAGAAAGTCGCTAGGCCGGTCGAGCGGGTATCCTCGCGTTCCCCACGCGGAGCCTGCATCCCGAGCGGCAGAAAAAAGCCATACTTCGGCAATACGCCGCAAGTGCTCGGCCGCCGCGCCTTGCCCAGGGGCAAGACTCACGAGCGGACCGCTTTTTTCGGGGAAAACACGATGAATCTGCGTTCGCTCGCGTGGCTGGCCGCCGTGGGTGGGGTGTTGACGGTTGCAACGACGGGGGCCGCGCAGCCCCCCGAGGTGAAGCCCGTGGTCAAATCGGCCCTGGTGGGCTTGCCCGGGGTCTATGTCCATTTGACCGAAATCGCTCCCGCCGGGGCCTATGCCGACGTCTCGCCCAAGTTCCTCCGCCAGACGATCGAAGACCGCCTGAAGGAGGCCGGCATCCGCGTGCTCTCGCGCGAGGAGTTGGCCTCCACGCCCGGCACGCCGATCCTCGAGGTGCAGTTCTGCTTGCAGCGGCATGAAACGCTGGCCCTTTACCAATACAGCATCGAGACGGTGCTCTGGGAAAAGGTGGCCCTCGAGCGCAATCGCGACCTGGTGGTGCAAGCAGTGACCTGGCGTTCCGGCGTGAAGTTCGGCAACGCGCTGGGCGAGTTGCTCTCGGGGCGCATTCAAGACGTGTTCGATTACCAGATCGGCCGCTTCGTCCACGATTACGACGTCGCCAACCACGGCGACCGGCCGGTCCGCGCAGAGGGGCCGCCGCCGACGCCTGGACCGACGACGTCGCCGGACGCCGCGTCGCCGTCGCCGAACGACGTGCAGCCACCGACTGAAGCAGCTCCGTCCGCTCCCAGCGACGCGGATGCACCGAGCGCCGACGCGCCCGATCTCGACGACTCCCTGCCGACGCCCGACGCGCCGGCCAACTAACGCTTGCTGGAAACTCGCCGCCGGAGCCGGAGTTTTTTCCTTGGCCTCGGTGTTGCGGGGGGTAGCGAGGGCCGCTAAACTACCGCCGCTTTTTCGACCGCCGGCTGCACTTCGGGACACGCGCCGCCGGCGGCCGTCCTGCTCCCACGTCGTCCCAACATGTCAGCGTTCCAAGGATCGTTTGGATGGGTAAGCGCATTTACGTAGGCAATCTGCCTTGGTCCACCACGTCGGACTCGTTGAAGGCCATGTTCGCCGAGCATGGCTCGGTGCGCAGCGCCGAAGTCGTTTCCGACCGCGAAACGGGCCGCTCGCGCGGCTTCGGCTTCGTGGAGATGGAATCAGACCAGGATTGCGCGGCCGCGATCGAAGCCCTCAACGGGCAGAGCGTCGACGGCCGGGACTTGACCGTCAATGAGGCTCGCGAGCGCTCGCCCCGGCCCGCCGGAGGCGGCGGCGGTGGCGGCGGACGCGGACGGGGCGGCTACGGCGGAGGAGGCGGCGGCTACGGCGGCTATCGCCGCTAGATTCGCAGCCTGCATTTCAGCAATCTTTCACCCCTGTCGGCCCCCAAGGCCGACAGGGGTTTCTTCTTGCGCCCCTTGCTCGCCCCGATTTGTTACAATCGCGGCCCGCTTCGCCTCTTGTTCCCTGGTTTCTTTGGCCGGCAGGACTGCTCGTGAGCTCGCACCCACCCCTGGAAATCGACTGTCACTCGCTCAAGCGGAAGCTCGACGCCGGCGACGATTTGCTGGTCATCGACTGCCGCGAACCGCACGAGCACGAGATCGTGCATCTGTCGCAAGCCAAGCTGCTCCCGATGAGCGAGCTGGGCGGCCGGCTGGCGGAACTCGAGCCCCACCGCGGCCAGCCAATCGTCGTGCATTGCCACCATGGCGGGCGCAGCCTCCGCGTCGCCCAGTGGCTCCGCGACCAAGGATTTGGCCAGGCGCAAAGCCTCGCAGGCGGCATCGACGAATGGGCCGTGGCCATCGATCCCTCGCTGCCACGCTACTAATGGCTCGTCGCCCTGGGAAGTTCGGGCTGGCCGATCCCTACGAGCCCGCAGCGCGAGAGCGCGAGCAAGGGAGCGCCGCCCATCCCTGGTCGAGTCTCGCGGCCCCAGGCACGGGCAGGGCAGCCTTTTCGGCCAGCGCGCCCAAGATCCCGCCCCTTGCTTGCGCTTCTCCCGCTGCGGGCTGGTGTGGCACAACCCGAAAAACAAGCTGTGACGCTGCTCTAGCTTCGAAAGGATCGATTGATGGACCTTGCATTGACTCGATCACGCTGGCAGCGAACGCGCTCCTCGCAGGGGGCCGCAGGGAGATGATGGAGGAGCCCAGGCGCATGAAAAACCCCGGAAATGCCGGGGCCTGCTGTACCATGCGATTTACTGCAAACTTGTACAGTGGGCGATGAGGGACTCGAACCCCCGACATCCACGGTGTAAACGTGGCGCTCTAACCAACTGAGCTAATCGCCCGGAGTAGCCGCCATTGTGGCTCATTTGGGGCGAGGCGCGAAGGGTCGCGCAGGTTCGCTTCGAGCACGGCCGGGGGCGCTGCCGCCGGAACTAGTCTGCGCCTGCGAGGCCTTTCAGCTCGCCAACGGCCTGGGCGAGTTGGTCCCAGAGCCCAGCGGGCACGCGTCCGTGCAATGCGGTGAGCACTGCCTGATGGTACCAAAGCGTTCCCTCGCGTCCGCCGCGGAAGTCGCGCCAAACGGAGTCGCCGTGGCTGCGGAGCGCTGCGGTCAGATCGCGGAGGTTGTGCAGCTTGTCGGCCGCCGAGATGAGCCGCACCTCGGCGGGCTCGTGCGCAAGCCGCCCGACGTAGGCCTCTTTCCGCGCCCGCCATGGGGGTTTAGGGTGCTGGTCGGTGTCGGTGCAGCCGTCGACGATCGTAACCACGCGGTCGCCGAACTGCTGGGCGATCTCCGCCCTCGTGCGGGAGCCCCCCTGGTCCTCAACCGCGTCGTGCAAGAGCGCGGCGATCGCGGTCTCCTCATCGGCGCCGTACTCGAGCGCGATCGCCGTCACCGCCAGCAAATGGGCCAGGTACGGAGTGCCGCTCGATTTACGCTGCTGATTGGCGTGCAACCGTGTGGCGAAAACCAGGGCTTGCTCGAAGCGTTCAGTGAGCATGGGGAACACGGTTAATCGCGGAACATAGGAGACCGTCGCGCGGGAATCGGTCAACATATCGTATTCATCTTTCGGCTGCCGGGCGGACCGTTCACCGAGTCGCCCATCCTGCGCAGTCTCGCAACTGCTGGGGCCCGTAAAGTTTCGCCAACACTTGCAATCTGCACAGCCGATAAACTCTACGGCCTGCGCGACCGGTGCGGGGCCACGCTCGTTTTCTCGGGAGCTAGCAGCGATGATCAGCGGCGCTCGCGCATGCATTGGCGCCGGCGCCGCGCTGTTGGCGCTCGCGGGGCTGCTCCCTGCACAGGGGCCAACCTCGCCGGCGCAAATTCAAATACCCATTGCGACACCGGTTGCCCCGCCGGAGATCCTAGCGGGTGTGTTGTCGAGCGCCGGCGCGCCGCCAACGGCGCTGCCGAATCCGGCGCTCGCCAGTCAGACCGCCCCCGCGCTCGGACCGCTCGAAGCGTCCGTCGGCGAGGACTCGCCCCTCAAGGCCGAGGTCGCCCGGCTCGTGCGCGAAGCCCTCGCCGAGCAGCAGAAAAGCGCCAGCCTGGTGGAGCCGCTGCCGCCCGTAGCCGAGCCCAAGCCCGCGGCCGCCTCTGTGCTCGTGCCTGAGCCCTACGTGGTCGGCAGCGACACGGCGCTCAAGGCCGTGTGGAATCACGGCTGGGAAGTGCAGTCCGCCAACAAGGACTTTCGGGTTCACGTAGGCGGGCGCACGCACTTCGATGGCGGCTGGTTCTCGGCCGACGACGCCGTGCAGTTTGGACCGCGCGGCATCGGCGCGCTCGACGACTCGGTGAACATGCGCCGCGGGCGCTTGCGCGTCGACGGCACGATGTACGAGGTGATCGATTGGGCGGCCGAATACGACTTCGTCAGTCATCTGGTGGGCGCCGCCAACCCCTCAGTGCCGGCCCCTGCGCCCACCGACCTATGGGTGACGTTCACGCACCTGCCGTGGGTGGGCAACTTTCGCGTCGGCAACCAGAAAGACCCCATCGAACTCGAGCACCTCACCAGCAGCCGCTGGCTCGACTTCATGGAGCGGTCCCCGATGTTCGACGCCTTCTACGGACGATTCACGAACGGCTTTGTTCCCGGGTTGCAGCTGTTCAACTGCACTGAGAACGAGCGCGCGACCTGGGCCGTCGGCGTGTTCAAGAACACGACGAACCCGTTCGGCTTTGGCGTGGGGGACGGCGACTACATGATCGAGGGGCGCGGCACCGTGCTCCCCATCTACGACGCCGATGGCCGCTACCTTTGGCATCTGGGGCTTTCCGGCAGCCACCGCGATCTGCTCGACGGCCAAACGCGGTTCGTCGCCCGCGGCTCGGTGCGCAACGGGCCGCCGGGCCCCTTCAACGCGGTGTTCGCTGACACCGGCTTCATCAAGGCTGAGAGCACAAACATCGTCAACGCGGAGAACCTCGTGATCTGGGGTCCGTGGACGGTGCAGGCCGAGTACTCCGCGGTCTGGGTGACCGACGCCGCCTATCCGGCCGGCGGCGCGGGAACGCCGCTGGGTACGGTGTACTTTCAGGGAACGTACGTCGAGGCCCTTTACTTTCTCACCGGCGAGAACCGCCCCTACAACCGCAAGACGGGCGTCGTCGACCGCATCATTCCCTACGAGAACTTCGCCTTCGTGAAGGGGACCAAAGGACCGCTCTTCAGCCGCGGCGCCTGGCAAGTGGGCGCCCGCTACGCCATGCTCGACCTGAACAACGCCGGCATCGTCGGCGGCTTGCTGCACGACTACACGCTGGGGCTCAATTGGCTGCTCAACCCCAACATGAAGTTCCAGTGGAACTACGTGTTCACCCACCGCGACGTCGGCAACCTCGGCAGTTCGGGCGACGTGCATGCCTTCGGCATGCGGATGGCGATGGATTTTTGACGCCCGTTGGGCTGGCTGCCGCGGGCGGTCTATCATGATTCCTTGGGCCGGGGTGTGCGCCGGGCGTTCCGCCGCGCCCAACCGCGATCTTGGAAAACAGGGCTGCCCAAGCGCATGAACCTTCGCGAGCAACGATCGCTGGCTCAGATCGCGCTGGCGTTGCAGTTCGCCGTCGGGCCGCTGATCGTTTACTTCGGCAGCGCCACGAGCCGCTGGGAGGCGGCGCTCGACGTCGGGTTGCTGTTGGGCCAGGTGAATCTGGGGGCGATTCTGTTCGCCTGGAGCGGCCGCTCGCTGAGCGTGCGGATTTCGGCCACGTTGTTCTGGCTGGCCTACGTGTGGTGCTGGCTGTTGGCGCACCTACGGAACAATCGCGTGCTGGGCGGGGGACCAGAATATGTTCTGTGGACTCTCCTGATAACCTTGCAGTGCGCGACGTTGGTCCTGTGCCTGTGGCGCGGTCGTGCGCGAGGCCTGCGATTGCAAAGAGGCGGCGGCGCCGCGGTTGGTTCGGCCGCCGAACGGCAATTTGGGATCCGGCAGCTGTTTATCTGGACCGCCGCAGTCGCGCTCCTGTTGGGCGTCTCCCGGTGTCTCGACATCGCAGAGCAGAACCAATGGCCAGACGTAGGGCTCGCAGTTCACCTCAGCGTCTTGCGGTTGATCGCGCTCATCGCTTTGGGGCATGCCCTGGCCGGCCTGGGAGCTTGTTGGGCGGTCTACACGCGCCTCCGCTTGCACATGCGGGCACCGGGGGCTCTGGCGTTCGTCGTGTTGGCCGCACTGTTGCAGACAGCGCTTTACCAACAAATGCACCCGCACCCGGACTTCCACTGGGCATGGTGGCTCGTTCACAACTTGGCCAACTTCGGCCTCGTCGCGACGACGCTCGCCATCTTGCGCTGGTGCGGATACGAATTGGTCGCGCAGACTTCTCCGTCGCGGGGCGCCGACGTCAAGCAACCGACCATCGAAGCGTAGGCAACCTCAGCAGCTCGGGCTACGTCTAAGCCTGCGGAATTCGGATGGCGAGGGATTAACCCGTCACTCACCCGCCCGGCATCACCACCAGCTTCCGGAACTCCACCACCCCGTGATCCCCCTGCAGCATGATCGGCCCCGGCGTCCCTTCGTCGCTGTCGAGCGCGCCGCCGGTGGGGCCGGGGATGATTTGGCGGTCGATCACTTGTTCGCCGTTTAAGCTCACGCTGATCCGCCGGCCCACCAGCGTGATCTCGGCCGTTTGCCATTCGCCGGCCGGGCGGGCTGCGTTGATCCGCGGCGTGAGGAAGCCGTAGACGCCGCCGAACAGGTGGCTGTCGGCCTCGCGACCGGCGTTGTCCTCGATCTGCACTTCGTAGCGCCCGCGCAGGTAGATGCCGGAGTTGCTGCCGGGCGGGTAACGGAACTCGGCCACGAGCTTGAAGTCCTCGAACTTCCGCTCGCTCACCAGGTCGTTGCCAGGCTCGGCGTTCACGAGCACGCCGTCGACGACCTTCCAACCGTTCGGCTTGCCGGGCGTGCGGGCCTTCCAGCCGCCCAGATCGCGGCCGTTGAACAGCTCGATCGGGGCGCCCCAGGCGACCGGCGGCTTGCGGTCGAGCGCGGGAGCGCGGCGGGCGGTCCAGGCGAGCCGTTCGCCGTTGTCGCCGGTGACTTCGCCTGAGAGCGTTTCGCCGTCGAGGCGGCCGCGGATCGTCACGTCGGTCTCGCGCTTCTCCCACTGGGGCGGCACGACGATGACGAACGACCGGCCGTCCCCCTCGACCTGCACCTCGGAGATCGGCCGGGCGCTGCCGAACTGGCCAACGTAGCTGCCCACGAGCGTGCTCGTGCCGGACTTGTCGATCTCGAGCCACGAGGGATACTCGCCCGCGGGGCCCTTGACGACCAAGTCCCAGCGGCCCTGCAAGGCCGGGTCGGCCGCCGGCGGGGGCGCGACCTTTTGCGCGCAACAAACGGAAACGAGCGCGAGCGCAAGCAGCAAGCCTGGCAAACACGGGCCGGGCACGGACAGACGAAGGCGCGGCGACGGCATGGGGACCTCCAGGTGGGCGGGACGGCGGAGAGTCCCCCGATTCTACGGTCCGCGCGGGGGCATTTCGAGAGCCGGGGGAGCGGTCGTTCGCGAAGAAGCCGGCGGTTTCGCCCCCAGGCCCAAGGACGTCGCGAGGCGAGATGCAGAGAAGTCGGGTCGCCAAAAGATAAGGCCCGCGCTGCCGCGGGCCTGAATCCTTCGATTGAACGATGTTGGGCGTGTAGGCTGCGAATCCCTACTGCCCCACCGCTCCCGCCGTCGGACGCTGCGCCACCTGGTTGCGGGCGGCTTGCACGGCCGTGTCGAAGGCGGTGTCGGTGGCAGGGGCCGCGGCCCCATCGGCCACGGGGCGAGCGACCGTGCGGACTTCGAGGTCGGGGCTTACGCCCACCTTGCTGATCCGCTGACCGCTGGGGGAGTAGAACATGGCGGTGGTCAGCCGCACGCCGGCGCCGGCCTGGTTGAGGGGAAAGATCCCCTGCACCGAGCCCTTGCCGTAGCTCTTTTGTCCGACGATCGTGCCGCGGCGATGGTCGCGAATGGCGCCGGCGAAGATTTCGCTCGCGCTTGCGCTCTCGCCGTCGATCAACACCACCAGCGGCACACGCCAGGTGCCCGGTTTGTGGGCCGCATAGTTGAAGTCTTCCTGCCGGTTTCGGCCGCGGGTGGAGACGATCGTGCCCCGTTCGACAAACTTATCGACCAACTCGACGGCCGCGGTCAGCAGGCCGCCGGGGTTGCCGCGGAGATCGAGCACCAGGCTCCGCATCCCGTCGCGATGGAGCTTCCAGAGGGCGGCGTCGACATCGCGGGTGGTCGTCTTCTGGAAGCAGTTGATGCGGATGTAAGCGACGCCGGCAGCCGGGTCGGCGATCTTCACCTCGTCGACACTCGGAATGTCGACGTGCTCGCGGCGAACGCTCACGAGCCGCGCCGCGGTTTGCCCCGCCGAGAGAATCGAGACCGACACCGAGCTTCCCTCGGGGCCTTGCAGCAAGTCGGCGGCGCCGTCGGTCGAGAGGTCGGCCGTGGTGCGGCCGTCGACCGCCATGATCCGGTCGCCCCCTTGCAGCCCCGCCCGCTGGGCCGGGCTGCCGGTAATCACCTTGACGATCAGCAACTCGCCGGCGTTGCTCTTGAGCTCGATGCCTAGGCCGACAAAGTTGCCTTCGATCTGCGAATAGACTTCGTCGAGCTGGTCGCGGGTAAGGAACGAGGAATAGTCGTCTAGACCGCCGGCGGCGGCGGCCACGTATTCGAGGATCACGGCCGAGGGCGGTAGGCCGATTTGCTTCTGGGCGAAGCGGGCCACCTGGGCCACGGTGTCGCGGGCGGCGTAGCGGTCTTGAATCAGCCGGCCCGAGAGGAAGCTGTCGAGCTCGGTCAGGAAGGACTGCACGCGGGCAGGCGACAGGGCGGGGTAACGCTCGAGCACGCTCGGCTCGGCCAACGCCACCCGCAGGCTTTGCGTCCCCCGCGAGATCAGCCGCGACCAGCCGGGCAGTTCTACATAGTGGGCGTCGATCTTGAGCAGCACCTCGGCGTAGAGGTCGAGGGCCGCCTGCTCGGTCATCGTGCCGACGGTCTGCTTGAAGCTCCGGTCGGCGTAACGGCGGTCGACGTCGAGATGGATCTTGGCGGTGTCGAAGCGGCGCTCGAGCAGCGACTCGCCGGGGTGCGAGCGGAGGGCCTCTTCGTAGTGCGCCAGGGCCTCGCCCCAGCGCTTTTGACCCTCCAGGTCTTGGCCACGACGGAGCACGTCGTCGACCGAGGCGGTGGACGCCGCCGGGAGAGAAACTTCTTCGGCGGCCCTCAGCGTGGGGGACAGACCCCACAGCCCCAAGACCGCCGCCAGACCAAACCACGAGGCGAAACGCAACCCGGGCAAAGACCTACGCAGCATAACGCTTCCGCTAAGCACGAGGGGAGTCGTACGGGCGCGGGCACGTCCACGTGCACGAGCCGCTCTTGAAAGACCAATCCGTCGGCCACGTGCATCCGTACGCGTGTGCTAGGTGAGGCGGGGGGCCGGATTCGGGCACAGGGCCTCCGGCCAAGTTCAATATAGGCCACAGCTCGAACAGCGTCAAAAACTTGAAGCGCGCCAAGCCCCCTTTTCTTTGGAAAAACCGGCCGAAAAGGACCGCGGCCGCGCCAGGACAACGATAAGTGCTGGCGCGCCGCCTAGGGCTCCGGCGCGGATTACGCCAAAGTGGCTCACGGTAGGGAAGTTGCGGCCGTTTGGGGGCGGTGCAGGGACAGTTGGGAGGGGGCAGGCGAGGCCACGGCCGGTTAGGGCGACCCGCCGAAAGGCCGCCTGCACTGCCGCCTTGCCCCGGCGGTCGGGGATGCTGCCGCGAACGCGGCTGGGCAGGCGACCGCCCGGCTCTGCTAAACTGGCCGATCTAAACACGTGGGTCGACGCGAAGATTCCTGAATGCCCCGTACCGTGCTCCTGCTCTCTGCCTTGATCGGTCAGATGGCAGCGGCGTGGCCGGCGCTGGGGCAGTCTCGGCGAACGACGGTCGTCCTGGAAGTGCTGCTGCCGGAAGCCGCTCGGCTGTTCATTGAAGGAAAGGAGTTGAGAGCAACCGCCGGGCTTCGACGGTTCGAGTCGCCGCCGTTGCGTCCGGGAAAATACACTTACACCGTGATGGCGATTCTGCCCGGCGCCAATGGCCCGCAGAAGATCACGAGGAGAATTGACGTCCGTCCCGGTGACTTCGAAGCGATCGATTTTCGGCCGCGTGGCGCAGGCAAGCGCGTTCCTGACGTCCTCTATGAGCCCACGCCACAGAAGGTGGTCGACACCCTGCTGAACCTGGCGCAGATCCGGGCAGACGATGTCCTGTGGGATCTTGGTTGTGGCGATGGCAGAATCCCGGTAACTGCAGCGCGTCAGTTCGGCATCCAGGCGCGGGGCTTCGAGATCGACCCGGTGTGCCTGGAAAAGGCGAGGGCCAACGTCGCGCAGCACGGCGTCGGCAAACTGGTCGCGATCGAGGACCGCGACATCTTCGCGCTGGATTTGAGCCAGGGACCATCGGTCGTGAGCCTTTATCTGCTGCCCAGCTTGAACCTTCGCCTACTGCCGCAGTTGCAGAAGCTGCCGCCGGGCGCCCGCGTTCTTTCCGTGGGACATCGCCTGGGCGACATCCCGCCCGACCAGCAGATTTGGGTGAAGGAGGAGGACTTCTTTGTCTATCTATGGCGCGTTGAGACGCTGCGGAAAGCCACGTCCGCGGACGCCGTTCGCCCTGCTGCGTCTTCACCTCCGCGTGGTGGGACACAAAAAACTGCAGGTCGCCAAATCAATTGCCAGACGCGCGCCTCGGGCAGGCGCGCCTCGAAGTGTGGGCATCGCTAATTGTCGAGGGTGACAACCGGCTTCCACCGAGGTCCCGAGATGCCTGGCGAGAACCTCGTGGTCGAGATTCCGGTCGGCTTGCTGTTCGCCTTTGGCTTTAGCGCATGGGTTCACCGAGGCGA
>JAXMBI010000048.1:0-26049 GCA_046349955.1 Pirellulales bacterium | reverse complement strand
CGGGCGCGTGGCGGCGTGCCAGAGGGTTTGAACGGCGATCCACAACGTCAGCGGCAACCGCGCGAGTAGTTGGGCAAGTGCGGCAAGGCCGCGGGGCCCCTGCAGCGTCCGCGGTTTGCCGATGCCGAACAGTGCGCGCAGGATGCGGCTCAGGTTGTAGGCCGCGGCCGCGATCACGTAACGCTTGCCGGTGTCGACCAAGTCGTGCAACCAGGTCCGCCGCATGCCGCCTGAGTCGCAGACGTGGGAGAAGCTCCGCTCGCAGCGTTCGCTCCGCAGCCGCTGCAACCGTTTACTCTTCGCGCGGCGCACGCGACGCCGATTGTTGACTACGGCCGTGTGATGTTCCGCCGGCTTGTCGGTCCAGCGGCGCTGGTGAACGCGCCGCGGCTCGGGAATGTAGGTCCGCAGCTTCAAGCCCGCCGCCAACTCGAGCGTGGCGGCGGCATGGTATCCCTTGTCGGCCGCCACCTCTTCGATCTGCTGTTCGCTGCCGGCCGCCTGCAGATGCACTTGAGCCTGCATCACGCTGTCGACCAGCGTTTCGGTGTCGGCCGCCGTGGCCGGCAAGATCTCGGCCGCGAGCAGCAGATCGCTCTCGAGATCGACCACGTGCTCGGCCTTATAGGCCAGGTGCGTGCGGCCGTCCTTCATTTGCGCGATGCGGCTGTCGGGGTCCGTCGGCGACTTCCACTCCTCGTTGCTCACTTTCTTGCGCCGCCGCTTGTCGTAGCGCCGCACCTCTTCGTCGCTCGGCTGTTCGTCAGGCGCCGCGACGCCTTCCTCCTGCATCAGCCGCGTGACGTACTGCTTCCAATCCTCGCCGGTGTCGCGGCGGACGATGCTCTTCATCGCCGCATCGGCCTCGAGCAGCGTGCTGTCGACGCCCACCGTCTGGCCTGAAAGCAGGCCTTTTTCGTGGGCAATCCGCAGCACGAATTCGAAGACCTCGGCGAAGACCTCGGGCGGCAGCCGCTTTCGCGTGTTGGTCAGCGTCGAGTGGTCGGGCGTCGACTCGTGCAACGGAATGCCCAAGAAGCTGCGGAGGGCCAGGCTGTCGGCGCACCGCCAGGCGATGCCGCGTTGGCTGTCGATCCCTTCGAAGTAGCCCACCAGCAGCATGCGGAAGTACACGCCCGGCGGGATGCTGGGGCGGCCGCGACGCTCCCGCTGCTCGTAATACGGGCGGCAGCGGCCTTCGATCCAGCTGTCGAAGCCGGCTTCACGCAACAGCCCGTTGAGCTTCACGTAGAACGGATGCCCCTGGCTCTTCGGCAGCTCGGCGGCCGTCACGAACAACGCCTCCTGCCGATCCTCCCGCACGCCCATCGTCATCCGCCATCCTCCCTGACCAACGCTCCCCAGCCCAACGCTCGCCGCTATCCTAACAACCCCAGCGGGGTAGGGAATACTTCAACGGACTGCTAGGGCGTCGAGCGTCTGGCGGGCCGCTTCCAGCGAGCCTGTCTGCGCCACCAAGTGCTTGGCGTTGAGCAGCGCCGAGAACGAAACACTGCCGACTGGCTGACCCTTGCGCGGACGGCCGGGGCTGCGGGCGCCGCTCGCGGGGGTCACGGGTCCGCTGGCCCGCTTGCGCACGGTGCTGACCATCTGTGCGCTGACCTTGACGTTCTCACTGGCCAGTTTCTCGATGATGTCGCGATTGCGGGCCTCGGGACCCAGTTCCGTGAGGGCGGCGCGGATCCGGTCGGACTTGCTCTGCTTGCGACGGGCCATGTGGCATTCTCCAAAAGGACGGATCAAACCCAACAAGGGTAGGTCTAAGTGTCCGCTGTGTACTGCCACACGTCAAATCGTGCGGGAGCGACTCAAGGAAGACTCCGCAGGACGAAGCGGCGGTTGAGGTGCTGCCGCGGCGCATCGCCGGCTTGTTGGGCGATGTTGCGGTAGACGACAATCGGCGCTTGCACGTCGGAGGACAGCATCGACCAGCTAACGTCCTCCGTATTGGTATAGCCGGCCTGCGATCCTTCGTAGCGGTACTGGTCAGCGGTTACGTCCGGCGGGAATTCGCGGGGATCGAGAGTTTGGGCGATGCGCGGGTAGGCGCGGTCGGCGAGCCTGGCGTTGAGGTCGCTTAAGCGACGAGTTGGCTGCGGCGTGGGGTAAATTTTCGACGAAGACGGCGACGACCAGTTTGTGTCTTGCTTCAGCGACTCGTCCCAGGGTGAAGAATGCACCAGACGGACGTGGTGGCTGCGCGTCACCGTGCCCACGAACAGGTGTTCGGCGGACAGTGCAGGTGGATCTTGTGGAGGATCCATTCCTGGCAGCCGCCGCGGCGCGCGAGCCCCGGCGTAGGGCGCGGCAAACACGAAGTTGTGATCGTGGAACTCGCTGGCCGCGAGCCCTGGTAGTCGAACGTGAGGTAGTTCGGGCCGAACGGATAGCAGAGGGCTTAGATTGGTATCGTCGAGCAGGAGCGGCAATTGCTGGCGTCGGAGCACGATCATCGTGAAGCCACGCGCGATGGAGAAGAGACTCAGAATGCCATCGTGTATCGAGCGCGCCGTGTGCAAATGCGCAGCAGCGGCCGGTGGTGGCAGCGCGGCTGAGTTGATGAGACTGCCGGCGTCGCCTTTCCTGGAAGCGAGCGGGGGAGGGCTCCCCCGCAGAGTCAAGGCGCGGCAGCGGGGCGCCTCCCCCACCTTCCGCGCTCACTTCGCTCGCTTGTGCAGGCCGGGGCCCCCTCCCCGCCGCCGGCCTGGACTCCGCTCCCCCTCGTGTGCGAGGGGTGTACCCGCTGCTCTGGGAAAAGAGCAGCGGGCTCTTTTCAAGGCGGACTGCGGTCGCGTGGCTGCTCACCGATGAGGCAAGAGAGCACGGCTCTCACAGGGCTGCGCCCGTGGCTCGAGCCGGGGCAACGCCTCCAGCGACGCGGTTGGGCCCGCACTACGTTGGCCCAGGTTGTGGCGGGCGAACCACGTCTTCGACTCTGTGCGGCTCGTTCAGTTTATCTCGCCAGGCGAGCGATCGAGGATGAGGTTTTGTCCTCCGCCCAGTGGCTAGCCACGACAAACCGTCCAGGGGCGGCCGGCATGGCTCGGACAAGGACGCCGCGGCTCAGCACGGAACCCGGCATACCCCGCTGTCCTCCCGGTGCGGTACTGCCGTACCCATTAGCCGCTCAGCCCTTGTCGGCGGCCTGGAAAAGAATCTCTTGTGAGGCCCATGCCCCTAAAGCTCCGTTGGCGAAGCGGGGATAAGTGAAGCGGGACTGTTCATCGCGCTGGAATGTGCCGACGCAGCAACCACCCCATCATCATCGCCCCCAAGAGGCCCAGGGTGGCGAGCGCAGCGCCTGAAGGCTCGGGGACGACGGCGGCGGCGGTCCGGCTGCCGAAGCTCTCCTTGAGCGTCGCGAAGTCTTCCAGATCGACCTTGCGATCGAGATTGAAGTCCCCCTGCCCCCAGGCCTGACTTGCAAACGCCTTGCCGAAGTTCGCTTTGAGAATGCCGAAGTCGGCCAGATCGACGGCGTGATCCTGATTGGCGTCCCCCAGCGAATAGCCGGTGGGAACCTGAGAGAAGCTCAAATCGTCGATCGCCACCCAGTCCCAGCCGGCGGGATCGCCCGTGGCGATCTCGAGGCGCAGGGCCTTGCCCCGCGCGGAGGGCGGGAGATCAACGGTACGAGGCGCTTGCGCCGGCGCGGCGCCGCTCGACTCCAGCGCCAGACTCTCGTTGGTTCCGGCGTCCCAGATGATGACATGCTCGAGCGTGCGATCATCGTTGCGGGACGCGACCGCAAGACTCTCGAGGGCCACGTCCCAGCCTTCGTCGGCGCGGAGCGTAATCGAGATCAGACCGTCGTAGGTGACCGCCGCCGGCAGATCGAGTCCGCCCCAGTTGACCGCCGCTGAACGAAACTGCATGGAGGGGGAGTATTCCACCGTTACGTTGGGCGTCCAGCCGCTGCCTTTTCCGTAGGAGTTCGGTCCCTGCGCCGTGGCGGTCACGCGGTCGCCATGGTTTTGGACGAGCGTCTTGCCGTTGCTGACGTACTCGGTGTAGAGCACCCCGGCATCGAACGTCAGCACCGTGGCCTCGGCTGCGCCGGCGGCAAGCAGGGCCCCGCTCAACACAAGCAAAGACATGGCAATTCGAGAGACTAAGGTCCGGGACATCGTTCGCTCCTCTGTGCGTTTGGGAAGCCGCCAAGCACTCGCCCAGCGGTCCACCGCAGCCTAGAGAATGCCGCTGCGGGCTCGAAAGCCGGCCGAACGACGCCGCGCGCAGCCACGCCGTCGCCAGCGACGGCGCCGCTAACGACGTAGCACGTGCGACCGCTTGTAGGCGTAGAGAACGAGTCCCGAGCGTCTGCGAACGCCCAGACGCTGGCAGACGCGTTGCAGGTAATCGCGGACCACGCGCTCGCTGATGCCGAGCCGCCGAGCGATCTCGTCGTATTCCAGATCGCGGTGAATCAGGTCAACGATGCGGGCCTGCTGCGGCGAGAGCCGCAGGTCCGCGACGAGCGCAAGCCAGAGTTCGTCGCTGATCGGACGGGGCGGCAGATCGCGGTCCCAATCCGCCGGCGGATCGTGAGTTGCCATCGCGCACCCCGCATGGAAAAAAAGGGCGTCGAACCAAGGCCGCTCAGCGAACCCCCGGCAAGGGGCATACAGAACGTACCCCGGCCGACGCCCCTTGCGGGGCGCGGCATCAGGGCACTGCTTCTGTATTCAAAACTTGCCGGTTTTCGCTGAAGCAGCGACATGACGCTGGCGCGTCGTTTCAGATTGTCGCCCCATTCTACGCGGCTTCACGCTGCTGCTCAACGGTTCGAGGAGCGAGCTGTACCACCTTGGGATTCGACTTATGCGGCGGGTCGTGCTATTGGTTGATTCGCGTCCCGCCGGACATGGACCTGAGATACAGGCAGGAACCTCCCCGCCGGCGTGGACGCATTCCAACCGCACACCAAGCTCATGACGTACGACCTTGTCGCTTCGCTTCCGCACCGTCGTCCCAGTCCGGCTTTTTGCTGGCGGGGTTAGCAGGTGGCCCGCCGCCGCTCCCCTTTCCAGTCCCTGCTGTCCTTTGCCGACGAGCAGGGGGACACGCTGGTCGCCGAGCGGCCCCACCCTTCACCCGGAGACTCGGATGCACTACAAGACGATCGTGCTCGAACTGCTCGAGAGCCGGCCGCAGCTGAAGAGCCGCCTGCAAGAATACCGGCAACTGAAGACGACGCTGGAGCTCTATGCCCACCAGCTGCAGACGAGCCATCAACAATGGCAGCGCACGCTCGCGCAGTTAACACCGGCGAGCGATGCGCGGCAGTTGGCCAGCGAGGCGCTCGAACTGGCGGTGGCGGAGATTCGCGATCGTTTGTCGCTCGAGTCGGCAGAGAGCGATCCGAGCGAAGCGCCGAGCAGCCCGACTCGTTCGTCGAGCGACTGACGCACGCCCGCAGCACGCCGACTTCGCAAGTTGCCTCCCCTCCTCCCGCCGGGGCAGCACCGAGCGATGGCCAGAACGGCGCCGGAGCACCCAGTCCGCCGATTCCTACGGCAGTCGCAAACCCGCCGCCGGAGACACGGCAGGCCGCGAAGTTACCCGCGCGCCGCGACCTGAATGAAGAACCGTTCACCCTCACGTCGGGAAACCGACCGCCGGCTAGCGGCCAGCTCAGCTTTCGCTTCGACTCGACGACCTCACCCCTGGCGTACCTCAACTCGCCGCCTGTGCCAGGAATCGAATCAGCGCCTTCCTCGCCTCGACGGAGCGAGCCTCGGGTCGAACACCCGAGCGCGAAATCTGTGCCCGACATCGCCGAGCCTCGCATCGCCAGCGGCGAGAAATCGAAGGCCCGCGACCTCTTGGAAGCGGTCCGGACCGTGAAGCGTCTGGAGCGCCAGGAGCGCGCCGCGACCCCCGAGGAACAGGCGATCTTGCGGCGCTTTGCGGGCTTCGGCCCGCTGGCCCGCTCGATCTTCCGAAACCCCACCACCGGGCGCTACAAGGACTCGTCGTGGCAGGCCCTGGGAGAAGAGCTCGAGGCGCTGCTCACCGCCGAAGAATATACGAGCGCCAAACAGTCGACATTCAACGCCTTTTACACTTCTCCCACGGTGATCGCGGCGATCCACGGAGCGATTGGCCGGCTGGGCGTTCCCACGGAGGCGCTGCTGCTCGAACCGGGCTGCGGCAGCGGCAACTTTTTGAGTGCGGCGGCGCCGGAGAGCCGTTTTATCGGCGTCGAGCTCGACCTGATCTCGGGACAGATCGCGCGGGCCCTCCACCCGCGTCACGACATCCGCCTGGAAAACTTCCGCGACACGAAGCTGCCGGACGGACGCCTCGACGCGGTGGTGGGCAACGTTCCCTTCGCCGACGTCAAACTCGACTACCGCGGCCAAAAACTCGCGCTGCATGACTACTTCTTCGCCAAGTCGGTCGGCGCGCTGCGTCCCGGCGGGGTGCTTGCGCTCGTGACCACGCACTTCACGCTCGACAAGCAGAACGCTGCCGTGCGGGAGTTGCTGGCGGAGCAGGCCGACTTCGTCGGCGCTGTGCGGCTGCCGTCGAATGCCTTTGCCCGCGAAGGCACCGCCGTCGTCACCGACATCGTGTTTCTCCGCAAACGCGCGGACGACGCGCCACCCGCCCATGTCGACCTCGACTGGCTTCGCGTCGGGCCGCTCGAGGTCGACGGCCGCGAGTTCGTGGTGAACCGCTACTTCCTGACCCGTCCCGAAATGGTGCTCGGAACCTGGAGCACGAAGGACACGCTCTACGGCGAGGGCTACAGCCTGCTCAGCAGCGGCGAGCTGGCCGAACAGCTCGCCGAGGCCCTCGAGCGGCTGCCGGAGTTCTCGACGCTGAGGGTCCTGCCGCTGCCCGAGGCAAATCGCCAAAGGGCGGCGGTCGGGCTCGAGGAAGGGAGCTTTCTCGTGCGGGACGACCGGGTCTTGTGCCAGGTCGTCGACGGAGCGGCGGAGCCGGTCGTCTACGGCGGCAAGAAACTGACCGCCGACGCGACGATGACCGGACGCCGGCTGGCGGCGCTCGTCGGCCTCCGCGACCGCGCGCGGCGGGTCCTCAAGAGCCAGAACGACGACTGGCCGCAGGCGGAGCGGGAAGCGGCCCGCGACGAGCTCAATCGAGCCTATGAACGCTTCGTCGCGGCTTACGGCCCGATCAATAAGACGACCTTCGGCGAAACCCGCGACGGCAACGTGATTCGCCGCATGCCGAACCTGGTCAAGTTCAGGGAAGATCCCGACTCGATGTTGGTGATGGCCCTCGAGGAGTACAATGAGCTCTCCGGTACGGCGGCGAAAGCCGCGATTCTGCTGCAGGACGTCGTCGGCCGTACCCCTCCCCTCACCCAGGTCGCCACCGCCCAGGATGGTCTACTGGAGTCACTCAATCAGCGCGGCGCGGTGGACCTCGAGCTGATCGAGAAACTCTACGCAAAGCCGCAGTCCGAAATCCTCGCCGAGCTTGGCGAGCTCGTCTATCAGGAGCCGGGCGGGGCGTGGCAGCCGGCCGATCTGTATCTATCGGGCAACGTGCGGGCCAAGCTGGCCGCGGCGGAACGAGCCGGCCCCGCCTACGCCCGCAATGTCGCGGCATTGCAGGCCGTGCAGCCCGAAGACGTTTTGCCCGGCGACATCGACGCCAAGCTCGGTTCTCCCTGGATTCCGCCCAGCGACGTGGCGGCCTTCGCCGCCGAACTGTTTGGCGTGGCGCCGTCGACCGTGCGGGTCGCGCACTTGGCCAAGGAAGCACTGTGGAGTCTCGAAGCGGGACCTGCCGCCAGCGCTTCCGCGGCTGCCTGCTCCGACTATGGCACCGCGCGGGCGGGCGGCGTCTGGCTCATGGAGCTGGCGCTCAACCTCAAGCCGCCGGTGATCTACGACACGATCGCCGGGCCCAACGGCGACGAGCGGGTCGTGAACCAGGAAGACACGCTCGCCGCCCGCGAAAAACAAAAACTCCTCAAGGAGCGGTTTCAGACCTGGATCTTTCAGGACCCTGAGCGCACCGAGCGGTTGGTGCGGCTCTACAACGACACCTACAACAACCTCCGCCCCCGCCACTTCGATGGCGCACATCTCGACTATCCGGGGATGAACCAAGCGATTCGCTTGCGTCCGCACCAAAACGATGCTGTCTGGCGGGGTATGAGCAGCGGAAACACCTTGCTCGCTCACTGCGTGGGCGCCGGCAAGACGTTTACCATGGCCGCCACGGGCATGAAGCTCAAGCAGGCAGGTTTGATCCAGAAACCGATGTACGTGGTTCCCAACCATCTGCTGGAGCAGTTTGCCCGCGAATTCTTGCAGCTCTATCCGAACGCCAAGCTGCTCGTCGCCGCCAAAGAAGACCTCGCCAAGGACCGCCGCAAGATGCTCACCGCCAAGATTGCCAGCGGCCGCTGGGACGGCATCATCGTGACCCACAGCTCGTTCGAGCGGATCGGCATGTCGCGGGAGTATCAGAAAGACTTTCTCTTGGACCAGATTGCCGAATACGACGCGTTGTTGCTCGAGCATGCCGCCGGCCGCGGCGTCAACCGCAACCTCATCAAGACGATCGAGAAGCAGAAGGCGGCGCGCGCCGCGCGGCTCCAGGACCTGTTGGCCGAGGACAAAAAAGACGACGGCCTCGTGTTCGACGACCTGGGCGTCGATCACGTCTTCTTGGACGAAGCCCATCAACACAAGAACCTCGAAACTCCCAGTAAAATGGAGCGCGTGGCCGGCATTCAGACCGGCGGTTCGGAACGCGCGTTCGACGTGCTTATGAAAGCCCGCTATCTGCACGGCAAGCACGCGGGGCACGGCGTTACTTTCGCCACCGGCACGCCGATCTCGAACACGATGGTCGAGCTCTACACGATGCAGCGGTTTCTCGACACCGCGGGTCTCGAGAGCCGAGGGCTCGAGCATTTTGACGCGTGGGCGGCGACGTTCGGTGAAGTCGTGGAGTCGATGGAGATCGCCCCCGACGGGGCGAGCCTGCGGGCCCGCAGCCGCTTCGCCAAGTTCACGAACCTGCCCGAGCTGCAGCAGATGTTCCGCGCGTTCGCCGACGTGCAAACGGCCGAGATGCTCGATCTGCCCCGACCAACGCTCTTGGAAGGGCAGCCAGTCGTCGTCGCTTGCCCGATGTCCGAGGACCAGCAGCGGTTGCAGGCCGAGCTCGTCGAGCGCTATGAGCGGCTAAGGCGAGACAAGGTCGATCCCCGCGAGGACAACGCGCTGGCCATCACGACCGATGGCCGCAAGCTGGCCACGGACGCCCGGATGCTGACGGCCGACGCGGAGGACCATCCGGGCTCGAAAGTAAATGCTCTGACCGAGCGCGTGGCAACGATCTGGCGCGAGTCGGCGCCGGTTCGGGGCACGCAGCTCCTCTTCGCCGACCTGGGCGTCAACCCGACTCTGTGGGGCTATTCGGTCTATGGCGAAGTCGTCGCCAAGCTCGGCGCGCTGGGGATACCGCCGCAGGAGATCGCCTGCATCGGCGATGCCGATTCCGACGCCAAGAAGCAGGCCCTCTTTGACAGAGTCCGCAACGGCTCGGTGCGGGTGTTGCTCGGCAGCACTCAGAAAATGGGCACCGGCACGAACGTTCAAAAACGGCTCGTGGCCTTGCACCATCTGGACGCTCCCTGGAAGCCGGCCGAGGTCGAGCAGCGCGAGGGCCGAATCCTGCGGCAGGGGAACGAGAACGCCGAGGTGGCGATCTACCGCTACGTTACCGAGGGCTCATTCGACGCCTATATGTGGCAGGCGCTCGAAACCAAGGCCCGCTTCATTAGCCAGGTGATGACCGGAGACAACACGCTCCGCCAGGCCGAGGACGTGGGCGGCCAGGAGCTTTCCTATGCGGAGGTGAAGGCGATCGCTTCCGGGAATCCGGCGGTGCTGACGCTGGCCGAAGCCGACGCTGAATTGCAGCGGCTGGCGATCTTACAGCGTAATCATCTCGACGAGCAGTTTTTGGCGAGGAGGAAGGTGCGTGATCTGCCGGCCGCCATTGAACGGCTGCAGGACCGGATTCAGCGGCTCGAAGCGGACGGCCGGACGCTTGTGGATCATGCCGCCGGCATGGGGACGATCGATGGGCAGCCCCTGGGGCACGACCGGTTTCGCGACGCCTTGGCAGCCAAGCTGGATCGATTACCAGCGCAGGTCCGCGAATCGCGGCGGTACGCGCTGGGCACGTATCGGGGGCTGGACTTCGGCCTCGTCTTGCATCCCGGCTGTCCGCCCGAACTCTATCTCGAGCGAGAGGCGTCGCGGCGGGAATCGCTGTCCCGCGAACATCATGGTTCGCGGGCGATCACCAATGCACTCGAGCGGTTGGCCAATGGCTATGTCCAGGAACGGGATGAGCGGCGGCAGGACCTCGAGATCGCACAGACGCAGGTACGGGATTACCAGGCTCGCCTGGGAAAACCGTTCGCTCAGGCAAATTATGCGAAAGAACTGACGGCGCTGCGGGATCAGTTGCGGGTGGCGCTCTCGCGCAAAGGAACGGCTGGCGAGGATCAAGGACCTGGTTCGACCGAATTGGCCGAAGGGATTATTGCGTTGCGAACGGGACAGACTGCCGAGTCGGGGTCAAGAACCGGGGCGGCAAATGCTCGGCGGATGCGGGAGAGACAGCGGTAGCTCGAAAGTCGCGGGCGTTCAGTACCCGCCAACGTCAGCCCCCGTTTTGCACTTTCGCGGAGCTCGTAGCCTCGGAGTGACGACATTCCGGGCATAGCCCGCCCAGCGAGGATGACAAGGGGGCGCCCCGTCGTCGCGCTGTGCGCGGCGGGGACTGGGCTCCGCAGGCAAAAAGCTTCAACTGCTCGCGAAACTCGGACTGGTTCACCTCGTACATCCCTCCCCTCGCGCCTTCAAAGCCGCAGTTCCAAGCGGCAAGTGCTTGGCCGTGGCGGATGGCCGTGCGGAGCTGCTCCTCCGACGCTTCCTGAAGGCCCTTCAAGCCGGCCCGCGCTAGCGTATCGAGCAGTCCCGCCGCGCACCAGTCACCAGAGCCTGCCGCGTCCTTGACTTCCGCCGCTTGCAGCCCGTCCGCGGTCTGCCAACGTCGGGTTCGTGATCCGCCGAGCCGACTTCGATAGCGCAGACCTTCGACGCCGAGTGTCTCAACTTCCAACAGCACGGCTTCTTGCTCGGCCCGAGTAAAGTCGAAGTGGGCGAGCTCACGAAGTCGCTGGTGTGAGTATTTCACGATGTGGGAGAGCCGCCAGGCCTCACGGAATAGTCCTGCGTCGCCGATCCCGGAAGGTTCGAAAACGACTACAGCGCCCGACGCGGCGAATGCCTCAGCCAAAACGAGCGCCCCACGGGACACTCGATCAAAGAAGAACACTTGCGCGGCAGGCAGCGCCGCCGCCATTTCCCGTGCTGACGTTGCGGGAACGGGGCGATATCCCGGAAGACGGGACCCGCAAGTCGGGCAGCGCCAAGAGAAGGAGTGGTAGGGCTCCCCCAGCTTTGTTCGGCCGATACGTTCGATGATGACCGGGGTGCTGCCCCGCTCTTCACGGGAAATGAATTCAACCGAAACGTTCCAACGACGGAGATCCTTGAGCAGTTGGTCCGCAGCCGGGCCCGGCGCAAGGCGGCTCACGGGGCACGACTTCCAGCCCAGATAGCTCAGAATCGTGAGCGTATTTCCACACGTTCCGCCGGCGTAGCGCCGCGGCGGCCGGTCACGATCGAGGGGATAGACCACGTCGAGAGCGACGAGCCCCGTGCCGACCGCTAAAGGAGCGCCCGGCGGTCCGGTTAGTGGTTGCACTTCACGCCGCATCACATTCTCCGGTCACCCAGAGCCCGAAGATCTCGGGATCAGGCTTGGTCGCGGGCATTTTATAGCCTTGGCACTCGATGTGGGCAACGCCAATGCTATGTCCCAGTTGCTTCAGCTCGTACGCTACGAAAAGCGCGCCGAGCGACATCAGCTTGCTGGACATGGCCGACAAGGCAACGCGGCAGCCCCCCAGGAGCCGGAACACCTCTTGGTAGCGGACGACGGCGCCGCGCAGCTGTCGATACACCTCGAACGGGTTCTGCTCAGAAGCATACAAGAATTCCGCGGGATCCACGCGCAGCTCGTCGAAAAGCACGCGTTGGTATTCGACCACGATGTCGTCGCCGCGCCGCGGATTCCGCGACGGGGAGGGCAGCACCGGGCAGACCTCATCCGGCTTGACGAGGTCGTGGATTCGCTCGAATTGCGTCGTCCGGCGCTCACCGAGCAGCGGGATCCAGACTTTCGGCGTCTGGATCGCCTCCTCGTCGAACCCGCCACCGAACGAAGCTACGAACTCGGCCTTCTCATCGACGCCTTCCTCTCGTATTTCAGCGTCGAGCGCTGGGTCGTCGGCCACGAGGAGATGCAGGTTCGTTGGGGGCGCCGCGGCTGAGCGGAGGCCATCCAGCAGGTAAAGCGTTCTGGCGATGAGCGGAAAGAAGACGCTCCGCGGCATGGCGGAGATGTCGATCACGACGTCGGTATAGCCGCCGAAGGATTCGGCGGAGACAAAGAGGTCACGGGCATTCTGCGAGCTGACCCTCCGTCCTTCCGTCGACCAAAACTCGATCGGACGGGTTGTGACCTGGCCTCGGCCCTGAACCAGCGCTTGAAGGGCGCTCCAATTCGCATCGACAAGCCCTTGATGGAGCAGGGAGGGCGATGCAGCGCCCTCGCGGAAATCGAGTGCGATCACGTCGCGATGGCCTGAGCCACCTGCCTCGATGAGCACGCGGAGCGCCATACACATCCGCGGGTCGAACCCACGGCCGAGCACGAACAGCACATGGCGTTCGCGGTCGCCTAAATGGTCCGCCCAAAACTCGCGCAAGCGTTCGCCGTGGAGCAGGACGTAGTGCTGCCAGCGCGGCGCGGGGGACGTGGTCATACGAGGAACTCCTGCCGCCGCGGGGGGGTGAATGGCTCCTCGACCCAGCGACAGAGCTCGTCGAGCGACCGCTCCTTGTACAGCCCGTAGCCGAGCGGCAGGTTGAAGTGGACGCACAGAAGTCGGTTGAGGTTGAGCACCATCCACCGGTCGCCTTTGCACTTGTAGTCGAGGTCAGCGACCAAATAGTTGTGCGCGATCGCGGAGGCCAGCAGATCGGCGAAGCGGGCTCTCTCGGGGCGCTTCGCCAGCGCCTCACGGTTCAGCAGCATATCCCGCTCCGACATGCGAATCGCGGTGCCGCTGACGCCGGGGTCGTTCGGAGCGGTTGGCTTGTAGTCGTAAGTATACCACGCGCTGAACCGGCCGACCGACTCGAGGAAAGCCCGGAGATCGCGCCCGTGGCGGATCTTGTTGGGGATATCGTCCAGGAACGATTGAGCTGCCCGCTTCATCAAAGCATGCTGACGTCGGGCCGAGAGGCTCTGTGTGCCGCCGCGAATCAACTCGGCCGCAATGACCTCCTCGAAGGCCGCGCCGGCAAGCCCGAGGAACTGCTCGATGTTGAGCGACGCCAGCCGGGCAATCCGCTCGGGCCCGTAATAGTAGGGAAGATCATACTCCCTCGCCAAGAACAGCTCCGCAGCCTGGTTTACTCGAGAGTCATCCTTGCCTTTGAGGTCGTCCTCCGCGAGCAGCGTGTCTTCGTCGAACAGGCCTTTTTGCGGCTTGCGGATCTCCCGCTCGACCAACACCTCGAGGGCGCGCCAGGCAACGGCCCGCTCCTGAGCCGACCCCGCGGCGCGTTCGCGAGACTCGACCCATTCCTGAAACCGCGGTTTACTCCGCACGCGCTCGCGCACTCGGCCTGCAATCTCGGCCGCCGCCCGGTCAAACAGGGACTCATACTCCGGCCCCTCAAGGCTATCATCCAGGCACGAGCGGAATGCGTCCAGTTCCGTCTGCGTTGAGGCATCGACACGCCGATCTGCGGCGCGCATGACATAACGCTCGAACCGCTCGAAGTGTCGCCGCCAGTACCACTCCATTTCGATCGGCCACGCGTGGTCCCTCCCCTCCGTCGAGCCCGAAGCAAGCATCTCTTGCGTGCTGAGCGCCTCGAATCGCTCGGCGATAAAAACGCCGACGCCGCTGCGAGCCTCGACGACTCGCTCCACGAGGACCGACCGCTGCTGCGCCGTCAGCATGTGGATATCGTCCATCATCAGCACGATGCGCTCGGCAACCGGTTCGCCATCGATGCGCAGCGCTTCGGGGCGGACGATTCCCAGGGAGAACAAGCCGTCGTGGCCGGGCAGGCTCGCGGGCCGGAGCGGGCCGAAGCTATCGAGCTCGGAACAGATGGTCCTCTCGACTCCTCTCGCCCAGTCGTACAAGGCCTTGCCCGAACACGGCATTTCCAGACCGACGGGCGCATCAACGCAGTTGAGGGCGAATGACAGCCGATCCACGTCCTCGGGGTAGCTGAGGCCCTTGAGCGCGAGCGTGCTCCGCAGCACGGCGAGAAGGATCCGGGCATTGAGGAGGCCAAAGAAGAGGCGGCTCTTCATCGCCTGCTCGATGGGGAGGTCTTGGAGAACTGCGAAGTTCCGGCCGCACAAGAGCATCACCCCGAGGAGCCGCGGCCCCTGGTCATCCACTACGCCGAGCGCCTGCAGCCGCCCGTGGAGTTCCCTCACCGATTCATCACCGCGGCGGGCGTGGAGCTTGTGGAGGACGCTCGGAGTGAACAGCCGCAGCAGCGACGTTTTCCCACCGCCCGCGGCGCTCCGGATGGGCTGTACAGTCTCCGGGATCCCCTTGTCGCCGAGCACATCAAGGATGCCTGGTTCGAACAGCTTGAGGAAATCGGTGTCGGTGTCGATGCTCTCAGAGCGGCGCAGACGAAACGGGTTCCTGGACTCCCTCATGACATCTCCTTGTGCCGCTGGATACGGGGAAAGAGCCCGCGGAACTTGAGCCCTTCGTACGACATGAGGAGCGCGACCGAATTGTTCGGTGTGTTGTGGTGAAGGACGAGCGGCAATCCGCAGTCGGCGTAGCCGTAGCGAGCGTCCTCGGTCCCTCCTTTCTCGAAATGCTCATCGAAGAGATCGTGGTCGTAGTACTTCGGATGCTCAATGAGTTGGCAGGCTGCGATCTTGCTGGCGCGGACGAGGCGGATTCCGTTCGTTAGCGGCTGGACCACCTTTACCGTGCAAGGAACCGCGCGGGCTTCCCAGGTGGCTCGAGAAGCTTCTCGCAGGTGTTCAATCGCTTGCTCCGTCGCAAGATAGAGGAGGATGATGACCTGCAGTTTGTCGAGATCGACCAGCTTCGAGGCCGGTTTCTGCGGGTCGCAGAGGTCTTTGAGGAACCCCGTGATTTTGCCGCTAGGCGGATTGGCTGCGGGCCGCGCGTAGTAGCTAGTCCCGCTCGCAGAGAAGTCGTCCAGAAGAACGAGCGTGCGAAACTTGCACTCGGCAACATCGAGCGGCCGACCAGTGATCTGCACAAGATGCTGGCCGAGCGTGCTCAGCAATTTATGGACTCGTTGCTCAGAGAGTTCATACGATTGCCAAATCTGCTCGTGGCTCAAGTCTCGATTCGCGCGCCGGAAGGTGTCGATCCTTGCCCCGTCGCTCAGCCCCAAAAACAGGCATTGCCGCTGGAGCACTTTGAAGTCGGCGCCGGCCGCGACGAGCGCCGGACGGAAACGATCCGGCGAGTTCCCTGCGACGCGGTTCAGGAGGTGCGGGCGGATGTGGTCGGGGTACGCGATCTCGACGAGGTGGCGCATCTCGGCGGCGGAGCAGAACACGAGTTGCTCTTTTACGAACAGGTACGCCGCAAGTCGGTCCTCTTGCGTCTCGAACTGGTTGAGCCAGAGGGCAAGATTCTCGATAAACCGGCTGCCCGCAGAGAACTGCTGGTACTCGTCGTACTTGTATTCAGCCAGGGCCTGGAGGACGGGGCGCTCCTGCGCGACGTCGTCCTGCTTCCACCGCAGCACTTCCGCCAGAAGCTTCTCCGCGAGACGGTCTCGCACGCGTCGTTCTCCAATTCATACCACAAAGCGAGCCGTCCCCTTGGCAGCCCGCACGCGCCGGAGGTAACCGAGGCACGCAGCGGCGCAGCGCACGCCGGGAGGGGCGATGTTCCAGCACGTCGCCGGGTCGGGCGACACCTCGTCGACACTTAACGAAAGCGGTTGACTAAGCAGCAGAAAATCATTGCCGGGGTACAGTCCCTTGTCCCCCATGCACAGGAGGGCGTCGGATCTTTGGTCACCGAGCAACTCCGCCAAACGAGCAACGACGACACGCTTGTCGACTCCCGGTGCGAGAACATCCATCGAATGGCTAGATCTGAGCACGCGCACTCCCGAGTTCGCCTGGGTCGCGACCAATTGCTGGACAACCCTCCAGACCCATTCGGCTGGCGCACGTGGCAAGAGTTCCACTTTGATCTGGCGCGGACGGAGGTCGAACTGCGCGAAGCGGTCTAGCAAGGGGTGGGACAGGAGCGCCTCAGCAATCGGGCGAAGCGGCTCAGTGACCCGGTCACTTCCGTCCGGACTCGTGTTGTCGCTAAGAAGCGCGAGATCGCCGCCATTGTAGTACCCGACGAGGACGCGCCGCCAGTACTTCTGGGGGATTGCCTCACAGAGAGCCTCCTTAGCCGACTTGCCGCGACCGGTGGCGACGCCGACCATCATCCCAAATCGCAGGAGCCGCGTCAGTTCACGTCCCGCTTCCAGCGGCAATCCCGCAAAACGATCGGCTTCACCGCAGAGCGTGCCGTCGTAGTCGAGGACTAGGCCCGACAGTTCCGCGGCGCCAAGGCGGGCCGTGAATTCATGGTATGCCTGACGCCATTGCTCCAGAAGTGAAGCTGAATCGAGCGCGGCGATGGTGCGGCCAGCCTTGCGCTCGATCGCGACGGTCTCGTCATCCGAAAGCTTGGAGCGTCGCCTCAAGCCGCGGAAGGCATTCAGGTGGTAGATGCGCCGGCCGAACCCGGGCACACCGGGACGGCCTGGGTCAATTCCGCGGTGCCGTCCTGCGCTTCCGGTGACATACAGGCTTCGTACGAGTGCGGCAACACTTGCGGCCAGGCCCCCGAAAGCGATCGTCTCCCGCACCACGGGCACGTTCTTCGGGAGAAGTGCCAGGGTTTTTGCGGCAAGCTGCTCGTCATCCGGTGTCGTGAAAGCAAGCACTCCAGTCGATTCGGCACGCTTTGCGAGCCAATGGTGGCGACCGTGAGCGAAATGTCGGTAGTCGGCCGGTCGTACATTACCCAGCGCCGCTTCGGTGAACTTCGACTCCAGATCAACCGACGCCGGCCGCGTCACCGGCCCGTGAAGCACCACGAGCGTGTCACAACTCCACAGCGGCCGCCACCGATCGAGCGATCCGTCGCCCAGGAGCGCGGCGAAGCTCGCGGGGAACCGGGCTGGGATGCCGGTAACCTCTGCGTACGCCCGAGCAAGCAGCACCGTAGAGGCGAGGAGCGAATTCGTGGCAAGAAAGCCGTCCCTTCCTGCGGGCGGCGCGAGTTCGATGAGATCCGCGAACGGCACTCCGCGGCCCGCCCGCGCCAGCGGGCTATCAACGGACATGCAGAGAGCGGCAAGCCGGCGGGGCTCCCGCGCCACGATTCGGTCAAAGCTGCCGAGGACGTCGGGATTCCTTCCGGCGGCGGTCGTCATCAGCACGGCGACCGAACGAAAGTCCAATTCGGAAGCGACCGCCTCCAGGGGCGTCATGGCCGTGGCCAGGAGGCCCGTCATCGCGCGGTGGGCGCCCGCCGCAAAGTCGGCGACCGTAAACGACCCCCCAGAACCCACGGTCAGCAGCGGCAGGGACACAAGGCGTTGGAAGGACTCGTAGAGCCGCGGAGCTTCGACTTCGAGCGCCCAATCGTAAGTCTCTGCCAATTGCTCCAGTTCCGTATCGTAGCGTTTTCCCAAGACTTGCTCCGATACGCTGTGCCCGCCCGCGGCCGCGCCACGCGGCCAAGGTCCCTATCGTACCCTAGCTGAGGCCTATTTCAACGGGCTGCTCATGGGCACGACCGAGTGTCTTCGCCTGATGGCGAGTCGGATCACTGCGTCGGTGGTCGCCTTTGCCTCAGTGAAACATTGAGGTCTGCCTTGAGGACCAGCCGGAACGGCCGCCGCTGCCGAATGGGCATGTCTCGCTTGCTCGTGGCGCTCCTAGCGGCCCCGTCCTGACTCCTGGCCGCCGCCGCGTTGCTTCTGCCGCTCCTGCTCGATCCAGGCGTCGGCCTGCTGCAACAGCTGCCCGGCCCGCAGCAAGTCACGTTCGCCGAGGTAGGGCGTCGACTGATACTCGCCCTCGGCGTTCTTGTAGCTGCGGTCGAGGCGGACCGTGTAACGCGGGCCTTTTTCGCCTTGTTGCTTCCAGATGGCGACGCTCAAGCCCCCCGAGCCGCTGAAGCGCGCGGCCGGTCGCTTGGAGGTTTCTGGTTCGTAGTGGACCGCTTCGTCTTCGTCATAGGCGGGTTGATTCATGGTGGTGCTCCTTCTGCTCGAGGTTGAGCTGTCACGCCTAGCGCAGCCCCTGCTCCCGTGCAAGCGAAAACTTGTTCGCGGGCTCGCTCTGCAAACGAAGTTCTTGCTCAGTTCGCGGGCCGCAAACCGGCGCACACCGCCCGTTGCCGCAGTTCGCTGTTTGCCCGCTCCCCTTGTTCGGCGTCCCAACTTGGTGCACTTCGCCCTACGTTTCGAGCAGCAACAGCCTGTTCTTCGGGGGAGTTGTGCTCGAGCCCGCGCCCGCGGCCTGCCTGTCGGGCACTCCTAAAGCCGGCGGCGGGCCGGGCAAGCTGCAAGGCCGCTTTCCACGCGTGGAAGCCTTCGGCCTTTCGCTTGCCAGGACGCTCTGTACGCAGAGCTCCCGCCTGAGCCGGCTTTTTCTGGGGTGCCGTCAGGCCGCGATGGGCGCGGCCCGAGCAACTCACCCGAAAGGAAACGATCATGACCACCACTACTCAAGAGACCACCGGCGGCAAAGCTCCCAGCCACGTCGTCTACCAAGTCCGCGACAGCAATCAAGGCAAAGGTTTTTGGACCAAAATTGGCGGCGCCTGGGCCCACCACGATGGCAAGGGCTTCAACGTGCAGCTCGATTCGGTGCCGCTTGACGGCCGCATCACGCTTCGCGTCGCCAGCGAGCAGAAGTAGCTCTCCTACCCGGCGGGCGCCGAAGCGCCCGCCGTTTCACTCCCACAAGAAAGGATTCTTACGATGACCACACTTTCCCTCAAGCTCCGCGATCTGCTCGTCGACCTACTCGGCGGATCACGGACGAACCTCATGGCCAACATCGATCTGGACGACCTGTTCGACCTCAGGATCGATCGCCCGGCCGAAATCGAACTCGACGAACTGCTGGCCGAGCAGCGGCTCATCGCAACCGTCTGGAGCGTACCCGACGTAGTCGAGCTGCGGCCCGACCTGTCCGCAACGCAGGCCTGGGAGGTTCTACAACGATGCCGCGCTGAATACGATCCCGTCGTCGGCCTCTGCCGCCAGATCGTCGCCCGGACGGCCGACGCATTGTTCGGAACTGGCAACCTCCATCGCGCGGAACGCTGTCAGCAAGTGCTCGCCAATTACAACGACGAGTGGGACGTCGAGGCCAATCTGGTCGACCTGCTGGCCGACGCCCGCCACTGGTGCGATCGCGAGGAGCGAGATTTTGGCAAACTCGATCGCTTGGCCCACGAGCACTACCTGGCCGAATTGGAAGGAGGCCAAGCATGAGCACGGCCATCCTCGTCAACCCGTTCTTTCACGCCCGGAAATCAGCCCGCGTTGCAAGTCCCCGAAATTATGCCGTTCGACCCGCGAAGTTCGCCCGATTGCCCGATGCGCCCTTCAACGCCAGTCCCGTACCTGAGCTGACCAGCCTCTACCACAACGATGACGCGGGGCCCTACGGGGACCGACGCTATCCGGGCAACTGCGGAGGAAACCTCATTCGTGATTTCTTGGTCTAATTCAAACCACAGCGAGTGTTCGACCCCATGACGGGGAGCGGCACCTGCCGTAACGTCTGCCGCGAGTTGGGGGTCGAATGCCTGGCGACGGATCTCAAGCGAGGTCACGACGCCTGCGATGGCACGCAGGCGGTCCGCGAGTCGTTTGACTTCATCTGGGTCCACCCGCCCTACTGGCGTCAGAAAGTTTATAGCCTCGACCCGCGGGATCTTTCCCAGGCTGGAACACTCGAAGCGTTTCTGCACCGATATGGGACGTTCTTGCAGAACTGCGCCGAGCAGCTCACGCCGGGAGGCAAGCTGGCCGTGCTGATAGGGGATTATTGCGACCGGGAACTCGGCTTCGTCCCGCTCACCTTTTATACAAAACGGCTTGCCTTTGTGGCCGGATTGCGGCAGCACTGTACGGACATCATCCGCTTCAGTCACGGGGCTTCGAGCAGCCGCAAGGTCTATCGCTCCTCGTTCATCCCTGGACTGCACGACGTGTGTATGATCTTTGAAAAACCAAAGCCCTAAGGAGGCATAACATGGAACAAGCTCAACCTCTCACGGCGGATACCGCCGGGCTGTTGGCCCAGCGGGGCCGCATCGCCCTGGTCTGGAGCATCGACGACGTTTTGCAGGTCCGGCCCGACCTGACTCGTGCCCAGGCCTGGCAGCTCTTGCAGGCCCTCGAGGAGGATCATCACGCGGGGCTCGGCATCAGCTGGGACCCGCTCCTGGTGGCCGCCCAGGAACTCTTCGGCGAGCGGCCGTCGCAATGATCGATGATGAACTGCTCGACGATCTGTTCCACGGCTGCGCCGCCGCGGCCTACATCGACGTGGCGCGGCGGCAACCGGGTCCTCCCTGTTCGGAGAGGACGCGGCAGCGGGCCTACGAGCTGTATGAGCAGGCGTTGGCCGCAAGGACGGAAGAACCGTTCAGCGTTCGATCGTAGAAGTGCGACGCAGCACGGAAAACTTGCCGGACGGCGTTCGCACCAACTGCAGCTCGGGAACCTCTGGGGCAACCAAGGCGAGGCGTGCATCGCGCAGCCAGACCCGATTACGGCCCTGAAGACGTTGCGCCGTCGCCGGATACCAGTCTGAAATCCCGTGCTTTCGCTCGAGCGTCACGCCCTCCTCCACCGCCCGCTGTGCGGCTTCGACCTGATTCGCGCTCCGCAGCGCAAACGCGAGACAATAGCAGAGTCCCGCGTCCGTGTGGTCCACCCGACGAGCGGCTTCCAGCCGCTGCGCCGCTTCGGAGTAGGCTCCCGTCCGCAACAACTCAAGCCCTTCCCGCCGGGCGTTAGCGGCAGCGCTATCCCGGGTCGGACGCGGTAGTTTCTTGGCCGCGTACTTGAGCACACTGTCGCGCTCCCAGGACACACGCGCGAGTTCGGCACGCATCTCCGCCAAGCCTTGGTCCAGCTGCGAACCGTGCTGCTCGAGGTTGGCGAGCCGGTCGGCGTGCTCTGCTTGCACCTGTTCGAGCTTGGTGGTGCGGGCCACCACCCGGGCGAGATCGCGGTCCATTCTCGCTAACGACGCCAAGACGGTGCGCTCCAGATCCTGATGAGTAACGCACGATTCAAGACTCTCCTTGAGGCGCGCGATCTCCACTTGATGCTGGCGGTCCTTTTCGGCCAACTGCTCGAGCCGTGCAGCCAGCATCCGCACGTCTTTGTCGATCAGCGGATCGACTCGCTCATCGAGGAGCTTGCCAAGCAGATAGTTGGCGAGGAAGATCGCGACAACGCTCACGGGCTCGACGGCAACCACGACCACCGGCCGCGCGAGCACCGCACTCAATGCCAAGAAGGCGGCGACGTGAGAAAACGCACGGAAGCGCATTGGCCGTGTCTCCGGTTTCGAGGGCGCCATGCTCATTTTAGAACCCGGCAAGAGCAAGGCAAGGGATTCACTGAATTCCGTTCGCTAGCGAGTGCGATGCTTTCCCGCGCGCGGCGCCAGACGCTCCGCCCAATATTCGGCGAGCGGCTCCCGTCGTTCCGGATTGCCGCACAGCTGCAACGGTTCGAGCGTTGCGAAGCTGCTTGTGCGGCGACGGGCCTCCTCGGCCGAGATCAGCTGGATCTGAAAACGCCCGGCCGGCTGGCGGTGTCCTGGATCTCCGCGCAACAGCGCGGGCTGTCCCGTCCTGGGGCACCGCACGGCGATTCCCAGCGAGCGCAGCTCGCCATTGATCCAGCGGGCCAGGTCCTGCTTGTCAGGCAGCGTCGCCTGAGGCCGCTGCGCCGCCGCGCGATTGAGGGCGGGTTCGAGCCGCGCGGCGGCAAACTCATGGAAGAGCTGCCGCGCCGCGCGCAAGCCGCGCATCGTACTCTCATAGTCATTGACCGCAGTTCCGCGCAGTCGGCCGAGCTCGGACTCGAATTGCTCGAGGAGTTGGTCGGCCAACGACGGTCGGCTGGGTGGGGGGGTGTCCTGTTGCGACATGCGTTGTGCCCTCTGCTCACTGATGTCCCTACCCTAGCGCCTCTCGCGCGCTGGCGCAACCGCCGAAAACGGGCTTGGCCCACTCGCTCGGGCGCCAAGTCAATCGAGCCAGGCACGCCCAGACGGCTCTGCTCCCGCGGGCCAACGCGCTGAAGTGCCCGCCAGGCGTGACCCCCTCGCAAGCGCGGCGTGGGTCTCGTTCCCTGGCTGGACAACGCCGGCCTGGTCCAGGCCGACGCATTTCGAGAAGCCGTCGACCCGGGCGCCGGCAGATCCGCCGTTCCCGAATTACGGCGACACGACGAGCCGACAAGACGTCGCAGCGCGTCTGCGGCGAACCGCCGAAGCGGCGGTGCGACGCCACGAGCTCACGACGATACGACGATACGACGAATCGTTTCGCCGCCGAGGCGACTCTGCGGGTCCACGCTTTGACGACGCGTCGCAATCACGCCTTCACGCTTCGCTCCGGGACCGCACTCACGACGAAGCGTATCCACGACGCTGCGGAAAACCGCAATTCCGCTGGCGCGTGGGCACGACGATCCGCGGACACGATTCACAGCCTCGTCGTGAAAGCGCATCTACGATTCTCTGCGGTTGCGTGTCTACGGCGATCCGCAAGAGCGTGTCCACGACGCTCCCCAGAAGCGTGTCGTCTTGGAAGCGTGCTGACGATTTTCCGCCGGCACGCGCTCACGCTGATCCGCTTCTGCGATTCCGTGCCGCTCCGACGAAGCGTGTCGTCGTGAAGCCGACTCCACAGTTTGCCGTTTGTACGGCGATCCGTATTTGCGGCTTTCCGTAGCCACGGCGAACCGCTTCCACGCCTTTACGCCTAATCGACCGATAGCGGCAAGGGAGCCATTTGCAGAAATCGGTTGACTGGGCAAGGGCTTCGCGCTACTGAAAGCAGGCGAACCGCAAAATCGTATTTACGACGCCACGAGCCCTTATGCCCCAGAGACCACAAATCATCGCCATACTCAACCAGAAGGGGGGTGTAGGCAAAACTACGTTGGCAGTTCATCTCGCCACGGCGCTTTCACGACGCAAGCGTTCCGTGCTGCTGGTGGATGCCGATCCCCAGGGTTCTGCTCTCGACTGGGCAGCGGCCCGCCACGGCGATCCGCTGTTCCCCGTCGTGGGCCTGCCGAAGGCCTCGATCCACAAGGAACTGCCCTCGCTGACGGGGAACTATGAGATCGTGATCATCGATGGCCCGCCGCGGGTCTACGACGTGGCTCGCTCGGCCATCATGGCGAGCGACCTGGTGCTCGTCCCCGTGCAGCCATCGCCGTACGACGTCTGGGCCGCCAAGGAGATCGTCGACATGTTGACCGAAGCCGGGATCTACAAACCCACCCTCAAAAAGGCCTTCGTGATCAACCGCAAGATCGTGAACACGGCCATCGGTCGTGATGTCGCCGAGGCCCTTTCGGCGTACGACATTCCGGTCCTCGACAGCTCGATCTGCCAGCGGGTCGCCTTCGCCGAAAGTGCCACGCAAGGTCTGACGGTCTATGAGATCGATCCCGAGATGCTGGCTTCCCAAGAAATGAACCGCCTGGCCAAGGAAGTGGAGGGGAGGCTGTCATGATCAAGAAGGTGCAGTTTCCCGGACGTCGGAACGGTCCGGCGCCGGAAGTGATCGACCAGTGGGTGCAGAACCGCGGGCAGCAGCCCGGCGAGCCGACCAAGCGGCTCACCGTCGACGTGCCGCTCAGCCTGCACCGGCGGATGAAGATTCAGTGCACCCTCGAAAACCGGATCATGGCCGACGTCGTCCGCGACCTGCTGTTCGACCGCTTCGGCGAAACGGACGAGCTTCCGGTCAATGTTCGGGAGCCGGCGGAGGAGGGGGCCGCGTCGTGAATACGCTTCGTCGTAACGCCGTATCGTCGGCGAGCCGCTGCGAGCGGCCTTAAAAATGGTCCGCCGCCACCGTCCAAGCGGAGAGCAGCAGCCCGATCTGTTCGCGGCCAGCTTCGCCGACATTCCGGTCCGCGACCAGCGGGACATGATGGAACGGCCCTTCTTCAGCCTGGCCAAGAAACCGCGGCTGACGCCGATCGAGTACCGGGTGGGCAACGTCTGGGTCGAAGTCTCGGCCAACCAGCAGTTCGGCATGGCCACGATCTGGGACGCCGACATCCTCATCTGGGCTTCCACGCAGGTGACCGAAGCCCTCGACCGCGGCCTCGACCACTCGCGGACGATCAAGTTCCATCCCTACCAACTCTTGAAGGCGATCCGCCGCACGACCGGCGGCGCCGATTACACGCGGCTACGGGCTGCGCTCGAGCGGCTCACGCACACGGCCGTCCGCACGAACATCCGAGCCGAGGGCAAGAAAAAGTTCGCCTCGTTCCATTGGCTCGAAAGCTGGACCGAGACGATCGACGAGGCCAGCGGCGAGCCGACCGGGATGACCCTCACCCTGCCGGACTGGCTCTATGACGGCATCGTCCAACGGGGAGGGGTGCTTACCATCCACGAAGACTACTTCCTGCTGACCGGCGGCATCGAACGCTGGCTGTACCGCGTGGCCCGCAAGCACGGCGGCAGCCAGCAGGCCGGTTGGGGCTTCACCATGCGACAGCTCTTTGAGAAGTCGGGGTCGGCGGCCCGCTTCTCAGACTTCGCGATCGACATCCGTCGCGTGGTTCAGCTCAACCAGCTGCCGGAGTACGAGCTCTCCCTGGGTCGCAACGGAGAAGGGGAGGAGGTCGTTCGCTTCGTCCACCGCACTTTGTTGTCCGCTGACCATCCCCGTCGCGAGTTTCCGCGACCGCCGACCAGACGCCTGGGCCAGGGCATTTATGCCAAGGCCGCGACGCTGGGCGGTTCTGGCACGGGCGATTAGGCGTACAAGCAGCCCGTGCCCCTCAGACAATCGCCGCTCGAACGCGGTGAAGCACCCTCGTCTCGGTTAGTCAGCCGCCCAAATCTGTGGATCGCGTCGGGCGAATAGGCGTAGCGGTCGCGGGCGATTAGGCGCACGCACTGGCGGGCGATTAGGCGTAAACCTTCGGGCGATCGGGCGCAGCGAGCGCCGGATTCTCGCGAGCGTTCAGCTGCTTGCCGGTCGGCTAACTTCTTAACCCAAGAAGAATCTCTTAACTCTCTTAACGCGGTGGGGCTGTGGACAACTCGCGGAGCGCGTGGCGCCGACAGCAAGGGTGCATGCAGAGGGAGGGGAGGAGGGGATTGCCCTCAAAACCGAGAAGGAGAGTCTCAGGGCTACCAAGCGGACCTCGGAGCGGGGGCAGAGGCCCGAGACGGAGTTCGTGCTGGGAGGCGCCTTTGCGGAGCTCTGGCGGCCATCACTGAGAAAGACCACCCTTGCGAATGGTAGATCGACCTGAGCGAAGGGATGCCGCTCGATCGAAAGCTCGGACTGCTTACGCCCAACATGAGCGGTTTCTTATGAGGCTCCGCGCGGCCGACTATCGACGTTCGCGTGATCGTTTTCGACAGCATTCCAAGCCGCAGGAGCAGCCCGCAGCTCGGAACGCCGCGATCATCTGAGGTCAGGCCTGCTGCCTGCCCGAAAATCAGTTAGTCAGCAAACAAAGAGTGTAGAGCTGATCAGACGTCTTCCCTATGCGGAGCATAGGTGCAGTTTTACGGTAAAACCAGCTAGCGTGGCTG
>JAXMBI010000047.1:0-31253 GCA_046349955.1 Pirellulales bacterium | reverse complement strand
GCTGTCGGCGGCGGACTTGCAAGTGTTTTTCCCCTTTGCAGGGGGGGTGAAGGGGGAGCCTCCGCGCCCCGCGGTCGCCCCAAGTGCCACGGGCGCTTGGGATAACGAACACTCCGTACGGGCTACCGCAACTTGCTAATATTTCAGGCCGCTGCGGCGCACGTGAACCATAGGGGCCTTCGCCTCGTCCCCCGCGGCCCCCCCCGTGATCTCAGCGACGAACACCCGGTGGTCCCCCGCTTCGACGCTGCCGAGCGGCCGGCATTCCAGGTGGCCCACCGTGTTGCGAAGCACCGGCAAGCCGCCCGAAGTGCGGTCGAATTCCAGCCCCGCAAAGGCATCTTCGCCGGGGCCAAAGCCGCGGCCGAAGTGCTTGAGCAGCGTCTTGTCGTCGGTCGGCAGGAGGTTGAGCACGAAGGGCGCGCCTGCCTCGAGCCACTCGCAGGCCAAGCGCCCCGAGCGCAGCGCCACGCTGACGGCCGGCGGCGCAAAGCCCGCCTGCATCACCCAACTGACGAGGACGCCGGTTTCTCGCTCCGCCTGTCGCGCCGTGAGAATGAAGAGGCCGCTGGGGATCTGCCCCAGGACCCGCTGATAGGGCTCGTCGGCCATGGCAATGTCTCCGCTCTGCAGGGCTTCGCTGTTGGTGAGTGGCGGTCTCACGTTTTCAGTGCATGGCCGACCTTGTCGACGACGCTCTGGACCTTGGCGTCGAGTCGGCCGCGAGCGCCTCGGCGATAGTCGAGCTTGGCCGAACAAGTGACCCGAGGGCAGTCGGCGGCCACGGCTTCGATGCAGCGCTGCATGAGGGCGAGCACCTGGTCGAGTTCCCCTTCGACGATCGTGCCCATTGCGTGCAGTCGATAGTCGAGTCCGCTGGCAGCCACGAGTTCGACCGCGCGAGCCACGTAGGCGCTCACGCTTTCGCCGGCGCCCAAGGGGGAGACACTGAACTCCAGCAACACCATGGCAAATCGCCTTCTCGCAAACCACCCAAGTTGACCGGATTCTAGCGGCCCGGCACTAGCTGTCGAGCGCAACCCGGCGGTTTCCCTCGCGTTTCGCATTTTCCGGACCGGCGGGTCCGTGTACACTCCGCCCCCCCGTGGACTCCACGGAACAGAGCCCAACGAGCCGACCGCGTGCGCCCGTTTCCTGCCCTAACTGCGTTGACGATCTTGCTGTCGAACCTGACGCTCGGGGGCGGCGCTGCGCCCGGCGCCGAGCCGCCGCCAGAGCAGTTGCCGCTGGCGACGGCCGAGCCCCTGCACGCACCGCCTCCCCAATCGCTCACCTACGAGCCGATCGATCATCCGTGGAGTCCAACGACGGAGCCGTTGGACAACTGGGAGAATGCTTGGGGCTGGGAGATTCTGCCGAGCGAGCTGATCTACAAGTCTTATCTGGCGGGGGTTAAAGAGCCGCGGATCGGCAGCGTGTGGTTCCACGACAAGGGGGAAGGGTGGCTGTGGGACTCGACCTTGGGAGGCCGAGTGGGCCTCATCCGCTATGGAACGCTCGGCGACGAGCGGCCCGAGGGCTGGCAGCTCGACCTGGAAGGCGCCGCCTTCGTGCGGCTCGACCCGATCGAAGACCGCGATTTGCAATCGGCCGACTTCCGCTTCGGTTTCCCGCTCACCTGGGGGAAGGGCAACTGGCAAGCCAAGTTCGGCTACTACCACCTGAGTTCGCACCTGGGCGACGAATTCTCGCTCAAGAATCCCACGTACATGCGGAATAACTATAGCCGCGATTGCTTGGTGCTCGGCGTGGGCTACTTCGTGACCCCGGCGGTGCGGCTGTATGGAGAAACCGCCTTCGGCATGTATGTGTCGGGCCCCGCTCAGCCCTGGGAGTTTCAGTTCGGCGCCGAATACAGCCCGCCGTATGTGCCGGGCCGGCCGATCGCGCCGTTTTGGGCGCTCAACGGCCATCTGCGCCAAGAACTGAACTTTGGCGGCAACTTTGTGGCCCAGGCGGGTTGGCAAATTCGCGGCCGACCCTATGGCCCCTTGTTTCGCGCGGGATTGCAATACTACAACGGCGGCAGCCCCCAAATGCAGTTCTACAGCCGCAGCGAGCAACAGTTCGGCTTCGGTTTGTGGTACGACTACTAGCGCGACGCCCCTCGGCCGGCGTCGTTCACCCAAGGAACACGATGCCTGCACCTTCGGCCTATCGCGTCTTCTGGCAAGAATTCCGCACCAACTTTCGCACGACCGGCTCGGTGCTGCCGAGCAGCCGCGGGCTGGCCAAAGCGCTGTGCGGCGAGCTCACGCGCCGCCGCGGCGGCAAACTGCGCGTGCTCGAAGTCGGCCCCGGCACCGGCGCGGTGACGCAGGAGATCGTTCGGCGTTTGGGGCCAAACGATCGGCTCGACGTGGTAGAGCTCAATCCGCAGTTCGTGTCTCACTTGCAGCGCCGTTTGGCCACCGAGCCGTTGTTTCAATCGGCGGCCGGACAGATCGGCATCTTTCAGGAAAACATCGAGCAGTTCGCGGCCGCCGAGCCCTTCGACGTGGTGATCTCGGGACTGCCGCTCAACAACTTCTCGGTCGAGGAGGTCGAGCGGCTGATCGCCGCGATCCGCCGACACATGCGCCCCGGAGCGAGCTTGTCGTTCTTCGAATATGTCGCCATCCGGCGAGCCAAGGCGCTGGTGTCGCCCCGGGCCGATCGGGTGCGGCTGCGCGGCATCGGCCAGACGATCGAGGGCCTTTGTCAGCGGCACCGCTCGGGCCGCGACCTGGTGTGGGGCAACTTCCCGCCGGCCTGGGTGCATCATCTGTCGTTCGAGGGGCCGGCTGCGTAGCGGTCTTGCTTGGGGCGGGTTTGTCGGCCAGCTGACGCTGGCCGCTCGCCGGCGACGTGCGCGCCGCTCCCATGGCGAGCGGCCGGCGTCAGCCGGCTGACCGTGCCCCGCCTTGTTGCGCCGACCGCAGCGGGCTACGATCGGCCCAACCCAACGCACCTCTGGCGCCGCGCATGATCGACCTTGTTCCCCGTCACGAGTTCCTCGTCGGCATCGACTCCGACGGCTGCGCGTTCGACACCATGGAGTTGAAGCACAAGGAGTGCTTCATCCCCAACACGATCAATTGCTACGGCCTGCAGGCCGTGAGCAAATACGCCCGCGAGGCGGCCGAGTTCGTCAATCTGTACTCGAAGACGCGCGGCATCAACCGATTCCCGTCGATCGTGGAAACGCTGCGGTGGCTGGCCCAGCGCCCCGAGGTGCGCGCCCGCGGCGTCGAGATTCGCGTCCCGCAGGGGCTGGTCGACTGGCTCGCGGTCGAAACCAAGCTGGCCAATGCGGCGCTCGCCACGGCCGTCGAAAGGACGCGCGATCCCGATCTCCTCCAAGCTCTCGCGTGGTCGCAGGCGGTGAACGAATCGGTGGAGCGCATCGTCCGCGGGGTGCCGCCGTTTCCGTTCGTGCGTGAGTGCCTGCAAAAGCTGGCGCCGAAGGCCGATCTGCTGGTGGTGTCGGCGACGCCCGGAGACGCGCTGCGGCGGGAATGGAGCGAGCACGGCCTCGATCGCTACGTGCAGGCGATTTGCGGCCAGGAGCAGGGGACGAAGAAGCAGTTGCTCACGGCGGCCTCTAGATACCCCGCCGAGCACACGCTGATGATCGGCGACGCCCCGGGCGACCAGCAGGCGGCCGTCGCCAACGGAGCGCTTTTCTTTCCGATCAATCCCGGCGACGAGGAAGCAAGCTGGCGGCGGCTGTTGGACGAAGGGATCGACCGCTTCTTCGCGGGGACTTTTGCCGGCGCCTATCAGGCCGCACTACTCGCCGAGTTCGAGCAACGGCTCCCCGCCACGCCCCCTTGGGCGTAGATTGCTGGAACTTGCGGCCGAATCCTCGCGTCCAAAACGAGGCCGCAGAATCCCTTAGAATGGCTGAGGGGTTCCTCGACGTGCCAGGGGGCCGGAGGTCATGATGAAGAATCAATGTGGTGCTTTGTTCGTCGTGGTTTGCGCGAGCCTATTCATGTCCAACGCAGTCGGCCAGCCGCGTCCCGAGTTTCTTCAGCCGAGCGCGCAGTGGACCGGCGTCTTCAAAAACGAGGGGCCCAGGTCGGCGCTGCCTGAAGGGAACCTGATCGCCGATGAAGAAAGTTGGGCCAAGCTCTGGAAGGCCTGGCGCCCGGAGGAGGAATTGCCAGAGGTCGACTTCGCCGAGTCGATCGTCTACGTCGGCACGGTGCCTGGCCCCAACCGCACGCTCTTCTCGGCGTCGCAGGCGGCCGATGGCGAACTGAGGATTACGCTCGGCGGCACCAAGATCGGCGGCCCCGGCTTTGGCTACGTGCTGGCCGTGCTGCCCCGCGAGGGTCTCGAGACCTACCAGGGCAAGCCGCTGCCTCCGGCGGCCGAAGCCGGCGAATACGTGCGGGTCGAAGTCCGCGGCAAGGTGTCGACCGGCCTGGTGGCGATCGGCGGCGAAACGACCGGCGCGGCGATCAAGGCCGACGGCATCACCTTCGAACTCGACTTCGGCGGCAACGAAGCGCTGGCTACCGCCGCAGAACAAGCCGACGGCAAGGTGGCCAAGGTCCGCGGCCGGCTCGAGCGCCGCGCCGGCGTGGAGCTCAAGCAGCGCTGGATCCTGCACGTACGTTCGTTGCAGCCGGCCGAGCGGCAATGACGCCGGCCGGCGAGCGGGCGGCGTCAAAACACGCCGGCCGCCCACCCGAACTTCCAACCCTTGACCGCGGAGTTGCCCACGCGCGCACTCGGCCCTCCTGGCCGGTCCACGTAGAGGGTCGCGGCGTGCGAAGGAATCCGGTCGGCAACTCGACCACCGTCAGGCTTCGTGAAGACGGTATGCGGGCGGATGACAAGAGAGCTCTGGAATGCAGACCGCTAGTTTCCAGACGGAGCCAGGGAGGCGCCCCATGACGATTAGCACGCTCGCAATTGGCGGTAGGGCGGTCGTTGGAATCGCACGGCGGTACTTCTATTAACAGCTGACCTTGCGGCCCGCCTTCGAAGCGGCGGACCGCCTTCAACTGCTCCACGACGTGCTCGAGGAGCCTCCGGCTCGGCCCCGCCAGTTCGACCCAGCTATCCCAACCGATTTGGAAACAATCTTGCTCAAGGCAATGGCCAAGGAGCCGGCCGATCGCTATCTCACTGCCAGAGAGCTAGGCGAGGATCTCCGCAGGTTCCGCCAAGGCGAAGCCATTCGCGCACGGCCGATAAGCCGGACCCAACAGGCCGTACGTTGGTGCCGACGGCGGCCGGTCGTCGCTGGATTTCACTCTCCGCGCAAGGCCGGCACGAGCGCCGCCTGCAGCGTTGAGCGAACCGCGAGCGCGCCGGCGGTCAACCCAGCCGCCAGCACGAGCAGGAGCGTGGTCGCCAGCCAGAGCCAGGGGATCGCCGCCCCGCCCGCCAGCAGGTGCGGCGCCACGGCCACCAGCGCCGCGAGCACCCCCGCGCCCAGCCCCAGCGCGAGCAGCAGCGCGTTCTCGAGCAACACCATGGCCGCCAGGCGGCTGCGGCGGAAGCCGGTTGCCTGCAACAGCGCGAGTTCGCCGCGCCGCTCGAAGACGCTCCGCAGTTGCACGGTCGCCAGCCCCAGCGTGCCGAGCAGCAGCCCCAAAGCGCCCAGGCTCTGAAACGTTTGCAAGTAGGTGTTCTGCACCGCAAGAAAGCCCGCCAGCCGATCGGCCGAGGCTTGCACGTCGAGCCCGTAGTCGCCCAGCGTCGTTTCGAGCGCGGCGCTGACCGCCGCCTGCCGGTCGGCCGGCGCGTCGATCAAGAAGAACCGCTGGCCGGAGACGTCGGGAAAGTGCTTCAGGAGCTGGCGCTCGCCGAGCAGCACGTCTCCTTGAAAGATGCTGTTCTGCAGCAGGCCCACGACCTGCAGACGCAGCTTGTCGCCGCGCGCATCGGTGACGTCGAACGTCTCGCCGACGCCGTTCCACAGGTGCAAGCTGTACATGGCCGTGGCCATATCGAGGATCGCCGGCACGACGGGCACGCCTTCGGCCGCCGGCAGCTCGCGCTCGAGCAGCCGCCAGGGGTTGCGGCGCTCCTCGTCGCTCGTGGCCGCGGTGGCCATCCAGGCAAAGGCGTGCGCCGGCGAGCGGTTTGTCAGCTCCGCCAAGTCGGTCGGCACGCCTAGCATCCGGGGCTCGCGGGGCTGATACAGGTTCAAGCAGCTTGCATCGTCGCCAGCGCGGACGCGGAAGGCGATTGTCTTCGCAGCCGCGAGCGTGGCAGCCTCCTCGCCGAAGAAACCGAGTTGCTCGTGTCCTTCGCGCGTGTTCAGGTTGCCGTAGATCGGCTGGTCGCTCTGGGCGACGAGGGCAAACCCGCCCGCGCCGGCGGCCGAAGGATCGAGCTGAAAGGCGCTGATTGCCACGATGAGAAAGGTGGCGGCGGCAACGAGCCCGATCGTGAGCGTACTCCGCAACGGATTGCGCCCCGCGTTGCGCAGCGCGAGTACGAGCAAGGGAGCGCCCGAGCCGGCGCGAATCGTGCCGAGCCGCCCGGCGCGAAGCTGCGCCCACAGCGCAGCGAGCAAAGCCGCCAGCGTGAAGACGCCCGCGCCAAAGAACGCGCCCGCCTGCGCTTCGGCCCCGAGGCGTGAAGCGGCCATTCCCAAGACCAGTGCCAGGAGGAGCAACAGGCCCGCCGCGATCATCCAGCGCCCCGCCGGCCGCGGCTGCCAGGATGGACCGGCCACCGTTTGCCCAGCTAACAGCGACCGCGCCGGCAAGCGCGCCATCCGCCGCGCGGTGAGGTAAATCGCCAGGAGCGACACGAGCACGCCCGCCACGCAGCCGATCGCGAGGCTCGTCGGCGTCACGTAGAGCCGCAGGAACGGCGTGCGGATCGCCGCCAGCCACCAGGTGCGCAGGCCTGCGAGCATCAACCAGGCATAGCCAATGCCGAGCGCCGCGCCGGCCAATCCCCCCAGCGCCGCGACCGCCAGCCCCTCGGCCAACAGCAACCGCCGCACAGAGCGCTCGCGCAAACCCACCGCGAGCAGCAGCCCCATCTCGGCCGCCCGCCGCTCGACGCCCAGGCGAAACAACAGCGCCACGAGCATCACCGCCGCGGCGATCAGGAACATGCTGAAGCCGAGGAACAGCGCGTTGAAGGGCGTGGTGCCGGCGGCGGCCAGCAAGGCCTGCTGCTTCACCGGCTGGAAGACGAGGCCGAGGTCCTCGGGGGCAAGCTTCAAGCTCGCGGCCAGGGATTCGGCGGTGACCCCGTCGGCCGCGGCTACGCGGATCGACGTCGTGTCGCCAAACCGGCTCCCCCAAAACTTGCGGGCAGCGGCCAGCGAGACGAAGGCCTTGGGCGTGGCGCGGTATTCATCCCAGTAGGCCTCGTCCTGGTCGCGCACCCGCTTCGAATCGAACGGAAAGGGCGGGTCCCAGTTGTCGATCGACTCCTGATCGGTCACTCCCTTGAGCTCCGGCGTGAGGCTCCGGTCGACCGCCGGGCCTTCCATCGCGGTGATCGCTTTCAGGCGGAACTCGGCTGGCGGCTCGTGCTCCTTGGCTTCGCCGTGCGTGCTCTCGGGGGCGAAGTAGCGCAGCCGGATCGTGTCGCCCGGCGCAACTCCCAGGTCCTTGGCGGCCCACTCGTTGAGCACGATCTCGTCGTCGGCCAGGGGCTCGATCGTTTGCCCCTCAGGCGTTTTGAAGGGGCCGAACGGCGCCTCCGCGGTGAGCGTGAGCCCGGCCACCGTGGAGTAGGGAATCGATTTGTCGCCCGACTCGATCGAGTTGGCCAGGTAGGTGATCGCCGGCTGCGGGTTCAGCGACTTCCAATCGACCAGCGCGGCCGTCACCACCTCAGGCTCGAGCAGCATCCGCTCGCTCGAGAGGCTGAAGTAGCTGCCGGGCGTTTTGGTGATCGCCAGGCCATAGTCGGCCAGCGAGGGGAGCAGCAACTTGGTGGGGTCGAGCTCGTTTGCTCGATGTTCGTCAAACGCCTTTTCCGCTAGGAAAAGCGCGTTCACCTTGCCGGCCTGGCCGATGATCCGCTCGAGCGTGGGCAAGGCCACGAAGGCGTTGTTGGGGAGCTGCTGCGTGGGGCGCAGGCCGAAACGCCCCAGCCCCTCGGCCGGCACGATCGCGCTCACGCGCAGCCGCCGGCTCTGCACCGTCTCGGTCTTCTTTCCCAGCGGGCTATCGGCCGGGATCTCGTTGACCACCGGCACGCGGAGCAACACATCGTCGCCGACCTTCGCCCCCAGCTCACGGGCAAGCGGCTCGTTGAGAACGATGTCGTCGCTCCCGGGCGGCGCAACCGGGACGTCGCCAAAACTCCAGAAGCGCGGGTCGGCGCCGAGGACCGTCACATCGTTCGCCCGCGCGGCCTGCCTTGCGCCGGGCCGTTCGACGGTGCCGCGGAGCAGAATCGCCGGTACAGCGGGTTCGAAGACCTCGGCGAACGCGGGTTCGGCCGAGAGCTCGCTCGCCAGTTCCGCACGAAACAACCGCGGCGCCACGAGCGCATGATCGATCCGCCCCAGCCGGTCGAGCGCCAGGCTGCGCAAGCTGCCGCGGACCGAATCGCCCACGACCAGGGCCCCAGTGAGCACAGCCGTGCCGGCAAGCACTCCGAGGGCCACGGCCAGATTCAGCCGCCAGTGATGCGTGAGGGTGTGGAGAAGCAGTCGGAGCATGCGCGGGTGGATCGAGGTCGCGGGGAACGGAACCACGTTATTGTGGCGTATCCGCGGGCTGGTGTTCCAGGGTGGCATCGGTTCGGATCGAGAGACCCGCGCTTGTTCCGATCTTGCCGCTCAGTTACCGTCAGTCGGGGGCCTGCCTGTGAGTATCCGCTATGCCCTCGCGATCCTTGGTCTGGCTTGCCGCTTGCTTGATCGGCGCTGCGCTAACCTTCTCCGCCGCGGTGGCCGAGGGTCCGCGTTCTCCCGCTGAAAGTCTGGCGGCGATGCGGTTGGCCGATCCGAACGTCGTGATCGAGCTGGTGGCCGCCGAGCCCGACGTCGTGAGCCCCGTGGCGATCACGTGGGACGCGGCCGGGCGGATGTACGTGGCGGAGATGCGCGACTACCCGCTCGGTCCCGGCACGGGGCAAATCACCCGGCTCGTGGACGCGGACGGCGATGGCCGCTACGAACAATCCGTGGTCTTTGCGACCGGCCTACCGTTTCCCAACGGTCTACTCCCTTACCGAGACGGGCTGCTCGTCACGGCTGCGCCGGACCTGTGGTTCCTCCGCGATGCAGACGGTGACGGCCAAGCCGAGGAGCGCACCAAGCTCTGGACCGGCTTCGGCGAAGGCAACCAGCAGCTTCGCGCCAATGGCCTTGCCTGGGGGCTCGACGGCTGGGTCTACGGCGCGAACGGCCGCAGCGACGGCAGCGTGCGGTCGCCCAATCAGCCGGAGGACCAGGCGGTTTCGATTCGCCAGCGCGACTTTCGCTTCCGTCCGGCCGAAAACAAGTTCGAAGCGCTCGTGGGCGGCAGCCAGTTCGGCCTGGCGTGGAACGAATGGGGGGAGCGGTTTCCCTCCTGGAACACCAACCCGCTGCGCCACGTGGTGCGCGACGCGATCGTCGACGATGCTGGGCACGAATCGGCCGGCGAACTGAACGATGCGCTCGCCGAGGGAGGCGACTGGGGGCTGCTTTATCCGGCCGCCGCCCGCCCCGAGACCTTCAACCGCGAGCCGGTCGACCGATTCAATGCCAGCTGTGGGCCGGCGATCTATCGCGACGACTTGCTCGGCGACGACTATCGAGGCAACGCCTTCGTGTGCGAGCCCCTCCTGAGCCTCGTGCATCGTCGGCGGCTCGTGCCGCAAGGCGTCACGTACGTGGCCGAGCGCACCGAGCGCGAAGTCGAGTTCCTGGCGTCGACCGATCCGTGGTTCCACCCCGTGAACGTGACCACAGGCCCCGATGGCTGCCTGTACGTCGTCGATTTCTATCGCCGCTGGGTCGAGCACCCGCTCTATGTGCCAGAGAACCTGCGCGACTCGGCCAATTGGCGCGAAGGGGCACAGCATGGCCGGATTTGGCGGATTCGGCCGCAGCAAACGCAGCCGCGCACGATCAAAACCTGGCCTGCGGATGCGAACACGCCGGCGCTCGTCGCGCCGCTTGGGCATGCCGGCGGCTGGTGGCGTGAGACGGCGCAGCGGTTGATCGTCGAACGGCGCGACCCGGCGGCCGTTGATCTGCTGCAGGAATCGTTGAAGCATTCGTCGCCGGCGCTCGCGCGGCTGCATGCGCTCTATGCCTTAGCGGCGATGCGATCGCTGGGCGACGCACAGCTCGCCGTGGCGCTCTCTGACTCAACGGCCGGTGTTCGCCGCCACGCCGTGCGGCTGGCTCGCGGCCGCGCTCCCGATCCGCCCCTCCTCGGCGCGCTGTCCCAGTTGGCGTCCGATCCCGATCCAACGGTGCGCTTCGAGCTAGCTCAGTCCGCGGCGTCGCTGCCGCCTGCGGTGCGACTGCCTCTCTTGGCAAAGCTGGCCGCGCGTGACGCGGGGGACCGCTGGATGCGCTCGGCGCTCGTGGCCGCAGCAGGTTCGCAGACTTTGGAACTCGTGGATCAGTTGATCGCTGACCCCGCGGGCGACGGTGACCAGGCCTTGCTCGCCGATTTAGCCACGCGGATCGGCCAAACCGGCGACGACACGCAGGCCGCTCTGTGCCTCACGAAATTGGCGAAGGGAAATGCTGGCAGCAAGTCCGCTCTGGCTGCGCTCGCGGGGCTTGGAGCCGGGCTCGAGCGGCGCGGACGGCCGCTACGCGCTTGGCTCGCTGAGTCGCCGGCGGAGCTGGCCTCCCTAAGCGAGTCGCTCCAAGCAAGTTTCGCGGCCGCGAGAGCAGCGGCTGCCAGCGCACCGGATGTCGGGCATCGCGCGCTCGCCCTCGCGGTGCTGGCCCACGATCCGGCCGCGGCCGCGGGCCCCCTCTTGATTGCCGGCCTACCCGCCGACCAGCCGGAGGCGGTGCAGCAAGCGGCCGTCCGCGCCCTGGGCCAGAGGGCGATTGCCGCGGAGCTCACGGAAATGCTCGAGCGCTACGAGCGCTGCACGCTGCCGACGCGGCGCGAGATCGTGCTCGCGGCCTTGCGTAAACCGGCCGGGCTGCCGGTGCTGGTCGAAGGCCTCGAAGAGGGAGCGCTGCCGCTGGCGGAACTCGACCCTGCGGCGCGCGACGTGTTGCGACGCGCCGAAGACCCGGCGCTTCACGACCGCATCGAGAAGCTGCTCGCCGCGGCGCCGGGTACGGATCGCCAGCAGGTGCTCGATCAGCATCAGGCCGTATTGAATCAGCCGGGCGACGCCCGCAGCGGGGCGGCCGTCTTCGCCAAGCATTGCCTGACCTGCCACCAGGTCGCCGGCCGCGGGCAGCGGGTAGGCCCGGACCTTTCCGGCATCGCCAGCCGCCCCAAGGCCGCGCTGCTCGAAGACATCTTGGCTCCGAGCCGCCAGATTGCGGGCGACCAACAAGCCTACATGCTCGTCACGAGCGATGGCCAGGTGTTGCTGGGCCTGCTGGCCCGCGAGACCAGCGACGCGGCGACGCTGCGGCGCGCCGAGGGCTTGGAAGACGTCGTCCCGCGCTCGCAAATCGACACGCTCCGCGCCACGGGCCGCTCGCTGATGCCGGAGGGGTTCGAACAGCAGATTCCGGCCCAAGGGTTGGCCGATTTGCTCGAGTTCCTCAAAGCGCCTCGAGCCGAACTGTTCGACGCCAATCCCCCTGGCCAGTAGAAAAATCTGCCGCAGCATTCGCTCACCGCACGACCAACCTTTTCTTGCCCGTTGGCGCGGATTCGGCTACTCTGACAATCGTCCCCTAAGTCATTGGTCGTTGGGAGCTTAAGCAGTGACGCTGCTCTTGATCGTGGTCGTGTCGGCGGTGGTGCTGAGTGTGGCCTACGCCACCTATGGGCGGCTGCTGGCGAAGTTGCTGCAGATCGACCCGAACGTCGAAACGCCGGCCTACGAGCTGCGTGACGACGTGGACTACGTGCCGACCGAGACCAAGTTCTTGATGAGCCAGCACTTCTCGGCCATCGCCGCGGCGGGGCCCATCGTGGGGCCAATTACCGCCGGCGTGATGTTCGGCTGGTTGCCGGCTCTGATCTGGATTCTGGTCGGCTCGATCTTCATCGGCGGCGTTCACGACATGACCGCGCTCGTGGCCAGCGTACGCCACAAGGCCCGCTCGATTGCCGAGGTGGTCCGCGACCACATGACCCAGCGGTCCTACCTGCTGTTCCTGTCGTTCGTGTGGCTGGCGCTCGTCTACATCATTGTGGCCTTCACCGACATCACGGCCGGCTCCTTCGTGGGATTGCAGGAGCTCGAGAATGGCCAGAAGGTGACCGGCGCCGGCATTGCCACCAGTTCGCTCCTCTACCTGGTGCTGCCGATCATCATGGGGCTGCTGTTGCGATACACCAAGCTTTCGGTCGGCTGGGCGACCGTCATCTTTCTGCCGCTCGTGGGGCTGGCGATTTGGATCGGCCAGCAGCCCGGCTGGGGGCTCGATATTGCCGCGATGTGGCAGGGCGCGAATCCCGAACTGACGCCCGAGGCGGCCCAAGCCACCGCCCGCAAGACCTGGGACGTGCTGCTGCTCGGCTACTGCCTGGTGGCAGGGGCCATTCCCGTCTGGCTGCTGCTTCAGCCGCGCGGGCATTTGGGGGGCTATTTCCTCTATATCGCCCTGGCCGGCGGGATGCTGGGGCTCGTGCTCGGTGGACTGTTCGAGCCGAGCGAGGGGATCAAGTACCCCAAGTTTCTGGGCTGGACATCGGCCAGCGGCGCCACGCTGTTCCCCATGTTGTTCATCACCATCGCCTGCGGCGCCTGCTCGGGCTTCCACTCGCTGATCGCCAGCGGCACGACATCGAAGCAACTTCGTCGTGAAACCGATGCCCGCCCGATCGGCTACGGCACGATGCTGCTCGAGGCCATGGTGGCCATCGTGTCGCTCTGCTGCGTGATGGCGATCACGCAAGAGTCGGTTGGCGACAAGTTGCAGCCCAACTTCATCTATGCCCGCGGCATCGGCAACTTCTTGAACACCCTGGGCGTGCCGCCGGCGTTGGGAGTGTCGTTCGCCCTCATGGCCTTTACGACCTTCGTCTACGACACGCTCGACGTCTGCACGCGGCTCGGCCGCTTCATCATTCAGGAGCTCACCGGTTGGGAGGACGCCAAAGGGCGCTGGCTGGGAACGTCGCTCACAGCCGGCGTGCCGCTGTTCTTCGTCATGCAGTCCACGACGGATCTGGCCGGCAAGCCGATTCCCGTGTGGCAGGCGTTTTGGAGCCTGTTTGGCGCGAGCAACCAATTGCTGGCCGCACTCACGCTGCTGGGCGTCACCGTGTGGCTGTGGCGGACGCGCGGCGCCTGGTGGGTTTGGCTGGTCACCGGCGTGCCGATGGTCTTCATGTACGCCATGAGCGCGTGGGCGCTCGTCGACATCATCAGGGCCCGCTTCAAGTCGGGCATCAGCGTCGACCCGGTGGCCTGGATCGCCGTGGTGCTGGTCGCTCTGGCGGCCCTGATGCTGGTCGAGGCCGCGCGCGTGCTCCTCGCGCGGCGTCCCGCGGCTCAGCCGCCGTTGGGCAGGCCGGCGCCGGCTACGGCTTAGGATGCATGTCCGGGAACAGCGGCTTCCAGGCAGCGGCGGAGAGTGGCGAATAGCTCTTCGCGGCGCAGCGGTTTGCTGGCGAAGTCGTCGCAGCATGGCGGGCTACCCGGGGACGATCGTGGCGCTCCGGTCCCGACGTCGTAGACAAGGAAACAACCTGGTAAGTTAGGCAGTTCGCTAGGTAGCCGGCCCCGATTTCTCGGAAAGAATAGCTTGCAACGGGGATTCGTGGGGTTCCCTCGGGCAGACGAGCAATCGTCAAGACCGGCGAAATCGGTCTCGGCCGACGGGGCCGTTTCCGCCGTCGTTGGCGTCTATAATGAGGGGCGTCCCGGCAGCGCCTGCGAGGCCGCGGTTCCCGACGCATCGAGTTCTCTTTGCTTGCGACCCATGAGCAGTTCCGCCGTCCGGCCTAGCCCCGCGCCCGCTCCCGAGGATCGCGGGCGATATGTGGAATTCGAGCAGTTCATCGACCGCCGGATTCAGCAAACCCGCGGGCAGGTGAAGTTCGTTGACCTGGCGAGCGGCCTGCTGGTGTGGCTGTCGGCGTCGGTGTTGTTCCTGTTGGCCGCTGCGCTCGTCGACGCCTGGATCTGGCCGCTGCCGGGCTGGGGTCGATTCACCTTCTGGCTGGCCGCGATCGGAGGGAGCCTGTGGTTCCTCGGTACACGCGTAGCGCCGCTTCTGCTGCGGCGAATCAATCCGCTGTATGCCGCCGCTGCAATCGAGCGCGGCAAGCCGACGCTCAAGAACAGCGTGGTGAATTTCCTGCTGCTCCGCGACGCCGCCGCCCCCGTGCCGACGGCCGTCTTCGAGGCGGTCGAGCGGCAGGCCGCGGCAGGCCTGGCCCATGCGCCGCCGGAACAAAGCGTCGACCGCGGCAGCGTGGTGCGGTTGGGCTACGTGCTGCTGGCCATTGTGCTGTTGGCGGCGTTCTACACCGTTGCTTCGCCGAAAGACCCGCTGCGCACCGTGGCCCGCGTGTTCCTGCCCTGGGCCGACATCCCGCCGCCGGCGCGGGTCACGTTGTTGTCGGTCGTGCCGGGGGATGTCGAGGCGTTCCACGGCCAACAGGTTGACGTGAAGGTAGAGGCCGAAGGCAACGCCGACGCGGCCACTCTCTTCTACACCACGGCCGACGGCACGCGCGTCGACCAGCCAATTCCGCTGCACCGCGCCGAGGGCGCCTTTCACTTTGCGGGCAAGCTGCCGGAGACCGACGCCGGCCTGCAGCAAGATCTGCTCTATCACGTACAAGTGGGAGACGCCCTCTCGCCCAAGTATCGCGTGAAGGTGTTGGCCACGCCGACGATCGCCGTCGACTCGATCGAATACCACTACCCTGCGTACACCGGGCTGGCCACGCACCGTGTGGAGAAGCAGGGAGACATCGAGGCGCTCGAAGGAACCAAGGTCGTCATTCGCGCCTCGACCAATGGCGACATCAAGAGCGCTCACATCGATCTCAAGAGCGACGGCAGTTTCGATCAGCCGCTCAAGTTCGAGGGACGTTCGGCGGAGTTGGCGCTGCCGCTCGTGATTCCCCCGGAGCACGGCCCACGGCCGTACCTGAGCAACTACGAGTTGCGGTTCACGAACACGGCTGGCCACTCCACCCGGCAGCCGATTCGCTACACCTTGGCGGTGACCCCGGATCTGCCCCCCGAGGCGCGGTTCCTGCAGCCGCTGGGGGCCGAGGTCGACGTGCCGGAGAACGCCGCGATCGTGCTCGAGACCTCGGCGATCGACCCCGACTTCGCGCTCCGCCGCGTGGTGCTCTCCGGCACGAAGAACGACCAGCCGCTCTTCGAACAGAAGCTGCTCGACGAGGTCCGCTCCGGCCAGTTCGGCCACAAGTTCACGTTCGCGCCGGCCCGCTACAAGCTGGTCGCCGGAGACGACGTGGTGGTCCAGGCCCGCGCCGAAGACAACCGCCTGCCAAAGGCAGGCACGGGGCGCAGCACCGAGCTCTTGATCCACGTCGTAGCGCCAGACCCGCGGGCCGAGCGGCAGCCGCGCGAAGCGGGCGACGCCGGGGAAGAGTCGCCGCCGGACGAAGGCAAGCCCGCCGATGAGCCGCGGCAGCCCAATCGCCGGCGGCAGGGAGAGCGCAGCGGCGAGCAGGACAACGACGAGGGGGAGGGACAGCACGACGACCAAAAGTCCCGCCAGCAACCCTCGAAACAACGCGATCCAGAGCAGCAGGAGCGTCAGGAACAATCCGACGAGGGTCAGCAAGATCAGCAGTCGGGTGAAGGAGGCCAGGGCGGCGGCGAGGGAGGACAATCCGGCGGCAAGCAATCGGGCAGCGGCGGCCAACAAGGCCAAGGGGCCGATGGTCAGGACGGCAGCGACCAGCAGCAGGGCAAAGGCGGAGAGCAGGGCCAAGGCGCCAAGGGAAGCCAATCCGGTAAATCCGCAGGCGGCGAATCCGGAGATTCGCAAGGCGACGAGAGCGGCCAAGGGGGCGAGCCGAACCAAGGGGGCCAAAGCGGCAAAGGCCGCCAAGGCGGTCAATCCGGCGGCGCTGGATCGCAGCAGGGAGGCCAGCAAGGAAACGACGCAGCCAACGAGCGCGTCACCAACGACGGTGACGCCTACGAGAAAATCCTCGACCACCTGAAACAAAAGGATGGGCAGCAGGGAGATCAGCAGCAGGGCAAACAGGCCGACGGCCCGCAGCAGAACGGGGGCCAACAACAGAATTCCGGCGGCAAGCAATCGCAGCGCGGCCAGGGCAAACCAGCTTCGGAGCAGTCAGGCGACCAGGGCCAGCAGGGCGAGCCCGATGGGAATGCCGATCAGCAGGGCAAAAGCGCTCCCGGCGCGGGCGAAAAACAGCAGCCCCAGCCGCGGCCAGGCTCGCGTCGGCAGCAGCCCCAGGGCAACAAAGATCAGGGCGGTGAAGCGGGCGCCGACGAGGGGAAGGATCAGGGCGAGGGCCAAGACGGCGGACCGTCAGGCAAAGCCGCCGGCGAGCAACAAGCCGGCAGCAAGACTTCGCGCAGCGAGCCGCAGCCAGACGAGTCCGGCAAACAAGGGGCCGGCCAGGGCGAAGCCGGTCAAGAACCGGGCGCCAAGACCGGTCAAAAGCAGCCCCAGGAACGCGCCGGCGACGAGGGCGCCAAGGGCGCCGGCAACGAGGCGGGCAAAGACGCCGCCGGCGAAGACTCCCAGGAGGGCGAGGGGCAGACACAACGTGATCAGCAGAACGGCAAAACCTCGCAGCAGTCCGGCGGAAAGCAGGGGCAATCCGGCAAGCAAGGTCAATCAGGCCAGCAGTCAGGCGCGGGCGAACAACCCGGCGGCAAATCACGGCCTGGCGACACCGGACAGCATCAGCAAGACGGCCAACAAGGGAAGGGCAGCAACTCGCCCGACACGACCGGCCAACAAAACGGCGGCGATCCCAAGGGCCAGGGCCAGCAAAAGCAGCGTGGCCAGGCCAACGAGCGCCCCCAGAACCAGCAAGATTCCGATACCGGAGGTCAGCAGGGAGACGACTCGGCGGAACCGGCCACCGGCGAAAACGGACAACCGGGCGCGGGTCGCCCTGACCAAGGCAAAGGCGGCACGCCGCAGCCTCAGGGTCAAAACGAACCGAAGCCCAAAACGCAGCGTGAGGGGGCTAAGCAAAAACCCAAGGAGGGAGACAGCCCTCGCGGCGCGAGCGACAGCAACAAGCAGTCCGACACCCAGGGGGACGGCGACACCGGCCAACAATCGGGCGGCGGCAACACGGGCGGTGGCCAATCGGCCGACAATCAGGGCAAGGGCTCAGCCGGCGAAAACACTCCTGACAACGAAGGCGCTGGCCGCTCGCAGGAGCAAGGCCCCGGCGAAGTAGGCGAAGGCCCCGGCCAGCAGGACGAGGCGACCGCGCCCACCGGCGAAGCGAGCAAAGACGGCAAGCGCGGCAATGGCTCGAAGTCGGCGCCCGGCAATCGCGGTCAGCAGCCCGGCCAATCGCCGCCGAACGACCAGCAGTCCCAGCAGCAACCGGGCCAGGGCAAAACACAGCCAGGACAAGGCCGCCAAGGTCAGCCCAACACCGGCGCGCAAGGCGAGCCGAACACGCAGCCCCCTGGCCCGCGCCCCGCAGGCCCGCGCGACGCCGGCCAGGAACCTGGCGGAGACGACGCCAACCTGGAGTACGCCGACAAAGCCACTGACCTGGTTCTCGAGCGGCTTCGCAACGACCTCAACAAAGGAAAGCCCGACGCCGAACTGCTCCGCAAGCTTGGCTGGTCAAAGGATGATCTGGCCAAGTTCGTCCGCCGCTGGGAAGAAATGAAGCGTTCCGCGCGAACCGCCGACACTCCCGCACCCCAGGCCCGCCGCGAGCTCGACGCCGCGCTCCGCAGCTTAGGGCTGCGTCCCGCCGGGGCCAAGGTCGGCTCGAGCGCAGCCGGCGACACCGAACGCGGACTGCGCGAATCACGCAACAGCCGCCCGCCCGCTGAGTTCGAAGACGCGTTCCGAGCGTATTCGCGCGGGGTTTCTGGCGGCAAGGACTGAGCGCGGGCTTCCCTCAGGGCCGAGCCCTGTTGTCGACGCGACTTTGGCGCCCCGCGTCCTGCCCCGCACGGCCCGCGCAACCCCGACTTGCCCGCGTCCCCGACCGGCGTATCTTTGAAGAGGCGGGCTGCGCGAACCCAAACGTAAGTCCCGCTCTCGTCTAGCCGTCTGCTGCTCGCGTGGTTTGGGCGCCGTTGCTCGTGGGCAACCGCCACTGCATGGATTTCTTGTGCGTGGGAATGCTCTGTTGGGCCTTCTTCACCGACGCTGCTTGGAGCATGAGGAGCTCGCCATGTCCACAATCGCTTCGCCTGCCTGGACCGGACGCCACTTGATCGCCGGGTGCGAGCTTTCCGGCGGCGGCCATGCGTTCGAGAACCGCAACCCCGCGCGAATCGACGAGTTGCTGGGCGTCTACCCGCGCGGCACGGCGGCCGACGTCGACGCGGCGGTGCGCGCCGCGCGCGAAGCGTTTCCCGCCTGGCGGCGCACCAGCCGCATCAAGCGCGGCGACTTGTTCGACAACCTGGCGACGCTGATTAAGCGCGATCTCGAAGAGCTGGCGTACGTGCTCGCGCACGAGAGCGGCAAGATTCTGAACGAAGCCCGCGCCGAGGTCGTCGAAGGGCTGCACATGGTGCAGTATGTGTGCGGCACGGCGCGGCAGCCGACCGGTCAGGTCGTCGCCTCGGAGATCGACGCCAAGGACCTGTACGTGCGCCGCAAGCCGCGCGGCGTCGTGGCGGTGATCACCCCCTGGAACTTTCCCTTCGCCGTGCCGCTCTGGATGCTCGGGCCGAGCTTGCTCGAAGGCAACACCACGGTCTTCAAGCCGTCGGAAGAGACGCCCGAGATCGGCGCTCGGTTGGCCAAGCTGTTCGTCGAGGCGGGCTTTCCCGCTGGCGTGATCAACCTGGTGCATGGCGTCGGCGAAGAGGCAGGCGACGCCTTGGCCCGCCACGACGCGGTCGACGTGGTGTGCTTCACCGGCAGCTACGACGTCGGCTCGCACATCCGCAGGCTGGCCGCCGAGAGCGACCACAAAACCTGCGCCTGCGAGATGGGCTCGAAGAGCGCCGTCATCGTGTGCGAAGATGCGCAGCTCGATCTGGCGGTCAACGCCGCCCTCCTGAGCGCGTTCAAAACAACAGGGCAGCGCTGCGTGTCGGCGGGGCGGGCGATCGTGCATCGCAGCCTGATCGACCGCTTCAGCGAGCGGCTCGTGGCCGCTGCCCACAAGCTGCAGTTTGGCGACCCGTTCGATGCGGCGTCGTTCGCGGGGCCCTTGATCAACGCCGGCAGCGTGGACAAGGTGTCGTATTACAACGACCTGGCCCGCCAAGAAGGGGCGCAGATCCTGCTCGACGCCGGCCGCCCCGAGGCGAGCGGCGGCCACTTCCTCGGCCCCTTCATTTACCGGCAGGAGCATCGCCCCGGGCTGCGGACGATTCGCGAGGAGGTGTTCGGCCCGCACCTGGCGATCATCCCGTTCGACACCGACGAGCAGGCGATCGAGATCTACAACGACACGCGCTACGGGCTGTCGATGGCGGTGATCACCGACGACTATCGCCGCTGGCGGGTGTTTCGCGACGAGTGCGACTACGGCATGGGCTACGTGAACTTGCCGTGCATCGGCGCCGAGGTGCATCTGCCGTTCGGCGGCGTGAAACGCAGCGGCAACGGGCAGCCCTCGGCGGCGGCCCTGGTCGAAGCGGTCACGCACCCCACGGCCTTCACCGTGAACCACGACCGCCGCATCGTCATGGCCCAAGGCATGAGCGCGGACACTGACTAACGGGATTGTTTCACCACGGAGACACTGAGACACGGAGAGAGCTCAAGGGGGCGATGAACTGAACGCAGAGGACACAGAGGACGCAGAGGGATAGGAACAATCTTCTTCACAATTTCCCTCTGCGTCCTTCGTGTCCTCTGCGGTGAACAAAGCCTCCTCTCTTTCTCTGTGCCTCCGTGTCTCCGTGGTTAAGAAGGAGTTGAGCGATGGCCACTGAGCTTACTGTGCGGGCGCCGCGGTTGGTTACGCGGTTGCCGGGTCCCAAGGCTGCGGCTTGGATTGCGCGCGACGATCAGGTGCTCTCGCCCTCCTACACGCGCGACTATCCGCTCGTCGCTGCGCGCGGCTTTGGCTGCACGATCGAAGACGTCGACGGAAATCTGTTCCTCGACTTCACGGCCGGCATCGCCGTGACGGCTACAGGGCACTGCCACCCGGAGGTCGTCGCCGCGATCGCCGATCAAGCGGCCAAGCTCATCCACATGTCGGGCACCGACTTCTACTACGCGCCCGAGATCGAGCTGGCCGAGAAGCTGGCCGCCCGCATGCCGGGCGACTGGCCAAAGCGGGTGTTCTTCACCAACAGCGGCACCGAGTCGAACGAGGCCGCCCTCAAACTGGCGCGCTATCACACGGGCCGCCAGCGGGTGATCGCCTTTGGCGGCGCGTTCCATGGCCGCACGGTGGGGTCGCTCTCGATCGGCGCCTCGAAGGCCGTGCATCGCCGTGGGTTCGGCCCCATGCTCGCTGGAGTGCATCATCTGCCCTACGATTGCCCGCGCTCGGCGCTCGAGGAGCTGTTCGCGAGCACCGCGCCGGCCGACGAAGTGGCGGCTATCTTCGTCGAGCCGTTGCAAGGCGAAGGGGGCTACCGCGTGCCGTCGGCCGGGTTCCTGCCGCTGATTCGCGAGGTCTGCGACCGGCATGGCATCCTGCTGGTGGCCGACGAGGTGCAATCCGGTATCGGCCGCACCGGCAAGTTTCTCGCCTGCGAACATTTTGGCGTCGCGCCCGACATCGTCTGCCTGGCCAAGGGGCTGGCGAGCGGTATGCCTCTGGGGGCGATCGTGTCGCGGGCCGAGGTGATGAGCTGGCCGCCGGGCGCCCATGCTTCGACGTTCGGCGGCAACCCGGTGGCCTGCCGCGCGGCCTTGGCCACGCTGCGGCTAGTCGAAACGGAATACCAGGCGAACGCCGCCGCCCGCGGACAGCAACTTGCCGTGGGACTGACCGAGCTTGCCCGCGAGATTCCGTGGCTGGCGAACCCGCGCGGCCTGGGGTTGATGCAGGCGATCGACGTGCTCGACGACCAGGGGAGTCTAAGCCCGCAGCGCCGCGGCGCGCTCATCCAGGCCTGCTTCAAGCGGGGTCTGTTGCTCCTAGGCTGCGGGAAGTCGGCGATTCGGTTTTGCCCGGGATTGTGCGTTGATGAGGACGAAGTGGAGACGGCGCTGTGCATTCTGCGCGACGCTGCCAGACCGCTCGCTTAGAAATCAGCCGATGCAGCCTGCCGAATGCTGCGCTAAGCTCCATTCTTGGGTGGTGCCGGCGGCGTTCACACCTCACTGCCGGCACACAAGCGCGCCCGCTCGCACACCTCTTCCGGGCGAAGCCGCCCAAGCCGTTGCTGCCGTCCTCTCGCGGGCTCTTCTTTCTAACTAGCCTGAAAGCAGCGAGTTAGCAACCGCCGCGCGCTTCCCGCACGCTCGTGGCACGTCGAATGCAAATGCCCGTCGCAACCTCGCGGCAGTCGTTCCGCGAGTCGCATTCGACCTGCGAGACGTGGAAAGGCTTTGTTGCCCATGCGGCTTGGCGCTTGGTGGTGGCTGGGAGTGGTCGCGCTCGTTGGTTGTTCGCGGCCGACCGCCACGTTTGAGCTGAGTTCGCAAACTCGCGAGCTCGACCCGCCTCTCGTGCAGCAGATCTCGCTCGCCCTCGAGCAATACGGCGGGCAACCTGCCCATGTGCGGCTGCTGGGCGCGGCGGGCGGACCGGAACTCGAGCGCGGCTACCGCGTTTACACGCACTACTGCCAACCCTGCCACGGCACGAGCGGCGAGGGCAATGGCCCGGCCGCCGCGTATCTCAACCCGCGGCCGCGCGACTATCGCGCCGGCGTGTTCAAGTTCACGTCGACCCCCTATGGCAGCAAGCCCCGCCGCGCCGACCTGATCCGCACCATCCGCTATGGCGCCAAAGGCACGTCGATGCCGGCTTTCAAGCTGCTCTCGCCCGAGGATCTCGAGGCGGTCGTCGACTACGTACTCGCACTCACCCATCGCGGCGAGCTCGAGCGGGCGATGGTCGGCGAGGCGCTCAACGAAGAGGAGATTGCCCCCGAGTATCCGGCCGAGGCCGCCGAACAGATCGCCGAGGATTGGAAAACCGCCGGCGGTTCCTTCGTGCAGCCGGCGACGCCCGAGCCCCCGTACGACGACGCCTCGATCGAGTTGGGCCGCCAGGCCTTTCTCACCAAGGGTTGCTCCAAGTGCCACGGCGAGGACGGCCGCGGCCAGACCCAAGAAAACGTCGGCACCGACGCCTGGGGGCATCCGACCAAGGCCGCCGACCTGACCACCGGCATGTTCCATGGCGGCCGTCGCTCGATCGACCTCTATCGGCGGATCTCCTCCGGCATCAACGGCACGCCGATGCCGGCCTTCAAAGAGGCCCTGGCCGCCGAGCCGGAGCTGATTTGGCATCTGGCGCACTATGCCCGCAGCGTGTCGGACCGCAAACGAAAACAAGACGCGAACAAAGCTACACCGGCCGCCGCTCCGCCCGCTGCCGCAGCGACGACTGCCCCCGAGGCGGCGCCAGCCGCCAAAGCTGAGCCGGCCGCCAGCGAGGCGGAGCCTTCAGCGCCGCCGTCCACCAAGTAGTTGCATCGCTCCCTACGACCTTTCGACCCCGAATCCCCTGTCGCAACGATGGCTGAACCCACCGACGAGCTGCGATCCGAATTGGCGACGCTGCAAGATCGAGTCGCGCGGCTCGAGGCCGAGTTGGCCACGGCCGAGGGGCCCGCGCAGTGGCCCCCTCGCGGCTATTACACCGCCTACTATGCCACGGCCGGCTTTGCGCTCGGCATCTTTGGCGCCATGGCGAGTCTGCTCTTCAACGTGGTGGGGTCGCTCCTGGTCGGGCAGAATCCCCTGCGGCTGATCCAGGTCTATCTCACGTTCCCGCTCGGCGAGCGGGCGCTCGACCCGAGCTTCGATAGCCCGCTCGCATTGGCGGTGGGCTGCTGCCTGTATCTGGCCACCGGCATGCTGCTCGGCATTCCGTTTCACCTGGCCCTGACGCGCTGGACGCCGCACGCCACCTTGGCCAAGCGAATGGCGCTCGTCAGCGCGCTGGCCATCGTCGTGTGGCTGGTCAACTTCTACGGCATCCTGTCCTGGCTGCAGCCGCTGCTGTTCGGCGGCAACTGGATCGTGCAGCAGATTCCGCCCTGGGTGGCGGCGCTCACGCACCTGGTGTTCGGCTGGACGATGGCCTTGGTTTATCCGCTCGGCGCCTTTGTTCCTTACCGCCAGCTTTCGGAGAACTCATGACTGCGGCCGCCGGTTCCAATTTGACTCTGCCCGCCGATCGCCCGCTCGTCGACGAGCGGTTGGTGGCCTGGCATTTCCTGGCGGCGCTCACCTTCATGGGTGTGTCGCTGCTGGCAGGACTGCTGATGGCGCTGCAGCTCGTCCATTGGAATCCGCTGCAGGGGAGCGAATACCTGTCGCCGGGCCGCTGGCGAATGCTGCACACCAATGCGATCGCCTACGGCTTTTTGGCCAATGGCTTCCTGGGCGCCCTGCACTGGGCGGTGCCGCGGCTGACGCTGCACCCCGTGCAAAGCCGGTGGCTGTCTTGGTTCATCTTCGCGGCCTGGCAGTTCGTCGTGCTGGCCACGGCCGTGGGCATTCTGATCGGCCAAGCTCAAGGCATCGAATGGGGCGAGACGCCCGTTTGGATCGACCCGCTGGCGGTGGTGGGGCTGATCCTGGTCGCCTGGAACTTCATGATCCCGATCGCGAAGGCGCGGGGTCCGCTCTACGTGACGCTGTGGTACTTCATGGCCGCCTTCGTGTGGACGGTGCTCACCTACGCCATGGGCAACTTCCTGCCGCAGTACGTGGTGCCAGGCACGAGCGGCGGCGCGATCGCCGGGTTGTTCATTCACGACCTGGTCGGCCTGTTCGTCACGCCGCTCGGTTGGGGCCTGATGTACTACTTCGTGCCCATCCTGCTGCAAAAGCCGATCTGGAGCCACGGACTCTCGCTCGTCGGTTTCTGGGGCTTGGCCTTCTTCTATCCCCTGAACGGCATCCACCACTTTCTCTACACGCCGATCCCGATGTTCCTGCAATACGGGGCGGTGATCGCCACGATCGCTGTGGAGCTGGTGGTCACGACCGTGATCATCAACTTCTTCGGCACGATCTGGGGCTCGGGCCGCGCGATCGTCACCAATCTGCCGATCCGCTGGTTCTACACCGGCATGGTGTTCTACTTTCTCACCTGCCTGCAGTGCGCCCTGCAAGTGACGCTGACCTTCCAGGCCCTGATTCACTTCACCGACTGGGTGGTGGGACACGCGCATCTCGTGATGTTCGGCGTGTTCAGCATGTGGATCATGGGCATCATGACCTACCTGTTCCCGCGGCTGATCGGCCGCCCCTGGTACAGCCAGCGGCTCTGCGAATGGCACTACTGGCTGTCGACCGTGGGGATGTTCGTGATGGCCAGCGACCTGATCTTGCTGGGCGTGTTCCAGGGCTACTGGTGGGCATCGCTCGCGCCTTGGGACGACTCGGTGTCGGGCTCCCAACCATTCTGGATCGTCCGCGTCTTCGCCGGCCTGGCGATCACGGCTGGCATGAGCTGCTTTGCTTGGAACATCTTCAAGACCTACACCACGCCCTCGCCAGAAGTCGGCAGCGGCCCGATCACACACTAGCCCGCAGCGCAAGCAAGGAAGAGCGACGTTGACCCTCGCAATTCACCGCAGAAGCCTTCCCAGGCGGGGCAGCATCAAGGGTTGCCGCGCCCAACCGCGTCGAAGTCCCTTGCTCGCGCTGCGGGCTAGTGTGACGCGGCGAACCACTCGCTCGCGAGCGGACATTAGCTGAACACGCCTTCCGAATCCTTCGTCCTTCACGGGCTTTGCCATGTTCGAATCCAAAACCGGGGTGCTGCTGATCGCAGGCCTGGGTTTCTTCCTGTTCGCCTTTCTCTCGAACGCCGTGGTGCCGGTGCTGATCTACCGCAAGCTGCCAGAGCAAACGGCGCTCGAGGTGGTGAACCCAAACCTGCTCCACCAGTTCGAGGACTTGAGCCGGCGCTATCCCGAGGAGTTCAAGCGGCACTTCGGCGAGCCGACGGCTGAAAAGTGCGCCGAGGCGCTCGAACTCGGCCGGAGCATCTACGTGGGCGAAGGCTGCTGGCATTGCCATAGCCAGTTCGTGCGGCCGGTGTCGAACGAATCGCGCCGCTGGGGCCCGGTGGCCGAAACGCCGGAGTTTCAAAACGCGCTGCAGCGCCCGGTGATGTTCGGCACGCGGCGCGTGGGCCCCGACTTAAGCCGCGAAGGAGGCCGCCGCTCGAACGATTGGCACGCGGTGCATTTCTTCCGTCCCAAGCTCGTGTCGACCGGCTCGCCCATGCCGGAATACCCGTGGTTCTTCGAGCCGGCGACGGCGGCTGACGCGGCCCCAGCGAAACAAGAGACGGCGGCCGAGGCCGAGGGGGACGCGACTAAGAAGGCGGCGCCGCCAGCGCCCGCGGAGCTAATCCGACCCGGCGAGCCAACCCCGGCCCGCCCCAATCGCCGCGGCCTGGCCATCATCACCTACGTGCAGTGGCTCGGCTCCTGGCACGACACTTACCCCTACTACGAAGAAGACCTCGAACTGGCGGAGGAGAACCCATGAGCGCCGTCGCACGCAACCCGCGGGCAGGCCGCTGGGTGACCGCGATCTTCGCGGCCGTGATCCTGATTCCCAGCCTGTATGGCTTCGGCAGCAAGTTCGTCGAGTTCATCGCCATCTACCGCGGCGAGGTCGACGGCGCGTTCGCCATCGCCCCGATCCTCAACTACCTGCTGGCCAGCACCGGGTTTCTGTTCTTGTTCTTGTGGGCAGCCTGTGGCGGCATGTTCCACGACATCGAACAGCCCAAGTACACCATGCTCGAGAACGAGCACATGCTGGACGCGCTCGAGCAACAAGCGCGAGGCCAGCGCCGCGCAACGCCCTAACTCCCTGGAGCCCCCGCCTATGAGCCCCGTCGAGCCCGGCTCCGCCGAATCCGAAGGCCGGAACCATCGCTACGTCGGCAACGAAATCCCCTGGTACGTGCGGTTGATCTGGATCGGCTTCTGGATCTTCGCCGCGTACTACACGATCGCTTACCTGTTCCCCGCGCTGCGCGTGGAGCTGTTCGTGCAGCCATGACCAAGGCATGTGGCCCGCCGGCCGCCTGTCACTACTGCGGGCTGCCGCTCGCTGCGCCGGCCGCAGGCTCGGCAGAACCGGACTATTGCTGTTGGGGGTGCCGCTTCGCCGCGTCGCTGGCTGGTTCGGGGGGCGAACAAGGGCAAGTGAACTGGGGGCTAGTGCGCTTTGGCCTGGCCGCCTTCTTCACGATGAACGTGTTCGTCTTCAGCATGGAGCTGTGGACGACCGAGGTCTACGCAACCGAAGCAGCCGCCGGGGTGGCGCTGTGGCGGGACTTGTTTCGGTATCTTGCGCTCGTCTTCTCCGTGCCCGTCGTGCTGCTCTTGGGCTTCCCAGTCGCCGAGAGTGGTTGGTTGAGCCTCCGCCGAGGACGACTCTCGACCGACGTGCTCCTCGCGCTCGGAGTGGGAGCGGCTTTCCTCTATTCGTCCGTGTCCACATTCCGCGGCTCAGGGCAGGTGTACTACGAAGTCGGCTGCGTTGTCTTGCTCGCCGTCACGCTGGGCCGCTGGCTCGAAGCAGGCAACAAGCTCCGCACCGCCGAAGCGCTCACCGGCCTGTCGGAGCTGCTGCCCGAGCGCGTGCGGCTGGTCTTGGCGGGGGAAACGCAGTGGCGGCCGCTCGCCGAGCTGCAGGCAGGCAACCTGGTGCGGGTGTTGCCTGGAGAGCGAGTTCCGGCCGACGCGACGCTCGAGCGGGGCTCGGCCCTGTGTGACGAGCGATTGCTCACCGGCGAGAGCGAGCCGCGGCTCGTGCAGCCGGGCGACCGACTCTTCGGCGGCGCGCTCAATCTCGATGGCGACCTTTGTTTGCGCGTTCAGGCCGCGCCGCGGGCCGGCGCGCTGGCGCGGCTGGAGCAAACGGTGCGCGAGGCGGCGACGAGTCGAGGCCGCTACCAGATCTTGGCCGATCGCCTGGCCGCCGGCTTCGTGCCGCTGGTGGCCGTGGTCAGCTTGGCGGCGCTGGCCTGGCACGCGCACTGGCACGGCTGGGAGCGGGGCCTGCTGGCGGCGTTGTCGGTGCTCGTCGTGGCGTGCCCTTGCGCCCTGGGGTTGGCTACGCCACTCACGATGTGGATCGCACTCTGCGAATCCGCCCGGCGTGGCGTGGTGTTTCGGCAAGGCGCCGCGCTCGAGCGTCTGGCAAGCGTCAAGGTCGTGTGTCTCGACAAGACCGGCACGCTGACCACGGGCGAGCCGACGGTCGAGCAAATGCGGACGCGGCTTGGCGAGGAGCAGCAAGTGCAGCGCGTGGCCGCCAGTTTGTGCCGAGCTTCGACGCACGCACTTTCCACCGCGCTCGAGCGATTTCTCGAGCCCGCGCTCGAACTCGAGTTGGCCGAGCAAATCGTTGTCGCGCCGGGACGCGGCGTCGGCGGCAGGCCGCCAGGCTTCGCCGGCGACGCGTGGCTCGGCAGCCCACGGCTGATGGACGAACGCGGCCTCGAACTCGATTCGTCGCTCGCCACGGCGCTCTCGGCCGCGGAGCAGGCAGGCCGCAGCGTCGTGTGCGTCGGCTGGGAAAAGGCGGTGCGCGGCGTGTTCGTCGTTCGCGAGGAGTTGCGCCCAGCAGCCGACGAAGCCACCGCCGCGCTTGCGGCCCTCGGTCTGCAGGTGGTGGTGCTCACGGGCGATCACCGGCGCCGTGGCGCGGCGCTCGGCAAGCGGCTCGGCGTGCACGTGGAGGCGGGCCTGTTGCCGGAAGATAAGCTGCGCTTCGTGGCGGAACTACGCCGCTCGCACGGGCCGGTGCTCATGGTCGGCGACGGCGTCAACGACGCGCCGGCTTTGGCCGCCGCCGAAGTCGGCCTGGCCCTGGGGTGCGGCGCCGACCTGGCCCGGCATGCGGCTGAAGTCTGCCTGTTGGGGGACGATCTAACGCAAGTTGCTTGGTCAGTGAGCTGGGCACGGCAGACGGTGCGCGTGCTGCGCCAGAACCTAGCGTGGACCTTTGGCTACAACGCCTTGGGCATCGCCACGGCCGCCAGCGGATGGCTCAACCCGATCGTAGCGGCCGTGCTCATGCTGGGCAGCAGCCTGATCGTGGTGAACTCCGCTTGGAGGTTGAAAGCCAGTCTGAGACCACCGAGCGAAGATCGTGCGACCGACCAGCCCGTGGTCCTTCCGAGCGAAGACCTGCAACCGGCGGCGGCCCGCGAGCAGGAGGCCGCTTGCGTATGATCGACCTACCGCTCGTCTTCGCCGCGGGCTTGCTCGGCTCGGCTCATTGCCTGGGGATGTGCGGCGCCTTCGCGCTCACCGTGGGCAGCGGCGCGACGAAGCTTGGCTCGGGGTTCGCTCGGCAAGCGGTTTACACCCTGGGGCGCGTGTTTACGTATTCGTTCCTCGGCGCGCTGGCGGGCGGCCTCGGCCGCAGCGTGGCCGCCAAGTTGGCCGGCGGAATCGATGCCTTGGCCTGGCTCGGCATCGCGGCGGGAATCGCGCTAGCGATTCAGGGCTGCCACTCGGCCGGTTGGCTGCCGGCCCGCGCGGCGCGAGGCGTTTCGACCATGGGGTGCGCAGCGGCCGGTTCGTTCGGCGGTCTGCTGCGCGGCGGGTTGCCTGGCGTGTTCGTCGCCGGACTCGGCACGGGGCTCTTGCCCTGCGGGCTCGTCTACGGATTGCTGGCGCTCGCCGGCAGCCGCGGCAGCGTTGGCGGCGGAATGGCCACGATGGCGGCCTTTGGCGCCGGCACCGCACCGCTGATGATGGCCACGGGCCTCGGCGGCACGCTGGTTTCCCTTGGCGGCCGCCGACGGCTGCTGCGGTTCGCCGCCATCTGCCTGCTGCTCTCAGGCATCGTGGCGATCACGCGCGGCGTCTACGCCCTGGCAGCGCCCGCGGGGGAGGGCGTGTGTCCGGCTTGCGCGGCCGCCGGGCGCTGAAGCGGCTCGGTTTGCGCTCGGCGGTCTGTCGACGGCTCTCTCACCGAGAGGGCCGCCGCGGCGAGCAACAGGCCCACGACGTTGCAAATGACGATGAGCAGCCCCACGCCGTAGATCGTTTGCAGGCCGTCGTCGACCTTGCCTTTGCGCTTGGCGACGCGATTGGCGACCACGCCGCAGACCCAACTCCAGTGCAGCATGACATGCACGAGCACGCCGAGGGCGAGCAGCGCCACCAGCGCAAATTGGAGCGCGCCCCACTCGTCGAAACCAAGCCCCCAGAGGCGCCAGCCGGCAGCCGTCGTGCCGGGTGGGAACACGAACCGCACGATCGCCGAAGCGGCTATGAGAAGCACGAACACCGCCAAGAGGGCGGCGTCGAGCAGGAAATTGACGGCAGTCCGAGAAAGCACGATTGCCACCTGAGGGCGCCACGCGAGATTCGCCGAGCAGAGAGCCAGGGCCCAACTCGGCAAACAGCCATATTTCGGGCCGCATTCTACTCGATCCGCGGCGGCTCGACACCGCGACGTGAAGACGCTGCGGCGGCAAAGCTGCCCAAGATGGCCGCGAGGCCAGCAACACGAGGGGCTGAGACATGCCCGCCCCAGCCCAAGTACAGCCAGCCCCCAGCGCGCCCGGAGGGACTCGAACCCCCAACCCTCGGTTCCGAAGACCGATGCTCTATCCATTGAGCTACGGACGCAACGCGTCGCTCATGAGAGCGACGGACACGATTCTAGCCATTTGGGCACGAAATGCCAGCGACGGTTGAGGGCGCCGATAGCGACCGGATACTCGGGAGACGCTCGAACGGTTCTCGAGTGCGCCCTCACCTTGTGCGGCGGCTCGCTCCCGCCGTGGTAAGATCGGGTAATGAGCCTCGGTCGTTCTCAGCGTGGCGTGGTGTTTGCTGTCGCATTCGCTGCTTTGGCCGGGCTGTTCCTGTGGCGGTCGTTCCAGGTCCGCTTGCTGCGTGCTGAATTGCAGAGGGCGCGTCGATCTGCTGCTCATTGGCACTACCAGTCCGAGCAGTGGTTCGAGGAACTCAGGAGAATCCGGGCCGACTCGAGAGACACTCCAGCCGCACAGCCGCCGCCCTAGCGTATGCCCCGCCCACGTTCGTTCCGCTCGTTTTCGCTCCGCACGCTCCTGCTGCTGATGACGGGTGCAGGCGTCACCATGGGGCTTTGGTCGATCTATGGAAACCGGCCGGAGGCGCGTGTGCTGGCAGCCTTTGCCGCGATCGTGCAGGACAACCCGGATGCCCAGATTACTTATTGGCGAGTTGAGGACGAGTTGGCGGTCTTCGCGGCGGGCGTCAGACGTATATCGCCGCGGACTGCCCGGCTCGTTGTCCGGGCCGACATGATACGCTTCCTCAGCTTGTCTCCCCGTGACACGGACGGCCTGCTCCGGAGCATCGCAGACCGTGCCGAGGCGTGCGCGATCCTGCAGACGGGCTTCGACCGGCTCGAGCCTGGCTTGACGATCGAGTGCTTTCGCCGGTTCGAAGCCACGGATCTTTTCTCAGGCAGGTCCGCGACCTGGCGCCCGGGCTCGGAGTTGCCGCCAGGTTCGCCGAAGCGAACGCCTTCTCCTTAACGCTTTCTTGCTTCCGCTAAGACGATTCTCCTGGCGGGAGGCCTTGCACCTAGTCGTCGCGCGGCGGATCGCCTCGGTGAACCCATGCGCTAAAGCCAAAGGCGAACAGCAAGCCGACCGGAATCTCGACCACAAGGTTCTCGCCAGGCATCTCGGGACCTCGGTGGAAGCCGGTTGTCACCCTCGACAATTAGCGATGCCCACACTTCGAGGCGCGCCTGCCCGAGGCGCGCGTCTGGCAATTGATTTGGCGACCTGCAGTTTTTTGTGTCCCACCACGCGGAGGTGAAGACGCAGCAGGGCGAACGACGTCAGCGGACGTGGCTTTCCGCAGCGTCTCAACGCGCCATAGATAGACAAAGAAGTCCTCAT
>JAXMBI010000046.1:0-32852 GCA_046349955.1 Pirellulales bacterium | reverse complement strand
TGCTCGCTCCAAGAGAAAAAACGCTTGATCCATGCCCCCACTTCCAACCGAAAGCGCAACTTCAAAAAGCGCGCCTTGAGGCCCGGAAACGTCTCTTCCGTCCCGCTTTGGCCGGGCCCCAGGCCGGCAAAAGGGTGACGTGACCAGCGAGGCTCGTTAGGATGGAAGTACTTGCCGAGCCTGCCGGTTCGGGTTCCCCTCGAAGCCGCCGCCGCCCGCTCTCCTGGGTGCTCGCGGCCGTGCCTCCCCCCTCACCCCCGGAACGGAAGGATGGAGACCATGAACTTGCGCTGGAAACTGGCCCTTGGCTGCTGTGTCGTCGCGCTCCCCCTAGTTGCTCAAGTAGGGGCCCAGGATGAGGAGGCCGAGGTCGACCCCCAGAAGCTCTACCGCGAGCTCGACAAGAACAACGATGGCACGATCCTGCCCTCCGAGGTGACCGGCAAGAACCGCGCGCTCGTCAATCGCCTGATCCGCAACGGCGACACGAACTCCGATAAGAGCCTTAGCAAGGACGAGTTCTTCGTGGCCTACGACGAAGACAAGAAGCGTCCCCAGGAGGAGGAGCCCGAGGCCGAGCCGAATGTCGGCGGCCCCCAGCCCGGCATGGACCCCACGGCGATGCTGAACCCCCAAGTGGTCTTCGCTCAGCTCGACCGCACCCGCGACCAGATGATCACGCTCGAGGAGCTGGCTCCTGTTTATCGCCAGATGTTGGGTCCCGTGCTCAGCCGGCTCGACCGCACGGGCGACGGCGGGATCGACCAGCGGGAATTCTTGGCCGGCTGGCCAGCAGTGCGGACCGTGATCGCAGGCATGAATAATCAGGTGCAGAACAACCTGCGCGCGGGCCAGGGCAACCCCCTGTTCCAAGCCCTCGACACCGATAACAGCGGGTCGCTTTCGGCCGAAGAGATCGACGCCGCGCCCGATGCCCTGCGCAAGCTCGACGCCAATGGCGACGGCGTAGTCGAGCTGACCGAAATCGGACCGCGCATGGGACCGGCTGCTGGCGCCGCCGACCGGCGGGCCACCGCCCAGGCCGCGGGCGCCGATCGCCTGGTGAAGCGCTATATGCAGTCCGATGCCGACAAGGATGGCAAGCTCTCTGAGGAGGAAGCCCCGGCCGCCCTCAAGAAGCAGTTCGGGCAGCTCGACAAGGATGGCGACGGCTTCCTCGATACGGACGAGCTGAGGGCATCCCGCGGCCGGGAAGAGGGGCGCTCCCGCCGGGCGACCCGCCGGGGGCGGGAAGCTGCTGACGACGGGGCGGCGGAGCAGTAAGTCAGCGTCCGCGGTGATGCAGAAAAGCTCCGGTCCTGCCACATTTGGCAACACTGCTGCCAAATGTCTTGGCGTGCCCCGGATTTTGCGCGCGGTTCCCCGAACTTTGGCCGCATTTCGCTCGTAAGCCAAAGACCCCATCCCAGCACGTTTTCCAGCGAACCCTTCGTGGGCGAACGTGTCTAGAATGGTAGTGGGGCAGGACCCTGGCACGAGATTTGTACTCTCCCCAGGGCAAGGGCGTCCGCTGCTCCTCTTTGGGGCGGCCGACGCCACCGGAACAGGCTCTCTTAACTAGAGGCGGCTCTACCATGGAAAACACCGAGAAGCAATCTGCACTGCAAACGGCCCCGGCCCCCGTGGCTGCGGTCCTGACCCCGGCGAGCGACGAGCATTACGCCGCGTTCGGCCAGTGGATCGATGTCGAGCTCGCCAAGCTCGAGGCGCAGTGGGAGTGCTCGTTTCCCTTGCGGGGGAAAACGGTGATTCCGTGGCGCCAGGGCGCCGTCCGCCGCTAGCAGCTCGCTGCGAAAAGCCTTTAAAGGCGGGGCCAATAGGCCCCGCCTTTTTTTATGGGCCCCGGTTGTCGCGGACCCGTGTCACTTTCGCGACACGATCCACGCCACGAGCTCGCCGACTTGGCCCAGGACCGGGGATTTCCCCGTACCTGACGCTGCATAGGCGGCGGCGAGCACCGGCGCTGCCTCGGCCTCTCCGGCCAGCCACAGCGGCTTGCCGGCCAGCAGGGCGGCCAGGCCTGGCAGATCGCCGTACTTCACTGCCCCTGGCAGAAAGTCGGGGTGGTTCGTCCGCTCGAGTTGGGCAAAGCGAAAACCCCCGGTATCCGCCGCCACGCGGTTGACGGCGTCGCCAGCGACGGCGGCCGCGGCGATCGCGATCGGCCCCGCCCCTTCAACTCCCACGAGCACGATGCCCTGCGGCTCATGCTCGTCATGGGCCACGTACGACACCACGCTGAGGGCGTCTCGCACCCGCTGGGCGAACAGCGTCGGGTTGTAGCCGAACGTGTAACCGGCGAACTGTTTGCCGTAGTCCTCGGCCTTGCCCACCTCGCGGGTTTGCTCGAGCGGGCCGTTGTCGAGGAACTCCCCCTGATACAGCAGATCGACTCCAGCAACGGCGTAGCCTTGCTCGAGCAGCTTGGCAACCGGCGCCGTGGGGGCGCCCTGCGAATCGAACAACCCCTGCTTGCCGCGGCCATCGAGCCAGACGACCACCTCCTGCGTGCTCCACTGCTTGGGATGCAAGAACACAGTCGGCAGCGATTCGCCCGCCGCGGCGTTTTTGACCAGCCCCTTGAAGAACCAATACGAGCCACGGTCCGACTTGTCGACCAGGTCGAAGGTCGCCTCGCCCGCCTTCGGCAAGCCGCGGCCGATCATCGCTTCGAGCGCCCCGCCGACCACGCGACGATACTCGGTCAGCGAGGCCGCGTCTTTAGGGGTGAGCGCGGCGAGTTGCCGGTCGGAGGCCTCGGTGAGCTGCCGCAGCAGCGTGCGTTCGTAGTCGTCGCCGGAGGGCGGGACTGGATGGGCGGCGTCCCAGACGGTCATTTCGGCCACGGAGAGCGGCTCATAGTCCTCGGCTACGATCGGCTGTTCCTTGCCCAGCCCCAGGTGCTGGTTGAACCAGGTGTACATTAGGCCCCGGCTCACGTAGTTCAGATTGTGACCGAACTGCACCAGCGGCCACGCCTGCACGTGATCTTCGGCGCCGAACAGGGCATAGTGCCGCTTGAGCTCCGGCAGCCCTTTGGTGGCGATTTCCTTGGTCCAGTCGTCGGCGCCGGTCATGCCGAGCGGCTTGGGGGCGAAGAGCGCCGCGAACTCCACGTTGCCGGTCTCCACGCGCAGCAGCGGCGCGTTCTCGCAGGTGCAGCCCCCCTGCATGGCGGTCGACACCATAACGGCCGGAAAGATGGCGGCCGGCCGAGGGTCGAGCGCTCCGAGGATGAAGGTTTGCGTGCCGCCGCCGCTCGCGCCCGTGACGCCGATCTTGCTCGCGTCGACATCGGGCAAACCGCACACCCAGTCGAGCGCCCGCAGCGAGTTGTAGGTTTGCAGCCCCATCATGTTCTGCAGCCGCAGTTCGGCCTGCGGGCTGAAGTATCCCCAGTTCTCCTTCGTGTTCATGTGCGGGCGGATTTCGGGGGCGGGGCGGTGCTCGAGCTGCCGGCTGTCGGCATAGCCGATCATGTCGTAATGAAACACCACGCAGCCCATCCGCGCAAGCTGCACGCAACCCGACTGCAGCAAGGTGCGCCCGCTGCGCTCAAAGCGCTCGGCCCCGTGGAAGAGCTCCTCGCGAAGCGCCTTTTCTCCCATGTCGTGAAACCGCCCCTGGGCCCAGTGGCCGTGGGGAAACAGCACCGCCGGACGCTTGCCTGCGTAGCCTTTGGGGCGATAGAGGCTGCCGGTCACGAAATGCCCCGGCACGCTCTCGAAGTACACCCGTTCCACCGTGTAGTCGCCGCGGTCCACCAGACCATGCACCACGGCGTTGGCCGGGGTTTTCTCCGGCATCGGCCAGAGCCCCTGCGACACCAGGATTTGCCGCCGCACTTGCTCCGCCCGCTGCTGCCAGGCTTCGCGGGAGCGCGCGGGGGTGAACGGGAAGTAGCCGTCGAGGTCTTTGAGCGCTCCGAGCCGCGCGTCCGCCGGCCGCGAGCCCTCAGGCAGCACGCGCACCGGGCCGGCGGCGGGCAGCGGCAGCGCCCCGAGGAGCAACGCGAAGAGCGCAAGAATCAGGCGTGGCATGGCGGCGGCTCTCAGGATCGGACTGAATTCGGGGCGGGGGAGCGCTCCCAAGAGGAGCGGCGGGTGCACTTAGTGTAAATCAACTGCTTGCGCGCCGCCACGCGCGGGGGTGGGCCTGATAAACTGCTCCTTCGAGCGAAAGCGAATAGGATGACAAACCCGGCTGCTGGCATTTCCGGCGGTCCCCGTTCCTCCGTCTCCCCTCATACCCCCAAGAATTTCGGTCATGAAACCGCTCCTTGTCGCGCTGCTCTTGGGCCTTGGTGTTTCGATGTGTTCGGTCGCGGCTGCCGCCGCCGACGCTCATGCGGCGCCAAGCTCCGCCCCGGCCCCGGATTCCCCCGACGGCGTCGACGCCTTCGTCCTGCGCCAGATGGAGAAGCGGCACGTGCCGGGCGTCTCGGTGGCGGTCGTGAAAGATGGCAAGACGCTGCTCCTGAAGGGCTACGGGATGGCGAACGTCGAGCTCGCTGCGCCGGCCACCGAGAAGACGGTCTACCAGTTGGCGTCGGTCTCGAAGACGTTCACGGCCACAGCCGTCCTGCTGCTCATTCGCGACGGCAAGCTCACCCTCGACGACAAGATCGGCGAGCGCTTGAGCGATCTGCCCGAGGCTTGGCGCAACGTGACCGTACGGCAACTGCTCAACCACACCTCCGGCATCAAGGGCTACACATCGGTCAAAGACTTCGACAAGCTCGCCCGCAAGGACTTCGCGCAGCGCGAGATCCTCGACCTGGTGGCCAAAGAGCCGCTCGAGTTCCCTTCCGGCGAGAAATGGAACTACTCGAATACAGGTTACTTCCTGCTCGGCATGCTGATCGAGCAAGCCTCGGGAAAGCCCTACGCCGAGTTCATGGCCGAGCGGATCTTCCGTCCCTTGGGCATGGAGCAGACGCGCGTGAACGACTTGCACGCGGTGATCGCCGATCGGGCCCAAGGCTACCAGTGGGACGGTAAGGAGCTCAGAAACGGCGAGTACGTTAGCCCGAGCCAGCCGTTTTCCGCCGGGGCGCTCGTTTCCAGCGTGGCCGACCTGGTGAAGTGGGACGCGGCGCTCGCCAACCACGTGCTGCTCGACCAGACTACGCTCGACGAAATGTGGACGCCGACGCGGCTCAAGGAAGGCGAGGCCGGGTACGGCTACGGCTGGCAGGTCGGCAAGGCGAACGACCGCCGGATGGCCTTTCACGGGGGCGGCATTCCGGGGTTCTCCACGCAGCTCTCGCGGTTCCTTGACGATGGACTCACGGTGATCGTGCTCACCAACGCCGACTCCGGCAACGCCGAGCGGATTGCCCGCGGCATCGCCGGCTACTTCGTGCCGGCGCTCGCCGAGAAGCCGCTCGAGCCGATCGCCGACACCGACCCGCACACGACAACGAAACTGCGCGAAGTCGTCGAAGCCGCGCAGCGCGGCGAGGTCGACGCCGACCGCTTCACGCCTGAGGCCAACGCGCAGCTCGTACCCCGGATCAAAGCAGACCACGCGCGGCTGGCCGGCTTTGGCAAGCTCAGCGGCCTGCAATTGCTCGAGCGGCGCGAGAGCGATGGAGGCTTGCAGCTCGTCTATCGGGCCGCCTTCGAGCGCGAGACGCTGCGGCTGATGTTTGCGCTCGACAAAGAGGGCCGCATTCAGGGGGTGGGAATCCGGCCGGAGGAATAGACCGCTGGTGCAGCGTCACAACTCGTTTTTCGCGTTGTGCCACACTAGGCGCGCAGCGCGAGCAAGGGACGGGAGCGCCCGACGGGCGCGCTGGCCGAAAACGCAGTCCGGCCCGTGCAGGCGCACGCGAGGCTCGATCAGGGAAACGTCGCACTCCCTTGCTTGCGCTCTCGCGCTGCGGGTTAGTGTGGCGCACCCGAAAACCAAGCAGTGACGCGGCACTAGACGGGTCCAACCATATCAGGTGGGTCAAGCGAAACGCAGCCCCACCATCTCCCAGCGGTAGATCGTCCAAAGAGTGTGGGCCGAGCCGAGGTGAGACGCTGGTGCGTCCGCGCTTCGCTTGACGCACCCTACGCTGCGCCGCATGTCGCGTGATTCCCCCCGTTCATGGACCGGGGGCTAACGTGGGGTTTTCGCGGATCGAGCGAAGTGCGGCGCGCGCGTTGACCGGGGACCTCGGGCAGACGAAGCTAATCGGCATCCCGCCTTCCCCGCCCGCCTGGAGGATTCCACCCGTGCGTCTCCGTTCGCTTGTCTGCTGGAGCTTGTTCGCCGCCGCTTGCGGTCCGCTCACGGCCGCCCCGCCGGAGCCGCTCCCTGACACGGCGGCGCTCACGCTCGAAGGGGACATCGCCAGCCAGATGATCGACGGCGTCGACCGCTTCCTCCTCCGCGAAACCGCGGCCTCCGTCGCGGCGCGCGAAAAGCACTACCAGCGCGACTTCGCATCGCCGGAAAAGTACACCGCCTCGCTCACCCCAAATCGGGCCCGCCTGGCCAAGATCCTTGGCGTGGTGGATGAGCGGCTCAGCGAACCTGCGCCCGAGATCATTAGGGCCGTCGACCGTGGTCCCGGCAGCGCCGCCAGCGGCGAGCGGTTCGTCGTCCGCCGCCTTCGCTGGCCCGTGTTCCGCCAGGTTCATGGCCACGGGCTGCTGCTCGTGCCGACGCGGACCGATGCGCCGCCGGTCGCCGAGGTCATCGTCCTTCCCGACGCCGGCCAGACCCCGGAGATGCTCGTCGGCCTGGCGCCAGGCATTCCGTCTGAGGCGCAGACCGCGCGGCTCTTGGCCGAGTCGGGTTGCCGCGTCGTCGTGCCGGCGATCGTCGATCGGGCTCGCGACCTCTCGATCGATTCGGGCGGCGCGCGGAAGACGGGGCTGCCGAACCGAGAGTTCCTCTATCGCCCGGCCTTCGAACTCGGCCGGCACGTGCTCGGCTACGAGGTGCAACAGGTGCTGGCCCTCGTCGATTGGTTCGAGCGCACTGCGCCGGCCGGGGGAGCGCGGATCGGCGTCTGTGGCTATGGCGAAGGAGGGCAAATCGCCCTGCTGGCGGCCGCGCTCGATCCGCGGATCGACGCCGCTTTGGTGAGCGGCCACTTTGGCCCGCGCGAAGGACTCTGGCAAACGCCGATCGACCGCAACGTGTTCGGCCTGCTCGAGCAGTTCGGCGACGCCGAGCTCGCAGCCCTGATCGCGCCCCGCAAGTTGATCGTCGAGCATCGCGCCGCGCCCCTCTGGCAAAGCGAAAAGGGACAGACGCCAGGCATGCTGGAACGCGCCGACAACAAAGCGGTCGAAGCAGAAGCCGCGCGGGCCCGCGCGCTCGTGGCCCAACTTCCGGCCGCCAAGGACTTCTTGCAGGTGACTCTGGGCGACGCGCGCGATTCGCCGGAAGGCCCCCAGGCTCTCGCGGCCTTGCTTCAAGCCGTGGCGCCCGGTGCGAAGCTCGTCTTCGGAAAGCCGCTCTCCGCTGACTGGCCCAAGAGCGTGGCGGAGGAGCGCCGCCGGCGTCAGTTCGACGAGCTCGTGGCCGACACGCAGTGGCTGCTGCGCGAAGGCGAGTACACGCGTGATCAGTTTTGGGCTAAGGCGGATCGCGGCTCGCGTTCGGTCGAGAAGTGGCAAGAAACCACGAAGCCCTATCGCGATTACTTTCGCGATCAGGTGATCGGCCGCTTCGATCACCCGCTGCTGCCGCCAAACGTGCGCACCCGCAAGGTCTACGACCAGCCGACCTACACCGGCTACGAAGTGGTGCTCGACGTCTTCCCCGATGTCATCGCCTACGGCATTCTGCTGCTGCCCAAGGACATCGCCCCCGGCGAGCGGCGGCCGGTGGTCGTTTGTCAGCATGGGCTCGAAGGGCGGCCGCAGGACGTGGCCGATCCGGCCAAGGACGAGGCGGCCTACCACCGGTATGCCTGCCGGCTGGCCGAGCGGGGCTTCATCACCTATGCGCCGCAGAACATCTACATCTTCCAAGACCGCTTCCGCACGTTGCAGCGCAAGGCCAACCCGCTCGGCAAGACTCTCTTCTCGATCATGGTTCCGCAGCATCAGCAGGCGACCGACTGGCTGGCCAGCCTGCCATTTGTCGACCCGCAGCGGATCGCCTTCTACGGCCTCTCCTATGGCGGCAAGACGGCCATGCGCGTGCCGGCGCTCGTTGATCGCTACTGTCTGTCGATCTGCTCGGCCGACTTCAACGAATGGGTGTGGAAGAACGCCTCGGTGCGGAGCCCGTATAGCTACGCCGGGATGCACGAGTACGAGATCTTCGAGTGGGATCTGGGGAGCACGTTCAACTACGCCGAGATGGCCGGGCTGATCGCGCCGCGGCCGTTCATGGTGGAGCGCGGCCACCGCGACGGCGTGGCCCCCGACCACACGGTGGCCTACGAATTCGCCAAAGTCCGGCTACTCTACGCCGACCTCAAGATCCCCGAGCGCACGGAGATCGAATTCTTCGACGGCCCGCACACGATCAACGGCGTCGGCACGTTCGACTTCCTCCACCGGCATCTCAACTGGCCGAAACGCCAATAGCGGCGCCACTTCGCCGCCCGACGTAGGGTGTGTCCAGCGAAGCGCAGACGCACCTTCCGCCCCCACGGCGCTGCTTCGATTGGTTCGCTTGCGAAGCATTTCGGCCGTGCGGACGACGTTAACGTCCCCGCGGGGAGAGATGCGTGATCCGCGCTGGTCCGGCGGTCCAATCTTGGACCAGGACTGGCGAACGTCTTTGCATGAACACCTCCACCTCGGCTTCCGTCCGACGATCCGACCTCGATGCCTTGCGCGCCGGCGCCATGCTGCTAGGCATCGCACTCCACGCGGCGCTCTCCTTCTTCCCGGCCTTCTGGGTCGTTTCCGACAGTCGCCAAGAGCCGGCGTTTGGAGTTCTGGTGGCGGCCATTCATGGCTTCCGCATGCCGCTCTTCTTTATGATGAGCGGCTACTTTAGCGCGATGCTGCTCGCGCGGCGCGGCCTCGGGGGATTGTTCCGGCAGCGGTTTCGGCGCGTGTTCCTGCCGCTCCTGCTGGGCATGGTCACCGTGGTTCCGGCGACCACCTTGATCTCCGGTTACGTGATGTCGGCGGGAAAGAGCAGCTCAACGGAAACAGCGCAGCCGAAGTCCGATCTGTGGGCAGCGGCCGACGCCGGTGATCTTTCGGCCATCAAGCGGCATCTGGCGAGCGGGACTGCGGTCGATGCCCGCGATGAGCGCGGGATCACGCCCTTGCTCTGGGCGGCGCTCGCCGACCAGCCCGAGGCCGCCGAACTGCTCCTCGAGCGCGGCGCCGCTATAAACGCGGCCGCCGGCGACGGCGCCACCCCCTTGCACGCCGCGGCCTTCTTGGGGAACGAGAAGACCGTCGAAGCTCTCGTGCGCAGCGGCGCCAACATCAACGCGACGAATCTCCGCGGGCAGACTCCCCTGGACAACGCCACAGTCAACGAAGGGACGACGAAGTACTATGCCTCGCTGCTTGGCCTCAAGCTCAACGAGGAGGGACTGGGGGCGCGGAAAGAACGAATCGCGGAGTTTCTCCGCCAGCAGGGCGCGACTGCTGGGGCGCAATCAGGCGTCATGGATCTGCTGATGCAGATGCCGCTGTTCAATCACCTGTGGTTCTTGTGGTTCCTCTGGTGGCTCGTGATTGGGTTTGTGGCGGTGTCTTTCCTGGCGGCGCGGCTCCCGTCGATCCGCCTGCCGAAGAGCCTGGTCCTCTCTCCGGCGCGTTACCTATGGCTCGTCCCGCTGACGATGCTTCCCCAGGCGTTCATGCAGGGCGGAACCTTTGGGCCGGACACCTCGGCCGGACTGCTCCCCATTCCGCACGTGCTCGCGTACTACGCCATCTTCTTTGGCTTTGGCGCGATCTACTTCGCCCACGAGGGTTCGTCCGACGCCGTCGGCAAGCATTGGCGGTGGCAATTGGCGCTGGGGCTGCTCGTGGCGTTCCCGCTAGGTTTCGCGCTTTCGCTGGGGTGGTCCGGCCCGGCGGGCTATGAACTCGATTCGCACACCCGCTGGCAACTTGGTCTGCTGCTGCAGTCGGCTTACCCGTGGCTGATGACGTTTGGCCTCATGGGCCTGTTCTGGCGCTATTGCCCCGGCGAGAGCCCGGCGATTCGCTATCTGTCGGACTCGGCCTACTGGCTCTATCTGGCGCACCTGCCGCTGATCATCGTCGTGCAATACCTGGTGCGCGACTGGCCGCTCCCGGCGCCGGTGAAGTTCTTCTTGATCGTGGTGTCGGTGACGGGCTTTCTGTTGTGGACGTACCAGACGCTGGTCCGCTACCGCTGGCTGGGGCGTCTGCTCAATGGTCCGCGTGAACGGCCGGGGCCGCAGGCGATGGCTGTGGTGACTGAGTAGTGCTCAGCCGGCCCGGCGCCCTCGCGTTGCAGTAGGGCAGCAACGGCTCTATCGTAGCGGGAGGCGCTTGATGTCGTCGCCAGCGTCGGCTTTCCGAGGCGAGCATGAGCCTAGTTCCCGTCCGCCGCTTGATCTTTGCAGTCGCCTCGGTCGCGGCTTTCGCGCCGCACCTGCGCGTCGATGCCGCTGAGGATGGCGCGTTTCAGCGGCTGTTTGAGACCCGCGGAGAGCAGCCCCTGCTCGGCGAGGCCGGGGACTTTGCCTTCCGTGTGTTCTACCCTTGGTCGACGGTCGCATCGCGCAACGGGGCCGTCGTGGCGGCCGTTTCGAGCTCGGATGACGCCATCATCTTTGAGACGACCCGAGGGAGTCGCATCGGGCAGGTCTCTCTGCACGACGGGTTTCTCGACACCGCTCTCGCCTTCGACGACACCGGAGCGCATCTGGCAGTCGTGGAGGAGCTGGAAGCCAAGATCGTTGCCACCGCGACCGGACAAGTAAAGGCAGTCCTCCAAGCCGAGGGCGACGAAACCTGGGAAGGCGCCGCGTTCTCGCATCGAGGCTCGGTCGTCGCGGTGGCTGGGTCGCGGTCGATCGCCGTCTTCGACTATCGAGCGGACTCGCCGCAAATCCGTCGCTCGCCGGTATCGCTGGCAGGCGAGGGCCGCCTCCGTGTCGCCTTCTCCGAGGATGACTCCACGCTCACCGTAGCCACCGAGGAAGGGCGTGTACTCGTTTTCGATCTGCAATGCTCGGGCGTTGTGCACGATGAGCGCGTGCATGAAAGCGCCGGCATTTGGAGTCACAATGAAAACTTCTCGCTCGCCGCCGACGGATCGGTGGTCGCCTACTCCGCCCAGACGGGCGTTTGGGTGCATCGACCAGGGCATCCCGAGCCATGGAAGAAGTTCGAGGAGTTCGCCGACTGCAATCTGGTTTCGCTATCGGCCGATGGGACGCAACTCGTTGCGTCCGGCGGACCGCACCGCACCGTCAAGTTACTGGACGTCTCCGCAGGGGTTCTGCGGCGCACCTGGTCGAGCCGCTACGATGTCACGTCGGTCACCTGGAGTTCGACTAGCAAGATCTGCTACACGGCTTCGAACCAAGGTCGGGTTCGCGCCTGGGACGTGGAACTAGGCCGCGAGTCTGAGCTAACGACTGGGCTCGAAACCACCTCGCTGCTGGCGGCAAGCGGGTCTGGTCAATGTCTCTGGATGGGCGATCGGACCATGCTCTACGCGATCGATGGCCGCCACGGTCGTCCGCTGTGGCGCAAAGCGAATGTAGCCGCATTTGCCGCAGACGGCGAGCAGGTGCGGTTGGTGTCGCCGCCAAGCGACGTCGAGGCGTTGGCCTCTGACGGGCACGTCAGCCAAACAACGATTCGCTTGCCCACCACGCTTCCTGACGAAGTCGGGTTCTTCGAATCCATCTTCGAGATTGTCATGGTCGGCGACGAGGCGTCGAGATCGCTTGCCTACCTAACCTCGAGGGGGCGACTGGGATTGTGGAACTTGCGGTCAGGTGACACGCAGCTAACTCGGCTAAGCTTTCCGCGTTGGGCGGTGGAACACAGACACAGTTTGTCAGGCGCGGATGATCGTCCTCTGCTGATGTACTGGAAAACGACCAACGATTCTTGGGCGCGCATTTACAAAAACGAATGGCTCATCGTTGACGCCCGGCGCGGTGCAGTCCAACGTGTGGTAGACCCAAGCGTGGCGGGGTCGTTGATCATTGCCCCAGACGGCCGTTCTTTTGCTGCGGCCTGGAGTCCGAACGAGGACGCGCGGACGGTGGATGTAACCGTCTGGGAGGCAACGACGGGGCGCGAGATCGCCCGCGCCAACTTCCAGGGCTGGGGAACGGGTGATTCTCTGATTAGCCGATTTGGCTTGGCCTTTGGCGAAGCACCGTCAACCCTTTGGATCGCTGGCAACGACGGCTCGGCGCACCTGGTTGATATTCGCGGGGGTCGAGAGCTTGTGCGCACGCCGGCTCAGCCGATGCCTCTATCGGCCGTGGTCCGATGCGGCGAAAGCCCTCGCATCGCGGTGGGCACGCCCGACGGCGTCGTCGCGGTCTATGAAAGGAGCTCCGACATGTGCTCGCCGCCGCGATCCTCGACCGCCGTGAACAAAGATTGCGGCAGCGAATAGCCCTGGCGCCGTACGAAAAGGAGTTCAAGGATGACGCCTGCCTGCGGAACAAGTCGATTGCCCGGGGCGTTTGGCCGTCCGCGGTATTCCAAGCTCACCTGGCTGAGGCTCGTCACGCTGGGCGTTGTCGCCCTGAGCGGCTGCCGGACCAGCTTGCCCGCCAGCCCGCCTCCCAATCCGGCGGCTGTGCTCCCGCTCACCTCGGACGCCGAGGATCTGCAACGGTGGCTGACCGAACGCCACCCACGGGACAGCGACGTCGCCAGTCTCGAAAGCCATCTGCGTGCGGCGGGATTCTCTTGCCACAACATCGGCGACAACGTCCTCTGGTGCGACTACCAGCGAGCGAAGCAATTCGGCGTCGACGAGCGTTGGCAAGTCACCGTCGCACATCGCGACGGCAAGGTCTGGCGCATCGACGTCACTTTTGGCTACGTGGGACTGTAGGACGGTCGGCGGACCTTGCTCCTCAGAATCGCCCAGGCATCGGCCTGGGGGCGAACGCGTCTGGTCGCGGACAGGCTCCGCACTCTCTAAGTTTTCCGCCGCGGCACAAGCGTTGCTTTCCAACGTTCTTTCGCCGAAACCCCTTGCCGGGCACTGCGTTCCACGCAGGTTTTGCCCAACAAGTCGTCCGCGACTGCCTAGAAGTGCGGCAAGCCGCGGACGGACGCCGGCCTTCCGGCCGCGGTTGGTTTCAGGCACGTGCGCAGGGGAAAGGCGGCCCATCGGCAGGGATGCCCGGCGGGTCGCTCGATCCCTCTGAGCGAAAACGCATCCGCCGGGCGCCCTCCTTGGCCGCCCGCGCAAGCCGAAAGCAGCAGGCGAAACACATGCGATTCGACACCTATCAGTGCGAGGGCTTCTACGACGAGCTCTTCGAGGCCGACGGCCGCCCGCGCCATCGCGCCGAAGCGCTCGTCAAACGCATCGAGGGGCTTTCCCACGGCGAACTGGTCCGCCGGCAAAAGGCCGCCGAGATCGCGCTTCTGAACATGGGCATCACCTTCACGGTCTACGGCCACGACGCCGGCACCGAGAAGATCTGGCCGTTCGACATCGTCCCCCGCGTGATCGAGTCGAGCGAGTGGGAATACGTGGAGCGCGGCCTCAAGCAGCGAATCCACGCCCTCAATCTGTTCATCAACGACTGCTACAACGAGCGCAAGATCTTCAAAGACGGCGTGGTGCCGGAAGAGCTCGTCTTCGGCAGCAAGTCATATCGCGAGCAGTGCAACGGCCTGCGTCCGCCCCAGGGGGTCTGGTGCCACATCACGGGCACCGACCTGGTGCGCGACGCCGACGGACAAATCTACGTCCTCGAAGACAACCTCCGCTGTCCCTCCGGCGTCTCCTACGTTCTCGAGAACCGCGAGGTGATGAAGCGGGCTTGCCCGCAAATGTTCAGCGGTCTGCGGGTGCAGCCGGTGGAAGATTACCCCGAGCGGCTGCTGGAGATGCTGCAATACGTGGCGCCGCCGGGGGTGAAGGAGCCCACGGTCGCCGTGCTCACGCCGGGGTTGTTCAACTCGGCCTACTTCGAGCATTCGTTCCTGTCGCAGCAGATGGGGGTGGAACTCGTCGAAGGGCCCGACCTGGTCGTCGTCGACGGCTACGTCCATATGCGGACCACGCAGGGGCTGAAGCGCGTCGACGTGATCTACCGGCGGGTCGACGACGACTTCCTCGACCCGGCCTGCTTCCGCACCGACTCGGTGCTCGGCGTGAAGGGGCTGATGGACGTGTATCGCGCGGGGCGCGTGGCCCTGGCGAACGCCCCCGGCACCGGCATCGCCGACGACAAGGCGGTCTACTCGTACGTGCCGCAGTTCATTCGCTACTACCTGGGCGAGGACATGATCCTACCCAATGTGCCGACGTATTTGTGTTCCGAGAAGAAGCAGTGCGACCACGTGCTGGCGAATCTCGACAAGCTGGTGGTCAAGCCGACCGGCGAATCCGGCGGTTACGGAATCTTGGTGGGCCCGATGGCCAGCTCCGAGGAGCGGGCCAAATGCGGCGACGCGATTCGCGAGAACCCCCGCAACTACGTGGCCCAGCCGATGGTCGCCATCTCGCGGGCGCCGGCGATCGTGGGCGACCACTTCGAGGGGCGGCACGTCGACCTGCGGCCGTACATCCTCTACGGCCGCGACATCTACGTCCTGCCCGGCGGCCTCACGCGTGTGGCGATGCGCAAGGGCTCGCTCGTGGTGAACTCCTCGCAAGGCGGCGGCAGCAAGGACACTTGGGTCGTTTCGAACGGCAATGGAAAGCTGAACGGACATCATGCAGAACCATTGGCGGCCGTGCGCACGGCGTGAGCGAAGCAAACAAGGCGACCTTCCATGCTGAGCCGAGTCGCGGACTCGATCTTTTGGATCAATCGATTGATCGAGCGGGCCGAAAACGTGGCCCGCTTCATCGACGTGAACCTCAACCTGTCGCTCGATCTGGGCGAAGGAGTGAACCACTGGGAGCCCTTGGTCTACACCACGGGAGACCAGGAGCTGTTCTACGAGCACTACGACGTGGCCAATGAGCGGAACGTGGTGCAGTTCCTCACGTTCGACGAGCGCAACCCGAACTCGATCCTCTCCTGCCTGAAGGTGGCCCGCGAGAATGCCCGCATGGTGCGCGAGATCATCTCGTCGGCCATGTGGGAGGAGATCAACAAGTTCTACCTGATGCTGCGGGGCTCGGCGGCCGACGACTCGGCGGCCGATTCTCCCTACGAGTTCTTCAACCGGGTGAAGCTGGCCAGCCACCTGTTCGTGGGGGTGATGGACGCCACGATGTCGCACGGCGAGGCCTGGCACTTCGCTCGCATGGGGCGGTTCCTCGAGCGGGCCGACAAGACGTCGCGCATCCTCGACGTGAAGTACTTTCTGCTCCTGCCGAACACGGCCGACGTGGGGACGCCGCTCGACACGATTCAGTGGCTCGCGTTGCTCAAGTCGGCAAGCGCCTTGGAGATGTATCGCAAGCGACGGGGACGCATTGCCCCCGAGCCGGTGGCCGAATTCCTGATCCTCGACCTGGCTTTTCCGCGGGCAATGCACTTCTGCCTGATCCGGGCCGAGGAGTCGCTCCACGCCATCACCGGCACGTCGGGGCTGAACTTCCGCACGGCGGTCGAGCGGCAGTTGGGTCGGCTGCGGGCCGAGTTCGACTATGCCCAGATCGGCGACATCTTCGAGCAGGGGCTGCACGAATTCATCGACCGCTTCCAGTCGAAGTTGAACCTGGTGGGTGATACGATTCAACAAGCGTTCTTCTCGGCGGCGCCGCTGAGCAGCGTGCAATTGCAGAAGCAGATGATTTAGGGGGCAAGCGGGGCGCACTCGTCGTGCGTCGGACGGTATTTCACAACGGAACTTTTTCGAGCCACGCGGGGAGGACCCGCTCCATGCTGTTCCATCTCAAGCACGTCACGCGGTTTTCCTACAGCAAGCCTGTGTTTTGCGAGCCGCTCACGTTGCGGCTGCGGCCCCGCGAAGACGCCGGCCAGCGGCTGCTGCGGTTCCAGATGCAAGTCGAACCGGTCGAGGCCGGCTCGGGCACGATGATCGACCTCGACGGCAACAGCACCACGCAGCTTTGGTTCTCCGAGATGACTTTGTCGCTGGCGATCACCACGACCGCGCTCGTCGAGACGCTGCGCACGAACCCCTACGACTTTCTGCTCCAGCCCGAGGCGCTGCGGTTGCCGCTCACCTACCCCGACGTGATGCGGCAGCAGTTGGCGCCCTACCTGATGACCGGGCCGATCGACCCCTCGGTGGCCGGCTATGCTCGGCGGGCGGCCGACATGGCCCGCGGCGACACCGTGACCACGCTCTCGCGCTTGGCCGCCGGCATGTACGAGAGCTTCCGCCGACACATCCGCGAAGAGGGGCACGCCTGGCCGGCGGCCGAAACGCTGGCCTCGCGCACCGGCTCGTGCCGCGATTTGGCGGTGCTCTTCAACGAGTGCTGCCGGTCGCTCGGTTTGGCCGCGCGGTTCGTGAGCGGCTACTACCAGGGGGAAGACACGGGCGCCGAAAAGCATCTGCACGCCTGGTCCGAGGTCTATCTGCCGGGGGCCGGTTGGGTGGCCTTCGACCCGAGCCGCGGGCTGGCCGTGGCCGATCGCCACGTGGCCCTGGCCGCCGCGCCCCATCCGGCGGGCGCAGCCCCCACCGAAGGCACGTTCCGCGGCCCGACGGACGTCCACTCGAGCCTGACCGCCACGATCAGCCTCCGCGTGGAGCCTTCGGCCGGCCCGCCGGAGCCGCATCTGCGGCATGCTATGGCCATGGCCGCCGAGCTTGACGCCCCGGCCTAAGGGGTCGGCCTTGGGGTAATTTCAGCAACCGCGGCCGCAATTGCTTCTCCTCTTCTTGCTGCGACGGGCCCTTTGAGATCCGGCCCGAGGCATTTGCCCAATCACGGGCAACGCCCATCGAGATCGTGCGGGATCGCACGCAGCGCGCGGATTCTGCAGTCGTCGTTGGGAAGCCGATCGGTCGCCTGGTCTCCGCCGCGATAGTCACCTGCGGCTACCAATTTCTCTTGCAACGCTGCTGGATGTCAGCGTTTGCCGCAAGCAAGGCGTTTGACGAATGCCCTCCTCATCCGCGGTTCCCCGCCTGCGGCACGCTGCTTGCCTTGAAAGAGGCCGCTGCCTGATTCTGCCCCTGTCCCAACCTCGGGTATCGCGCGGCATTCGCCGCGGAGAGTTGCTCATGAACCGTCTCGTTGCCTCGCTCTTGATTCTTCTCTGTGCGAACGATCTCGTCGCGCCCGCCTCGGCCTGGCAGATCACGATCGACACCGTGCCGGTGGGGAATCCGGGGAATGTGCCGGATCCCGCGGATGGCGATTTTGACACGCCTGGTACACAACATTTCGGCTCCGTGGACTACGACTACCGGATCGGCAAGTACGAGGTGACCAATGCCCAGTACGCCGCGTTCCTAAACGCAAAAGCCAAGAGCGATCCGCTGGGGCTCTACTACCCTTTCATGGGCTCAATCCAAAGCAACGGCGGCATCACCCAGAATGGCACGGATGGCAGCTACGTCTACGCGACCATTCCGGGGCGGGAGAACATGCCCGTGAATTGGGTCAGTTGGCACGACGCGATTCGCTTCGCGAATTGGCTCAACAATGGCCAGGGAGATGGCGACACTGAGAGTGGCGCATACACCATTCGGGCCGGAATTTATAGCGATCGCAATCCCGGTGCGACTTGGTTTGTTCCCAACGAAGACGAGTGGTACAAGGCTGCCTACTACAACCCGGACACCAGTTCGTACTTCGTGTTTCCCACGAGCAGCAACACGCCCCCCACGGCCGAAGCGCCCGCGGGAGGCAGCAACTCGGCGAACTACAATTTTGCCCAGGGCTTTCCGGGGGATCTGACCAGCGTGGGCGCGTATACGGGCGCGACAAGCCCGTACGGCGCGTTCGACATGGGGGGCAACGTTCAGGAATGGATTCAAGAAACCCAATTTACTGGAGCATGGCCTCACTGGCGGGGTGGTTCCTTTATGGATGGCTCCGGCGGATTGCAGTCCTCCAGCAGGGTCTACATGCTTCCCTCGAATCAGATCAGCATCGCCGGCTTCCGCGTAGCCACCATCCCCGAGCCCTCGACCCTGGCATTGGCGGGGATCGGTCTGGTTGCGGTGCTCAGCGGCGGATTCGTTCGTCGGCGACGCGGTTTCCCGCGAGGTTCAACCGTCGGTCTCGTCGCTTTCATCGCCTGTCTGGTGCTTCTGTTCGGCAACGTTCGCGTTGCGAATGCGCAGTTTGCCCAGTTGACCGATCGCGTCGAGATCTACGACACGAGCACTGGGCTGTGGTCGACGGATGAGTTGTCGCTGGCTCGGTGCATCACGGCCGCAACCTCGGCTGGCGGCAAGGCAATTTTTGCTGGCGGCGGGGGTAGTCTGCCCTTCGTGAGCGACCGAGTGGATCTGTTCGACGCGAGCACCGGCCAATGGTCTACCGCCAGCCTTTCTCAGCCGCGCACAGCGCTGACTGCGACGAGCGTTGGCGATCTTGCGCTGTTCGGCGGTGGCTATGATGCGGCTGGGCAAGGTTCGAGCCGCGTGGATATCTACGACGCCAAGAACGATCAATGGACACAAAGTTCGCTCTCCGTGCCGCGCGATTTTGCGGCGGCGACCACGGTCGGCAACCGAGTGCTTTTTGGGGGCGGCAGTGCGGACGCAGGGCATAACTCTCCATCGGACGCCGTGGACATGTACGATGCATCCTCGGGTCAATGGTCCGTTGCCCATCTCTCCCAAGCACGCGATATGTTGGCGGCGACAACGGTTGGCGCTCTGGCGTTTTTTGCAGGCGGCTACAACAGCCAGAGTGGATCGAGCGATGTCGTAGACATTTATGATTCGAACACGGACCAATGGTCTGTGGCGCACTTGTCGGAGGCTCGTGGTCTGTTCGTCGCGGCGGCGGTCGGGAACAAGGCTCTTTTCGCCGGCGGCGCCACTGCCTCCGGTACTGCGAGCGCCGTCGTCGACATCTACGACACGGATACCGGGCAATGGTCGGTCGCCAGTCTCTCGCAGGCTCGTTGGTTCTTGGCCTCGGCAACGATCGACAACAAGGCCTACTTTGCCGGAGGCACTGCGACGGACGATGGAACGACGGGCTTCGACACCGTGGACATCTACGACGGGAACACGGGGCTATGGAGCGTGGACCATCTCCCCGTGGATCACGAAATCCACGGCGGGACGGCGGTAGGCGACCTGGTTCTTTTCGGCGGCGGCTACACGCTCGGGGTGCCAGAACCGTCCTCGATCGAGCTCACGGCAGCGGCCCTACTGGGCCTGATCGGCTTCGTAGGCGTCCGGCGTCGACGCGGTTTCGCCAATCGCCTGGGGGTCGGACTGCTTTCATGGTGCGCGTGCCTGGGCCTTATGCTCAGCGAGGGGCAAGTTGCGACAGCGCAATCGCAGTTGACGACGCGCGTCGACATCTACAACACGAGCGCTGACGTCTGGTCGACGGCCGAACTGTCGCAGGCTCGGGTCATTGCGGCGGCAACCTCCGCCGGCGGAAAGGCCCTGTTCGCGGGGGGCGACCTAGTGGACGTGTTCGACGCGAGCAAGGAGCAATGGTCTACCGCCAGCCTCTCGCAGTCCCGCCAAGCGCTGACTGCGACCAGTGTCGGGGATCTTGCGCTGTTCGCCGGTGGATATGACGCGCTGTTGCAAGGTTCGAGTTGCGTGGACATCTACGACGCCAAGAACGATCAATGGTCGCAGAGTTCACTCTCCGCGCCGCGCGATTTTGCGGCGGCGACCACGGTCGGCAACCGGGCGCTTTTCGGGGGCGGCAGCGCGGACGCCAGCCACAACTCCGCATCAGACGTCGTGGACATTTACGACGCAGCGACCGGTCAATGGTCGCTCGCTCACCTGTCCCAAGCACGCGATATGTTGGCCGCCACCACGGCCGGCGGCAAGGCGTTCTTCGCAGGTGGCTACAATCAAGAGAAGGGAATGAGCGATGTCGTGGACATCTACGATTCGACCACCGACCAATGGTCGGTCGCTCACTTGTCGGAGCCGCGTGCGCAGCTTGTGGCCGCCACGGTGGGCAGCAAAGCCATTTTTTCAGGCGGCGCCAACGACCCCTCCGGCATTGCAAGCGCCGTCGTCGATATCTTCGACACGGACACCGGCCAGTGGTCGGTCGCGAGCCTTTCCCAGGCCCGCTTCGTCTTGGCAGCGGCTGCGGTCGACAACAAGGCGTACTTTGCCGGGGGCGCCTCGTCAGGCAGTGGCTCGCCCTCCTACGACATCGTCGATGTCTACGATGGAACGACCGGCTTGTGGACCGTGGACCACCTTTCCCAGGATCACCACTATCTGGGCGGAACCGCGGTGGGCGACCTGGTCCTCTTCGGCGGCGGCTACGTTCCCGAGCCTGCCTCGATCGAACTGGCTGCCGTAGCGCTGCTAGGATTGCTCAGTTTCGCCGGCGTCCGCCGCTGGCGCAGACAAAAGCCCGCGCTGCTGGCCGCGTTGGCCTTCGCCATGCTGCTCGCGTCGATGACAACGGCGCGAGCCGATATCTTCCGCTGGGACAACCAGGAACTCATCCCCGGCACCGAAGGAATCACGCTGGGGCCAGGGGTGCAGCTGTCAAATTGGAACACGGGGGGACACAACCTGCGATTTGCCGATTTCTCAGGAGGGTTGGACCTCAACCAAGCCAACTTCCACGAAAGCTGGCTCGACGACGCACGCTTCACGGGGGCCAACCTTGCGGGCGCTGCGCTTGGTCGAACATCCATACTGGGCGGTGAGGGCCCGTCGTCTTTGACCAACGCCGGCCTCAGCGGAGCCAATCTCAGCGGCGCGACACTGTGGGAATCGACGCTGATAGGCGCCGATCTGACCGAGGCGGTGGTGGTAGGGGCAGTTTTTGACGACACCACGAATCGTGGCTTCACGCATGCGCAACTCGCGTCCACCGCCAGCTACCGGGCGAAAGATCTGCACGGCATTGTGCTGCGGGCCAACGACCTGACCGGCTGGGACTTCAGCGGCCAAGACCTAACTGGCGCGGGGTTCGGAAGTCGCGAGGACCGTTCCCGCTTCGAATTCCTAGATCCCTCCACACTGACCAATGCCAACCTCGGCGATGCCGTGGTGAAAGGGGCGGATTTTCGGGGCACCACGTCCGCTGGCTTGACGCTGGCCCAGCTTGCGTCCACCGCTAGTTACAAAGCAAAGGACTTGCAGGGCATTGGACTGGCGGACAATAACCTGACCGACTGGGACTTCAGCGGGCAGAATCTCACCGGCGCCGTGTTCGTCTGGATTGGTGATGGGCCGAGTGTCCCATTTCGAGGCGGCTCGACGTTAACTAATGCCAACTTAAGCGGGGCCACGCTCACCGGCGCGAATCTGCATCGAACGACGCTGACGGGCGCCAACTTGAACGATGCGGTGGTCGTCGGCGCGAATTTTCCAGGCACACATGGCTTCACCCAGGCTCAGCTCGCGTCTACCGCCAGCTACAAAGCGAAGGACTTGCACGGCATCAATCTAGCGTCCAACGACCTGACCGGATGGGATTTCAGCGGTCAGAATCTAACTGGCGCGCAGTTCGGATACTATGGGATCGAAGGGGATCAACTTCCGACGCTGACCGATGCCAATTTCAGCGGCGCCAATCTTACGGGCGCTTCTTTTGGGGGGGCAACGCTGACCAATGCCAACTTCAACGGGGCGGTGGTGACGGGGACGATTTTTGACGACACCACATCGCGCGGCTTCACGCAGCAACAGCTTTCCTCGACGCAGAGCTACCAAGACAAGAACCTGACGGGAATCGGGCTCAGCCGCAACGACTTCACGGGCTGGGATTTTTCAGGTCAGAACCTTAGCAACGCCAACCTGGATTCCGCGACCCTCACGAACGCGAACATGAGCTTCGCGGATATGCGTGGGGCTCGCTTCTTGCCAGACACGTCCGGGGTAGCGAGCCTCCGCGATAGCATCCTTCCCGAGGGCGTCGTAAATGCCCTCGACCTGAACGCGGGGGAACGGCTGGTCGTGCGAGACGATGATGGCGTGTCAGCCCCGCTACCGCAATGGTGGCTGACGCCGAGGTCGCCCATCCCGGTCACCGTCCAGGATGATCTGACCATGGCCGTTGGCGGAACCTTGGAATTGCGGTTCGACTCCGACCCGTGGAACTCGCTCATCTCCTTCGCACCGGGCATTCCAGTCCGGCTCGGCGGCACGCTGGACCTATCGTTCGCCAAGGACACAGACGCTGCCGCACAAGTGGGCCATTCGTTGCACGTGTTCGACTGGACCGGCGTCTCACCCACGGGTCAGTTCACCGTCTCGAGCCTCTACGACTGGGACACAAGCGGCCTCTACACCACCGGCGTCGTCACCCTGCTGTCCGCCGGGGGCGTGATCGCTGGCGACGCCGATGGCAACGGCAAGGTCGAAATGGAGGACTTCGACATCCTCAAGACCCACTTCGGCGACCTTGGCTCGAAGTCGAACGGCGACGCCAACGGCGACGGCCGCATCGACCTAAACGACTTCGGCCTGCTCAAGCTCAACTTCGGCAAGAGCGCCGCGGCCGTCCCGGAACCGTCGAGCGCGTTTCTGGCCGTCCTGGCCGTGCTCGGCTTCGCAGGCGTCCGCCGCTGGCGCAGGCAGACGCCCGCGCTGCTGGCAGCGCTGGGCTTCGCCACACTGGTTGCGTCGGTGACAACGGCGCATGCCGACATCTTCCGCTGGGACAACAGCCAAGTGATTCCCGGCACCGAGGGCATCACGCCGGGGCCGGGGGTGCAGTTGGACCAGTGGAACACGGAGGCGCACAACCTGCGCTATGCGGATTTCGTGGGGGGACTGGACCTCCACCAATCCAGTTTCCGGGGTAGCTGGCTGGACAATGCCCGCTTCAGCAACGCCAATCTCAGCAATGGAGATTTTGGACCATTTAGCAATTCACCCGCGGAGTTCGGCGCGACACTAACGGGCGCCAACCTGAGCGGGGCCAACCTCACCAACGCCAACTTTGCGGGTTCCACGCTGACGAACGCGAACCTGACGGGCGCCAATCTCACGAACGGCTATTTTGGCCCACGTAATAGCGAACCCGCGGAGGTCGGCGCAACGCTGACCGGCGCCAACCTGAGCGGGGCCAACCTGACCAACGCCAACTTTGCAAGTTCCACGCTGACAAACGCGAACTTGGCCAACGCTAATCTTACGAACGGCTATTTTGGCAGGCATTCCACTTACCCAGGCGTAATCGGAGCGACGCTGACGGGCGCCGATCTGAGCGGCGCCAACCTCGCCGGTGCGGACCTATCGTTCTCGACGTTGGCCGCGGCCAACCTGAGCGAGGCCTTGGTGAGAGGAGCGAACTTTGGCAATAGCGTATCCCGAGGCTTCAGTCAGGCTCAGCTCGCATCTACCGCCAGCTACCAGGTGAAGGACCTACAGGGCATCAACCTGGCTGGAAACGACCTGAGCGGGTGGGACTTTAGTGGGCAGAATCTCTCTGGCGCGGGTTTCTTTAGGGAAGGCAACTTCAGAAACCCCTGGGAAGGCGTCTCGGCGCTGACGAACGCGAACCTGAACGGGGCCAATCTTACCGGCGCGGATCTCACGTTCGTCGGGCTCGGCGGCGCCACACTAAGCGCAGCGGTCGTGACGGAAGCGAACCTGAGTGCGACCGGCATCACGCAGTCCCAACTCGCGTCGACCACCGACTACCAGGCGAAGGACCTGCGCGGCATCAACTTGTCTGGAAACGACATGAAGGGCTGGAACCTCAGCGGGCAGAATCTCTCCGGCGCACGGCTTGGAGGGCACGTCGACCCGATCTTGTATGGGTTTGACGCGAACCTCACGAACGCGGATCTGAGCGGTGCTTACGTCACGGGGGCAGATTTCACCGGGTCGCGCGGCTTGATCCAAGCTCAACTTGCGTCCACCGCCAGTTACCAGGCGAACGACTTGCATGGCATCCGACTCGGGTCCATCAACATGACCGGCTGGGACTTCAACGGACAGAACCTCGCCGGCGCCTCGTTCGAAAAGTGGTGCTGCTTTTTTCTTGAGACGATCCCCACCACCCTGACGGGCGCGAACTTCAGTGGGGCCAACCTCGCCAACGCCAATCTGAGCGGGGCATTGGTGACCGGAGCGAATTTCGCCATGGCGGACACCCGCGGCGCTCAAGGCTTGGACCTGACCGGAGCCATCTCGCACAACACCATTCTGCCCGATGGCAAAATCGCGGGCCTCGACCTGGCGATTGGCGAGCAGTTGGTGGTCCGCAACTCGCCGATCGCGGTCAGCGTTCAGGATCACCTCAAGATGACTGACGGGGCCGCTCTCGAGTTGCGCTTCGACTCCGACCCGTGGAGTTCGGTCATTTCCTTCCAACCGGGCACCCCAGTCGACTTCGGCGGCAAGCTCGAACTGACGTTCGCCAAGGGCGCGGACGCCGCCCCCCAGGTCGGCCACACGCTGCACGTCTTTGATTGGTCGGGCGTGTCACCCACCGGCGCGTTCACCGTCTCTAGCCCCTACGACTGGGAGACGAGCGCCCTGTACACCACCGGCGTCGTCACCCTGCTGGCCGCCGTCGGCGTTATCGCGGGAGACGCCGACGGCAATGGCAAGGTCGACCTCACAGACTTCGGCATCCTGAAAACGCATTTCGGCGCCCCCGGCGCGAAGGCCGAGGGCGACGCCAACGGCGACGGCCGCATCGACCTCAACGACTTCGGCCTGCTCAAAGCCAACTTCGGCAAGAACGCCGTGCCCGTGCCGGAACCAGCTACGCTCATTTTGGCGGCGCTGGGATTGGCGCTGATCCACGTCAGGCGAAGTCTCGGCGGATCGTCGTAGCCGGCGGCGGCAAAGTTCTTGGCCCGGCAGCCCCCCCGGCCTTCGACGCAGGCGAGGTTGCCTTAGCGCCAGGCCCCTCCCATACTGAAGGGTACGGCGCGGGCGAGGTGGTTGCGCGGGCAGGGCGGCGGAGCCGCGCGGTCTGGCAACCGGCTTGCCGGTCGACCGTTGTGTCCGCCCGAGCGAGTCGCCTGCATGTCGCACACTGCCCCCGGAACGGCCGCCGCGCCCGCCCCCGACCTTTCCGGGCGGGAAATCGGCGACTATTTGCTGGTCCGCCGGCTGGGGCAAGGGGCCATGGCCGAGGTCTACCTGGCCGAGCAGCAGTCGCTGCGGCGCCCGGTGGCCCTTAAGCTGCTTCGCGCCGATCTGGCGGCCGACGAGAGCTACGTTCGCCGCTTTCGCATCGAGGCCCAAGCCGCCGCGGCGCTCGTCCATGCGACGATCGTGCAGATCTACGAGGTCGGCTGCACCGCCGGCACGCACTACATCGCCCAGGAATACGTTCCGGGCGAAAACCTTCGCGAGCGGCTGCGGCGCAAGGGACCGCCCTCGCTGGGCACGTCGCTCCACATCCTGCGCCAGGTCGCCGCGGCGCTCACCAAAGCCGGCGAACGCGGCATCGTGCATCGCGACATCAAGCCGGACAACATCCTGCTGGCCGACTCGGGCGAAGTGAAGGTGGCCGACTTCGGGCTCGCCCGCGTGGCGACCGGGCCGAGCGTGGAGCTCACGCAGACCGGCATGACGCTGGGCACGCCCCTGTACATGAGCCCGGAGCAGGTCGAAGGTCGCCCGCTCGATCCGCGGAGCGACCTCTATTCGTTTGGCGTCACGAGCTATCACCTGCTGGCAGGGCAGCCGCCGTTCCGCGGCGACACGGCCTTGAGCGTGGCGGTGCAGCACTTGAAGAACGAGCCTGAGCCGCTCGAGCTGCTGCGGCCCGATCTGCCGCCGCGGTTGGCGGCGCTCGTGCATCGGCTCTTGGCCAAGCGTCCCGACGATCGCCCGGCGTCGGCCGGCGAAGTGGCGCAGGAGCTCTTGCAGATCGAACTCGAACTCGGCGGCCGCAGCACCGGCTCAACCGGCCCGCGTCCTGCTTATTTCGACGCGAACTCGAGCTCGGATCCGCGGCTGGCGGCCACCTCGAAGCTGGCCGCCCTGATGCGGTCCGAGGATCACCCGGTCGTGCGGCGGCGCCGGTGGGGCGCCTATGCTGCCGCGCTCGTGGCGGCTGCGCTGACAGGCGCGGCGTTGGGATCGGTGTTCCGCGCTCCACCGCTGTTGGGCTCCGGCCCCGCGCTCGAGGTCGAGGACCTCAAGTCCGCGATCAAGCAGTTGCATCATGCATCGACGATTGGTCAGAGTGAATCGGCATGGAAGGCCGTCGTTCTCTACTACCCCGGAACTTGGCAGGCCGACGCCGCCGAGCAAAGGCTGGCGATGCTGTATCTTGACCGCGAGCAATGGGCCCAGGCGTTGCCGCTGCTCGAAAAGTTTTCCCGCCGCACCGACGACGACGAGGTGCGGGCTCTAGGCCTCGCCGGGGCCTACGTCGCCCTGGCTCGGCTGAACCGCGCGGCCGAGGCGGACCGCTACCGGTCCCAACTCGAGCCCAGCCTCTTCGACCGCTTGAGGGTCGAGATGAAGGGGCTCGTGGAGGAGACCAACAGGCTCGGATCGTCGCGCGGCTCGTAGCCTGCGACACGCCAGAATCGGTTGCTCCAACTCGAAGCGACAGCAAGGCTTGTGGCGAGCGATCGCATGCGGGCCGGACCGGCCCGTTGACAAACCAGCCCGGTCACGGCACCATGCTTTATTCGCCGTCCCCCGGCAGCCGATAAGTTCTCTCTGTCGGCCGCTGCCCACGCCCCCATCGTCTAGTGGCCCAGGACGTCGGATTCTCAGTCCGAAAACCGGGGTTCGACTCCCCGTGGGGGTACTCTGCAAGTTAGCACTAAGTTGCCCCACCCTACGGAGTCTTCGTCGCCAACACGGCGTCGAGCGGCGCCGTGGTGCGCTGGCCTTCCACGCGGCTGAAGCCGGCCTGCGTGAGCAGCTCCCGGTACTCGCCCAGCGTCCGCTCCTTCCCCTCGGTGCAGGTCAGCATGTTCAAGCTTTGCATCTGGGCCCAGCGGGGGCCGAGCTTGTCGTCGTTGAGCACCTTTTCGGCGATCAAGAGCGCGCCGCCGGCCGGCAACGCGGCGTGAATGCGTTTCAAAAGCGCGAGCGCTTTCTCCTCCGACCAATCGTGAACGATGCGCCCCAACGCGAAGAGATCGGCCTCCGGCAGCGGGTCGCTGAAGAAGTCGCCTGCCTGCACTTCGATCCGCTTGGCGACCGGCGTTTGGGCGATCATCTCCTGGGCCAGCGGCACGGCCTCTGGCAGGTCGAACACCACGGCCCGCAGCTCCGGATAGCGCTCGCATGCAGCAACCGCCAAGTGCCCCGTCGCGCCCCCCAGGTCGCAGAGCCGACGGAAGCGGCCGAGGTCGAAGGCGGCCACGATCTGCGGCGAGCTGATCACGCCAAATCCGTGCATGCCGAGCAGAAACTCGCGCTTGGCCGCCTCGTCGCGAAAGAAGTTCTGAAAGATCGGACCGTCCCAACCGTACACCTGCGTCCAGCGATGCGTCCCTTCGCGAACGGCGTCGTCGAGGTGTTCCCAGAGCTTCCACATCACGTCGTTCGAGTAGTTCAAATACCCGGTCAGCCGGCGCGGGCTGTGGCGGCAGAGGTAAGCCTCGGAGTCGGGCGTGTTCGCGTAACGGCCGTCGCGGCGCTCGAGCAGCCCCAAGCCCACGCAGGCGTCGAGCAGGCGTTCGAGTCCGTCTGCGCTCGCATGCAGTTCAGCAGCGAGCGCCGTCAGCGATTGCGGCCCTTTGGCCAGCGCATCGAAGACGCCCAGCTTCACGGCGGCGAACATCGTCTTCGAACGGCGAAAGGCCTCGAGCAAATCGAGCACGATCGCAGGATCAGGTGCAGCTTCAGGCATGGGGGCAAGGCAAAGGTTGGTGGGGGTGAGTGGTCACGATGTTGTCCAATGTAGGGTGGGTCAAGCGAAGCGCAGACCCACCGAGTTATGCCTTGATCGTTGTTAGAGCGGTGGGTCTGCGCTTCGCTTGACCCACCCCAAGGCAGGTATTTAACCTACCTACGGCTAGAGCGCGTTGCAGGCCGCGAGCGCCATTACAGCCATCGCCGAGCCCGCGTGGGTCAGGTAGTGGGCGCTGTCTTGGTGGAGCGAGCGGGTGTACCAGCGGCCGCTTTGCCGCTGATGCGTTTTCAGCCAGTCCACGCCGCGGGCGAGCGCCGGGTCATCGGCCGGCACGCCGGCGCGGCGGAGGACGTAGATCACGAAGCCTGTGCCGTAGCCGTCGCTCGTCTCGGTGTCTTGCGGCGAGCCGTCTGCGCGGCGCCAATCCCCCAGCGACGCGAGCGCCCATCCGCCATCGGGGCGCTGCAGCGCGCGGAGCGCCGCGATCGTGGCGGTCTTCTCTTCGGCGGTTTGCAGCTCCGGCAAATAGCTGCCGGCCCACAGCAGCATGCCGCGGTGGTGGAGCGTGGAAGGCGGATTCTTCGCCAGATAATCGCGCAGGCGGGCAAGCCCTTGCTGGGCGGCCGGCGTTTCCGCATAGCCTGCGGGGGCCACGCCGACGGCGATTGCGGCCAGGGTGGCGCCGTAGTGGTCGTCGGATTCCAGCGGCGGCCAATCGCACTTGATCCAGTCCCAGCCGCCGTGCTCCTTCTGCACGGTCCACATCCGGTCGAGCGCCGTGCGGGTGAGCGGATGGAGCTTGCCCGTGGTGGCGGCGTCGTTGAACGCGAGCGCCGCGGCCGTGGCTACGACCTCGGCGTCCCACCGCGGCCCTTCGGCCGGCCAGCGTTTGGCGACGAGATCCTCAGCGAATGCCCGCACCTGCTGATGGGCGGTGTCCGTCGCGCCGAGCGCAGGTCGGGCATAGAGGTAGGCGTAGTTCGTATGGCAGGTAAAGCACTGTTGCTCCTTCTGCCAGTTGAGCGACGCGGAGTCGAGGAACCGCCGGGCGGAGTCGAGCGACAACGCGGCGGCCAACGGCTCGTCGCGCTCATTGGGGCCGGGATCGACGGCGGTGTCGAGGGTGACGGGTTCGGCGGCTCGAGCAGGGGCCGCGAGCGCAACGAGGGCCAATGCCAACCCGAGAAATGCACTTCTCATCGTCTCCTCCAGCGATAGCGCGACGGCTTGGGTCATCGCCCGTCAGCTCAGGCGTGTCCGGATGATAGCGGGGCGGACGGGGCGCCGCCAGCGACGGGCTACAGCAGCGTCAAGGCTTCGGGTGTGCACACTAACCCCGCAGCGCAAGAGCGCTAGCAGGGACGGGCGCGCCGGCCGAAAATGCTGCCCGGCCCGTGCAGGAGTCCGCGAGACTCAACCATGGATGCGCAGCCCTCCCTAGCTTGCGCTCTTGCGCTGCGGGCTAGCATCAGGGAGCAACGCGAACTTTGAACGGTGACAGAGCACGAGCCTCCTGGTCTAGGCATCGGCGGCCGCGGTCGGCGCGAAGCCCCGCCGCATCGTGTTCTCCGTCACCGTACGCGGGAGCACGAACTGCAACAGGTAGTCGGGCCCGCCGGCCTGGCTGCCGATGCCCGACATCTTGAACCCGCCGAAGGGTTGCCGCCCCACGAGCGCGCCGGTCGTTCCCCGGTTCAGATACAGATTGCCAACCAGGAACGCCCGCCGCGCCTGATCCAAGTGAACGGGGCTCCGCGAAAAGACGCCGCCGGTGAGCGCGTATTCGGTGCCGTTCGCGATCCGGAGCGCCTCGTCAAAGTCGGCCGCGCGGATCGCCGCCAACACCGGGCCGAAGATCTCTTCCTGGGCGATCCGGGCTGAGGGGGCCACGTCGGCAAAGATGTGCGGCCCGACGTAGTTGCCGCGCTTGGCCAGGTCGCCGACGTCGGTCGCCAACACTTCGCGCCCTTCCTCGCGCCCGAGGCGGATGTACTTGTGAATCCGCGCGAGCGATTCGGCATCGATCACCGGGCCGATCCGCGAAGCCGGGTCCTCGGCGGGGCCCACCTTGAGGCTGCGCGTCGCTTCGACAAGGCGGTGCAGGAACGCGTCGTATACCGAGGTCAGCACAATCGCCCGCGAGCAGGCCGAGCATTTTTGGCCCTGGTAGCCGAAGGCGCTCCGCATCACGCCGAGCACCGCTTCGTCGAGGTCGGCATCGTCGTCGACGATAATGGCGTTCTTGCCTCCCATCTCGGCGATGACGCGCTTGACGTAGCTCAGCGACGCCGAGACGGCCGCTGCCCGCTGATGAATCGCGAGCCCCACCGCCCGCGACCCTGTGAAGGCGATCACCGCGACGTTCGGATCGTCGACGAGCGCGGCGCCTGCCGTCTCCCCCAGACCTGGCAGATAGTTCGCCACCCCCGGCGGCAGTCCCACCTCTTCGAAGGCGGCCATGAGCTGCGCCCCGACCACGGGCGATTGTTCGGCCGGCTTCATCACCACGGTGTTGCCGGTGGCCAGGGCCGCCGTGGTCATGCCGGTGAGGATCGCCAGCGGAAAGTTCCAGGGCGCAATCACCGCTGCGACGCCGCGGGGAATATGGACGAACCGGTTTTCCTCCCCCGGCACGTCGGCCCCGTGCGGCTGCTCGAGGGCGATCGCCCCTTGCGCGTAGTACTCGCAGAAGTCGATTGCCTCGCAAACATCGGCGTCGGCCTCACGCCAGGTCTTGCCGCACTCGTAGATTTCCCAGGCGATCAGTTCCGCCCGCCGCCGCCGCAAGACGTCGGCGGTCTTACGCAGGTACTCGGCTCGCCCCTCGGCCCCCAGCGCCGCCCAGTCGGGCAGCGCCTTCCGCGCCGCTTGCACGGCGGCCCGCGCCTGCTCGGCGCTGGCGGCGGCCGCCGTGCCGACGATGCGCGTGGTCTCCGAGGGATCGAGCGAAGTTATCCGCTCGGCCGCGTCGACTCGGACCCCGCCGATCACGAGCGGGTAGTGTTTGCCGAGCCGCCCGCGGACGTCAGACAGGGCCTTCGACACGCGCTCACGGTGCTCGGCCAAGGAAAAGTCCCACACCGGCTCGTTGGCGATGGCCGGCTGAAAAGGCGCTGGGGCCACGGCGGTAGCCGCCGCGCCGTTGCCGCGGGGGAACGTGCGTTCGGGATTCATCAGCAGTTGCTCCACGGGCAAGTCTTCGGCAAAGCCTGCCCGGAGAAAGGAATCGTTCGAAGTGTTTTCCAAGAGCCGTCGCACCAGGTAGGCCATGCCGGGGATCAACTCGCCAAACGGCATGTACACCCGCATGCGGTAGCCCAGATCGACGAAGGCCTGCTTCTCGGCGTCCCCCATGCCGTAGAGCATTTGCAGCTCGAGGGCGTTTTTCGGCAGCCCCAGGCGCTGCGCCACGGCGATGCCGTGCGCGAGCGAACGCACGTTGTGGCTGCCGAGCGCCGGCCGCAGGTGTTCGTAATTCTGCAGCAGGAAGCGAGTTTGCGCTTCGTAGTTGGCGTCGGTCTGCCACTTTTGCTCGTAAACGGGCACGGGCCAGCCGACGGCGGCTGCGTGCGCCGTTTCGTAGTCCCAGTAGGCCCCCTTCACCAGCCGCACCCACACGGGCGTTCCCCGTGCGCGGGCCCAATCGCGGAGCGCCGTCAGATCGCGCCCGGAGTCCTTGAGGTAGCACTGGATGACGATGCCCACGTCGGGCCAGGCGCGGAACTCCTCTTCGGCGAGCACCGTTTGAAAGATGTGCAGCGTGAGGTCCTTGACCTCGTACGACTCCATGTCGACGTGGATGTAGGCCCCCTGGCGCCGCGCGGCTCGCAGGATTTGCCGTAACCGCGCCGCGACGCGGTCGGTGGTTCCCTGCCAATCGAGCGAGTCGAACTGGCTGTCGAGCGCGGTGAGCTTGACCGACAGATTCAGCCGCGGCAGATTGCCTTCGGCCGCCTGGTCGATCTGGGGAACCTCGGGCCAGGCCGCCGCCAGCGGGCCGAGCTCGTCGATCATCGCCAGGTACTGCTGCAAATAGCGCTCGGCTTCGGGCTCGCTCGTCACCGCTTCGCCCAGTAGATCGAGCGTGAAGCCGCGCAACAGCCGCCGCTCGCGCTTGGCGGCGGCCACCACTTCGGCCGTGTTCGTGCCGGCGATGAACCGCCGGGCATGCCCCAGGGCGTTGCGCCGCGCGGCGATCGCCACGGCCCGTCCGGCGAGCGACCCCGGCGAAGCCACCGCCATGCCCAGCCGCACGGCGGAGGGCAGGTGCTGCGCCACCTCGTCGAAGTACTCGTGCAGGTGGCGCGTCACCGAGACGCTGTCTCCCAGCATGGGGAGCACGTCGATGAAGCGAAACATCTGCACCTTGACCGACTCGTCCTGCATGGCCCAGGCCATGATGCGGTCGTCCCACCAGCGGCGCTCCAGGATCGTGGGCTCGCCGGCCGAGCGCCGCGCGAAAACGTGCCGGCCGATGGCCTGGGTATCGGCCTCGATGGCCTGGAGATCGTGGGGGGTGAAGTCCTGGGTCACAGGGGCGCTCGAGGCGGCGGGGCCGGGGATCGGTTCGCTACCCCATTCTACGGGCGGTGCGGCGAATGCGGAGGACGCCTCCAGGAATTGGCTGAGACCGGACGAGGGCCCGGCGGACCTGGGCCGCGGTTCGTCACGACCCACACTCCTCGCACCGGTGGAACCGCCCCCCGGGCGAGAGAATCAGCACGATCCGGCCGACTGGGCCGAGGCCGGCGCCGAACGCTTCATTGCGCGGCGGCTGGCCGATAAAATACGAGCGGGCCGAAAACTCGCTGGTTTCGCATCCCGCCGCCCGTAGCGGCCCTTCCCCCAAACCTTCGCAGCACCACCCCTTTCCT
>JAXMBI010000045.1:0-36661 GCA_046349955.1 Pirellulales bacterium | reverse complement strand
CGGGGCCGCGCCCGTGTTGCTGACGACGATCTCGAAGACCAGGTTTTGCCCAACAACGCCGCGGTCGGGCCCCACGATCGACACACTCAACGTCGGCGAAGTGAGCGCCGTTGTCACGCAGTCCTGCGCCGAAAGCCCCTCGGCCGTGCGCACGCTTGCGCACACCTGAGCCTGACCGGGGCCGTCGATGCGGTAGTCAAGGGCGATGGTTTGCGACTGCTTGGCGGCGAGGTCGAGCAGTTGGAACTCCACCTGGTTGCCCGTCGCGGGGGCGGGGGGCGTGCTGCTCAAGAAGGTCAGGCCACTCGGAGTCGGCACAGTGACCACCACGCCGCGGGCCGGCAAATCGCCGGGGTTGCTCACCTGCACCTGGAAGCTGGCGGTAGCGCCGAGGCTGGCCTGCGACGGGCCGACCACGCGCACGGCGATCTCCGGCGAGGTCCAGGTTTTTTGGGTGGTCGCGTTGCCGATGACGAGCGGCCGCTCGTCGCCGCGAGCCGAATTCGCGGGGCGGATCAGCCGCACGTTGATCTGATTCGTGCCAGGGGAAGGCTGCGCCTGCGAAATGACGGCGGTCGCCTGGCCCAGGTCATTCGTCGTGATCTCTACCGCTTGAGCGCCGTTTTCGAACTGCGCCGGCGGGCCGGAGACGATTTCGTAGCGAACTTGCCAGCCGGCGATCGGAGTGCCATCGGTCTGCCGCGCCACGCTGGTGGTGAGCGCATGCTGCGTGCCGACCGGGTTCACGGCCGCCAGCGGCGGGTTCCATTGGGCATCGACCCAGTGGATGACGCCGGTTCTCTGGTGCTGATCCCAGCTCGACACGCGCGGCGCGAACGCGGTGACGTAGCTCGTGCCCTCGGTGGGAGAACTGACGCTAATCCAAGCCTGGCCGAGCGCGACCGGCACGTCGTCGAGCGGAGTGGGAGTGCCGCGGGTCAACGTCACCAGCCGATTAGAGGTGTTGGCCAGGGCGTAGTCGTTGTCCACCTTGCGCGGGACGCTCGAGGGGAAACAATTCCAATCGTGCCCCTGCTTGGAGCGGGCCAGGAAGTAGCCGACGCCGTTGGGCGCGAGCATCCATTCGACCTGCTGGTTGCCGACGGGGCGACCGTCTTGGTTGTGAATGCTCGCCAACATCACCACTTCGCTCCCCACGGGAGCGATCACCTGGTTCGGCGCGATCGCAAGCCCCGGCGGGGGCAACGGCGCAGCCGAACCCGGCAGCACGGGACCGCACGGCTGTTTGCAGTTCGAGCCGCACCAACCGTGGTTCAGCAGGTTGGCCCAGTGGTCTTGTTTGCAGCACGAGTGATCGAACAAGCTCGTGCAACACGCCGTCAGACTGCTGCAGCCCAAGTGCTGATGCAGCGACGAGAGCTGCGCGTGGCTGAACAGATTACAGCAGCAGTTCGACGGCTGCACGACCGGCGTCACCGTGCCTGGCGTGGCGCCGGGGGCCGTGGTGAAAAGCTGCTGGCCCGAGGGCGGCATTTGCAAGCTCGCGCAGCCGGAAAGCAGGAGCGCGCAGCACAGCGCCGCCCAGCCTGCCCTTCGATTGCCGCCTTGCTCGCGATTCATTGGCCTGTCCGTTGCCAGGGGCCGCTCCTCGCGCAGCCCGCCTTTCTTAGCCAAACGTACCATGCGTTTTTGCCACATGGTGAAATTCTGCAACGTGCGGTGGGGTGGAAAAACAACGAAGCAAGACCGGTTGGAGGGGTCGTGCCGGGTGCGCCGGTGGCAAAGCCCCGTGCTGCACGGCGCACCGCCGATCGGCTATCATTTCAAGCCCGTCAGGCAGAACTCGAACTCACCGCGAAGTCCGGAAACGCCGCCGCATGTCGCACCCGCCGCCGCGGTCCTTGCTTGCGCCGGCGATCGCCTTCGAGGCGGGCTTGGCGGTCCTTGCGCTGGGTCTCGGCTGGCTGCTGGGGCATCCCGCGCTCGAAACGGCCCGCGTGGACGCGAAGGGCTTCGGACTGGGCGTGGCGGCGACCTTGCCGATGCTGCTGGGCCTATGGGGCTGCCTGCGCGCCAGATCAGCAGCCCTAGTGAAGATCCGCCAGCTCGTCGAAGAATTGCTGCTGCCGCTGTTTGCTGGCAGCTCGCTGGGCGCGGTGGCCCTGGTCTCGGCCCTCGCCGGGCTGGGCGAGGAGATGCTCTTCCGCGGCGTGCTGCAGCCGGCAATCGCGGGGCTGGCGCCCGGCGCGGCCGGAATGTGGCTGGGGCTGCTGGGCGCAAGCCTGCTCTTCGGCCTGGCGCATGCGGTGACGAAGACTTACGTGGTGCTGGCAGGCCTAGTGGGCCTGTATTTGGGCGGACTGTGGCTGTGGTCCGGCAACCTGGTGGCGCCGATCGTCGCGCATGGGCTCTACGATTTCATCGCGATTTTGTGGTTGCTGCGGCGGTCGCGAGGCGATAGGGCAGGCTCGGATGCCGATGGAGGGGCCGCGCCGACCGAGGCGCCGCCCGGCGACCACGCGAAGTACACCTAGCCAGCGCGACCGCGGGGCGGCGGGGCTTCGTACCGAAAACGATTCCGGCCCCAACGATAGCCCACGAGCGAACCGGGGATGCCGCCAAACAACATGCCGCCGCTGAACCGATCGACGGCGTCGATCGAAAGGACCAGCGGCGCAAGCAGCGTGGTTCCGACGGCGAAGCCCAGCAGGGCCGTGAGCAGGCACACGATCTGCCGCGACAGGGCTTCGTCCGAGTGACGATTGCGCCGATAGCTGCGATATCCGAGCCCAACGCCAATCGCGGCTGCGGGCAATCCGCCTACAAGGGCACTCAATTGCAGGTTCTGCAAGCCGCTGAACTTGGTCCGGCCCGCAGGAGACAGGAGGTCTGTCACAGCCGTGCCAATTCCCAGGGCTAGCGCAGCCGAGAGGAACACCACCAGGAAGGCTGCCAGAAGCGCGGTTAGCTTTCCCATGGGCCAATGCCTGCCTCTCGAATGCGGGCGACGAGGTGTGACGGAGGCGTGCAGGACGCCCCCGCAAGGATTAGGATACGATCCCTGCATCAGCGCCGCCAGAACGCCCAACTCGCGTCAGCCTCCCTCGCGCTCACAGCCATGTCCCACCGCGCCTTGCCGAAGACTCTACCCCCTTTGATCCTTGTGGCGCTCTTCGCGAGCGGTCCCCTCTTCGCCGCCGAGTTCCAAGTCTCCCAAGACGACCAGCGAATCCGCATCCAGGGCCCCGCCCTCGAGGCCGCGATCCGCAAGCAGGGCTATGTGTCGGGCGTCGAAGGACAGTCGCTCGTCGATCGGAAAACCGGCTTCCGCGACGCCGGCTTCGGGCTCGACATCGTCGACTGGATCATGGAGCCCGGCAGCGACGAGGCGTACCGCGACCAGTTGCCTGGCGATCTGCCCTACCTGTTCAACAACGCCTACCACGGTCGGCGGGCGAAGCGGAGCATCGAAGGCCCGCAAATCTGCACGCAGGCCGGCCGCCTCGAGCCCCGGGTGATTCAGGGGCGCGACGCGGCTGGGCAAGAATTCGTCGCCATCCAGCAGGACTACAAGTATCACCTTGCCGCCCCCGGCAAGCAGACTGGCTCGCGTTGGGAGCAGACGATCGTCTTTCCGGCCGGCAAGCGCTATTTCCTGTCGAGCGACCTGATCACGGCCGCCAACGCCAGCGAGGCCCTGTTCCTGCGGCTCGACATGCCGGGGCACATCAAGCACTCCGGCGGAAACACCTTCAGCGAGGTCTACCTGAGCTACCACGGCCGCATTCCAGCCGCCGAGTTCACCAGCGACTTCGCTCCCGACGACCGTTTTCTCTATGTCCGCGACGACGCCAAGCTGCCCGAGCGGATCATTCGGGCCTACCATCTGCGCGACCCCAAGACTGGCCGCGACGGCCCTTGGCTGGCCGGCATGACGCTCGATTCAGCGGCCGTCAGCGAAGCCTGGTGCCACCAGCGGGGCTACGTCTGCCTGATCGAAGAAATCGGCGGCCGGCCCATCAAGCCGGGGGAGCAGTTTGGAGCAGCCTTTGTCGTGGGCTTCTTCGACTCGATCAACGAGATGCACGCGGTGTACGATGAGCTGGCCGGCGCCAATCGCCTCGAGGTGTCCCCCGACCGCAGCGGCTGGCGGCTGTTCAAGGCCGAGCCTTCCCCGGTACGGTAAGGCTCTTTCGTTGGGCGCTTGGGCGCCCGCGGCAATTTCTCGCGATCTCCCCTAGGACTCCGCGTGCAGCTTCTCGCCGAATTCCTCTTCCGCCTGAGTTTTGGTCTGGCTGTGGCGATGGCCTGCACGCCGACGCGGTTCGTGCCGGCTGGCTTTTTCCGCGCGCACTCTTATGTGCTCCTAGGCCTCAACGTGGGCGCGCTCATGGCGACTCTCGGCAGCGGCGCCTGGCCCTGGTGGCCCGCCGCCGGCGCGGCCGCGGCCAGCTACGCCGCGGCGGTCGCCTCGCACTACGAACGGCCCCGGCTCGGCAACCTCTGCCTGAGCGCGAGCGCGGCCTTGGCCTTGATCGGCGCCTGGGCGGCGAGCCCCCTGGCGTCCGGCGCGCCGCCGGCGCTTGTTGCGCTGACGCGCATCGACGCCGTGTCCGGCGGCCTGCTCCTGGGCTTCACGATCGCCGCCATGCTGTTGGGGCACTGGTACTTGAACACCCCCGGCATGGATCTCATTCCCTTGCGTCGGCTGGTGGTGCTGATGGGGGTCGCGATTGCGCTGCGCGCGGTCGTGTGCGGCGCCGGGCTCGCTTTGCAGATCACCGGGCCGGGAGCGCCGTTTTCGGGCTGGCCGATGTTCGTGGCCTTGCGGTGGCTGGCCGGCGTGTTCGGCTTGGCCGGCGTCACGGTGATGACGTGGAAGACCCTCGAAATCCCCAATACGCAGAGTGCAACGGGCATTCTGTATGTAGGGGTCATCGGGGCCTTCCTCGGCGAGCTCGCCGGGTTGCTACTGTCCGCCGGCGGCGCGTTTCCCGTATGATGGAGGTTCGGCCCGCGTCTGCCGCGCGGCCAAAGAATTCTGCTCCGAAGGGCAGCCCCACGAAGGGGGCGGGCCAGAGCGCCTTTGTGCGTTTGCGGCCCGGTCGCCGCCGGCCGCTGGCGTGGTTCCCGTCTCGGTTCGTTCCCAAAGTGCCGATGAACGTCGAGTATCGTTGTCCCGACTGCGAAGCTACGGTCCGCGCAGAACTGAGCCCCGCCACGGCGGCGCTCACTTGCAGCCACTGCCAAGCCGCCCTGGTCGTTCCGGCCGACACGTTCGACGGCGCTCGGCTGCGGCGGTGCGCGGTGTGCCCGAGCACCGACCTGTACTTTCGCAAGGACTTTCCGCAGCGGTTGGGGGTGGGGTTGGTGGTGGTGGGCTTCGTGGCCAGCAGCGTGGCCTGGTTCTTTTATATGATCTACTGGGCCTTCGGCATCCTGTTTGCCACGGCCCTGATCGACGTGGTGCTCTACCTGCTCATGGGTGAATCGCTCACCTGCTATCGCTGCGGCGCCCAGTACCGGGGCGACTTCGACGCCGCGGGGCACGCTCCGTTCAACCTGGAGACGCACGAGAAACATCGCCAGCAACAGGCCCGGTTGGAGCAAGGCCGACAGCGGTCGGGCGCTGCGGCCTCCGAAGGCAGCGGCTAGCCGTTTCAGACAGGCTGGAAGCCTGTTCCACGAATACGGCAAGCGAAGCCGCTCCGAGTGGCACAGGCTTCCAGCCTGTGCAAGCCAAGATTTCGCAGGGAGATCGAGCGCAGCGTGGACCCCGAACGGCAGCGAGTGCAAGACGATTTGCGCGGCCTCATCGCCGGTGAGGTTCGCTGCGACGACGTTTTCTTGCAGCTCTACGCCAGCGACGCCAGCCTCTACGAAATCCGCCCGCTGGGCGTCGTGCGGCCGCGCACCACGGCCGACGTGTCGGCCATCGTCGAATACGCGGCCCGCAATCGCCTGCCTCTTCACGCCCGCGGCGCCGGCACCGGTCTGGCCGGCGAATCGCTAGGCCCCGGCCTGATCGTCGATTTCTCCCGCTACATGCGCCGCATCGTGGGCATCGGTCCCGATTGGGTCCGCTTGCAGCCGGGCGTGGTCCACGGCCAGCTCAACCAAGAGCTGCGTGGGCTGGGGCGCATCTTCGGACCCGATCCGGCCACGAGCAAAGTCACGACGATGGGGGGCGTGATCGCCGTCGACTCGGGCGGCAGCCACTGGCTGCGCTACGGCTCGGCCCGCCGGCACGTCCGCAGCCTGCAAGTGGTGCTGGCCGACGGCATGGTGCTCGAACTGGGCCAAGAGCCGCTCGGGCAGCCGACGCCCGAGGATTCGGCCGGCCGCCGCCGGGCAGAACTCGTGGAGCGCGTGGCGGACCTGATCACCAAGTACGACGACTTGATCCGCGCGGCCGGCGCCCAGAGCCTGGTGAACCGCTCGGGCTACCAGCTCGGCGATCTGCTGGTCGACGGCCGGCTCGACCTGGCCAAGCTGCTCAGCGGCTCCGAAGGCACGCTCGCCCTGATCACCGAGGCCACGGTGGCCACGCAGCCGTTGCCCCCGCACCGGGGCGTGGCGCTGCTGGTGTTCGACAGCGTCGATCTGGCTGCCCGCGCCGTGCCCGAGATCGTGTCGATGGACGCGAGCGCTTGCGACCTCATGGACCGCCGGCATCTGTCGCTCGCGCGCGGCGCCGATCCGCGCTACGACGTGCTGGTCTCGCCGGAAGCCGAGGCGGCGCTGCTCGTCGAGCGCGACGGCGACGATCCGCACGCGATCCGAGACTGGCTGGCCGACCTGGGCGATCGAGGCCGCCGCAAGCTGCGGGCGCTCGACGCCCGCTCCACGCTCGATCCCTATGAGAGCGAGCTCTATTGGGGCCTGGCCCGCGGCATCGTGCCTACGCTGCACCGCGCGAAGGGGACCTCCCGTCCGCTGCCGTTCGTTGAGGATCTGGCGGTGCCGCCGCATGCGCTGCCGGAGTTCCTGGTCCGCATCCAAAACGTCCTCAAGCGTCACCAGGTGATCGCCAGCCTGTTTGGCCACGTGGGGCACGGGCAGATCCACCTGCGGCCGTTCCTCGATCTGACGCAGCCCGACGACGTACGCAAGATGGAGGCGATTGCCGACGAGCTCTATCGCGACGTCGTCGAGGCCGGCGGCACCGTAAGCGGTGAACACGCCGACGGACTGAGCCGCACGCCCTATCTGCGGCAGCAGTACGGGCCCCTCTACGAGGTGTTTCGCGAACTCAAGGCGATCTTCGACCCACTGCACCTGCTGAACCCCGGCAAGATCGTGGCCGACGAGCCGAGCGGCGTTTCGCAGAATCTGCGCAGCTTGCTGACGCCGGCGCAGCGCGCCGCAGCCGACGGCGTTGCCGCGTCGGCAGTCGCGCCGGCGGCGGAGTCTGTTGAGCAGGCGCCGCCGGCGAGCGAACTGCCGGTGCCGCTGCAACTGCGCTGGCAAGGACTCGAATACCTGGACACGGCGCGCAACTGCAACGGCTGCGGCGCCTGCCGCGAGGTGTCGCTCGCCGTGCGGATGTGCCCGATCTTCCATCTCGCGCCGGCCGAAGAGGCCTCGCCGCGGGCCAAGGCGAACCTCGCGCGGGGGTTGCTCACGGGGCGGCTCGAACCGGCCGCCGCCACGAGCGACGAGCTGAAAGAGGTCGCCGACCTCTGCGTGAACTGCCACATGTGCCGGCTGGAGTGTCCCGCGACCGTCGACATTCCCAAGCTCATGCTCGAGGCCAAGGCCGCCTACGTCGCCACGAACGGCCTGCGGGTGCGCGATTGGATTCTCGCGCGGCTCGATGTCGTGGGCCGGTGGGGCTGCCGGTTCCCGCGGCTGGCCAACGCCCTGCTCACCTACCGCGGCTCGCGCTTTGGCCTCGACCGCGCACTGGGGTTGGCGCAAGGCCGCAAGCTCGCCCGCTTCAACCACGGCAGCTTTCTGCGCACTGCCGCTAAGCAACGCCTCACCCGCCCCGCAAGGCGCAGCGGCCGCAAGGCGCTGTTGTTTCTCGACACCTACGCCAACTACTTCGACGCCAAGCTGGCCGAAGCCCTTGTGGCCGTGCTCGAACACAACGGCGTCGCCGTCTACGTACATCCCGATCAGCAGGCCGCCGGCATGGGCATGGTGTCGGCCGGCGCGCTCGAGATGCTGCGCCCGATCGCCGAGCGGAACGTGCGAATCCTGGCCGAAGCCGTGCGGCAGGGCTACCACATCGTCACCCCCGAGCCCTCGGCCGCTCTCTGCCTGACGCACGAGTACCTGCATATCCTGCCCGACGAAGAAGCTCGACTGGTGGCCGAGAACACGAGCGAAGCCTGCACCTATCTCTGGCGGATGCACCAGACCGGCACGCTGCAGCTCGACTTCCGGCCGCAGCGGGCCACGATCGGCTACCACCAACCGTGTCACCTGCGGGCCCTGCAGGTGGGCTCGCCGGGCGAAAGCCTGCTGCGCTTGATTCCCGGCCTGCAGGTGATCCGGCTCGAGCACGGCTGCTGCGGCATGGCGGGGTCCTACGGCATGAAGCGCGAGAACTACCGCGCCAGCCTGCGCATCGGCTGGGGGCTGATCTCGGCCCTAAGACAGCCCAGCATTCAGGCGGGGGCCAGCGAGTGCAGCACCTGCAAGATGCAGATGGAGCAGGGGACGAGCAAGCCGACGATCCACCCCCTCAAGCTCTTGGCCCTGGCCTATGGCAAGATGCCGGAATTCGCCGCACTGCTCACCGCCCGCGGCGAGGAGTTGGTGGTCACATGATCGTGCGCGTGCGGCTGTTCGCCGCCCCCCGCGAGCTGGTTGGGCGGCCCGAGGTGACCTTCGAACTGCCGGAGGGGAGCACGATCGCCGATTTGCGGGTAGCCCTCGCGGGGGAATACCCGGCGCTCGCTGGCGTGCTGCCCCATTGCCGATTCGCGGCCGAAAGCGACTTCGCGGCCGAATCGGCCGGGTTGGTCGCCGGGGGCGAGGTTGCGTGTATTCCGCCGGTGAGCGGGGGGTAGAATAGTGCGTGGGCGTGCGGCCGAGCGGAGTTTGGTGCGTGGCCGTGCCTCTCCCCCCGGCGACTCGCCGGGGGCTAATCCTCGCTACTTCGCCGTTCGCTCATGATCGAACTCACCCACGCGCCGATCGACGTGCCGAGCGTGCTGCGGGCCGTTGAGTCGGCGGCGGCCGGGGCCGTGGTGCTGTTCCTGGGCACGACCCGCGGCGTGACCGACGGGCGAGAAACCACGGCGCTCGACTATGAGTGCTATCCGGCGATGGCCCAGGCCAAGCTCGCGGAGCTTGCCGCCGAGGCGCGGCGGCGGTGGCCGCTCGTGGCCTGCGCGATCGTACATCGGCTGGGGCGGCTCGAGGTGGGGGAAGCGAGCGTCGCCGTGGCGGTGAGCGCGGCCCATCGGCAGCCGGCGTTCGAAGCTGGGCAGTGGCTCATCGACACGCTCAAAGAGTGCGTCCCGATCTGGAAGCGCGAGCTCTGGGCCGACGGAACAAGTGAGTGGGTTCATCCGATAATTGAGACCGGCGACTCGCGCGCCCCAGCGGAGGGCGCGCCGTGAACGACCTCCTGCCGCTCGTCGACCGCTATGGCCGCGTTCACTCCGACCTACGGATCAGCGTCACCGATCGCTGCAACATCCGCTGCTTCTACTGCATGCCGGCCGAGAACGTGCGCTTTCGCCCGCGGCACGAGCTGCTCACGTTCGAAGAGATCGAGCGCTTCGTGCGCGTCGCCGCCACGCTGGGCGTGCGCAAGCTGAGGCTTACCGGCGGCGAACCCCTTTTGCGGCAGGAACTGCCGCGGCTGATCGAACTGCTGGCCGCCGTGCCAGGCATCGAAGACCTGGCGCTTACCACCAACGGAATCTTGCTGCCCGAGCAAGCGGGCGCCTTGAAGCGCGCGGGGCTTGCAAGGCTCAACATCAGCCTCGACAGCCTGCGCGAAGAAACGTTCGCTCGCATCAGCCGCCGACCGGGGCTCGAGCGCGTATTGGCCGGGATCGACGCTGCCCAGGCGGCCGGTTTCGACCGCATTCGGCTCAACGCCGTGGCGATCCGCGGGCTCACGGAAGAAGAGCTCGCGCCGCTGGTGCAATTCGCCTGCGAGCGCGGGCTCGAGATGCGGTTCATCGAGTTCATGCCGCTCGACGCTGACGACCGCTGGAACCACGACCAGGTGCTCACGGGCGCCGAGGTTCGCCAGCGGCTCGAGCAAGCACTGGGGCCGCTCGAGCCAGTGTCGGTGGCTGATCCGAGCCAGCCGGCCAGCGACTACCGCTTCGTCGACGGCCGCGGCGTCGTCGGCTTCATCAACCCGGTGAGCGAGCCCTTCTGCGGCGACTGCAACCGCCTGCGGCTCACGGCCGAAGGCCAGGTGCGGAACTGCCTGTTCTCGACGGCCGAATGGGATGCCCGCGCCCTGCTCCGCTCCGGCGGCAGCGACACGGAACTCGCGCAGCTCGTGCGCGATTGCGTGGCGGCCAAACGCGCGGGGCACGGCATCGACACGCCCGAGTTCGTACGGCCCAAGCGGGCGATGTATCAGATCGGCGGGTAGCCGGGAACCGCCATTAGCCCCCCGTGAGTCACGGGGGGTAGCCACGGCAACAGACCAATTACATTTCGTTGCTTTCGACCGCGTTGGGCTGGCCGATCGTGCTTCGAGTTCAACCGCACTCCCCCCGGCGACTCGCCGGGGGCTAAACAGGACGGATCCTGGCTCCCTCCGCTGCTTGACGCTCCCGCGCCTCACTGCCAAACTGCCCGCGCGGGCGACGGGGTCCCTCCTGCGGAGCTAGGGCGGTTCATGCGCACGATCGGCGTCGGGTTGGTGGGGAGCGGGTTCATCACCGCGGTGCACTACGAGAGCTTCCTCCGGGCGCCGGGGGCCGAGGTGCGGGCCGTGGCTTCGCGGTCGGCCGAACGGGCAAAGGAGTTCGCCGCGAAGCGGGGCATTCCGCGCTCCTTCGGCGACTATCGCGAGCTGCTCGCCCTGCCGGAGATCGAGCTCGTGGCCCTGGGCGTGCCCAACGATCTGCACTGCGAGATGGTAGTGGCGGCGGCAGCCGCCGGGAAACACGTGGTGCTCGAGAAGCCGATGGCCATGACCCTCGGCGAGTGCGATCAAATGATCGCGGCCTGCCGTTCGGCCGGCGTGAAGCTGATGTATGCCGAGGAACTGTGCTTCGCCCCCAAGTACGTGCGGCTCAAGAAGCTGGTCGACGACGGGGCGCTCGGCAAGCCGTATCTCGTGAAGCAGTCGGAGAAGCACGACGGCCCGCACACGCCGTGGTTCTGGGACACCGCCCGCTCCGGCGGCGGCGTGGCGCTCGACATGGGTTGCCACGCGGTGCAGTTCTTCCGCTGGCTCCTGTCCGGCCCCAGCGCCGACCAGCCGCCGAAGGCCAAGAGCGTGCTCGCCCAACTCGGCACGTATGTTCATGGCGACAAGACCAACGGCGACGACCATGCCCTGATCATCGTCGAGTTCGAGAACGGCTGCGTGGGGCTGGCTGAGGAGAGCTGGGCCAAGCCCGGCGGCATGGATGATCGGGCCGAAGTCTTCGGCTCACAGGGGCTGGCCTACGCCGACCTGCTCCGCGGCAACTCGATCCACACCTACTCGCAGCGGGGCTACGACTACGCGGTGGAAAAGTCAGGCGGCACCGCCGGGTGGACCTTCACCATGTACGAAGAAAACTGGAACTACGGCTTCCCCCAGGAAATGGCCCACTTCGTCGACTGCGTGCGCGACGACAAACGCCCGATCACCAGCGGCGAAGACGGCCGGGCAACGATGGAGATCATCCTGGCCGCGTACGCTTCGGCCGGGCAAGGCAGGAAGATCGAACTGCCGTTCGAAGTGACGGATAAGCGGCCGATCGAAGTCTGGCGCGGGAAGCAGCGCCCGTAGCCTGCTCTCTCCGAGAGCAGAACGCCGAAGCGGGTACAACTGTGTTCGGCGAGCCGGCGTACAGCACGCCAAATTGCGTTTGCGCCGCTCCAGCATTCGGCACACGGAGTGTGCCGGCTACGTAGTAGGCACACTCCGAGGCCGTGAGTTTTTTGGCCGAGGAGTGTGATTTTGGATGGGTGCGGCGGGGGGGACGCTTTTTTTTTGTTTTTTGAGCGGAGCTGCGGGGTTCTCCTCGTTGTCTCGTGGGCGGAGCGGTGCGGCGGTCGCGGGCGAGCGCCGCTGCCTGGCCGCTCTCAACTTCCTCCGCCGGCCGTTTCCCCGGCGAGTGTTTGGAGCCGGCAAGCCTGCAGGACATGGTGGGCGATCGCATACAGCGTCGCCACCGTGCGGCACTTGGCTGCGCCGCGGACAGGCATCTGTCGGAGGTCACGATTGCGCGCCAACGCGTTCGCCCATTCCGCAGTTTGGCAGCGCAGCCGATAGATCTGCTTGGCCGCTGCCGTGCCCATCCGCGCCCTCCAGGCGGCCACGCCCACGCCGTCGCCGGCTTTCTTGGCGTAGGGGTCCTTGTCTTGCGCGAGCTGCTTCTGTTCTTCCTTCAGCGGTGCATACACCGCGCACCCTGCGGCAGCGGCCAGCTCGATCGAGTGGCAGGCCGCGAACCCGCCGTCGACCAGCGCCTGTTCCGGCACGCTGCCGTAGCGGTCTCGCAGTTGTCGCAGCATGGGGGGTAGTTGCTCGAAGTCCGTGCCGGCTGGCGTGGCGTCGACGCCCACGATGATGCCTGAGACGGTGTCGGTGCAGAACTGCACGTTGTAGCCCGGCCGATAACCGCCGTCGGAGAACTGCATCACTCGCGCCTCCGGATCGGTGGTCGAGGCACGGGCCTCGCGCGGCGTTCGGCCGCTCTTCTTGGCCGCGGCTTGCTGTTGCGCCTGCGCTTGTTCGCACTGCCGCAGCGCTTCCTCCAACCGCGCTTGGCGTTCCGCGGCGGCCCGCTCCCGCGCCGCCCGTCGCCGAAGGTTGAGTTCCTCCGGCGACTCTTCGGCAAGCTGCTTGAGCGTTTGCACTTGGGCGCGGGCTTGTTCCAAGCATTGCTCCAAGCGGCCGGCGCGGCGATAGCTCGCCTTGCCGGCGCTGGCCCGCACGCGCATGCCGTCTTGAGCCACGCACTGCATCGTCACCAAGCCTTCGGCCAACAGGACGGCCACGAGTTGCGTCAGCAGTTCGTCCCAACGCGCGCCGCCCCGCGAACGAAAGTCGGCCAGCAGGTGATAGTTCACGCTCACGCCGCCGCACAGCCAGCGATAGGCCGCCTGTGTTTCGCACAACCGGGCCAGCTCCCGTGCGCTGCTGACCGCGTCCAAAGTGGCGTAGACCCACAGGGCCACCAACAGCCGCGGGTCGGTGGCGTCGCGGCCCACGTGCCCTTCGACGGCGCGAATCTCCGACAGCCAACCCGCGAGCGGCAGACCGCTGACGGCGGCCCACACCAGCCGCGCCCGATGGTCGGGTTCGAGCAGCTCATCCAGCGCGGAGCACTGCAGCTCCACCTGATCGCGCTGCGGCACGCGCAGCCGAGGCTTTCCCGCGACAATTTCGGGCGGCGCCGACGACTCCGCCGCGCCCTTCTCGAACAACAAGCGATCCATCCTGGAACCTCGACCCACGCCAATTTCGCCCATCACCCCGCAACAACCAAGCTAGCGCCCCTTACGCTCACTCGAAAAGCCCAAAAACTCACAGGCTCTCCGTGTGCCGTGACTCGCGCGACCCAAGGACCAGCGGTGAGCCCTACTTCCCAGCGACCGCCGGCAACCAACCACCCCTCCGGCCGCGTATGCCTTTGGCGATACGCCAGCGACTCGCGCAACTACGCCGGGACCCATCTCACTGCCGACTCCGCCGGCTGCGATACGTTGCTCGCATACTTGGCCAAGCTCGAGACCGCGCTCGAAGCCTCTTCGGCTCAACTTTCGACCGCAACGCCGAACCGTGCGGAATTGGAGGTCGTAGGGCATCGCGCGCCGATCCTCTCCGCGGCGACCTGGACCATCAGGCATGACCCTCAAGCCGACGCCTCGACGTGGCGGTTGGTCTGGTCGCCTAGCGCGGTCCTGCTTGAGGTCGGCAAAGACCAACTCAAGGCGCTGCAGGCAGGCGTGGCGGACATTCGCCGCGGAACAGGCGACTACTGCATCGGCGCCGGAGGCGAGGAATTATGATTCTGGTGGCGAGTCCGCGACGCTTGACCGAGAACTCCATCTGCAGTTGGGGTTTGCGAGGTGACAAGCACACCCTCCGCTGGCTATCGTAAGATCGCACGCTCCCCCGCCTTGGTATCCCCGCCGGTTCGAAATGCTCAGCTCCCTCTGCCTGGCCCTACTCCTAGGCGCCGTTTTCGACGAGCCCTTCCCCATCTGGACCGTCACCCCCGCCCCGGCCGAAGCCGCGTTCCCGGCCAGTGTCTCGCCACCGCTCCCGAACTCCGAGCTCGCTGAGTACCTCGCCCGCGAGCCCCTCACCCCGCTCGCATCCGCCGCGCTCGGCCTGCGCGACCAGGCCGGCCGCGTCTGGCTTGGCGGCGAGGGCGGCCTGATGTTGCGCGAGCCAGGCGCCAAACGCTGGCGGTTGTTTCACTCGCGGCGCTGGCTGCCGGACGATCGTGTCACCGGACTCGCCGTGGATGACCAAGGCGTCGTGTGGGTGCAAACCGCCGGGGGCGCCGTGAAGTTCAAGCAGCAGCAGACGACGCTCGAGCACAAGATGCAGACCATCCACGACACGCTTCGCAAGCATCACGTTCGCGAAGGGCTGGTCGGTTCGATTGAGCTGAAGACGCCCGGCACGCTCGCCGGCGGGTGGTTCAAGCACACCGACGACAACGACGGCCTCTGGACCAGCATGTACGCCGGGGGCGAGGCCTTTCGCTACGGAGCGACCGGCGCGGCCGACGCCAAGGATAACGCCTGGGAGGCGGTGCAGGCGCTGATGCGGCTCGAAGAGATTACCGGCATTCCCGGCTTCGCTGCCCGCAGCATCGTGCCGGCGAGCGAGGAGCCGCACAAGTACGGGGGCCAGTGGCACAAATCGGCCGACGGCCGCTGGTGGTGGAAAGGAGACACTTCGAGCGACGAGCTCGACGGCCATTACTTCGCCTACGCCGTGTACTACGACCTGGCGGCCGACGAGCCGCAGCGCGAGCAGATCCGCGGCGTCGTGGCCCGCATGACCGACCACATTCTCGACCACGGCTACTACTACGTCGGGCCCGACGGCAAGCACACCACCTGGGGCGTGTGGGCGCCCGAGCGGTTGAACCACGATCTCGAGTGGCACGTGGAGCGCGGGCTCAACTCGCTCGAACTGCTCTCGCACCTGAAGGTGGCCAGCCACATCACGGGCGACCCCAAGTACGCGGCCGTTGCCCGCGAGTTGATCGAGAAGCACGCTTACGCCACGAACACCATCGACCAGAAGCTCCTTTGGCCGCCGCATGCCGTAAACCATAGCGACGACGAGCTGGCCTTCCTGTCCTACTATCCGCTGCTCCGGTACGAGCGCGACACCAAGCTGCGCAAGGTGTACCTGGCCAGCATCCGCCGCTCGTGGGAGATCGAGCGGCCCGAGGAGAGCCCGTTTTTCAACTACATCTACGCGGCCGCCGAGCAGCTCGACGCCTGGCCCAACACGAGCAAGCGGCCGGACAAGGGCTATGTTCCCCCGGCGGACTACGACGCCGACGCCTGCCTGGCTTGGTTCCGCGAGGTGCCGAGCGACACGATCTACTGGTCGGTGCAGAACTCCCACCGCCGCGACCTGGGGCCGCGCGCGAGCAACCGTGTCGGCAAGGCGGTGCTCCAGACGCCGATCCACATCGCGGAACGGATCGTGATGAAGTGGAACGGCGACCCCTACGAAGTCGATGGCGGCGAAGGAGGAACGCGCCGCGACGACGGGGCCTTCATCCTGCTGCCGTACTGGATGGGGCGGTACCACCGGTTCGTGGAGTAGACCGCGACCGCGGAGATCCGGCCAACCGCACAGAGAAGTCTCGCACTACTTGCGCAGTTCCACGAGCGCCCGGTCGATCGCCGCCAGCTTCTCTTCGAGCTCCGCGAGGCTAGCCCGTTCCTTGGCCACGACTTCGGCCGGCGCCCGCTCCACAAACGTGCCGCCGGACAGCTTGGCTTGCTTCGCGGCAATCGCCTGGGCGAGCTTGGCGCGTTCCTTTTCGTTACGGGCAATTTCGGCCGGCTTGTCGATGAGGCCCGCCAGATCGACGAACACCTCGACGCCGCCGGCGAGCAGGTTCGCGCCGATCGCCGGGGGCGCCGTGTTTGGCCCCCAGGCCGTAGCCCTCGCGCCGGCCATGGAAAGGAAATAGGGGGCCATCGGCTGCAGGAGCGCCGCGGCCGCCTCGTCGCAGCGCACGCTGAACTCGATTTGCTGCTTGGGCAGAATGTTCTGCCGGCTGCGGATATCGCGGATCGCCGCCAGCACCGTTTGGAACCGTGCGAAGCGGGCCTCGATCTCGGCGTTCTGCCGGCTCAGGTCGGCCGTAGGCCAGTCGGCGATCATCACTGATTCGGCGGCCGGCGCGGCCTTTGGCAGGCCGCGCTCGGGGGCCGCCTGCGCCAAGCGTTGCCAAATCTCTTCGGTGAGGAACGGGATCGTGGGGTGCAAGAGCCGCAGCAGGTTGTCGAGCGTGTGGGCCAAGATCCGCTGGGCCGCGGGGCGGCTCGCCGGATCTTGCAGCCGCGCTTTGGCCATCTCCAGGTAGAAGCTGCAGAACTCGTCCCAGGCGAAGTCGTAGAGCTGGCGGGCCGCGTCGGCGAAGCGGAACTCTTCGAGCGCTTCCGTAGTCTTCTGCGTCACCGTCGAAAGCCGGCTCAAGAGCCAGCGGTCCTCGAGCAGCAACTCACTTTCGGCCACAGGGCCCGGCTCGTAGCCGTCGAGGTTGAGGAGCGCGAACCGCGCCGCATTCCAGAGCTTGTTGCAGAAGTTGCGGGCGAGCTCAAACCGCTCGCTCACCACGGGGCCGCGCGGCAGCGCCGTGTCAGCGTCGGCCTTCGCCCACTGCGTGGAAAACGGCTGCTGACACTTCGAGCACTCGATCCGCGGCAGCACCCGGTTCTTCTTGGTCTGCTCCACCAAGTGGCCGCAATGCGGGCACTCGAACTCCACCGGCATCCGCACGTCTTGCGTTTCGGTGGTGAGATACGCGAGCGCGAAGCGCAGCGCGTCGGCGCCGAACTTCTCGATCACGTCGAGCGGGTCGACCCCGTTCCCCTTGCTCTTCGACATCGTCTCGCCGTAGCCGTCGAGAATCTTCGGGTGAATGAAGACCTCGCGGAACGGCACGTCGCCTACGTTGAACAGCCCGGTGAGCACCATGCGGGCTACCCACAGGGTGATGATGTCGCGGCTGGTCACGAGCGCGCTCGTGGGATAGTAGTAGGCCAACTCGGGCGTTTTCTCCGGCCAACCGAGCGTTGAATGGGGCCAAAGGGCCGAGCTGAACCAGGTGTCGAGCACGTCGGGGTCTTGTCGCAGCGTGCAACCGGGCACGGCGTCGGCGGCTAGGTCTTCCTCCTGGGCGCAGATCAGCCAGCGCTGGCCCGCCTCATCGCGCTGCCACACGACGTCGTTACGGCCGGCGAAGGCCTTTTTCAGATCGACTTCGCTCGCGCCTTCGCAGTACCAGATGGGAATCTGATGCCCCCACCAGAGCTGCCGGCTCACGGGCCAATCGCGCTTCTCGGCGAGCCAGTCGTGGTAGCCCTTGGCGTAGCGGCTGGGGATGATCTTCACCCGGCCGTCGCTCACGGCGTCCATGGCCGACTGCGCCAGGTCCTGCATCCGCACGAACCATTGGTCGGCCAAGAGCGGCTCGATGGCCGTCTTCGAGCGGTCGGAATGCGCGAGGTCGATCTCGCGGTCTTCGACCTTCTTGAGGAAGCCGAGGGCATCCATGTCGGCCACCACGCGCTCGCGCGCGGCGCGGCTGGCGAACAAGCCCTGGTACTTGCCTGCGGTGGCGTTGAGCGTCCCGTCGGCGTTCAAGATATTGATCATCGGCAGCTTCTGCCGCAGCCCCACCTCGTAGTCGTTGGGGTCGTGCGCCGGCGTGATCTTCACACAGCCCGAGCCCATTTCCGGCTTGGCCCATTCATCGGCCACGAGTGGAATCTCGCGCTCCGCCAGCGGAATCTTCAGCTTGCGGCCGGCGAGCGCCATGTCGCGGAGCTTCTCGAGGTGCGGCAGCATCTCCTGGCGGCGCTCAGCCAGCGCATCGAGTTCGGCCTGGATCGCCGGTTGTTCCTTCGCTGGGGCGAAAGCGAGCTTTTCGCGCAGTTCGGCGTCGGCCTGCTTCAGCGCGGCCGCCGGATTCGGATGCACCGCCACGGCCGTGTCGCCGAGCATCGTCTCGGGGCGCGTGGTGGCGAAGGTCACCCGCTCCGGCTCGCCGGGCTGAGGGTTCACCACCGGATAGCTGAAGTGCCAGAAGTGCCCCTTCACGGTCTCGTGGAACACCTCGTCGTCGCTGACGGCCGTTTGCAAGAAGGTGTCCCAGTTCACCAGCCGCTGGCCGCGGTAGATGAGTTGCTGCTTGAACAGCCCGAAGAACGTGTGGCGCACGGCGCGGGCACAAACCGGATCGAGCGTAAACCGGGTCCGCCGCCAGTCGCAGCTACAGCCCATCTGCTCGAGCTGGCCGAGGATGCGGGCTTCGTATTCCTTTTTCCAGCTCCAAATGCGCTCCACGAGCGCGGCGCGGCCCAGATCGTGCCGGCTCTTCTTCTCTTCTTCGAGCAGCCGCCGCTCGACCACGGCCTGCGTGGCGATGCCGGCGTGGTCGGTACCGGGCATCCAGAGGGCGTTGTAGCCCTGCATGCGCCGCCAGCGGATGAGCGTGTCTTGCAGCGTGTTGTTGAGCGCGTGCCCCAGGTGCAGGGCGCCCGTCACGTTCGGCGGCGGGATAACGATCGTGAAGGGCTTCCGCTGGGGGTCGGGATCGCTGTCGAAGTAGCCGCGGTCCTTCCAGAAGCCATACCAGCGCTGCTGGGCCTCGGCCGGGGAGTACTGCTTGGGGAGCTCTTCGGAAAGGGTGGAAGCCATGAATGTCCTGATTGGTCTGCCGTTCTGGCTCCCTCTCCCTCCGGGAGAGGGCCGGGGTGAGGGTCCTTCACCGGGCCGAGTGCGGCCGCGCTACTAACTTCAGATAAAAGTGTTGGGTCCGCGCGTTCGGCCGCATGTCGTGGCTCGAGTGTCGGACTACCCTCACCCTGCCCTCTCCCGGAGGGAGAGGGTTCTGAAGGCTACCGGCTGCCGGCCACCGGCTCGCTCGGCGCGGCTACGCCGGCCGCTTGTTCGTCCTTGTATAGCTTGTATTCGAAGCTGTCGACCAGGGCGATCCAGCTCGCTTCGATGATGTTTTCGCTCACGCCCACCGTGCCCCAGAGGCCGGCGTCGTCGCGCGATTCGATCACCACCCGCACGCCCGCGGCCGTGCCGGCCTCGGAGTTGATGACCCGCACCTTATAGTCGACAAGATGCATGTCGGCCAGGTTCGGGTAGGCGCGGGTCAAAGCCTTGCGGAGGGCGGCGTCGAGGGCGTTGACGGGGCCATCCCCCTCGGCCACCTCGTGCCGCACCTTTTTGCCCACCCGCAGCTTCACGGTGGCCTCGGTCACCACGTCGCCGTGCTCGTTGGTCTCCACGTTCACGCGATAGCTGAGCCGCTCGAAGTGGGGGCGGAACCGCTCGGCGCACTTCTTCACCAGCAGATCGAACGAGGCCTCGGCGGCCTCGAACTGGTAGCCCTTGTTCTCGAGCTCGACGACTTCGCTGAGAATCTTGTCCATCAGCTCGCGGTCGTGCTGCACGTTTTGCTTGGTCGCGAGGGCGACGATGTTCGAGCGGCCAGAAAGCTCACTGACCAGAATCCGCCGCTCGTTGCCCACCTTTTCGGGCGGGATGTGCTCGTAGCTGGCCGCTACGCGGTTGACCGCATGAACGTGCATGCCGCCTTTGTGGGCGAAGGCGCTCTGCCCCACGAACGGCTGGTTCGAGCGGTAATTCATGTTGGCCGTTTCGTAGACGTAGCGCGAGAGCTCGGTCAGCCGCTCGACGCCGCTCTGCAAAACCTCGTAGCCCTGCTGCTTGAGGGCCAGGTTGGCGACCACCGACACGAGGTCAGCGTTGCCGCAGCGTTCGCCCAGGCCGTTAATGGTTCCCTGCACCTGGCGGGCCCCGGCGCCGACGGAGGCCAGCGAGTTGGCCACCGCCAACTCGCAGTCGTTGTGCGTATGGATGCCGACCGGGGCGCCCAGGCCGGCGATTGCCGCCCGCGTCAACTCGGCCACGTCCTCCGGCATCGTGCCGCCGTTGGTGTCGCAGAGGACGACGATGCGGGCGCCGGCCTCAGCCGCGGCCCGGAGCGTCTTCAAGGAGTACTCGGGGTTGAGCTTCCACCCGTCGAAGAAGTGCTCGGCGTCGTAGATTACCTCGCGCCCCCGTGAGCGCAGATAGCCCACGCTGTCGGCGATCATCGCCAGATTCTCTTCGAGCGAAACCTGCAGCACCTCGCGCACGTGGAACTCCGAGGTCTTGCCGACGATCGTGATCACGCCGGCCCCCGAGTCGAGCAATGCCCGCATGCCGATGTCTTGATCCGGCGCGGTGTCGCGGCGGCGAGTCATGCCGAAGGCGCAGACGCGGGCATGACTCAGCGGGAGCTCTTGCACCCGCTGGAAGTACTCGGCGTCCTTGGGGTTCGAGAGGGGATAGCCCCCTTCCACGAAGTCGAAGCCGAGCTCGTCGAGCCGCGCGGTGATCAGCAGCTTGTCTTGCAGGGAGAGGGCAACGCCTTCGCCTTGGCTGCCGTCGCGGAGCGTGGTGTCGTAGATCTCGATGCGGGTCATGAGAAGTCGTCTCGGGTGGCCCCAGGTTCTCAGCTCGCGGCCGCAGCTCATGGCCGGCGCGAGCCGATCAACAAAAAAACCCTCCGACCGCCGGATGCGGCCGCAGGGCTCGTCTATGTGCAAGTCGTTTCGCCAGCACGCCCTTACGGCCGCTTCTCCGCCAGGGTAATTCGGCCGACCGGGGCCCCCGACCGAAGCACGGGGACCAGGCGGGCGGCAAATCTCGAAGCGAGCGGGGGCATTGCCAGGATTTTCAGGTTTGAACGCCGGAAACGATCGCTCAAGCATAAGGCCGCGGAGGAGGCGGGTCAAATGCAAGGCCCGCCCGCCGTCCCCCGCGTCCGTTCGTAGGGATTGCCGGGGAATCACGGGCCTCGTTTCAAATCTCGGCCTAGGATTTTTCTAGTGACCACTCCTGTTTCCGAAGTTTCTCCCGGACAGCCGCCCATGGCCAACGCCACCCCCAGGCTCAACATCCTCCTGGTCGACGACGACCCGGCGATCGTGCGGCTCGTTTCCCAGGTGCTGCAAAGCCATTTCGGCGACCGGATCTCGCTCGCGGGCCAGACCGATTCCAACGCCGCCATCGTCTGGCTCGACCACAACTGCTGCGACCTGCTGCTCTCCGACATCAGCATGCCAGGCATCGACGGCCTCGAATTGTTGAAGCTGGCGAAACGCCGCAACGCCTGGACCCAGGTGATCTTCCTCACCGGGCACTCGACCTGGGAGCGAATCGACCAGGCGCTCGAATCGGGGGCTTCGGACTACTTGCTCAAGCCGATCGACCGGCGGGAGCTGATCCAGCTGGTCGAGCAGACGGCCGCCCGATGTGCCCGCTGGCGGAGCGCGGTGGCGGAGACGCTGGTGCAGAACGCGTGAGGCGGGCCAGCGGCGCTCCTGCCGCTGTCGGCGAGGCAGGACCAGCGGTAAAATGCCGCGAGTCCCCCCTTCGCCCGGTCTGAACCAGAGAAAGGCGCCCTATGTCCCGCTCCCTCGCCGTCGCCAGCATCCTCTGCTTGCTGTGTCTCTCCTCCCCCTTGGCCTGGTCCGCCGAGGAAGAGGCCGACGACCCCAAGGCTCGGGTGGTGCCGATCGCCGAAGGCGCCTTCGAACTCACGGCCCCCAAGGATTGGAAGCGCGGGCAGCCCCGCAGCAATATCATCGAGCACGAGTTCGCCCTGCCGGGCGAGAAGAAGGAGCAGGAGCCGGGCCGGCTGACGATCATGGCGGCCGGCGGCAGCGTGGAGGCCAACGTCGACCGCTGGCTCGGGCAATTCGCCGACCGCAAGGAAGAGAAGGTCGAGCCCAAGGAGATCGAGGTCGCCGGCAAGAAGGTGCTGCTGGTCGACATTTCCGGCACGTTCCGCGACCAGCGCGGCCCCTTCGCTCCAGCCGTGGAACGGAAGGACTACCGCATGCTCGGCGCCATCCTGGCGCTCGGCGAAAAGGACCGGGGAAACGTGTTCGTCAAGCTCACCGGCCCCGCCGTCACCATCGAGCACCAGGCCAAGGCGTTTCAGGAGTTCGTCGAAAGCCTGCGGAAGGCCGAGCGGTAGGTAGGGTGGGGCGCAAGCCCCACGCCGAACCACGCGTCGTCGCCGAACACGGTGGGGCTCGCTTCGTTCGCCCCACCCTACTTCTCGAGGTTGGCCCGATGATTCGTGGACTCCGCACCGCCGTCTATCACGTGGCGGATCTGGCCCGCGCCAAAGCTTGGTACACCCAGGTGCTCGAGCGCGAGCCCTATTTCGATCAGCCGTTCTATGTCGGCTTCTCGGTCGGCGGGTTCGAGCTGGGGCTCGTACCGACCGGGCGGGGGGGCCCCGGCGGCGCCGTGCCGTATTGGGGCGTGGCTGACGCCGCGGCCGCTTATGCGCGGCTGCTGGCGCTGGGGGCGAGGGAGCGTGAGCCTGTGCAGGACGTTGGGGAAGGGATCAAGGTCGCGGCCGTGGCCGATCCCTGGGGGAATACGTTCGGCATTCTCGAGAATCCCCATTTCACGCCCGAGACAGTGGAATAGCTGGGGCGACGGCGTAGGGTGGGGCGCAGCCCCACCGCTGTACGCCGATTGTGGGTGAAGCTGGTGGGGCTCTCTTCGTTCGCCCCACCCTACGCGGGCGTCCCCTCGTTCCCAACTCCGATTGACGCACCTAGCCCGATCGGAAATCATGCTTCCTGCTGCAAGGATGCTCTGGAGGCCGCTAGGATGGCGCCGTCAATCTGTATCGTCGGGGGATGTGGGCACGTGGGGCTGCCGCTGGGCATTGTGCTCGCGCAGGCCGGCTGCCCCGTTTGCCTGCTCGACACCAATCACGAGCGATCGGCCCAGGTTGCCGCGGGCCAGATGCCCTTTCTCGAGCGCGGGGGCGACGAAGCGCTGGCAGCCGCACTCCAATCAGGGCTGCTGACGCTTTCGAGCGATCCGGCCGCCGTCGGCCACAGCGACTTCGTGGTGGTGACGATCGGCACGCCGGTCGACGAATACCTCGACCCGAGCGTCCGTTCGTTCGACCGCTCGATGGGCGAGCTGCTAGACCACCTGCGTTCCGGGCAAACGCTGATTCTGCGGAGCACAGTGTTTCCCGGCGTCACCGAGCGGCTGGCGGCCCAGGCGGAGCGCCGCGGTCTCAATGTCTTGGTCGCTTACTGTCCCGAGCGCATCGTACAGGGCTTCGCGCTCGAGGAACTCGGCAAGCTGCCGCAGATCGTCGGCGGGGTAACGCCAGAGGCCACCGATCGCGCGGCAGAGCTGTTTGGCCGGCTCGGAGTTGAAGTAGTCGTCACCACGCCGGTCGAAGCCGAATTGGCCAAGCTGTTTGCCAACGCCCACCGCTACGTGACCTTTGCGCTCTCGAATCAGTTCTTCCTGATTGCGGAGAAGTTCGGCGCCAACTTCGTGCGGGTGCGCGAAGCGGTGACCGCGCAGTATCCGCGGTTGGCTGGCTTCGCCGGAGCAGGCTTCGCCGGCGGCCCGTGCCTGCTCAAGGACACGATGCAGCTCGGCGCCTTCAACCACAATTCGTTCGCGCTCGGCCAGGCCGCCATGATGGTGAACGAGGGGCTGCCGCGAGCGGTGGTCGACCTGGTGAAGGCCCGCCGCGACCTGTCGCGCAGCACGGCCGCGATCCTCGGCATGGCCTTCAAAGGCGATAGCGACGACCCGCGTTCCTCGCTCGCCTATAAGCTGCGAAAGCTCTTGAGCCTGGAGTGCGAAGAAGTGCTTTGCACCGATCCGTACATCGTTGACGAGTCGTTCTGCTCGCTCGAGGAGGCGCTCAACCGCGCCGACGTGGTGTTCATCGGCGCCTGCCACGAGGAATACCGGAACCTGCAGATCAGCCAACCGCTGGCCGACGTGTTCGATTTCGTCGAGAACCCGATCCAGCCCCTGCTCTCGGCCCACGCCGTGCCCGTCGACCGCTACCGCCCAAACACCAAACGCGACACCCGCGCCGCTTGATCATTTACCACGGAGACACGGAGACACAGAGAAGCGTTGGAATCATGGAGACGACCTCTCCGTGCCTCCGTGTCTCCGTGGTGGACTATGCAGTCGCCCCCCATCATCTCGCCAAACGTGCGGATTCGCTGCCCGGAGCAGTTTGTGGTGGGCATGGGTTCGATCGTGGATGACTTTTGTTATTTCTCCACGCAGATCGAGATTGGCCGCGGCTGCCACGTGGCCAGCGGGTGCAGCATTGCCGGCGGTCGCGAGCGGCGATTCACGCTCGGCGACTTTTCGAGCTTGTCCTCCGGCGTGAAGGTGTGGTGCGCGAGCAACGACTTCGTGCGCGATCTGGCGTGCATCGCGCCGGAAGGCGTTGAGCTGGGGGACGAGCCGATCACGGGCGACGTGACGTTCGGCCGCTACACCGGCGCTGGCGCCAACAGCGTGATCATGCCGGACAACCAGATCCCCGAAGGCACGGTGATCGGCGCGTTAAGCTTCGTGCCGCCGCGGTTCCGTTTCGAGCCGTGGACGGTGTACGCCGGCGCGCCCCTCCGCCGCATCGGCCCCCGCAACCGCGACCGCGTCCTCACCCAAGCCGCGCGGCTAGCCAAGCATTTCGATAGCGAAAGTCGTTGTCACCACGGAGACACGGAGACACGGAGAGATCCAATTCCATCGGCAGCCCCGGCGTGATAGGTCGACCGCCATACTCCGAAATTCATGCCTGATCTGATTCCGCTCCGTGCCTCCGTGTCTCCGTGGTAAAGAAACATAGCGCTGAACCGATGAGCAAGGGTTTTCAATCGCAGGCGATTCCTTGGTGGCGGCCCGAGTGTGGGGCGCGCGAGCAGGAACTCGTGCGCGAGGTGCTCGAGAGCAACTACCTGAACGAGGGCGCGGTCGTCGACCGGTTCGAGGCTGAACTCGCCCAGCGGCTCGGCTGCCAGCATGTCGTCTGTGTCACGAGCGGCACCGCGGCGTTGTTTGCGGCGCTCGTGAGCCTCGGCGTCGGCCCCGGCGACGAAGTGCTCGTGCCGGACATTACCTTTATCGCCACGGCCAACGCCGTGCGGCTGACCGGCGCATGGCCTGTGCTCGTCGATGTCGATCCGCAGACGCTTAATATGTGCCCCGCCGCTGCCCGCCGCGCGGTGACCACCGCGACCAAGGCGATCGTGCCGGTCCACGTCAGCGGTCGCTCGGCCGACTTGCCGGTGCTCAACTCGCTCGCCGAGCAGTGCGGTCTGGCGCTGGTGGAAGACGCGGCCGAAGCGCTGCTGTCTTGCCGAGACCAACGCCCGCTCGGAACCTGGGGCAACGCCGGCTGCTTCTCGTTCTCGCCGAACAAGTTGATCACCACGGGCCAAGGGGGCGCCGTCGCCACGAACGACGATCTACTGGCTGCCCGCCTGCGTGAGATCAAGGATCAAGGCCGGCCGCAACGCGGCACCGGCGGCGACGATCCTCATCCAGCGCTCGGCTGGAACTTCAAGCTCACGAACCTGCAGGCAGCCGTCGGCCTCGCGCAGCTCGAGCGGCTCGACGAGCGGGTTGCTCGCCAGCGCCGGACGTATGCAATCTACGACGAGCGTTTGGCCGATTGTTCCACCGTGCGCTTGCCCGGCTTCGATCTGGCCGGCGGCGAATGCCCGCTGTGGGTCGATGTGGAGTGCGCGGATCGGAATGGCCTTGATCGCCATCTTGCCGAACGAGGCTTCGGCTGCCGCCGGTTCTGGCATCCGCTGCACACGCAAACGCCGTACCTGCACGACGCGGCTGATTTGCCGAATGCCGCGCGATTGGGTCCGCGCATGCTCTGGCTGCCGACCGCCTTTCAACTCACGGACGACGACGTTTATCGCGCATGCGACCTGATCGAAGGCTATCAGCCCGCCCATCGCCGGGGGGCCGCATGAACACCAAGCGAATCCTCGTGACCGGCGGCACCGGCTTCATCGGCAGCGCGGTGGTTCGCGCGCTGGTGGCCGCGGGACATCGCGTGCGGTCGCTCGACAACGACTCGCGCGGCTCCGCCCAGCGGCTGACTGACATTGCAGCCGACCTCGAACTTGTGACCGGCGACATCCGCAATCCGGCGGCCGTGTCAGCGGCCGCGCGGGGCGTCGACGCGGTGTGCCACTTGGCGGCGGTCAACGGCACGCGGCACTTCTACGAGCGCCCGGAGCTGGTGCTCGAAGTCGCCGTCCGCGGCATGCTCAACGTGCTCGACGCCTGCCGGGACCATGGCGTGGGCGACCTGGTGGTCTTCTCCAGTTCCGAGGCCTATCAATCGCCGCCGCTCGTGCCGACGCCCGAGGCGGTGCCGCTCGTGGTGCCCGACGTGCTCAACCCGCGGTACTCGTACGGCGGTGGCAAGCTGGCCAGCGAGTTGCTGGCGATCAATTTCGGCCGCACCGGGTTCAGCCGCGTGGCCATCGTGCGGCCGCACAATGTGTTCGGCCCCGACATGGGGCGCGAGCACGTCGTGCCTGAGTTGAGCCTAAAGGTCGCCGAATTGCGGCGGCAAGCAGGCGGGCCGTTGCGGCTCCCGATTCAAGGCTCCGGCCAAGAAACGAGGGCATTCCTCTACATCGACGACTTCGTCGACGGCTTCCTCCGTGTCTTCGACCGCGGCGAGCACCTCGGCATCTATCACATTGGCAGCGACCACGAGACGACGATCGGCCAGGTTGCCCGCGACATCGGCGCGGTGTTTGGCCGAGTGCTCGAGGTCGTGCCTGGCCAACTGGCCGCCGGCGGCACACTGCGCCGCTGCCCCGACATTTCGCGTCTTCGTTCGCTTGGCTTCGCGCCCCGCACGCCGTGGGCACAAGCACTCGCGACCACCGTTCATTGGTACGACCAAGATTTCGCGCGGCGCAGCGCCGCCTTGCAGGAGAACCGCCATGGCCACCAAGCTGCTTGACGCCGGCACGCAGAGCTTCACGATTTCCTGCTGCCAGGTGTGCGGCTGCGAAGATCTCGAGCCGCTGCTGTTCCTTGGGTATCTGCCCCCGGTGAACACGATGCCGGCCGTGGGCGAGCAGCCGCGTGAGCAGCCGGCGTTTCCCGCGCAGTGGCTCTACTGCCGGCGCTGCACGCTCGTGCAACTCAGCACGGTGGTGGCGGCCGAGGTGTTGTTCCCTCCGTCCTATCCGTACACGAGCGGCACTACACGGATCTTGCGCGAGAACTTTGCCGAGCTCTACCAAGAGTGCCGGTCGCTCATCGACCTGTTGCCGGCCGACCTTTGCGTCGACATCGGCTCGAACGACGGCACGCTGCTCGCCAACTTTCAGGCCGGCGGGCACCGGGTGCGCGGGATCGAGCCCACCAACGCCGGCCTGCTGGCGGCCGGCCGCGGCATCCCCACGCACATCAGCTTCTTCGACGAAGACGCGGTCGCCCACACGCTTGCGGCCGATGGTCCGGCGCGCGTCGTTTCGGCGGCCAATTGCTTCGCCCACATCGACGAGGTGAACGGCGTCGTCGAGAACGTGCTCGATTTGCTCGTCGACGACGGGCTGTTCGTCGTCGAGTGCCATTACCTGCTCGCGCTCATCGATACGCTGCAGTACGACACGGTGTATCACGAGCACATGCGCTACTACTCGCTGTCGGCGCTGCAGTATCTGTTCAACCGGCACGGGCTCGAGATCATTCACGCTAAGCGGATTCCCACGCACGGTGGGTCGATCCGCGTGTATGCCGCGCGGAAGGGGCAGCACGCGGTGCGCCCGAGCGTGGCCGAGTTGCTCGCGGCCGAGGCGGCGGAAATCTCGCTCGAGCGCCTGCGCGGCTTTCAGGCCGACGTGACCCGTTCGAAGCTCGCACTCTACGCCTATTTGCACCAGCTCAAGGGGCAGGGGAAGCGAATCTTCGGCGTGGGCGCCCCCTCGCGGGCATCGACGCTGATCAACTACGTCGGCCTCGACCACGGCATTCTCGACTGCGTGGTCGAGGTGGCCGGCTCGCGCAAGCTCGGCAAGTACGTGCCTGGCACGTTGATTCCGGTCGTCGACGAGGCGCGGCTCTTCAACGAGCAGCCCGACTGCGCCCTGCTGCTTTCCTGGCACATCGCCGAGGAGTTGATGCCGAAGCTCCGCGAGCGCGGCTTCCGCGGCAGCTTCCTGATCCCGCTGCCGGAGCCGCGGCTGGTCTCCTAATCTCGTAGGTTATGCTTCAGCATAACACTTGCGGTCGAAGGCCATTCCCCTCCGAGGTCGCCGTGGCTCCGTTATGCTGAAGCATAACCTACAAGGCTGCCATCAGAGCAGAAACACCCGCGCCACTGAGAAATAGACCACGATGCCGGTCACGTCGACGAACGTGGCCACGAACGGCGTCGAAGCGTAGCCGGGGTCGAAGCCGAGTTGCCGAAACACGAGCGGCAGCATCGAGCCCACCAGCGTGCCCCACAGGCAGATCGACGCCACAGAAAGCGAAATCACCGCCGCCAGCCGCCAGCGAATCGGCATCGGATAGCGGACTTCGGTGTTTGGCGGGAAGCGATAGACGGCCGCGCCGTGGGCGCCCGGCGTCTCCAGCCGTTCGATCTTGCCCCCGCTCGGCAAATGCACGACCGCCGCGGCCGCCAGCGGCGGGTTGAGCACCCGTGCGCCGCTGGGAAGCGGAAACGCGTGCCGGTCGAGCGGCAATTCGGCGCCCCCCGGCGTTTCGACCTCGAAAGCGGTGGGGTGCGTGGTCGCACCGTCGAGAATCGATTGCGGCGTCGTCGCCCCGCGCACGAAGCCGATGACGCCCAGCGTGAGCCCGAGCGCCAGCCCCATTCCCAGCTCGTGCCGCAGCACGTGCCACCAGCCGCTCGGCGTGATTTGCCCGAGGGCCATCGCCCGCGTAATCAACGTGGCGGCCTGGCTGCCTGAGTTGCCGCCGGTGGAAATGCACAGCGGCACGAACAGGCTCAGCGCGATGATCGAGGCGATCGCGTCTTCGTAGTGCGACAGCGCGGTGAACGTGAACAGCTCGGCCACGAACAGGCAGGCCAGCCATGATGCGCGCTTCCGCCACACGGTGGCGAACGGCAGCTTGAGGTAGTTGTCGGCCATGGCCCCCACGCCGGCCATGTGCAGGGCGTCTTCGGTGGCCTCCTCCACCAGCACGTCGAGCACGTCGTCGTGGGTGACGATGCCCAACAGGTGGCGCTCGTCGTCGACCACCGGAACCGCCAGGAAGTCGTATTTCGCCAACTGCCGGGCAACCTCCTCCTGGTCCTGGTCGGCCCGCACGGCCACGACCTCGTCGGTCATGATGTCGCGCACGAGAGCCGTCGGCCGAGCGAGAATCAGGTCGCGGAGCGAAACCGAGCCGATCAACCGCCGCTCGTCATCGATCACATACACAATGTAGATCGTTTCGCGGTGCGGCGCTTCCTGCCGCAGCCGCTGCAGCGCCTCTTGCACCGTGATGTCCGGCGGCAGCGTGGCGTAGTCGGTGGTCATCACCGAGCCGACGCTATGCTCGGGGTACGAAAGGAGCCGACGGATGTCTTCGCGGTCGGCCTTGGCCACCAGGGGCAGCAGGTTGTCGACCGTCTGCGGATCGACCCGCTGCAGCAGATCGACGCGGTCGTCGTGCGGCATCGCTTCCAGCAGAGCCGACATCCGCTGTCGGCCGCCCCCTTCGACCAGCTCGACTTGCTTGTCGGGACTGAAGAAGGCAAACACGTCGGCCTGCCGCGGCACCTCGGCGTGGCGCAGCAGTTCCCAGGCTTCGATAATCGTCAGCCCTTCCGCAAAGTCGGCCACGCTTGCCGCGTGCAGCTCGTTCATCACCGTGCGGAGGCCTTCGATGTCCCCTTCGGCGATCATCGCCCGGAGTTCCGGCAGCAAGAGCGGATTGGCAAGCGCAGGCATGGAAGCGACCTTCGCAAACGGCTGGGCAAGGATCATCAGGCAAGCGCGCGCGGACAATCCCGGGCGGCGCTCCCGCTCATCATGGTTCTTGCCGTTCGCGGCCGCCAGAGAAAGCTGGCCGTTTCGCCATGCGGCTTAGAGCAGCGCCGCGAGCGTGGCGACCACGACCATCAGGCCGCCGATCGTGAGCTTGCCGGCGGTCCCCCAGAGCCGCCCCCAGAAGGCCGCCTTGCCAACGGCGACGCGCTCGTCCTCTGGCCGGCCCTTCCAGCTCTCCCCCACATAGGCCCCGGCGAAGGCGCCCACCGCGCCCCCGGCCACGGCCCCGATCAACTGCCCAAGCACCGGAATGGGCGAGCCCAGGCCCACGCCGAGCACGCTGCCGAAGAGCGCGCCCAGCAAGGCGAGCGCCATGCCGCGGCGGCTTCCCCCTTGCCTGGCTGCGGTCGCGGCGCTGGCGGCGAACTCGAGCAGCTCGCCGGCGACGGCCAGGGCCAAGAGCACAAAGACGGTCGTCCAGCCGATGCCGTGTCCGCTCGCGGGGGGAAAGAACCAGGCGAACAGGGCCGTCAGGCCAACCACGATCCAGTTGCCTGGCAGCGTGACCAGGTTCGTGGCCCAGCCCAGCGCGCAGCCCACCACGAGGAGCGCCGCCCACAGCCAGTAGTTGATCTCGTACAGCATCTTCCGCCTTGGCCAGCCCTAACTTCCATGCCCGAGGAAGCATACCGCCCTGGGGCCGAGGCGGCCATTGCAGGGCGACCGCCGGCGGCAGGTCCGGCTGCCCCCAACTGCTGGACTGACCTTGGCCAAGGGGGGGAAATCTCTCTAAGATAGAAGGCGATTACACGTTGCGCTCAGGCTGCGCGCAACCTTTGCTTGCCAAGCCCGTGATCGGCCTCATGTCGTACCGCTCCTTCAAACGCGTCCTCGGAGAGACGAGCCTGGAGCGGAAGTGCCGGTTCCTCTTCGGGGCGTGCTTGCTGCTGCTGATCACCGGCAGCTTCTGGTGGTACGGGAACCGCACGGAACAGCTCGTGAACGAGCAGAATCGGAGATCGGGGCCGCTGCTCGTCGAGCAAGCCATTCTGCAACGGCACCTGGTCGGTCTCGAGACCGGTCCCGAGATGCAGGACATGATCAAGGGAATCGCCGAGGACTTGACCGAGCGGGACTACGAGAAGGCGTTTCTACGCCCCGACAGCAAGCCAGCTCGCGGTCAGCCTCCCGATCCTTTTGAACAAGCAGTGCTGGACCTTTATAGCCACCATCCCGCCGACGAGGTTCCACCTTTCCGAGATCGGCGTGTCAACGTGGGCGGAAATTTCGTCTACCAGTACTACCAGCCAATCTACCTAAAGAAGGGCTGTTTGATCTGCCATCCCACGCGCGGCGCGGGCGACGGTGAAGTTGCCACGGCCCTGCGCGCGCCGTCGCCGCAGCTCAAGACTGGCGATCTGTTTGCCGTCGCGCGCATCGACAGCGACGACAGTGATACACGCAAAGCCCTCAACCTCAACCGCGCCGTCCTGCTGGCCACCGCCATCGTCACCGTCTTCCTCGCGATGTTGGCCGCCTACGCCATCGTCCGCTACGTCATCGTCAAGCCGCTCAAGCATCTCCGCGACGTGGCCGACGCCATCAGCCGCGGCGACACCGACACGCGGGCAGACATTCACACGGCCGACGAGTTCGAGGAGCTGGGTTTGGCGTTCAACCGCATGCTCCGCACCAACCTGAGCAGCCAGCAGGAGCTGCAGACGGCCAACGCCAACCTCAACACCAAGGTCGACGAGTTGGCGCAGATGAACATGCGGCTCTACGAAATGAACCGCCTGCGCAGCGACTTCCTGGCCACGATGAGCCACGAACTGCGGACGCCGCTCAACAGCATCATCGGCTTCTCCGACGTGCTCGGGTCGATCGACTCGCTCAACGACAAGCAGAAGCGCTACGTGCAGAACATTCAGAAGTCGGGCCGCATGCTGCTCGACATGATCAACGACATCTTGGACCTGGCCAAAATCGAGTCGGGCAAGATGGAGCTGCGGCTCTCCGATTTCCGCATCGACCAGGTGATTTCGGCCCAGTGCGATCTGGCCCGCCCGCTGGCCGAGCGGAAGAACGTCGACCTCGACACCGACATCGAGCCGGGGCTCCCCCCCTTGCACCAAGATCAGGCCAAGGTGCAGCAGATTCTGAACAATCTGCTCTCGAACGCCATCAAGTTCACGCCCGACGGTGGCCGCATCGAGGTGCGGGCCGAGCAAGACGACCAGGGGGACCTGCTGCTCGTGGTCAGCGACACCGGGATCGGCATCGCGGCGGACGACCAGGTGTCGATCTTCGAGAAGTTCCGCCAGGCGCGGACCGCGCTCCCCAGCGGAGACGCCATGACCCGCGAGTACTCAGGCACGGGGCTGGGCCTTTCCATCGTCAAGGAGCTCTGCCGGCTACTCGGCGGCGAAGTGACGCTCGCGAGCGAGCTCGGCAAGGGAAGCGTGTTCACCGTGCGGCTCCCCTGGCTGTGCCCCCGGCATGCCCGCCCCGAGGCGGCGCTCAGCGACGGTCTGGACGAAGTGAGCCGGGCCTTGCAGCTCGATTTTGCCCGCCCCTCCCTCCCTGCGCCAGCACCCACGCGCTAGAAAGGCCGGCCGCTCGACCATGCCGACCGGCAACCGCAAACCCTCTTCGGCCCAGCGCCCGCTGGACGCCGCGGCGGACGACCGCGACACAGGCGACTGGCCGGCCGTCGAGCTCTACACCGACGGCGCATGCAGCGGCAACCCCGGCCCCGGCGGCTGGGCTTATATTCTGCGGCATCCGGCCAGCGGCAAAGAAATCGAGCGCGCCGGCAGCGAGCGCGAAACGACCAACAACCGCATGGAGCTGTCGGCCGTCATCCAGGGGCTCACGGCGCTCAAACGCCCCTCAGTCGTCGACCTCTACACCGACAGCCAGTACGTCGGCAAGGGGCTCACCGAGTGGATGCCCAAGTGGAAAGCCAACGGCTGGCGGCGCGGCAGCGGGCGCGACACGCAGCCGGTGAAGAACGTGGAGCTGTGGCAGCAGCTCGACGAGCTCTTCCACCGCCACCAAGTGAGCTTCATCTACGTGCCAGGGCACAGCGGCCACCCCGAAAACGAGCGCTGCGACATGCTGGCGGTGGCGGCGTACCAGCGGTATTTGTGAGGGGCGGGGGGCCAGGTTTGCCGCAGCCCTAGCGGGACTCGGTCCTATGACGCCACGACGGCGGCTACGCGAACGATCCATCGAAGTAAAAAGGTGGGCTTCATGGCTTCGCCTGAGCGAGCTTGTCTCTCAGCTCGGTGTTTTCCGACTGAAGGCGTGCCACTTCCCTCATGTGACGGACGACCGTGGCTTCCGACAGATAGAGTTGCACGCGGCATTCCTGATCGAGAAGACGATGGTCCAGCCACCATGCCAGGGAAACGCCGGCGAGTGACGTGAGCAACAGGAGGGTCGCGAGTGGGAATCTAGGCGGACCCATGCATCTTGGTCCGTTCGTAGAAGAAATGCGCTACGCAGCCCCCAAGGACTCCGACCCACACGATCCACGAGAGAGAGACAATCTCTTGAAGGAAGCCATTCGAGGCGTTCATCGCCTTGAACGAAATGCCCACGTCGGCCGAGGTCGTCACCAGTCTGCCCGTCAACGCCGACGCGATGATCCAGTCGGCAATTCCGGAGGGGTAGCCAAGCTCTTCCTCAATCAGGTGGAAGGTGCCGCACGCGGCAAACCCCACTGCAAAGGCCCGGTACGGGCACGTCAGGGAGGCAACGCAAACTCCGAGGGCCAGGGCGCCATAGGTGAACGTGCACATGGTCACCGCCCACGTCTGGTTTGCGTATCTGATCGCCAGGGCGGACCCGATGACGGCGGCGATTCCGACCGACATCATCGTAAGCGGCGGCGACCGTTTCCGGCCGTTGCCGCGGCTAACCAGCAGCACGAGAGATCCGCCTACGATTCCAAACAGCCAAGTCCAGAGGAGCCCCGCGAATTCCAAGCCGAGATGTCTGCTCAGGGCGCCGAGAAAGCCGCCCTTTGCGAGCAACACCTGCCACGACAACATCCAATCGAGAAATACACTCGGCAAATTCGTGTCCGAGGTTGTGAGAGCATGCATGAGCCGGGCGTAAGCGCCAAAGACCGCGAACCCTGTCGCGTACGGCCTGTAGGAAACGCTGAGGCAAGCCACGCATGCTGCGACAGCCAGGGCCGTGTACGTCAATGTGGCAGCGATTGCCAGCAACAGCTCGTTGGCGTTTAGCAGGGCGGTGATCGCGAGCCCGACCGCCGCAGCGCCCACGAACAACCACTTCAGCGAAAACCTAGCCATTGCTCGACCACTTGGATTGTCCCCTGAACGACTGCGGTCCCGCCGAGCCGATCTACACGCTTTGCTCAGCAGGCGGTTTTTTGCTCCGGAAGGAGTCGCGGTCCTACGCCATCGCCCGGTCGATCGCCAGCCGCAACAACTTGAGAAAGGTCCGTCCCGCGGCTGCATCGACAAGGCGGGACAGCGCGAACACATGATCGAGCGGCGAACAAACGCGATCACCCACCAACCACGGATACTCGCAATTGTCGGGGCGCAAGCCGCCTCGATCGACGGACGGCGTCAACACCTCGATCTCCTGTGCCAAATGCCGTACATGGGTGACGACCCATTCCACGCCCCGTAGTTCCTTACGGCGATGGAGAATCTCTTCTCGTATGACCAGCGGTAGAGGCCCGGCGACATAACCGTGGCTTGATTGCAGGCGAACGGCGGGCGTCCCGGCCTTTAGGAGGTACGCCTTGCAAAGCTTTTCGCAGGCCATCTGCAGGTGCTGCAGTTTGTGGCAGTCGGCAGCGAGCGCCGCCGGATGCCGCTCATATTGCTCCCAAGCTCGCAGATCTGCGTCGGCCTGCCGAGCATAGGCCTGGCTCCACTGCTCGGAAAGGCTCATGTCGCGGCGCCGTTCGGCCGCGGAATCGATTTGCCGAGCACCCAACCCTCCGGCAGCGCGAGTTGATCGGCGCGAATGAGCGCGTACTCGTCAGGCGTCACTTCGACGATCACGATCGGATAATGAATGCCCGACGAAGGCACGGGTGCGAATTCGATCGGCATGACGCCCGCGGGCACAGTGTTCTCATTGACCTCGAGCAACGCGATCTTCTCGACGGAATGCCCGTTGCCGCCGGAGTTCGAAGTCCGTTCCAGGCGAATGACATCGCGCAGGCCGACTTCGACTTGGTAGTGCTTCTCGGCCAGACGGGTTGCCTCTTCATCGATCGTCGCCATTGTGAATCCTCGCACCGGAGACGGGAACTCGCCATTGGCCGTCGCAGGCCGCGCGGCTACGCAAATCGTTATGCTGAAGCATAACCTACATGAGGGCGTAGCCTACGCCAGCACGCCCTTGACCACCGCTCCATGCACGTCCGTCAGCCGGAAGTCGCGCCCCTGGAACCGGTAGGTCAGCTTCTCGTGGTCGAAGCCCAGCAGGTGCAGGATCGTGGCCTGGAGGTCATGCACGTGGACCTTGTCCTTGGCCACTTGAAAGCCCAGCTCGTCGGATTCGCCGTACATCGTGCCGCCGCGGACGCCGGCGCCGGCCAGGACCATAGTGTAGCAATCGGGGAAGTGATCGCGGCCCAAGATGCTGCCGGTCGCGGTGCGCCCTTCGCGGAACGGGGTGCGGCCGAACTCGCCTCCCCAGATGATCAGCGTGTCTTCGAGCAGGCCGCGCTGGTCCAGGTCTTTGATCAGGGCCGCCACGGGCCGGTCCATTGAGGCGCACTTCTTGGTGAGCCCGTCGCGGATGTCCTCGGCCGGGCCCGTGCCGTGGAAGTCCCAGCCCCAGTCGAAGAGCTGCACGTAGCGCACCCCCTGCTCCACCAGCCGGCGGGCGAGCAGGCAGTTGTTGGCGAAGCTGCCGGCCCCCGGCTCGGCGCCGTAGGCCTCGAGCGTTTCCTTGGTCTCCCGCGAGATGTCCATCACCTCAGGCACCGACACCTGCATGCGGAACGCCAACTCGTACTGAGCGATGCGGGTGCGCGTTTCGGGGTGGCCCAGCTCCTGGGCCTGCAGCTCGTTCAGATCGCGCAGAGCGTCGAGCGTTTCGCGCCGCAACTCGCGGTTCATGCCTGGCGGGTCCGACACGTAGAGCACCGGGTCTCCCTTCGATCGGCACTGCACCCCCTGGTAGACCGAGGGGAGGAAGCCTGAGCCGAAGGAGTTGCGGCCGCCGTTGGGCTGCACGCCGCTCGAGATGAGCACCACGTAGCCTGGCAGGTTGTCGCTCTCGGAACCGAGCCCATAGGTGACCCAAGCGCCCAGCGCCGGCCGGCCTGGCCGCGGCGAGCCCGTGTAGACGAGCAACTCGGCCGGGGCATGGTTGAACTGGTCGGTGTTCATCGAGCGGATGACGCACATCTTGTCGGCTACGCCCTGCATGTGCGGGATCGCGTCCGACATCCACACGCCCCCCTGGCCAT
>JAXMBI010000044.1:0-39302 GCA_046349955.1 Pirellulales bacterium | reverse complement strand
CTTTTGAAGAAGGCGAGTTGCGTTTTTTTGTCGTTGTGTGGAAAAACTGTTGGTGGATTGTTGATGCAGCGGGGCTTCTACGCCGCGCCGCGAGTCGAAACGGCAGCCCCGTCAGATCGGGACGGCCAAAGACAAAGAGGAGTCTGCCAACAGCGGTAAGCGGCGCGCGAGTGGCACGCGCGGTGGGCTGGCGTCGGGTGAGTGCGCGAGCCGACTGGATCTTGCTTTCCGAGCGCACCGACGAGCGGTGACTCTGCACGATCAGGAGCCTGGGACTCTGCGGGGGGCTTGAATTGCTTCCCTTGCTGGGACAACGCCGACGAGCGCATAAAAAAAGGCCGCTTCGGCGGGGCAGGAACCGAAGCGGCCAAGATGTGAGCTGCACACGGATCGGGGCAGGAAATCCGTTGTCGTGCAGCCTCTGTCACGTTAGCCATCCCAGTGGCAGTCGTCAATCAGTGGCCGAAGGAATTTTGCCGCCGCCGACGCACATGAATGTCTGGGTAGAATGCGCAGCCAAGGGAAACCTGAACGAACAGCCGTCGGTTGGCTCGGAGCGGATCGCTCTTGGCAGGGCAAGGACTTCCCTCGTTTGAGCTTCCCGTTACGATGAGCAGCTTTCCCCCTGTTCGGGCCGCCCATTCTTTCATCTGCATGATCTCGCTCGCCAAGCTCGAGTCGTTGCTGGCCGTCTATCCCCGTCTGAAGATCGGCCTGCTCGGCGACTTGTTTCTCGATCGCTATCTCGAAATCGACGCCCGGCTCGACGAGCCGTCGGTGGAGACCGGCCTTGTGGCCTATCAGGTCACCGGCGTGCGCAATAGCCCCGGCGCGCTCGGCACGGTGGTCAACAACCTCACGGCTCTAGGCGTCGGCCGGCTCGTGCCCCTCTCGGTGGTGGGAGACGATGGCCATGCCTACGACTTGCGGCGGGCCCTCGAACGGCTGGGCGTGGAAACGCAGTACGTGCTCAAGGACCCCGAGCGGCTGACGCCCACCTACACCAAGCCGATGCGGATCGCCGCGGCAGGCCCGGCGGCCGAGCTCAATCGGCTCGACGTGCGCACCCGCGCGCCGCTGTCGGCCGACACGCGGTGGCGCGTGGCCGAGTGTTTGAAACGCGTGTGGGCGGAAGTCGATGGGCTGATCGTAGTCGATCAATTGGTCGACGAGGGGGGCGTGGTGGGACCCGAGATCCGCGACCTCCTGGCCCGCTTGTGGCGCGAGTCCCCCAAGCCGCTCTTCATCGACAGCCGAGCGCACATCGCCCGCTTTGGCTGCGGCATCCTGAAAACGAATCAAAGCGAATGCCTGGCGACGGCGGGCCTGCCGCCGACCGACGACCTAGCCACGATCCGCCGGGTAGCCGCCGAGCGGGCGAGCGCCACGGGACTGACCGTCGTCTGCACGCTGGGCGAGCGCGGAATGCTTGTCGCGCTCCCTGGCAAGCCGCCAGAGCTCGCGGCCGGCTATCCAGTCGCGGGGCCGGTTGACATCGTCGGCGCCGGTGACGCGGCCTCGAGCGGCTTCCTCTCGGCGCTGTTGTCCGGCGCGAGCGAAGTAGAGGCGGCCGACATCGGCAATCTGGTGGCCTCGATCACCGTGCAGCAACTCGGCACGACCGGCACGGCGACGCCGGAGCAGTTGCTGGCGCGGCGGCGGGAGACGGCCGACACGATCCGCGACAGAGAGGATTGAGACGTCTGGAGTCCCGTCCCTTGCGACACTGCGGGCTGGTTTAAGAGCTCCCAATTGCAATCCCCGCCAGAAACACCACCACGCCGCCGAGCACGATCTGCAACGCCGCTTTGACGAGCGGCGTTTCCATGTAGCGGTGCCGCACCCAGGCGATGACCGCCAGCTCCACGACCACCACGGCCGTGGCCACCAGCATCGCCAGGCGGAAGTCGTCGATCAGGAACGGGATCGTGTGCCCTACGCCGCCGAGCAGTGTCATGCCGCCGCAGACGACGCCGCGCAGCCAAGGGCTGCCGCGGCCGCTCACTCGTCCATCATCGGAAAGGGCCTCTGCAAAGGCCATGCTGATCCCCGCCCCCACGGCGGTGGCCATGCCCACCAGGAACGCGGTGCGCGTGTCGCGGGTGGCAATGGCCGAGGCGAACAGCGGCGCGAGCGAAGAAACGGACCCATCCATGAGTCCAGCCAAGCCCGGCTGCACGACATGCAGCACGAAATCGCGGCGCGGGTTTTCGGGAGCGTCTGGAGCGAAAGCGGAATCGGCCATCGGCCTCACGCGGAGAGATTTCGAGGAAGTTCTCGCCGTGATTCTAGTGAGGCAACTGGCCGGTTGGCGAACCGCAATCAAGGCGCGTCGGGATTGATTCCCGCGGCCTTGAGCTTCGCTTCGAGCTGCTGCACGCGGTCGGTGAGTTCGCGGATTTCGTCTTTGAGCAAGGCTACGGTCGCCGCGTCGATGGGGCCCTCGACGGCGGCCGCGGCCGGTTCGGGCGCACGCCATTCCGCCGCGCCCGCGCTCGACTTGGCGCCGGCCAGCACTACGTTGATCCGCCGCGTTTCCCCGCGATCGCTCAGCGTCAACAGCACCCGCGCGCCGGGGCCTGCCTGCAGGATCGCCGTGGCGAGCTCGGCCGGGTTGTCGACGTCGGCGCGGTTGAAGGCCCAGATTACGCTGCCGATCGGCACGCCTGCGGCGTCGGCCGGGCTGCCGGGCACGATATCGGCCACGTAGGCGCCGCGGGCATGCGGCAGGCCCAACTGCCGCTGCATCGCCTGGCTCACCGGCATCGTGCGGACGCCGAGCATCGGCGGGCCAGGCGGAACGAGGGGTCCCGCGGCCGGCGGCAGCGTTTGATTGTTGGCCGCGGCGAGGCCAGGCGCCGCCGCCCCCACAGCGCCCTGAGGGGCCGCAATCGCCGGGGGTACGGCGTTCAAATCGGCCGGACGCGTGCCGAGCTTGACGCTGATCGAGTGCTTGCTGCCTTCGCGCCAGTATTCGAGCAACACGGTCTGCCCGGGCGGCAGGCTGTTCATCAAACGGCCGAACTCGGCGCGGCTCGGCACCGGCTGGCCGTTGACCGCCACGAGTTGATCCTGTGGCTGGACCCCGGCCAGCGCGGCGGGACTCTGCGGATGCACTGCGAGCACGCGCATCGCTTGGCCGTCCGGCTGATCGGCCACGCCTAGTCCGAGAAAGCCGGAGTTGGGGAGCGGCGCGGGCGCCGTTGCAGGGGCTGCCGGCGCGGGTGCGACTGTGGTCGGGGCGGGCTCGGCCGCAGGGGGCGCGGCCTCTTGGGCTGCCGTCGAAGCAGCGGCCACGAGTAGCCAAGAAAGGCCCACCACGGTCGGCAGGAAGCGTCGTCGCATTGCGCAGCCTTTGTGCGAACGATTGCGGAGGTAATCTGGTAAACCGCGCGGATTATAGACGCAAGGGGGCTGACAGGGGGACGCCGATTCTCGAGGCCCGGCTGCGGCGGGCAGGCGTGGCGGCCGCTTCCTGAGAGCGCGGCAAGGTTTGCCAGCCGGGCACGTTCGGACCCCCGGCCGGCCGCGCGAGGCGAAAATCGCCGAAAACCCGCCGCCTGCCTGATTTACCTCCCGCGAATTCGCATTATACTCGGGGCCTGCCTGCCTTCGCCGCGGCCTCCCAACGGCCGCGTACGCCACCCCTCCTGGGCCCCGGGCCCGAATTCTGCGTTTGCTGGAGATCGAAACGGTATGAATCAGAGCCGCTTGTTCCTGGGCTGTTTCATCGCACTGGTCGCGACGGCCTTCAGCTTCGTGATCCGGGCGCAGTTGATCAGCGTTTGGGAGCCGATCTTCAACCTCAGTCAGACCCAGAAGGGCAATATTCAGGGCGCCGGCCTGTTTCCCTTCGTGTTCACGATCGTGCTGTTCAGCCTGATCGTCGATAAGTTCGGCTACGGCAAGACGATGGTCGTGGCGTTCTTGTTCCACATGGGCTCGATCCTGCTCACGATCTTCGCCTGGGACTATAACTCTCTGTGGTGGGCCACGATTCTGTTTGCCCTGGGCAACGGCACCGTTGAGGCCGTGATCAATCCTGTCACCGCCACGCTCTACCCGAACCAGAAAACCCACTACCTGAACATCCTGCACGCCGGCTGGCCCGGCGGCCTCGTCGTGGGCGGCATCCTCGTGCTGCTGATGCCTGACTTCGCCGTGCCGGTGGGGGCTCTCTGGCAGTGGAAGGTCGCTCTCGTCGCTTTGCCCGTGCTGCTCTACGGCGTGCTGCTGATGGGGCAGCGCTTCCCCACGAACGAGCGCGTGGCCTCAGGCGTGTCGTACGACGAGATGCTCAAGGAAATGGTTCGCCCCATGTTCCTGCTGCTCGTGCTGATCATGATTCCGCTGGCCATCACCGAGCTTGGCACCGATAGCTGGATCAGCGACATGATGCAGCCGGTGATGCAGACCTTCAAGCTCGACGGCGGCTGGATGCTGGTCTATACCTCGCTCATCATGTTCATCCTGCGATTCTTCGCCGGACCGATCGTTCACAAGATCTCGCCCCTGGGCCTGCTCGCCTCGGCCGCCGTGATTGCCTGCCTCGGTCTGCTCGCCCTCTCCTACACCACGGCGGCGACCGGCCTGTTCCTGGCGGCCACGCTGTACGGCGTCGGCAAAACGTTCTTCTGGCCCACCATGCTGGGCGTGGTGTCGGAGCAGTTCCCCAAGGGGGGCGCTTTGACGCTCAACGGCGTGTCGGGCGTCGGCATGCTGGCCGTGGGCCTCTTGGGCACTACGTTGCTCGGCACCGTGCAAGACAAGTCCATTGACCGCGAGCTCGCCGCGATCAACCCGCAGCTGCGCGAACAGATCATTTACCCCGAGGCCCGCACGAGCTTGTACGGTTCGTACCATGCGATCGACCAGAGCAAGCTCGCCGGCCTCGACGAGGCTCAGAAGGCAGATTTGGCCAAGGCGCAGGAACTGGCCAAGCAGACCGCCCTGCGAACCGTGGCCATCTTCCCGGCCGTGATGTTCGTGGCCTACATGGGCTTGATCCTCTACTTCCGCACCCAGGGCGGCTACAAGCCGGTGGTCATCGCGGGGGCGATGGACGACGAAAGGCTCACCGGCGGCGTGACCGGGCCGGTCGAGGCGTAGCGCGCCTCTTTGGCGAGCGGTGGATTGGCAAATGTAGGGTGGGGCGAACGAAGTGAGCCCCACCGCTGGTAACCGCGAAATTCCACCAGCTGCGTGGAACTTGGTGGGGCTCGCAGGGCCTCGACCACACCCTACGCGGTGGGAATCGCCAGCGGCGGTCGGTCGGACGGCTTACGCCAGGCCGCTCGCCAGAGCGGTGGATTGGCAAATGTAGGGTGGGGCGAACGAAGTGAGCCCCACCGTTGGTAACCGCGAAATTCCACCAGCTGCGTGAAACTGGTGGGGCTCGCAGGGCCTCGCCCACACCCTACGCGGTGGGAATCGCTTGCGGCGGTCGGTCGGACGGCTTACGCCAGGCCGCTCGCCAGAGCGGTGGATTGGCCCAACCACGTGGTCTTGTTTTCAACGGTTCCGGCGAGCGGCCAGCGTTAGCTGGCTGACCCCACGGCGCGAATCGATTGCCGCGTTGGGTCGGCCGGCCGACGAATGCCGGTCGAGCGCGCTCACATCGCCAGCCAGCGCTCCGAGATTCGGTGTCCCACGAGCACGGCGGCCAGCCCCAGACCGCAGCTCAGGGCCACGTTGGCCGCAGCCAGCTTGGCTTGTCCATTGTTGAGCAGCAGAAACGTCTCGAGCCCAAACGTCGAGAACGTGGTGAAGCCGCCCAGGATGCCCACCGTCAGCCCGAGCCGTACTTCGTGCCGCACGAAGGCCTGTTCGGTGAGGAGCGGCGTGAGCAGGCCGATCACCAGGCAGCCGAGCAGGTTGACGCTGAGCGTTCCGAAGGGAAACGCGCCGCCGGCCAGCCGCTGCACCCAGCCCTGCAGCAGAAACCGCAACAGCGAGCCCACGCCGCCGCCGATTGCGATCAACAGCCAGGCCAACATGGGCGAGCCTTAGGCGAAGGGGTTACGGGGAAGCGCCTGCGGCTCGCGCGTGGCGTCTCACTAGCGCTTGTCCGACGCCATGACAGCGCGGGTGACCAGCAGGTAGTTCGCGCCGCGGAACTCGGTGACGATGCCGGTCACGGTCCAAGTTGGCGCCGTCTGCGGTTCGCTCAGGGCCAGAGCGATCCGCTGCAACGCGAGGTTCTCGAGCACCACGAACCGGGCCTGATCGGCCGTCATGAACAAATAGCGGTCGCCGGCTGGTACGAACGAGCCCTGCTCCTCCATCAGCCGCGACCCCTCGCGCACGCGCTGCTGCGCGGCGTCGTCTTTCTTGGCGGCGGGCAGGCTCGGCTTCTTCGCGGGTTCGTCGGCCCCCTGCACGAGCCCGGCGGCTACGAACAGCGCGACCGTTCCCAGGGCCATCAGCCACCGGGAGAGCAGCCCCTGCGTCGGGCGAGCGGATCGCATCGGAACGCCTCCTTGCGTTCTACACGTGGACGGGACCGGCTATCCGCCCGGCTTTTTCATAGCCAGGCTGTGCAGCACGAGCACAGAGCCCACCGAGAGCAGGCACCAACCGACCCACGGCGGCGGCGTGACCTTTTTGCCGCCGGTCCCCGGTCCGGCCGCCGGCAGGATGCTGCCCGAGTTGCTGGCCCCCGTGCGGGAGTTGATGAGTTTCGTGACCTGATCGTTGAGCGTGTACGACTCGACGAGCCGCAGTTGCAGCCCGAGCAAGAAGATGATCACGCCCACGACCAGGTAGTGATTGCGGTTGAATTCCATGCCGAAGGCTCCCGGACGGGCCCAACGTCGCGCAAGCGCGGCTGGGCATCCTGTCATCACGTCTTCGTTGTTATCGAGGCGCTCGGCCCCCTGGCTTGACGCCGCGGCGGGTCGCGACGTCCGTAGCGGTTGGAGAAGCTGGACGGGCGACACGGCCGCGGGTGGGCGTCCGCAACCTAGACTTGCGCCAGGCGGCCGCTTGCCGCCGCCGCTTCCTTCCAGCCCCGGCGATCCGATGAACAAGCCCCGCGTGCTCGTGTGCGACGATTCCATTCTCATGCGCCGCCTCGTGGGGGACTGCCTGACGAGCGCCGGCTGGGAAGTGGCCGCCGAGGCCAGCGACGGCCAGCAGGCCATCGACAAGTACCAGACGATCCGCCCCGACGCGGTGACGATGGACATCGTCATGCCAGGCACCGACGGCCTGACGGCGCTTGCGAAGATCTTGGAGCTCGATCCGGCGGCCAAGGTCGTGGTGATCAGCGCGCTCAATCAGACGAAGTTGATCTCCGACGCCATCCGCAAGGGGGCCCAAGACTTCATCGCCAAGCCTTTCCTGCCCGAACAACTTCAGCAGACGCTGGCGGGCTGCCGGCCCGAGCCCAGCCTGGCGTAAACCCACGGCGCGAGATTGCTCTTGCGCCGATCTCCGAAAGCGGCGCACTTGAATTCCGACGAACGCGCGCTGCCCGCTTGGGGCCGCAGCGAGCTGCGGGGGCCTCGACAGGAATAGGGTCGGGGCCCTATGGGTAAAGGAAGCTTGCAGGGCGGTCGCGAACCGTCGGCGCGCCCCGCGGGCTAGCAATCGGCGGCGACGAACGCGAAGCTGGCAACCCGCCTCCGCGCCGCTTGGCCGCACCACGGACCCACCCTATGGCCTCTGCCCCGCCGAACGTCGCTCCCCAGCCGCAGGTGCTGCTGCGCCTGGCCGAGGTGGGCAAGACCTTTCAGATGGGCGAGGTGGCGGTCGAAGTGCTCCGCCACGTCTCGCTCGAGGTCTACGAGGGGGAGTTCCTCGTCATGGTCGGCCCGAGCGGCTCAGGCAAGAGCACGATCTTGAACCTCATGGGGGGCATGGACCGCCCGAGCGTGGGCCAGGTGTGGTATGGCGACCAGGAGCTGACCAAGGCCACCGCCGCCGAGTTGACCCGCTACCGCCGTCAGGGAGTCGGCTTCGTCTTTCAGTTCTACAACCTGGTGCCGAACCTCACGGCGCGTGAGAACGTGATGGTGGCCACCGAGATCAGCGCCAACCCGCTCGACGTCGACGACACGCTGCGGCTGGTGGGGCTCGAGCACCGGATGGACCACTTTCCCTCGCAGCTCTCGGGCGGAGAGCAACAGCGCGTAGCAATCGCGCGGGCATTGGCCAAGAACCCGCGGCTGTTGCTCTGCGACGAGCCGACCGGCGCCCTCGACTACGAAACCGGCAAGCTCGTGCTGCGGCTGCTCGTGGATCTGAACGACCGGTTGGGCAAGACCGTGCTCGTGATCACCCACAATGTGGCCATCGCCGAGATCGCCGACCGGGTAATCCATCTGCGGTCGGGCGAGATCGTGGAAGTCACGCGCAACGCCCACCGCCGCGCGCCGGAGGAGATCGAGTGGTAGGCGTGCTCGACCGCAAGCTGCTGCGGGAAGTGCGCGGCTCGCGCAGCTTGCTGCTCACCATCTCCAGCATCATGACGCTGGGGGTGATGTGCTTCGTCTACATGCGGTCGTCGTACTACAACCTCCGCGGCGCCCAGGCGCAGTACTACGCCCAGTGTCGGATGGCCGACTTCTGGGTCGAGGTCAAGAAAGTGCCGCTGGCCGAGCTCGACGCCGTGGCCCGTTTGCCAGGCGTGAGCGAGATCCGCCCGCGGATTCAATTCTTCGCCACGGTCGACCTGGAAAATGTCGAAGAGCCGCTCAACGGGTTGACGCTCTCCCTGCCCGACCGCCCCGGCCCGATCATCAACGACATCGTGCTCCGCCGGGGCAGCTACTTCACCGACCGGCGGCGCGAGGAGGTGATCGTGAACGACGCCTTCGCCCGCGCCCACGACCTGCACCCAGGACAAACGATTCACCTGCTGCTCAACAACCGCCGCGAAGAACTGTTCATCGTCGGCACGGCGATCAGCAGCGAGTTCGTGTATCTGCTTTCGCCCGGCTCGCTGGCGCCCGATCCCAAGCGGTTCGGCGTCTTCTACCTCAAGCAGAGCTACGCCGAGGAAGTTTTCGACTTCGACGGGGCGGCGAATCAGGTGCTGGGGCTGCTCAGCCCCGCGGTCCGCGAGCGTCCTGCCGAGACCTTGGCCCAGATCGAAACGTTGCTCGAGCCGTACGGCGTGTTCAACGTCATGCCGCGCAAGGACCAGGCCTCGAATCGCTTCCTGAGCGACGAGATTCGCGGGCTGGGGGTCTTCTCGACGATCATGCCGACGATCTTCCTCAGCGTGGCCGCGCTCGTGCTCAACGTGCTGATGCTGCGGCTGATCGACCAGCAGCGGGTGGTGATCGGCACGCTCAAGGCCGTGGGCTATGGCGATGGGCAGATCTTTCTGCACTTTCTCAAATTCGGGCTGATCATTGGCATGGGGGGCGGCTTGACCGGCTGCGTGGCCGGCTACTTCATGGCCGGCTTCGTGACCTCGATCTACAAGCAGTTCTACGAGTTCCCCGACCTGGCCAACTTGCCCTATCCGTTCATCTATCTGGGGGGCCTGGCGATCAGTGCGGCGTGCGCGCTGTTGGGCTGCGTGACCGGGGCGCGCTCGGCGCTGCGGCTGCAGCCGGCGCAGGCGATGCGCCCCGCGCCCCCCGCGGCGGGCGGCGGTCCGGTGTGGCTCGAACGCTTCACGGGGCTGTGGCGGCGGCTGAGCTTTGGCTGGCGGATGGCGCTCCGCAACGTGATTCGCAACCGGCTGCGGACCGCGGTGGGCGTGTTCGCCGGGGCGATGGGGGCAGCGCTGCTGCTCGCCGGCTTCATGATGCGACAGGGAATGAACTACCTGATCGAGTTCCAGTACGAAAAGGTGCTGACGAGCGATCTCGATCTGTCGTTTGCCGACGACCAAGGGCGCCCCGCCCTGCGGGAGGCCCGCGGGCTGCCGGGGGTCGATCATGCCGAGCCGGTGCTCGAGGTGGCCTGCCACTTCGTCCACGGCCCCTACCGCCGCAAGGGGGCCATCACAGGGCTGGCGGCCGATGCCCGCTTGACGCGGCCGCGCGACCTCGCGGGGCGGCCCATTCCCTTGCCTTCGGCGGGCTTGGCCGTCAGCCGCAAGCTGGCCCAGGTGATGCAGGTGGGCGTGGGCGATCGGCTGCTCGTGACGCCCGTCAAAGGGCGGCGCGAGCCCTTCGAGGCTCCCGTCGTGCAGATCACCGACAGCTACATGGGCATGGCCGTATACGCCGACATCGCGTGGCTGAGCCGCCAACTGCACGAGGAACTGGCCGCGAGCGGCGTGCAATTGCAGGTCGGAGAAGCGCCGGCCGTGCGCCGCAAGCTGAACCGCGAGCTCAAACGGCTGCCGGCCCTGCAGTCGGTGAGCACCCGCGGCGACTCCTTGCACAACCTGCGGGAGACGATCGTGAAGGTGCAGGGGATCTTCATCGGCCTGCTCGTAATCTTCGCGGGAGTGATCTACTTCGGCAGCGTGCTGAACGCGTCGCTCGTGAGTTTGGCCGAGCGGCGGCGCGAGGTGGCGACGCTGGCGGTATTGGGGTATTCGCCCTATCAGATCGGCGGCCTGTTCTTTCGCGAGAGCGTGGTGGTCACGCTGCTGGGCACGGCCCTCGGCCTGCCGTTGGGCTACGGCCTCACGCTGTTCATCGCCTGGGCGTACGATACGGAGATGTTCCGTTTCCCCGTGGTGTCGCCGCCGGCCGTGTGGATCAGCACGGTGACGCTCGGGATTTCCTTTGGCGTGCTCGCGCATCTGGTCGTTTTACGGCAAATCTTCAAATTGGATTGGCTTTCTGCGCTGCAAGTGCGCGAGTAATCCTCGGGCCGCCCAAGCCGCCGTGAGCACTAGAGATACGTCGACAGGCAAACAGCGTGCCCCGAAAGTGTCCACTCGACGTAAGTAGCGCTCGGGGTAAAGCCGCCAGCGCCGGGGTGCTTGTCAGACGTTTGCACACTGGCTAGGTTGGCCGCACTTCGGCCCAACGCCGCGAGGCATTTGCTCGCCGCGATTCGGCCGCTTGTCACCCGTTCCGGATGGAACACCGAACGGTGGGTCCGCAGCGGCGCCCCGGCGCCGGCCAGCGTAGGCCGGCGCGATGGATGGGGCGTTCACACCATACGCTGTGGTCGACTCGACACCCCGTTGCTTTGCTCGGTCTGGTCATCGCGCCGCGCCGTCTTGGCGGAGGGCGCGCGTCGCCGGCCCAGGGCGATTCCATCCGGCGTTCGATTCTTCGATAGGGAGGTCTGCATGAAGCGTCTCGTTGTGTGTGCGTTCGCCCTCGCTTTGCTGGGCGCCGCGCCGCCGCGAGCCGAGGCCCGCCTGTTGCGGTCCCTGCTCAACAAACTCAAACCTACGCCCCGCCTCACCACCGAAGCTCGCGATCGTCAGTTCCGCCGGCTGCTGCCCAAGGTCGACGACCCGCAGCTCCAGGCCGTGCTCGACGATCCGGCCCTGCTCATCTACACCGACCGCGAAATGCCCAAGGCCTACCAGGTCTGGGACGGCCAGCTCCAAGGCGTTCACGCCGCGAGCTACAACATTTCGGCCAACGGCAGCGAGCCCTTTGGCAACGGCAATCGCGAGTTCCCCTGGGCCACCCCTGCCGGCGCCCATCGCACGCAAAACGTCAGCACGTTCCGTTTCCTCTGGCTTCCCGTCGACGCGCAAGGCAAGCGCCTGCCCGTCGTCTGGTTTCGCAAGCATCACCCGGGCGACTCGACCACGGGGTACGCTTGGACGTTCCCGGTCGGCACGATCGTGGGCGAAGTGCTCGTGATGAAATCCCCCCAGGGACACGGCCACACCTTCGAACTGCGGGTGCGCAAGCGCGAGCACGCGGAGTGGGCGGTCGACGTCTTCCGCCCGTTCCCCACGCCCGAGGCGCTCGCCGAGCGCATTCAGGAGCTCGAGCCCCAGTGGCAGCAGAAGCCGGCGCTGGCGAAGCTCGTGAACCACTTGGGAACCAAGGGGCCCTTCCGCACGGCCACGCTCGTCGACCCGCATCCGCAGCAGACGTTTCGCCAGCGGGCGATCGTCGATGAATTGCCGGCGATCGACGACGATCAACTCGTCGCCCGCCTGCTCGGTCAAACGACCTTCAAGTCGTGCCTGGGCACGCGGTGGCGCGAAGGGCAAGGGTCGCTGATCGCGTCGGCGCCGACGACGAGCGACAACTTCCACATCGTGCCGGCCAACTACGACGCCGGCTTCGTGGAGGTCGACCGCCAGTCGTGCCAGCGCTGCCACGACACCGTGGGCCAACACGTCAACCGCTTCGACTACAGCCGCGATTGGTACGGCCGCATCCGCGGCTCCGACGGCATCTTCTCGTTCCACCCTTTCGAGCCTGGCAGCCTGAGCTACAACGGCTTCGGCAACCAAGTGCAGATGCGGAGCGAGCTGGTGTCGAGCGGCCTGCTCGAGCGGTACGATCCCGCCCGGCACTCGAAGCAGCTCTATCAGGAACTTAGGTAGCCCGCCTCGGGGCGGCTGCCGACAGGCCGAGGAGTTTCGGCCTGCTTGGGGCAATGCTGTTGAACACGATGCTCCGGAAGGAGAACCGCGGTTGCTTTCGCTCCCGCCGTTCTCGTCCTCCGTCCGCGGTTCTCCTCCGGGCGTCGTGTTGCGTTCGGTTCCCATCGGCCGAAGGCACTTCGCCGTCGGCCAGCGCAACATCCCTCTGAAAGGACTCTTACTCCATGCACGCTCTGCTTCCCTTGTTGGTGCTCGCCGCCGCTCCCGCCGGTGGCTGGTCGAACGACTACGGCGCTTGCCTGAAGCGCGCGGCCAGCGAAGGCCGCCCGCTGTTGGTGGTGCTCGAGCAGCCGGAAGGCCAAGTGCGGCCGACGGCCGCCAAGCGCAACGCCGAAGATCCGGCGTTGCTCGAGAACTACGTGCTCTGCCGCGTCGACGCCACGACCAAGTACGGCCAAGAGCTGAAGGCCGGCTTCAAGGCCGGCGAACTTCCCTTCACGGCGATCATCGATCGCAAGGGCGAACGGCAGATCTATCGCCGTGCCGGCCAACTCTCGGACAGCGAATGGCGCACCACGCTGGCCACCTATCGCCAGGGCGTGGCCCCCGTTCGTCCCGCCTCGGCCGTCACGAAGATGCGGTTCGATTCGTACACGCCGCAGTACAACTGGCAGCCGACGCGCTCGTCGTGCCCGTATTGCCGCTAAGCCCTAGGGTTTAGCTCGCCGAGCCGTTCCAACGCGGGGGCGGGGGTACGCAAGCGCCCCCGCCCCGCGTTATGATGTCGGAGGAACCCTAGAGAGGCTCTTGGCCGGCCGTGCCCAGGCAGGCCGCCAAGGCGCTTGGCACGGAGGCCCGGTCTCGCTCCCGCGGGGGCGTTTGCAACCTCCGATCCGGCGGCCCCTCGGCATGGCCTTTCGCAAGAGCAAGTGGATTCCCGGTACGCACGGCGACCAGCCGGTGAGCGACGCTGCCCGCAGCGCGCTGCGGCTGCGGCTCGACAGCGTGAGCCACTTTCTGCCGCTGGCTGCGCTTGCGCCGGAAGAAGACCTCGAATACGTTCACCAACTGCGCGTGAGCACACGGCGGGCAGCCGCGGCCCTCGAAACGTTTCGCACGCTGCTGCCCAAGGACGAGCGAAAATGGATCGCTCGTCGCCTGCGTGAGGCCCGCAAGGCGGCCGGTTTGGCCCGCGATCTCGACGTGCTCGAGCAGCGGCTGGCGGCGGCTTGTGGCGACAATGGCAGTACGGGGCTCCATGCCTTGGTCGACCTGGTGCGGCGCGAACGCGCCGCCGCTCAGCCGGCTTTGTATCGCGCCCACAAGCGGCTGCGGAAGCGCAAGTTTCCCCGTCGTGCCCGCGCCCTGGCCCGCGAGGCCCGCTATCGCCAGAAGGGGGACGAGCCGGGGCTCGGCGCTTTTGCGCGTGAAGCGCTGCGGGCAGCGGTCGCCGGCGCTTTCGATCCGGTTCGCGGCGGCTTTGCCGACGCGGAAAGCCTGCACCGCTTCCGCATCGATATCAAAGGCCTGCGTTACGCCATGGAGCTGTTCGCCGGCGCCTTCCCGCAAGATTTCCGCCGCGAGGTCTACCGTCAGGTGGCCGAGTTGCAGCAGCACCTGGGCGATGTGAACGATCACCACGCCACCGGGGCCACTTACGAAGCCTGGCGATCGGCAGCGTCGGGAGCTCTAGGGGTGGCGCTCGATCACGAGCTCGAACGCGAGCGTCAGGCGCTGCAAGCGGCGCGGGCCGGCTTCGAGGCGTGGTGGAGGGCGCACGGCAGCGATCTGGAGCGGGCGATCCTCCGCTACCTCGACGGCGGGCCCAGTTCGACCACCGCAGAGCGCGCCACGGCTTAGCGTAAGTTCCCCGGCGACTGAGTTCATGTGCGGCCGTTTTACTCTGCGAACTCCTCCCACGGTGCTGATCCGCGAATTCGGCCTGCGGGAACTCGTGCAACTGCCGTTGCGGTTCAACATCGCCCCCACGCAAAGTGTGTTGGCGGTGAGAGCGCCGCGCGAAGGCGTTGCAGCGGGGGCGGCCTCGAAATCCTCGGAGGCTGTGTGGCTGCGCTGGGGTTTGGTTCCGTTCTGGTCGGAAGGCCCAGGCGGCAAGCCGCTAATCAACGCGCGAAGCGAGACTGCCGCCACGCTGCCGGCCTTTCGCGCAGCATTTCGTGAGCGCCGCTGCTTGATTCCGGCCGACGGCTTCTTCGAGTGGCAAACGGTTGGTCAGAAGAAGCACCCCTTCTTCATCCATCGCCCAGACGACTCCCCGCTCGCGTTCGCCGGCCTGTGGGAGCGCTGGCACGGCGACGGTCAAATCATTGAGTCGTGCACCATCCTGACGACACGGGCCAACGCGGTGCTGCGGCCGTTGCACGATCGGATGCCCGTCATTCTGTCAGGCCCCGCGCGCGAACGCTGGCTCGCGGGGAACGCTTCGGTCGACGTACTCCAAACGCTGCTCGAACCGGCTGCCGACGACTTGCTCGTGCGCTACGAAGTGGGGCCCCAGGTGAATAGTTCGCGGAACGACGGGCCGGCGTGCGTGGCGCCACTCGAAGGCGGGCGCGAGCTCACCTTGTTCCCGCTCGACTGAAACGCTGCTGACGCCCAGCGTCGCGCTGCTGTGCGGCCTCGCACGGTCGGTTCTCGGTGTTGATAACCGGCAGCTTGCCTGCGGAATCGCGGTGAACTCCCGCAGTTCTAGGTCAGGAAGCCTTTTCTCGGTCGGCGAACCCTGCACGGGAAGCACAACCCCGCCTGCTTAAGGAATTGCAAGCTCGCCGGCACATCTTAGGCGCCGATCCCTGTGCAACGCGCACAGAAAGTGCAGTAGGCTTAGGGTAGGGGGAGGCAACCCCCGTAGGCGGTAGAACTGGAGCGGCGCGACGTTCGTAGAATGTCGTGACCACGAGGTCCGGATTCCGATGAATCTCTGGCTCTCAACTTCTGCACGTTCTCTGGCGGCGATGGCGCTGGTCTTCGCGAGCGCGTCGGTCCCTTGCCGCGTTTCTGACGCGGCTTGTCCGACGCGAGTGACGACCAGTGTCACGGTCCATCACCGTTGTGATGGATTCTTCTGCCAGGGTTGCGCCGCGCAGCGCGTGATTCCGGCGCACCGCGCGTGCGCTGCGGAACTGACGTGGGCCCAGCTCACGTCTTCGGATGGCGAGGACGAGTCGCGGTTCGGCGAGGGGCAACTCCTCGGCTGGGTCGTCTCGTTGGACCCCATCCATCCGCCGTCGCGCCGAGCGCTGCATGCGCTGGGTGATCGCGCGACAACGGCGCTCGAGCGCTGCATCCAAGGCTGCCGCCTGACGTTATGACGCGTCCACGGCGAGGAGCGACTCCTTGCCCACGACCGCAGTCTTCGCTGGGGATGACGCCCCGGCTCGTTGGCATTCGTTCAGTTCTCTTTCCAAGGCGGAGATTCCTCTCATGTCCCTGCACACTTCGAAAAACTGGCTGTTCCTTTCGGCGCTGGCGGTCGCGGTTTTGAGCACGAGCATCGCTTCGGCTCAGGCGGTCCGCCGGGCCGACTCCAAGGTCCGCGGCGACTTTGGCACCAACATCTGGGCGCCGAACTGGGCGGTTGGCCGTCCGCGCACCTACAACAACTATTCCTATTCCTACTCGGCCCCGCAGGTTGTCCGCGTCGCGCCGCAGCCGGCGGTTGCCACGCCAGCGCCCGCTCCGGCGCCCTCGGTCGCCCAGGCCCCCACGGCGCGTCGCGCCTTCTCGTACCAGCCCGGTACGCAGTCGGCGCCGCAAGTGGCGGCTGCTCCGCAGACGAGCGTCGCCCCGGCGACGAATTACTACTACGGCTCGCGGCGTTCGGTGCGGCGGGCGGAGCGGCACTACCCGTCGTATGAGCGGGCCGATTCGAAGGTCCGCGGCCACTTCGGCTACTAACAACGCGCGCCCCGCAGAAAATCGCTTGGAAACGAGCGGCGCCCTGCAAGGTTTGGCGGCCGCGTGAGACGGCGGCGATTCCCCAGCATTCGCCGCGTCGAGCGCAGGGCTGTCGGCTTGCGGAGCGCCGCTCGTTCCGTTTTTTGGCCAGGTGGACGGCTAGTCCTGTGTCACAGCCAGAAGTTCGGGTTGCCCTCCGCTACTAGCCCGCAGCGCCAGTTTGAAGTGCGCTTTGGCATCTGCGAAGCGTGAGGCGCGGCATGCAGCCCCGGCAGGGGCGACCCGAGAATAGCCCCGGGCAAGGCCGGCGCAAGCCGGACGCCGCCCGGGGTTACGCCCCACGGAAACAAAGAGCCCCGGAGGGGCGACAGACATGCTTGAGTCCTGCACTGGCAAGCAGCTCTTGTGTCGCCCCTGCGGGGCTTTGTTCCCTACTTCTCACGGACCCCGGGCTGCGGTCAGCTCACGCTGCCCTGGCCCGGGGCTATTATCGGGTCGCCCCTGCCGGGGCTGCACGTAGGCTCTAAGAGCAAAACGCTTGATCCATGCCCCCACGTCCAACCAAAAGCGCAACTTCAAAAAGCGCGAGCAAGGGAGAGCCACGCCGCCATGGTCGAGTCTCGCGGACCTCTGCACGGGCCGGACAGCAATTTCGGCCAGCGCGCCCGTCGGGCGCTCCCGTCCCTTGCTCGCGCTGCGGGTTAGCGTGGCACAACCCGAAAAACAAGCTGTGACGCTGCGCTAGCTGCTGGGGTGCGACGCCGAAGGCGGCAGGTGAAAGAAGAGAATCGCGAGCATCGCGTAGACCACCAGCAGCAGCACGCCTTCGAGCCAATTGCTCTCCCCGTCGCCTGCGATCTGCGTAAGGATTCCGACCGTGAGCAACAAGGCCACGATCTCCGGCACCGTGAACACCAGATCCATCCGCACGCCGAAGCCGTAGCCCAAGAGCACGAGCGCGGGCGCCACGAATAGCGCGATCTGAATCGACGAGCCGATGGCGATGCCGAGCGCCAGGTCCATGCGGTTCTTCCAGGCCATCAGCACCGCCGTGCTATGCTCGGCGGCGTTGCCTACGATGGCTACGACGATGACGCCCACGAACAGTTCGGTGAGGCCGATCGCCTGGCTGGCGGCCTCGACGGAGCCCACCATGAATTCGGCCAGGAAGCCGACGACCACCGTGGCGCCCAGCAACCGCGCCAACGATTGCCACACAGGGGGCACGGCATGGGCCAGCGTATGTTCGCCCGGCTCGACCCCCTCGTCGGCGTCGGTGCTCGGCGCGCTCACGTAGAGATGCTTGTGGGTGTGGAGCGTGAACACCAGGCTGAGGGCGTAGCAAAGCAACAAGAGGAGCGCAAACTCCACGCTCAGCGCCTGCACCGCGCCGCGCAGCTCGTGGGTGAAGTGATAGAGCATGGCCGGCATAACCATGGCGCCGGCGGCCAGCGCCAGGAGCGTGGCGTTCACGCGGGTGCCGGCGGCGTTGAACCGCTGCACCTTGTATTTGAGTCCGCCTACGAGCAGCGACACGCCCAGCACGAGCAGCACGTTGCCGATGATCGAGCCGGTGAGCGAAGCCTTGACCAGGTCGAGCAGAGCCGGCGCCCGTTCCGGGTTTTGCGCGGCCGCGCTCAGCGCCATGCAGGCGATGATCAGTTCGGCCGCGTTGCCGAACGTGGCGTTGAGCAATCCGCCCCAGGCGTCGCCCAGCCGGGCGGCCAGTTCTTCGGTGGCGTGCCCCATCCAACCGGCGGCCGGAACGATGGCAATGGCCGAGCAAACGAAGATCGCCGTCGGCGAGGCCCACGGGGCGTGAAACCAGGAATGGGCGATCTCGAGCGCCGCCGCGATCGGGACGAACACCACCAGCCAATTGAGCGAAGGACGAAGCCAATTCGGGCGTGCGGCCATCGTACCGGGGCTTTCCAAGTATCCAGGTTAGGAGCGAATTCGCCTTAGGGTAGCGGCCGGCGAACTCAGTGGCTATCTGGCGAAGTCTCTCGGGCTTCGCCAGTTTCCCTAGCACGGAATGGGCTTTTCCGCTATTAGCTGCCCTGTGAGCGACCGTTCTGGCCCCGGCCAAGTCGTTGCGGCCGTCGTCAGGCGGGTTTATGGTGAAGTCTGGTTGCCGCGCGGCCCTAGGGTTTCTCCAGGCGGTCGGGGTCGCCTTGTTGGGAGTTCCTTTGCATGCTGCCCATTTTCTCTCGTCGCCGCACTGGGTTCACGCTTGTCGAGATCCTGGTGGTGATCGCCATCGTCGGCGTGCTCATCGCCCTGCTGCTGCCGGCGGTGCAAGCGGCCCGCGAAGCGGCCCGCCGCGTCCACTGCCTGAACAATCTCAAGCAAATTGGCTTGGGGATGCACGTCTACATGACGTACAAGCAGAGCTTTCCGCCAGGCTACGTGTCGGGCGTGCTCGACGACTACGAGGACTCGGGGCCGGGCTGGTCGTGGGCGCCGATGATCATGCCCCAGATGGAGCAGGTTCCCCTGGCCAGTAAGATCGACTTCAGGCTGCCGCTCACGAGCAAGGCGACCGAGGAACTGCGGCTCACTTCGCTCCCCACGTTCAACTGCCCTTCGGACGACGAGTTCCAGAAGATCGTCGACGTGCCGCATAAGAAGTCGGGCGCGGTCTTGGCCCGCTTGGCGGCCACGAACTACGTGGCCAGCACCGGTTCGGTGCGGCCGACCTGCAAAGTGTGCCGCGACCAGTTCGACGGCGTCTTCGGCCGCAACCATGCGGTGAAGCCGGAGGAGATCGAAGACGGGTTGTCCAACACGCTGGCCGTCGGTGAGCGGTCTTTCTTTTGGTCGGGACCCGCGCTGTGGGGCGTGGTGCCGGAGTCGAAGCTCGTCGACAACCACAACCCGGCCAAGTATTGCGGCGGCCCGAGCTTCGTGCTCGGCACGACGTTCAAAGACGGGTTCAACATCGAGACCGGCATCGACGACGCGGCCGAAGACAGCAGCTTCGCCGAGTCGTTCGGCAGCTTGCACACCGGCGGCGCGAACTTCGTGTTCTGCGACGGGGGCGGCCGCTTCATCCGCAAGGAATCGATCGACCCAGCCGTGTTCAACACCCTTTCCACGCGGGCCGGCAACCCCAAGGGGGGCGAGGTGATCCACGCCAGCCCGTTCGAGTAGGCGCTCGGGTTCGGCGGGCGAGCAGCTACGGGTAGGGCCGGGCGAAGCTGAGCGCCTGGTTCAGTTGACGCAGCACTTCGGCCGCGCTCGGCAACCGCGAGGGCTGCACCGGTCCCAGCGCAACCGGAACTTCGTCCATGCGATAGGCCACTCCCCCCGTGTGTACGCCGACCGTCGAAGTGGGAATCCGCACCTCGGCCGCCTCCCAGGTTTGGCCGTGGGGGGGACCGAGGTAGACCAGCGGCAAGCGGCGCAGCCGTTCGGCTGCCGGCGCCGAGAGATGCGCGAGCGGATCGCTCGACACCACGAGCGCCGCGTCGCATTCACCGCGTTCGAGTACGGCGCTCGCCGTATATTCTCCCGGCCCAAACCTTGGGTAGCCGCGAGCAAAGTCGACCGCATAGGCATAGCCGCTGCGCCACAGCAGCACCTGATCGGCCCCCGAGGAATTGGCCGGGCCGCGCAGCGAGCGTCCCACGAAGCGCGTGTGCGCGTTCAAGTCGCGCACGAGCGCTAGCGCCGCCACCACCTGATGCGGCCCTTCATTGCCAGCCATCAAACGAGATCCGTAGAGCAGCGAGCCGTACCTCGCGGCCTTGAGTCGCTCGACCAGCGGTTGCCATACTTCCAAGCCCTGCCCGGTCTGTTCCAACACGCGCTGAGCGTCGACCGGGCGGCCGGCCACTAGCGCCCGAAGCGTCCACAACGCGGCGAAGTCGCCTCCGCCGCGCACGCGAATGAATTGATCCGCCAGCGCCGATGTGCCCGTCGGCCGGTCGTCGATCACCACGAGCGTGCGGTCGGCCCGCCCCCGCGGCACGAATAAGCCGGGGCGCTCCAGCGTGTAGTGCGAAAAGAGCCGTGGGTGCGTCGTCAGCGGGTCGGCGCTCCAGAGCACCATCAGATCGCAGCGCGCTCGCACCTCGCCGAGCGTACAGGTGACCTTGCCGACCTCCTGCGACGCGAGGATCGAGGCGGCATGGCTCGAACTGGTGGGGGTGTCGATCACGCCGCCGAGCAGTTCGGCGAGAGCCACGGCCTCGCGCTGGGCCTCGGCCGCCTCGGCCTCGAGCCCGTAAACGAGTGGATAGCGTGCGCCCCGCAGGATCTCGGCGGCCTGGGAGAGCGCCGCGGCCAAATCGGCCGGCTTGCCAACCGGCGAAGCCGCGCTGTCGGCGGCGGTGTGAAACCACGCCTGGCCCAACTCGCAGGCGTTTGCGACGGCCGTCACGCGGCCTTGTTCCAATTGCGCCTCAATGTCGTCGCACAGGCAACTGCAACCCACGCACACGGTCGGGACCGAGTGGACGGCGGACGACACGGCCTGGCCAGACTTCGGCATCTCGCAACTTCAATCGCGCCAAGGGGAAACGCCAGGGGAACAGCCGTGCCGCCGCATTCGGCCGAGGCCAGTATTCAAGGCCCGGCAAGCGCGGTCAAGCGGTTGCTCCGCTTCGCCTTGAGTCGCCGGGGTTCGAGCCATAAGATTCTTTACCGGTGCCCTGGCGGCCACCCAGCTTCTCCCCTTGTAGGCCGCAAAACCACCCGGCACGCCGGTTCCCACCCGTTGGGCAGCCCGACGCATCCTTTTCTCACGCGAGTCGACTCCATGGTCAAGGCTTTCGACGCCGTTCGCCTGTATTTCGATCGGGCGGCCGATCAGCTCGAGATTCCTGAGAACATCCGCTACCTGCTGCTCACGCCCAAACGCGAGGTGCAGGTGGAGATTCCCATCGAGATGGATGACGGAGCGATCGCCACCTTCATCGGCTACCGCGTGCAGCACGACAACACCCGCGGCCCGATGAAGGGCGGGCTGCGCTACCACCCTGAGGTCGACCTTGACGAGGTCCGCTCGCTCGCCGCGCTCATGACCTGGAAGACCGCGGTGGTCAACCTGCCGTACGGCGGCGCGAAGGGGGGCATTGCCATCGACCCCAAGAAGCTTAGCCGCAAGGAACGCGAGCGGATCACGCGCAAGTTCGTCGATCAGATCCACGACGTCATCGGACCCGACAGCGATATTCCGGCTCCCGACATGGGGACCGACGCGGAGACGATGGCCTGGATCATGAACCAGTACAACAAGTACCACGGCTTCAGCCCGGCCGTCGTCACCGGCAAGCCCGTCGAACTCCACGGCCTGCCGGGGCGCGAAGAGGCCACCGGCCGCGGCGTGGGCATTCTGGCGTTCAAAACGATCAGCCGGCTCGGGCGCAAGCCCCAGCAAACCCGCGTCGCGCTCCAGGGATTTGGCAATGTGGGCTCCCATGCCAGCAAATTCCTGCACGAGGCCGAATTCAAGGTCGTGGCCATCGGCGACGCCAGCGGCGGCTACTACCGCAAAGAAGGCATCGATGTGATGGGCGCCTTGCGCTATGCGCTCGAGCACCATGGCTCGCTTGCCGGCTACCGCGAGGCGGACTCGATCGACAACGAAGACCTGCTCGAGCTCGACGTCGATCTGCTGATCCCTGCAGCGCTGGGCGGCGTAATCACCCGCGAGAACGCATCCCGGATCAAGGCCCCGCTGATCATCGAAGCAGCCAACGCCCCGGTGCGCCCCGACGCCGACGAAGTGCTCGCCAAACACAACGTCACCGTCCTGCCCGACATCCTGGCGAACGCCGGCGGCGTGACGGCCAGCTACTTCGAGTGGGTGCAGAACCGGCAACACTACCAGTGGGGCCTGAACCGCGTCCGCCAAGAACTCGACCGCACCCTGAGCGATGCCTTCGAGCGGGTCTGGCAGACTGCCCAAGAACGCAAAGTGTCGCTGCGGACGGCGGCCTACATTCTGGCGCTAGGCCGGGTGGTGGAGGCGCTGCGGTTGAGCGGAATTGCGTAGTCGCCGATCGCTCCTCGAACGGTACGGGACGACAATCAGCCGCGGATCAGCACCGTGGCCAAGAGCGCGACGAAGCCGACCAGGCCGGTGTAGCCTGCCACCGTCCAGCGGCGCCAGGCGGCGTCTTCTTCCAGGGCGTCGCGGGTCCAGGCCACGGCGTCTTGCACCTCGGCCAGTTGCGTTGGGATGCCGGCGGCGAAGGCCTGTTCGCGGAGCGTGTCGGCCCCGGTGGCGGCCAGGTAGAGGCCGCACAGCCGCCAGTGCCACACGCCGCTCGCGCTCAGGGCCCGCGTGAGGCAGCGGGACAGACGCGGTTGCAGCTCGCGCAGGTCGGACAGAAGCCGGTAGAGGGCGACATTGCCGTCGGCGGCCGCCGTACGGGCAGCCTCGTCGGCCCCGCCGAATTCGAACAGCCGGTGAACGATGCCTGCCGCCATGTCGACGAGCGACCAACGCGTGGCGAGCTCCAGATTCTCGCGCAAGGCTCGCTCGTCGATGTGGTCCACCAGCGGAAGCTGCGCTCCCAGCCGACGGTCGCGCTGTTCGGCCGGGAACCGCGCCAAGAACTCGTGACCGCCCGGCGCCCGCTCGAGATCGCAGACCACGCTCACCACCGGGCAGGCCACGCGAGTCGCCTCGCCCACGGTGCGCAGGTCCTGTTCGAGCGCGGCGGCGCACTGCGCGGCACTAGCATCGCTGGTAAACGCCGCGTAGGGGAGCAGCACGACGACGCCGTTCACCGGGCAATACGGCGCACGACTGCGGGCAATGCGCTGGCAAACGTAGTCGAGCCGCGCCGCGTGATGCTGCACGTCGTCGGCCCGCAGTTGTTCGGGCATGCTCGCCGGCACGGCGAGGTCCTCTTGGGCGGCGCGCGTGAGGGACTCGAGCTCATCCAGCGCTGCGGCCGAGCGCGCTGCCGGCGCGAGGTCGTTGGGGGCGGACACGGTCGTCGGCCGCTCCGCCAGCGCAGCGCCGGTCGAACGAGCAGCCGCGCTCGAGGCCCCGCTGGCCGCCGCCGCAACAAGCGTCCGCGCCGGCTGAGGAACTGCGCGCGGCGCCACGACCGCCGCGCGAGAGGGCGCGGGTTCGGGCTGCCGCACGGTCGCGAGCCGCCTGGCCATATCGGCCAGCAACGACACGCCGCTCAGACACACGTACACAGCGTCCGGCTGGGCGAACACGCGGAGCGGCTGCTCGCCGGACGCCGTTTGGGCCACCGCCAGCGGCATGTGTGCAGCCTGGAAGAACGTCAGCTCGGGGCCGGCCGGCTTGCCGAGCACCAGGTAGAGCGGAGTAGCCGCCAGGTCGATGCCGGCGCGGTCAAGCGCGTGCTGGGCTTCCTGCCAAGCCTCGTCGAGATCGGGATGCGCCCCTTGCTCTGCCGGCGCTCGCAACTGCTGCACCAGCCACCAGGCCACCCAACCTCCGGCATACGTCAACAAGCAGAGCAGCGGCAGCCAGGTGCGGCGAAGGAATTCGGAATGGGCTGCCACGTCGCCGTCGAGCCCAAGCCAGTAACCGAGCCAGCCTAACCCGCCGAGGGCAAGCGCCACCAGCGCCAGATGCAGCCCCCACAGCAGCCAAGTAGGAAAGCGTGGCCGCTCGCGGATCGCCACGATCGGCAACACGAGCAACTTGCCGAGCCCCTTGAGGCCGTTCCACACCAGGTTCAGCAGACCCATGGTTTTTTCCCTACCCTGACGCCAGAAGTCGTTTCTCGCCATCAGGATGCTGGATTGGCCTGCACCTGGCTGGGGTCCCGTTGTACCCGTTCTTGTACCCGATAGAGCCGGTCGGTCTGATCAGCAGCCGCCTGCGCCATCTCCGGCAGGGTCGAGACGTAGAAGTCTAGGGTAGTTTTGACCGTCGAGTGCCCCAGCCTGGTCGAGACCGTCTTGGCGTCAACGCCCGCGGCAAGCAGGTGTGTCGCGTGTGCGTGTCGAACGTCGTGCAGCGTGACCTTGGGCACCCCGGCCTTCTCCACGAGCTTGTAGAACGACTCGCGAAGCAGGTTCTCTCGGCGCAGCCAGCCGCCGGTCCGATTGTGGAAGACCGGACAATCGAGACGACCGGCAGCAAACGCACGAGCCCGCAGATCGTGCAGACCGTCGAGGACCATCTTGGGCAGCGTCACGACACGTACCCTGCCGGTTTTCGGGGCCTTCAGATACCGCTCGCCCCGGTGGTCGACCAGCGAATGCCGCACGGTCACGGTGCCCGCGTTGAAGTCGATCGCATCCCAGTTGAGCGCCAGAATCTCGCCCTCGCGCAGCCCGGTTCCCAGGGCGAGCAGGAACAGCACCTCGTGCCGGTGGCCGCGGCAGGCAGCCAAGAATCGGCGGGCCTCGTCTGGCGTCCATACGCGACGGTCGGCACGACGATATGAGGGTTTGCTGACCTCGCGTGCCGGGTTGCCAGCGACCAGCTTCAGCTTGACCGCGTGGGCCAGCATGGTCGTCAGCACGGCACCAGCCAGGTGTTGGGAACGACTGCTCAACAGGGTGTCGCGAGTCGTCTTCACCTGTGGCAGCTTCGCATAGAAGTCCTCGACGGCGGCCGCGTTGATTGCCGACAGCTTCAGGTGGCCGATCAGCGGCACGATCGTGCGGTCGATCGCCGCGCGGTAGCGGTCGACTGTGGGCGGCCCGGCCTTGCGCGGTGCGACGTTGGTCAACCAATGGCTCGCGAGCTTCGCCAGCGTCCACCCCTTGGCGTCGACCTGCTTCTCGGGGTCGAACTCCTTGAGCTTCTTCATCGCCGTCTGTTTCGTCGGCGCGTAGAGAGTCTTGCGGCGCCTCTTGCCGCTGGCATCGACGCCGAGTGCGATCCGAACGACCCATCGGCCATCGGCTCGCTGGAAAATGCTGCCCTCGCCCCGACCCCGGCGTTTGCGGCTCATGGCTTCTTCTTCCGGGCTTTCTTGGGGGTGCTGGCCTTGTTGGCAGCGGTCTTCTTCGGCTGCGTTGCTTTTGCCGGCGGCTTGATCTTGGTCCGAAGGACCGCGGCGGCGTCGTTGGCCGCGGCCGCCTGGCGAACCCAACCCGCGACAGTTTCTGCGGTCGAGCCGACCTGTTTCGCCGCATCATCGATTGAGCGCCCGGAGGTCACCAGCTCAATGGCCTTAGACTTTCGCTCTCTGAACGCTTCATACCGGCATTTGTCGCTGCAAAACACTGGCGCCCCCGGGCGCCGTTTCGGGCTGACCGGCGCGTGCCAACCACACTGGTAGCAACGATCGAATTTGGCCCTGGCTAGTAGGTGCATGCTGGCCTGCATGCACAGAAAGGACGCGAGATCCTTTGGCCGGACGCACAAGACCGGCACCGGGGTGACGAGAATCGTCAATCCCTCGAGCTGTTGCGTTGTGCGATGGACGTCGACGTTGTCTCCCCAGGGCCAGTAGGGCAGACCATCAGGGTCGGCGGATAGCTCGCTTACGTGATGCCTCCACTCCACCCATTCCTTCAAGGTCCGCTCGTCGCGCCACAGGTTGCCATACCGTGAAGCGAAACGCAGCACGCCGGCCTCGTCGAAGCACGACCACGTAAAGTCCATGGACATGCCAGGGAATTCGTCTGGAGAGTAGGGCCGATACGCGATACGCGAGTGCTCTGCCAAAGGCGGCTTCAGAGCCTCGACGACTTTGCCGCCGTCGACCTTGTAACCGCCCTCCGCGACCATCCAAGACGCCTGAACCTGCAATTGGAGAATCGACACGGATTATGCCTGGAAAACACGAGAACGGGGCCAACAGCAAAGTGTATCGGCGGCGTTATTGACAAGCAAGCTAGACGCTGTAAGAATCGGGGCACTGCAACAGCAGCACCGGTTTTTCCTGTTGTCGAGGTAGCCATGAGCACCGCAAACGAAGCCCCCGCCCGCCGCCAGTCGCTGGCCACGGTGGTTGAAGCCGCCGACTTCCTGAACGTTTCCCGCGCCACGGTCTACGCCGAGATGGAGCGCGGCAACTTGGCTTGGATCAAGGTGGCCGGTTGCCGCCGAATCCGGTGGAGCGACCTCGACGCCTACGTGGCGAAGAACAGCCACGGCGCCGCCTAGCATCTACCCGCCCCCGAACCCTTTTCCTGGAGGTCCCGACGATGAGCGAGTCTTACGATCCCAAGGTCGCCGCCAAGATGGCGCGCATTGCATGGCGGGTACTCTTGCGGGCCACAGATTGGCGCGAGCCGACCGAACCCTGCACCGACCACCATCGTTCCGTCGCCGAAACCGTGGTCCGAACGCTCGGCAGTGTAGGAACCGACGGAGCCACTTGTCACACGCCCGGCAGCATCCTCCACGTCAATACTGTCGCCTTCACCTCGATGGCCGACATTTACGAGTTGATCGACTCGATCTGCCTCTGGGCCGCGGAACTGGCGGCCGGAGAAGCCTTTGACGAGGCGGCGGTGCGCTGCGAACTCGCCCAGCGTCGCCAATCTTGGTTCCCCGCGAAATCGGCCGCCTAGCGCATAGGAACGCCTCGAGCGGCTTGCCGGCCGATGCTCGAGGCGTTGAAAGGAGTCGTCCCATGAGTCTACGCTCCGGCCCCGCACCCGCCAACCCAAGCGGCGACCTCGGCGGCGCCTATGGCCAGGTTACGAGCAGCATCCGCTGCTACTGGCTTCTTCGGGCTGAAGCCGTCAGCGGCCGCACCTGGCACGTCGCCGGTTCAGTTGCGGCCCTCGAGCGGAGTCTGATTGCGGCCAACTCCCTGATGGTGGGCGACGCGGCCGAAGCCATCGCGCGGGGCAACATCGGCCGCGGGCCTGCGATCCATGGCGGCCAGGTTTCGCCCGCCTGGTGGGATCTGGTGTTTCGCATCGCGCACGAAGGTCTGCTCGACCTGGCGATTCATTCCCGGCAGGAACTGTGGCTCGACCTCGGCGCCGAGTCCCCGCCGTTTTCGGCCGACGCGGTGCTCGAGGCCTGGCCAAAGCTCGCGACGGTGCTGGTGGAGAAATGGCCGGAGCTCGACCTGGGGCTCGTCGAGGCGGAGTTGCGGCTTGAGTTCGACCGGGCCGCGGTGCTGCTGGCGGAGCGGGAAACCGCGAGCGCACAACAGCCGCCCCCGGATAACTCCCATGCCGACGATTTTCGCAGCCTGCGGCGGGGCGGCGTCACGTTCGGGCCATTCACTCCGGCCCAGGCGGCAGTGCTTCGATGCCTCTACGAGCATGCTGAGCGCGGCTCTCCCCATGTGGGCGAGGACAAGCTGCTGGACGCGATCGACCCCGAGCGGAACCACGATGCGACCCCGCTGCGCGTGCTGTTCCATGGGCATCCCGCATGGCGCAGGCTCATCGTAAGCGACGGGAAGGGCGTGTATCGGCTGGCGGAACCCAACGAAATCGCCGCGGGAGAAAAAACCGCATGAGCGCGAAATCTACGGGAGCGCTTACGGGTATCCTACGACCCGTTTGGCAGACTCGTGGGCATGTATCAGCACCCGCATCTCTGTCGTCTGGCCGAGCTAGCCAATCGGCTAGGCCTGCCTGCCGCCTGGCTCCGCGAGCTCGCCGAGCACGGCGAGATCCCCAGTCTACTCGCGCCGGGAACCTCCATCCGCTTGTACCACGTTGGCGCCGTCGAGACGGCGCTGGCGCGGTTGGCGGCCAGCGAGCCTACTGCGGCTGGGGGTGGGCGATGACCGAGCCAGCGCATCACCCCGACGCCGTTCTCGACCCTCCAGACGACGACACGGGACCGGAACCGATCGGGTCGATCTTGCGGCGGGTGCTGTTGCTCCGCGGATTCAGCGAGGCCGCGGGCGCCGTCGACCTGTCACAGGAGGGCCCGCGATGAAGACAGGCACGATGCCGCCCCTGCCGGCAAGGGACGCCAACGAAGCTGCTTTCGCAGAAGCAGAGCCCGACAGCGGCATCGATTGGGTGCAGTACCACGGCGCCGGCCAGCAGAAGCACCAGTCCGCAATTGGGCAAGGGCATTCCGAGCGCCAACAGAAGCAGGAAACCGAGCGAGAATATCCGCGCGACGACGTGGCGGAGAAGGGCGTCCTGGCCTCCATCCTGCTCAAGCCGAGCGTCATGGACGATGTTGCCGCCATCCTGCAGGCGGATGACTTCTTCGATCCCAACGACCGGCACGGCGTCATCTACGCCCATATGTCGGCGCTGCACGCGGACGGATTGCCGATCGATCTTGCTTTGCTGGGCGACCGGCTTCGGCAGAGCGACGACCTGGAGCGCGTCGGCGGCCATGCCTACCTCCACGAGCTTTTTCGCTGGGAACCGACTGCGGCAAACGCCATCTACTACGCCGAAGTGATCACTCGGCACTCAATGAAGCGGGGTTTCGCCCTGCTTTGCGAACGGTCGGTCGCCGATGCGAAGAACGGGCACGCCCCCGCCGAGTTGCTCGACAAGTTGACCCGCGGCATCGACCGGCTTGGCGAGCGGGCTACCGCTAAGCGATTCGAGGTCATCACCAGCACGGAGTTGGAAACCGGCAATTATCAACTTGAATACCTAGTCGACGGGGTGCTCGCGAAGGGCCAGCACGCGATGTTGGCCGGCATGTACAAGGTTCTGAAGACCACCATCGCCATCGACCTCGCGATCGCGCTCGCCGCCTGCGGAATGTTTCTCGGTTTCTTCCGCGTGCTGCGCCCGGCCCGCGTCCTGTTTATGTCGGCCGAGTCGGGCTTGGCGACGATCCAGGAGACCGCCCGCCGTATCTGTCGCAAGGCCGGCCTGAGGCTCGAGGAGCTCGACGGGTTGCTCTGGTCGACTGACTTGCCACGCCCCCACAAGGCCGGCGACATGGCGGCCCTGCGAACGCTACTCAAGCGGGAGCGCGTCGACGTGCTGCTTCTCGACCCGGCTTACCTGATGCTGCCAGGCGACGACGTAGCCAACTTGTTCAAGCAAGGCGAAGTGCTCGCCGTCCTGTCAGGGGTGTGCGGCGAACTGGGGGTGACGTTGATCTTGGTTCACCACGCGAAAAAGACGGTTGCCGCGCAGTACGAGCCCATGGAGCTGGCCGACGCAGCGATGGCCGGCTTCGCCGAGTTCAGTCGGCAATGGATCTTGCTCAGCCGTCGCGAGAAATACGAGCCGGGCTCGGGAATCCATCGCCTATGGCTGAACATCGGCGGTTCGGCCGGGCACGGCGGCCTGCATGGCGTCGACGTCGATGAGGGCACGGGGCACGGCAACCGTCATTGGAGCGTGCAGATTCTTGACCCATCCGAGTGCCGCAAGGAGGAGGAAGAGCGGCGCCAGGGCACCAAGGAGGAGAAGCTCACAACCAAGGACGAGGCGCTGCTCAATCGCGTTCTGGCGCTGCTGCTCAAGGCCCCAGACGGCGACACCACGACCGCTCTCAGAGAACGATTAGCAGTTGGTCCGCTGGCCATCAATCGGGCGACTGCGCTCGGGCTCGACCGCGGCGAACTCGAGGCCTGCGAGGTCGTGAAACCCAACCGAAAGGCACCGTATGCGGGCTTCCGCATCCCTCAAAAGGCTCTTTCGGAGGCTGTGTAAATGGCCCAGCTTAAACCATCCGACCATCCGTTCGGACCATCCGTTCAGCCGGTCGGAAGGCCATCAGACCACCATCCGTTCGCCCGCCCCCATAGGGGGCGAACGGATGGTTCTGATGGTCCGGCCATTCAGACGGCTACCATCCGAACGGTTGGTCGGTCGGATGGTAGGTCGCCGGCCGGCGCGCGGCGCGGGCCCAGCGCTCAGGCCCAGCACGGCGACGTGAGTCAGGTCTGGGCCCCGATGCCGAACCCCACGCCGGCCAGCGCGGAGGCGATCGCGAAAGACGCCGCGCGGCGAGCCCGGTTCTACGCGGGTTCGAAGTTCTGGGGCCGCGCGCCGGCCGCAGAGGCCAAGCCGCAGCCTGCCGGTCAGATGCAACTCTTCGCGACCAAGCCGCTCTCGCGTCGCCCAGCGCCGCGCGTAGCAAGGGTGCGCCCGTGATCCGCACCGCCGACGCTGCGCCCGCGCTGTCGCTCGTTTGCCCGCGCTGCGGCCGCACGTTCACCTCGAGCCAGCCGAAGGCAGTGGCGTGCTCTCGCGCCTGCAACGAAGCGCTCCGTCGACAGCGTCGAAAGAAGACCCCCTTGACGAAGGCCTACACGCGCGAGCGGAGTGATAGGGAACGCCACAACGGCGTGAGAAATGAGAGTGGTTCAACGATGCGATTACTGACCGCGGAAGAATTCGGGGACCGGATTGGGCTGAGTGCGCAGAGCGTTCGCCAGATGGGCAAGGATGGCCGTCTGCCGGCGCCCGTCCGCATCGGTAGCTGCGTCCGCTGGCGCGAATCGGACGTGAACCGCTTCATCTCAGGCGAGCAGGCTGACGCGGTCGAACGGCGGCCCGCGCCGGGCCACGAGACGCGCGTCGTCTGACGCGGGGCACAATCGAAACACGGGAGAGATTCACTATGGCCAACCAACTACTCGAGCAAGCCGCCCAACTGACTCGCGAGCGACGCGACCACGCGGAGCGCGACTACCTGGCGATGGTAAGCCTGCTCAGTTCTGGCGGCGACGCGCCGCCCGAAGATGTTCTCGCGATCGTCGAGGCCGCGGGCCACACGCTCGACGAGCTTCAGCAGGACCTCGAGCGAATCGAATCGCGGGAGCAGGCGAAGGCGGAAGTCAAGAAACTGGCCGAGGTCGAGGCGCGGCTAGAGCAGGTTGCCGAGGAAAGAGCCGCGTTGAAGCGAGAGCTCGAGGAACACACGCGCAGAATCGGCCTGCGTGATTCGCAGTTGAACGAAGAGCAGAACGCGTTGGGCGCGCGGCAAGCCGGCCTGGCAACGATCAAGGGGCAACTCGACAGCGGCAAGTTTTACGACCGAGCGACGGTCGCGCGGCGCAACGCGGCGACCAAGCGGGCCCACGTCGCGGCACAGGCCGTGCGGCTTCTGGGGCCGGAACTGAAGACGGCCGAAAACGAGCTCAAGGCCCACCAGAACGCGCTCGACGCCTTCGAGCCGAGCGAAGGCCCCAATTCGGTCGAGGGCTACAAGCCGCGTGTCGACGAGCAGAGGCGGGCCCAGGTCGCTGCCCAAGTCGCCGCGGCCAAGCGCGTGGTCGACCGCCTGAAGCAACAGCTCGCGCCGGCCGAGGCTGAACTGGCGGCCGCGAACGCCGAGCTAGAGCAGATTCGCCAGGAGCAAGCCGCATGACCTGGCAGCAAGAGGCCGAACAACTCTGCCGCGCGGTGCTGGGGCCGGAACTGGGCGAAATGCCCATCTACGTGGTCGCCAACGCCGACGCGCCGGCCTGGCTGCAGGCGAGTGATTGCTGCGGTTGGACGAGCGATTTCTTGGACGCGCAACTCTGCGAAACGCTTTCGTCGGCCGGCAAATGGCGCGGCCGCGGCTTCGCGACTGTCATCTCTGACACCCGCAACGGCCGGCCTGCTTCGCCGCGCGAGAAAGTTTGCACGGCGCTCCACGAGTTGGCCCACCACCTGGAGGTGCTCGCTCGCGGTAGCACCGTGGTCAAGCGAACGGTCCAAGAGCTCGCGCCCTTCCTGGATCCTCCCTCAAAGCCCGTCGACAAGGCCATGATCGATCGAGTTATCGGGCCCCGACCGGCTTGGCACAAACATGGGGTTGCCTTCACCCGAGCCTGCGGCCACGTCGCCCATAGGGCATCACTGGCCGGCTTCCCGGCAGCGCTGAGCGATCTGGGGGCTGCTGGCAGGCCATACCGGCTTAGCGAGCCTCAGGCCTACCTGTTCGCCTTGGGCGACGAGCAGCGTGCCTGTGAAAGCGAACCACTGCTCGACGTGCTGCGCCGGCCAGCGCCCTCGCGGTTCGTGGAACTCTTCGAACGCGATATTGCGAAGGTGGCGGCATGAGCGACGAACCGCTGGTCACCATGCAAGAAGCGGCCGACCTACTCGGCATCACGGTCGACGAGTTGCGGCAACTGCACGGTGAAAGGCTCTTCAAGCTCTTGGCCAAGACGGACCGGCCGGGCGCTCACTTCCGTCGGGCGGACATCCTGGCGCTGCCGGCTAACTTCGAACCAAGCGAGCCTTGGACGCCGGAATCGGACGATCCGCATGGCAACTCGAGCGAACTGGTGGAGGCCTGATCCGATGGGACGAATCAAATACAGCAGCCAAGAGCACCTCGACGCGAACACCTACGTCGATGCGAAGCGTCTCTCGGCCTTGCTTGGCTGCTCAGGCCCCGAACAACTTCTGGCGCGCTTCCCGCAACTGAGCGGCAAGGCGGTGCAAACTTCCTCGGGCGCGTGCTGGAACCTGGGAGAGATCAAAGCCATGTTGCCCGGCCACTTCCGAGCGCTGAGCGACGACACGTTCTCCACGTCCATGGTGGGCGACGACGCTGCCGAGGATGAGCCCGACGAACGGGGCGACAAGCCGGCCGACCTAATCGACCAGGCCGAGGTCGAGCGACTGGCTGGCACCGCCCTAGACGGGATGCGCGCCGGCCTGGTGCGATTCGCCCGCTCAACGCCTAATGGCCTTCGTTGGGCCAGGGCGGACGTGCAGTGGCTGCGCGACGTCACGATCTAACAAGGCGCCGCGCTTTCAAGAAAGGAAATCAGAATGGCAATTCCTCTATGGCAGATTCGGCTGACCAACCTCCAACTGGCGATCGCAGACGATCGTAAGCACCGCCAGGCAGGTGCAGCAACTGCGTACGCCGAGTTGGTCGACGGTGTGGCTCGTGGTCAGGAGTTCTTCAGTAGCCCAACCATTGCAGTGCTTGACGCTGCCGGCAAGTCGGCCGCGGATCTCGATCGAGATGTGGCGGCCGCGGCCGCAAAACTGAGTGCTTAGATGATTGCCCGGTAGACCCCTGTGCAGGCAATGCAGCAACGCCCCCGCTTCAATGCTGTCCCTTGGGTCGCCCTGCGAGCCGGCTTGGCAGGTAGCAATACCTGCCAGCCGGCCGCCGGGTCATGGGGCACTTCGCACGCTAACCATCACCATGCCATCAATCGACGTAAGTCCTTATTGGTCGTCGAGAGACCAGGCCAACCGCGTGGGTCCTCCCCCCCGGCCGGGGGTAGCGAGCGGGTAATCGCCGTCGCGTTTTTTGCGCGAGAGGAGAAAAATTTGGCCCCCTACACCCCCAGCGGCCGTGAAATTCCGTGACCAAGCCAGTTGAGCCCTCCGCCGCCGCAAGTGCCTTCGCGGGCGCCACGCTCGAGGAGCTCGACCGGGCCGAGCAGTCGGTTGTCGACGCGCTCTACGCCGAGGCCTTGGCCGGCAACGTTGCCGCGGGCAAGGCGCTGCTGGCCCTGATCGATCGGCGGCGAGCGAAGTTGAAGCTGGCGGCCGCCGAGGGCGGCAAGTTGCCTGCGTTGAAGCTTCGAAGGGGGGCCCTCGCGTGACCCGAAGCGAACTCAAAGCCTGGCTGCTGATCACCGACAAGCAGGTCGACAAGCTGCTCGCGCGCGGGATGCCGGCCGCCGCCGGATCGCAGTTCGACGCCGACGCTGTGGCCCAGTGGCTCTCCGCGAACGGGCTGGCCGAGTCGACGGCCGATGACAAGCCACCGGCCGGGCACGTTCGGACCGTTCGCGAGTTGGCGGCGGCGCTGGGTCGCTCGAGGCCGACGGTTGCCGGCTGGTTGAGCGAGGGGGGCGCCCCCGGTCCTGACGAGCGCGGGTTCTACTCGATCGCCGCGGTGCGGCAGTGGAGAGAGCAACGCGATCGTGACCTGAGGCGGCCAGGGGCGACGGCGCCGTACCTGAGTGATGCCCGGCTCACGCACCTAATGCGCGTTCATACCGCCTGGGAACGCGCGGAGCTTCAGGCCCGCGGTGTGCCCGAACCAGAGCAGTCGCGCGCAGTTGTCCACCTGGTCTACAGCGTGATGACTCTGCTCGACCAGGCAGGCCTCGATGTGGGGTCGCCGCAGCCGGCCTTGCTCGAGGCGCTGGGACTGACGGCAGCCGCGGCAGAGTGCGAGCGCTGGTACGGCACCAAACCCGGCAGGGCCTTCCTCGACGCCCACGAGCGGCTGACGACTGGCCTGCCTACATACTGAGGAAGAACTTGAATCGCCCTTGCCGCCGAACCCGAATTCAGATGAAGTTGCTGTACCGGGTCCGTGGCCGGATTCAAAATCACGCTTGCCCACTTATCGCCGTTGCCGCGCTCTAAACAACCTACTGCCTCTGGTCCCATCGAGAACTTATTCGAGCCACTGGTCACTGTTCTCCACTCCATCTAGCGGCAACGTCCCCCCGCTGCTCCGATACCACGCCCAAATCTCCCCCACCCGAATCGTTCCTCCTTCTGGAGGCGGGGCTTGTCCGTTCCGTCGGCGAATCCGCAATGCCATTTTCACCATGAGGTCGTTGACGGCCCGTTGTGCGGCGCCAGGTACTGCTGGGTCGACCAAGTACATGACCTCGACATCCTCTTCTAAGAGCACCCCTAGGGTACGCGCCAATCCAAAAAGGTCATTCAGAAGTAATTCAGAGGGAGGCATTCTAGATTGCCTTTTTTGGTGAATTAACGACACTGATCCGCTGCGTTAAGAAGAGTTCTAGAACAGCGACGGTAGCTCATGATGTCATCAATTCCGAGCACGATTTTGCTACCAACCGAGGGAGGGCGGCCAGGCACGTATTTCGATAATTCGTCGACCCCTTCCTGCGTCCACTTTCCACCGGCGTGAACAATGCAGTTTCGAAGAACGCGCATCTCATGCGCCGCCTGAAAAGCCCAGGCGCATTTAGCGTACCTTCCAGCGTGATCTTGCTTCAGCTTTTTCTGTAAGGCGCTAAGAATCCCACTAAAGTTATTCGGCGCTGTTCGCTTGACCTTGCGTAGCACAATCAAGTCAGACAGCAATGACTCGGTAATTGCAACCGTACAAATAAGGAGGGCGTCGATCGTATCTGCCTTGAGCTGGCCAACCAGTTCGACGGTTTGGCATTCTTCAATCTGGATGCTCGAAGAACGCATGGGTTTGCGGATCGCAGCCGACACAAATCCAAGAGACGGCGTAGTCCAAGTGCCCGCATCATGAAACGACTGCTCAATCTCGCCATCGCTCAGCGCACCTGAACGGTCACAAACGCAAACTGCATGGACCAGACCGTAGGTGGTCTGGGACCATTTTTTCCAGTCTGCTTTCCAGCCCATCTCAAAGCCTTTCGAGAACTCAATGACGTCTATCGCCCTTCAAAGGTCTCACGCCACAGAGAATGCTGCGGGCGACGTACCTCCGATCCTCCGATGGCCATTGTCACTAACGGCCAATCGCACCGTGACTTGGACTCATTTCATCGTACCAATCCTCTTCTAGGAACGGCCCGTGTTGGGTTTTCCTAGCGACGAAGGTAGGTGACGGCCGCCATCGTCACGCAGGCTCACCTTGAGCGATCCAGCCGGATTCCTGGCCGTGCGAGCGTTTTCCTCGACGTCGAACACCTTGAGCACTTCGTCGCCGTAGTGGTTGATGACCTTAAGGGCGATGCGGCCGGTGTCGGGTTTGGGGAAGGGGCGGCTGGTGGTGCTGTAGAGGGTGGACCAGGCGGCTTCGTCGATTTCAGCGCGGAGGGCCCGCTTGAGCTTGTCGTAAGGCTCGTCCGCGCCGGTGAAGTAGGCGTGACGGACGAAGAAGCTTTCGCCGTTGTAGTTGGTATCGATGAACCAGCAAGCGATGTCGTCGGTCGAATGGCTACGGATCGCCCCGGTCGTCGGATCGTAGACGTCGAGACCCTTGATCTCGATCGTGAGCTGCCCGTCGCTCTCGCTGATGTCGACGTCCGGCTCGCCGAAGACCATGAAGAGGTTGGCCGCTCCGGTCTTCTTGAGTAGTTCGTCGCTCATGCCCAGGTCGGGGTTCATACGGACCGGCAAAACAGTCAGCGCGCCGAAGCGTCTGGCTTCTTCGGCGACATGCGGATCGAACGCAAAGCCGCAGACGATCAGCAGGTCGAAGCCGATTCCCAAGACGGCTTCCTTAGCGGCCTCTTTCACCTGCGAAGGGCCCACCGTTCCATGCTCGGGACCGATCGACACGGCCACGCGGCGGACCTTTCCGTCGGCTTCGGTGTACTCTCCCTTGCCGTGCAGATAGCGGCCAGCGAATGGCTCGAGTTTGTCGAACTTGAGCCGCTCGTTCTTGATCGTGTTCTGCACGCCCGCGGCGCGTAGGTTGTCGAGGATCAAACTGGCGAAGTCGGCGGCGTCGCGGTGGCCTTCACGTTCCGTGGCTGGCCGGTCGTCGTCGGTCGCCAACACACGATGGGGCGAAAGGCTCTCGACCGTGAAGGGGCCGGAGACGCGGACCCGTTTATTGTCTTCGTAAGGTTGATCGTAGAGAGTCTCAGTCTCGGCGTGGCGGGCGATCGCTGCGTCGATCTCGGCGCGGGACATGGTTTCCCGGATGTCGGGGTTGTTGGCGATGCTCTTCAGTGTGACGTGCGGGACGCGCTTGTAAACGAAGCCCCTACGAATGTCGCCAGTCGCGGCGTACGGCGGCGGGGCCTTTCCAGGGCGATTGCGCCATCTTGGGTAGTCTGGCATAACTAGGGGCTGGTGGTCGTGTGTTTGTGGCGAGCGTGCTCGCTGCCGCGGTCGCCTGTCCTCGCCGGAGGCGCCGTGCAAGACGACCCAGGCCCGAATCGCCCTCACTTCGCCGCGCTCACGGATCCGCGGCGCGGCAAGGCGACCTATCCCTTGATCAACGTGGTCACGATCGCACTGTGCGGCATGCTTTGCGGCGCCGACGACTTCGTGTCGATCGCCGAGTGGGGCCGGCAGAAGCGCGACTGGCTGGCCAGTTCCTCGACCTCTCGGCCGGCATTCCTCGCACGATCGCTTCAACGCCATCTTCGCCGCTTTGAAGCCGGCCGAGTTCGAACGTTGTCTGTTGAGTTGGATCACCGCGCTGCATGAACTCGCGGTGGCCAGCTCGTGGCCATCGACGGCAAGACGCTCCGCCGCAGCTTCGACGCCGCCAGCTCGAAGGCGGCCATCCACATGGTCAGCGCTGGGCCACGGCCAACCACATCAGCCTGGGGCAGGTGGTCGTCGACGCGAAGAGCAACGAGATCACGGCGATCCCCAAACTGCTGCAAATCCTGGAGCTTTCCGGAGCGTCGTGACGATCGACGCCATGGGTTGTCAGACCGAGATCGCCCAAGAGATCATCGCCGCCGGGGCCGACTACGTGCTGGCGGTCAAAGGCAACCAACCCACGTTGCACGACGGCATCGTGAGCTTCTTCGACCAGCACTTGGAAGACGAGTTCGCCCGCGTGAAGGTCAGCCGACACGCGACGCAGGAGAAGGGGCATGGGCGCGTGGAGCAGCGTCAATACGCGGTGTGCGCCGTGCCTGACGATCTCGCCGGATGCGCGTTGGCAGAACTTGAAGGCGATCGGCCTGGTGACCTGTGAAGTGGAGCGCGAAGGAAAGCATCATGTCGAGGCGCGGTATTACATTCTCAGCCGCAAGCTGACGGCCGCGGAGCTTTGCGGCGGCCGTTCGCGGCCATTGGAGCATCGAGAACCGGTTGCACTGGCAGCTCGACGTCACGTTCGGCGAAGATCAATCGCGGCTCCGCAAAGGCCACGTCGACGCCAACGCCAGCATCCTCCGCCGCGCGGCCCTCAGCCTGCTCAAGAACAACCACACCAACAGCTGGGCCTCAAGAACAAACGCCTCTGCGCTGGCTGGAGCGAAGACTATCTGCAAGAACTCCTCTTCGGAGCCTAAGTTATGGTGCAATCGCCCTGGGGGCCTTTCCGGTCAGTTCAGTTTCCTTTTGGATGCCCTCAGCGGAATCGGCCAGCACGAAATACGGAAAGCGAGCAGCCATCATTCGATTACGAGCAAGAGCAAGGGCAACGCGGCTAGTGTCAATCGCGATCCAACGTCGCCCCCATTGCTCAGCCACGTAAGCCGTGGTGCCGCTGCCGCAGGTCGGATCAAGCACTAAGTCGCCTGGGTCCGAGGTCATTAGCAGGCATCGTTCTACGATCTTGGGATTGGTCTGAACGACGTACAGCTTGTCAGTTGCGAACCCAGCAACAACGGTGTCCACCCACGCATTGTTGATAGGAAAAGCCGGAAAATCGTCAATGAACCTCACGTAGTAAAGTCCAGTGCCAGTGGTCGCCAATCGATTCGCCGCCCGAAGACGCTCAATACCTTCCCGATGGGTTTTCCACTCACCAGCTTGCGGGAAGTATTCGCGACCCTCGAAGGTAATCCCAAAATAGCCAGTGCGGGCCTCTCGCACTCTCGGCGAGGTCAGATTGTCGAAACGAAAGAACCGCGCTTGCGCCGGAATGTCATCGCTGTTGCGGCGCTCGCCAACAGATAGCACTCTACGGCTTCCATTCGCCAGCTCGACGCGCGTATAACTTGCAGCTCCTGCGCCGCCGAGTTCCTTTTCGGTGAAAAGAGGTCGGTATTTGACTGCTTCCTGGCGCTTTGCATACCAGAGGACAAAGTCGTTGGTCCCTGGAAGCAAACGTCCCGTCGTAGTTGTCGTCTTCGCACACGAGATGATCGAGCAAAAGTTCTCTGGCCCAAACACCTCGTCTAAGAGGCATCGGCAAAGGTGAACGTTTTCATCCCCGATTTGGACAAAAACACTACCCGTGTCGGAGAGCAGCTCCCGTGCCGTTACTAGTCGATCGCGCAGGTAAGCGAGGTACGAGTGTATTCCAAGTCGCCACGTGTCGCGAAACGCCCGAATCTGCTCCGGCTGGCGAGTCGCATCCTCGACCTTGCCGTCCTTCACGTCGCGCTTGCGCGTGCTGACCTGCCAGTTCGACCCGAACTTAATTCCGTAAGGCGGGTCGAAGTAGATCGTCTGGACCTGCCCCTTGAGCCCTTCTTTCTCGGCTAGGCTGGCCATAACGAGCAGCGAGTCGCCCAGAATCATGCGATTCTGCCAGTGACCGTCGTAGCGGTAGAAGTCGACCCGCTTATCGAAGTCTTCGGGC
>JAXMBI010000043.1:0-39564 GCA_046349955.1 Pirellulales bacterium | reverse complement strand
CGACCACAGGCCCAGAGTCGCCAAGCCGCCAATAGGCCAAGGGACCTGAGTTGAGCACCGCTTGGCTGTAGCTATCGGCGTGCAACGTGCGGTCGAAGCCAATCTGGTAGTGGTCCGCGACGGCGACCGGCGGGTTGTTCACGCGGATGCTGAGCGTCTCGACATCGGTGAGCGGCAATCCTTCTCCGCTATGGCCGAGATCGTCGAGGCTCAGAGAGAGCGAAGCCAACCCGGTGAAGCCCTCCGCCGCCGAGTAACTCAAAGTGCCGAGAGCCGCGTTCAGCGCATTCAACGGGCCCTCGACTGCCACCGACGAAGTTCCGTTCGCGCCTGTGATGACCGCGAGACCCGAGAGAGAAGCGAGTTGCACCGTTCCGTAGTCGGCCACGAGCGAGAGTCTCAGCGGCTTGACATCGAGGTCCGCTCCCTGGATGTCCGGGTCGGAGAGCACGATGCCGGCCAGCGGCAACGATTGGCCCGGCATGGCTACTTGGTCAGGCGGCAAGGTGACCAACGGCGCGTCGTTCGCGTTGGTGACCTCTATCACCAGGTCCTTCTCGAAGCTGCGTCCGAGCGAGTCGGTAGTCTTGACCCTGATCACTTGCGACGCAGCCGACTCGTAGTCCAGGAGACCGCCGTTGGCCACTTTGACCGTGGCGCCGTCGAGAACGAACCGTCCGCCGGCGTCGCCTAGCAGCGTGTAAGTGAAGGTCTCGCCCTGGTTCGGTCCTACGCTCGACAACGCGCCGACCACGGTCCCTGGGGGAGAGTTCTCGAGCACTACTGCGGGCGACAGGCCGATGTCCGTCGGACCACCCTGCAAGGGCTCATACTCGACGACGTAAGCAGGCGCAGTGCCGAAGATGGGCGCGCTCCGCCATCCTTCGGCCTCACCAAGGAGCGCCGCCTGTCGGGGAACCAAGTCGAACTCGAGGTCCCAGCCGCCGGTCCCCTCCTTAGTGGCCGTGCCTCCATCGGTCGTGCCGAGGTCGAGGTCGTAGCGTCCAGCCTGAAGAACGCCACTGTATGCGAAATGAGAACTGGAACTTTCGCTCGGGTACGGCACGCTATAGAGCGTGTGGCCCTGAAATGACAACGAAAACCATCCCTTGCCAGCCTGATCGGCGCGAGTGGGCGACACGTTTCCTGAAAACGACACGCTGGTGTCCTGAGCCAGCGTGAATCCGACCTGAAGAGACGAGTCGGCAGTGCCGTTCCGGTCAAAACCCGTCCACGCGTTTGCCGAAATGAACCTAGTGCTCGAGGGCGCAACGTCCGAAACTTGGGTGGCGTAAGAACCAGCGTCGACCACCGGTGCATCTGGAATGTATGCCAGGTAGGACTCGAATACGCCGATTGCGTTGCTCGAAACGCGATTAGGCCCTGACCGATTCGACCGGACTGCGCTCACGTTGCCGACTAGGACTTGGGCTAGGGCCGGCTGTCCGTCCGCCCAATCGACGTAGGCAGTCTGCTGAGGGGGAGAATGCAGTCGACCGTCCTGCCAAACGCCGGGAGTATCGTCGACCCACTTCCACGTCCCTTGCTCGGTTTGGTCGGTGAACCCGGTCCAAGCCTCCGTTCCTGCGGGCAGGCCAAGCGAGGTCTGCAGGAACTCGTTCTCGGCCGCGTCGCTGATGGTGACGAGATGCCCCGCCGCGAAACCGGCCGGGGGCGTCAACTGGGCCGCGGCCTCCTTGGCTTGCTGCCAAGTCAGGTCGCCTGCGACGACCTGGTATTCATGTCCGTTGGGCCCCACGGCCAAGAGCCGCCGATCCTCCAAGGGCTCCACCGCCCAACTGCGAAACCTGAAGTCGCGTCGCATTATCGTTGCCCTCTCAGGCCGGAACGTGGCAATCCTCCGGTAGTCTATCAATGGATCACGGCGAACGCGCGGATTCTGCCCGGCCGGGCCGAGCGGCGATGGGACTGAGTTTTTCGGCGCCCGACGCCGATTCGACGTCCGCCCCTCAACCAAATAAGATGGCAGCGGCCGCCTGCGTTTCCCCAGAGCGCGAAGCCAGGTCCGCCTGCCTTCGCATTCGCTCCCGGAGCCCTCCCCGACCATGCGTCAGCCGCCGCCGTTTTTTCGTGTTCGCCAGCTCTTTCATGCCCCCCGGCTCGACGACATTCCCGGCGAGGTGCAGGCTCAGCTTGCCAAGCTCAATCTCGGGCGGCGCATCAAGCCGGGGCAGAGCGTGGCGGTGACGGTCGGGAGCCGGGGGATCGCCAACATTCAGGTGATTACCCGCGCGGTCGTGCAGCACTTACTGTCGCTCTCGGCCAAGCCCTTCATCGTGCCGGCGATGGGGAGCCATGCCGGCGGCACGGCCGAGGGGCAGCGGGCCCTGATTGAAGGCTACGGCGTCACCGAGGAATACTGCGGCTGTCCCATCCGCGCGAGCATGGAGACTGTGGTCGTGTGCGACACGGCCGAAGGCTTTCCGGTCCACTTCGACAAGCATGCCTATGGGGCCGACCACGTGGTGGTCGTCGGCCGCGTGAAGCCGCACACGAACTTCACCGGCGACATCGAAAGCGGCCTGATGAAGATGATGCTCATCGGCCTGGGCAAGCACGAAGGGGCCAAGATCTACCACCGCGCGATCATGGACTACAGCTTTGGCCAGATCGTGCGCAGCGTGGGGCGCGTCGTGCTCGAGCGCTGCCGGATTGCGGCGGGCGTAGGCATCGTCGAGAACGGCTACGACGAAACCGCCCTCATCGAGGCCGTGGCGCCCGAGGAGTTCGAGGAGCGCGAGAAGGCGCTGTTGCGGCAGGCCAAGCAGCTCATGCCCAAGCTGCCGTTCGACCGCGTCGACATTCTGATCCTCGACCAGATCGGCAAGAACATCAGCGGCTCCGGCATGGACACGAACGTGGTCGGCCGCAAGTACAACGACCATGCGGCCACGGAACACGAGTTCCCCAAGATCAAGCGGATCTTCGTCCGCAGCCTCACCGAGGAGACCCACGGCAACGCCGCCGGCATCGGCCTCTCCGAGTTCTGCCTGGCCCGCGTGGTGCGGGAGATGGACCGCAAGATCACGACGATCAACTGCCTAACGGGAGGGCATCCGACCGGGGCGATGGTGCCGATCCATTACGAGACCGACGCCGAGGTGCTCGACTCGGCGCTCGACAACATCGGCCTGGTGGCGCCCGAGCGGGCCAAAATGCTGTGGGTGCAAAACACGCTGCACGTCGGCACGGTCGAATGCTCGGCGGCCTATTTAGCCGAGGCGCAGGAGCGAAAGGACCTGGAGATCGTCAGCGAGGTGCGGCCGCTGCCGGTGGGAGCGGGAGGGATGCTGCCGGAGTTTGGGGAGTGGGTGGGGAATGGGAAGCATTGTGGGTGAAGTTCGCCGGCGCCGGCTGGGTCGATGGTTGATCCTTGTTCCTGCAGCGGTGGTTGTGTTGTGGGTGTTGTTTGCGATTTGGCTAGCCATCTCGGTCGAGCAGGGACGGGACGTCACCGCGAGCGAGGCGAACGACCGGATCCATCAGGCGTTTCACCTGCCGGCCACTGCATCACACGTGAATTTCTCCACGAACGTCCGAGCCTCGCGCGTTACGTTCGCGATCTCAGAGGCCGACCTTGCTCGCTGGTGCAGGGAAGACGGTTGGACGCTCGTGCCCTTGGGGAACGAGAGTCGGCCAGGATTCATCGAGATGCAAGGTGACGGTAAGTGGCTCTGCAAGCGTGTCGTGGAGCAAGGACTGGAGTTTCGCAAATTCGATGGAGCCTTTTGGGGAGTGTACGATCCATCCCTTGGTCGCGCGTACGTCTTGTTCGTGGGGGACTGAGGTGTATGCAAAGCAGCCTCGCCCAAATCGAAGACTGGTTCGCCCGCCACGACGATGGCGAGTTCACTCGCCTGCCGCCAGATGCTCCGTACTCCTGGGTCGCTCCGCTTTCGCCGGTCGAGCGCTTGATTTACACGACCAAGCCGCGCGTGCTGGCGGCGGCGGTTGCGCGTGTACCGGGCACTCACGTTGGCTTCCTCGGCCGCTATGGGCTGCCGGGGGCGCACGACGCTGATTGGATCGCCCGGCTGGCCGCGGCCCAGTCGCTCGAGTTCCTGGGCGACCTCGATCCGCCGGACCTGCTGGTGTTCATCTGGTTGTGCGAGCGCATCGGCCAGAATCGAGTCGCGTTTCAAGGGATCAGCGACGCGCTGCTCGCCAGCGCAGGCGTTAGCGTCGACGATCTCCCCTGGATCGCGCTCTCGCCTGCCGAACAGGTCGCCCTGCCGCTGGTCGACCGCCTGGCCGGCGGGCTGGCCTCGCTTGTCGGGCCGAGTTGCGCTGCCCTGCTCGAGCGCGGGCGGAAGGTTGAACTGGAGGCGATTGCGTTTCAGGCAGGCAGTCCGCTGACACGCTGGCTGCAGGCGGGCAATTGACCGATCACTTCTTCTCGGCGAGATTGCTGGTTCAATGCGTCACATCGACTGAATGTGAACGCAGCTTAGGCTAGCTCGACGGGAGACGGTCCTTGCAGGCGGGCGGGATCGATGTCGTCGCTCGGCATCGCGTTGCATTCCAGAAAGTCAGCATGACGACTCCGCGCCCCCTGATCCTGGCCAGCCGCTCACCGCGGCGGCGCGAACTGCTCGCCGAGGCCGGTTACGAATTTACGGTTCTGCCCGCCGACGAGAGCGCGGAGTGCGGCATGTGCAGCGGCGAAACGCCGCTGCAGCTCGTGGCACGCTACGCCCGGCAGAAGGCGGCCGATGTCGCCGCGAGACTCGACGCAGGCCGCATTCTGGCCTGCGACACGGTGGCTGAACTCGACGGCCAAATCTTCGGCAAGCCGGCCCACGAAGACCACGCCCGCGCCATGCTCCGCGCCCTCCGCGGGCGCGAGCACCGAGTGCATAGCGGCCTATGTCTGTGGGACGTGCCCGGGGGTGAGCCCCGCGTCCGCACGGCGAGCACGCTCCTGCGCATGGACCAACTTTCGGACGCCGCGCTCGAGGAGTATTTGGCGAGCGGCGAGTGGGAAGGGAAGGCCGGCGCCTTCGGCTACCAGGACCGCCTCGGGTGGGTCCATGTGGTCCAGGGGAGCGAGTCGAACGTGGTGGGTTTGCCCCTGGAACTGCTTGCAGAGATGCTGGCGCAAATGCCTGCCGAGCAGTGATTTAACGCGCCTGTCGCGAAGTCCTGGAAAGCACGGGAGTCGCAAATAACCCAATTTATCCAGTTGACTTAATTTATCGCCCATTCATTCTGAAAGGGTAACGGCTGCCGGACGCATTTGGGGCGTCCGCAGCGTCTGGTCCTTTCCGAATGGGGAAGAGCGATGAAGCGACATCAGCCGGTCTTGCGCTGCCTGCTGGCCTTGGCGGCCGTGGCGGCGGTGCTGCCGGGGGTTACCCTGGCCGAGATCTTTCCGTTCCATCTTTTTCATCACCGTCGTTGCTGTGCGCACCCCACCAGTTGCTCGGTGTGCCAGCACGATCACGCCGCGGTGGCCGACGCCTGCCCGGCCGCGAGCGAGCCTGACTGCGAGTGGGTGCAAGAAACCCACTTGGTCCAGGAGTTGGCCGAGCGCCCCGTCGAGCGCAAACGCGTTGTAACCGTTTGGCATGATGTTCCTGAGACTTGCTGGGTCAAGCGCCCCATCGTGCAGAACGCGTACTACACGACCACGCAGATGGTCCCCCAGGTCCACGTGACGCCGATCCATCGTGTGGAGATTCGGCCTCACACCATCATGGCCCCGGTCGCCACCCGCCAAGACGTGCGTCCGGTCCGCGTGTGGTATCCCGATTGCGTACCGGGCAAGGTGAAGGTCGACTACGGCCACTATGCCTACGTTCCCTGCTGCCCGCCGCAAGCTTGCTGCGGCCATCAAGGGCATCATCACGGCCATCGCCCGCCGCTCGCCTGCGGAGACAACTGCTGTGATCAGTCGGCTTGCGGACAGATGCCCTGCAACACCGGTTGCCAGCAACCCTGCTGTGGCGATCACCACCGCGGGCATCACCGCCACCATCATCACCACGGACACGAGCATGCCGCTCAGGCGCCCGAGGCGGTCGTAGCCCAAAAGGACGGCGCCGCGGCGCCCGCCGCTGGCCCCGTCGCTCAGGAGCACCACGCGCTCGGCCAGCCCATGCACGGACATCGCCATCACCATGCACACCATCACCACCACAAGCACGGCTGCTGCCATCAGCCGGCTTGCCCGCAGCCCTGCTGCCCGCCGCCGGTGTGCGGCAACCAGCAAGGTGGTTGGCTCGGTCAGACCGGTATGTGGATGGGCACAGGCACGGGGGGCGGCTACGGCGGGGGCGGTTGGAGCTGCGGCAGCGGAGGGGGCGGCTCGTACCCCATCAATCCCGCAGTCCTCACGGCGCCCCTCACGCCGGTGGGCTGCTTCCAGTGGGGCGGTCCCGGCGGCCCCTGGGTGCGCCGCGTGTGGATCTCGAAGATTTGCGAGGTCGATGCCCCGGTGACCTGCTACAAGTCGTTCTGCGTGCCGGTGGCCTCGGAGCCGGTGAGCACGGTGAAGCCGGTCACGAACTTCCGCGTGATCCCGGTGACCGACTACGCCAGCGAGACCACGCTGCATCCTGAAACCTACACCCGCAGCTACCCGATCACGCACTGGCAGACGGTGCCTGTCACCAAGGTTCGCAGCGTGCCGGAAATGCGCGAGGTGAGCGTGAAAGAAATGGAGTCTTACACGGTCGAGCGCGAAGTCAAAGTCTGGGTGAAGAAGCCCTGCGAGAAGAAGATCTGATCGGGCCACGGCCCGGTTGACAGCGTCCTTTTCCTGGAGCGAGCCGGCGGCGCGGGAAGCGCCGCCGGCTCGCGGCGTTTTGTCGCCGAAGTGGGTGGGCCTGTTCGCGCTCCCGGCGAGCGGCCCGGCGTAAGCCGGCCGACCAAGCCCACGTTGCGGCAACTCCCCGGCGGAGGCGGCGCGGGCCCGCGGCGCACGATTCCGCCGATCGACGGCCGACGCCGGAGCAGTCGCGGCGCCATCGGGCAGAGGCTCGGGCCCGCCCTCGTCGAGACGCACGGCCGAATCGCTTGTTTCCGCAACTCCGCCCGACGCTAGGGGGCCACGAGCTGCGCTTGCTCTTCGGCCGCCATGATTTCGGCCGTAGTTCCGGAGTTGAACGGCAAGAAGTCTGCCTCGACGCCATCGGAAAAGATGACGCCGCCGGCCGGCATCAGGGACTCCACGCGCAAGGTCTGTCCTGGCTCGAGCAAGCCGGCCACCAGGTTCGCTTGCGAGCTCTTGCTGACAAACGGCTCGCGGACCGTCCACGCCAGGCGGCGATCTTCCCAACTCAATTGCATGCGCTGCGTGAGTTGCTCGCCGAACAACGCGGCGATCCCGGCCGTCATGTTGAAGACGCTCGAGAGCCAGCCGGTGGAGCCGGCGCCGGTCGAGACGAGCAGCCCGCTCGACGACTGCGGCTCCGACCGCCGGTCGACCTCGAGCAGGTAGCGGGCCGAGACATGGCTCGCGGCGCCAAGAAAGAAGTCGTTGAACGCGAGCAGCCGCTGGCCGTCGTTGAGCTGCACCTGGGCCATCGTCACGCTGCGGGCGCGATAGCGCCTTTCGAGCACGCCGCCGACGGCGCGGCGCGCCGCCGAGGGCGCGAAGGGGAGCAACACGCCGTCGATCCGCGCCGGATCGGGGTTTACTCCCACGATCGGCAAGCCGCCCACATACTTGGCGGTGTTCGCGACCAGGCCATCTTGGCCCACGACGACCACCACGGCCGTGCGCGAAAAATCAAAGTTAGGCACGAACGAGCGATCGAGCAGCTTGATCGGCAGATCGAAGTCGAGCGCCCGCTCGAGACGCTCCAGGGTGTGACGATAGACGTCGTCTTCCTGGGCATAGACTTGGAAGTCCGCCTCGTCGGCGCCCCCTTGCTGTTGCGGCTCAGCCTGTGCGTGGGCCGCCTTCATGCGAAACTTGGCGAACCCGACTGTGCCCCACCGCTCGCGCAGACCTTGCAATCGCGTGGGCCGCGTGACGACGACGATGTTGGGACGAAAACCCATGGCCCGGGCTCCGGCGCAATGCTGAACGCGCGTTGCGGTCGTCTACGGTGTTACGTCGACCTTGTGCGCCAGGAGTGTGGTCAGCAGATCAGGCGAGATGTTCAGCTCCCCGATCTTGCCGGCGTTCTCCGCCAATTCGCGAAACGCCAACGCGACGTTGAGCTTGGGGTCGCCGGCGCCGGCGGAAGCCGCCAGTAGAGTTTTCCAATCCACATCCTTGAGGGGTTCGAGCGACGCGCGCAACGCATAGGCGCGGACGTCGGCTTCGATGCGATCGTTCTGCGCTTTTTGATCGACCAAGCTGGCCCGCTGTTGCTCGAGGGCCACTTCGGCGGCCATCTGAATCTCGCGCACCTGGCGGCGTTTTTCTTCGATGGCCATCTCGGCCGCCATTTGCGTTTCGCGCACTTGCCGGCGTTTCTCTTCGACCGCGATCTCGGTGTTGAACTCGTTCTCCTTGATCATCCGTTCGAGCTGCACGGCGTTGTTGCGACGCGCGTAGACCGCTTCGTCGGCCTGCCGCAGCAGACTCTCGCGGGCTTCGGCCTGCATCGCCTTGACGATCTCGGGAGTCGGGCGGATGGAGAGGATCGAGAGGCCGAGCACTTCGATGCCCAACATTTCGACCGCCGGCGACTGTCGCAGCCCGGCGAGCACCGTGGTCACCAGGGCCTCGGAGCTCGTGAGCACGTCGCGCAGCGGACGCGATTCGGTAAACGAGCGGGCAGCCGTTTGCGCGGCGTGCGACAAGCGATCGCTGAGCTTCTGAGGATCGTCGGAGCGAAAGCGACCGCGGCCATCGACGCTGTAGTCGAGCACCGCGGCCAGTTTTTTCGGGTCGACCACGCGATACGTCAGGTCCCCCTGAATCGCGGCGTCCTGGTGATCGGCCGTTACCTCGTTGAACACGAACGGCACGTCGACACTGGCCAGGGGCACCTGCACGATCTCGGCCGTGGGGCCGAAATAGAAGAACGACAAGCCGGCCCCTTCGCGGGCGACCCGGCCGTCCTTGTAGTGCATGACATAAGTCGTCGGGGGCACTTTGAGATAGCGGATGCCGAACATGAAACGGTCGACTCCCTAGACTCGCGGGCTGGCGTAAGCGACAGGAGAGTATACGCCACTAACCCAGGGAGTCGCGCTCGTTGGGCAAGGTTCGGGGGCGAAAGGGACTGGAATGCCGCCAAGATATTGCCGCGGGCGCAGTTACTCGAGCGGGTAGCCCAGCCCTAGGTCGTCACCCGTCTTGTCGCCTAAGACGGTCGCGGCGGTCTCGTCGATGCCGTTCTGGCCCAGGCTATAGAGCCGGAAGCCGTTTTCCGAGGGGGCGTAAACCAGGCTTTGTCCAAATCCGTCCTGCGGAAGCCTGGGAAGGTGCGTGGGCACGAGGTCGGCGAGCTGCCGAGGGAATTTTCCATCGGCGCGGTGTGCGGCCGCCAGCGCGAAGGCGACATCAGTTAGCGACCGGTTGGTGAGGCCGCGCAGCTCGGCCGCAGCGGCCGCTGAAGTCGGTGGAACGAGCGTCGCCAGAAAGACGTCTGCCATGAGTTTGCTGCGCAGCGAGCGTGCAAATGGCAGCAAGGCTACCAGATTCCAGGGACTCTTGATCGCGTGGCCTCGCGAACTTGCCTCGTCGTCAAGGGCCTTGAGCTGGGCGAGACGTCGTTGCGGATCCGAATCGCCAGCGACTTGCGCAACGCGATCGCACCAGTCGTTGAGCGCTCGGCCGACGATATCCCAGTCAATGGCCTCCGGACGCCAGTCGTCACTTTCAGCGGTTTCGGCGGCCTTGGGGCCGAAACGGGCAATGTGAGCAACAGCATCGAGCAGCGCAAGGCGCTCGCTGCGGTCGAGGCGACTCTGCATCGACCGTAGCGCCGGACGCGCCATCACCGCTTTTCGAAACTCGCCAAACTCTTGGTCGTCGAATCGCGAGTCTGCAGCGAGGAGGAACTCCGCCTGCACGACACTCGATTCGAGGGCGATCGCCACGAGCGCGGAGATGAATTGCGATTCCTGATCGACCAGCAACGCAATGCGACGAACGGCGAACAAGTCGTCGCGTGCTGCCGAGAAGCTGCCTTCCTTGATCCGCAGCAGCGCCCGGGTCAGCAATGCGCGGCTCAGATGGCGGGCGGCTTCCGTTGCCGGCAGCGGGGCAGTCTGGAGCGGGTCTACGATCGTTGTTAGCAAGGGCGAATAGAACCGCGGCTTCCGGCTGGCCGCCAGCGCCAACTCGAGCGGCCGCTCGTTCGCCGCGAGCCAGCGGGCGATTTCGGGAAACTCCTCGCGCGACCATGGTCTCCGCCGCGCGATTTCGTGCTGTTCCCTCAGCGCGTCGATCGCCTCGGCGTCTTCCTCTCCGGAGAATTCGGCGAAGTCGACGAAGTAGTCTCCCTCGTCCGGAAGCAGCTCGATGCCGAGTTCCTCGAAGTACTCGTCGCGAATCTCCGCGGGCACCCCGCTCGGTCCGACTGCCCGCAGCACATCAACGGCGGCGTTGTCTTCGACCTTCACGCCGGCGCCCAGCTCCGCGTTCAAAGCCGCCGCGTAGTCGACGAAGCCCTCCTCATCGACTGGCTCGGTGAGATAGGTGGTCTCCTTGCCGACGGTGGGCTTGCCGGGCCCCCGATCCCAGCCTGCCGCCGAGTAGACTCGCGCCAGCAGGATCGGCACGCCACAGAGGAGGAGAACCGCCGTGGCGACGTATTTCAGGATCCCACGAAATCGGCGCACTGGGCGGGGTGGTTCGGGGGCGGTCATGGCGCAAAGTGCGGTTTGCCGTTGGAATCGACCACTTATCTTACCGCGGCGGGTCCAGCGTCACCTCGAGCTTCACTTCCTGCCCGCCGCGCTTCACCACCACCAGGGCTTTATCGCCGGCTTTGAACTTCCGCAGGGCGCTGTCGAAGTCTTCCAGGTTGCCGACCTTGCTCTCGCCGAGCTGGATGATCAGGTCGCCCCCCTTGAGGCCGCCTTTGTCGGCGGGGCTTCCCTTGCTGACGCCGGAGATGCCGTAGCCGGGCTCGGTCTGGCCGAAGTCGGGGATGCTGCCGAAGTAGGGGCGGTCCCCCCCGCCGCCGGCCGTCGCCGGGCGCTTGCTTTCCTGGTAGGTCGTACGCGCGGGCGCCTCGGCGAGTTGCAGCGCGGCGTCGGCCACCAGGCCGGCCACGCGGCGCATGCCTGCCAGGTTGAGCTTCTCCACGTCGTCGCTCGGACGGTGATAATCTTCGTGCGTGCCGGTGAAGAAGTGCATCACCGGGATCTGCTTGGGATAGAACGAGGCATGGTCGCTGGGGCCGAAGCCGCCAGGCTTGCGGACGAGTTCGAAGCCGTAAACCTCGTTCAGGCGGTCGAGCAGCGGGTCGAACTCCTTGGCGGTGTCGGTCCCCTCGATGATCACCTTGTTGTCCTGCAGCCGGCCGACCATGTCCATGTTGAGCATGGCGACCGTCTTGTCGAGCGGATACGCCGGGTGCTTCACATACTCGGCGCTTCCGAGCAAGCCTTGCTCCTCGCCGGTGAAGGCGATGAACACCACGCGGCGCGGCAGCTTCTTGCCGGCCAGCCGGCGGGCGACCTCGAGCAAGGCCGCCGTGCCACTGGCGTTGTCGTCGGCCCCGTTGTGAATCTCTTGGCTGCCGGGCGAAGCGGAGTTCGCGCCGCCGCGGCCCAGGTGGTCGTAGTGCGCGCCGATGACGATCGTTTCGTCGGCGTGGGGGCCTTCGCCCTCGAGCACGGCGAGGACGTTGCGCACCGTGGCCTCGCGGCGGTTGACGTTCACTTCCCCCTGGAGCCGCCAGCCGGGGATCTCGCGGCTGTGGGGGGTGGGGCCTTGGTCGATCTCACGCTCGAGCGCGGCCAGGTCGAGACCCAAAGCCGCCAGCGCCTCGCGCTTCACGTGAATCACGGGAAACGTGCGGGCAGCCGCGTCGTCGCTCGTGCGGCCGAAGTCGAGCAGCGGGTCGAGCTCTTCGCCCCACTTGGTCCACTGCTCGCGGACTTCCTTCACCGGTAGGTCGAGTTCGCGCCAGCGGCGCTCGAGCTCGCCGAGCGGGGCGTCGGCGGCGAGCGGGGCCTTGGCCTTGCCGGCCAGTTCATCGACCGAAGTCTGCAGCCGCGTCCAGCGATCGTTCAGCCGCTTGCGGAGCGCGACCTCGTCGCTGACGAAGATCACGGCCGCCGCGCCATGCTCATAGGCGTTCGACACCTTGCGGCGGAGCGGGGCATAGGCGCTGTCGCGCGTGCCGGCGAAGGCGCTGTGCGGGTTGTCCTGCTGCGGTTCATGGCGGAGCACGACCACGGCCTTGCCCTTCACGTCGAGGCCGGCGTAGTCGTCGTAGCCTTCGTCCTTGGCGGTGATGCCGTAGCCGGCAAACACGAGCGGTAAATCGATCTGCCCGGAGCCGCTCATCCCGAGCGGCGTGAAGTCGCCGTTCAACTCGAGGGTGTGTGTCTGGTTCTTGCCGTCGGCGGCGGCCGGACCAGCGAGCGTCAGATGATTGCGCTCGGCCGGCCCCAGTTCGCTGGCAATGTTCACTGAGAAGGGCTGAAACGGCTGACCGCCGATGACCTCGGTCTTTAGGCCAAGCGAGCGGAACTGCTCGGCCAGGTACTCGGCCGCCTGCTCGAGCTCCGGCGTGCCCAGCCCGCGTCCGCCCCACTCGTCGGAGGCGAGCAAGGTGACGTCGCGCCGCAGCCGCGCCTCGGCATCGGCATCGTTCTCCGCCGCCGGGGCGGTCGCCGCCAGCACCAGGAGCACCGCGGCCCAACCAGTCCACCGAGCCGATTTACGCAGATTCATGAGTCCCCCGCGAATGCTGGGAAGGAGGTTGGCGGCCCAGCGGCAGCAAGGGCCGAAGAAAAAACTCCCCCCTCCCTGTGGGAGAGGGGCCGGGGGTGAGGGACGTTGGGTAGCGGACCACGACGGCATAGCCGGGCCGTCGTGGCCACGAGGGTTATCTCTCGACGAAGCTCCCGTGTTCACCAGCCCTCACCCTAGCCCTCTCCCACAGGGAGAGGGAACCAAATGTTCTGCTGGAAACTCTACGCTTCGGCTGCACAACGGTTCGCACGGCGACCCGTCGAACGGCAGCAGAGCCGGGTAGTTGCCAGCTTACCTGCCCTGAGCGGTGGGCGAAACCGCGCCGCATCACCAGAAAGACGAGGCAACAGCTAGCTTAGCCCTCGAGCCCCTTCAGCCGACCCGTGCTGTCGCCGAAGCGCTCCACGCTCGCGCCCATCCGCTCGAGGAGCGAGAGGAACAGGTTGGCCATCGGCGTGTTGTCGGCGTAGCGCACGTGCCGGCCCGGCTGCAGAGTGCCGTTGCCGCCGCCGACCAGCAACACCGGCAGGTCGTTGTGGTTGTGGGCGTCGCCGTCGGAAAGGCCGCTGCCGTAGCACAGCATTACGTGGTCGAGCAGCGTGCCGTCGCCTTCGGGAATGCTCTTGAGCTTGCCCACGAGGTAGGCGAACTGCTCCATGTGGAAGCGGTTGATCTTGGCGATCTTGGCCTGCTTCTCGGCGTCGCGGCCGTGGTGCGACAGGTCGTGGTGGCCGTCGCTGACGCCAATCTGCGGATAGTTCTTGTTGCTGCCGTCGTTGGCGAACATGAACGTGGAAATCCGCGTCACGTCGCCCTGGAACGCCAGCACCTGCAGGTCGAGCATTAGGCGGGCGTGGTCCTGATATTCTTGCGGGATGCCTTCGGGCTGGGCGATTTTGGGCAGCTCGACCTTCGCCACCTGCTCGGCCCGGCCAATGCGTTGTTCGATCTCGCGGACGCTCGAGAGATACTCGTCGAGCTTGCGCTGATCGGCGGCGCCGAGGCCGCCTTGCAGGCTGCGGGCGTCGGCGAGCACGAAGTCGAGGATGCTCTTCTGATACTTCTGCCGGCGGGCGCGGGCTTCGTTGGTGGCCCCGGCCTCGTCGCCGGCGAACAGCCGCTCGAAAACCAGCCGCGGATCGACCTCTTTGGCGACTGGCGTGGTCGGGCTCTTCCAGGAGACGTTCGAAGAGTACGCGCAGCTATAGCCCGAGTCGCAGTTGCCGGCCTGGGCCCCCTTTTCGAGGCCCAGCTCGAGCGAGGGGAAACGCGTTTCGTGCCCTACGCGCTGGGCTGCGAGCTGGTCGACCGAAATGCCCAGGCGAATGTTGGCCCCGCTCGTTTTGTAGGGCTGGCTGGCGGTGAGGAAGGCGGCCAGGGCGCGGGCATGGTCGCCGGGGCCATCGCCGTTGGGGCGGGCCTTATCGTGCGTCAGGCCGCTGAGCACGAGCAGCTTGTCGCGAAAAGGGGCCAACGGCTCGAGCGTGGCCGGCAGCGTGAACTCGGCCCCTTCGGCCGCCGGAGTCCAGGCCGCCATGTGAGCGCCGTTGGGAACGTAGTAGAACGCCATCCGCAGCGGGCTAGGCGTTGGGGCGGCGGTGGAAGCAAAGGCCCGCGCCGGCGTGAGGCTTTCGAGCGCCGGCAGCGCCACCATCGTGCCCAGGCCGCGCAGCACGGCGCGGCGGGAAATCTTGGGGCTCGTCATGGCTTCACCTCCACGGGGGCTTGTCGTTTCTGAAAGGGGGCGCTGTGGACGATCCCACGCACGAGCGCCGAAAAGCGATCTCCGTTGTGCTCGAGTTCGCTTTCGATCGCCGTTACCGAGCAGCGGTCGTAGTTCTCGAGTCCGCGCCCCAGGGCGTAGGTTAGCAGCTTCTCGACCATATTGCGGCGGAAGGGCCCCGGCTCACCGAGCAGAATCTTGCGCAGCTCGGGCGCCCCCGCGAAGTTGCGGCCGTCAGGCAGCGTGCCGGCCGGGTCGATGTCGAATTCGCCATCCTTGGTTCGCCAGCCGCCGATGGCGTCGAAGTTTTCGAAGGCAAAACCCAAGGGGTCCATCCGCTGGTGGCAGGTGGCGCAGTTCGGATCGGCGCGATGCCGCTCGAGCCGCTGCCGCACGCTGCCGGAGAGGATCGCTTCGCGCTCCTCGCTCAGTTCCCCGGCGCCTGGGGGCGGAGGGGGCGGAGGCGTGCCGAGGATCTGCTCGAGAATCCACTTGCCGCGCTTCACGGGGCTGGTGCGCGTGGGATTCGAGGTGATCGTGAGAATGCTGGCCTGGGTAAGCAGGCCGCCGCGGGGCGTGCCGGACAGGGAGACCTGGCGGAACTGCGGACCCTCGACGCTGCTCAGTCCATAATGCTTGGCCAGTACGTCGTTGACGAACGTGTAGTCGGCGTCGATCAGCTCGAAGAGGCTGCGGTCCTCGCGCACGATGTGTTCGAAGAACTTGGCAGTCTCCTGGCGCATTGCCTCGCGCAGCTCAGCCGTGAACGTGGGAAACTTGGCCACGTCGGGCGTGACCCCCTCGAGCCGCCGCGTTTGCAGCCACTGGCTGCCGAAGTTTTCGATCAAGGCCTGCGACTTCGGATCGGCCAGCATGCGGGCGATCTGGGCATCTAGCTGCGGCCGCAGTTCGGCGCGGGCGGCCAGGCCGGTCAGTTCGTCGTCGGGGAGCGAGCTCCAGAGGAAGTATGAGAGGCGGGTGGCCAGCTCATAGTCGTTCAGCGTGCGCGGGCCTTCGCCGGGGCGGGCGTCTTGTTCGACGCGGAACAAGAAGTGGGGCGACGCCAGCACCGCCTGCATCGCCACCTGAATGCCCTCCGCGAAGTTGCCGGTGTCGGCCCGCACCATTTCGCTGATGCCCACCAGCCGATCGAGCTCAGCGGCGGTGGCGGGACGGCGGAACGCCCGCGAGGCGAACCGCTCGAAGATCCGCCGGGCACAGTCGGCCTCGTCGCCCCCCTTGGGCTCGACGAAGATGATCCGCCGGTGCGATTCCGGCAACTCGTACTCGGGCAGCCCCAGCGGCCCCTCGAGTTCGAGATATTCGACCAGCAGATTGCGGTCGCGGCGATTGGGATCGGGGTAGTCGGGCTGGTAGAAGTCGTTGAGGAAGGCGGCCCCCAAGCGGCGGCGCCCTTCCTTGATTTCCACCTGCGCTTCGAAAACCGCCGGATCGTTTTCGGTCGCTTCGACGTCGAAGACTTTCAGGTCCTGGCCATCGAGCCGCAGGGCCATTTTGGCGGGCTCGTCACCGGCCGGGGTCTGAAAGGCCCGTGCCCGCACGATGTATTGGCCGTCCTTGAAGAACCGTTGGTAGCGAAAGGTTTCCTCGGCACTCGCGAGCAGGCGGAAGCCGTCGACTTTCTCTCCGTCGCCGCCGGCGACCTTGAGCTCGTCGACCGGAATCCGCTTCCGCGGGGCCTGCGGCAGGTCGTAGGCGATGATTGCCCGCGTGGCGATCTGCTCGGCCGCCCGCAGGTATTTTTCCATGAGCAGCGGCGGCAGGGACAGCACGTCGCCGATGTGGTCGAAGCCGTAGCCGACGTCGTCGGCCGGGAAGTCGTCGGCCGGGCGGAAGTCGACTCCCACCAGGTCGCGGATCGTGTTGTTGTATTCGAAGCGGTTGAGCCGCCGCATCGTCACGCGGCCGGGGTTCGGCGGACCCGAACAGTCGATCTTAGCCAACTCGGCCTGCACCCAGGCGACGACGTGGGCTGTGTCCTCGGCCGAGGGCTGCTCCTCGTCGGGCGGGGGCATTTCGTGGTTGCCCAGGGCCCGCAGCACGCGTTCCCAAGTAACGTGGTCGCCGCGGACATCGTCGGCCGAGGCGAAGCGGTCGAAGGAAATTTCGCCCGTAGTCTCTCCCTCGCCGTGGCAGGAGAAGCAGTAGTTCCGCAGATAGGGCCCCACCTTGGCGTCGAACGCTTCGACGGCGATCGGCTGCAGCGGCCCTGTGGCTGGCTCGTCGGCTACGGCGCGACTGGCGGCAAAAACCGCCAGCGCGAGCGACAGCACGGCGGTTCGAGCAGCGGCCAAGCGCATCGACAGCACCGAAGGGGAGTCAGGCAGGGAGCTCGTGAAGGCGGGGTAGGAACAGCGGCCGCACGAGCCGGCGCTGCTGGCGGGACCCCTTCATTATATAAGAATTCGCCGATGGGTGTCCAGGCAAGTGCGCGGCGCCCAGACGTCGTCACCGCGAGCGATCCGCCAACGCGGAAAGGATTTAGAGCGCAAAGCCTTGGCACACACCGCACGCGAAGCCGATGACGCGGCTGGACGCTGATTCGCAAACGCTCAGTTCAACCGCAAGGTTGGCTACTGCGGCGCGGCGGGCGTCGACTCACCGGCTGAGGGGGCCTCGGCCTTAGGCGTTTCCGCGGGGGGCGGAGACGCTTCGGCGGGGGGTTCGGCCGCAGGGGCTACGGCATCCGCGGGAGCGGCTTGGTCCACCGGCGCTGCCGGTCCTTCGGCCGCGCCCGTTGCCGGAGTTTCACCGGGGGCGGGCTGCGTCGGAGTGGTTGTCCCTCCGTCGATCGGAAACCCGGGGAGTCGCAGCATGCTGCCATCCGAGCCCTTAGGCGCTTCCGGCAGCTTACTGAAATCAAAGTCAAGCGGATCGCCCGTGGCCGGCGCGCCCGATGTGGCCGGCTTGGGCTCTTCCTTGGCGAACCAGTCGTAGAACTCCTTCGCCGGCTCTTTTTCTAAGTCGTCGAGACGCTCGCGGGCCAGCATGCCGAACGGGCCGTTGGGAGAATTCTGCAGCAACACCTGGTAGCGCTGGCGGGCTTTCTCGAGGTCGCCCTGAGCCTCGTAGGCACGCGCCAGACCGATGTCGGCCCGCTCGCGGAGGGCGTCGTCATGGGTGTTCGTGTGTACGTGGTCGTAGTTTTCCACCGCCTTCGCCAAGTTCGGGCGCGCTTTGGCGCGGTCGCGGAAGAGATCTTCCGTGCCTTCGGCCAATTGATGGTCGGCCAGCATGATGCGTGCCCACAGCCCCACGTCTTCCCGGGGGAACTGGGTCGACACCTGCTCGAGCTTCTCGAGATCGGGCACAATCGACTGCGTGGCGGCGAAATAGGCCTCCCACGCCTCGGCGTTCTGAGTCTGCTGCTGCCCTTGCCAGAAGCTGTAGAGCAGCAGCGCCGCGACGATGAGGATGATCGAGAATGCGATGGTGGCCGAGTAGGGACGAATACGTTCGAGCAAGACCCCCATGTGGTCCGACAGCTCGTTGTGTTGCAGCTCGTGGCGACGTTCGGTTTTCATCGTGGCACGTAGGGGGCGGTGCAGAACGCGGCGCGGTTTTGGTAGACGCGGCCGGCCGATCGCTCAGCGGGAGGAAGGCCGGAAAGTCAAGCAGGTAATGGTACTCCAGCGGGGCCGCGAATGCCTAGAGCGATCGGCCGCCGGAGTGCTTTCTCGTGCTTTCTCCAGAAGCGTCGCCATGCCGGACGAGCAAACCCGGAGGACGCGAAGATGGGGCGATTCGCCGGCCCGTAGCGGCGGCGGGGTCGTCCGCGCGGCTTGTTTTCGGCCCCGCCTTTGGACCATTCCCGCGCGGCCAGCGTAGAATGGTGCCAACGAGAAACCGCGTGCCCCGGCGAATGACTGGGGGCGGGGCTGCTCCGGAGGCCTGAGCCGATGTCCGAGCCTTTGTTCGACGCCAACTCCTTCGACGGGAATTCCTTCGGCCCAGACGACCAGGTGCAGTCCGCTCCCGTGTCTCGGCCGGCGCCAGCCGCCGTTCCGGTGCAGGTCGTTCGCGAGTCGTTCATTTCTGGGCGCCTGCAGGCCACGCTGTTCTTGCTCACCTTGGCCGTGGTGACCCCTTGGTTCGTCGAACGAGCCCAGTACGCCTGGACTTACGGCCGGGAGAAGGCCCGCGTTGAGGTTGCCCGCGAATACCTGCAGCACGCTCGGCTCGACGAGCTTTCGCAAACGTTCCGCCGGGTTTCCGACAGCGTGGCCCCCAGCGTCGTCCATATCCGCACCACGGCGCCCGCCAGCGTAGGGCCGGAGGAACACCCGTTCGGCTCGGGGGCCATCTACGCCATGCAGGGGCAGGGATCGGGCGTGATCGTCGACGAGGCGGGCTACATCGTCACCAACGAGCACGTCATCAAGAGCGCCGAACCCCAGGGTCCGCAGCCTGAGATCGAAGTTCAGCTCTCCGACGGACGGCGGGAACGCGCCACCGTGGTAGGCCGTGATCCGCTCACCGACCTCGCAGTCCTGAAGATCAGCGCGAGCAAGCTCGTGCCGGCCCCCTGGGGCGCGAGCGACGACCTGGCCCCCGGCGACTTCGTGTGGGCGCTGGGCAGCCCCTTCGGCCTCGACCACAGCGTGACCTTTGGCATCGTCAGCGCCAAAGGTCGCCGCGAACTGGTGGGGAGCGCCTACCAGGACTACCTGCAAACCGACGTGGCCGTGAACCCCGGCAACAGCGGCGGTCCACTGATCGATGTCCGCGGCCAGGTGGTGGGCATCAACACCGCGATCGTGGGCTCGGCCTACCAGGGGGTGAGCTTTGCCATTCCCAGCCGCGTGGCCCGCAAGATCTACGAGCAGATCAAGGAACACGGCAGCGTGGAGCGCGGCTGGCTCGGCGTCTCGCTGGCCGATCTCTCGCACGAGGTCGCCCGCAAGCTGTCGCTGGAACCGGGCAGCGGCGTGGTCTTGTTGGACGTCAAGCAGAACACTCCGGCAGCTCACGCCGGCTTGCGCAACGGCGATATCGTGACCTCCTGGGCAGGCACGGCCGTCAAGTCGCGGATCGAACTTATGCTGGCGATCGCCGACACCCCGGCCGAAAGCGAAGTCGAGGTTAACCTCATCCGCAACAAGCGGCCGCAAACAGCCAAAGTGCTGGTGGGACGGCGGACGCTGGAACAGCGAAAGTAGCCGCCCAGCTTTCGGCGCCAGCGGGTCGCTGTCCTTGGTGGCACAGGCTTCCAGCCTGTGCGAATCCGGCCGACGCGCTCTTTCGTCCCGCCCCGCGCAGCGCCGCCGCTATAATGCGCCGCTTCGGCGAAAGGCGTCGGTCGCCTTTCGCTCCCTCGTTGCCGGCGGCGGTTGCCTGTGTCCCTCGATTCCCTTCGTGACGCCAAAGAGCAGGTTCGCCAGGCCGTCGACATCGTCGACCTGGTCGGCAGCTACGTGCAGTTGCGCCGCGAGGGGCGGGGCTACAAGGCCGTCTGCCCCTGGCACGACGATCGCCGCCCTAGCTTGCAGGTAAATCCCGAACGTCAGTCGTTCAAGTGTTGGGTTTGCGACATCGGCGGCGACGTCTTCAGCTTCATCATGAAGATGGAGAACATCAGCTTCCCCGAGGCGCTCGAAATGCTGGCCGAGCGCGCGGGCGTGCAGCTCAACCGCCTCCCCCCCGGCGTGTCAGCCGCCGTGGCCGACGAGAAGCGGCAGCTCTTCCAGGCCCTGACCTGGGCCGAACAGCAGTTTCACGATTGCCTGCTCACCGATCCCGCAGCCGCCGAGGCCCGCAAGTATTTGGTCGAGCGAGGGCTCACGGACGACACGATCCGCCGCTACCGGCTAGGCTTTTCGCCCGACGAATGGGACTGGCTGGTCAAGCGGTCGCACGGCACGCCGCACACGATCGGCTCGCTCGACAAGGTGGGCCTCGTGGCCCGGCGGCAGCGGGGACCCGGCTACTACGACCGCTTCCGCGGCCGGCTGCTGTTTTCGATTCGCGACGTGCAAGGCCGCACGGTGGCCTTCGGGGGCCGCGTGCTGCCCGGGGCCCCGCCGGACAGCCCCAAATACGTGAATTCCCCGGAAACGCGGCTCTTTTCCAAGAGCGACACGCTCTACGGCCTCGATTCGGCCCGCGACGCGGTCGGCAAGGCCAAGGACGTGGTCGTCATGGAGGGCTACACCGACTGCTTGATGGCCCGCCAGTGCGGTTTGGAACACACCGTGGCGGTGCTGGGAACCGCCCTTAACGAACGGCACATCAAGCTCTTGCGCCGCTTCACCGAACGAGTCACGCTGGTGCTCGATGGCGACGAGGCAGGGCAGCGCCGCACCAACGAGATTCTCGACCTGTTCGTGGCCCAGCAATTCGACCTGCGGATATTGACCTTGCCCGACGGACTCGATCCGTGCGATTTTATGCGTCGGCATGGAGCCGAACCGTTTCGAGCCTTGCTCGAACGAGCTGTCGACGCCCTGGAGCACAAGCTCCAAAGCGTCCGTCAGGCATGGACACCGCAAGCAGGGATGCACCAGGTGAGCCGGGCCGTCGAAGAAATCTTGTCGACCTTGGCCAAGGCGCCGCGGTTGGCCGATCAGGCCGACAGCGCGGTGCGTCTGCGCGAGCAGCAGATCGTGGCCCGCTTGGCTCGCGCTGCCCGTGTGCCTGAAGATTCTCTGCGCACTCGCTTGGGCGATTTGCGCCGTTCTGCCAAATCGGCGCCACGGGCCGAAACGCTGCCTGAGGCCCGCCCCGAAGACGAACGCTGGGAGCGCGACCTGCTCGAGTTGCTGCTCCGCGCCCCCGAACGCGTGAGCGATGTCGCCCAGCAAGTGCCCCCCGAGTGGCTGCGCGCAGGGCGTTGCCGCGAGCTTTATATTCGCTGCTGCCGGCTGGGACCTTCGCCCCAGTTGTTCGAGCGGCTACTGTTGGAGGTGGACGAACCCGAAATGCAGAACCTGCTCGTCGAGCTCGACGAGCAGGGACAGAAGAAGTCGGCGCTGCAGGCGGAGGGCCGAATGGAGGAGCTCATCGCCAGTTTCCGCCGACGCAGCGTCGAACCCCAGCGGCGGGCCCAGACCGCCGTGCTGCAGGAGCAGCGGCTCGAGGAACCCGAGCAGCTCGCCGTGCTGCGGCAATTGATCGAACAAGAGCGCGCCAGGCAAGGGATCTCCACGCCCACGGATGGGTAGGAGGCCTGGCGAGCAAGGCTGCGGTCGTGGCGCGACACGAAGTCTCGCCTGCGGCGGCAGACCCGTTGTGACCCCCCTAGCACGCCCCCGCAGGCGTGGGAGGAAAAGGAAGTGATCGACCAGGAACTGCAGGAACTGTTGGTCAAAGGCAAAAACCAAGGCTACCTGACCTACGACGAGGTCAACGATTACCTGCCCGATGAGGCGGTTTCGCCGGAGAAGCTCGACAACCTGCTCGTGGCCTTGGAGGAGGCCGGCATCGAGCTGTTGAACGAGGCGCCGGCGGAAGAGGAAGCCGTGGCCCCGCGCGCTGCGGCCGTATCGGCGGCCCCCATGCAGCCGGGCGAAGCGCCAGCCCCGGCCTTGCCGCCGGTGGGCAAGCTGAGCGACGACCCGATCCGGCTCTATCTCTCGCAGATGGCCGAGATTCCGCTCCTCTCGCGGGCCGAAGAGATCGCCCTGGCCAAGAAGATCGAGGTCACCCGCAAGCGCTTCCGCCGCTCGGTGCTGGGGTGCAACTATTCGATGCAGGCCACGATGGAGACCTTGAAGAAGGTGCATCAGGGGGTGCTTCCCTTCGACCGCACGATCAAGGTGTCGCTCACCGAACAGTTGACCAAAGAGCAGATCCTGGCCCGTATGCCGCACAACCTGCGGACGCTGGACCACCTGACCGAGCAGAATTCCGCCGATTTCCGCCGGCTGATCAGCAAGCGGGCCACCCGCGAGGAGCGGAGCGAGCTCAAGCGGCAGTTCCTTCGCCGCCGCCGCAAGGCGCTCACGCTCGTCGAGGAGCTCAGTCTGCGGACCCGCCGGGTGCAACCCTTGGTGCGGCAACTCGAGGAGATGTCGCGGCGGATGGACCAGATCCGCGCTAAGCTGGCCAGCCTGCCCCACGACGGCTCGGCCAAGGAGCAGCGGGCCAACCTGCGGCACGAGCTCCGCGACCTGATGCTGCTCACGCACGAATCTCCCACCAGCCTGCGGTGCCGCTGCCAGTCGCTCCGTCGGCAGTTCCAGGACTACGAGCAGGTCAAACGGCAGCTCTCGAGCGGCAACCTGCGGCTGGTGGTCTCGATCGCCAAGAAGTACCGCAACCGCGGGCTGAGTTTCCTCGACCTGATCCAGGAGGGGAACACCGGCCTGATGCGGGCGGTCGACAAGTACGAGTACCGCCGGGGATTCAAGTTCTCGACCTACGCCACCTGGTGGATCCGCCAGGCCATCACCCGGGCGATCGCCGACCAGGCGCGGACGATTCGCATCCCGGTGCATATGATTGACGTGCTCTCGAAGTTGCGGAACGTGTCGAAGCGGCTCTTGCAGGAATTGGGCCGGGAGCCGACAACGGAAGAGACGGCCGCCGCGGCCGACATCAGCCTCGAGGAAACCCGCCGGGTATTGAACATCGGGCGGCATCCGGTTAGCCTCGACCGGCCGGTGGGCGAGAGCGAGGACAGCAGCTTTGGCGAGTTCATCGAAGACAACAGCTACGAAAGCCCGATCGTGTCGGCCGGCCAGAGCATGCTGCGCGACAAGATCGAGGGCCTGCTCAAGACCCTCACCTATCGCGAGCGCGAAATCATTCGCCTCCGCTATGGTCTGGGAGACGGCTACACCTACACCCTGGAAGAGGTGGGCCGGATCTTCAAGGTCACCCGCGAGCGGGTGCGGCAGATCGAAGCCAAGGCGGTCCGCAAGCTGCAGCACCCGGTCCGCTGCAAACAGCTCGAAGGATTCCTTTCGGGCCTGGCGGGTTAGCGCCCGCCTTGATCAGTGTTAGAAGCAACGGCCGTCGGTCCTCGTGACCGGCGGCCTTTTTTTGTCGTTGGTCGGCGCGCGGCCGCAAGCCTGCCGCCCGACCGGGAAAGGAAAAGTAAACGGGAATGAGCGTCACCGCCGCCGCGTTGCGGGATTTGCACCGCCTTCATCGGCAACTGTCTGACCTGCGCGAGCGATCTGCCCGCGGCCCCAAGCAAATCCGCGCCCGCGAAGCCCAATTGGCCGCCGCCGAAGCCAATCTGACGAAGCTGCAAAACGACCACAAGGCGGCCCGCGTGGCCGTCGACCAGAAGCAGCTCTCGCTCAAGTCGAGCGAGACCAAGATCAAGGACCTCAAGGCCAAGCTCAACGCTTGCGGCAGCAACCGCGAGTATCAGGCCCTCAAGGACCAGATCGCCGCCGATGAAATGGCCGGCAGCGTGCTCGCCGACGAAATCTTGGAAGGCATGGAACAGACCGACAAGATCAAGCTCCAGGTCACCGAAGCCGAGGGCCTGGTGGCCAGCGCCAAGCAGGAGCTGGCCAAGGCGCAGGCGGCCGTGCGCGATCAACAGGAGATGCTCGAAGGCGACGTCCGCCGGCTCGAAGGCGAGCTCCGCGCCGCCGAAGACGCCCTGCCGGCTGACTTCCGCCAGGACTACGACCGCGTGGTCAAAGCCAAGGGAGAGGACGCCCTGGCCATGGTCGAAGGGGAATCGTGCGGCGGCTGCTACCAGCAGCTCACGCTGAACGTACACAACGATCTGAGAATGAGCCGCAGCGTCTTCTGCAAGAGCTGCGGGCGCCTGCTGTATCTGCCAGAGGATCGCGTAGTGGGCGGCCAGCGCGCCTAGTGACGCGGAACCACGGGTTCCTCCGGTGATTCTCTACGGCCCTGTGCGCCGTTCGTTGCTGCACCTCGAGGCGCCGTGCGCCCGCGACGCACCTGATCGCAGTCACGGGCCTCAACCGCCCTTGGCTACGTGACTGTCGGCTGAGGCGGCTGTCGCGGGGCATATTTCACTTTTATTGAACCGCGACTGCACGATCTTGACATTCATATTGTTTATCCGTACATTCATTTTGTTGCAGGCCGCGAGAGGAGGCGCACGGAGCAAGCATGACGTTGGAGCTGACCTCCCCGCGCCCCGGCTGGGCCGACGCGCTTGATGACGACGACTGGCACTTCGTGCGCCGCTTCGTCCTCGCCTCGGGCTCGCTCAAGGCCATGGCCGAGCAATACGGCGTTTCCTATCCCACCGTGCGCTCGCGGCTCGACCGGCTGATCGCCAAGGTCCAGGCCGCCGAGTCGCCCGCGGCCCGCGATCCGCTCGAGCGCAAGTTGCGGGTGATGGTGGCCGGCGGCCAGATTGCCCCGGCGCTCGCCCGCGAGCTGCTCGCCGCCCACCAAGAGACTTTGAAAGGGAAATCGAAATGAGCGATCCCTGGTTCACCGTCGCCTGGGCCTGGCTGCCTGGCACGATCTTCGGCACGTTGGGAGGCTTGTGGGGCTCGTTGGTCGGCGTGCTTGCGCCGCAGGGACGCGCGCGAAAGCTGGTGATCGGCTCGGGTTGGGCCTTGAGTGGCGCTCGTGCTGCTGGCCGGCAGCCTGATCGGCCTGTCTACCGGGCAGCCCTACCTGGTGTGGTACGCCCTGGGGCTGCCGGCGCTGTTGGGGGTGATCCTCTTCCCCACGCTGCTGCCGGTGGTCTATCGCCGCTACCAAGAAGCCGAGAATCGGCGGATGGAGTCGCAGCATCTGTAGGAGGGTGCGAATCACCCGCCAACGACGGCTTTTCTTGACACCCCACGCGTGGCCGTCTTACGATTGAATTCAGGCGAGAGCGCCATGGGCTCGCCGCTGTTCTGGCCGATTCTGCCGCCAGCCTTCGGTGGGCTTGCGCGCGGGCGGTCTTGGGCGACGGGCTAGGCTGATGAACGTCAACGATCTGGCGAAGGCGCTCGGCGATTCTTGCTATGTGCTGCTCGCCATCAACTTCCTCTGGGGGCTCTACTGCATCGTGTTGGTGCGGCGGCGGCTCCGGCAATTGCGGTTCGCCAACGAACCGGCCCAGGCGGCTTTCCAGGAAGAGTTGCAGCAGCGGCTGAGCGCAGGCGATGTGCGCGGCGCGCTCGCGCAGTGCGAAAATGACGAGCGGGCGTTGCCGCGGCTGGCGAGCATCGCGATCGCCAACCGCAAGCTCGATCTCCCGCAGCTCCGGCAGCTTGTGGCCCACGTAGTGCAGCGCGATGTCTTTGCCGACATCGAGTACCGGTTGAGTTGGGTGGCCACGGTCATCAAGAGCGGCCCGCTGTTGGGCCTGTTCGGCACGGTCCTTGGCATGATGGCGGCCTTCGGCCGCATCGGCCTGGGCGAGAAGGTGCAGCCTTCGCAGATTGCCGACGAGATCAGCATCGCGCTCATTTGCACGGCGATGGGCCTGGCTACGGCCATTCCCTTCAGCTACGCCTTGGCGTCAATGCAGATCCGCGTGCGGATGCTGCACGAGACGCTGGGATTCTCGCTGCTGCAGTTGCTCGACCAGCTCAAGAAGTTGGCAGCCTAGGAAAGGGTGCGTATGGCCGGCGGCGGCCCCAGCGTGAGCCAGCTTCCCTCGCTCTTCGGCGGCGAAGACGATTTGCTGCTCCCCAACAGCGGCCCGGCCCATCAGGCCCACTTCGACATCACGGCCATGATCGACCTGGTGTTCATGATGAACATCTTCTTTCTGGTCACCACGGTCGGCGCGGCGCTCGCCGAGCTCGATCTACCGGCCGCACGGCACGCGGTGGCGGCCCAGCTCGACGAATCGGTCGTGGTCAGCGTCACCGGCGGCGCGGGCCGCCCGACGCTCGTCTACCTGGGCGACGGCGCCTCGGGCGAAGCGCTCCGCAGCGCCGAGGAGCAGGAGCAGCGGATCCGCGCTGCCTGCGAAGCAGGCGTGGCCACCGGCAAGCCGACTGTGCTGCTCAAGGCCGAAAGGAGCGTGCCGATGCGCGAGATCGTGCGCCTGTCGAGCGCGGCGTCGGTCGAGGGCGCGCAGCTCCACCTGGCCGTCATCGAGCAGGAGTAGCCGGCCATGATTCGCTTTCCCTGTCCCGCGTGCGGCTACCTGTTGCAAGTGCGCTCTTCGCTCGCGGGACGGCTAGGTAAATGCACCAACTGCAATGCGCGGCTGTTCGTGCCTGACCCTTCGGCCGCGCCCCCCGAGCCCGCTCCGCCCCCGCCGAAGCCGCCCGAGGAGTCCGCCGCGCCGGTGCTGCCGGCGCTTGTGCAGAGCGACATGGACGAGCTGGTCGACATGACGGCCATGGTCGACATCGTGTTCTTCCTGCTGATCTTCTTTCTCGTCACCTCGCTCGAGGGGTTGCAATCGGCGATCAAGGCGCCGGCCCCCGATCCGCAGAAGGCCGCCGGCCAAGGCAAGGCAGCCGCCCCGGTGACCACGGCCGTGGAAGACGATTCGTCGATCGTCCGCATCGACCGCTTCGACGCCATCTGGGTCGACGGCGCCGAGTGCCGGGGCGCGCAAGAGGTGACGATCAAGCTCCGCGAACTACACGACGGTCCCGCGCCCCCCAGCCGGCTCGAAGTGCTCTGCGCCGGCGACGCCACGCATGGCGCGGCCGTGACCGTGCTCGATGCCGCCCAGCACGTGGGCTTCAGCGACCTGCACGTAGCACTCGACCACGAAGAATAACGCTCTAGCGAATACTCGCCCTGCCCATGAAGACCGCCGCTCCCCCTGCGACTGCCGCTCCGCTCCCGGGCTTAGGCCCGCGGATGAACGTGTCGTCGTACGAAAAGGTGGCGAGTTGGCTGATCGCGCTCTTGATCTTCGTCGGCACGATCGTGGGCTGCCTGCTGGCGATTTGGCTGCCGCGGCGCAACGCCCAGGCACAGCGCACCTATCCCGTGATCATCGAGTCGTTCGGCGGCCGCGGCGATCATCCGCCCGGCATCGGCCGCGACGACAAACCGCTGGGAGACGGCGAGCTGCCGGAAGCGGGCGAGCCCGAGTTCGCCCGCACGTTGGCCTTCGTGGCCGAGGCCTCGGCCCAGGCGGGGCAGCTTGCGCTCGCCGGCAGCGACAGCACCATCATCGGCTCTGGCAGCGGCCTGGGCGATTCGCGGCCGCCGGGTCCCTTGGGCGAAGGCCGCGGCGATGGCATTCCGCGCCACGAGCGCTGGGAGGTCCACTTTCCGGCCGGCAACACGCTGTCCACCTACGGCAAGCAGCTCGATTTCTTCAAGATTGAGCTGGCTGTGCTGGGGCCCGGAGATCAGGTGCAGTACGTTTCCGGCTTTTCGAAAGCGCAGCCGCAAGTTCGCCGGGGCACGTCGTCCTCAGAGCGGCGGCTCTACATGACCTGGCGGCGCGGCTCGCTCGAGCAGGCCGACCGCGATCTGGTGCGCCGCGCCGGCGTCGACTCCACCGGCAAGCTGGTGCTGCAGTTCTACGATCCGGAGATCGAGAACCAGTTGGCCGTGCTCGAGCTCGAATACGCGAAGCGCCCGGTGGGCCGCATCCGGCGCACGCGGTTCGGCGTGGTCGACGACGGCTCGGGCGGCTACCGCTTTGTGGTGATGCAGCAGCAGTACCGGTGAGTGCCTGGCGAGTAGCGATCGTTCGCCGCACTCTCATGCCGGAGGCATGTTTCGAGAATAGCCCCACGTTTCAACGTGCGGCGCCAGTGAGTCAACGCCTCGCCGCGTGCCGGCCGGCACGCGACGGACCTCGGCCGGCCGCAACCCCCGCAGTGAACTGCGGGGCTATTCTCGCTAGTCGCTCCGCGACAGCAAACAAGTGATTTGGAGACGCGCCTCAAACCGCCCCCGCCAGTCCGCCCAGAGCCGGCGCCGTCGGTTCCACGACCTGCTGCGGAACGCGCTCCTGCGGACGCTCGCCATCCCCCGGCAGGAAGTGCCGCTCGACCAGCCGATGGAAGGCCCAGGCCACAGTGAGCGAGCCGACGAGCGCGAGCGGCACCGTGATCAGCAGCGTTTCCCACGGGCCGTGATGGCCCAGCCGCAACATGCCTAGGCCGATGCCCTTGGCCACGAGCGGATGTGCCAGGTAGACGCTGTAGCTGATCTTGCCCACTGAACGCAGCGGGGCGAAGAGCCGGGCCGCGGCGATCCAAGCGTCGTGGCGATACGCCCACGCCAAAAACAGCGCGAAGCCGCAGGCCACGAACCGCTCGATGCCGTGGTTGGGAGTGGCGTCGAGCAATGCCCGCGGGTTCTTGTCGGCCACGAGCAGTCCGCAGGCGAGGAGGCCGTAGATCAGATACGACTGCCGGGCGGTCGCGTAGTTGATCTTGTAGTAGACCAAGATGCCGGCGGCGATGAGCAGCCAACGGCCATCGGCGAAAGTACCGTCGAGGCTCACTCCGGCCAAGTGAGAGGCCACCTTGGCCACGACCACCAGCCCAGTGATCACGGCCGCCGCGAAGAACATCCGCCGGGGCGCGAGCAGGAGAATGAGCCCCGCCACAAGGTAGAACTGTTCCTCGTAGTTGAGGGTCCAGGTGTTCGGCAAGAAGTTGACGCCATGGCCGCCAGCGAGCGGGGCCCGCCAGGTTTCGGTGAGCGAGAGATTGCCTAGCCACTGCCCGGGGCTGAGGGAGGCGAGATGCGGGACGGTGAAGATGCCGTCGGCGAACAGCTCGCGGAGCGCGGTTGATTCGAACAGCGCCACGATGAGCACCGAGGCCGAGAGCGCGATCCAGTAGGGCGGGTAGATTCGCCAGACGCGGCGGCGCAGGTATTCGCCCAATCCATCGCCGCGGCGGCGCCGGGAGTCGAGCGTCGCCATGATGCAGTAGCCGCTGATGACGAAGAAGGCCGGCACTCCGATCCAAAACCGCGAGGTCACGGCCAGGAGCGCCGCCCCCAGCGAAGCCCAAAACCCTTCGCCGGCCGGCGCGGCCACCGGGCCCGCCACCTGCATCGTGGCGTGGAACACCACTACGCCCAGGCAGGCTGCACCCCGCCAGTGGTCGAGCGACTCATAACGGGCAGCCTTGGCGGGATACTTGGCGGCGGCGCGAGCGACGGTGTTCAAGGGAAACCTGGGCCAATGCCTGGTGCAGAGTTCGCCAACTTAGGAGCGGAGTGACGAATCGCAACCAAGGCGCCCCTGGCCCGAATCGAACCATACAAAACAGTAAGGATTTGGCATCGCGTTTCGGGGGAACAACTTACGACCGATCGGACGACGCGGCTGCGCGGAAAGGCCACGCCGGGTGCCAGCGAAAAAGCGACGCACGTTGCCGCGAAAGAACAAGCCGGGGAAACCGCTGGCCAGGTCGCCAATGCGCGGTGCACGAAAAAAGGCCGCGGCGTCCTGGGGGACGCCGCGGCCTGTCGGGAGGAACTTCCTCGCCCTTGAGCGGGGAGAGCTTAGTTCAGCAACTCGGCCGATTCCTCGAGGATCTTCTCGACGTGCTCCTTCTCGAGCTCGTCCTTGGCGAAGGCATGGCTCTGCTTGACCTTGCCTTCACGGTAGATGAGGACCGTCAGGTCGGCTTCGGGATTGATCTTGTAGTCTTCGGGGCCGTTCGGCTGATCAACGGGGACCACGACGGCCACGTTCTCGAGCTCGGCCTCTTCAGCCAGCTTCTCGCCGGCGCTGCCGAGCTTCTTCTCGTCCTTGCCAATCAGGTTCACGAAGGAGGAGAGCTTCTCTTCCTTGTGCTTGCCAACTTGCTTGTCGAGGGCCTTGAGCAGGCCAGCCAGCTTTTCGTCGGGGGTGCGGGCGAAGACCATCACCACAGGGCGATCGCCCAGCTTGCAGCGATAGCAAAGCTCGGCGCCGGTCTTGACGCCGTCTTCCTTGGCCCCGGCCACCTTCTTGACGTGGAACGCGCCGACGCCGTCGCCGGGCTGCGGTCCGCTCTTGAGCTCGCCGGCGGTCGCCGTGCCAGCCATCACCGCCACGGCCAACGCCAAACCAAGAAATGCCTTCATAGTTCCCAGGTCTCCTAAAGTGACACAGAGAGAGTGTTCGAACTGCCTGCCGCGTCCGCTGCGAACGGGGAACCGCCCTTACCGAAGGACGGAGTACGGCCAATACGCATCTCGAGTTCGATTGGTTCGCAAGATTTTACGAAATACTTCGTGTCGCCGCTAAGGCTCGTCCTGACAACACCTTAAGAGATGCCCGCCCAGGTCGCTGGCCTGCGGGCAACCCCTAAGCGGAGCCTCCGAAGGGCCCCATGAGCCAAGCCGCCACGTTCAGATAGATGATGATTCCCAAGATGTCGATGATGCCCGCCACGCACGGATTGCTCATCAGCGCGGGATCGAGGCCCAGACCATGGAAGACCAGCGGCAGGCTGGCCCCCACCAACGTGCCAGCGGTAATCACGAGCAAGAGCGTCAGCGGAACGACGAGTGCCTGATAGAAATGGTGCTCGGGGTGGGCGGTCACCGCGGCGAGGTAGCCGATCGTGCCCAGGAACCCGCCCAGCATCAGGCCCATCACCAACTCGCGGCGCACGACGCGGCCCCAGTCGGCGAGCCGCAGATTGTCACTATTGAGCGCCGTGATGATCAGCGTGGCCGATTGGCTGCCGGAGTTGCCGCCGCTGGAAATGATGAGCGGGATGAAGGCCACGAGCCATTCGATGCTCGAGATTTCGTGCCCCATCGAGCGGAGCGTGAACGTCGTCAGCAGCCCCGCGAAGAACAGCACCGTGAGCCACAGGCCACGCTTCCGTGTCAGCGTCAGCAGGCGCGTTTCGAGATAGCTCGATTCGAGCGGCTGCACGGCGGCGATCTTCTGCACATCACGGGCGGCCTCTTCGCGCACCAGGTCGATCACGTCGTCGTGCGTGATGATGCCCAGCATGTGCCGTTCTTCGTCGACGACAGGGATGGCGAGCAAGTCGTAGCGGGCCACCTCTTCGGCCACGTGGTCCTGGTCGTCGTGCACGTCGACCGTGACCATGCCCCGCTCCATGATGTCGCGGATGGGAGTTTCCGGGCGGCCCATCGTCGATACGAGCTGCCGCGCCGACACGGCCCCCTGCAGGTGGTTTTCGCCGTCGACCACATAGAGGTAGTAGATGGTTTCCAGCGTTTCCGCTTGGCGGGTGATCTCCTGCAAGGCTTGCCGCACGGTGCAGTCGGCGCTGAGCCGCGCGAACTGCGAGGTCATCATCGCGCCGGCCGTGCCTTCGTGATAGCTCGTCAGCCGCAGGATGTCGCGCCGCTCGCCCACCGGGATCAGCGGCAGGAGCTGTTCGACGATTTCGGGGCGGCAATCCTTGAGAATGTCGACGCGGTCGTCGGCCGGCAGCGAGGCGATGAGCCGGCCCATTTCCGAGCGGTCGGCCGATTCGATCAGCTCGACCTGCTTGTCGAAGTCGAAATAGCCGAAGATCTCGCCGCGGCGGCCCGGCTCGGCATGCTGCAGCACGGCCCAGCTTTCGCCGGCGGTGAGCCCCTCCATGAACTCGGCCGTCCGCGCGGCGTGCAGCGCGGCGCAGAACTCGCGCAACTGTTCCGAGTCGTTCTCGGCCAGCATCTCGCGGAGTTCAGGCAGGTAGAGCGTGTTGGGCATGAGGGTGCGGCGCCGCCAATCGTCTGTCAGTGAGAAGCTCGAAGCGGTCCCGCCTGGCTGAGCCTGGGTTCCGCCAAGGGGGGCGGCCGCCGACAGCCTTCATTTCCTTGCCAAAGACACGCTTCCCAAGAGAAGTATCGCCCGCTGCGGGCCGCTGTCAAAGGCGTTGCGGTTTCGCCCCAAAAACCGCCATGAATGCTTGGGCGGCGCAAAAACAAAAGGCCGCCGACGCCGTGGACAAAGTCCACTGCGCCGGCGGCCCCCGAGGCCGTCCCTTACGGACGAAGGAGAACTACTTGTTGGGCAGGATCACGAGATCCGTGGCGAACCGAGTGCGGACCCACAGGCGGATCGAAGCCTGGTCGGCCGCGTCCTCGAGGGCCTTTTGGAACTCGGCCACGTTATGCACCGCTTTGTTGCCGACGCGGACCACCACCATGCCGTCGGCCAGACCGGCTTCGGCGGCCTTGCTGTCGGACTCGACCGCAGTGATCAACACTCCGGCGTCGGCGTCGAGCTTGCGCTGCTCGGCGATCTCGGCGGACAAGGGCTCGGCCGTGAAGCCGAACTGCTTGCTCGAGTAGTGATCGCCGGCCGGCTTTTCCTCTTCCTGCTCAGGCTGGGCCTGGTAGCTGGCGTTATAGAGGTCGCTCGGCATAGCCTGCAGCTTGACGCTCAGGTCGACCAGCTTGCCGTCGCGCAGCACCTGCACCGACTGCTTCGTGCCTACGGTGGAGCGCTCGACGCTGGCCATCAGGTCGCTCGAGCTCGTCACCTCGTGGCCGCCGAACGACTTGACCACGTCGCCCGGCTCGAAGCCGGCGGCCGCGGCGGGGCCGTTCTTCTCCACATGCATCACCAGGGCGCCATGGCCCGGCTGCACGTGGAACTCGTTGGCCAACTGGTTATTCAGGTCGCGGATGCCCACGCCCAGCCAGGCCCGCTCGACCGAGCCTTTTTCGACCAACTGGTGCGTGACCCACTTGGCCAAATTGGCCGGCACGGCGAAGCCGATGCCCTGGAAGCTGCCGGTGTTCGAGGCGATGGCCGTGTTGATGCCGATCACTTCGCCATCAAGGTTCACGAGCGGTCCGCCCGAGTTGCCCGGATTGATCGCGGCGTCGGTCTGCAAGAACTGCGTGCGGCGCACCGAGGGGAGCGAGCGGCCCTTGCCGCTGATGATGCCGGCGCTCACCGTTTGCTCGTAGGAGAACGGGTTGCCGATGGCGATCACCCAGTCGCCGATTTGCAGGGCATCGGAATCGCCCAGCTTGGCGGCCGGCAGCTTGCCGGCGTCCTTGATGCGGAGCACGGCCAGGTCGGTCGTTTCGTCGGTCTTGATGTCGGTCCCGACGAATTCGCGGCCATCGGCCAGCTTGACGGTCACCTCGTCGGCGTCGGCCACCACGTGATTGTTGGTGAGCACGATGCCCGAGGCGTCGATGATCACGCCGGAGCCCATGCCTTCGCGCGAGGGCATTTGGCGCGGAATCATCTTCTCCATGCCGCCCTTGCCCCCTTCACCGAAGAAGTCTTCGAACGGGGTGCCCTTGAACGGATTCTCGCCGTTAGGGGCCATCTGGCCGCGGGGACCGGCGACGGAGCGGGTCTTGGTTTTGGTGACGATCGTCACCACCGAAGGCATGGTTCCCTCGGCGGCCTTGCGAAAGGCGGACGACAACTCGCGGGCTTCGCGCACCGCGGCGGACGAGCCGGTTTGCTCGTCGGCGCGAGTGCTGCTGGGCCAGGAACTGGCGAGCATGCCGGCGCCGGTGGCCAACGCGGCCAGCACGGTGAGCACGCCCATGAATCGAAATGGCTTGGTCATCTAATCCTTCCTCCTGGAAGAACGGGCCTCGAAGAATCTTCTCTTTCCTCAGCGGAAAAACGCGATAAGAACGCCCACGGACGCTGCACCCCTCGGCTGCCCCTGACCCTGGGCGCCGCGGGGCGCACGCTCGTGCGGTATATAGCGCCTTACGCGTCGACTGCGGGGGTGGTTCACTCACGAACGATTAGGCAACCCAACCGAGCTTGGAGGGGCCGAAGATCGGGGTCCTGCGTCAGCCAAGCCGCCAAACCGAATCGTTGACAAAAACCCATGACACGCTAGACTTTAGAGTTGAACCGCAAGGCATCCGCAATGGCCTTTATCGTCTCCACCGACGACCATACCGATCTGGAGGGCCTGTTCGCGCGCTGCGAGCGGCGGCTGGCCTATACCTTTCGCGATCGGCTCTTGTTGCAGGCCGCGCTCACCCACGCCTCGGGCGCCAACCACCGCTTGGCGTCGAACGAGCGGCTCGAGTTCTTGGGCGACGCCATTCTCGGCGCCGTCGTCTGTGAACTGCTCTACGTGCAATACCCCGAGTATCTCGAGGGGGACCTCACGAAGATCAAGTCGGTGGTCGTGAGCCGGCAAACCTGCGCCAAGATCAGCGAAGCGCTCGGCCTGCAAGAGTTCTTGATCCTGGGCAAAGGCATGACGACGCACCCTTCGGTGCCGCCGTCGCTGTTGGCCGACGTGTTCGAGTCGCTGGTGGGGGCGATCTATCTCGACGGCGGCGACCCGGCGGCCCGCGAGTTCATTCAAAAGTATCTCGAGCCTGAGATCGAGATGGCCGCGGCGGGCGAATTGGGGGGCAACTTCAAGTCGCTCTTGCAGCAGCTTGCCCAGCGCGAGCACGGCACCACGCCCACCTACCAACTGCTCGACGAGAAGGGCCCCGACCATAGCAAGTGCTTCAAGGTCGCGGCCCAGATCAGTCGCCAGCGTTACGCTCCGGCCTGGGGGCGCAACAAGAAAGAAGCCGAGCAGCGGGCGGCGCGCAATGCCCTGAGCGAGCTCAACGGCGAGCCGGTTCCTTTCCCTTCGGACTGAACGCTAGGTTCTCGGCTGCGAGGCGCCGTCGTGAACACGATCGAACGCTTGCTGGAAGACCGCGACCTTTCTCTCGACGAACTCGCGGCGCGAGCGCAGCTTCCGCCCGACCGCGTGGCCGCCATCGCCGACGGCCGCTGGACCCCCAGCCCCGAGGATCGCCAGTCGCTGGCGACCGCGCTCGGCGTCAGCGTCGAGGAGGTGAGCTGGGGGCACTCGATGAACCCCCGGAACATCCGCTACGGGCGGTTTGGGTTGCGGGAGAATTTCTGAGGGGGAGCGCTCAGGGAATCGAGCTCCAGAGTCCGTCTTTATAGGAGACGGCGCCCTTCTGCTTGAGCACTTGCTGTGCTGTTCTAACTGCGTGCTTCCATTTCTTGCCGAAGCTTTGCCCGTCAATCACGCGATCCACCGCGTCGTCGCAGAGATCGGGATGAAGTTCCTGGATGAGTCGGTGAATCTCGATCGTCGGCATAGGACCGTTCCGTTCGAGTAGGTAGGCAATCGAGCGACCAAACACGGCGTGGACTGCGCCTCCAGCGAGGCGCAGGCGCAGCAAATCATCCTCGGCTTCTTGCAGGATCTGCCGGAAGGCGCTGGTAGCGTCTTGGCTAACGCTCCCCTGCTGGCTTTGGAAAGCCGAGCGCACGCGAGCCGCTTCGACTTCGAACTTGACCAGTTGGTCGCGTGAGACGCCGACTCCGGTGGCGCGATAGAGATCGAACGTCGAGAGGATTCCCTGAACGTGCCGTTGGTCTAGTATTCCGACACCGAACTCCAAGTTCCTAAAGAGCCCACCGGCGGTGAGATTGCCCGACGTTACGATTGCGTGCGACGAGTCCGCGACATACACCTTGGCGTGCAAACGAGGGACATGCCAAAGGCCGGCCGATGGGACAGCGTCGTATAGCGACCTTAGCGCAGCGGGTTCGAGCGAGCCATCGCAGACGTGCGCGGGAGACAAGTCAGTGACTAGACTGATCCGACCTCGCGCCCTCATTTCGGCCGAAAGGCGATCGAGGACGAACTCGCATCCAGTCTGACTCACAAAGGGTGCGGCGACGAGGACGCTTTCCTTGGCGTCTCGGATTAGGTCCCCGAGAGCTTCGTGCCATCCGCGATCAAGTTGGTAAAGCTGCATCGACGATCGTCACTGTCAGAAAGCCATCCTACGCCCCTCGCCCTAGCCGGTAGAACCTGCGCTCGGATTCCGTGCGATTGGTCGCTGAGCGCCCCACCGATTGCCGCTGAAGGAATTCTTCTCGACACGATGAGCCGCCGCCACCCGCCCGTTTCCGTGTTCTCGGCGATTCGAGCCCTCGTTTGCTGATCCGCGGCGATGACTCGCGTTGATCCGAAAGTCCCGGTGTGAGGCCAACTTACCGCTGTGTTTGCCGCGGCAACCAACGCGCATCAAGCTCGAGCGGAATTTTTGTGTGCCGCGCCCTGTAACAATCCCGCGCGCTTTTCGCTGAAGGATTTGCCCACCCCCCAGCAAACCTTCCTCGAAAGTAGGTGCCCGCATGCTCCGCCAGGACCGCTTGTCCGCCGAACGGAGTGCCGACTCCCCCGATCTCTCCTTTCAGCGTATCGGCTTAAGACCGCGCATAAGCGTCAACCTTCTTGTTCCGCGGTCGAACGAACAGGAGTCGCCGATGTCGGATGCGTCGAACGGGCGGGGGTGGCCCGGCTGCCTCGAGGCGGCTCTGGCTTACGAGCGGGCGCGGGATACCACAGAAGATCTGCTGCGGCGACTCGAGGAGGCTCTGGAGGCCTGCAGCAGCGCCGACGAGGAAGTCGCCCTCCACTGGGGACACGTCGGCCGGCTGTGCCGCATCAACGCTCTGCTGGCTCAAGCCCTGGCGATTGCCTCGCCTGCCGCCCCCAGCAACGAAGCGTCCCAATAGCAGGCGCAACCGCCGCGGCGCGTCCTCAGCGACCCCCGAGTGCGCGAAAGCTACAAACTCAAGCCACCGCCCGGTGGAACCGCTCGATCAAGTCCCGCGTGATCGGCCCTGGTTCGCCGCTGCCGATGCGGCGACCGTCGACCTTGACCACGGGAATGACCTCGGCTGCGGTGCCGGTGAGAAACACTTCGTCGGCGATGTACACGTCGTGCCGCGTGAGCGGAATCTCGCGCACTTCGCGGCCGCTCTGTGCAGCCAACTCCATCACGGCCGAACGTGTCACCCCTTCGAGAATGCCGGCGTCGATCGGCGGCGTGAGCACCACGCCGGAGCGCACCAGGAAGATGTTGTCGCCGGTGCACTCGGCGATCTCCCCCTTGTGGTTCAGCATCAGCGCTTCGATGCAGCCTGCCTGCAGCCCTTCGATCTTGGCCAAAATGTTGTTCAGATAGTTGAGCGACTTGATCCGCGGGCTGAGGGCCGCCGGGTGGTTGCGGATCGTGCTCGCGGTGACGATCTCGAGCCCCTTGCGATAGAGCTCCTCGGGGTAGAGCGAGATCTTGTCGGTGATGACGATCACCTGTGGGTCGCTCGTCTTGTTGGGGTCGAGCCCCAGGGCGCCTGCGCCTCGCGTGACCACCAGCCGAATGTAGGCGTCGCGCAGGCCGTTGACCTTGAGCGTGTCGTTCACGGCGTCGGCCATGGCGGCCCGCGTCATGGGGATTTCGAGCCAGATGGCCCGCGCCGATTTCCACAGCCGGTCGAGATGCTCTTCGAGCCGAAACACCCGGCCGTTGTAGCTCCGCAGTCCCTCGAACACGCCGTCGCCATAGAGCAGACCGTGGTCGTAGACGCTGATCTTGGCGTCTTCCTTGTCGTAGAGCTTGCCGGAGATGAAGACTTTGAGAGCCATGGGAACAGGCACGGGGTGGAAGGGACCAGTGGCGGAGGCTGGGCGCCGCCAATCCAGTATTGTAACGCGCTCGGGGCGAACCGGCACCGCCGATGACGGTTCGTCCAGGCGGCTGGGCATTTCAACCCGACGCGTAAGCGACGGTTGGGCCGCTAACTACGGAAGCGCGACCGCGTGGCCTGGTTCGGGCCAAACCGTCGAATCGGTCAGGAAAAGCAGGTAGAAGGGGCAACTCAGCATGGCAAGCTGCGCAATCTGCCGGCGGCCGCGTCTGAACGGGCCCCGCAAGGCTCAGGCAAAGGGAAACAGCCTCGCCCTGGCCTCCGCATCGAGTTGCGTGGCGTATTCGCTGATTTCGAAGACCTCGGCGAACTCGATGGCCCGCCCCCGCTGCTCGCCGTAGGCAACGACAAGCGCCTCGCGGTAACGGTCGGCCAGGGTCCGCGGCCAAGCTCCTGCCCAGCCGCGCAGCCAGGCTCGCCGTCCGGCTTCGTCCCCCGGCACTAGGTCGAGCGTCCCTTGGTTGTAAGGCAGCCACTCGAAGACTTGCGAGACATGGGCGGCCAACATGTCGACCGCCGTTTCCAGCACCTCGCCCACGTCAACCACGACATCGGGCGCAATGGGCGCTGGCCGCGTGAAGCGGTCGGGCAGATAGGCGATGACGGGGGCCTTGCGGAGGATCGGCGTCTCGGGGACGACCGACGGCACCGTCACCAGGTAAGAAGCGTCGCGCACCGCGTGTCCCACTGCCCGATGGTCCGGATGATAGTCGCACGTGCGGTGGGTCAGCACCAGATCGGGCTGGTAGGTCCGCAGTTCGGCAATGATCCGCTCGCGGACGTCAAACGTCGGGGAGAGCCGGCCGTCGGGAAAGGGCCAGACGTCGGACTCGGCGCCGATCAGCCGCGCCGCGGCGGCCGCTTCCTCCTTGCGCCGCTTGGCCAGGGGCGGTCCCCACACCTCGTGATGCCCTGCCGCCCCGTCGGTGACCGACACCAGCTTCACGGCGAAACCGCGGCGGGTGTAAAGCGCAGCCAGACCCCCCGCGTGGAACTCGGCGTCGTCGGGGTGGGCGCCCAGGACCAACAGTTTCGGCGGGGCAGTCATGCGTGAAGGGTTTCCCTGGTGGGTGAAGGCGTGGGCTGGCCAAAGCGGACCCGTTCGCCAGAATATCGTCAGCCACGTCCCCGCTTGACGCAAGCGCTGCTCTTCCCGATGCCCCCAACACTGAAGTTCGACGCTCTCAACGAGCAGATCGTCGTCTGCGATCGCTGCCCCCGGCTGCGCGAGCACTGCCGGGAGATCGCAACCGACAAGCGCCGCAGCTTCCGCGAATGGACCTACTGGGGCCGGCCGGTGCCAAACTTTGGTGATCCGGCGGCAAAGCTGCTGATCGTCGGCCTCGCCCCCGCGGCCCACGGCGCAAACCGCACCGGCCGCATGTTCACCGGCGATCGCAGCGGCGACTGGCTCTATCGCGCTTTGCACCGCGCCGGCTTCGCCAACCAGCCGACTTCGGTCGACGCCGCGGACGGCCTGGAACTTCGCAACTGCGCGATCACGGCCGTCTGCCACTGCGCGCCGCCGGACAATAAGCCGACGCCGGGCGAAATCGAGGCCTGCCGGGAGTGGTTCGTCGGTACATTCGACGCGCTCGGCCGGCAAGTCTGCCTGGCCTTGGGTCAGATTGCCTGGCAGGCCGTGGGGCGCGAATTGCGGCGGCGAGAATGGCTGGCCTGTTCGCTGCCGAAGTTTGGCCACGGGGCCGA
>JAXMBI010000042.1:0-43855 GCA_046349955.1 Pirellulales bacterium | reverse complement strand
TAGCCCTCTCCCACAGGGAGAGGGAACCAGCCCCCCCTCTCCCTGTGGGAGAGAGAACCGACTCCCCTCTCCCTGTGGGAGAGGGGCCGGGGGTGAGAGACCGCGACCGTGCCGGCCGGGCGAACTTTGCGGTCCCGCGCGATTACATCGGCCACCCCGCCCCAAATCTTGAGCCGACGGCCGGTCAGGCCGACGCCGGGGGCAATTTATAACTCCCACGCAGTAACGTCCTTTTTTGAGCTGCAAAGCCGGGGCAGCCATCGGCACGGTTGGCCGCACTCGAGCAGCCCCAGTGTCGGCAATGCCGGCCGCGCATTGGAGCGCAGCATTAAACGCGCGCTCGACTCACGAGCGTCTTGCCCGCGATTGCTGCTTGGCCGGCAGGCGCGGCAGATTCGAGCTCGAAGGGACGAAGTACCAGTGCTCGCCGCGCCGCGACCAGCGGGTGCTCAGCAGGTGAGTCGGTTTGCCTGCCCCGCTGGAGGGCTTCAGGGAACTGACGACGACTGCGCGGTCTTGCTCCTGCGCGCGGATCGCCACTTGCAGCGGCTGCGCGTTCAAATCGGGCGTTGGGTTGGGCAGCGGCTGCCGGGCCAGCCAGCGGCGTAGCTCACGGTCGCGGGCGGGCTCGACCAGCGGCAGCAGCGCACCGATGTCTCCCTTGAGCCAGGCGTCGGTGAGCAGTCGCGCGCGTTCGTCGAGCGCCTGGGGAAGCGCTACGGCAAGTTCCGTGGGGGTCGATTCTTGCACGCGATTCGACAGCGCCGCCAGCGCGAGCACGACCACACAGCAGGCGCTCCAGCCGGCCCAAGCGTGCGGCGGGACCTGTTTGGCGCGGCCCCAGAGCTGCAGCCACCACGACTTGTCGCTGGCAACCGGAATCCGCTTCTTCGTCCAGGCCGAGACGTGCGTGCGCACCTCGACCTGGATCTCGGGCGGACCGTCGGGCACGTGTTCCATGACGCCGGTGCGCGTCAACCGATACCAGGACGCGCAGTTGCGGCAATACAGGTAGCGATCGAGCCGATCCCACGGCACGTGCCCCTTGCGGTGGCAGCCGGGGCAGTGCACGAGCAGTTCACCCGATGAGCGTTTTGCGCCCGGCTTCTTATCCATGGGCCGCCCGCGCCTGCCGTTGCGATGGAACCGGAAGAATGCTTAGAGCTTGGAGAACGTCGGCGAGGTTTCGTCGAGACCCTGACCGGTCCAGAGGCCGTTGTTGCCCCAGGGGAGCTTGGTGTTGGGCTGAGGTTGAGCGATGCCGTTTTGCACCACATAGCCCAGGTCCTCGAGCGTGTAACTCTCCGTGTGCCCGTCGAGAAACACCATGTTCGCGCGGCCGTTGTGCCGGCTCTCGGCGGGGGAGAAGTAGATCTTGATGTCGGTGCCGGTCTCGTCGGGGCCGTAGGGGTCGTAACCCGCTTGACGCGAAAGGGACGGCGAATCGACGGTTTTCGCGTCGGGGCGGCGGCGCATGTGGGGCGGGTCGAGCGTCATCGAGTGCCCGCCGTGAGGAGTGTTGCCGCCGCGGCTGTCGCCAAACGCGATCGTGCGCGACGAATCGCGCACCACGCGAACCGGGAAATTGAGCACCGGCGTCTTCAGGTCGCCGTCAACCATGTTGCGGCTGTTCCCCAGGTACTGGAAGTTGTAACCGTAAGCGCCGTTGCGAATCCCCTTCTGGTCGGGCAGCGCAGGATCGAAGAAGATCTCGTTGTCGAGCGGCACCAGCGTGTAGGTAGGATCGACCGTGCCGGCCAAGCGGATGGCGTCGGGGTTTTGCGCGGGGCGTCCCACGAAGTCGGCGATCAACCACTGCCAGCGCGGCCGCACCACCCCAAAGCGGTTCACGACCGTCGGATCTTCCCAACGATAGGGCGGATACGTCTTGTAGGTTTCGTGGTATTGGGCAATGCCCAGATAGAGCTGCCGCAGGTTCGACATGCACTGGGTCGAGCGAGCGGTCTCGCGGGCGCGCATGATCGCCGGCAGCAGCATCGCGGCCAGCGCCACCATGATGGCGACGACGACGAGCATTTCGACCATAGTGAAGCCCGCGCGTGGGCTTCGAGACGCAACACCGTGAGTTCGGCCGCGGGCCATGGGGCGGGAGTCCGTGGGAAAGTTGTGACGAGTTCAAGAAAGCTTCGAGTCCGCCCTGCAAAGCAAATCAAGAGCCAGATGGCGAGCAGGTTTCGGCAGGCCGCAAAAAGTCGGCGGAATCCCGCCGTTTGGCCTACGTGGAACACCCAATTGGCCCAGAAATCGCTTTAGCAACGTTCGGGCGCTGCGCAAAACCTCGCCGTGTTCCGCGAAGAATTCGCCTTCAGGCACGACGGAGTTTGAGTCACGGCGAAAAGATTGCCGTGCGATGGCGATTGCCTCGCCGCGATCAGCGGCGAGCCGACGCCAGCCTTCGACGACCTCCGGTCATTCCACCTGCGGTGACCCGGCCAGACGAGACAACGCCTCTCCGGTCAGCCGGCAGATTCGCCACTCGTCCATGACCTGAGCGCCCAATCTTTGATAGAAGCCCACGGCGGGCTCGTTCCAGCCAAGCACCGACCATTCGAAGCGGCCATAGCCGCGCTCGACCGCCAGGCCGGCCAGATGCGCGAGCAATTGTCGCCCCACGCCCCGCCCGCGCCACTCGGGGACTACGAACAGATCTTCGAGATACAAACCAGGCCGGCCGAGAAACGTCGAGAAGTTGCGAAAGAAGAGCGCGAAGCCGACCACCGCATCCGCCTCCCGCGCCAACACCGCCTCAACGACCGGGCGTTCCCCGAACAGCCACCGGCGCAGATCTTCCTCGGTCGCCACAACTTCGTGCGTAAGACGCTCGTAGTCGGCCAGCGCCCGAATGAGGCTCAGGATGACGGGAACGTCTTCGAGGCGGGCAGGGTGAATATGGACGGCGGTCACGTCGAGTTCGCCTCGCTCAGGGTGCTATTGCAGGGGGGGCGAAGCAGCAGCGGACTCCACGGAACGCTGCCGACGCGGGGCGGCCTTATGCTAGGCTGCCGAAGCGCATTTCTCCAGACGCCGCAGGCGGCGCACTCGGGGCCCCAGTTCGTCGAAGCCGTCCAACTCGCTCCTGTAAGCGCAGAACCATCAACAGGTTGCCCCCCGCCCGACCGTGGTTTGTCGCGCATGGATGGCGTACTTAGAGTAGGACGAGTCCCCCGGACTATTGCACGCCGACTGCCCGCCGCATCTTGCTAGAGATCGCCGTACGCGCGTCGTCGAAAGCCTCCCACGGATCGTGCCGCAGGGCGCGGAGCCGAGCCGGCAGCGTGCGGACGTTCCAGTGGTCCGACTTGAGCCGGGGCGATAGCTCGTCCCAATCGATGGGGACCGACACCGTGGCGCCGGCTCGAGCACGCGTCGAGTAGGGGGCGATCGCCGTGGCGCCGCGGCCGTTGCGCAGATAGTCGATATAGATCTTGCCGCGGCGCTGCGCCTTCGACGCGACCGCAACGTAGCGCTGCGGACGTGCCCGCGCCATCGACACGGCCACCCCCTGGGCAAAAGCCTTGGCCTCTTCCCAGGTGCTGCGGCGCACCAGCGGCGTCACCAGATGCAGGCCTTTGCCGCCGGTGGTTTTCAGGAACGCCGTCAGTCCCAGGTCCGCGAGGAAAGTTCGCAGTTCGCGGGCCGCCGCCACCATCTCGGGCCAGGGCACGGCCTCATCAGGGTCGAGATCGAAGATCAATTGGTCGGGGCGTTCGAGCTTGCAGGCTTGTGCGCCCCAGACGTGGATCTCGAGACCGCCGATCTGCACCAGGCCGACCAGGCCCGCCGGATCGTCCGCGATCAGATACTCTTCCGTCACCTCTTTCTCGGTGATCGGAATGCGCCGCAGCGCCTCTGGCACGGCCGCGCCGGGGTGTTTCTGAAAGAAGCACGCTTTGTGGTAGCCATCGGGGCAGCGCACGATCGACAGCGGCCGATCTACCACGTGCGGCAGAATCCAATCGGCCACGGCCAGGTAATAGGCCGCGAGCTCGAGCTTGCTGACGCCGAGCTCGGGATAAAGCACCTTCTCGGGACTGGTGAACCGCACTCCCAACTCGCGCACTTCCTGCGCGGCCCGCTGCAGCGCGGTTTCCGCGGGCGGCTTCGCTTCGGCCGGCTGCGCCGAAGCAGCCGCGCGGGGCGGCTGGGGCGCGGCGGCCTTGGCGGCTGGGCGCGGCGCTTCGCGCACTACCTGGCGGGCAGGCTTGTCTTCGCGCAGGCCTTGAAACGAGGCGTGCCGCAGCAGACCATCGCGCGTCCAACCGGTGAACTCGAGCTGGGCCACGAGTTTCGGCTGCACCCACTTCGCGCCGCGCGGCGCTTCGACGAGCTCCTGGTTGGTGAAAGGGCTCTCTTTGACCGCGTGTTTGTCGAGCAGTTGCCGCACGTCGTGGAGCGTTTGGTCGCTAAACCCCGTGCCCACCCGGCCGGCGTAGAGGAACTTCCGGTCCTCGAAGTAGCCAACGAGCAGCGCCCCGAAGTGGCGCCGCGAGCCCGCCGGCGGCGTGTAGCCCCCAATGACGAACTCCTGCCGGTTCAGGCACTTCGCCTTGAGCCAATCTCCGCCGCGACCGCTGAAGTATGGCCGATCGATCCGCTTCGACACGATTCCTTCCAGGTGCAGCTCACACGCGTGCGCGAAGTAGTCGGGCCCATCGCCGACGACGTAGTCGGAACGGCGAATCGACCCGCGCAGCGGAATGAACTGCGCAAGCTGCTCCTTGCGCTCGATCAGCGGCTTGCCTGTCAGGTCGTGGCCGTCGAGGTGCAGCAGATCGAAGGCATAGTAGATCAACTGGCCGACGCGCTGCTCGCGGAAGGCGTTCTGCAAGTCTTGAAAGTTCGTGCGACCATCTTCCGCCAGCGCCACCACCTCGCCATCGAGCAGCGCGGCGTGAACCGGCAGCTCGGACGCCGCCCGCGCCAACGGCTCGAGCTTGGCGGTCCAATCTTGCCCGGAGCGGCTCAGGAATTGAGCCTTCCCGTGCGCGAGGCGGCAGAGCATGCGATAGCCGTCGAGCTTGATCTCGTGCAGCCATTGCTCGCCGACCGGGGGCGTGGCGACGAGGGTCGCAAGCTGCGGCGGCACAAAGTCGGGCAAGGCGCGCCGAGGCCCCAAGCCGCCCTTCGGCTTGGCGCGCTTGGCTGGCCGAGGGTGGGCGGCCGACGCTTCGGCTGGCTGCGAGCGGCCGCTCGCCCACAACCTCCCGGGATCGCGGGCAATGGCGTCCAGGTCGCGCCCGCTGGCGACGCTGAGCGGCAGTTCGGTCAGCACGTCGAATTCAGCTGCAGGCCGGGCTTCAGAGTCGCGCTCCTTGATCAAGAACCAGTTCCGCTCGTCGGCCGGGGCCTTGGCGCCGCCGCGGCGCACGAGCATCCAGCCGCCGCGGAGCTTTTCGCCGAACAGGTCGAACTTGAGCTTGCCGATCCGCAATCCCTCGGCGGCGTCTTCCCAAGGGCGCCACGTGCCGGCGTCCCATACGAGCACCGTGCCGCCGCCATATTCACCTTTGGGAATGGCGCCTTCGAACGCCCCGTACTCGAGCGGATGGTCTTCGACATGCACGGCCAACCGCTTGTCGTGCGGATCGAGGCTCGGGCCCTTCGGCACCGCCCAGCTCACGAGCACGCCGTTCCACTCCAGGCGGAAGTCGTAGTGCAGGCGCGAGGCGGCGTGCTTTTGCACGACGAACCGCAGCCCGCGCGCGGCGTCGCGTTGCGCCGCCGGCGCGCTCGACTCGCCACGCGGCTCGGCGGTGCGCTGGAAGTCGCGTTTGCGGCGGTATTCGGCAAGACCCATGGCGGCGACGGCGACGTGGAGAGCGGTCTACGAATGAGCGGCTAGCCGTGCCCGTTCAAATGAAAGTCGATCACCAGCGGCAAATGATCCGACGCTTGCTTGGTCATCCGCGTCCGCACGGTGCGGGCATGGCGAATCGTCACCGCCCCGCGGCAAAACGCCTTGTCGAGCGCTCCCAGCGGCATATAGGCCGGAAACGAGCGGAAGCGAAACGCCGGCGCCGTGACGTGGGTAAACTCCTTCGGCTCGAAGACGGCCCGCGCCAGCGTGTTGCGCCAGTCGTTGAAGTCCCCCACGATCAACGTCGGCACGTCGACCACCGCGCGGAACAGGTGATGATCGAGCAGATGCCGCACTTGCCAGTGCCGCTCGCGCTCGGCCAAGCCCAAGTGCCAATGCACCAGGTGCAGCGGACCTTCGGGCGTGTCGATCACGGCGAGCTGGGCGCCGCGCGGCTTGCGCTTGCCGTGCCGCAGCGAGATGCGGTGCTCCATCGTCAGCGGCCAGCGCGAGAGCACCAGGTTGCCGTAGCCCCCCTCCTTAAGGTGCACATTGAGCTGGTAGAGATGAGCCGCGGGGCTGAAGTAGTCGACGAGCAGCTTGGGCTGATCGTCGTGCCGCGAGCGGCGGACGTGCCGGTCGACTTCCTGCAGGCAGACGATGTCGGCGTTTTCGTGCTCGAGCACCTCGAGAATCCGCTCGAAGCGGTAACGGCGATCGCGCCCGCCGATGCCCTTATGGATGTTGTAGCTGAGCAGACGCATAGACTGCGGGAATCGTTCTCTTCGCCCCTTTGCTTCGAGCGTCCAACAGGCCGACGCCTGTACAACCAGGCCGCCATTGCTCCCGGTCGCTTCCTCAAGTCTAGTCCACAAGAGGAGCGCCACGAAGGGCCGGCGCGGCGTCAGAGGGGTGTGATCGGCTAGAATAGAAGGTGAGTGCATTCCTCAGGGAGCTTTTTCGTGGGTGAGAATACCGCGCTGGGCCTGTCGGTGCTGATCGTCGACGACGAGAAGAACATTCGCACCACGCTCGCCGCGTGTCTCGAGGCGGCGGGTTGCACGGTGGCCCTGGCCGGCTCGAGCGAAGTCGCTCTGGCCACGCTCGTGCAGCGGCAGATCGACCTGGTGTTCCTCGACCTCCGGCTGGGAACCGAGAGCGGCCTCGAACTATTGCCGCGGCTCCTGGCCGATCGCCCGGGGCTCGGCGTGATCGTGCTCACCGCCTACGCCACGTTCGAAACCGCGGTCGACGCGATCAAGCGCGGCGCCTTCGACTATCTGCCCAAGCCCTTCACGCCGGAACAAATTCGCCAGGCGGCCGCCCGCTTCGCCGCCCAACGCCGCAGCCAGTGGCGTGCAACCGAGCTCGAAGAGCAACTGCGCGACGCCGCGCCCGAAGCCCGCGTCTCCACCCGTTCCCCTAAAATGCAGACGGCGCTCAACATCGTGGAGCGGGCAGCGCCGGCCGACGCCGTGGTGCTGATGCGCGGCGAGAGCGGCACGGGCAAGGGCGTGCTCGCGCGGCTCTTGCACGCCCACAGTCCGCGCCGCGAGCGGCCGTTCGTGGTCGTCAATTGCCCAACGCTCTCCGAGGAACTCCTCGCCAGCGAGCTTTTTGGCCACGTCAAAGGCTCGTTCACCGGCGCCGTGCGCGATCAGGTGGGGCGCGTGGAAGCCGCCGAAGGGGGCACGCTGTTCCTCGACGAAATCTCCGAGATCGCACCGGGCCTCCAGGCCAAGCTGCTCCGCTTTTTGCAGGATCGCCAGTTCGAGCGGCTGGGAGAGAACCGCACGCGGCGGGCTGACGTGCGGGTAGTCGCAGCCACCAATCGCGATCTCGAGGCCGAAGTTCGCGCCGGCCGCTTTCGCGAGGATCTGCTCTACCGCCTGAACGTCGTCGAGGTGTTCGTGCCGGCCCTGCGCGAGCGCCCCGAAGACATTCTCGATCTGGCGCGGGGGTTCGTGGAGTTCTTCGCCCGCACGCTCGCGAGGCCCGCGCCGCAGTTCTCGCAGGCAGCCGCGCAAGCGCTCGTGTCCTACGCTTGGCCTGGCAACGTGCGCGAGCTGCGAAACACGATCGAGCGCACGATGATCCTCTGGCCCGGACAGATCATCGAGGCCGCCGCACTGCCGGAGCGGATGCAGACGAAAGTTGCTCCGCAGAAGCAGCTCGGCGGCCTACACACTCTGGAAGAGATCGAACGCGAACACATCCAACGGGTGCTGGCGCGCACGGCAACGCTCGACGAAGCGGCGCGAGTGCTGGGAATCGACGATTCCACCCTGTGGCGCAAACGCCGCAAATACGAAGGGGCGTAGATCCAGGCAAATCTCGCCCGGTTCGGCCTGGCATCGACCGCCGCCGCGGGCAAACTGCGCTGTTAGTCGGCCAAGGGCCGGTTTAGCTCGGTGCGCCAATCGTCGGGGTTTTGGCTCTGGCCGGGGCAAACCACGTAGCGCTCCCACAGGTCGCTGCCTGGGGAGCGGCCTTGGCCTGCGATCCAGGCCGAGAACTCCCCCCAGGCCGGCCCCAGGCCTTCATACGGACCGTGGTAGACCGTGCGGGCCACGGTGGCCGCAGGCAACTTGCCAGGCTTGATCCGCCCCGTCGGCGCCACGGCCGAGGCGACCGGCACCCCGATCTCGAAATCGAACGTCTCCCCCGGCATCCGCAAGTGATGCGTGAACCAGGGCCCCGTGACCGCCACGCCCTGCGCGGCGACGCCGGCCATGAGTTCTTGCAGCCCGGGCCCCATCACCTGCTGAATCTCATGCCGCGGCACAACCACATGGATCACTGCCGCCAACTGCTCTTCACTGCGTACGATCTGCGGAGAATCGATCATCTGGACTCCAAGGAGGGTCCGCTCTCGCGGACCAAGGGAACCCCGTTCGTTTTGCCAAGCCCCGGTTGTCACAACAGATCGGCGCGGTTGTCGGTCCGCACAGCGGACCCTACGACGCCAAATTCCGCGCCAGGCGGTCCAGGCTTTCGGCCCAGCCGTCGAGCATGCCGGTGGCGAGGGCCGCGGTGCGGGCCTCGGCCGACGGGAAGACGACGCGGTGGGTCACGGTCGTGCGGCCGTTGGTCTCGCGGAACGTCACGTAGTTGAGCGAGGCCGGCGCTTCGGGGTCCCAACGCTCGGTATGCACGATCTTCACGAGCGGCGCGATCTCGAGGAACTCGCCCCCCATTCCAAAGCTCTGCTCCCCCGGCTTCGCCCACTCGTAGCGGTAGCTTCCGCCCGCGCGGAAATCGATCTCGCACACTGGCATGCTCCAACCTTCCGGCCCCAGCAGCCAGCGCGAGACGAGTTCCGGCTTGGTGAAGGCGTCCCACACGAGGCGTTTGGGCGCGTTGAAGACACGAATCGCCACGAGCTCGCAGTCGCCAACCAGGTCGAACGTCGTTTCGCCGATCTTCCGTTCGGTGGACATCGTGGAGGTCTCCTCTGGCGGTAGTGTTTTGGGGTGGTGTCGTCGACAAGTCTGGGGGCAGCGGGGTTAGCCGGCGGTCACTAGGTCTTCGAGGTGGTCGAAGCTCACCGCCACGCCCTGCTCCATGGGGGTTTTGAGCACTTGGTCGCGGATTTCGCGCGAGTCGTAGCGCACGGTTTCGACGAGTGTCGTGCGGCCCTCTGCTTCCGTGAGCACGATGGTGACCTCCGCGCTCCCGTCGTACCAGGCCTGATCGAACCTCTCGCTATTCACGATTCGCTCCGGCGGGGTGATCTCGAGATACTCGCCCCCCATGCCCATCTCCGAGCCATTTTCGTGCTTCCACACGTAGCGATATCGGCCGCCGACGCGGAAGTCGATCTCGCAAACCGTCATGCTCCAGCCTGGCAGGCCGCCCAGCCAGCGGCGCACCAGTTCAGGTTTACTTAGCGCCGCAAACACCAAATGCCGCGGCGCCTCGAACACCCGCGTCAGGCACAGCTCGCGATCGCTCGGCGTGATCACCTGCAACTTGTGGGTTCGGCTCATTTGCGTTTTCCCGATTTCTTCGCTTTGGATGCGCGCTCTTCGGCCTTGAGTTCTTCGAGCAGGCTGTCGAGCCGCTGGAAGTTCGCTTCCCAGATCTTGCGGTAGTTCTCGAGCCAGTCGTCGGCCGCCGCCAGCGGCTTGGCGTCGATCCGGCAGGGGCGGCGTTGGGCGTCTCGCCCGCGCGTGATCAGCCCTGCCCGCTCGAGCACTTTGAGGTGCTTCGAGATTGCCGGCTGACTCATGGCGAAGGGGCGGGCGAGTTCGGCCACCGAGGCCTCGCCGGTGGCCAGTCGAGCCAGGATGGCCCGCCGCGTGGGATCGGCCAGGGCGGCGAAGGTGGCGTCGAGTTGGGCGGTGGGAATCATTGAAAACCACTTGGTTATAGAACCATATGGTTATAGAACTGGCAGGATGGTCCGTCAAGCCACGCGCCGGCAATTTCTCCGGACGCCGCGCTGCCGCGGCCTGCGACACGCTCGGCGGCTCGGCTATACTCGCCTCTCACGCCTTCGCCACGCGCTCGCCCCTTAGCTTCAACCGGGAGATTCATGGTCAACTTCGGCATCGTCGGCATCGGCTTCATGGGCATGATCCACTATCAGGCGGCCCAGCGCGTGCGCGGCGCCAAGGTGCGGGCCATCTGCACCCGCGATCCGAAGAAGCTCGCCGGCGACTGGCGTGGCATCCAGGGGAACTTCGGCCCGCCAGGCGAGCAGATGGATCTCCGCGGCGTGAGCGCCTATGACGACTTCGACAAGCTGCTCGCCGATCCGGCGATCGACGTCGTCGATCTGTGCCTGCCTCCTGATCTGCATGCCGAGGCCGCGATCAAGGCCTTCAAGGCCGGCAAGCATGTCTTCTGCGAAAAGCCGATCGCCGTCGCCCCTGCGGAGGCCGCCCGGATGGTCAAGGCGGCCCACGCCGCCGGCAAGCAACTGCTGATCGGCCACGTGCTCCCTTTCTTCGCCGAATACGAGTTCGCCCGCCGCGCTGTCGAGCGCGGCAAGTTCGGCCGCCTCTGGGGAGGGCACTTCAAACGGATCATCTCCGACCCGCTCTGGCTGGCCGATTTCTGGAATCCGCACAAGACCGGCGGCCCGCTCGTGGACCTGCACATCCACGACGCCCACTTCATCCGGCTGGTATGCGGGCAGCCGAAGGCCGTGTTCAGCCGCGGCCGCGTGCGCGACGGCGTGGTTCAATACGCCACGACGCAGTTCCTGTTCGACGAGCCGCAGTTGGCCGTGTCGTCGGCGACCGGCGCGCTCGACCAGCAGGGGCGCGGCTTCACCCACGGGTTCGAACTCTATCTCGAGAAGGCGACGCTGCTCTACGACTTCGCGGTGGTCGACGGCCAGCCGATGGCCTGCATGCCGCTGACGGTGCTGCATAAGAACGGCAAGGTCGAGCGCCCCGCGCTGCCGGCGGGAGACCACCTGACGGCTTTCACCGCCGAAATCAGCGAGGTGACTCGCGCCCTTCGCACAGGCACGCCCTCACCGCTGCTCGACGGCGGCCTGGCCCGCGACGCGCTGATCCTCTGCCAACGCCAGGCGTCCTCGGTGACGCAGGGGAAGCTGATCAAGGTGTAGGGGCCGCGAACCCAATCCCGCCTCGACGCGACTTCTCCTTAGAGCCTTGGGCGCCGTTTGTCGCGCGTAAGGCTGCGAAGGAAGGCGCCTCGCCGCCGGGCGAGCGGAGGGCGATGGGGTGGCGTGGCAACCTGGAATCGCTACACTTGTTTTCAGGGGCTTGCGCATCCGTCGCCGCAACCGGCCGTTCGGCAACGAGTTGAGGCCCCTCAGACATTGCCCCGCGCGGCCAAGCCAGTGGTCAGGGCCGCCCGTTCAGAGGCTGTAGCTCAGTCGGTAGAGCAACGGACTTTTAATCCGTAGGTCTTGGGTTCGAGTCCCAACAGCCTCACTGTCTTTTAACCCCGTTTTCGACGGGGTTTTCCGCTTAGGCTTCGCGGCGTCGTGCTTTGCGTCGGCAGGCTGTTGGCCGTCACTGGACGACTCCAGGCGGCAATCAACGCGCTCTAAGGCTGCGTCGCCCACGCCTAGCAAAGGCCCGCATTGAGCCAAGCGGGTCCTTGCCGGCTACGGCAGGGTAGAATACGCGGATGCCCCATCAGTTACGCCGCTCCGTCGTCCGCGAATCGCTGGTGCTCGTCACGGCTGCGGCCGTTGTCATGGCGATCCTGGCCCATTTCCGGCTCAAGTGGCCGGCGATCCTTCTGGTGACTGGTCCAACCGCGGGCATAATGTTGCTACGGCGGTGGTGGCGCGCTTCTCACTTTGCCACCCTGGTCGGCGCCGCACTGGGCGCGGCAGTTATGTTGGGGCTTTCCGGATTTGTGTATGGACTGCTTCTGCCGCCGCCGCCCCACGGCACCGCAAGCGACTTAGTGCATGGGCTAGCCATTGCTCTGTTTGTCGGCAGCCTCGGCTTTGTCTTAGGACTGCCGATCGGTGCAATCTACGGGATCGTCGCGGGGCTAGCGATGGAGGTTTTGGGCTGCCGGCCCAACTGGCAGGACGATGACGAAGCACTTAACGCGCCCGCAGAGTGAATCTTAGCCCCGCGGGCTGCTAGAATGGGCGGCTATGAACTTGCCCCGTTTCACGCTCCGCTCGCTTCTAATCTTGGTGGCCATTGTGGCCGCCTACTTCGGCGGATTGGTGACTGCGCGAGTGTGGTTCGACCGGCAGCTATACGACTCCAGCCACTCGGTTGTGCGTGCCCACATGGAAGCTAAAGCGTGGTGGTTTGTTGCCGAAGACCTCCACCACCGGCATGAACCAAATCGAACCCCGTGGCCGCCAATGCCGCGGCCGAAGGGGCCGTGAGCCGACGGCTGGCAACAAGCCAACTGGGAGCGAGAGGGCCCCTGCCGCCTGATCCGTGCAAGCTTCTTCCGCGGCGTGTATACAAGGAAAGGAGAGAATCTTGGCGGAAGGGAGCGAAACGTGCGATTAGCGACTTGCGTTGCGTTGATACTTGTGACCAACGTTGCCTTCGCGGCCGACTTCTACGTCCTGAACCTGGCCCCGGAGACCGGACCGTTTCCCCTTCGGCTAGAAGCGCTTGCTGACAATGGAAGCGTGGTCGTCGGCAAAGGACCACCGGGACCAGTCATGTGGACGAAGGCAACCGGACTCGTCGGAATTTCAGCGAGTGGGCCCTTCTCATCGGATAACTGGCATTGGGCCACAGCCGCGGCAGTATCCGCGGACGGTTCCGTAATCGCTGGGTGGGGAGAGCGCGAGGATGGGAGCGAGGAAGGCTTTCGCTGGACAGCGGAAAACGGGCCCGTTCCCATCGGTCGGCTCACTCCAATGCCAGCGGCATGGGGCAGTTGGGGATGGATAAATGCCATCTCAGACGATGGCTCAGCCATCGGTGGCACGACTGCGTCGCCCAATGGGGCCGAGGCGTTTCTGTGGACTGCCCAAGACGGGATTCGGGGGCTTGGCGACCTGCCAGGTGGCGAATTCCGCAGCACCGTGAGCGCGATGTCCGCTGACGCGCAAACCCTATTTGGCGGGGCTACCTCGGAACGCGGATGGGAGGCCGTGAAGTGGAGCGGAGCAGCCGGCCCGACAGCGATTCCTAGCGTGGCCGGAAGCGTTTTTGAAGTCTCCAAGGACGGTAGTGTGATGGTTGGCTACGTGACTCACGGCGACGAGTACGAAGCCTTTCGCTGGACCGCAGATGGCGGAGTGCAGGGTCTCGGCGATTTTCCAAGTGGCAAGACCCAGAGCGTCGCCGTTGACCTCACTGCCGACGGCAGCACCGTTGTGGGGGTCGGTGAGATTTCAGATCAAAAGGGCGGCTCGACCGAGGAGTCCTTTATCTGGGACGAGTTTCACGGCCTCCGCTCGATGACCGATGTCATGGTCAAGGACTTCGGCCTGGTGGAAATACTTTCTGAGGGCCTCGTCGGTGGCCGCTTGTCTCATGCCATTGGCATCTCAGACGACGGCAAGGTGTTGGCCGGCTGGAACTGGGTCATCGATCTTCATGACCAACCGATTCCGGGTGACGCCAACTTCGACGATGTAGTAAACCTCGGGGACTTTGGTATCCTCAAGCAGCACTTTGGAAGCGGTGTCTGGCGCAACGAAGGTGACTTTACCGACGACGATCGCGTTGACCTGTCCGACTTCGGCCTGCTCAAGGAGAACTTCGGCCGAACTGCTTCCGCCGTACCCGAGCCGAGCAGCGCGATTTGCCTTTTGGTGGGCTGCCTAACGCTGGCCGTTGCCCGTCATGTTCGCAACGCTCGGGATGTAACAGGACCGTTCCGACAAGACTCTTGCACGACACAGCCCACCTGCTAGGCTGCCGGCTCATCTGAGATTGGCCCCGATGAGGGTGCCGCCCCGCAGAGACGCGTGGGTGGCGCGTAATCTAACCGCTGCCGGCGTCTGCGCCGCCAATCCTGGCCGAGATCACGGAGCGGGCCACCAGCCACATGCTCTATCTCGACCTGACGGGCCTCTAAGGTCCGCATCTACGGCTCGCTTCTTTACGTCCTGCCGACCCGTTAAACTGCCCAATCATTAGATCAGCTCCATCAGCCGTGCCACCCGCCCCAGGCCATACCGCAATGCATGCCTTCGCCTCAATCGTAGTTCTCCTTCTTGCGGCTGATCCGTTTTCAGTCGGCCAAAGGGTAATGCCGAAGGTCGGAGCGAAGGTCCGCATCGGCGAGACACTGAGCGACGGCGCGGGCATGACAATGCCCTGGACTGTCCGGCAAGTGGATGGCCAATGGCTTTTGATCGACGCCGAACGAAAGGCGTGGGCCAAGGCATCTGACGTTATCGGTGTCGCGGACGCTCCGTCGTACTACACAGAGATCATCCGAGGCAAAAGAAGTGCGGCCGCTTACCATGCGAGAGCCCTGGCTTGGATGGAACTTGATGAATACGACAAGGCCATTGAAGATTGCACCGACTCCATCCGAATTGATCCGAAGCTCACACAGGTCTACGTGACCCGCGCAAACTCATATAACATGAAAGGCGACTTACCAAATGCCCTGAAGGACGCCAACTCCGCCATCGCTCTAGACTCCAAAAGCTCCAGCGCTTTCATCTGTCGCGGCAACGTGTGGAGCCAGCAGGGCGACACCGACCGAGCGATTCAGGATTTTAGCGAGGCCATTATTCTTGATCCCAAGAGTCCACTGGCCCGTGTCAATCGCGCAGTTGAATCGTATAAGAAGCAAGACATCGACAGCGCAGTAGCGGATTGCGAAGAAGCGGTCCGAGTGGCCCCGACCTATATCAGGGCCTTTCAGACTCTGGGCTATCTGCAACTTCTCGGGCTAAAGCAGGTTGCTCAAGCGGAGCGGAGTTTTTTGAAGGCGATTCAGCTCGACCCAAATGACACCGTGTCGCTCAACGAGTTGGCGTGGCTCTACGCAACGTGCCCTTACCCCGAGACCAGGAATGGCAAGCGAGCTGTAGAATTTGCGGACCGATGTTGTCGGCTGAGCAACTATTCCGATCCGTCCTTGATCGACACGTTAGCTGCCGCCTACGCAGAGAGAGGGGACTTCGACTTGGCCGCAGAGTGGCAAGAAAAGGCCATGGCGATCAACAAGGCCGAGGACTATCAAGACGAGGCTGGGAAACGCTTGGCGCTTTATCGCGAAAAGAAGCCCTATCACGAAGTGCTAAGACCGTAAGCCCGCTAGGCGAGGCAGGCACGGCCTACGGCCAGGGCGGGGAACGCGCCGGGTAGGCCAGGCGAGCGCCGACAACAACGCCAACACCGTCATTCTCGCGGGCACATGGTCGGTAGCCTAATCTGACCCCTTGGCGCACGACTGCGTTTTTGACGGAGTGGGGGCATGCCGGACCTTTGGTTCGACCTTCATCATCGACCGGGCCACGGATAACAAGCTCTTAGTAGGTACTTGCCGGCATGGTCCTCAGCGCGTGTTTTGGACTGTTGATAGTGTCGTTACTGGTGTTGCTCGGTGCTCTCGTGCAAGCCCGTGGCACCTCGGGTGGAAGACGCACATATGCTGCGTTTTCGCAGTTCTTCTTCTCGTTCGCGGTGTTTTGTTTTGTGTTGGCATGGACTCGGCTCTCAGAGCAGGGCAACGCAACGTCATTCTGCGCTGTTCTGGGGATCGCGTTTGCTTTCGGGTCTTACCTTACCTTTAGAGTTGCTGTTGGACTGGATGATCTTCCTACCGATCCGCCCGGTCGTGCGGGCGGTGATTGGTAGGTTGTGATCGACCTTCCCGTGTTCTGCTTCAGGCGAAATTGGACAGTCGGGCTGGTTGGGTTAGCATGACCTGACCGGAGGACTGATTCCATGACACGCGTTCGCAGGCATTTCACGGCCGACCAGAAGGCCCAGGTGGTGCGGCGGCATCTGGCGGGCAAGGAGGCGGTAAGCACGCTGGCCGAAGAGTTGGGCGTGCAGCCCACGCAGATCCATCAGTGGGTGCAGCAGCTCCTGGCCCAGGCCGAGCGGGCCTTCGAGCGGACCGCGGGCCCCCGCCGAACCGACGAAGCCAAGGACCGGCAGATCGCCCAACTCCAGGCCAAGCTGGCCGACAAGCACGGGGTGATCGCCGAGCTGCTGGAGGAGCACGTCTCGTAAAAAAAAGAACTTGGGGAACTCTGAACGGACGCTGGGTTCCCCCTGCCACCCGCGGCGAAGCACGATCCTGTCTTCAAGCCAAGCGTCGGGGGCACCATTGGCCCCTTGCCGGCAAGCAAGTTCAAGCGGCTTGCCCGGTTCACTCTGGGCTTCGACGATCTGACCACGGCGTACCTTGGAGCTGCCGCCGTCTTGCCAGATGCCGGCACATTGGAACACTTCTTCCGTAAGGGGAGTGATCCGAAACTCGTAACCGCTGTCGATGCCCTTTGCGATCGACTCTCGGGAGGCTCGGGGCGCGTCGAGAACTTGCCCGTGCAGAAACTGGCCGACTCACCCACAAAGGTCCGCAACTCGGGCCGCGAAACAACTTGGCGGCCATTCGGGCCCGCTTCCCAAAGGGTTACCTTGAGTCGGACATCCTTGGGGCGAGCGGGCTCGGGGAGATTGGCTTCGGGCTCGGACTAGCAGGCTACAAGGCCACAAAGAACAAGTCCGAACACAACGCGCATTGGGGCACTCCTCTGGCCGGCGCTATCCGCTGACTCCCGATCTGGGGTCAACAGCAGCTTGAGGGCTAAGCCACCGCCCCAACCAAGCCCGAGGCGCCCGGCTGCGGAGCAGCACAGGCCGTGGGCTACTTCTCCCATGGGACGGGGCGTCGGCGGGGCGAACCCCTTAAGCCCCAAGACCCCGGAAAACACTGGAACAAGCCGCAAAAACACGGCAAGAAAGAAAGTAGCGGCGCAGGGATTCGAACCCCGGACACGCGGATTATGATTCCGCTGCTCTAACCAACTGAGCTACGCCGCCAACGTGTTGCCGTGTCGTGGCTTATTGACCAAGATCCACGACTGCTATCATCGGGTCGACACCCCATATGACACCAGCCGGCCTGCCAGGATGCAACACCTGCCTAAGTTACAGAAAGCGGGCCCAGACGGAAAGCCCTCCAGGTCGGGCAGTTCGGCCCCAATGACTCCGGTTACAGGTCGAGCCAGTCGGATTACCGCGAGGTCGCGGCCGCCGAGATTGTCGGCGGCGAACACGTCAGTCGCGCCGTAGTTCACCCCGGCGAACGTCACGCCAATCCGGTCCAATGCGGCGCCGCGAACAACGTGGTCGGCCGTCAGCATTGGTTGCCACCAAGGCGCATCAGCGTGCCGGTTCCTTGGACCCGACCGGTGACAATGTGGCCGACCGCCCCCAGAAGGGTTTGGGCTGCCTGCTGTCCGTCGCCATTCTGATAGGTGGCGTTGAGGTCAGTGCTCGAACCGAGAGATCCGACGATTCCTCGAAAGCCTGATGCCAGCGTCGGATCGCTCGATTGCGGCGAATTCGCCATCGTGTCTGGCAGGTCACCACTGTAGCGAGTGACTTCGGTCGAACCATCGTCGCGCGTAATCCGGAGTAAGCCATCGACCAGAGTGTAGTCGCTCACTCTGGGCATCGTCGACCGATCTCCGTGATCGAGCAGCGAGAGCGACCGCTCATTGTTGCCGATGCTCGGACCCAATACCCAGACGGCGTCGTTTGGTCTGAGGGACACGAAGCAGCGACATGCACGTCCGCCGCATCGCCCAACCCCTTTAGCTCGTCATTCCCAGCTCCGCCGCGAAGGGTTCCCATAATCGTTGCCGGCAATCGACTCAGGTCCACCCGGTCGTGGCCAAATCAGACCATCTGGCGGGTTTCGGTCAGCGCAAAAAAGAACCCCGACAACACCGCAATTCTTGGCTCTGTCGAAAACCTCCAAAAAACGCAAACTAGCACTTGGCAAGGCTCGCCATCTCCCGAGGAATACGCAGTTTCACGGTCTGCGTGCTAGTGTAGTGTCCCTTAAATAGCGTTACTTACGCTTGGTTGCGGGGTTTCATTCTCCTTGGGAGGATGAAGCCATGAAATCGGCTCCGGTCATTGAGTTGTCGAGCGCAGAGCGGCGGACGTTGTCGGCTTGGTCGCGGGGCCGGCGGACGCCGGCGCGGTTGGTGTTGCGGGCGAAGATCGTGCTGGCGGCCGCCGAGGGAAGCTTGAACCAAGACATCGCCGCGCAGCTCGGGACGTCGCGGAAGACAGTCTCGTTGTGGCGGCGGCGCTTTGGCGAACGACGCCTGGCCGGCATCGAGACCGATGCCCCTCGCCCTGGCCGCAAGCCGGCGATTCCGACGCGCGTGATCGAGACGATCCTGCACAAAACCACCCAGGAGAAACCGGCTGGAGCGACGCACTGGAGCACCCGCACGATGGCCAAGGCGGTGGGCGTGAGCCGTTCCACGGTCAACCGCGTGTGGCAAGCGCACGGCTTGAAGCCGCACTTGGTCAAGACGTTCAAGGTCTCGAACGATCCGCGGTTCGCCGAGAAGCTGCGGGACGTGGTGGGCTTGTATCTCAATCCGCCGGAACACGCTGTGGTGCTCAGCTGCGACGAGAAGAGCCAGATTCAAGCCCTGGATCGGACGCAGAAGGGGCTTCCGCTGCATCCCGGTCGCTGCGGGACGATGACGCATGACTACAAACGCAACGGCACGACGACCTTGTTCGCCGCGGTCAACGTCGCCGCCGGCCAGGTGATTGGCGCCTGCCAAGCGAAGCATCGCCACCAGGAGTGGATCAAGTTCCTCGCGCTGATCGACCAGCAAACTCCCGCCGAACTCGACTTGCACCTGATCGCGGACAACTACGCCACGCACAAACACCCCAAGGTCAAGGCCTGGCTCAAACGCCATCCGCGCTTCCACATGCACTTCATCCCCACGAGCAGCTCGTGGCTGAATCTGGTGGAACGCTGGTTTCGCGAGCTCACCGACAAACGGCTGCGTCGCGGAACCTTCCGCAACGTCGGCCAGTTGATCGCGGCGATCGAGGAGTTCATCGCCAGACACAACCAAGCGGCCGAACCCTTCGTGTGGACCGCCCAAGCCGAAACCATCCTCGCCAAAGTCGCCCGTGCCCGGGCCGTCCTCGATAAAACACCATCCGTTTGAGACACTACACTAGCTGGAAACTGCCAAAAGTGAGGGTTTTCGACAGAGCCCAATTCTTCGGTATTTCCAGGGTTTTTCGAGAGTGGACAGGGCCGGGATTGAACCGGCGACACCTGGATTTTCAGTCCAGTGCTCTACCAGCTGAGCTACCTGTCCAGAGAGCCGTGCGTGCGATCAGCCTTTGATAGGCGCTTCACGGGCTCTAAAGCTCGTGACACCGGGCTTGGCCCCCAGGTTCTGATCCACAACACTAGCACATCGCCGCGACCAGGCCACAAGTCCAAGCCCTTGGAGGCGAAAGGACCTAAGTTACTCCCCGACCACGGATTGGGCAAGCCCGTCAGCCAAGCCGGCAAATCGTCGACGTTGCCCAGCCCGCAAGCCCCAGCCGCGCGTGCGTTTGCTCGCAAGTCGACAGCGGAACCGTCGCCGCGGAGAATCTGGGGAGCCCCGTCTCTCTTGCCCTCATTGCCCCCGCGCCAGCAAGGATCGCCGATGGCCAAGCTGCTCTTGTTCCCCTTTTTGCTGTTGTTTGCCGTGCAGGCAGGCGCCCCCGCCCAGCGCTCGCCGGCCGAACGCCGCGGCCCAGGCCCGGTCTCCTGGGAGCAGCAATACGCCCGCGCACGGCTCGCGTTGGCCGAAGCCGGGCTGCGGCGCGTGGAGCAGATGAACGCCCGCGTGGCCAACGCCACGGCGGCGACTGTGGTCGCCGAGTATCGCGACGACGTGAAGTTAGCCCAGGCTCGGCTTGCTGCTGCCCAAGCCGGGGACTCGCTCGATGCCTTCAAGTTCTGGGCCGAGCGCGCCGCGGCCGCCCATCGGTCGGCTCAGGCGCAGGCCAAGGGGGCCGCCGCGGCCAACCAAACGATGCCCGGCACGGTGAAGCCGCTCGACCTGGCGCGGCTGCAGGGGCAGGCCGAGGTGTCGCGGTTGTTGGCCGAGCGCGCCCAGCAACTCGTCGACCGCCCCACCGCAGATCAACTGGCCTGGCAGCTCGAGTTCCTGCAGTGGGAGAGCGAGCAGTTGCACGAAGAGCTGTTCCGCATTGGCCGTTCGGGTGGCGTCGTGCCGGTTTGGCCCTACTAGGCGTCGCCGGCAACGAGCCTACCTTTCCGTCAGCCGCTGCTCACCGCTCGGGGCGTTCAGGGAGAGGTCGTCGGTCGGCCGCAGCCGCACCGCCGGCATCCGGCCGCTCGCAGCCGGATTGAGGCCCGACGAGATGCCCGAGGGGGGATCGAACGAGGCCGAGCCGCCGCGCGACTTCGAGAGCGTGGCGTCTTTCTCGAGCCGCCGCAGCCAGGGCTCGATGTTCCGGCCGAGCGCGACCGGCAAGAGCCCGAGGAGCACGATGCCAGGGACCGCTGCAGCCACGCACACGAGCGCAGCCAGATTCGCCCGCACCAGGCCCAGGGTGAGTTGCGTTGCCGCGATGAGCGCCGCGGCGACGCTGGCCGCCAGCAGCAGCGTCGAGAGCCGCCGCAGTGGCGCGTAGTGGCCGAATTCGGGGTTCGCCACACGTTGGATCGCGAGCAACCGGCGGTAGGAATCCGTGTCGCACACCTCGCGTTTCAGCGTCGTCACCAGCATCGCCTTGATGGCGAACAGGAACGCGCTGAGCGACACGAACACCACGAACAGCGGCGTGCGCAGGTCCGCCGCGAACTGGGCGTGGAAATCTTCCGCGTTGCACCAAGAAAAGAATGCGGCCACGAGATTCATGCCTTATCGCTTGCCAGCCTGGACGAGAGCCGGAAGACGCCGCCTTCCGACAATCCTCCACCATAAGGGTTGCACCTAGTGGGTCAACTCCGCCGCCGAAAGAGAAACTGCTCCGTCCCTTCCGCGGCTCGCTGAGCCGAGCGGTCCAAATTGCGGGCGGCGGTGTTCAACCCCTGGTGCGACTAACTCGGGAGAGAGCGGCCCTCGTGTCGCTTCCCCCCGAGGTGCTCGTCACGGGCGCCGCGCTGGCCCAGGGTCGGCGCGGCCTCCTCGGCAAACCGGAACAGAACTCATCCAGGAGCAGTCGCCGCATCGGCCCACAGCCGTTGCGGCCAGGGAGGAATCATGCGCGCTCTTCGTCGTCAAATTGCAGCCGGATCGCTGCGCCCTTTATTGGTCGTGCTTATTCTGGCCGGCGTGTGGCTGGCCCGCGAGCGGCAAGCCGTGGTCGAGCGGCGCGCGGTCCGCGAGAAGCTCGACCGCACGTTGGCGGCCACCTCTCCCCCTGCCCGCGCCCACTGGCGGCTCATCAAGGCGCCCGCGGCGTCGCCCGGCTTCGTGTCGTCGGTGCGCAGTTGGCTGGGAGACGAGCCGCTGGGGCAAATCCGCTTTCCGCGAACCCTGTCTAAGGCCGAACTCGAGTACCTGGGCAAGTGGTTCCCCGAGGCCACGATCGAGGTGGCCATGGAAGCAACGCCGCACTTCGGTCAGGGTCCAGGGCGATTTCCTGGCGTTCCCGGACGCGGGCCCTATCCAGCGCGGCGCATGAAGGCCGGTTGAACTTTCGGCTGAGCGCGGCGAGCATTCGGCGGACGCCCGTGGTCGCGGCCTGGTCGGAGCGGACGCTATCATGGGGCGGCCGCGCGCAGCCTGCGCGCGGCGGTCTCGCTCTCCCTCGCCTCCTTGTTTCCTATGGAACTCCGTCCGCTCGGCCGCTCCGGCATCTTCGTTTCTCCGCTGGCGCTGGGCTGCTGGCCCATCTCCGGGATGACCACGTTCGGCCTGACCGAGGCCGACAGCCTGGCCACGATCGCCGGCTGCTTCGACCTGGGCATCAACTTCTTCGACACGGCCTACGCCTACGGCGCAAACGGCGAAAGCGAACGGCTGATCGCCCGCGCGCTGGCCGGCCGCCGGCACGAGGCGGTGATTGCCACCAAGGCCGGGATCTCCTGGGGCGAACCAGGGCAGCGGTTGCTCGACGGCGCGCCGGCCACGCTGGTGCGGCATTGCGAGGAGAGCCTGCGGCGGCTCGAGACCGACTGCGTCGAGTTGCTCTATCTGCACGCCCCCGATCCGCAGACTCCGCTGGCGGAGTCGGCCGGCGCCATGCGGGGCTTGCTCGAGGCCGGCAAGACGCGCTCCGTGGGGCTCTCGAACGCCACGCTCGCCCAGCTCGAGGAGTTCGCCGCCGTCTGTCCGCTGTCGGCCTACCAACCCCCCTACAACATGCTGCAGCGCGACATCGAGGCCGACATTGTGCCTTGGTGCCGCGAACATCAGGTGGCGATTTGCATCTATTGGCCGCTGATGAAGGGGCTGCTCGCCGGCAAACTCGCCCGCGACCACCAGTTCGACCCGCGCGACGGACGCGTGAAGTATCCCATGTTCCAAGGCGAGGAATGGCAGCGGAACCAAGACTTCCTCGACCGGCTGCGCGAGATCGCCGCCGAGATGGGCCGTTCGGTCGCCCAGGTGGTGCTGAACTGGACGATCCACCAACCCGGCATTACTTCGGCCCTGTGCGGCGCAAAACGCCCTGATCAAATCGCCGACAACGCCGGGGCTCTCGGCTGGGAACTCAGCGCGGAGCAACTCGCCAAGATCGACGAAGCTCTGCAGGAGCGCGGCCAGCCGGTGACGCGCGGGGCTGTGTAGCCCCCTCCGGCAAGCGTGCCGCACTCCGCTGCTTGCCGGTTGAGGCCCGCGCCGGCCTTCGGTATACCTAGGTTCAGGTGTTGATGGCCGAACCTTAGAGCTGCCGAGTATTGAAGTCGAGCGTGGAAGAGCTTCGCCGCATTCTCCGCACGACCTGGGGCTTCGATGGCTTCCGCCCCTTGCAGGCCGAGGCCATGCAAGCGGTGCTCGAGGGGCGCGATTCGGTGGTCGTGCTCCCCACCGGCGGCGGCAAGTCGCTCTGCTACCAGGCGCCGGCTCTGCAATTGCCAGGGCTGGCCGTGATTGTCTCGCCGCTGATCTCGCTGATGATGGACCAGGTGGGCGCGCTGCTCGACAACGGCGTGCCGGCCGCCGCCGTGACGAGCGCCAGCTCGCTCGACGAGCGCCGCCAAGCCGCCCAAGACGCCCGCGCCGGGCGGCTCAAGCTGCTGTATCTGTCGCCCGAGCGGCTGATGACCGAGCGCACGCTCGACTTTCTGCAGCAGGCCGAACTCTCGTTCGTGGCGATCGACGAGGCCCACTGCATCAGCGACTGGGGGCACGATTTCCGCCCCGAATACCGGATGCTGCGGCGGCTCAAGCAAACGTTTCCCGGCCTGCCGGTGCATGCCTACACGGCCACGGCCACGGCGCGGGTGCGGCAAGACATTGCCCGCGAGCTCGAGCTCGTGGACCCGGCGATGCTGGTCGGCTCGTTCGACCGGCCGAACCTCGTCTATCGCGTGCGGCCGCGCACGGATCTGCGCCGGCAGTTGCTCGACGTCATCGACCGGCACGCCGGGCAGGCGGGAATCGTCTACTGCATCCGCCGCCGCGATGTCGACGACTTGTGCGGAATGCTGCAAGCTGCCGGACACGCGGCGCTTCCCTATCATGCGGGCCTGAGCGACGAGGAACGCCGCCGCAACCAAGAGGCCTTCAGCACCGATCAAACCCGGATCGTCGTCGCCACGGTCGCGTTCGGGATGGGCATCGACAAGTCGGACGTGCGATTCGTGGTGCATGCCGCGGCGCCCAAGTCGCTCGAAGCCTATCAGCAGGAAAGCGGCCGCGCGGGGCGCGACGGGCTCGAGGCCGAGTGCTGCCTGTTCTATTCGCCGGGTGATTTTCTCACCTGGCGCAAGCTGCAATCCGATCTGCCGGCCGAGGCCGCTCGGGTCGCCCAAACGGTGCTGGCCGGCATCGAGAACTTCTGCCAGTCGGTCGGCTGCCGGCATCGGGCGATTCTCGAGTACTTCGGCCAGGAGCTCGAGCAAGAGCGCTGCCAGGCCTGCGACGTCTGCTTGGAAGAGGTCGAATGGTCGCCCGATGCGCTCGTGATCGCGCAGAAGATTCTCTCCTGCGTGTTGCGGCTCGAGGAATCGTTCGGGGCCGACTACACGGCGCTCGTGCTCACGGGCTCGCGCGAGCAGCGGATCCTGAGCCGCGGGCATGACCGGTTGAGCACTTGGAATCTGCTCGGAGAGCACAGCAAGTCGACCGTGCGCGGTTGGATCGACCAGCTCGCTGGCCAAGGGCTGCTCGAGCGCGCCGGCGAGTTCGGCGTGCTGCAGGTGACCGACGAAGGCTGGCAGGTGCTGCGCGGACAAGGCGCGCCGCGGCTCTCGCAGCCGGCCGCCGCGGGGCCGCAGCGCGAAGCCCGCGTGGAGCGGGCCTCGTGGGAAGGGGTCGATCGCGGGCTGTTCGAGCGTCTGCGGGCGTGGCGCAAGGCCAAATCGGCCGAGCGCGGGCTGCCGCCGTTCATCATCTTGGGCGACGCCTCGCTCCGCGATCTGGCCCGCCGGCGACCCTCGACGAGCGCAGGCCTGCACCAGGTCCACGGCATTGGCGATAAGAAGGCGGCCGACTACGGACACGAGCTGCTCGAGCTGTTGGCGGAGTACTGTCAGCAGCATGAGGTGAATCGGGACGCTGCCGGCGTTCCGCCCGCTGTGACCATCGAGTCGAACGAGCCTCGAACGCCGAATGCGGCCCGGTTGCGGGCCTGGAGCTTGTTTTCCGCGGGGCGGGGCGTCGACGAGGTGGCGGCCGACCTCGGCCGCGCGCGGTCGACGACGATGCAGTACTTGGCCGAGTACATCGCTAAGGAACAGTTGGTCGATCCGCAGCCCTGGGTCGACGAGGCCACCTTTGTCCGCATTCGCTCGGCGTGGCTCGAACAGGAAGACGCGCGTCTGCGGCCGATCTTCGAGGCCCTGGGGGAGCAAGTGGACTACGACAGCATCCGGCTGGCGGTGGGCTGCCTGAAGAATGCTGCCGCGCTTGACGGTGGCGGTCGCGGCGACTCAGAATGATTGCAAAGCCGTAAGCGGAACGGCGTTTTGCCCACCTCGGAACAAGGACAGCAGGCAAACTCATGTCGCGAAACCAGGCGCCTCGTGGCTTTACGCTCGTCGAGCTGCTGGTGGTGATCGCCATCATCGGCATTCTCATTGCTCTCTTGCTGCCGGCGGTGCAGGCCGCGCGCGAAGCAGCCCGCCGAACGCAATGCACCAACCACCTCAAGCAGCTCGCGCTCGGTTTCCTGCTCCATGAGGACCAAACGAAAGCTCTTCCCTCGGGCGGCTGGGGATACGCGTGGGTGTGCGATTCGGATCGCGGCCTGGGCAAGCGTCAGCCTGGCGGCTGGGGCTATGGGATTCTGCCGTTCGTGGAACAGCAAAGCTTGTTCGATCTCGGCAAGGGAGCGACCTCGGCTCAGAAGCTCACGCTGAACAAGCAGCGGATCGAGACTCCTATTTCGTTCTACCACTGCCCCAGCCGGCGCAGAGCCAAGGCCTACCCGGTGGTCGTGGATATCAGCTTCGTCAAGAAGCCGCTCTTCTCCGACGCGCTGACCGTAGCCGCCCGCAACGATTACGCGGCGAACGCGGGGGAGAGCATTCAGAAGGGGTTTGGCATGGGGCCGAGCACGATCGCGCAAGGGGATTCGGGCACGTACACCTGGCCCGATCTCTCGCTCGCCACGGGCATCATCGCCAACCGCAGCGAATTCAAGCTCGGAGACATCACGGATGGAACGACCAACACCTACTTGATCGGCGAAAAGTATCTCAACGCCGATGAATACGAGTCGGGCGTTGGGCTGGGAGACGACCAAACGGTGTACAGCGGCGACGAGCGCGACGTGGTTCGCTTCGCCAGGGACTTTCCGCCGACTCGCGATTTCCTGGGCCTCGACAACACTTGGGGTTTTGGCAGTCCCCATGCGTCGGCGTTCAACATGGCCTACTGCGATGGCTCGGTGCGGAGCGTGAACTACACGATCGCCGTCGACACGCATCGCTATCTGGCCAATCGAGCTGACGGCAACGCCGTGCAGCCTGAATGAGCCGCCGCGAACTGCGCGGCCAGCGGGCCCTCATCACCGGCGCATCGGGCGGGATTGGCGAAGCGCTTGCGCGGGAGCTTGCCTCGCACGGCGTTCGCTTGGCCCTGCTGGCGCGGCGCGGCGATCGCCTTGCCAAACTCGCGGCGGAGTTGACGCCGGCCGCCGGCGCGGTGGAGTGCATCGGCGGCGATGTGACCTCGGCGGAGGATCGGCAGCGGGCGGTCGACGTTTGCCGCGAACGATTCGGAGGGCTCGACCTGCTCGTGAACAACGCCGGCGTGGGCGCACTGGGCCGCTTCGACGAGGCCGCCTCCGAACGCTTGCGCACCGTGATGGAGGTCAACCTCTTCGCCCCCGTCGAGTTGATCCGCGCGGCCTTGCCGCTCTTGAAGCAAGGCCGCCAACCGCTCGTGGTCAACATCGGTTCGATCCTTGGCTGGCGAGGCATTCCCAACTACACGGAGTACTGCGCGAGCAAGTTCGCCCTGCGGGGATTCTCTGAGGCCCTCCGCTCCGAGCTCGCCCGCGACGGCATCGGTGTCTTGCACGTGGCGCCGGGGCGGACACAAACGGAGTTCTTCGACCACGTCGTCGAACAGAACGCCCCGCTGCCGCTGGCCGGCTCGGCCGGCTGGACCGCCCCCCGCGTTGCCCAAGCAATCGTGCGGGCGATGGCCCGCGGCCAAAGTGAGTTGGTCACCGGACCAGGCGGCCGCTGGCTCGTAAGAGCGAACCGCTGGTTCCCGCGGATCACGAGCTGGTTCGTCGACCGCCTGACCGATAGGTAGCGCAGCCCGCGCGGATGTTGCGGCGCGAGGACGCCTGTTGCCGGAAGGCAACACCCGCGCCCCTCGCGCGGCGAGATACACGAGCGCTTAACCAGCTCACTAAACCGTAACCCATGTGGCACTTGCACCGTGGCGGCACTACGTGAGCCCCAGCCTCGCGGTTCGCGGCGCGGGGGTTGCCTTAGGAGTGCAGCACTTCTCCCCCAAATCGGTGCGCCGGAGTGCCCTGGTCCCCTCGGGCACTCCGGCCTCCACCTGTGGGGGCCGAGCGCCTCAGCCCTTCTCCTGAGAATCTACGGCCCTGTCGCCGTCTGACCTTCCCCTTCCCGCTCGCCCCTTCCGCCGCCTATGCACTCCCGCGACCTGCTGGACTTGGCGGTGACCGTGGCGGAGCACGGCCCTCTGCTGGCGCAGCATAGCCGGCGACTCTCCGCCCAAACGCTCGAGGCCTACTGGACGGCTGCCAAGAGCCGGCTTGATCGTTGGCATCGGGCACTGCGGACTGGCGCCCCGCCCGGCCTGATCGAACGGCGCCGCCGCGCGCCAGGCCAGGGCAGCCGGGCCGAGACGATCGAAGAGATCCTGGTCAGCGAGCCTCTGACTCGCGTGTGGACCGCTTCGCTCGCGGCCCACGATCGAGGGCGGGGCCTGTGCGAGGCCGAGGCGGTGGCGCGCAGCGTCTACATCGGCCATCTCGAAGCCCGCAATCGCGCCCTCTCGGCCCTTTCGCAAGGGGCTGCGGGCGATGAGTTGCAGAACGAGCGCATGGATCAGCTTCGCCGCCGCACCGAGCGGTGGGCCGACGTGCTGGTGGCGCGGCTTCTGCCCGCCGGCGGCGTGCTCGAGTTCGCGATCGATCCGCACCGCTGCCAACTCTTCGCCGACGACTTCAGCCATGACCAGCGCACCGCCGGCGGCGCGCAGGCCTGGCCGATTCTGGCAGCTTCGATCCGGGCTGGCATTTATCGCCTGGGAGTAGCCGCGAACCCCAACGCCGATCTCAACGCCCGCATCGCCATCGGCATCTTGGCCTGCTTCGAGTCGCAACTCTTCGACCACGCGGGCTGCCTGCAATCGCTGTGGCACGCCAGGCTCACAGCCGGGCTCGTGGACGTGCAGGGAATGGTCGACGAACTGCTCGCATTCCCCCCGGCGGCGCCTTTTGCCCGCTCCCCCTGGGAACCGGCGGCTCGGCGGGCCGATGACCGCCGCCAGCGGCGGTTCGACGCCGACGGGCCGGAGCGGCCCTCGCTCTGACATTCGTCGGTGGCGGCTTTGCTCCTTGGCGTCGGAACTTCTCCCCCTCCTTGCCTAACCGGTTGCGTCGAGATTTCTGATTGACAACGGGGGTGCCCGGCCGAAACAATGTTTTGAGCACTCAAAACACTGGCCGACCAAGACCATGCACTCCTTGCTCCCCTTGCTGACCGCCGCCTTGCTCGCGGGTCACGCATTTATGGGGTGCTGTTGGCAGCCGCATGGCGGTCACTCTGCCGATTGCGTAGCCTGTGAGGCCGAGGCGTCGGCCACGCGGGGCTGCTGCCAACACGAAGCCCCGGCTTCCGAGCCGTGCCCCTGCCGGGTCGAGTGCCAGAAGCTCTGCCAGTACGTGGCGCCGGAGCGAATCAACTCGGTTGTTGAGCTCGCGCCCGTGGCATTTGTGGCGATCTTGCCGCCCACGTGGACCGTGAGCCTCGCCTGCGAGCGGATTTCGGAGGGCCGCCCGCCCAGCGGGCTCGATCCGCAGCGCATCCAGTTGCAGCACCAGATCCTCTTGATCTGAACGTGCGCCTTCCCCCGTGCCGATGCGCAAGGCATTCGGCCGGCCGTTTGACCCAGCGAGCGATCGCAGTTGCGCGCTCGTAACGGCCGCCTTCGCCTCGCGCTTGTGTCTCTTGGGAATCCGCCCGCGCATTGCAAGGTTCGCAACATGGCCCCTCCCGCAATCTTGGAACAGTCCAAGCAGGCCAATCCGCTTCGCGTCGACGCGACGCCGCCCGCCCCCCCGGTCGCACCGCAGGCCCCGTGGAAGCGCGCGGTCGGTGCGCTGCCGACGGTCGGCGTGTTCGCCGCGCTCGGCGCCTTCGCCTGGTTCGGTCACCACAACGACTGGAAGCTGCCGGGCGGCAAGCAGGCGGCGGGCTCGATCGCGAACGTCGTCTGGTGCGAAGCGCACAGCGTGCCGGAGGCCGACTGCATCGAGTGCGACGCCAAGCTCTGGCCGGCTGCTAAGAACTACGGCTGGTGCGCCGTCCACGGTGTGGCCCAGTGCCCCTTCGAACACCCGGAGATCGCCCAGGTCAAGCAGCCCTTGGTGGCCACGCCGGCCGTGCTCACGCGCGCCGCCAAGGCGCTCGAACTGCGGCCGCGAGCTGAAAACAGCAGCCGCTGCCAAACGCACCTCCGCCGGATCCAATTCGCTTCGCTTGCCGCTCTCGAAAAGGCGGGCGTCGGGCTCGACGTGGCCTTCGAGCGGCCGGTGCTCGAGGCCGTGTCGGCCACGGGCGAATTGCGGTTCGACGAAACCCGCATGGCACATCTCGCCAGCCGCCTGCCGGGCGTGGTCTGGCAGGTCCGCAAACAGGTGGGCGACCACGTGGCCGCTGGCGAAGTGCTCGCCCTCATCGACGCCGCCGAAGTCGGCCGCCTTAAGACCGAACTCTTGCAGGCGGCCGCCAGCGTTCGCCTGAGGGCCGTCACTGCCGATCGGCTTCGCAATCTCTCGGCCACCGGCTCCGTCGCCGCGCAGCAGGTGCGACAGGCTGAGGCGGAATTGCAGGAAGCACAGATCAAACTCCTTTCGGCCCAGCAAGCGCTCTCGAACCTGGGGCTCCCAGTCGCTTCGGGCGAACTGCTGAACCTTTCGCCCGAAGAAGGCGCCCGGCAACTCCGCTACCTGGGCATTCCTGGCGGCCTGGCTGCAGAGCTCGAAGCGGCCGACTCGAGCGCGAACCTGTATCCGCTCCGCTCGCCGCTCGCGGGCGTGGTTAGTGAGCGGCACGCCGTGCCAGGCGAAGGCGTGGAACCCTCAGCCAGCTTGTTCGCCATTGTCGACCCGCAACAGATGTGGTTGCAGCTCGAGATCCGCCAAGAAGACGCCAGCCTCGTGTCGCTGGGGCAGAAGGTGTTGTTTCGCCCGCATGACTCGGGCGCTGGGCAAGAGCTCGCGGGTCAGGTGACCTGGATCAGCGCAGCGGCCGACCCCCGCACACGCACGGTCGAAGTGCGAGCCGAGCTGCCGAACCCCGAGGGCCGCCTGCGTGCCCGCACGTTCGGGGCGGGGCGGATCGTGCTCCGCGAAGAGGCCCAGGCCGTGACGGTGCCGGCCGAGGCCGTCCACTGGGACGGCTGCTGCCACGTGGTCTTCGTGCGCGACAAGAACTTCCGCGACGCCAACTCGCCCAAGTTCTTCCACGTCCGCAAGGTGCGCCCCGGCGTGAAGCAAGGCAGCCAAATGGAAATCATCGCCGGCCTCGTGCCAGGCGAGCTGGTCGCGGCCAGCAACAGCGGCCTCCTGGCCGCGCAACTCCTCAAGAGCAACCTCGGCGCCGGCTGCGGCTGCACGCACTAAGGTCATTGCGAACCACGGAGACACGGAGGCACTGAGAAGACAATCCGCCTCCTCTCCGTGTCTCTGTGTCTCCGTGGTTCAAAACTGCTGCCATGTTGAACGGAATCATTGATTTCTCGCTGCGGCATCGGGCGTTGGTCATCTTGGCCACGCTCGTGCTCGTCGCGCTCGGCCTGCTGTCGCTGCGCTTCCTCGACATCGACGCCTTCCCCGACACCACGCCGGTGCAGGTGCAGATCAACACCATGGCCCCGGCGCTGGGGCCCGAAGAGGTCGAGCAGCGGATCACGTTCCCGCTCGAGCAGGCGCTCGGCGGGTTGCCCAAGCTGCAAACGCTGCGTTCGGTGTCGAAGTTTGGTTTCTCGCAGATCGTGCTCAACTTCGAGGACGGCGTCGACATCTACTTCGCCCGCCAATTGGTGAACGAGCGGCTCTCCACGGTCGAACTGGGCGAAGGCGTGGGCCGGCCGAAGATGGGCCCCGTGGCCACGGGGCTCGGCGAGGTGCTGCACTATGTGGTCACCGGCCGTGGGCACGACATCACCGACCTGCGCACGATCCACGATTGGGTGATCAAGCCCAAGCTGCGGACCGTGCGCGGCGTGGCCGAAGTGAATAGCTGGGGCGGCTACGAAAAGCAGTATCAGGTCCAGATCGATCCGGCCAAGCTCATTGCCTACGGCCTGACCTTCGATCAGGTCGTGCAAGCCGTGCGCGACAACAACCAGAACGTCGGCGGCGGCACGGTGCGCGAGGGGACGCAGAGCGTGCTCGTCAAAGGAGTGGGCCGTACTTCGACTCCCGAGCAAATCGCCAGCATCGTGATCGCGGCGCACGAGGGGGCGCCGATTCGCGTGGGGGATGTTGCCCAAGTGGCGATCGGCTCCGAAATCCGCCGCGGCGCCGTCACCGCCGACGGCAAGGGCGAAGTCGTGCTCGGCCTCGGCTTCATGCTGATGGGCGAGAACTCACACGAGGTCACCTGGGCCCTCAAAGACCGGCTCGACGAAATCCGCCCACTGCTGCCGGCCAACGTTTCGCTCGAGCCGGTGTACGACCGCACCGAGCTCGTGGAGCACGTGATCGACACGGTGCGGAAGAACCTGTTCGAAGGGGGCCTGCTTGTCGTCGCCGTGCTGTTCGCCTTCTTAGGCAACCTGCGGGCGGCCGCGATCGTGGCGCTGGCGATTCCGCTCTCCATGCTGTTTGCCTTCGCCGGCATGCTGCGGTTCGGCATCGCGGCCAGCCTGTTGAGCCTGGGGGCGATCGACTTCGGCATGATCGTCGACAGCTCGGTGGTGATGGTCGAGAACTGCGTCCGCCGGCTGTCGCACGACTCGAGCGGGCGCTCGCGGCTCGAGATCATTCGCGACGCGGCGGTCGAAGTGCGGCGGCCCACGCTCTTCGGCGAGCTGATCATCATGATCGTCTACCTGCCGATCCTTACGCTCGAGGGGATCGAAGGGAAGCTCTTTCGGCCAATGGCGCTGACGGTCATCTTTGCCCTGGCTGGCTCGCTCGTCCTCTCGCTCACGTTGATGCCGGTGCTCGCGAGCCTGCTCTTGCCGCGGCGGATCGACGAGCGCGAGCCGTTCCTCATGCGGGTGGCGCACGCGATTCATGCCCCGGTGCTGCGGTTCTCGATGCACCACAAGGGGCTCGTGTTGGCGTTCGCCGGCTGCGTGCTGTTCGCGGCCTTCGCGCTCATCGCGCCGAACTTGGGCACGGAGTTCGTGCCGCGGCTGTCGGAGGGGGCGGTCGCGGTGAGCGTGGTGCGGCTGGCCGGCACCGACCTCGACGATTCGATCCGCTACAACACGCAAATGGAAAAGACGCTGCTCGCCAATTTCCCCGACGAAGTGGAGCACGTCTGGAGCCGCATCGGCACCGCGGAAATCGCCACCGATCCGATGGGCATCGAACTGACCGACATGTTCATCGCCCTGCATCCCCGCCAGCAGTGGAAGCGGGCCGCCACGCAGGCCGAGCTCACGGAGAAGATGCAACAGCACCTGCGCGAGATTCCCGGACAGCGGCTCGTCTTCCTGCAGCCGATCGAAATGCGGATGAACGAGATGTCGTCCGGCATCCGTGCCGACGTGGCCGTGCAACTCTACGGCGACGATCTCGACGTGCTGGCCGCCAAAGGGGCCGAGATCGAAGGCCTGCTCCGCCAAGTGCCAGGCAACGCCGACGTGAGCGTGGAGCAGCTTACGGGGCAACCGGTGCTCGAGATCAAGCTCAAGCAGGACGAGCTGGCCCGCTACGGCGTGCCTGCCCGAGCGGTTACCGACTTGATCGAGGCCGTAGGCGGCTTGGCGGTGGGCGAAGTGATCGAGGGGCAGCTCCGATTTCCATTAGCCGTGCGGCTACCGGAGGGCTATCGCCAGGGCGCTGAGGCGCTGGGCGGCATCTTGCTGCCGGCCGCCAGCGGCGAACAACTGCCCCTCTCTCGATTGGCCGACATTCGCCTGGTGGAGGGGCCGGCAACGATCACGCGCGAATGGGGTCAGCGGCGGATCACCGTGTCTTCGAACGTTCGCGGGCGCGACCTCGGCGGCTACATTGCCGACGTGCGCAAGCTGCTCGACGAGAAGCTCAGCCTGCCGTCGGCCCGCTACTCGTATCAGTTCGCTGGGCAATTCGAACATCTCGAAAGTGCGCGGCTGCGGCTCTTGATCGTGGTACCGGCGGCGGTGCTCCTCATCCTGGGGCTGCTCTACGCCACGTACGGCAACATCGTCGATACGCTCCGCGTCTTTAGCGGCGTTCCCTTCGGCTGGGTCGGTGGCGTGTTTGCCCTCTGGCTGCGCGACATGCCGTTTTCGATCTCGGCCGCGATCGGCTTCATCGCGCTCTCCGGCGTGGCCGTGCTCGACGACATGATCCTGGTGTCGTACGTGCGGCAACTCCGCGCCAAGGGACTGCCGCTCGACGAGGCGGTCAGTCAGGCGGCGATTACGCGGCTGCGTCCCGTGCTCATGACCACGCTCGTGGCCAGCCTGGGCTTCTTGCCGATGGCGCTGAGCACCGGCGTGGGGGCCGAGGTGCAGCGGCCGCTGGCCACCGTGGTGATCGGCGGCGTGATCGGCTCGATGATCATGTCGCTCTTGGTGCTGCGGGTGCTCTATGTCGTCATCCGCTCGCCGCAAACCAAAACGCCAGAGGCGCCGTCGTTGCCCCAGCGGCAGCCGCATTTCGAGGTGGCTTCGAGTTCAACGTAAGATCACTTTTCGATCCCCGTTCAGGAGGAGACAATCGATGTTCCCTGCAAAGCTGGCTCTGGGTGGAGTGCTCGCGATCGGCTTGGCGGCCTGGGGCTGCGGTAAGCCTGCGGCCGAGCCGGCCAAGGCGACGGCGACATCCGCCAGTCACGACGATCACGATCATGCGGATCACGATCACGCGCACGACGGCCATGATCACGCGGGGCACGATCATGCCGACCATGCGCATGCGAACGCCGATGCGGGCCACGACCATAGCGGCTGGTGGTGCCCCGAGCATGCCGTGCCCGAGGAGGTGTGCGGGCTCTGCGACCCGAAGGTCGCGGCCAAGATGAAGGCCGACGGCGACTGGTGCAAGACGCACGACCGCCCCGACACGCAGTGCTTCGTCTGCCACCCCGAACTCGAAGCCAAGTTCGCAGCGCTCTACGAGGCAAAGTACGGCGAGCTGCCGCCGAAACGCTAGTGCTGATACTAGCCCGCAGCGCAAGTTTGAAGTTGCGCTTTTGGTTGGACGTGGGGGCATGGATCAAGCGTTTTGCTCTTGGAGCGAGCAAGGCTACGTGCAGCCCCGGCAGGGGCGACCCGATGATAGCCCCGGGCCAGGGCAGCGTGAGCTGACGGCAGCCCGGGGTCCGTTAGAAGTAGGAACAAAGCCCCGCAGGGGCGACACAAGAACTGCTTGCCATCGCAGGACTCAAGCATATCTGTCGCCCCTCCGGGGCTCTTTGTTTCCGTGGGGCGTAACCCCGGGCGGCGTCCGGCTTGCGCCGGCCTTGCCCGGGGCTATCTCGGGTCGCCCCTGCCGGGGCTGCATGCCGCGCCTCACGCTTCGCAGATGCCAAAGCGCAACTTCAAAACTTGCGCTGCGGGTTGGTGTGCGGCCTCCGGCCTACGTGTGGTAGTCCGCGTTCAACCGCACGTACTCGGCCGTGAGGTCGGTGGTGAGGAAGCGGACGCTGGCGTCCCCTTCGCTGAACTCGAGCACGACCTTCGTCTCCCGCTGATCGCGGATCGAGGTCGACACCTGATCCGCGTCGAAGGGCAGCGGCGCGCCGCGCTCGAAGAGCTTGAAGCCGTTCACTGTCAGCCGCACCCCCTCGGGCCGGAAGGCCACGCCTGCGTAACCGGCGGCCGACACGATGCGCCCCCAGTTGGGGTCCGCCCCCGCCACGGCCGTTTTTACGAGCGGGCTCTCGGCCACCGTCTTGGCGATGCGATGGGCCTGGGCCCGGCCGGCGCAACCCCGCACCTCGAGTTCAATCAGATGGGTAGCCCCTTCGCCATCGGCGATGATTGCCTCGGCCAGGTCGGCGCACACCTCGCGCACCGCCTGGGCGAAGGCCTTGGCGCCGGCGCCCTCTGGCGATACGCCCGCGGTGCCGTTGGCCAGCAGGAGCACGGTGTCGTTGGTGCTCATGTGCCCATCGACGCTGATGCAGTTGAAGCTGTCGTCGACCGCCTCGGAGAGAATCTCCTGGAGCGCACCGGCGTCGACCGCCGCGTCGGTGAGCACGAGGCCCAGCATGGTGGCCATGTTGGGGCCAATCATCGCGGCCCCCTTGGCCAAACCGAGCACGCGCACCTCGCCGCCGCCGATCTTGAGCTGCCGGCCGAACACCTTGGGCACGGTGTCGGTGGTCATCAACCCGCGCGAAGCGCTGTCGAGCGCCGCGGCGTTGGCCGCCAACTGATTGGCCGCCGCCGCAATGCCGGCTTCGAACTTCGGCATGGCCATGAACTCGCCGATGATGCCGGTCTGCATGACGAGGGCCTGCGTCGGCCCCGCGCCGGCAATTTCGGCCGCGAGCGCCGCCATCCGCCGCGCATCGGCTAGGCCGCGCTCCCCCGTGGCGGCGTTAGCGTTGCCGGAGTTCACCACGACCGCGCGAATATCGGCCGCCGGCGTCAGCCCGCGGTTGTGCGCCACGCTTGCGGCGAACACCAGGTTCTGCGTGTAGACGCCGGCCGCCGCAGCCGGCCGGTCCGACACGAACAGGGCCAGATCGGGGTTCTGCGAGCTCTTCTTGAGGCCACAATGAACGCCGGCCAGCTTGTAGCCTTGCGGAATGAGGGGGGCGGTGGACAAGGGGGCGTGACTCCAAGTCGCGGGTGGGGGAAGCGTTGTTGGGAAACGGGAACGAATACTCGAACGCTGAAGAATACTTGCGGCGCCCCTCACCCTAACCCTCTCCCACAGGCTCCCCGATGGGGAGAGGGAGCCTTTTCTCCCCTCTCCCTGTGGGAGAGGGGCCGGGGGTGAGGGACGGTTGGTTTGTGGACAACGCTGACATCGCTAAAAACCGTCGAGGCGAAACGGTAACTTCTCGGTAGCTCCGTAGGTCGCCGACCCTCACCCTAACCCTCTCCCACGGGGAGAGGGAACCATGCACTCCCAGGGGAGAGTTCTTAGCTAGCGTAGCGCCGTCGTTTCCGCAAACCCGCACATCAGGTTCAGGTTCTGCACCGCCGCTCCCGCCGCCCCCTTGATCAGGTTGTCGATGCAGCTCACGGTGATCAGCCGGTCGCGGACCCGGCGGACCGTGATGTCGCAGAAATTCGTGTCGACGCTGTCCTTCGTGCCTGGCAGGTGATCGACCACGCGCACGAACGGCTCGTTCGCGTAGAACTCGCGGAGCGCAGTGAACGCTTGCTCCTCGCTGACGTTGCCGCGCGGCAGCGAGTAGGCGGTGGTCAGAATGCCGCGGTCCATCGGAATCAGGTGCGGCGTGAAGATCAGGCCGATGTCTTGCCCGCTCGCCACGCGCAGCACCTGCTCGATCTCCGGCATGTGCCGGTGGCGGCCGACGTTGTAGGCCGATAGGCTCTCGTTACACTCGGGGAAATGCGTGGTCAGTTTCGGCTCGCGGCCGGCGCCCGAAACGCCGCTCTTGGAATCGATGATCAGGCCGTGCGGCTCGATCAGCCCCGCCTTGAGCAGCGGGGCGAGCGCGAGGATGGCCGTGGTGGGGTAGCAGCCGGGGTTGGCCACCATCTGCGCGCCGCGAATCTGCTCGCGGAACAACTCCGGCAGCCCGTAGGCGACCTTGCCGAGCCGCTCGGGGTCGCCGTGGGTGAGGCCGTACCACTGCTTGTAGACCTCGGCGTCGTGCAGCCGATAGTCGGCGCTAAAGTCGACGACCTTCCGCCCGGCGGCCAACAACTGCGGCGCCCATTCGGTGACGACGCCGTGCGGCAGGCAGCAGAGCACCGCGTCGGCCCGGTCGGCCACGGCGATCGGCCCCAGGTCTTCGAGCTGCAGATCGGTGCGGGCGGCCAGCGACGGATGGACGCTGGCCAGCGGCGGCGAGCCTGCCTGGCGGCTGGTGGCCACCGTCAGCCGCACCTCGGGGTGCCGCAGCAGCAGCTTGATCACCTCCAGGGCGGTGTAGCCCGTAGCGCCCACGACGGCGACTCGCAACATCTTCTGACCTATTCGCTTAGCGTGCGTAAAAGACGGGTACCAGGAGCGAAAGTATACGCCTGGCCGGTGCGGGCTTCTAGGAGCAGACACCGTGGGGGCCGCGGGGTTCGGTGGGGGCTGCACAGGCTGGAAACCTGTGCCACGAGGAGGCCAACAAGTTGGGCACTGCCAGGAGGAACGGCATCCAAGGGGGACAGGCATCTTGCCCGTCTGAGCCGCCTTCCACGCACAACCCGACTGCTGGCCGAAAACGAGCCCCTCCGTATGATGAGGTGGCTTCGCTTCCATCCCTCGAAACCCGCGATCCCGAGCGCCATGCCTGCCGATTCTTCTCGTCCTGCTGCATCCGGTTGCGACGCCGGCGCCCATCATGACCGCGAGCTGCCGCAGGCAGACATGCTCAGCCCGCTCACGATCCGCGGCGTGACCATGCGGAACCGCATCGTCGTGTCTCCCATGTGCCAGTACTGTGCGCACGAAGGGTTGGCCGACGACTGGCATCTCGTGCATCTGGGGAGCCGCGCGGTGGGTGGGGCGGGCATGGTCTTCGTCGAGGCGACGGCCGTTACCCGCGATGGCCGCATCTCGCCCGGCGATATGGGCATTTGGAGCGACGACCACATCGAGCCGCTGGCGCGGATTGCCCGCTTCGTCGAGCGGATGGGGAGCGTGCCGGCGATTCAGCTTGCCCACGCCGGGCGAAAGGCGAGCTGCGACGCTCCCTGGTCTGGCGGCGAGAGCCTGAAGACGCCCGAGCAAGGGGGCTGGCCGGTGATCGGTCCCAGCGCGATTCCCTTTCGCGAAGGGGACCCCGTGCCGACGCCGCTCGATCAGGCCGGCATCGACGGAATGGTCGACGCCTTCGCTGCCGCGGCCGAGCGTGCGCTGCGCGCCGGCTTCCGCGTGCTCGAAATCCACGCCGCCCACGGTTACCTGCTGCACGAGTTCCTCTCGCCGCTCACGAACCGGCGGACCGACGACTACGGCGGCAGCCTGGAGAACCGCATGCGGCTGCTGCTCCGCGTCACCAAAACGCTGCGCGGGCTGATGCCGGCCGAGTTGCCGCTGTTCGTGCGGATTTCGGCCACCGACTGGGTCGAGGGGGGCTGGGAGATCGAGCAATCGGTGGCGCTCGCGCGGCGGCTCAAGGAGCTAGGCGTCGACCTGATCGACGTCTCGTCGGGCGCGATCGTGCCGGTGGCCAAGATTCCCGTGGGCCGCGGGTTCCAAGTGCCCCTGGCGCGGCAGATCCGCGCCGAGGCAGGGATCGCCACCGGGGCCGTGGGGCTGATCACCGAGGCGCAGCACGCCAACGAAATCATCACCAGCGGCGACGCCGACCTCGTGTTCCTCGCCCGCGAGATGCTGCGGGAGCCGTATTGGGCGCTCAAAGCGCAGCAGGAGTTGGGGGAAGAGCCGGCTTGGCCGATTCAGTATGGCTACGCGGTGAAGCGGCGCCCGGCGAGGTAGGCCGCTCGAAGGCCGCGGCGCATCGCCTGGAGCCGACAGGCTCAGGGCTTTTCCGAGTCCTGAGCCAACTCGTTGAGAAGCTCGTAAAGCTTCGGTCTGGCAATCGGCAGTGTAGTTAGCGACGACGGCACGACGCGAAAGGCATAGCCAAGCTTCGCAGTGATACTTTGCGCGAGGTCAAGCTGCCAACGAGGCGTGGTTGGCGACATAATTACACGTTCGATGAGAGTCTCGACCTCCACGGGCACACTAATTCCCGGTGCGTCCGGCGCGTGGCTAACGAACCCGCGATACTCGCTCTCGTGCTGAAAGCTCATGTCCTTAAAGAAGATGTGCTCCTCGGGCCCAGGGCGATTGCACCATAACTTAGGCTCCGAAGAGGAGTTCTTGCAGATAGTCTTCGCTCCAGCCAGCGCAGAGGCGTTTGTTCTTGAGGCCCAGCTGTTTGGTGTGGTTGTTCTTGAGCAGGCTGAGGGCCGCGCGGCGGAGGATGCTGGCGTTGGCGTCGACGTGGCCTTTGCGGAGCCGCGATTGATCTTCGCCGAACGTGACGTCGAGCTGCCAGTGCAACCGGTTCTCGATGCTCCAATGGCCGCGAACGGCCGCCGCAAAGCTCCGCGCCGTCAGCTTGCGGCTGAGAATGTAATACCGCGCCTCGACATGATGCTTTCCTTCGCGCTCCACTTCACAGGTCACCAGGCCGATCGCCTTCAAGTTCTGCCAACGCCGCGCATCCGGCAGATCGTCAGGCACGGCGCACACCGCGTATTGACGCTGCTCCACGCGCCCATGCCCCTTCTCCTGCGTCGCGTGTCGGCTGACCTTCACGCGGGCGAACTCGTCTTCCAAGTGCTGGTCGAAGAAGCTCACGATGCCGTCGTGCAACGTGGGTTGGTTGCCTTTGACCGCCAGCACGTAGTCGGCCCCGGCGGCGATGATCTCTTGGGCGATCTCGGTCTGACAACCCATGGCGTCGATCGTCACGAGCGCCCCGGAAAGCTCCAGGATTTGCAGCAGTTTGGGGATCGCCGTGATCTCGTTGCTCTTCGCGTCGACGACCACCTGCCCCAGGCTGATGTGGTTGGCCGTGGCCCAGGCGCTGACCATGTGGATGGCCGCCTTCGAGCTGGCGGCGTCGAAGCTGCGGCGGAGCGTCTTGCCGTCGATGGCCACGAGCTGGCCACCGCTGAGTTCATGCAGCGCGGTGATCCAACTCAACAGACAACGTTCGAACTCGGCCGGCTTCAAAGCGGCGAAGATGGCGTTGAAGCGATCGTGCGAGGGAATGCCGGCCGAGAGGTCGAGGAACTTGGCCAGCCAGTCGCGCTTCTGCCGGCCCCACTCGGCGATCGACACGAAGTCGTCGGCGCCGCAAAGCATGCCGCACAGTGCGATCGTGACCACGTTGATCAAGGGATAGGTCGCCTTGCCGCGCCGCGGATCCGTGAGCGCGGCGAAGTGAGTGGCGATTCGGGCCTGGGTCGTCTTGCGCATCGCGCGCCTCCGGCGAGGACAGGCGACCGCGGCAGCGAGCACGCTCGCCACAAACACACGACCACCAGCCCCTAGTTATGCCAGACTACCCAAGATGGCGCAATCGCCCTGTCCTCGGGCCCTAGCAGCGATGTTTGGTGACTCCCGTAGCCGACCCCGCCGAACGTTGGCTTAACATCCCCAAACGAATCTTGGAGGCGCTGGATCGTGGTCTTAAGAGCGATGCCCTCATCAGATTTAAGATACAGTCGCCACATCGCAGCGGACTCATACGCATTTTGATGCCACGAGGTAATGCCAATGCCTTTCAAACCTTCCCAGCCAACTGTATGAATTCCAAGTGACGCGAGGTGGTCAATGGTGCGATCCCTGTGCTCGTTGCTGATACAATAGTTATCGTCGAGGAACTGCCCGATGGGTTGAGCCAGCTCCCGCTTGTCCTCCATTCTCAAAACGTTCGGGAACCATAGAGCCCGAGTATCTAAGAGCGAGAGATACTCGGTCCAGTTAATGTAGCGCCAGATCACAGTGTTGTTAGGCGGGGACCATTCGGCGTCAGTCATGGCTGGGCACGCTCCCGTAGCCCGCAAGTCGAGTTTATGCGGGCATGCTACAGTGTCTAATTTTCAAGCACTTGCAGAAGCGTCTCCGGCACAGCACAACCACTGTTATCAAGTTCTTTGCGGAGGCGTCTCAGCACCTCGCGAAAGTCCTTTGCATGGCTGTGCAGCGTAAACGGTACGTGTTCGTAAATGCTCTGTAGCCCTTCGACATATTGCCTGTCCAGCTCCCTGTCGACAAGAAGCAAGGGCTTTTTCCCGTAAGCAATGGCAACTCCGGTCTCTTGATACAGCCACACACTCGACACATGCCCGCCTCCCGAAAGTTGCCCTCGCTTGGTCAGCAAGCAGAGAAAGAACTGACAGCGGCGAATCTTATCCAAAATGGAAGTGCGAAAATCTTCCAGTCCCTCGGCGCGACCGTCTACTACCGAGAACCCCGTTTTCTCGAGCAAGTCCTCCTTGAGGTATCGAAACAGCTGGCTATCGCCTTCGTTGAACTGATAAGCCACGAACACAGACAGCGGCGTCACTCCGCCGTAAAACGTCGTCCGCTCCTCCGGCGTGAATGATCCTGCGTCAGCCACTAAACGCCCCTTCCCCAAGAGCGTGTAGCACCAGGGCCCCCGCAGCCCAAATTCGGTACGACCGAGGTACTCGCAACTCTCAAGAAACTCGACGGTCGCGACAATGTCCTCGTAGCTGTGCCGAGACAAGAGCGTCGACAGCAACCTGCCGAGCGTGCTGCTGTGTGGCACAACTTCCTCACTCGGTTCCCCACCCCGAAAAGTCGTGCGGACAGTCGCTATTCCTAGTTTAACCTCTTGCAGAATGTCGAGGGCAACACGCTCTGACAGCACGGGCCTGCTCTCCTAGACGAACGTGGATGCTTGACAGCGAGCCAGTCTACACGCACCAGATGGCCGTCATCAAGGGAACTGCCGGACGGACGGGCAACCATTGCCAACACGCCTACGAGACCAGTGCCACCTGGCGATTCAGCGCCGCAGCCTATCGCGTTCCAGTGACGATCCGATCGGCGTGAAGTCTCACGTACCACGGTCCTTCCGCAGATCCACAAACCGCCGCCCCTTCCCCTCGTACCGCGGCAGCGACCCCAGTGCCGCGCACCGCACTTCCACCCGCAGATTCAACCGCGTGCGCAGTTCGTCGGCCACGCGCTCCGGGCGTTCCAGGTGGTCTTCGATCTCGAGTTCGAGCTCGTCCATTTCGGCCACCTTGCGCACGGTGAGCCGGTATTCCACGATCTCGGGGAAGCTGCGCACGATCTGCTCGATCGAGCTGGGAAACACGTTCACACCGCGGACGATCATCATGTCGTCGACCCGCCCCAGTACGCCCCCTTCGAGCAGCACGAAGCGGCTCGGCAGGTCGTGGTTCCAGACCGGCCGCACCAGGTCTCCCGTGCGGTAGCGCAGCATCGGGCACCCAGGTCGCCCCAGGCAGGTGAGCACGAGTTCCGCCAGTTCCCCTTCGCCCGCCGCTTCACCGGTGGCCAGCGAACGGAACTCGGCGATGAACTCGCTCTCGACGACTTGCAGCCCGCGCCCGGCGCCGGCCGGCGCGCCCCAGGGGCCGATCTCGCTTGCCCCGGCATGGTCGAAGAGCTCCGCCCCCCAGGCGGCCTCGATCCGCGTGCGGATCGCCGGCGTCGAGCCGCCCGGCTCCCCCGCGACCACGATCTTCCGCACGCCGACCCCTGGCAGGTCGATCGCGTGTTGCCCGGCGACCTCGGCCAGGTGCAGCGCGTAGCTGGGGGTGCAGAAGAGGACTGCGACGCCCGCGGTGCGCATCAGTTCGAGCCGCCCCAGTGTGCTCATGCCGCCGCCGGGCAAGGTCAGGCAGCCGCGGTCGATCACGGCGTCGAAGGCCGACCAGAAGCCGACGAACGGCCCGAACGAAAAGGCCATCAACACGCGGTCGCCGGCGGCGAGCCCCGCGGCGTCGAAGACGTACTGCCAGATGTTCATCCACCACTGCCAGTCGTCGGCCGTGTCGAGCACCACCAGCGGGCGGCCGCGCGTGCCCGAGGTCTGGTGGAAGCGCACGTAGCGCTCGAGCGGATAGGTGAGGTTCGCCGCCAGGGCGCCGGAGGGAAGCTCGAGCAGCTCGTCCTTGAGCGTGTAGGGGAACTCCGCCAGGGCGTCGAGCGTGGGGAGCGGCCGGGAAATGCCCTTGAGCTTGGCGGCGTAGAAGGCGTTGTGCGGCAGGATCGTGTCGCAGAGCGCGTTCAGCCGCGCGAGCTGGTAATCGGCCAGCTCGGTACGGGAGAGCGATCCCAGGCGGCGGCGCTCGGCAGGCGTGGTGCGGAACATACTCGACCGATGATACGAACCGGCCGCGACGTCCACCAGCGTGGAATCGCCGGCCGCTGGCGGGCCAAACGCGTCTAAATCACTTTGACGACACCCGCCATCCGATTGACGGCGATCGCCGCCCGTTCTCCGCGGCCGCGCGGCGAAATCTCGCTGAAAATCGGCCGAAAAGCAGTGGGCGCGCCCGTTGGCACGCTGCTCGCGTTAAGGGCCTGGCGGCGACGGCCGCTGGGGCCTGAGCCAGAATCCCGCGCAAAAGGGCTCAGACCAGGAGCCCGCCCTGGAGGAGGGAATCAGATGTTCAAGCGTATTTTGGCAGCCGGTGTGATGGTCGGAGCGCTGTTTGGGTTGGGCGCCGCGACGGCCCAAGCCAATCCGCACGGCCACCATGGCCACGGCGGCTTCGGCTACGGCTACGGCGGTTTCGGGACCGGGGGCTTTGGTCATCATCACCATCACGGCGGCTATTGGGGGGGCAGCTACGGAGGATGGAACTCCTATCCTCACCAGGCTTACTACCCGCGGCCCTACTACGTGCCCTACGTGGCGCCGGCCCCGGTCTATGGCTATCCCCAGCCGTACTACTACAACCGCGGCCCGAGCCTGTTCCTGGGCTCG
>JAXMBI010000041.1:0-45748 GCA_046349955.1 Pirellulales bacterium | reverse complement strand
ACATCTGCCGCCCCTTCGGGGCTGAATCTTGCCGGGCCTACCCCAGCACTTCCCGCACCACCCGCCCCCCATTGATCGTCGCCCGCTCGTTTCGGCCGTTGTGAAGGATCGTCAGCCGCTCGTGGTCGAGGCCTAGGCAGTGCAGGATCGTGGCGTGGAGGTCGTGGACGTGGACCTTGTTTTCCACGGCGTAGAGGCCGAGGTCGTCGGTGGCGCCGTAGACCTGGCTGCCGCGCACGCCGCCGCCGGCCAGCCACATGGTGAAGCCATAGGGGTTGTGGTCGCGGCCGTCCCCGCTTTCGCTCATCGGCGTGCGGCCAAACTCGCCTCCCCAGATGACGAGCGTCGAATCCAACAGGCCCCGCCGCTCGAGGTCGCGCAGCAGCCCCGCGATCGGCCGGTCCGACTCCCGGCAATACTTGGCGTGGTTGGCCTCCACGTTGTCGTGGGCGTCCCACTTGCTGCCGGAGCCGAAGTAAAGCTGCACGAACCGCACGCCCCGCTCCACCAGCCGCCGCGCGAGCAGGCAGTTGCGGCCGTTGCGATCGGTGTCTTTCTGGTCGACGCCGTAGAGGTCGAGCGTCTCCTGGGTCTCCTGCGAGAGGTCGACCACTTCGGGGGCGGCCGCCTGCATGCGGTAGGCCAGCTCGTAGGCGGCGATGCGGGCCTCGAGCAAGTCGTCGTCCTCGCGGCCGGCGCGGTGGGCAGCGTTGAGCCGTTGGATGTAGTCGAGCTTGTCGCGCTGCCGAGCGGCGTCGAGCGGGCCATCGGGGGCGAGGTGCAAGATCGGCGTGCCGCCGCTGCGGAAGCGCGTTCCCTGGTGCGCGGCCGGCATGAAGCCTGTTCCCCAGTTGCGCGTGCCGCCGGGGGGCTCATCGGGATAGTCCTGCAGCACCACGAAGCCCGGCAAATTCTGGCTCTCGGCCCCCAGGCCGTACACGCTCCACGAGCCCAGGCACGGTCGCCCGGCGAGCACGCTGCCGGTGTTCATCTGGCACACGCTGCCCACGTGGTTCAGGCCATCGGCCTGGCAACTGCGGATGACTGCCAGGCGGTCGGCGCACTGGGCGATCTCGGGATACCAATCGCTCACCCACAGGCCCGACTCGCCATGCTGGGCGAAGGAGCGGCGGCTGCCGAGCAAATTGGTGAACGCCGTGCGCCCCATGGCGGTCACGGGGCGCTTGAAGCTCCCGGGCAACGGCTGCCCGTCGAGCCGAGTGAGCTCCGGCTTGGGGTCGAACAGATCGAGATGGCTCGGGCCGCCATCGAGGAAGCACCAGATCACCGCTTTGGCCGTGGGGGGATGGTGCGGCTTGGCCGTCCCCTTGGTCGCCGAGTCAGCAAGTTCACTGGCAGCAGAGTTTTGCCCCAACAGTCCCGCCAGCGCCAGCCCGCCAAAACCGCCTCCTGCCCGCAGCAAGAAGTCGCGGCGAGACTGGGCGTGTTGATGGTGGGGAAACATGGAGCGCGTCTCCGGGCGGAGCCCTCAATCGATCGTGATGAACTCGCTGGCGTTGAACAGGGCGTGGCAGAAATCGGCGGCCGCCGCGGGCGCGAGGGTGGAACTCTCCGAGGCGCCTTCACCCGCCGCTTGGTCGGCGCCGCGGCTCGCGCGAGTCCGCCCCAGCAAGAACGCGACCGCCGCCTTTGCTTCTTCGTCGCTCGGCGCGCGGCCAAAGGCCTGCAAGTAGGCCTGTTCGGCGAGGGCTCGCGGGTCGTTCGGGCTGGCTTCCAACAGCCGCTTGGCCCAGGCCTCGGCCAGCTCGAGCGTAAGCCCGCTGTTGAGCAGCAACAGCGATTGCGGTGCGGTCACGGTGACCGCGCGGCGGCTGCAGCTCTGGAACAAATCGGGCTGGTCGAAGGCCTCGAACAGCGGGTAACGCATGTTCCGCTTGGCGAAGACGTAGACCGAGCGCCGGTTGCGGTCGCCCGCCTCGGCGTCGGCCTTCCAGGCATAGCGGTCGGAAAGGCCGGCCGGCAACTCCGGGCGGGCGCTGGGGCCGTGCATCCGCTGGTTGAGCTCGCCGGCGACCGCGAGCATCGCATCGCGAATCGCTTCGCCATCGAGCCGCTGCCGCCGAGCATGCCAGAGCAGGTCATTCGCCGGATCGACCGATGCGGCGAGCTGCGAAGCCGCCGGATCGACCATCGCGCTCTGCCGGTACGTCGCCGACGTGACGATCAGCCGATGCAGACGCTTGAGCCGCCAACCGTTCACGACGAGATCGGCCGCCAGCCAATCGAGCAACTCCGGATGCGTAGGCTTGGCGCCCTGGAGGCCAAAGTCGTTCGGCGTGGCCACGATGCCGCGGCCGAAGTGATGTTGCCAGAGCCGGTTGACCATTACGCGCGCGGTGAGCGGATGGTCGGGCTCGGTGAGCCAGCGGGCGAGCGCCAGTCGGCGGCCGCTGGAGGTCGGCAGACGTTCGGCGGTCGCTGGCGAGCTGCCGGCTTCGTCGAGGAACTCAGGAAAGCCGGGCGCGACTTCGTCGACCGGTTTCCGCCAATTACCCCCTTCGAGCAGATGGGTGGCCGGCGGCTCGGCGTCGAGATCGACTGCGGCGAGCGCCATCGGCAGCGGCGCAGGCTTCAGCGAGGCGAACTCGGCGAGCTGCGCTTCGAGCGCCTCGAAGCAGCGCTGGTCTTCGTCGGAGAGCTTGTCGTCGCGTTTCTCGTCGAACAGCCAATCGAGCCGCCGCTCGACCATGCGGCCAATCGCCCGCTGAAATGGCGTGCGGCCTTCCTTGGGCGTGAGGTAGCACTTCTGAATGTCGGCCTCGTACTTTTCAAGGGCCGTGGCGTCGGCCTTGGCACGAATCGGCCTGAGCAAGACGGCCATCTGCTCGCGGACAGCCTGCGTGGCGCCTTCCCATTCGGCTTGCCGCTTCGCATGCTCCGCCTGCTCCTCGCGCGTGGCCAGCGGTACGTCGTCGCGGTCGGTGAGCCCGGCGAAGAACGCCTGGAGGCGGAAGTAGTCGGTTTGCAGGATCTCGTCGAACTTATGGTCGTGACATTGCGCGCAGCCCATCGTCAGCCCGAGGAATGTGAGCGACGTCGTGTCCGTCACATCGTCGAGAATCTCCTGCCGCCGCTGGAAGAGGTTCGCGGCGTTGTCCTCGTCGGGAAACAGGCAGAGAAACCCAGTGGCCACGAGCGCCTGCGGATCGTTGGGCGCGAGCTCATCGCCGGCCAGTTGCTGCCGCACGAACTCGTCGAACGGGCGGTCGGCGTTGAACGAGTCGATCACGTAGTCGCGGTAGCGCCAGGCGCTTGCCCGCAGGCGATCGGCCTTGAAGCCTTCGGTCTCGGCGTAGCGCACCACGTCGAGCCAGTGCTGGGCCCAGCGCTCGCCGAAGCGGGGCGAAGCGAGCAAGCGGTTGACGACCCGCTCGTAGGCCTCCGGCGACTCGTCCGCCAGAAACGCCTGCAGCTCGGCGACCGTCGGGGGCAAGCCCGTAAGGTCGAAGGTCACGCGGCGAAGAATTTCTTGCTTCGACGCTTTCCGGTTGAGCGCGAGCCCCGCCTGCTCGAGCCGAGCGAGGATGAAGGCGTCGATCGGGTTGGCGGCCGCTGGGCTGCCTTGCGTCTCCGGCACGGCGGGGCGCTCGAGCGGCAAGAAGGGCCAATCGCCGCGGCGGAAACCGTGCGGCACGACGTCGCCGGCCCAACTTGGCGTAGGCACGCTGACCAAGCCGGTCAACAACAAAATCGACCAGCTAACCGAGGCAAGTCGGAAACCATTCACGGCGAGGCTTCTCCAAGGGGGAGGGCTCGGTGCCGCGGGGCGGGGATTCAAGGCAGGTGGAACGCCTTTGATCGTAACCGCTTTTGCTGACTGCTGCAAAGTGGTTCCCCGATTGATCTAGCCCTACTCCAACTCATGCACATCAAGCAACACCCCGCGCGGGATGCACACCGTGAGCACCGTCAGCTTGCCGACAGCCTTGTGCGGCACGCCCCGCGGGATGTAGAGCACGCTCCCCTCGCGGACATCGATCCGCTGGTCGCCGAGCACCATCTGCCCGCTGCCCGAGATGACGTAGTACACCTCGTCGGTCTGGGCGTGGTAGTGGAGCTTGGCGTCGTCGATCTGCACGTGGTGCACCTCGGCCGCCGCGCCGTCGCACTCTTCGATGAGCGGCCGGATTTGCCCGCAGGTTTCGGCCCAGGGGGTGACGTCGTCGGGATGCCGGTGCAGGCAGGACGTGGCGGTGCTCATCGCACGGTTCCTCGCGGTGGGAGAGGCGGGGGCGGGCAGCAATTGCGAGCATACCCGCCCCGATCGAGCGCGCCCAACCCTTTTGTGGGATCCCACCGCGCCGTTCCGGATCTGGTAATCGGCCTTCCGGGGTGAGAGAATCCAACGGGGCCGGCCGGGTGTCGATATGAAGTCAACTGCGCCAACCAAGGCCGATGCGATCTTTCAGACCGTTGGCTGTTCCTTGGGGATACTCATGGGCATCTGCCAGATCGGTCTGTGGTCCGAGGGCCGAAACCCTACTTGGATCGCTGTTTTCTGGACGCTCTTCATGCCCTACCTCGCGTACCTCATTGCGCGAGACTGGCGGCGTCATATGCGCGCAAATCGCCCTGCCGATCCGGAGCGATCATCCGCAAATTGACACGACCCGCAGAGCGACCGTCTTTGCGTGTGCCTAATCCGACCTGGGCGAGCCGCAGAGCGCCAGCCGTCGCCGCAAGAGCTCCTGATCAGCCGCCGACTGCGTCAACTCGATCGCCCGCTCGAGATGCCGACGGGCGCTCGGCAAGTCGTCGGCGCGGCGGTGGAGCTCCCCGAGCGTGGCGTGCAGCAGGTGATAGGCTTGCAGAGAGGAGTCCGCCAACAGCGGCTCGATCGCTTGCAAGCCGGCGGCCGGGCCGCTCAGGTGGGCAACGGCGATCGCCCGATTCAAGCGGCAAAGAGGTGAGGAATCTCGGAGCAGCAGGGCGTCGTACAGCCGAACGATGCCTGGCCAGTCGGTGGCCGCGAAGCTGGGGGCCGACGTGTGCAGAAAGGCGATCCCGGCCTCGAGATGGTAGGGAGACACCGCGCGCCCCTCGGCCGAGGCATCGAGATGCCAACGGGCTTCGCCAATCAGCCGTGCGTCCCACAAACCGCGGTCTTGGTCCTCGAGCAACAGCAGGCGTCCCGCTTCATCGGTGCGGGCATTGAACCGCGCTGCGTGGAACAGCATGAGCGCCAGCAGCGCATGTGTGGCCGGCGACCGGCAGCGTTCGTGCGCCGTGAGCAGGTGGCAAAGCCGCGCCGCTTCCTCGCACAGGTCGCGGCGAATCGCCACCTCGCCCGAGGTGGCCGCGTAGCCTTCGTTGAAGAGCAGGTACAGGCATTGATGCACCGCGTCGAGCCGGGCAGCGAGCGCGTCGGCGGCCGGCACGTCGAGCGCGACTTGCTGATCGATCAGTTGCCGCCGAGCGCGTTGCACGCGTTTCTTCGCCGTCTCCTCGGGCACCAGCAGCCCGCGGCCGATTTCGGCGTTGTTAAAGCCGCAGAGGGTTTTGAGCGTCAGAGCGATCTGGTTTTCGCGGGCCAGGCTCGGATGGCAACAAGCGAAGATCATTCGCAACTGGCTGTCGGCGATCTCCGAGTCGAGAAACAGATCGTCGAGCTCGGGGCCGACCGAGGCCGGGCGGAGCTGCGCCCAAGCGGGGGCGAGCCGCACTACGGTGTCGCGATGGCGCAGAGCGTCGAGCAGCTTGTTCTTGGCGACGCGATGGACCCAGGCTGCCGGATTGTCAGGCGGGCCCTGAGCGCGCCATGCCTGCATGGCCTCGACGAGGGCCGCTTGGATCATGTCGTCGACCAAGTCGGCGTGTCGCCAGCCGAAAAGGCGCACGAGCACAGCCGCCAGCCGCCCCGACTCGTGGCGAAAGAAATGCTCCACGAGTCGGGCGGCGGGCGCAGGTTGCGGCTCGGAGGCCGACATGGCTGGTTAGCCCTTGGGAGGCGCGAGGCCGGCGAGTTGGCGGATCTCGACGCTGCCTCCCTCGAGCACATTGGGGCAGCTCTTGGCGTACTTGGCCGCCTCCTCGAAGCTGGCGGCCTTGATGAGCGCATAGCCGCCGACGACCTCCTTCGACTCGACGAACGGCCCGTCGCTGACGACCTTCTGGGCGTTGACGACGCGCCCCTCGGCGAGCAGGGCGTCGCCGCCGTCGAGCATCCAGCCTTCCTGGAAACCCTGACCGATCCATTTCCCCTAGCGGTCCATCGACTGCTGCATCTGCTCGGGCGAGACCTTGCTCATGTCGAACGGCTGGCTGCGGTAGACGAACATGTAGTTAGGCATGGCGAAAACTCTCCGTCATCAAGAAGTTGGGGCGTTCGAGCGATTGTCGCCGATCGACGCCGGCCAAAACAACCGCCCGGGCCGCCGGATGCGGCCATCAGAAGGAATGACGGATGAGACGTGGCCGCGGGGACAGCGGAAGAAGCAATAAGTGCGTGGCGCATCTTAGCCCCGAAGGGGCGCAAGAAGTTAGCCAGGGGCGCAAGCCCCTGGGAATGGGCAATTTCGCGAAACCGGCGCGATCACTTCGTCGGCGAGTAGTCCGTCGGCACGAGGAACCGCGACTTCACGCCGTCGGGCGTCGTCAACGAGCCGCCGCCGGCCTTCTCCGAGGCCTTGCGGGCGGCCAGCCAGTCGGGGTCTTGGCGAAACGAGTCGAACGAAGCCTTAGCCGCTTCGGGGCTGCGGTGGGCCAGCAGGTAGACGAGCGTGTCGTCGGTTCCCTTTTGGTCGGGCAACAGCTTGAAGTAGGCGATGTTCGTCATGCCATGCTTGGCGAAGAGCTTCGTCGTGTGCTTGCGGAACCGCTCATGCAGCCGCTCCAGGTTGCCCGGCGTGGCGGTGTAGGTCCGCAGCTCGAACACGCGGTCCCCCTTGGCTTCAGGCTCGATCGCCGGCGAATAGTCGGTCGCATTGAGAAACGTCGACTCGATCTTGGTCACGAGCGGGCCATTCGCTTCGCTCGCCTTTTGAGCTTGCTGCCATTCGGGGTCTGCCGAGAACTCGGCGAACGACTTGTCGCGGGCTTTCCGATCCGGGAAGGCGAGGATGTAGATCAACTCCCGCTCCGAGTTCTCTCCCTCAGGCACCCAGTAGCCGACGTTCGTCATTCCGTGCTTTTCGAACAGCTTCACCGTGTGGTCGCGGAACCGCTTGTGCAGGGCCTCGAGCTTGCCGGGATTCGCGTAGTACACGCGCAGCTCGTAGAGCTTGTTGTCGGGCTCGTCGGCGCGAGCTTGCGAGGCAGCAGCGAGGGCGATGAGCGTGAGGGGGAGCAGCAGCTTCATGGCGAGGGGGCTCTGGGGCGGGAGACGAGCGGGACGCGAAACGCCCGCAATGTAACCCACCCGGCAGCCAGCCGCCACCAGACCCGGTGCGGGTCGAAGCCTCGAGAGTTTTGGCCCTCGCTTAGCGGCAATCGCTGAACGACACGCCCCAGCGAACGCCCGGCCCCGGAGGACAGTAGTACCGCGGACGGCACCAGGGGTCGTACCAGGGATCGCGCACGACGACCACCGGCGGCGGGGGACCGGCCGCCACGATCGTGGGGGGCGGGGCGGCGATCATCGTGGGCGCAGGTTGCGTTTGCATGGCCGCCACAACCGTGGGGCTCACTCCCTGCTGCTGCAAGTAGATCAGGTCGGTGGCCTGCAGCGACCCGGCCATTCCTTGGGTGCGGACGTGGTTGACGATGAGTTCCTGCGAGACGCCGGCCTTGTTCATCGCCACCACGTCGTCGATCGTCACCGCGCCCGCGCGCACCTGGCGGCCCATCTGCGCTTCGATCTGCGCACGGTTCTGAGCATCGATCTGATCGATTTGGTTGCCGACCACCGCGCCGGACAGCGCGCCTACGCCAGCGCCTAGCGCCGCCCCCGCGCCTGTGTGGCCAACCGCGCTGCCGACGAGCGCGCCCGTGCCAGCGCCAAGCAGGCCGCCGAAGAGGGCGCCCTGGTCAGAGCGGTAGGGTGACTGGCAGCCACAGAGGGCAAGGCACAAGGATCCGAGCAGCGCGTAGCGGTGGGTCGACACAAGCCACTCCTTCGGCATCGAGTGTCTGGAGTTCGCGGGGCGGGATTATCTGGACTCGTCCGTTCGCCGGCAAGCGGAGTTCCGCCGAGCCGACACGTGGATTCGGGCAACGTGAACCACAAGTCATTGCAAGCAAAGACTTTGCAGAGCGAATGGCAAACGGGTCCCAACTGGGCGCTCACGGGAAGCGGCAATTCTTTGAGATTTGCGAAACGCCACAAGTGGGGCTGCACAAACGACATCGGACCGGCCGCGCCACGCTGAACCGCAAGGTCCGTCGTGCTCAGCTTGACCCACCCGACGCCCTGGATATCTTCAGGGGAGCCAGTGGGAACTGGTGGGGAAAAGTGTGGAACAATGCTCACTGGAACCTACCTCCGCTCACTGGACGACAAGCTTCGCGTTGCGATCCCCAAGGGGCTCCGCGCGGAGGATTCCGCCCCCGGTGACGACGCCCTCTACGTCACTCCCGGGACGGATGGATGCCTGGCCGTCTACACGCCTGCGGCTTTGGCTGCGGTCGCCAAGCGGCTCGACGACGCCGCGCCCCACGGCGCGGCCGGACGCACGTTCGCCCGTCTGTTCTACGCGCAAGCGCAGCGGGTGGAATTGGATGGACAGGGACGCGTGCGGCTGCCGGCGGAGCTGGCGACCGCAGCGCAACTGGCCGGCGAGATCGTGATCCTGGGTGTGCAGGATCACCTGGAACTGTGGAACGCCGAGCGCTGGCGAGGTTACCTCGAACAGCAGCGGCCGCGTTACGACGAACTGGCGGAAGCGGCGTTTCAAACGCCGCCAAGCAGTTGACCGCGCCTCCGGCGGCCAACCGGGAACGAACAGCGCAGGAAGTCCTTCGTTTCGCCTTGCGCGAAAGGCAAGGCATTGGCCGGCGGCCACCGGCCCATGCCTTTTTCCTGACCCGGGAGAACAAGCTCGGAAGGGAAGCGGCCTTTGGCGGACCGTGTGACGGGATGTCCGATACGGTTGCGAATGGTGCGACGGCAGCCCAGACTCAGGGGACGCCGTCGGCGGCTCCGCTCACAGCAGGCAGCACGGATGCGACCTCGAGCGGGGCTTTTTTCGTTCCCAGGCTCAAGCTAGCATCGCCGCGCCAGCATGGCTGTTCTTAGCCAAATTCAACCTCGGCCGTCAAGGGGGCCCGAGCGCTCCAGAGACCGGGCGATGGTCTTCCAGCGCTGGGCGGGCGTCCGGGCATGACTATTCACGTGCCGGTGATGCTCGCCGAAGTGCTCGCGCAACTCGCGCCTCGAGCGGGACAGCGCCTCGTAGACGGCACCCTCGGCGGCGGCGGACACACCCGCCGCTTGGCCGAAGCCGTCGGTGCTGCAGGCAACGTGCTAGCACTCGACCGCGACCCGCTGGCCGTTGCCCGAGCCAGCGAAACGCTGCGCGGACTGCCGGTGTCTGTGGCTAACGCCAGCTACGCAGAACTCCCTGAGGTGTTGCAAGAAATCGGGGCGCCCTTGGTCGATGGCATTCTGCTCGACCTCGGGCTTTCGAGCGATCAGTTGGCTGACGCCGCGCGCGGCTTCAGCTTTTCTGGAAGCGGCGAGCTTGATCTCCGGTTCGATGCCACGCGTGGTGAGCCCGCCTGGAGGCTCTTGGAGCGGGCCGGCGAGCAGCAAATTGCCGATTGGATCTACCAATACGGCGAGGAGCGCAGCAGTCGGCGGATTGCTCGGGCGATCGTCGAGCGCCGCCGCGGCAATCCCGTGCGCACCGCGGAGGAGCTAGCAGAATTGGTGCGCCGCGCGGTCCCGCGCACGCCGGGGCCGCAACGGATCGACCCCGCCACGCGCACGTTTCAGGCGCTGCGGATCGCGGTGAACGACGAACTGGGCGAGCTCGAACGGGCGCTCGCGCGGTTGCCCGATTGCCTACGTTCGGGCGGCCGGCTGGCGATCATCTCGTTTCATTCGCTCGAAGACAGGCTGGTGAAGAACGCCTTTCGCGATGATCCCCGCCTTCGCGCGCTCACCAAAAAGCCACTCGTGGCGAGCGACGAAGAAGTGGCAAGCAACCCGCGGTCACGGAGCGCCAAGCTGCGCGTGGCCGAACGAGTTTCTGGCTAGACTCAACGGAGACGGTGCTCGTGTTGGTCCGCACAGCGGACCCTACTGTAGGGTCCTGCTGTGCGGACCAACTCGATGCGTTCACTCACCGAACAGCTCGGCCAGCACGTCGAGGGCGCAGCCGGCGCGTTCGGTGTCGATGCCGGGTCCTTCGAGGCAGGAGCGCCAGGTCTGAATCACGCGACGGACATACTGCTCGCGCGACTCGGCTAAGAGCGCCGGCGACACGCAGCGCGACAACACGGGCCAAAGCTGCCGCAGCTCCTCGGCTGCCTGCGATTGTCCGCCCAGGGCGGCGAAGACGCAGTCGTCGAGCCGACCGAGCAATTCGAGTTCCGCGGGATCGCACCCTCCGCCGACGACTGGGGTGCGGCGCCCCAGCGCCCTGGCAGGCGCCGTGGCGCCCACGGTGGGACGTGGCGGCGCCCGGCGCGCGGGAGTTTCGACGGATGCAGTCGCCGGTTTGGCGGGCGCACTCACGGTGGGGGGGGGCGTGTTTGCCGTGGCCCGTGGTCGCGGCGGCGTTGGGCGCGGCTGCGGTCCGCCGATCGCCTCGGCCAACTCGGTGAACTTGCCGGCGGCCAGGCAGCGCGCCACTTCGCCGGCCCAACCCAACAGACTGCCGAGGGGCCCCGCGTCGGCCGACAGATCGAGAATCTCCATTTCGGCCCGCCGTTGCAGCGAGCGGTGTTCGGCGGGGTCGGCCGCCACCGTAATTAGCCTAAATGGCCGCTGCGGCGAGTAGCGCAGGCCCGTGGAGAACGAAAAGGCCTTCCGCTCGTCGAGCGGCAAGCAGTTGATCAACGCGGCGAAGACGTTTTCAGGACGCGCCGAGCTGACGATCCCCAGCGGCCCGCGGTCGAGAGCCGCTTTCACCAGCCGCGCCAACCGCGCCGGGCCCAACTCCTTGGTCACCTGCTCGAGCAACACCGGGTCGACCGCCGGCGAACGGCCCCCAAGCCGCAACGGAGGCAATAGCTTGGGCGGCTGATCGAACACCTGCAGAGCGCCCGAGGCCAGCGTCGCCCGCAGCACCGCGAACGGATTGAAGGCGAACCGCTCCAGCGTTTCGCCAGGGGTCACCAGGCACTGCGTGTAGATGCGAAAGCCGCCGCGGCCGCTGTATTCCTGGCCTGCCGTGCAGGTCTTCGAAATGCACCAGGCGCCGCCCGCCAGCGGAAAGAAGTTGACGCTATTGCCCGCGGGGCTCGCGTCGAGCAGCGAATCGTGCGACGGTCCCCAGATCGACAGTTCGCGCGCTTCGGCGTCGGTGACGCCCGAACTGCGCGCAATCAACTGATAACCGCCGCTGCGGTCGGTCAGGGCGGAGGTAAAAACCGCTTGCTCGATGTGCACGGCCGATCGCTACGACATGCGGTGACTCGAATCGCCCGCCCCCCGGGCCCGACGCTCGGGAGACCACGCAGGCGGCCGTTTACATCTTCAGCCGCGACACGAGCCACTCGAACGGCTCGATGATCCCCCGCGGCTCCACCCGCAGCGGCACCCGCAGCTTCCCTTCGAACGTGTTGCGGTAGGCGCAAGCCCCCGCCACGCCCGAGGCGAAGAACTTGTGCTGGGCAAACCGTTCGCGGCAATGTTGCCACAATCCCGAGGCGTGCTTGTGGGCATAGGCCGCCGAATCCTCGAAGCACTCCTCGCACTGGTCGGCTTTGCTGAGGATCAGCGCCACCGGCTTCCCCTTCCAGCCCCGCTTCGACTCGTCGTCGAGCTCGCCCAGATAGCTGAGCAGCTTCATCACGAAGTAGTCCTGGTCGCGGTTGCCGGCCTGGAGCTGGTAGCCGTCGATGAGCACCATCACCCCCGAACACTTGCTGAGGAACGAGCGAATGACAGGGTAGGTGTGTGGGTGATCGAGCTCTTCGAGCAGGGCCTCGCCCGCCATGTCCGGCATGATCAGTTCCACCGCGCGGCGCTGATACTGCGACTTCACCTGGCAGTGGACCCAGTTCCAGCGGTCGGGTTCCGAAGGCGTTTTGGCTGGGAACTCGCAGCGCGCGAGCGCCGCCACGGTCATCTGCTGCAGTGTCACCGAAAAGGCGCCGCGGGCCAGCAGTTGCACCTGCTCGGGCTGCCGCGAGAGCATGTCCATGAGCATGCCCAGGAAGACGGTCTTGCCGGCGCCGGCGGAGCCGAGCGTGGCGACCATCAGGGGGCGCACGTTTTGAGTCTTCGACTGGTGCGCGAGCGCCATCGGCGCAAAGCAATGCCGGCAAACTTCGGCGTCGAAGGTGTTGCCCCCCGAACATACGTAGCAGGGCACCTGCACCGCGTATTGGGCCAGGCGATACGATTCGAGATCGACCACTCCGCGACGCGTCATGCCGTCACCTCTTCAAGGGCGGTGAAATCGTTCGAGGCAGGCTCGCCCTGCCGATCGGCCGCGGCGCGTCCGGAAACGTCGCACGCGCTCACCGCGCAGCGGAAGCCAACGTTGTGTTTGCGGCCCACGGGGTTCTCCCCGCTTTGGAACTGGCAGGTGGCCTGGGTGTCGAAGTACGTGTCGAAGGCCCCGCCCCGCAAGCTCTTGAGGGGCACGGGCAAGATCAGCCGGTTCGACACGCCGTCGGGGCCGTGGTAGGTGCCCGAGGTCCATTCCCAGACGTTGCCGATGAGCTGGTACACGCCGCCCACGCTGCCTCCTTCGGCATACTCGTAGACGCTGACCGTGTGGTTGGGGCCGGTGCCCCAGAGGAGCGCCTTGCGGCGGTCCATCGATTCGCCCCAAGGGTAGCGCCGCTGCAACCGAGAGGTTGGCGAGAGCGCGACCGGCCAGCTCGCCGACTTCACCCACTCGGCGTCGGTTGGCAGCCGCTTGCCGACCCAGCGGGCATAGGCCGCGGCCTCATACCAGCTAACGCCGACCACGGGGTGGTGCTCGAGGCCTTGCGGAAAGCTGCCGTGCGTCCAGAAGCGCGGACCCGGCGCTCCGCTGCGGTCGACGAAGTCGATCACGGCGGGCCAGATTTCGGTGTCCCAGATGGCCATTTGCTCGTAGCCGCCGGCGTCGACGAATTGCTTGTATTGCAGATTCGTCACCGGGTAGCGGTCGAGGTACGCCCGCTCCACCCGCAACGTGACGCCGGGCGTGCGCTCGTCGGGATCGGTCTCGAAGCCCAATTCGACCTGGTCGGGCCCGCCCAGCAGCACCTCGCCTTCGGGCAAGAGCGCCATGCCTTCGGCCAGGGCGTCGAGGGCCCGCTGCAATTGCGGCTGCGAGAGATTGCCGGCGATTTGCTTGCGCAGCAGCAGTGCGTAGCGCCCGTCGACCAGCATCTCTTCGACGAGCGTGTCGATGTCGCAGTCTTCCTCGCCCGACCGCCGCCGGTTCTTCGTCGCGACCAGCCGATCGGCGGCCTGGCGCAGTTCGGCGGGCTGCAGCCGGACCCGCCGCACGCGCCGCGTGACCACGAAGCCCAAGGCGGCGACCGCGGCTACGGCTAAGAGCGGAATCCAGCCCTTCCAGGCAAAGACCACGACCGCGCACGACAGGGCCAGGAACGTGAGGAAGGCCCGGCGGTGGTCGCAGCCGCCGCGCAAGCAAGCGGCGGTAAAGCGGTCGAGTGAATCGCGAAGGCGGCTCATGTTCGGCTAACCTCTTCGGGGGTCACAGTCGGGCGTGGGCCGCCGCGGAGCGCCCCGCACCGTGTTTCGTTCAGGCTTGCGCCCGCGCTTTGGCGCGGCGCTTGAGCATGTCCTTTTGGATCGACTCGAACTGGGCCATCACCGAGCCGAGGATCGGATCGGGGCTGTCGGCAGTCGGCGCCGCGGCCGTCGGCGTCGCAGCGCCGGAGGGACGTCCCGTCTCCGGCACGTCGCGGCGCTCTTCGAGCACGCGGGTTTGCTGCTCGAGGGCGCGGCGCATTTGCCGCAGTTCCACCGACCACTCGGCGCGCTCCTCGGTGAGTTGCCGCTTGTGGTCGGCCGCTTCTTCGGCGACTTCGGCCGCGCGGCGGCGCACGAGATCGAGTTCGGCTTCCAGCGCGCTGCGCTCTTCTTCCAGTTCGCTGAGCTTGTGCTGCAACTCCGAGCCGTCTTCCGCCGGAGCGCTCGCGCCTTCCGTTCGCGCGAGGGCGAGCTGCTGGCGAAGTTCGTTCAGTTCCGCGCGTGCCCGCGCGAGTTCTTCCGCCTGCGTCTGCAGCGATTGCACCTGCCGCTGGGCGGCGGCCAGGCTGTCCTCCATGGCGACATGTTCCTGGCGTTCGCCTGCGGCGGCCGAGCGGAGCGCTTCGAGTTCGGCCTCGAGCTCCGAACGCTCGGTGGCCCACCGCTGTTCCATTGCCTCGAGCGCTTCTTCGTCGCGCCCGAGCGAAATCGTCACTGGCGGTTCATCGAGCTGCCGGCGCGTCTCTTGAAGTTGTTCTCGGGTCGCATGCAACTCCTGCCGCTGCTGCTCGAGCGCGCCCCACAGTCCTTGCAGGTCGTCGAGCAGCCCGCAAACGAAGTGCTCGAATTGGTCGCTGGTGTCGCGCAACTGACACAGCGTGGCCGCCAAGGGCTGCCAGTGCATCAAGCTGGACGTGAGAGGGACGTTGTTCGTCACGGTCGACACCCGAGCAGGCTTAGAAGAAGATTCGCGCCCCTTGCGCCGGTGTTTTGGCCGGCCGCGGCAGCCGCCCGGTCGGGCTCTGCCTCTCTGTCCCCTTTGATCGCAGCCGAAGGCAAGAGAAGACGGGTCGCCCGGCCAGCGTCTCTGGAACCCTAGTTCATAACCCCCAGAGGGGCAAACTCGGCCGCGGCGTCAGAATCGCGCGGCAGGCTGGGGTTGTTACCCCAGCACGGGCGGCGCCGATATTTCGCAACATCTTTGGTCGCCGGCACTTGCTGGCCGGGTTTGCGGCGCGGGTTGGCAGGGCTGTCCCCGTGCGTCATGCTAATGCCCTACGCTTGTCCTACGCCGCGCGCCATCGCGTTCGTTGGGCTGTGCGGCGAGGTTTTTTGACATTCAGTTCGGAAAGAGAGGATTGGCAGCGATGATTGACCGGTTTACGCAGCGAGTGATGGGCGGGGCGATGGTGTTGGCGCTGGCCCTGACTCTTGGCCACGGCGCCGCCCGAGCGGCGTCGCTCAACCGCGCCGCCAAGACCGCGGTCGCCGCGACGAGCGGCTGCGAGCCCTGCATCGTCTACAAGCACCACGGCCGCAAACTGGCCTGTTGCGAGTGCGGTCCCAAGTTGCAGACCGTGCTCTGCGTGAAGAACCCGGCGACCTGCTGCACGGTGCTCGTGCCAGTCTGCCTGCCGAATTGCTGCACCGACGTCCCCTGCGAGAACGGCCGCGTGGGCCTGTTCCACCGCGGCATCGTCGTCTACGACTGGGACTGTGGCCTCCGCGTGAAGGTCGTCTTCGGCAAGCACGGCGACGTGGTGGTGCACTACATCGGAGCGTAGCCGCTCGTCGCGCAGAGGACGGCGCAGCCAACGGCGTCGCAGGCGACTACGTCGAGCGCCCCAGCCGCCGCCAAGTGTGGACGGCCAGCGCTGAGGCCGCGCCACAGGCCAGCAGTGTTGCTGCGCCTGGTTCTGGCGCCGGTTTGGGGTGCGGCGCGTTCGGAAGTTGTGCTGTCAGCGGCGGCCTGCGCCAATCCAACGGCGCGCCCCACGCGGCCCAAGAACTGCCGGCTCCAAATTGATTGAGCCGCCGCTCGGGCCCGCTTGCGATGGGCGGAATGAGGAACGGAAAGCGTTCTGGCTCGCCGCTCACATAGCGCCAAGTGAGCAGTGGCGCGGAGGCGTCGACGATGGCGAACGGAGGCAGTTCTTCCCAACGTCGGGGAAACAGAGCGCTCGCCGGATTGGAGCTCGTCTTTAGGGGAGAATCGCCAACGAGCTCGCCGCTCTCCCGGAGGAAGTAGGACGGCATGGCCGTCAACGTGCCCGGCTCGTCGGGCGACTCTTCGTGCGCAACCGGCCAATTCGAGCTCGGAGAATCGCTGCGGGCAGCCAGCAGCGTGACGAGGGCGAGTGCGGCCAGAGGGAGGCGAGGCAGGGTGAACATCGGCCCGCAGAAGATGCGAGCCACGTGCCACGGCGCAAGACGTTAGTCGTTGCGGCGGATTGTTGCAAAAAGCCCACGCCTGGCCGCCTCGCGTTGCTCGCCGGCACTGGTTGGCCAGCCGGCCGCGTAGACACTCCGGTTTGCATTAGCGCCTTTTCCCCCGCTAAGCTGCCGCATGGGAAAACGCCGCCGCAAATCAGCCGCCGAACCGCCGGCTCCGGCGATCAAGGAATCGCGCCCCGCCGAATGGGCGACGATCGGTTGGTTGCTTGCCTCGCTGACAACGGCTGCGTGTCTTGGCTTGTGGGCGCTCGTTCGCGTCGCAGGGCTGTTCGTTGCGGACTCTGCTCAGACATTGCCGCGGTTGGCCGGCTTTCTGCTCTTTGCCGCGCTGGTCGTGGGCAGCGCGAACCTGATGCTGTGCGCGGCGGCCCATGGGTTGCGCGCAACCGCGCCCCCGCGGTCGCTGCTGTGGTTCTCGCTCGCGGTGGGCGTTGCGCCTATGATGATGCTCTGGCTCGTCTAATCCCTGCCCCCGCTCCCGTTCTCGGATGAAGTCGAACGACTACCAGCGGCAAGAGCACCATGCGTTTCTCGACGCTTCGGCCCTGGCGCTCTCCGACAACGGCCTGCAGCAAATCCTTGGCCGCCTAGGCGACACCCTCGGCGCCCGCAACCGCGCGGCCTTTGGCGAGTTCACCGAGTCGGACCTGACGCGCGAGCGCGCCCGCGCGATCAAGGACGACACGCTGGCTCATCTCGACGAGCATCTGGCTACGCTGGCCGACAACTTCGAGCGACTCGGCGGCCACGTTCATTTCTGCGCCGATGGCGAGGAGGCCCGCCAGGCCATCCTGGGCATTCTCGCCCGGCATGGCGCCCGCCGGGTGGTCAAATCGAAATCGATGACGACCGAGGAGATTCACCTCAACGAGGCTCTCGCCCAGGCCGGCGTCGAGGCAGTCGAGACCGACTTCGGCGAATACATCATTCAGGTCGCGGGGCATCGGCCTTCGCACATCGTTGGACCGGCGCTGCACCTGTCGGCGGCCGACGTGGCCGAGGTCCTTTCCCCTGTCGCCGGCCGGCCGCTCAGCTCTGATCGCACCGAGCTCGCCGCCTTCGCCCGCGAGAAGCTGCGGCAAGAGTTCGCCCGCGCCGACGCCGGCATCACCGGCGTCAACTTCGCCGTCGCCGAAACCGGCACGCTGGTGATCGTCTCCAACGAAGGCAACGCCCGGCTCACCACTGCGCTGCCACCGCTGCACATCGCCATCATGGGCATGGAAAAAGTGATCCCGCGGCTGGCCGACGTGCCGGTGTTTCTCAAGGTGTTGGCCCGCGCCGCCACGGGGCAGAAGCTCTCGGTCTATACTTCGCTCATCACGGGCCCAGCGCGCGAGGGAGAACTCGATGGCCCGCGCGAATCACACCTGGTGATCCTCGACAACGGGCGTTCGAGAATTCTCGGCGGACCGTTGCGGGAAAGTCTGTTCTGCATCCGCTGCGGCGCCTGCCTCAACGCCTGCCCAATCTATCGTTCGGTGGGCGGCCATAGCTACGGCGGGGTGTACGCCGGACCTATCGGCGCGGTGCTCACTCCGCTCTACGACGGTCTCACCGCCAACAAGCATTTGCCGCACGCCTCCAGCCTCTGCGGCGCTTGCCAGGCGGCGTGCCCCGTGAAGATCGCCATTCCGGAAATGCTGGTGAAGCTGCGCGAGCAACTGCACGACCAGCCGGGCGAGCTCGGACGCGTGGAAGCGTGGGCCTACAAGGCCTGGGCGCGGTTGATGCGCAGTCCGCGGCTGTTCAACCTGGCGACTTGGCTCTCGACGCGCTTGTGGGGGCGGTTTGTTCCCCAAGGCTGGCTGCGGCGCTTGCCAGGCGGCCTACGGGGCTGGACCGACACGCGCGACTTTCCCGCGCCGGCCCCCGAGCGCTTTCGCGATTGGTGGCGACGGGAGGGACAGGCATGAAGCGCGAGGCATTTATCGAACGGGTGCGCCAGGCGGCCCGCGCTGGACAGGCGCATCGGGCCCATGTGCGGACGGGGCTGCCGGACTCGGTGGGCTACGTGGGAGGCGGCGCCGATCTCTGTTGTCGTCTGGCCGAGGAAGTAGTTGGCGTGGGCGGCACGGCGGTCGTTGTCGAGACTCTCGAAGCTGCCCGCGTCGCGCTGGCGGTGCTGCTCGACAATCTGCAGCCGACGTCAGCACTCTGCTGGCGGCATCCGCTGCTCGAACAACTCGAACTCACGGAATTGTTGGCCGCCCACAACGTCGAGCCGTATGACTTCGGGCGACTGGCCGAGCTCGAGGCAAGCGAGCGGCGGCGGGCGATCCTTGCCGCCGGAATCGGGATCACGAGCGTGGCCGCGGCGATTGCCGAGACGGGCACGCTCGTCTTGGCGGCCGAGCCGGGGCGCGAACGCGTGGCCAGCCTGCTGGCGCCGGTGCATGTGGCGATCGTCGCCGAGAGCCAGATCCTGCCAGACCTCTTCGACCTCTTCGCGTCCCTCGACCGCGCCGTAGGGTGTGTCAAGCAAAGCGCAGACGCACCGCCGCTCAGAGCGAAAGCACGGGAAGCTGGCGCTCCGTCAGCCAGCTTACGCTGGCCGCTCGCCGGAGACGGGGAAAGCGGCGAAAAGAGTCGATTGCTCCCGAGCAACCTGGTGCTGATCACCGGTCCCAGCAAGACCGGCGACATCGAGTTGCAGCTCACCACCGGAGTGCATGGCCCCGGAAAGGTCCACGTCATCGTGATCCGCGGGCGCTGAGGTTAGCCGCGGGGCTGCTCGCGGGGCAGGTCCGCCTCGTGCCGGCGAATGTCGTCACGAATTCGCGCGGCGTCTTCGAAGCGCTCTTCGGCGATCGCCGCTTCTAAATCGGCCCGGAGCTGTTCGAGCCCGCTCTTGGGCGGGGGGGGAAGCTGCGGTTGATTTGCCGAGATCTCGTCGCGCCACTGCTTGAGCTGCTGCAGTTCGGCGCATTCGGAGGAACGCTGCGTCTGATTGTATTCTTCGAGAAACCGCTCGATGGCCTGAATGCCGGCGTCGATGGCGCCGAGCGCCGCGCCAAGTTCGCGCAACTCGAGCAGCGGCGTGGCCACGGCCCGCGTGTGCATCATCGTCACGTAGGGGCGCCACTGGTCGAACTGCAAGCGGTCGCGCTCATGCCGGGCGCACTCCTTCACGAACGAGAACAGCCGCAGGTTACGCGCGGTGTCGCGGGCGCACAATTCGTATCGCCCTAGATGCCAGAAGCTCAGGTAGCGGTGGTAATACTGCATCCCCTCGCGGAGCAGGCGGGCGCAGTCTTCGGACTGGAGCTGAAAGCCGGCGCCGTCGGGATGGGCGGCGTCGTGCTCCTTCTGTCGTGCGAGATAGTAGTCGAGCCACGACTCGTGGCCGTCGATTCGCTGGCCGTCGGGCCGGCCGTCGAACTCCATTTGCAACAGTCCGAGGTCCAGCCGAATCTGTATCTTCTCGCGTCCATCGGCCCCAGGAACGATCCGCACCGACACATTGTCGGGCGTGTAGTCCCAGCCGCTCAAGATGTCGCTAATGTCCTTTGCCACGCTGCGTTAGGTCGCCTTGGCCAAGTTGCCCACCATGCGGCGGCCGCTGTCGCCGCCCGCTGCCAAAGTCTATCGGGCGGAGGGGGCGGGGGAAAGGCAAGTGGAGCCCTGCCATCCTACCCTGGCGGCAGGGAAGACTGGGCCGTTAGGGTGGCTTATGACGACGGCGAGCTCACGAAACTCTTGCGCTCCTATGACCTTGCTCTCATCATTCCCACTTAGGATTGGCGGATTCCAAAATTTTCTCTTGCCTTCGGAAGAGGCCCTCCGGTTCGCGAGCATGTGGATGGAACCTGCCCAGGTTGTGTCGCCTAAGAGAGCGGATCGGGGAACGGCGCGCCCTCTCCCGCGCGCTGGGTGGCTGAGTCTCTTGGTGATCGTCGTGCTGGCTGGGTGCGGTGGCCGCGGCCCTCGCCAGGCGATGCCGCGGCCTTCACTTCCGGCGGAGGAAGAGAAGACTTCGTCGCCCAATTCCAAGCAGATCCTGGCCGCGGCTGCCCCCGCCGCCGCGAACAGCAAGGCCAGCTCACTTCCCGCCGCAGTCCAATCCGCAGCGCCTCGTCCTGCGTCCACTCCGCCCCCCAAGGCCGTGGCGAGCATGGCAAACAAGACGGCGGCGCAGGCGGCGGCCGTGAGCGGCCAGACCGACGAGCCTAGCGCCACCGCGCCCGCCGACTGGCAGTCGCCGCCTGAATCAAGGGTTCGTCCGCGCGACGTCACCAAGTGGCAGCCGGCCGACTTCCGCACTGCGCGGACCGAGCGCGATCCGGCCTTGCTCCGCGCCGTCGCCTGGTTGGCTGAAACAAGCCCCGGCGATGTGAGCGCCGGCCAGTTGTTCGCCGAATTGCTCGAGTTCAAGCCGACGGAACCGGAGCGCCCGGTGCTGCTCGACCCCGAGGCCGACGTGGCCCCCACCGTTGCAAGCGCCCAAGCGTTTCCGGCGCTGACCCCCGTCGTCCTCGACGCGCTCGCGAGCAATCGCAGCACCGCCGCCGAACAAGCGCTCAGCAAAGCGCTGCTCGGCAAGCTGCCCGCCGACGTCGACCAGCGTGCGCTGCTGAGTCACACGCTCACCGCGCTGGCCAAGCATCCCAGCGCGGAGCACAACCAGTTGTTGCTCCGCGTGGTGGAGACGCCCGAAAAGTTTCGTGCGGCGGGCTACCCCGATCACACGGCCGAGGTGGTTTTTCGCGACGCTGTTCGCGCGCTCGGCCTGAGCGCCTCGGCGGACTTGCGAGCCCGGCTGGCCGCGCTCGTAGCAGCGGCCAATTTGCCCCCCGAGCGGTCGCGGGAACTGCAGAACCTGGTCGCCGGGCCGGAAGTTGAGAATTTGCGGGCAGGTCTGATTCTGTACCGAGCTGCTCTAGGAGACGCTGCAGCCCGCGCCAGCTATGAGCGCCGCGTGCAGCTCTATTCCGCCCAAGCGCTGAGCGACCTCATGGGTCTCGCTCCTGCCGATGGCGCCGGCACACAGCTCGTGTCGCTGGCGGTCGGCGCAACAACCTCCGAGCTGAGCCGTGACCGCGCGGCGCTGTCGGTGGCTCGCCAACTCTGGACGCCTGCCTGCGGCGAAGCGCTCGCGCGGCGCCTGGCCGCCAGCGAGGATTTGTCGAAGGAAAGCGACGTGGTGTTGTGCGCCATGAGCTTGCCGGTCGACACGGTGCGGCAGGAACTGTTCCGCGCTCTCGAGCGGCGTTGGGAAGAGGGCCGGGCGCGCGTAACCGGCGGCACTGGGAACGATCTCAAAGCGATCCGCGACCCGGCGATGCTGATCGCGCTCAAGAGCCTGCCGCGCTTCGAGGAAGACTTGAAGCCGAGCAAGCGTTCGCGGCGCGTCGTGGCCCGGCGAGGGCGGACCACGCGGGCCAAGGTCAATCCCGCGGTCCAAGCCAAGGCTGCCGAGCGTACGGCGAAATTCGAATTGACCAAACTCTCAGCCGAGCTGGCGATGGACTTCAATCGCCGCTTCCATGCGGCGGCGCAAGCCAAGCCGCTGCCTGCGACGTCGTTCTCCGACATCGCCGGCGGGGAAGGGGCCGACGACATGGACGCCGGCGGCGCGCCCGCCGCTCAAGACCCGCCCGCTGAGCTCGACCACTCCGAAAGCCCGTCGTTCGGGGCCGATCTCGAGGAGGAAGACCCGGGCGCCGTGCCTGCCATCGCCGCCGGCCAACGAGTTCGCGGCGTCCCTTTTCCGCTGCACAAGGACGCCGAGGTCCGCGCCGAATATCACCTCGAATGGCCGCAAGACCTGGCTGACCGCCTGCCAGGCACGCCCATCAGCCCGCTCGTGGTCCACTATCTGCGGATCGACGCCAAAGGGCGGTTCAGCGCGGTTCACGGCTACTACAGGCGGCAACTCACCGAGTCGATCAGCCGGTACCTGGAACGCGGCAAGTGGCTCGACCAGTTCGAGCGCGACTCGGCCAGCGGGCTTTGCACTTCGACTGACGTCATGGTCACCGGCACCGACTACGTGCGGGCGGCGGCCAAGGCCCCGGAAGAGCGATTGGTGGTCGAGATTCTCATCGTCCAGGCGAACGACCCGCGCCATGACTGACGCTGCTGCGCCGCGCGGCGCGTACTGCTTCTGCTCGCTTCCCCGATTCTCAGCGACGGCCCGGCGATGACGCTTACTATGGCGGAGTCCTTCGATCCGTATCATCGCTGGCTGGGCATTCGTGACAAACAGCGGCCGGTGAACCACTATCGGTTGCTCGGTCTCGAACCGCTCGAGAGCGATCTCGAGGTCATTCGGGAAGCCGCCACGCGCCAGCTCACGTACCTGAAGGCGCACCAGAACACCGCGCGCCGCGACCTTTGTTTGCAACTCATGGAGGAGATCACCGACGCTAAGCTCGCGCTGCTCGATCCGGTGGCCAAGGCGCAGTATGACCAGCAGTTCGGCGCCAAGATGAGGTTGCCGGAGACGGCCGCGGCGGTTCGTGCGGGGTCGCCTTTGGGGCGAAGCGGGGGGGCCGCTTGCCCGCAGTGCGGCTGGGACAACGCCCTCGAACGCGAGTTCTGCGGCGGCTGCGGGGCGGGACTCTGGGAACCGTGTTTGGGCTGCGGCGCCACGGCCGGCGCCTGGGAGAAATTCTGCGGAACCTGTGGCGTGCAACTGGCCGCCATGCTGCAGGACCGTGTGGCTGAGCTGGCCCAGAAGGAACAACAGATCCAGCGGCTGCTCCGGCAAAACCACCTGCTCGAGGCACAGCCCGGGCTCGAAGAACTAGCCGCCCAAACGCATCCTCGCCTGCGCCCGTTGGCCGACCGCGCGCGGCGAGCCCTGGACCAAGTGGAAACCAAGCTGGCGGACCTGGTCGCTGCGCGCACCGAGACGCTGGCCCAAGCCCGCACCGCTGCAGCGAACGGGGACGACGATCGGGCGGCCGACTTGCTGCGCTCGATCGCTCCGGTGGTCGCCACTACCGCAACTCGAGAGCTGCTTGCGGAAGTTGAGGGGCGCCGCCGTGAAGTCGCCGCCCTCTCGGCCGAAATCCGCGCCGCCGTGCAAGCCGGGCAGACGGCCAACCTGCTGCCCAGGGTCGACCGGCTGCTCGAATTGCGGCCGGCCTTCGAATCGGCTCAGCGGCTCCGCGGCAAGTTGTTGGCCACGCGCGAGCAATCGGCGCAACAGGCGGCAACGGCTTTGGCCAAGGCGGCGCGCGAGCGGGCTCTCGGGCACGACTATCGGGGGGCCGTGGAGCGGCTCGAGCAGATCGCCGAGCAAGCCCGTACCCCGGCGATCCGCGAGTTGCTCGAGCAGTGCCAGGTGCGTGAGCAGGAGGTTTCGGCCCTGTCGGGCTTGCTCGCACAAAGGATCGCTGCCCACGAGAGCCACCTCCCGCTCGCGGAAAGATTGCTCAAGCTCCAGCCTCACGCCCTGCGGGCGCAGCGGTGGGCGACCGAGCTTCGCGAAGCGGGGGGCAAACGCTTGCCACCGCTCTGGGCGGCGCCGCCGGGACCCGCGCCTCGGTTCGGGCTCGACCTTGCGCCGTTGGGCCGCCTGCGCCGCATCGTTGGGTCTGACGAAGCACTGGCCGGCGAGCTACAGGCCCAGCGCGGCCGTGTGGCCGTCGCACTAGGCTTGGCGCTGCAAGGCATTGGCCAGGCGGCGGTGCGCACGAACTTGGCGCCGCGCGAGAAGCCGAAACGGCTGACCTTGTTTTCGCGCGGCGCGCCGCGCGAATCCGCGGAGTCTGCCTGGGGCATCGATCTCGGGAATGCCGCGCTCAAGGCCGTGCGGCTCACCTACGACGAGGCGAATGACCGGGCAATCGTCGATGCCTGCCATTGCTTGGAGTATCCTCGGCTCTTGGCGGCTGACGACCCCGATCGTGAACGTGTGATGTCCGAGGCGCTCGCGTTGTTGGTCGAGTCCGCCGGCATCGACATCCGTGAGGAGTTCTTCTGCGCGAGTTTGGCCAGTCCCGAGACGTTGCTGCGGAGCGTACGCCTGCCCCCCGTCTCGCCCGGCAAAGTGGCCGAGTTGTTGCACTTCGAGGCGGCCCAGCAAATTCCCTTTCCGCTCGAACACGTTGTGTGGGACTACCACCTTGCGGCCGGACGCGAGCAGGAAGATGGGCAAGTCAGCGAGCACGAGGCGACGATCTTCGCCGCCAAGACGGCGCTCATCACGCGGCAATGCGCGCCGTTTACGGCGGCCCGCGTGCCTGTACACGTATTGCAGAGCAATAGTGCGGCGCTGCACAACCTGTTCGCCTATGAACGCGGGGCGAGCAGAGAAGCCGTTGTCGTGCTCGAAATCGGCGCGGAGTCGACCGACCTGGTCGTCAGTCGTTCCGGCGGCCTGAGGCCGCGCAGCATCCCGACCGGCGGCAACCACTTCACGCGAGCGCTGGTCCGCAGTCTCAAGCTGACCCAAGAACAGGCCGAGCGGATCAAGCGGCAGCCGCACCGCGCCGAGCGGTTCGCCGTCGTCGCCGCCGCGTGGCAGCCGGTGTTCGAGAGCTTGCTCGTTGAGGTGCAGCGCTCGCTCAGTTATTTCGCCACTCAAGTTCGGGGCGTTCAGCCGGCACAGATAATCTGTTGCGGCGGAGGCCTGCAGACTCTGGGCTTGCTCGAGGCGCTGCGCAGCGACGCGTCCGCCCCGTCGGCGAACTAGAGGGTGTCGGTCGCCGCGCGAATCGTTTCCGCGCTCGCGCGCAAGGCGGCCGCTTCCTCGTCGGCCAGCGGTTGGGGGAAACAGGCCAGTACCCCGTGACCTCCCACGAGCTGCGGCAGCGAGAGGGTGACGTTGGGCACGCCTTGCACGTCGGCATGGACCGAACAGACGGTGAGCACGGCCCGCTGATCGTGCAGCACGACCCGGACGATGCGGGCAAGCGCCGCGCCGATTCCGTAGTAGGTGGCCCCCTTGCCGGCGATGATCTGATACGCCGCCCGCCGCACGTTTTGGTCAATCTCCTGCCGCGTTCCGGGCTCAACGCGCTTGCCGACGACGCCGGCGAACTCGTCGAGCCCCATGCCCGCCACCGTCACCTGCGACCAGGCCAGCACCTCGCTGTCGCCATGCTCGCCGACGACATAGGCGTGGACGTGGTGGGCGTCGACTCCCAGCTCGTGGCTCAGCAGCGCGCGAAATCGCGCCGTGTCGAGCGTTGTGCCGGAGCCGAAGATGCGGCCGCGCGGCACGTCGAGCTCGTTGCCGATTTGGACCGCCACGTGGGTCATCACGTCGACTGGATTCGTGGCCACGATCAACGTCGCTTCGGGGGCCGCTTGCAAGATCTGCGGCACGATCTCGCGGAACACGGCCGCATTGCGCCCTAGCAGTTGCAGCCGCGTTTCGCCGGGCCGCTGATTGGCGCCGGCCGCCAGCACCACGGCCCGCGTGCCGGCCAGGTCGGCGTAGTCGCCGGCGCGCACGCGCATGGGATGCGTAAACGGCACGGCGTGCAGCAGATCATTGGCCTCGGCTGCCGCACGCTCAACGTTCTTGTCAACGAGCACGATCTCGCGGCCGATCCCCTGCTGCACCAGGGCATAGGCGGCCGTCGAGCCCACGAAGCCCGCGCCCACAACTCCCACTTTCATGGCCAGATCTCCGCCCTTGGTACGCCGCCGATTCGCACGTTGTAGAGCGCAGGCCGGGGGTGGGTCTAGCCGCAGGGAACGCAGAAAGCTGAGAATCGAGGCCTCCGCACTTGCCGTGGAAGGGGCGTTTGCGCCGAAAAACCCGGCTAGGCCAAGCCGCTCCGCACCTTCTAAGCTACGGTCCCCCGGTCGACCGACTCTTACGGAGACGGGCGTTCAGACCCTTTTGCCAACGGCGCCGCCATGCCGGGCGAACAGATCGATTTCTCCAGCGAACCCAGCCCCGCGGCAACTGCGCAGCCGCGCCGCCGGTTCATCGGCATGCACTTCGCCTGTTGCGACGTGTACACGCGAATCTACGTGAACCGCGAGGAAACGGCCTACGTCGGCCACTGTCCGCGCTGTTCGCGCCGCGTCCAGTTGCAAATCGGCCCCGGCGGTTCCGACGCCCGCTTCTTCACGGCCCGCTAGCCCAACGAACGCAGGCTCGCGCCGCGCAACAGAACGGGGACCGAGCGATTGTGATCGCGCGGTCCCCGCCTGGAAGACGATCTGTTCGGTTCGCTTACCGCGGCTGATGCGACCGCCAGCCGTCCTGAGACTCGACCGCCTGGGGCGCGCCTGCGGCGATCGGTGTTCGGACGACGTTATACGACGTGAGTTGCCCGCGCGGCTGGCGGCGGCCTTCGCTCGAGAGGAGCTGTAAGAAGCCCTGCGACGGGCGCTCGAGCACCACGATTTCGCTTTTCGCTTGGCCGCTCGGGCGCACGATGCAGATCACCTCGGCGCCCGTTTCCTGCTGAAGCTGTTCCAGCGTTTCTTCACGGACGTCGGCGACCATGTCGCCCGGCTGAACGTCGGCCGTTGGCCCGCGCGGCGCGGCGGCGCGCGAGCCAGTCGCAGCGGCCAGGTCCGACCCGCCTGGACCCGCGAAGAGGCTGGCCAACTGGTTCTTCGTGAGCAGGTCGTGGATCGAGCTCAGTCCGGCGTACATGCCTTCGCGGGCGGCCGGGTCGGCCGCATTGCAGACGCCGATCAGTTCGCCGCGGGCATTGAACAGGCCGCCGCCGCTGCGCCCTTGAACCGGTTCGCCAGCGACTTCAACGTTCGCCGGGCCCAAGTACTTGTCGATGGCGGTGACTTTCGTCGCCGCCGAGGTGGCCGGCCCCCCGAAATCGCAGCCGGCCGTAAACACGGTGTCTCCGTTGGCCGGTCGGTATCCGGCGCCGGCGATGCGCACCGGCTGCACGGCCCCCACGGATTCCACGACGACGAGCGCCAAATCGGGCTCTTCGGAATGGGACAACAACTTGCCGGGAAGTTCGCGCGGACCGCTCGCGCCGTTCACGAGCACCTTGATCGGTCCGCGGCCCTGTGATTCACGAAAGATATGGCCGCAGGTGAGCACGAGGGCCGCGCCCCCTTGGGCGTCGACAATCGTGCCTGAGCCCAGCGACTGTCCCTTGGCGTCTTCCACGCTGAGCCGCACTGTCGCGCCGACTAGCCGCGGCGCAAGCTGCGGGTTCTCCGGCGCCGCACCCGTTGCCGCCGGCCGCACTTGCGGCGTCGTCGCCGGCATGGCCGCTGCCGGGCTCGGCCCGCCAAACGGGTCGGAAGGGGGCATTGGGTCGGGTGACTGCGCCAGCGCACGCGCATCAGGCGCGCCGGTGGGGGTGCGACCGGCCGGTTGGTTCGAAAGCTGAGCCACGGCGCGGTCGAGCATCTGCTTGAGCCGGTCTTGGCTCGTGGCGCCGCGGACGCGATCGATCTCGCGGCCGTTGCAAAGCATGACGAAACAGGGCACGGCGTCGACGTTGAACTGCGCCGCGAGCTGCGGCTCGTTCGCCACGTTGACCTTGCGCACGGGATAGCCGCGGGCCACGAGCTGGGCCACCAGCGGATCCATCATGCGGCAGGGCGCGCAGCTATCGGAGTAGAAGTCGAGCAGCACCGTGTCGGGCGCGGCCTGGGTCAGAAGCGCAACGGCAAGCAACGGCCAGGCGACCATGGCGTCCCTCCTTGGACTGGAATGGATGAGAGCAACCGCGGCGTCTTCCCGACGCGCGGACGGGCTGCGGCGACGAGCGAACGTGGCGCTGGCGCGAGTGGGCAGAGGCCCATAGCGCTGCTGGCAACGTCCCTGTCGCCGCGATCGTGCGGACCGACGTTCGCCGGCTCTCGCAGTGCTGGCCGGCCTCCTGCCGGCGAATACTTCGAGAGTGGAACAGGCGAGCGCTGGGATCGGTCTCTCGGTTGTGGGGCTTGAACGGGCCACATCATGACCAGAGCCTGCAATTCTTACAATTCCAATCGCAGTTTATTTTCGCCCGCGATTGGCCGCCGACAGACTCAACTCCAAGCGGAGCAAGGGCTGCCGACGATTCTAGTTCCCCAGCGCGGCCAGGCCGCGGCAAACGCGGCCGTGCCAACGGCGAATGGCATGCCAACTGCATAGGCGTTTGGCGAGTCAGAGTCGGATCACGTCGATAACCCGTTGAGCGCTTCGGCAAACGCCCACGTTGGCGCAAACCCAACTCTGCGGCTAGAATCCCCCGCCGCGCCAGGCCTTTCCGGCGGCGCGGCGCCCCGTATCGCTCCCGCCAGGTCAAGGAGGGCCCCGTGAGCACAGCGTCCAGCACGTCGCAAAGCTTTTCCGCGGCAGACCAGTTGCGCTATGCGCGCGAGATTCTGCAAATCGAAGGGCAGGCCCTGTTCAAGGTCGCCCAGCGGCTCGACAACTCCTTCTGCATGGCGGTCGATCTCGTGCAGCGCTGCTCCGGCAGCGTGATCGTCACCGGCATGGGCAAGGCGGGGCTCATTGGCCAGAAGATCACTGCCACGCTTTCGTCCACGGGCGCCCGCGCCCATTTCTTGCATCCCGGCGAGGCGGTGCATGGCGACCTAGGCAAGGTCGGCGCCGACGACATCGTGCTCGCGCTCTCGCAGAGCGGCGAGACCGAAGAGCTCACCCGCGTGTTGCCCTCGCTCGTGCGGTTTTCTGCGGGACTCGTAGCGATCACGGGCAAACGGAGCAGCACGCTGGGCAAGGCCGCGACCGTAGTGCTCGAAATGGGGCCGCTGCAAGAAGCCTGCGCTCTCGGCCTCGCGCCGAGCACCAGCACCACGGTGATGGCCGCAGTCGGCGACGCCCTCGCGCTGGTGGTCAGTCGGCTGCGGGGCTTTGGTCCGGCCGACTTTGCTCGGTTTCATCCGGCCGGCAGCCTGGGACGCAAGCTGATGCGCGTGGAAGAAGCCATGCGGCCGTTAGCCGAGTGCCGAGCGGCGCGCGATGCCCTGACCGTGCGGCAGGTGCTGGCCGGTCACCAGCAGGGCGGCCGCCGCAGCGGCGCCATTCTGCTGATCGACGAAGCGGGGCTGCTGGCGGGGCTGTTTACCGACAGCGATCTCGCCCGCTTGTTCGAGCGGCGCCGCGACGCTGCGCTCGATCGGCCGATTCACGAAGTCATGACGCGGCGTCCCTGCACGGTTCCCGCCGGCAGCATGTTGCAAGACGCGCTCTCCATTCTGACCGAGCGTAAGTTCAGCGAGTTGCCGGTGATCGACGCTGCGGGCCGCCCGCTGGGGTTGCTCGACATCACGGATCTCGTGTCGGCCGGCGCTCCGCTCCCCGCGATTGCGGACGATGAGCGCTCCGCCGCTCCCACACTCACGTTGCACCGGTAGTTTCCCTTTTCGACTGGCTCGAGCGCCCCCGATGACGAACACACTTGAAGACCGCCTGCAAGCCGTGCGGCTCGTCCTGTCCGATGTCGACGGCGTACTCACCGACGGCGGCGTGGTGTACGACAACCAGGGCATCGAAACCAAACGGTTCCACATTCAGGACGGCCTGGGCATTCGCCTGTGGCAACGGGCTGGCCTGAGATTCGGAGTGGTGACGAGCCGCAACTCCCACATTGTCATGGTGCGGTGCGCCGAACTGGGCATTGAACTTGTGCGTCAGGGCATCGACAAGAAGTTGCCCGCGGTGCGGCAGCTCGTCGCGGAGTTGGGCTTCACGCCCGAACAAGTCTGCTACATCGGCGACGATCTGCCGGATCTGCCGGTGATTCGCTGGGCCGGCTTGGGGGTGGCTGTGGCCAACGCCACGACCGAGGTGCGCGAGGCGGCCCATCATGTAACCCGCCTGCCCGGTGGCGAAGGCGCGGTCCGCGAAGCGCTCGAGTTGATTTTGCGCACGCAGCGTCGGTGGGACGAACTGCTCCGGCACTACGAGACCTGATCGCGCCATGCCTGCACCGTTGAGCAAACCGAGCCTCGACAAGTGGGCCGCCCGCTGGGCGCCGCTCTGGCGGCAGACGCAACTCTCCGCCGGCACGGGGCGGTGGGTGCAAGCCACGCGCGCCGCGGCGACGCTGGCCGTGCTCGTGGCGACCTACTGGGTCTATGCACTCATCGTCGTGCCCTGGATCGAACCGCCCGCCAAGGGCCCCAGTCCGCATATGGCGACGGCGCCTGCGATCGCTCCTCCGCTGGACCTTACCGCGCGACTGGGGCACTACTTCCCACCGGGGAGCTGGGAGCTCAAGAACCCTAAGATCCTCGAGAGCGACCAGGCCATCCTGCTCGTGCAGGATTACGAGAATCAGGCCGACGGCTCCGTGATGCTGCGCCCTTGCACCGTCGTGTTCTTGCCCGACGCCGAGACTGCCGAAAAGCCCATGCCGAACGAACGGGTGGTGATCCTTCAGTCGCCGATGGCGGTGCTGCAATTCGATCAGCCGTTCGATTTGCGCCAAGTGCGGGTAGGCCGGCTGGTCGGCGGCCGTTTCGAAGGGGAACTGCAAATCCGTGGGCGCGTGAGCCGCGACGGCGGTCCCGAGGAACTGTTCGTGCGGACGCACGACGTGCAATTGCGCAACGACCGGATCCTGACTTCGCAGCCCGTGGAGTTTCGCCTCGGCAAGAACCGCGGCCGCGGCCGCGATCTGACGATTCGCCTGCAGCCCGATGACTCGGGAAAGAAAGATGGGCTGCGCTACCGGGGCATCGAGTCCTTCCAACTCGCCCGCGAGGTTCATTTGCGCATGGAGTTGCCGGGGCGCGGGCGGAGCGGAGCGCCCGCCTTGGCGGGATTGGCTTCGGCAACGCCTGACGGCGCGCAACCGCCGGTCGAGGTTACCTGCCAAGGGCTGTTTCGCTTCGACACCACCAATCTCACGGCCACCTTCGAAGATCGGGTCGACGTCGTGCGGCTGAACCCCAACGGCCCGGGCGACACGTTGGCCGCGGAAACGCTCACGCTGCAGTTCGGGCGCCCCAACGAGTATGGACCCCCGGCCGAGTCGGCCGACCCCAACCGGCTGTCGCGGCTGGAAATCCGCACAATCGCGGCCCAGGGCAACCCCGTGGTGGTGCGCTCGGCGCAAAACAACTCCGAGGCGCGCTGCCAGACGCTGACGTACGACGTGCCCGGCGGCAAACTCACGATGCAGGACCAGAACCGTGTGACGTTGCGGCGCGACAACACCGAGATCCAGGTGCCTCAGCTCGAGTGGACCTCGAGCGGCTCGGGCGGCATCGGCCTGGTGACGGCGCTTGGCCCCGGCAACGCCCGCATGCACGGAAACGCCGACCGGCCCGACCAAGTCTTCCACCTCGAGTGGACGCGTCAGTTGCGCATCGAGCCTGATGGACAGTGGCAGCGCGTTCTCATCCAAGGACAAGCCGTGGCGAGCAATGGTCCGTTGGCCCGGCTGTCGTCGGAAGAGATTTGGCTGTGGCTCGATCAAACACCGACGCCTCCACGGGCCGAGGGCGCGGCGCCGTCGCCGGCGGGGCCCGTTTCGGGGCAGATTCAGCCGGACCATTTGGTCGCGCTCGGCGCAGTAGATATTGAGCACCCGATGCTCTCGGGGCGCACTCAGCGGCTCGAAGTGTGGTTCGAGAATCCCGCGGCCAAGCCCGTAGCCCGCTCCGGACTGCGTACGCCGGCGCTGCGCGTGGCTGGTCAGCGGACACCGCAAGAAACGTCGATCCGGCAGGTGGTCCATCGTCCCCAGGACGAGAACCAGCCGGCCGACGTTTCGTCCGTGCAACCCAGCATCGTCGAACTGCCGCCGGAGTCGCCCCAACCGCCACAGGCAGAAATGCCCGTCGCTGCGCCGCCAGAGCGCAAGTTCGACGTCGAAGGCAAGCTCATTCGCTTGCGGATGATCTCGAGCGGCGAGCGGCCGCAATTGTCGGATGTGTCGGTCGAAGGCGCCGCGCGGTTTGCCGAAATCCGCACCGCGGCGCCCGAGGACAAGCCCCTTGTGGCCGAGGGAGACGCTCTGTTCGTGGCCCGCGCCCACCTGCCCAACACCCACGTTAAAGTGGTCGGCCAACCGGGACATGTCGAAGCGCGCGGCCTGTCGCTCGATGGACAGGCGATCGAGCTCGACCGCGGGCAGAACCGGCTCTGGATCGATGGCCCCGGCACGCTCAAACTGCCGCTCGTGCAAGACTTGGAGGGACGGCCGTTGGCGGTGCCCGACGTGCTGTCGGTCGATTGGCAGGGGCGCATGGACTTCGATGGCCTGACGTTCTACTGCGACAAGCTGGTGGTGGCCCGCAGCCGAGCGCAGCAGCTTCATGCCGGCGTGCTCGAGGTGACGATGGACCGCAAGATCGTCTTCGGCGGTAAGCTCGAGGAGCAGCGCCCCGCGCCCGAGCAGTTGTCTTGCCGCCTGGGCGTGTACGCGGAAAACCGCAGCGAGGGGCCCGAGGGTCTCACCTCGATCGAACGCCTGAACGCTCAGGAGATGAGCTTGCATCGCGGCACCGGGCAGGTGCGGATCGTTGGCCCCGGTTGGCTGACGAGCGTTCGCCGCGGCGCGCCTCAAGCAAATTTCGGTCAGAATCCACAAGCGCCCCCGCCCCCCTCAGGCGACGAACTCACCTACTTACACGTCGACTATCAACGCCAAGCCGCCGGCGATCTCCATCGGCGCGAGCTGACCTTCACCGATAACGTGCTTTGCACCTACGGACCGGTGCCGACGTGGGAGGCGACCATCGATCCGAATCGCCCCGAGGGTCTTGGCCCGCGCGACTACCAGCTCAAGTGCAACGAACTCACGGTAATCGACACGCGCGGTTCGGGGTTGCCGGCCTCCGAACGCGGCAACTTCGAACTGGTCGCGACCGACAACACGTATATCGACGGCCAGAAGTTTCGTGCCTGGGCTCACCGGTTGACGTTTACGCAGGCCAAGGACCTGATCGTGCTGGAAGGGAACGGCCGTAGCGACGCGCGGCTCTGGCACGAGCCGCGGCCCGGCGCGCCCCACACCGAAACGGCCGCTCGGCATATTCAGTTCTCCCCGTCCACCCAGCAACTGCAGGTCACCGGAATTCGCGGACTCGACGTGCGGGTGCCGCAATCCTCGGCCCGCCGGCAGTAGATCGCGCCGCTACTCCGTCCGCCCGCACAGCAACCACAGCACGGCCATGCGCACGGCCAGGCCGTTGGTCACTTGCTCGAGGATCGCCGAATGGGGGCCGTCGGCCACCTCCGGCGTCACTTCCACACCCCGGTTGATGGGGCCCGGCGCGAGCACCAGGAGATCGTTCTTGGCGCGGGCCAGCCGTTCGCGGTTCATGGCGTAGAGCAGCGCGTATTCGCGGACCGAGGGGAAGGGCCGCGTCGACTGCCGCTCGAACTGGATGCGGAGCAGATTGAGCACGTCGCACCGGGGTAAGATGGCGTCGAGATCGTGGGCCACTTCCACGCCTAGCTCCGCCCAACGCCGCGACACGAGCGTCGCCGGCCCACACACGATGACGTGCGCCCCCAGTTGTTTGAGCCCCCAGATGTTCGAGCGGGCGGTGCGGCTGTGGGCGATGTCCCCCACGAGGGCCACCGTGAGCCCGGCGATGCGCCCGAGCCGCTCGCGAATCGTGAGGATGTCGAGCAGGCCCTGCGTGGGATGCTCGTGCGGGCCATCGCCCGCGTTGATGACGTGCGCTCGCAGGTTCTGGGCCAGCAGATGCGGCGTGCCAGGCGTGCTGTGGCGCACGACCATGGCGTCTACGTTCATCGCCTGGATGTTTCGCGCCGTGTCGATAAAGCTCTCTCCCTTCGACACGCTGCTGGTGCCGGCCGAGAAATCGACGACGTCGGCCCCCAGCCGGCGCGCGGCGAGCGAAAAGCTGAGCCGCGTGCGGGTGGAGTTCTCGAAGAACAGGTTGGCGATCGTGTGTCCCGTGAGCAGCGCCACCTTTTCGGTGCAGCCGCTGGTGGCGTCCTTGAGGCGGACGGCGGTGTCGAGGATCATCGTCAACTCATCAGCCGAGAGCCCCTCGAGTCCCAGCAAGTGGGGCCGCGTCCAAGTGGTGGACTTCACTGCATCGAGAGTCGAAGCGCTCATCGCCAATGCCTTCCAAGAGCCATCCGGGCTGAATAGGGGCGGCGCACTACCCAGCCCCCGCTGGGGTGGGCAGTTCGGCCGCCTCGCTGATACAAATTCTAGCGGCCGCGCTGCCCGGCTTGAAGTCCGGGCATGGGCCGTCCACACTAGGACTCGCAAGCCAGGCAAGCGTTTCCGTCGATCCGGCGGACACAACGGGCGGTGCCCGGCCGGCGAATTGCCAGGAAGGCCAGTGAGCGGGATATACTTGCATTCGATGACGGTTCCACGAACGGCCTCTGTGTTGCTGCTGGGATCCGATCCCCAGATGGCCGCCGTTTGGCGCGATGCGCTCGAACCGGCCGGGTTTTGGGTGGCGGCCGACACGGCGCGCGGCCCGGCCGACCTGATCGTGGCGCTCGCCGCGTGCGACGTGGGCGAGGCCTGGAATCAGCCGTCGGCCGCAGAGGTCGGCCGCATCGTGGTGGGGGAAATCGATCTGCCGGCCGAGGCCCGACTCCCCCGCGACGCTACTCCCCGTGAAATCCAGCAGACCTGCCGACTTCTGGCCGAGGTCGTGCGGCTGCGGCGCGAACAGGCCGCGGGCGAGCGCCGCCAACGCATGCTGGCCCGCATGGCCCATCTCGACCCGCTCACGGGGCTGCCCAACCGGCGGGCCTGGGACGAACGCGTGGGGGACCTCTTCCGCCAAGCGCAGCGGCGGGCCGATCTACCCATCGGCATGGCGCTCGTCGACCTCGATCACCTCAAGCTCATCAACGACACTCGCGGGCATCTGGCCGGCGACGACCTGCTGCGGCTCACCGGAGCGGCGTTGCGGGGCAGTTTGCGGGCGAGCGATTTGGTGGCGCGGCTGGGAGGGGACGAATTTGGGCTGTTGCTCACGGGGCTCGATCCCGCGGCAGCCTATGCCACGGTCGATCGCGTGCGGCTCGAGATGTTGCGGAAGCTGCCAGCAGAGCTCGGCGCGACGGTCACGGCGAGCGCGGGCCTCTGCGTGGCGCTGCCGCTCGAGGCCACCGCTGAAGAGATGTTCGCTGGCGCCGACCTTGCGCTCCGCGAGGCAAAGCGCTTGGGCCGCAACCGCACGATCAGCGGCCGGCTGCTGTGGGAGTCGGACGAGCGGCGGACCGTGACGCCGGTTAATGCGGCGGCTGTCACGCGGGCGGACTAAACGGGGCTCGAGGCTCGATACGCCGGTGGTGGGGTCGGCGGACTCGACGTATAATTTGGGGCTCTCCAAGCGCCGACCGATCGCCAACGCATACTCCTGCCGCCCCAGCCGCACGACCGTGATCAGCCTGCTGCAAGTTCTGGTCGAAGCGGTGCACTTGATCTGCGTCAACTTTGCCGCGGCCGCGCCCCTCTTGGCTGCTGGCCTCGAATGGCGGTCGGTGCGCACGGGGGACGCGCGGGCGGCCTGGGCCGCGCGACGCTTGGCGCAGGGCGCGCTGTTGGCACTGGGAGGCGGCGCCCTTTTGGGGCTGACGATGGCGGGCGTCTTGTACTGGCAGTTGGGCTCAGAATACGCCGCTTCGCTTCGCCGGCTGCCGACCTCGCGCTACGGCTTTGCCGCGGCCGAACTCGGCTTCTATGCCATTTGCGTAGGGGCGATCCTTGCCCTGGTTCCCGCCGTCGAGGTTCGGGCCCCCCTGCGGCGCTGGGCGGCGCGGCTGCTGGCGTTGGCCGCATCCACCAACGTGCTGTACCACTTTCCCCCGCTGTTCGCGGTGCTCGTTGGGTTGCGCGGCGAGCCGGCGGGGCCTGTGCTGTCGAACGCCGAGCTCAAGGCGCTGCGGCTCGATCCCTTGGTCCTGGCGCTGCTGGTGCATCATGTGCTGGCAGCCCTTGCCGTGACTGGCGCGGGGCTGATGCTTTTGGCTGCGAAGCGACCCGTGCGCGACACCGGCGGGCTTCCTGGCCCCGATCCGCTCATGCGAATCGGCGCGTGGACCGCGCTCGTGCCGACGTTGCTCCAATGGATCGTCGGCATGGTCGTGCTCGCGCAGCTTTCGCCGGCAGGACGGGGCGCGCTGCTCGGAGGCGATCTGCTGGCGACCGCGCTGTTTGGATTGGCCCTGTTCACGACGCTGGGCCTGTTGCATCTGCTGGCCGCAGCGGCCTTTGGCCCGCCGGAGCCGCGGGCCGCGTGGCGGGCCGCCGCGATGCTGGCGCTCGTGATCTTGTTGATGGTCGGCACGTTGCAGCGCGCACGCGCCGCCGAACGCCGCTCAAACCGCCGCAAAGTGGTCGCCCGTGCGGCCGCAACGCAGCACTGGGAAAAAGGTCCGACGATTCCGCGAGGAGCGCTTCATGTCTGACGGAGTGATCGAACTGGTCGATGCCGAGTCGGGCGCTCGGGCTCTGGTGTACCCGGCGCTGGGCTTCAACTGCGCGTCGTTCTGCGTGACCGATCGCGGAGAAACCCGCGATCTCCTGTGGAAGGCCGACGGCTTCGAGACCGGCGGCGCCCGGCCCACCTCGAGCGGAATCCCCCTGCTGTTTCCCTTCGCCGGCCGCTTGGCGGGCACGAGCTTCGAGTTTCAGGGGCGGACCTACGCGTTGCTCCCCGGCGACCCGCTCGGGAACGCGATTCACGGCTTCGCTTGTTTCCGACCCTGGCGGGTGGTTGATCAGTCGGCCAATCGTGTACGAGGCGAGTTCCGCGCGGCCGATTTCGGCCAGGACATCTTGGCCCATTGGCCGGCCGATTTTCGGCTTGCGGCCGACTACCAGGTCGTCGGCAGCGCACTCAGACTCGAACTCGAGGTCGAGAACATGGGCGCCGGGCCGCTGCCGTTTGGCCTCGGCGCTCATCCCTATTTTCACCTGCCGCTGGGCGCAGCGAGCCAGCCCGACGAGTGCGTCGTGTCGGTTCCGGCCACGAGCTACTGGGAGCTCGAGCAAATGCTGCCTACGGGGCGCAAGCTGCCGCTTGAAGGCGCGCGGCAGTTGCTCGAAGGTCAGCACTTTGGCGCGATGAAATTCGACGACGTGCTCAGCGACCTGGAGCCCACGAGCGGTCGGCACGCGGCGAGCATCGTCGATGCGGCGGCCGGCCGCCGGGTGGTGATCGAATTCGACCCGGTCTTTCGCGAGTGCGTGGTCTACACGCCGCCGCATCGCCAGGCCGTGTGCATCGAGCCCTACACGACCGTGCCAGACGCTTTTTCGTTGACCGAGCGCGGCATCGACGTCGGGCTGCTGTTGCTGGCCCCGGGCCAGGTGTTCCGGGCAGGCTTCGAGATTCGCTGCGAGGCGCTGCCCTAAGGGTGCGCGGCGCGACGGCCATGATTTTGTTGATCGACAACTACGACAGCTTCGTACACAACCTAGCGCGGTACTTCGCGCGGTTGGGGCACACGCCGCGCGTGGTCCGCAACGATGCGCTGCGAGTTCAAGAAGTGCTGGCGCTCGAGCTACAGGCCGTCGTCATTTCTCCGGGACCTTGTGGGCCCGCCGAGGCCGGCTGCTCGCTCGACCTGGTGCGCGCACTTTCCCCGGAGATGCCGCTCTTGGGCGTTTGCCTGGGGCATCAAACAATGGCCGCCGCGCTGGGCGGCCGGGTGGTGCGCGCAGCCGAGCCGCGGCACGGCCGGGCGAGCCTGGTGTTTCACGACGGCGACGAGCTCTTCACGGGCCTGCCGAGCCCGTTTCGCGCGGGGCGCTATCACTCGCTGGTCGTCGAAGAAGCAAGCTTGCCGAGTGAGCTGGCTGTCACGGCGCGGAGCGAAGACGGCGTCGTCATGGCGCTGCGGCATCGCGCTCGCCCTTGGTTTGGCGTGCAGTTCCACCCGGAATCGATCCTCACCGAGGGGGGCTATCGCCTGGTGGCAAACTTTCTTGCGGCGGCGGGGCTGGGAGTGGGCGAATTGCCGGACTCGAGCAGCGAACAGGCTGCGCCGCGGCAGTCCGAGGCGACGCTGCCCACGATTCCGGTGACCTTCTAGACCGCGGTCTTAGAGAACGCAGCGTCATGATTCTCGAAGGCTTGGTCACGAGCGAAAACGCCGCCAGCGAGGTCAACCTGGCGCCGATGGGGCCGCGCGTCGAGCCGGAGATGCAGCGGCTCGTGCTACGGCCTTATCCGACCTCTCAGACCTGCCGAAATCTCGTTGAGACGGGGTACGGCGTGTTCCACGTCACCGACAACGTAGAGCTTTTGGCCCAGGCGGCCATCGGCCAAATTGAGCCCTGGCCGGAACTCCGGCCTGTGCCCGGCGGAAAGGGGCAGATTTTGGTCGAGGCCTGTCGTTGGTACGCGTTCGAGGTGGAACGCATCGACGACTCGACCGAGCGGGTGACCCTCGACGTCCGAGTCGTGCATTGGGGGCGGCAGCGCGACTTCTTCGGCCTCAATCGGGCAAAGCACGCCGTGGTCGAGGCTGCGATTCTGGCGACCCGGCGCCATTTGTTGCCGGCGTCCCACCTCGCCGACGAGCTGCTGCGGCTCGCGCCGCTGGTGGAAAAAACGGGCGGCCCGGCAGAAGTCCGCGCCTTCGCCCTGTTGCGAGCGGAGATCGAGCGGCCGATGGGGTAGCTGTGGCAACAGCTAGCGCCGGCGAACGGGGTCTTTGCTGCCTTCAAGCTATTGCTGAAGAGCGACTCAGTCGCCTTCGGCGCCTCTCCACGCCGGACTAGCCGGCTGGGGGGATCCTGAAGAAATCTTCAGATTCTCTGGTGGTCTGCGCGAACTGATCCGGAAAATGGTTCGTATGCGAAGCACAAGCCCTTAGCTAGCGGTTTGGCGCGAAAGCTGCCTTACCAATTTGTAGGTTTCGAGGGAGCGGGCCTAGCCGCAGCGTTCTTGACCGTGATGGAAAACGGCAACTCGTTGCCAAAATAAGACTTCGGACTCAACCACCGATCAGTCTGGCAATGGTGCGGCGGCAGACGAAACACGGATCACGTGCCTAGGAGTTGAACATGGGTGCCCGCTTGTTGGGCGTCGTGGATCGCCTGAAGACCCATCTTTCAGGCGTTTTGACGATGGGGGTGTTGCTGGCCATCGGCTTCTGGGGCCACCACACGCACTGGCGAATGATCGGCGGGCCCGACCACGCCCAGGCGGAATCCACCGCGGACGAGGTCGCCGCCACCGAAGCCTCGCCCGAGGCGGCTGTGGGCGCCAAGACCGAGGCTGCCCCCCGGCTCCCCAACCGAATCGAATTCAAGTCGCGCGAAGCGCTCGAAAAGGCGGGCGTAGGAACGACGGTCGTAGCCAAGCGTCCGATGGTGGAGGAGATCCAGGCCACCGGCGAAGTCGACTACGACGCCACCCGCCGCGCTCAGCTTTCGAGCCGCGTGGCCGGCACCGTCTGGCGCATCGAAAAGCAAGTCGGCGAGCCGATCCGCAAGGGGGACGTGCTCGTGATCGTCGAGTCGGCCGATGTCGGCCAGATGAAGGCCGATTTCTTGCAAGCGGTCGTCAACCGTGAGCTCAAGGCCATGGTGTACGAGCGGCTCCAATCGGCCGGTTCCGCTCTGCCCGAGGTGCAGCGCCGCACCGCCCGCGCCGAGTTTCGCGAAGCCAATATCCGTTTGTTCAATGCCCAGCAGACCCTGGTCAATCATGGGTTGCCGATCCGCCTCGAAGACGTGCAGGGCCTGTCCGACGAGGAAATGGCCAAGAAGATGCAGTTCCTCGGGCTGCCCGATTCGATCGTGGCCGGGCTCGATCCGGTGAAGACCACGGCCAACCTCATCCCGCTGGTGGCCCCCTTCGACGGTGTAGTCATCGGCCGCGACGTGGCTCTCGGCGAGCTCGTTTCGCCGGAAGGGCTGCACTTCGAGATCGCGGACGTCCGCAAGATGTGGATTCGCCTCGGGGTGCGCAAAGAAGACGCCAACAGCCTGGCGATCGGTCAACCGGTGAGCTTCGTGCCGGCCAATAGCGACGAGCCCATCGAAAGCCGCATTGCCTGGATCAGCACCGAAGTGGACGAAATGACCCGCACGCTGCAAGTGCGGGCCGAGGTCGACAACGACCCTTTGACCGCCGACGCCGGCATCGAAAACTACGTGCTGCGGGCCAACACGTTCGGGCTCGGCCGGATTTGCATTCGTGAAAGCAAAGAAGCGGTCGTGGTTCCGAGCGACGCCGTGCAATGGAGCCTGGACGGCGCGGTGGTGTTCGTACAGACCGGTCCCCACGCGTTCGAGTCGCGCCGCGTGGAAACGGGCGTCGCCGCCGACGGGTTCACCGAGGTGCTCAGCGGCCTGTCCGGCGGCGAAGTGATTGCCGCGCGGGGGAGCCACGTGCTCAAGTCCGAGGCGCTGCGGGCCATGGTCGCCTCGGCCCAGTAACCATGTTAGCGAACTCCCCTTCGCTCATGGGGCAGGGGGCCGCAGGTGAGCGTCTCCTCTTCGCGGCGTGCCTCGGAACTGACTTCGACTATCAGCCGCGCTCGCTCCGCGCGATCGCCTTCCTTCTGGGTTCGACTGCATGCTTCCAGCGATCATCGCCTGGTCTCTCAATAATCGCTACGTCGTGCTTGGCTTGGCGGGGGTCGTAGCGATCGCGGGGTTCATCTCGCTCTCGCGGCTGAACATCGACGCTTTTCCGGACACGACGCCGATCCAGGTGCAGATCAACACCGCGGCGCCAGCGCTCGTGCCTGAGGAGGTGGAACGGCAAATCACCTTCCCGGTCGAGTTGGCGATGAGCGGCATGCCGGGGCTCGAGCAACTGCGCTCGATCTCGCAGTTCGGCCTCTCGCAGGTGGTGGTGACGTTCAAGGACGGCACCGACATCTACTTCGCCCGGCAACTCATCAACGAGCGGCTGTCGACGGTTGAAATGCCCACCGGCATCGGCCGGCCCGAAATGGGGCCGGTGTCGACGGGCCTGGGCGAGGTGTTTCATTTTCTCGTGATCGGCGAAGGGCAAACGCTGACCGAGGCCCGCACCACGCTCGATTGGACCGTCCGCCCTGAGCTGCGGGCGGTGCCGGGCACCGCCGAAGTGAATACCTGGGGAGGCCTCAAGAAGCAGTATCAGGTGCGGGTCGATCCGCAGCGTCTCATCGAGTACGACTTGTCGTTCGATCAGGTGATGAACGCCGTGCGGGAGAACAACCTCAACGTCGGCGGCGGCAACATCAACCGCTCGGGCGACATGCTGTTGGTGCATGGCGTGGGCCGCACCAGCGACGTGCCGCAGATCGAGAACATGGTGATCACCGCCAAAGACGGCCTGCCGGTGCGCATTCGCGACGTGGCCGAAGTGGCGATCGGGCACGAAATCCGCCGCGGCGCCGTCACGGCCAACGGCCAGGGCGAGGTGGTGCTGGGCCTCAGCTTCATGTTGATGGGCGAGAACAGTTACGGCGTGACCACCCGCCAGCGCGAAAAATTCGAGGAAGTGCAGAAGACTCTGCCCAAAGGCGTGCGGATGGAGGCGGTGTACGACCGCACGGTGCTCGTGGATCGCGTGATCGACACGGTGCGCAAGAACCTGCTCGAAGGCGCCTTTCTCGTCGTGCTGCTGCTGTTCGTCTTCCTCGGCAATCTGCGGGCGGGGCTGATCTGCGCGGCGGCGATCCCGCTCTCGATGCTGTTCGGATTCTGCGGAATGCTGCAGGCGGGGATCGCCGGCTCGCTTTTGAGCCTGGGCGCCATCGACTTCGGCATTGTGGTCGATAGCTCGGTGGTCGTGGTGGAGAACGCCGTGGCCAAGCTCGCGCACCATGGCCCGGTGAGCGGGCAACTGCGGCGAGACATCGTCCGCGACGCGGCCATCGAGGTCCGCACGCCCACGGTGTTCGGCCAACTCATCATCATGATCGTCTACATCCCGATCCTCACGTTGCAGGGGGTCGAGGGCAAGATGTTTCGGCCGATGGCCCTCACGGTGGTGTTCGTGCTGATCGGTTCGCTGATCATGTCGCTGACGTTGATCCCTGTGCTGGCCAGCATGTTCCTGCCGAAGCGGCTGGAAGAGAAGGACGTGCTGGTGGTGCGGGCCGCCAAGTGGCTCTATGCCCCGGTGCTGCGGGTGGCGCTCAACTTCCGTTGGGCGGTGCTGTGCTTCGCCGCGGCCATGCTCTTCGTGGCGTTTCAGATCGCCATGAACTTTGGCTCGGAGTTCGTGCCTCGGCTCTCGGAGGGAGATGTGGTGATCGGCATCGTGCGAGGGCCTGGAACGGCGCTCGAGGAGTCGATCCGCATCAACACCGACATGGAACGGATGCTGCTCAAGTCTTTCCCCGACGAGATCTCGCACATCTGGGCTCGCCAAGGCGCGCCCGAGGTTGCCACGGATGCCGGGGCCATCGAAACCACCGATATGTTCGTCTCGCTCAAGCCGCGCGAGCTGTGGAAGAAGGCGCCCACCCAGAGCGACCTCGTGGTGCTCATGGATCAAGTCGTGGGGGACATCCCGGGGCAAACCATTTGGTTCACCCAGCCGATCGAGCAGCGGATCAACGAAATGATCTCTGGCGTGCGGGCCGACGTGGCGCTCAAGCTGTTTGCCAATGACTTCGACAAGCTGATCTATAAAGCCCGCGAGCTCGAAAGCGTGCTGCGGAGCATTCCCGGCGCCGCGGACATCTCGACCGAGCAGTTGGCGGGGCAACCGATCTTGCGGATCACCATCAAGCAAGATGAGATCGCCCGCTACGGCGTGCCGGCTGAAACCGTGCTCGATTTGGTCGAGTCGGTGGGCGGGAAGGCGCTCGGCGAAATCATCGAGGGACAACTGCGCATTCCGCTCGTCGTGCGCCTCTCCGAAGACGCCCGCTCGAGCCCCGAGGCGATCGCCAACATTCTGGTGCCAGCCCCCAGCGGCGAGCAGATTCCGCTCTCGCGCTTAGCCGACGTCCGCGTGATCGAAGGCCCCAAGCTCATCTCCCGCGAGTTCGGCAAGCGCCGCATCACGGTGCAGGCGAATGTGCGCGGCCGCGACGTCGGCAGCTTCGTGGCGGAGGCGCAGAAGAAAATCGCCGAGTCTGTCGATTTGCCGCCTGACACCTACCGTATCGAATGGGGCGGGCAGTTCGAGAACATGCAGCGGGCCCAACAACGGTTGACTATCGTGGTGCCGTTGGCCTTGGCGATGATCGTGGGCCTCTTGTACCTGACCTATCGCAACGTCGTCGACACGCTGGTCGTCTTCTCGAGCGTCCCCTTCGCCTGCGTGGGCGGAATTTTGGCCATGCAGGGGCGGGCGATGCCGCTGAGCGTGTCGGCCGCCGTCGGTTTCATTACGCTCTCCGGCGTGTCGGTGCTGTCGAGCATGGTGCTAATCTCGTTCATCCGCCAATCGATGGCCGCAGGCATGTCGCTCCGCGACGCGATCCAGCACTCCTGCGTCGCCTGCCTGCGGACCATTCTCATGACGTCGCTCGTGGCGAGCGTGGGCTTCATCCCCATGGCGACGAGCACCGGCACCGGCGCCGAGGTGCAGCGGCCGCTGGCGACCGTGGTCATCGGCGGAGTGATCAGCGCCACTCTTATGACGCTAATCGTCCTGCCGGCCCTCTATTCGATCGTCGGCGGTTGGGGACGGCGACCGCGGCCCACAGGGCCGATCGAGGCCACGGGGCATGGCTTCGCTGCGGCACACTAACGCCGCGGTTTTGCCCTGGCGATTGGGCGGATGGGATTGATCGCGGGGTGACTGGGGGAGCGAGCCCCCAGCAGGTTGGCCGCTCCCGCGCGAACCTTTCGGGCCAGATGCGTGTCGAGCGCCAGCGGGGCGACTCCACCCCTTCAGCAGGGCCGCTGTCATGTCTCAGCCGTGGTACGAAACATTCTTCTCCGGTGTGGCGATCGACTTCTGGCGGGCAGCCGTGCCGCCTGCTCACAGCGACGCCGAGGCGGCCTTCCTGGCCGAGGAGCTGGCTGTTGCGCCGCCGGCGCGGCTGCTCGACGTGCCCTGTGGCGACGGACGCCTCGCCTGTCGGTTGCTGGCGAAGGGCTACCGAGTAACGGGCGTCGACATCGCCGACGAAAACATCGCTCATTGTCGCGCGAACTCCCCCGCCGGCGCCCAGGCGGAATGGATCGAGGCCAACATGCTGGAACTCCCGGTCGAAGGCTCCTTCGACGGCGCCTACTGCTGCGGCAACAGCTTTGGCTATCTCGACTATTCGCAGCAGATGGAATTCTTGCGCCGCGTGGCCGCGGCGTTGCGGCCTGGCGCGAGGTTCATCGTCGACGCGAGTGTGGCGGCCGACACTTTGCTGCCCCACCTCGAGCAGCGCACGTGGTATGAGGCGGGCGGAATCCGCTTCCTCATCGAAAATCACTACGTGCCGGCCGAAAGCCGGCTCGACACGACCTGCACCTTCCTCTGGTCGGGGCAGCAGGAGGTGCGTCGGTTCTCGCACTACGTATATACGGTGGCGGAGATTCGCCGCATGCTGGCGGCAGCGGACTTCGCCACGGCGGCGCTCTACGGCGGCATCGACCGTTCGCCGCTCGACGCGAACTCGCGGATGACGCTGCTCGTCGCCGAGCGCTCGGGGTCCAACTGAGGCACAAAAAAGCCCGGTCCAGCGAATTCCGCTGGACCGGGCTGGCAATCAGAACGTCGTTCTCGCTGCTCGTGCTAGAACAGGCGACGGCCGAAGAGGCCGACGAAGCGGGGCTTGACCACGTTCTGCGGGGCCGCGGCGTAAGCCTCGACCGCAGCCGGGGCCGCCGTGTCAGCACAGCCGTTGCCGCAGCCGCCGCAGCCGTTCGACACCGGCACTTGGATCGTCTTCGGCACCAGCTTGCACACGCGGACCTGCACTTGCTTCTCCTCGGTGTAGGGCACCATCACGGTGTAAGGAACTTCCTTTTCCTGCGCCACACACTCGTAGCGGGTGACGTTGTAGGTCTTCTCGCGCTGCTCACGCACGAGCTCGGTGTAACGCACTTCCTTGGTTTGCTGCTCCGGCACGTACTTGCAAACCTTGTAGGTCTTCTCACGCTGCTCGGGCACGAGTTCGGTGTAGCGCACTTCCTTGGTTTGCTGCTCCGGCACGTACTTGCAGACCTTGTAGGTCTTGGTTCGCGTCTCGGGCTTGCAGACCGTGGCGGTGTAGGTGTAGGGCACCTGCTCGCGCACCGGCTTCAGCACCGTGCAGGGAACTTCCTCGCGGACGATGTTGGGCACCCACACTTTGCGAGTGGCTGGGGCACAGTCGCCACAGCCGCCGCACGAGCCACAGCCCCCGCAACCGCCGCAGTCGGCGGCGACTTCTTCCCAATGGCCATGATCACGGCACACGGTGCGCGTAACGGTGGTCGGCGCCAGCTTGCACACGGTGCGCGTGCCTTGGCGCTCTTCCTGGTAGGGGACCAGGACCGTGTATTCGCGGGTCACGTCCTCGTAGGCGGGCTTCATCACGGTGCAGTTCACGGTTTTGGTCTTCTCGACCGGCACGCAGACCGTGTAGGTCTTGGTCACGTCTTCGTAGGCGGGCTTCATCACCGTGCAGTTCACGATCTTGGTCTTCTCGACCGGCACGCACACGGTGTAGGCCTTGGTCACGGCCTCGGTCTTGGGCAGGCGCACGTTGACCGTGATTGTCTTTGTGCGCTGCTCGGGGCGACACTTGGTCACCTGGAT
>JAXMBI010000040.1:0-48303 GCA_046349955.1 Pirellulales bacterium | reverse complement strand
CATCGGCTGCACCAACTCCGGAGTGACCAGGATGATCAACTCCGTTTCGCTGCGGGTGATCGAGCGGCGGCCGATGATGTTGTTGATGAAGGGAATGGTTCCCTTGCTGTTGGCGGTCATCGAGTCGGAGAGCAAACCGCCGATGGCCAGCGTTTGCCCTTCCCGCATCTCGACCGTGGTCCGCACGGCCCGCGTATTGAGCGAAGGAATTCCGTTCACGCTCATGTCGGAGTTGATCTGGCTGAACTCGGGGGCCACTTGCAGCCGCACGCGGTCCTTGTCGAGCACGCTCGGCAACACCGTGACGATCGTGCCATAGGCCCGGAAGTCGGTGGTCACCGCCGCGGCGCCCCCCACGCCCACCGTGGTGGGCACGGCGAATTCGCCGCCGGCCTGGAAGCTGGCCGGATAGCCGCTCATCGTCACCACGGTCGGCTCGCTGAGCAGCTTGATGACGCCTTGCTGCTGCAAGTAGTGCAGGCCGACGTTGATCTTGTTGTTGTCGAAGCTGCTGAGCACGGTGGCCGTGCTGCCCGACAGGGCGTTGAGCAGCGAGCGGACGACGACCTGGCCATCGCTGAAGTCGATGTGCATGTCGAGGTCGATGCCGAAGTTGCGGGCCGCCGAGCGGTTGAGCTCAGCCACCTTCACTCGCAGGGCGACCTGTTGGATGCCAGGCACCCGCAGCAGGTTGATGATTTGGGCCGGGGGGAGCCGACGACCGGCTTCCTCGGTGTTGAGCGGGTCTGCGGCCATGCCGCCGTTCACGCCGCCGCCGAACAAGGCGTTCGCGCCCCAACCGCCCATGGCGTCGTTGCGCAGGATCGAGAGGATCTGCGCCGCCTCTTCCGAATCCTTGGCCTGGCCTTCGACGAACAGCTTGTTGGCCCGCGGCTTGAGCCGCACCTTGCTGTTGGGGAATTGCTGAGCCAGGATCTGCTCGAGCATTTGATACTGCTCTTCGCGGCGCTTCTGCACCTCGGGATCCGGCTGCACGCGGACCAGGAAGGTGCGCGGCTGGAACTGACCGTCGTCGAACCAGAAGGTGACCGTGGTGGCGCCCTGGTTCAGGCCGATCAGGCCGACGTCTCGCTTGGTGTACAAGTTGACGTTGCAGATCGAAGGGTCGGCCACTGCCACGCGGAAGATATCGTTGGGGAACCGCAGCAGCTTGCTGCGCCGCATGGTGACGGTCAGCTCCTCGCTGTAGTCGATCACCTGGAACGGCGTAATCACGTTGTCGTCAGGGGGCATGAAGCCGTGCGGAGGACCATGCGGCCCGGGGGGCGGATAGCCGTGCCCCGGCGGAGGACCCATGTTGCCCGGCATGGGCTGCGCGCCCGGCCCCAGCGATTCGGGGGCCAGTACGTCGGGTTCGATGGCATAGGGGCCGGTCGCAGGGGCCGGCGAGCTGCTCGGCAAACCGGGATCGGCCGGGGCCGCTTCAGGCTGGACAGGGGGCTGCCCCTCGGTCTGTGCCACCAGCCGCACGGCACTCTCGCCGGCGGGCGAACCTGCTTCCGCCTGCGGATAGTAGGCGACGGGCTGTCCCTCGGACTGGGCAGCCAGCGGATCGCGGGCTACCTCGCTAGGGATAAAGCGAATTTGCGAGTGCGGCGCGGCCGCAGGCGCGAGCGGGCGGGCATCGCCCACCGACGCCGGGAGGAGCCCCGGTCGGCCAGGGGCCGTGGGAAGACGGAGACCCCCGGTGTTCACTGGCGCGGCTTGCAGGCCGATTTGAGCCCCCGTCGCTGGCTGCCCCAGGGGGGCTGGGCCGCGCGCCGATTCCACGGCCCAGGCGCCGGCGCCCGCCGACAGCAGAACGACGACCGAGGCGGCGATCCGACCGCGCTGCGTGCCGCGGCGCGTTCGCTCCCCGGCTTGCGCCCATGACGACCACATGCTTCGTTCCTTGGCCATAGTCCTCGTCGTCCCCTCCGTGAAGCGGCTCGGCGGCCTCTTCGCACCCGGCGAAGAGCCACCTCGGACTCACACAGGGCGCGGCCCTCTGGCCGGAGCCCGTGGTGTACCACCAACTATCGGGGCAATCGGGGCGGCACATTGAGTAATTTGTGCCGGTTGTTCGGATTCTCCTGAAAATGCCGATAAGTAGGGTCATACCGATCAAGCGGCCCGCCGGCCCGCGCGCCGAGAGCCCCGAGTGGATCAAGGAGCCAGCGCAACATGTTGCCTACGAAACGCTTGCTAACCACGGACCGCCTCGCGCTCCTGCGGAAGAATAAAGGAGGCCGGTGGTCCGCCGGCCTGCGGCTGGGCGCCGGACTGCTAGCATTCGCCCTCTCGGCCGGTGGTGTGCTGGCGCAAGATCCCGAGGAAATCATCCCCCGCAGCACGCGCTGGCCCGGCCATCCGTTCGACGAGCTCGATCTGCCTGCCGTGCATGAGCGGTCGAGCGGCCGGGGCTTCGAGTACAGCACCCGCCACTTCAAGATCGTGGCCCCCGACGGCTGGGACCAGGCTGAGTCCGTCGCGCAAGATATGGAGCGGACTTGGTCGGAGCTCGAATTGCTGGCCGACCATTTCACCACGCGCCACCGCCAGCCGACCTTCGCCATCGGCGCAGTGGGAGTGTGGATCGACAACCACGCTTACCGCGATGTCTCGGAGCATGCACCTGGTCCGCGCGTGTCGAACGATTCCCCGGACATCTACGTGAGCATTGCCCCGGGCCAGCCTTCGCTGAGCGACCAGATGGTCTCCGTGCGCGAAGAGGCGGTCCGCTCGTTCTTCCGCGTCGCCCAGCTCGATCAAACGCTGCCTGACTGGGTCCAGCTTGGACTCGGGGCCTACGTGGCCCGCGAAGGCGCTGAACCGACGAATCCGGTCGCCGCCCCCGGCCGGCCCTCGGAAACGCGCGAAGCGCCGCAGCGCGAAGTCGCTGATCGGCTCTATCCCACACGGTCGATCGAGCACTCGTCGGCCGACTGGGTGCGCTTTCTGCTCGAGGGGGACGACGCCCGCCTGGCGCCGGCCTTCTTGGGCGGCGTGGCGGCGCTCATTGCCAATACTCCCGAGCGGCAATCGCTGTCGCCCGTAGAGACAGCGAGTTTCGTCGAACAGCTCGATGGTCCCGCGGCCAACGGCCCAAACGGCTTGGTGTCGCTTGTCACCGATCCGAGCGTGCGGCAACGGCTGGCGGTATGGGCCCGCGATCCGCTGGCGGGACAGCCGGTCTACTCGCCGGCCCCAGGTCTGGACGCCGAAACGATCGAGCGCCAGAAGGAGATGGTGCTGGTGCTCAAGCTGGCTCGACGCGCGGGGAAGTCGCGCGGGCCGGTCGGTCCGCGCCCCGAAGTGATGGTTTGGGAGGGGGGCGGTCCCAAACGCATCCAGGCGCCGGTGGAGGAGATGCCCGACTTCGAGCCGAGTCGCCTGTTCAAGCGGCTGCTCGATCCCAACTCGCCTGCCTGGGCCACGCGCGACACCAATGGCCGCCTGCTGTTCTCCACCGATCATGCGCGGCTGGAGCAACTCTTCGGTCGTCCGGAAGTCAGCTACCAAACGCAGATCCGCGACGGCCACACCGTGTTGGTCCGCAGCGACGACGGCGGGCCCACCACCGAGGCCTGGCTCGAGAACAACCCCGACAATCCCGAGCGGCCCTGGGTGGCGTTTCGCGTTGCCGGGCAGGAGTTTCGTCCGCAGCAGCAACCGCCGCGGCAGGGAACTCGTCCGCTCGTGCTGGTTCGCCGGACCAATCGAACGGCCAAGACTCGGTAGGTTCGCGGGCCGTTCCGTAAACGCGGAGCCGTAGGGTGGGGCGCGAGCCCCACCATGGTCCCCCGTTGGTTCGCCAAGAGCCGCATCGCAGCGTGGGTTGGGGCGCAAGCCCCACCGCGATCCACCGTTGGGCTCTCCCCGAGCCGTATCAAGCAGCAGCTTGTTGGCCGAGGATTCGGTGTGGCTCGCAGAGTCTCGCCGGCAGCCTACTCACGGGGCGGCGGCAACTCTTCGCGACCTGGCGCCGGCTTCGCCGATTCCGGTCGCGGCCACGTACCGTGGATGAGCCGCGGATGGCGGCGCTGGGCCCGCAGCACGGCGTCCTTCGCGCTGCCGCCGATCGTGCGGTGCAGTGTGTCGTCGTGCTCAAGCAACATGCCGCGCATCCGATCGCGATCTTCGTCCTTGAGGTTGTCGATCAGGTCGACCGAGTCGAGCAGGGCCCGCATCAGCGGCGTCTTGGCCTGCTGATTCTCAGGCCGCGGCTGCCGGGCAGTCGGCGCCGCCGGATCGGCCTGATCTTGGGCCGCCGCGACCTGGAGCCGACCGCAGCCGGCGGCGCTAAGCATTGCGAGACCTACGACAGCCAGGAGCCAGCGCACGGGGTCCGCCTCGTTGGTTTGGGGGATTTGGGTAGATCGAGATGCCTATCCTCAGGCTAGTCAGGCTTCGTCGCGGCGACAATGCCGAGGGGCTTTCGCCGGAAGCTAGCTTCGCTACCTTGGAAGGGCCGGCGGAGCACCTGCTCCGCCACCCTGGTCGACCCCCGAAAGGAAGCGCCGTGATGCTCGAGCTGGAGACCGAACACGTACTGGTGGCCCCGACTGCTCGTTTTCGCGAAGTCGGTTATTTCCAAGGGTTTTCGGCCGACACCGACCGGTATTTACGGGCCCTGCTCGACGCGGAGCACCTGAGCTATCGGCCCCGCCCGGAGATGGAGCGCGATCCCAGCTTCAAGCAGCTCATCCCCTACGTGGTTTTCAGCTACGAAGACCCCGAGCAGGGCACTCTCCTGTTCCAATACACCCGCGGCGGCGGGCAGGGGGAGAAGCGGCTGCACGCCAAGCGGAGCATCGGCGTCGGGGGGCACATCTCGTCGGTCGACCGCTTGGCGGACGCCTCAAGCCCCTATCTCGAAGGCCTGCGGCGCGAACTCGCCGAGGAGGTCGATCTGCAGACCGACTATGAGGATCGCTGTGTCGGCCTGATCAACGACGATCGCACGGAGGTCGGTACGGTCCACTTGGGAGTGGTCCACTGCTACCAGGTCGCCAAGCCGGCCGTGTTTCCGCGCGAGGCCGATCTGGTCGATGCCGGTTTTCGGCCCGTTGCCGAGCTGTGGGCCGATTTCGACCGGCTCGAATCGTGGTCGCAGATTTGCCTCGAAGCGCTGTTTCCGCAGGCCTGAGCAGGCTGGGCCTTAACGCCAGATGGTCTCGAGGGGGTAACGGTTTCGATGTCGGCCGGGCTCAATCCAGCGCAGCGCGAAGCGGTGTTCACGCCGCGCGGGCCCATGCTCGTGCTCGCCGGCGCCGGCACCGGCAAAACCCGCGTGGTGACGCACCGTATCGCTCAGCTCATTCGCCTGGGCACGGCCCCCGCCCGCATCCTGGCCGTCACGTTCACGAACAAAGCCGCTGCCGAAATGCAGCAACGGGCGGGCGAACTGCTCGGCCGGCGACTCAAGCAAAAGCCCGAGATCTCCACCTTTCACTCGCTCTGCGTACGCATTCTGCGTCGACAGATCCAGCACCTTGGGTACCCGCCGGAATTCGCCATTTACGATCGCGGCGATCAGGAAGGGCTGGCGCGGGCGGCCCTGCGTGAGATTCGCGTGGCCAACGATGTGCTGCGGCCCGGCGATCTGCTGTCCTTCATCGGCCGTTGGAAGAGCAGCAGCGTGCGCCCCGCCCAAGCGGCTTCCGCTGCCGGGGGAGACAAAGAACACCTGGCCGCCCTCGGCTACCGCCGCTATCAAAATGCCCTGCGGGCCGCCGGAGCAGTCGATTTCGACGACCTCTTGCTGCTCACCGAAGATCTGTTCACGCAGTTCCCCGCGGTCCGCGCCGCCGAGGCCCGCCGGTTCGATCATCTGCTCGTCGACGAATACCAAGACACGAACGCCAGCCAATACCGCATCGTGCGGGCGTTGGCCGGCGAGCACCGCAACTTGTGCGTGGTGGGAGACGACGATCAATCGATTTACGCCTGGCGCGGCGCCGAAGTCACCCACATCCTACGGTTCAAGCACGACTGGCCCGAGGCTAAGGTCATTCGACTCGAGGAGAACTACCGCTCGACGGCCGCCATCCTCGAACTCGCCAACCGGCTCATCGCCTTCAACAAAGTGCGGCACGACAAGGTGCTGCGGGCAGCCCGCCACGGGGGCGATAAGCCGCGGATTCTGCAACTCAAGGACGAGACCGAAGAAGCCCGCGTGGTCGTCAGCGAGATCCGGGAGCGGCTCGAGCAGCCGGGCGTGCAGGCCCGCGACCTGGCGATCCTCTTCCGCACTAACGAGCAGCCGCGGGCTTTCGAAATGGAGCTGCGGAAACAGAAGGTGCCGTATGTGCTCGTGGGGGGGATGTCGTTCTATGACCGCAAGGAAGTGCGCGATCTGCTCGCGTACCTGCGGATTCTGGTCAATCCACGTGACGAGGCCTCGCTACTGCGGATCATCAATCGGCCGGCCCGCGGGCTCGGGGATTCAAGCGTGTCGGCCTTAATGACGGCGGCCGTGGCCGAAGGCATTTCGGTTTGGGAGGCCATTCCCCGCGCCGCGCAGTTGACGTCGCTCTCGGCCGGGGTCGTCGAAGCGTTTCGGCGGTTCCGCGCGATGGTCGAGCGCCGGCAGCAGGAACTCGACACGGGGCCGGCCCTCGCGGTGGCTCGCGGGTTCTTCGACGAGGTGAACTACGCCGGCGAAATCGAGAAGACCTACTCCGACCCCAACGAGCGCGAAGCCCGGCTGAAATCGATCGAAGAGGTGTTCAACGCGCTAGGGGGCTTTCAGGCGCGGCAGCCCGAAGCCAGCCTGGCCAACTTTCTCGACGACATGGCGCTGGCCGACCGCGGCGACAGCGACGATAAGGAAACGCAGCTTGCCCGCAACGCCGTGGCCCTGATGACGCTGCACAGCGCCAAGGGACTGGAGTTTCCCGAGGTGTTCTTGGTGGGACTGGAGGAAGGCTTTCTGCCGCATCATCGCGCCGTTGACGCCGACGACGCGGCGATCGACGAGGAACGGCGTCTTTGTTACGTGGGGATCACCCGCGCCCAAGATCGGCTGACGATGACGCTGGCCCTCGGCCGCATGAAGTGGGGCAAGCCAAGACCGACCGTGCCCAGCCGCTTTCTGTTTGAGTTGACGGGGCAAGCCGACAAGGCGCCGACGGCGCGGCGTGGCGCGAAGCCTCGAGCCAGTTCGGGCCGCAAAGGCTAGATCCGCCGCGTTGGCAAGGTCCGACAGCAAGCGTCCAACGCAAGCGCAATAAAAAAGGGCCGGCATAAACGCCGGCCCTATGATGCGCTTGCGAAGATCGACTGACAGTGCCTACGGCAGGAAGGGGCTCTTCGCGCCGAAGAAGAACTTGATGACCAAGAAGTCATCCAGACCGACAATGTTGTCGCCGGTCAGGTCGCCCGTGCCGCGAACGGCGCCAGGTCCAACCAAACCGTAGTTCAACTTCATGATGCCGAAGTCGTTGAGGTCGGTCTTGCCGTCGGCGTTCACGTCGCCGAAGTAGTAGTACGGGGGGCCGCTGAAGTCCACGCTCACGGTGCTGGCGATCAGCATTGCACCAACCGGAGAAACCGCAGAGGTCTCCGCGGCCTTCAACTCGCTGCCGGTCAGCAGCGTAGCCAACGACTCCGACTGAATCGCACGAGCGGGAGCAACTGCCGCCACTGCCGACTCAGGAGAAGATGGCATCAACACAGCAGCGGCCGGCAAAGCCACCGCTGCAACGGCGGCAACCATGCCCACCGCCTTCGAAATTCGAACGGACAATGTGCGCATCTGTCGATCTCCCAGTGCAGGTAGTTCTCTGAGGGTAAAGCGGAGTATAACGCCAGCATCCCCGGCTGTCCACGTTCTCGTTCAGAAAATTATCGTCCGGGGGCGTGCCGGAAATCGAATCCCAAGCACGGGACAATGAATTCGAGACACATCACGCAAGTCGCTTATACCAAGCAACTTGCGGAGACCGAGCGCAGAGGAGCCAGCTAGCGGGGGGCGTTCGAAGGCTCGGGAAACGTGATCTCGAGCCCCTCGGCCGAGGTCTCGATGTTCAGTTTTCGTGTCAGCGGATCGGCAATCGAAGTCAGTTTCCGCACAGGTCCGCCCGTTTTGGGCACCTCTGCCAGCACCGCTCCGGTTCGCGTGTCGAGGGTCTGTAGTGTGTGCCAGGCGGAACTCCGATTTTGGTTCGGGGGCTGCTCGGTGAAATTGGCCACCAACGTCAAGACCGGCAGCGCTTCGGGCTGCGGCAGTGCAATCGAGAGCCCTTCCCAAGTGCGCGTCCAAAGCTCCGCGCCGCGCTCGTCGTAGGCGTAGCAGCGGCCGCTAAATCGCAGCGCTCCGGACAAGGCTGGCTGGGGACGGTGATCGTCGTCTGCGGTCCAACCCCGATTCACGAGCAGCACCCAGGTCGGCCCGAGCCGCAGCACCCGAAACTCTTCGATGCTCGGCTGCGCATCAACTTGGGCTTCGATCAAAGTTTCGCCGGCGGGCAGCGACAACAACTGGAACTTGCCGCTAGGAGTCAAGACGGCCAGCGTTTGCCAGCTCGGGGAGTGGGCTTGGGCGCCCGGTTCGAGTTCGCGCTGCCAGCGGGTCGCCCCCGTGGCCAAATCGAGCAGCGCGAGGCGCGGCGAGGCTGGCTCACTGTCCCAGACGAGCATCTCGCGGCCCAGGGCGGCCATGCGTTCCTGCGGTCGTGGCGCCGCGCGGCGCTCCACCAGCGAGCCATCCGCCGTCTGCAGCACGCTGGCAATGCCGGCCGTGGGATCCAAAACGAACAGTAGTTCGTCGTCTCCCACGATCGTGCAGCCCTGCGAGAAGCCCGTGCGGCGCCAGACGACCGCCCCGGTCCTCGTGTCCGTGGCGAACACGGCCCGCTGCTGCTGCTGACAAACGAGTCCCCCCGCGAGCGCCGCCGGTTGTCCGACTTGCCCTAAGGCGTCTGACGGCACGTTGCGCACTTGACCCCAGGCCAGCTTCTGCGGGCGGGCTTGGAAGCCCAGGTTGCCGGATAGTCCCGGCTGCGCTTCGAGCAGATCGCGCTTCCACAGCAGCTTGGGGCTGCCGTCCGCCGCGCCCAAGGCGTCGAGCGCGAATTGCTGGTAGCCCAACTGCACGAACCACAGGTTGCCTGCATTGCAGGCGTAGTTGAGCGCGGGGCTGTAGTTGTAGCCGAAGCGCACGTCGGCCTGCTCTCCGAGGGCATACTCCCATTGCGTATCGCCATGCGGACCCACGCCAAACAGTCGGCGCTGTTGCGGGTCGTACTCAATCCACAGCCGTTCAGCGGCGGAGCGCACACCCGAGAGCGGCAACGGCTGACGATGGCTGGCGAGTTGACCTCCCTTCGCTCCGGCCTGTTTGACTTGGGTTTGTCCTGGGGGCCAGGGGTGGGGTTTTAGGCGGGCTTGGGTGGGGGAGTTGGGGGGGAGGGGCGGCGGCGAGTTGGCGGCCGGTTTGGCCGTCGAGGCAGGGTTCGTCGGGCCAACGTTCGGCGAGGAGAGCGGTACTGCCGCGCGCGACTTCGTCGGGGCGGCCGGCTGGTCGAGCAGGCGGGCCAACTGGGCAGCGGCCTCGGCGCTCGAACTCCGGCGGACCTTGGGTGGCCGGCGTCGCCACAACTGCTCGGCTTCGAGCCGCTGGCCGCCGCTCCTGTCGCAGCCGCGCGGGCGCCGCACGGACGCCGTCGCCGCCGGTTGCCCGCCGAACAGCTCGAGGAACCGCGCGTAGGCCTCGGGCGTGGCGGCCTGCTCGGCGGTGGCGAGCCGCAGCCACTCGCTTGGTCGATCTGCTGCCGCTGGGGCTCGTCGGCCTGGGCGGAGTTCGCTCAGGCGGGCGTTGATCCAGCGGTCGCGGCAGACTTCGTGCCCCGGCTCGACCGTTTCCAAGCCCGGGCTCGGCTCGAGATCGGCGAGCCGCCAGAATAGGCTTCGAGCCGCGGCGGCGGACGGCCCGGGGCGCCAGCCGGCGGCGGTCAGCCGCCAGAGGGCCACCCGCGCTGCTCGGGGCGTTCGATGAGCGGCTCGACCTCGGCCACGAAGTCGCGATGGCCACGAAGTCGCCCCAGGGCGGCGAGCAGCCCGGCCACCAGCAGCTCGCGGGTTTGCACGACGCCGGCGCCGGCCGCCTGCTGCCAGGGGCGGCGCGGGCCCCCTGCGTCGAGATTGCGTTGCGCCTCCGTCTGCGCGACGAGGTAGCCGCGGTAGCGCGGCGGAAGTCCTCCACGGCCAGGGCGTCTTGGCCAGCCGCCTGCCGCAGCTCGCCGCGGCGGGCCCGCGGCGGATCGTCGGGGTCTGGGCGAGCTGGCTTCGACCTTGCCTCGAGCGGTTCCCGCTGATAAAAGCTCTCCAGCCAGTCGACCTTGCGAAAGGACCTGGCCGCGATGGCAGATCAGGTTCCCCGGCCCCGCCGGGGCGCGGACCGGCGCGGCCGAGCTGGCCCGGTGGCCAGGTCGAGCGGCGTCAGGCTGCCGTCGGAGAGGGGCAGGTGGTAGGTGTTCTCGCTGACATAGCCGCGCCCCGTCGGCAGGGCTTCGGTGGGCAACTTCGTCGTCCAGGCGGGCCGCTGTCGGCCATCCGCCAGGCCGACACTCTGCTGCCGCCCCACCAGCACGACGCGCCCTTCGCGGACCCGTCGCCACATAGAGGTTCTCCCCGGCGGCTGCTTCAGGGAGCTGGCCGTCGGCCAGGTTCAGGCAGTGCAGTTCGTCGGCCCTCCGGCGGCGCGGACGAGCACGCGTCCTTCGGCCACCGTGAGCAGGGCGTCGCTGAAGCTGCTGCCCACGCCGGGCTCGCCGCCGGCGTAGCCCATCCGCACGGCCCCCAACCGCTCGCGATAAGCGGGGCGGGTGCGGGGATAATGGTAGCCCCACAGCAGGCTGCGGCTGGCCAGATCGACCGCCACCACGGCCCCGGCCGAGGTGGGGCAGACGAGCACGCCGTCGGCATACGTGACTCGCGCCCCGCCAGCGGCGGACTCGACGATGTTCCGCTCCACCACCGCCAAGGGCTGCGACCAGGTCTGCTTGCCGCTGGCCGCCTCGAGGCTCGACCAGGCGGGATCTCCCCTTGCAGCTCGGCCAGCCCACAGGCCCGGTCCCACAAGGGGAGCGGCGCCCCAAGAAGAAGGCCCCGGCCAGGGCGGGTTCGGCCTCGCCCGTTTCGCCCCCAACTTCCCACAGCAGCTTGCCTTCGGTCTTCAGTTCGCGGGCCGCCAGGCGGTTGAAGGTCTTGGGCCAGCTTCCTTCCAGCCGCCGCTGGCGCCCGGCAGGAGGACGTTGGGCGACCTCGAGGCCGCTGGTGGCTTGCTCCTCGAGCAGATAGATGTTGCGGCCGTCGCTCGACAGTCGTAGGCGGCGTCGTCCCAGACGTTGTTCGAGCACCGGGCCAGCCGCGAGCTGTTCATGGCCTGCTGCAGCCGCTGCGCGCCCCGCTTCCAGCAGCCGTTCGAAGGCGTCGTCTTCCCCAGGGCCACTCCCCAGATCCGCTTGCCGGTCACGAAGTCGACCGCCACCAGCTTGCGCGCGGTAGCGCAGCAGCACCAGGTCGCCGAGGGCCAGCGGCTGCCGCCGGCAGGGCCCGCGGTCTGCTGATCGGCGAAGGCCGAGCCGGCCAGCCACCGGCCGCTCGATCGTGGGATGCTCGCTCGTCCGCACCCGCCACCGCGGGCTGAGCAGCGGCGGACCGCCGGCGGCCGGGGCGTTGCGGGCCGGGTGCCGCCGGCCAGCAGCCAGTCGGCCCGGCGTCGCCGGCGTCGTGCGACGCGGCTCCGTTCGTCGTGTCTGCGTTCGTTGCGGCGGCGTTGCCCTTCGTCGGGTCTTCGTTCGTCGTGTCTTCCGTGCCGTGGCGCCGTCGTTCGTGGCGACGTCGTCGCTCCCGGCTCCCCGCTCCCGGCTCTCCGCTCCTTAACGCCCGCGGCCAGCCCGGCCCCAACGCAGCGGCTCCAGCCAGGGGAGCGCCTCGAATCGCTGGCGAACCAGGGCGGGCTTGCCCCCGCCACCGTGGGCGACTCTGCGGGAACCCGCGCCTGAGCGCCCGCCAGCCCCGCTCTGGGCTGCGGCCGTTTCGCCCAAGGCCTCGTCGGCAGGCCGCGGCATAGAGGCCGGCCAGCTTCACCAGCGGTCGGGCGCCACGGGCGAGGCCACCACTGGGCCAGGCCGGCCGCCGCCTCGGGCCGCCCCTGCTCGGCCAGCCGCAGCCCCAAGGCCAGCGACGCCTGCGCCCGCCGGCGTCCACCAGTTGGGCGACCTCTTCCAAGGCCGGCTGGTTGCCCGCGGGCCGCCGTGCGCGAGCTGCCGGGCAGCCCCCGCGGCGTAGTGCAGTTCATAGGCCTGGCGGCCGGCCGGCGGCAACTCGGCCAACACTCGCCGGCTCGTCTTGAGGCTGCGACAGACCGGCTGGGCCGGATCGGGCCGGAAGAAGTAGTCCTCCCCACCCGCCAAAATCCCCCTTAAAACCCACCCCCTCCGCATACCGCCCCCACCCACCAACCCCCGACCCTCCTCGAAACGACGCGTGAGATCGCGGTTGGGCATGAACACGACCGTGCCCATCTCGGCCTCCTGCAAAGGGCAAGTCGCGGCCAGAGGGCCGCTGCAGAGCCGGCGACAAGCAACAAACCGACGCCGCTCGCCAAGAGACGCGAGCAACTTGTTCCCACTGCCCCGCCGAGTCGCGCGCGAGCGCATCCGTTTGCCACCAGTGGATCGGGGGAACGGCTTGCCGATGCTTCCATTCTATCCGAAGAAGGGCGAACGCCGCGCCCGGCAGTTTTGACCAGCGTCCATCGGGCCGAGGGCGACGGTCTTCTCGCCCTGCTAGCGAGCACTCAGTACGCCCCGGCTTCTCGCGCTCGGCAATCCAACCGGGCGAAACAAAGCGCTATTGCAGCGAGCGCAATGTCGCCGGCGGGACCTGGGTCGATAGCCGGCGCCGATGGGATCGGTAGATCGGTTTCTCCCAAGGTCGTCGTAGGAACCGAGGTCTGAAAGCCCCTCCAACTCAGCCGGACCGGCCAACTGCGCCGTCGCCGCACTGTTGACCGCTCTTGAACGCGCAGCCCCCAAACCAGGCCGAAGGCGTCGCGAAAGTCCAGCCACACTGGATCGAGCGAACGAGCGGCTTCGCGAAAGGTACGAGCCACGCCAGCAGCACAGCAGCGGCGGAAAAGCCCCAGACCCAGCCGCGGCCAGGCGGGCCTGGCGAAAACCGCCGGCAGAGAATTCCTTCATCCAGTAGAACCTGTCCGGCGGACGCTAGACAGTGCCGGCGCATAGCGAGAGGCAAGATGATTGATCGCCCCGGTGACGATGAGGATCAAGAGGAACATGCCTGCGCGGGATGCAGTTCGGTCGGCTGAAAGAGCCAGGCTTGCGCGGGCAAGGGCCAGCACGATCCACAGGGGCACGATCCAGCCCTCGCGCGGTCTTGCTGGCCGCTTGGCGCCAAGTAAGGCCAGCAGAGGACAACAGGTGAGCCCGCCGGTCAGAACACCGCCGCAATCGCCATGTTGGTCTGCGAAACCGAGCCCGAACTCGCCAGGCCGACTTCGGCGGCGGTCACGGCCACGGCGGCTAGCCGCGGCCCACACGGGGCGCGGCCAGCGTGGTCCTCCTTAGTCGCGGCAGCGCAGCCAAGACACCGCACAGCGTTGCCCCTCCAAAAGCCACCAAGACAGCCTGAGAAACCATTCCCGTTTGCGGCGCCATGTCGCGTCGCCTCCCCCCAGTCGCGCGTCTACTCGCCGCCCCCGAAACAAAGGCTCATTATTCTCGCATGAGGAGCTTCGCCATGAAACTGAGGTCGACACTCGCCTTAGCCCTGGCCCTGGCGAGCGCGCGCACGCGCAAGAGGTTTACGTCACGACAACGGCAGTGGCCCTGGTTGCTCGAGCTGCGCGGGCGGCCAGCGCTCGAAGCCTGGCCTGTGCCTCGGCCTGGGCCGCAGGGCTACAGCCATCCGGCGACCACCGTCTACTCCGAAAAGTGCGCTGTCGCGACCACTATCCCGTAGTTGCTGCGACAACGTGTGGGACGGCTATTGTTCCGAGCAGCTACTGCTGGCATTCCGACAAGGCCGGCTACTGTGGCCCCGCGGGCTGCTATGGCTACGGCTACGGAACCTACGCCGGACAACGCCAGCGCCGCGCGGCTGGTCGGGCGGCGGCTGGGGCCTGGAATCCGGCTACGGCGGTGCGGACGTCGTGAGCCAGCCGCTCGGCGTGCCGAGCGGCACGACTGCAACGTGGAGCAGCACCCCAACGCGGCGCCGGCGCCGTTCCGGCCCCGCGTGCCAACGACGACGGTCGTGTCTCCCTCGGCCGACGTCCCGGTCGCCACGCCGGTTTCGACGGGCGAGTCCCCCCTCGGCCCGCAACTGGAGCGGCTACCCGCGCAGCTCGCGGACCTCCCAGGTAGCCAGCGGTCTTCAAGGCACACGCGGCCGGCCGGGAGGGACACTGCCCGGACGGCCGCGTGGCTCAGGAATCGGCCTGCGAATCGACAAATCGAACTCAACCCGCGGAGGGGCGCAAGGTCGATTCTACCAAATAACAATTTGGCGAGGACGGACCGTGGCGCGCCGCGGTCCGCTTCAGGATAGAGGCCATGATAAGACGGCACGGATCGAATTATCATGACCTTTTTTATGCGCCCTCTCACGCTGCCCGGATGAACCGCGCCATTCGAGTGCACAGGCGCCGGCGCCGGCGCCGGCGCCCGAGCAGTCTTCAGTGCCGCAAGCAGCGTTTCGGCGTCCTTGCGATAAGCCGTCGAGAGGCGATTGCCTTCCAAGGCCAACTGCAGAAACCGTTGGGCCTGATCCGGCTTGTCGAGGCTCGGTATAGATCTTGGCGGCGTAGTAGGCGCTGTCCGCGAGGTGAGGCCGCCCGCCTCGGCAACGCGCTTCAGCACGTCGAGGGCCTGGGCATTGTTGCCTAAGCGGTGCGACACCCAGGCGAGCGTCGAAAAGGCGTCAGCTTGCGGGATGCGCTGGCGCCGCTGCAGCTCAAGGAGCGCGCGCGTCTTCTCGCCCTGATCAGGCAGCTCGATTAGCGTCAGCGCTAATTGGTTCAGGCAGGCAAAGCTCGAGGGATCCTGAAGATGGGCCGCCTCGAACTGCTGCTTGGCGGTGCGGTAGTCCTTCTCGAGCGCGCGACGAAGCCGCGGAGGAGCTTCGCGCGGAAATCCTTGGGATCGATGGCTAGGGCAGCGTCGGCCCGTTGCTTGCCCACGTCGATCTGATTGGTTCCCAAAGCCCACTCGCCCACGGCGATCTGGGTGGCGATGTCGCCCGCGCCGGCCTTGGCCGCTTCGGTCATGTACTTGGCGGCATTCTGGTGGTCGCCCGCCGCTTCATAGAGCAGCCTGGCCACTTCGGGAACGAGGAGCTTGCCGTCTTTGTCGAGCTCCTTGGCCTTCTTATACGACGCGAGCGCTCGGCGTATTTCTTGCTTTGGAACTGCCCGCCCGAGCCGTTGGATGGACTGCAGGTTCTGGTCTTCCTTCTGGGAATCAACCAACCGGCCCAAATAGACCGTGGCAGGGTCCCCTTCTGCGGGTCTCGGCGATGGTGGCCAAGCCGTTGTAGATGCGGGTCTGGAAGTCCGCCTTCCGCTTCGCATTTCGAGAAGTTCTTGGTGAGGGCGACCGCCTTGTCGTAGAGGGCCTCGGCCTCGGCCACTTCACGTTCGCGGAGGGCCAGCTCGGCCAGGTAGATGAAAGCGTCGGGGTCGGTGGGCACCTTCGGCGGCTGCTTGCCTGGCCGAACGCAGCGCGTCGAGGGCAGATCTCGCCGCCAGGCAAAAGGCGTACATGATCTGCCCCGGCGGCAATTCCTTGTCCTTCTTGGAGGCCGATTTCGAGCAGGATCGAGGCCTTCCTTCGGCTTGCCTGAAAACGAGTGATGGCCTGGTTGATGTCGTTGTGCTTGACGCCGACGTCGACGTATTTGCCGACCAGGTCGCGGGCCGTGAGTTGGGCCCAGGCCGGGTTGGCAAGGCAAAAGATCGCCAGTCCGGCGGCCACGCTGGCCAGCCGCGGCGGCACCAGCCGTTGAACCGGCCGGAAGCCCTCGAGGCAGTTGGGTGTCCCGAGAACGTTGAACCCGCATCGAATCGACCTCGGAGAAGGATTTCGGAGCCCAGCGGCTGGAATAAAGCCGCCGGGGATGTTGGAAGGACAAGGCTTTGTTTGAGTCTAACTCTGCGGTGGCCTGCTGGCCACTAGGCGGTGAGGCGGAGCGGAGGAGCAGCCCAACGATCGCCGCGGCTTGCGAAGCGCCGAGAGGCGCGACGGAGACACGCCGAATGTGCGACGAATGCCGGTTTTTTCGGGGATCACGCCCCGCTGGATGCGCAGGGACCCAGGTTTTTTCTGGGGCTTCCAATCCCTGGCCCGTTTATGAGGAGTGGTTCGATGTTCCTTGCTTCGCGACTTGCCCGCTGCGAGTTCCTCAGCTTGCTGCTGTTGGCAACTGCTTGGCCGGCTGCTGCTGGCCCAGGCCGACCAAGCTGCGCCGCCCGCGGCGGAACGAGCTCTGCAGCGACGCCCGCGGCTTCCCCCTTACTACGGACGTGTGGCCACCGTGGATCAGCGCGCGGCGCTCGACAAAATCCAGGAAAGCTATGCCCCCAAGATCGAGCAACTGCGGGCCGAGCTCGACAAGCTGCTTGCGCAACGAGACGCCGAACTGCGGGCGGCGCTGGGGCCTGAGCAACAAAAGCAGCTCGACGAGTTGACCATCGCCGCGCGCGACCGCCGCCGGACTCGTTCGGAGTTACGCAGGAGTGCTTCCGCCACGAATGCCACGCCGGCCGAAGCCGCGGCTCGCACGCCACGACCGGCGCAAGAGCGCGCCGGCGCCAAGCCGTAGCTGGCCTAATCCGAGGCCATGCCGGGGCGCAGGGACGCGCCCATTACGGCGCGCGGTGGGCCGCCAGCGCTCGGCAGCGAGCCAGCAGCCCTAGCGCGCCGGCCACCAGCCCTAGCGCCCAGGTCGACGGCTCTGGTGCGGCAGCCGCTGGGCGGCTGAAGCCGAAGTTGGCCTTTAGCGCGCCGAAGTCCGAGAGGTCGACCGTGCCGTTGCCGTCGAAGTCTCCGCCGGCCCAGCCCCCCGCCTGGCCGAAGCCCGCCTTGAGGGCGCCAAAGTCGGAGAGATCCACCTTGCCGTCGAGGTTGGTGTCGCCAGCCACCGTTTTCAACACCGTGCCGATCAAATAGTCCACGTCGTGCTGGTCAACGACGTTGTCGCCGGTCAGGTCGTAGACGGCCGGATCGGCCTCCTCGAGCGGGCCGCCACGTTTGGCGAAGAGGTCGTCGATGTCGGCGGCGTTGAGCTTGAGGTTCAAATCAACGTCGCCCAGCAGCACTTCGGGGCCGAACAGCGGATCGGACACCTCGAGAAAGCCCGAGCCGGTCGCCGTGGGAGCGAACTTCACGTTCCGATTCCAGAACAGGTTCATGCCCAGCACGCCGTCGAGGGGCCCCCCGGCGGGCGACTGCAGATCGAGCACGAGAAACGGCACGTGGGAGAACTCGAGCGCCCCGCCCGAGGCGTTCATCTTCAGGTAGTCGACGAAGAACCCCGGCACGTCTTTGGTCACGCCGCCGATGCCGAGCACATCCTGCATGAAATCAGGATGCCGCAGATCAAGGTTGAGATTCGCCGCCGTGGTGGGACTGATGATCGAGGTCTGGGCGCCGGTGTCGATCAGCACATTGAGCTGCTGCACCGGGTTCGTCGGGCTCAGCTCTCCCTGCCCCACGTTGAGCTTGGCGAAGGCGGCGCCGCCGGTCGGGATCGAGCCCTCGATCGAGGTGAGCAGCGTGGGGATGTTGGGGGTCTTGAAGTCGGTGCCGCCGCTCAGGTCGAGAGCCGAATAGGAAGCCGTAGTGATCGGCAGGCCGCCCAAACCGGCCATCGTCATGGGAATCTGGTGCTGGAATTCCGGAATGCTGGGGTCGCCGATCGGATAGATCTGCACGTCCGGGCTGGTGATCTGTTCCCCTTGATACGTGATCGTGCGCGGGGTGTCGTTGCGGATCACGCTGGTATAGAAGGCGAGCATCGGAATGCCCAGCACGGTGGGAATTAGTTGATCGGTTCCCGGCGAGTCGGCCGGCAGCGCCACGGTGGACACATTCGAGTGGCCGTAGAGCTTGTCCAGGTCTAGGCGACCGTCGTCGCCAATCGCGCCGAACCCTTGCGCGTAGACGCCGATCGGCTGCGAAATGGGCACTTCGATTTCGCCTGAGGCGCCCGTGATCGTGGTCGTGTTGCTGGTGAGGTGCTCGCCCACCACGCCGAGCTGATCGACTGCCTGCGCACCAATCAGGTCGATCGAGGCCCCTGTGTCGAGCACGCCAATGGTGTAGTTGGTCGCCGCTTTGCCGGCCATCGGGTTGCCGGTGTACCCGCTTTCCAGCACGTGCGACCAATCGAATTCCTCGGTGGTGCCGGCATCCGAAGTCGTGACCGCCACGAGCGGGGAGAACCCGAGCAGGCGCGGGCGCGGAAAGGGGTCGGCCGCGCCCGCGTGCGACGGCAAGCTGTAACCGTACGACACAGCCAGCAGCACGGCGGCCAGTCGCCCGGCCCAACGAGCCCGGAGAAGCAACAATCGCGGCACGGGCGCCTCTTTTGAAACCGAGCGGAGAAAAAGCCAGAGAAGAGCTGCCAGCCCCGAGAAATCACCCTGCGCATCGTAACACGCCGCAAAAAAAGGGGTCAAGGAATTGGCTGGCGCCGCGGCTAACAATGCGGCGCGGCCACCGGCGTCGATCCGGCCGGCGCAGGCCTTTTGCCCCCGCGCACCCCTCCGATACAATCCCCTGTGGGCAAGTGAGTTCCCCTTCGAGAGCCGTGCAGCGACGCCGGCGATTTCCGCGATGAATGTGTTGGTTTTGGGCGGCGGCGGCCGCGAGCATGCCCTGGCTTGGAAGCTCCGGCAAAGCCCGCACGTGCAGCGGGTGTTCGTAGCGCCGGGCAACGCTGGCACGGCGCTCGACGCCGAGAACGTCGACCTGGCGGCCAGCGACATCCCGCGGCTGCTCAAGTTCGCCAAGCAGAACAACGTCGGCCTCACCGTCGTGGGGCCCGAGGGCCCGCTGGTGGCCGGCATCGTCGACGCCTTCGCCGCCGAAAAGCTGCGGATCTTTGGCCCCAACAAGGGGGCCGCCGAGCTCGAGGGGAGCAAGATCTTCTGTAAGAACCTGCTCCGCCACGCCGACGTGCCCAGCGGCGAGTACCACGTGTTCCGCAGCATGGAGAGCGCGCTCACGTTTCTGCGCGACCGCGAGGACGTGCCCGTGGTGGTCAAGGCCGACGGCCTGGCTTCCGGCAAGGGGGTTTTCGTGTGTACGGGTCGAGACGAAGCGCTCGAAGCGGTGGAGCGGATCTGCAAGAAGAAGGAATTCGGCGACGCCGGCAATCGGCTGATCATCGAGGAGCGGCTCGACGGCGTGGAGGCGAGCGTGCTGGCGATCACCGACGGCCGCACGATCCTCACGTTGCCCCCTGCGCAAGATCATAAGCGGGCTTTCGACGGCGACGCCGGCCCCAACACCGGCGGCATGGGGGCCTATTGCCCCGCGCCGATCGTTCCGGCCGACATGCTCCACCTGATCGAGGAGCAGGTGCTGGTGCCCACCGTGCATGCGATGAAGCGCTCCCGGCATCCGTTCCGCGGCGTGCTCTATGCGGGGCTGATGCTCACGAACCAGGGCCCGAAGGTGCTCGAGTACAACGTGCGGTTCGGCGACCCGGAGTGCCAGGCGCTGATCATGCGTTGGAAGAGCGACCTATTCGAAGTGCTCGACGCCACGGTCGACGAACGGCTCGAGCAACTGACCGGCGTCGAGTGGGACCCGCGCCCGGCCGTGTGCGTGGTCATGGCGGCCGAGGGCTACCCGGGCGACTACGCCCGCGGGCGGCCGATCCGAGGTCTCGACGAGGCCGCGCGGATTCCCGACGTGAAGGTGTTCCACTCAGGCACGGCCACGAGCGACGGCCAGGTGGTGACCAACGGCGGCCGCGTCCTCTCGGTGACGGCGCTCGGCAACAGCTTCGCCGCGGCCAAGCTGCAGGCTTACACGGCGGTGAAAGCGATCCGCTGGCCGGGGGCCTGGTGCCGGAAGGACATTTCCGACCGGGCGATGCCGTTTGATCATGCGGAAGCGGCGACGGCCGAGTAGATCGCGATCAGCGAACTGATTTGCGATCGCAGATCGCCTGGCGCAACCAGAGCACGGACGCGAGCAGAGCAAGGAACGCCGTGGCCGGCTCCGGCACGGGGCGAGGTCCGGCCGAGTTGCCAAAGTTGTCTTTGAGGATCCCAAAGTCGCGCAGATCAACCTTGCCGCTGAAGTCCAGGTCCGGGCCGCCGAAGGCCTCCCGGCCAAACAGCGATTTCAAAATGCCGAAGTCGCTGAGGTCGACGGCGCGGTTCTCATCGATGTCGCCGGGAAACCGATACATCGAGATCCACGAAAATTCGTGAAACCGGGCTGCCGAGGCACTCGCTGTTTCCTCGAAGATCAGGCCCGTCTGGCCGGCCCCGTACGTCGGATCGACGGCTGAAACCTGTGCGAGCGGATATTGCGAGGCGAGGCCGGCCGAAAACGTTAGTTCGTCGTTCCAAGCCGACAGTTCAAGCCAGACGTCGCTCCCGGCCGGAAACAGTCCGGCGGTGTCGTGCGACGCCAACAACGTAGCGTGGCCCTGGTCAAGCCGCAGCAGTTCGAGCCGGCCCGAAGAATTTAGCCAACCGGCGTACCCTGTATCGGCCTGCGCGTTGTAGCGAGCAGCGACCCCAGCCTTGCCCGCGCCCACCAGCGTTGCAGAGGCGCGCGCCGAGAACTCACTCCAGCGCTCGAAGAAGACCGGGCTCACCGAGAGCAGTGTTTCGTGGCCGGGCAGTCCGTCGGGCTGGAAGACGTAGTCGCCGCTCTCGAAGACGTAGCTGCCGGGAAACGTGGCTTCGTCCGGGCGCCAGCCGAGGACGTTGCCGTCTTCGAAGCTGTCGATCTCGATCACGTCTGCAACGGCGCTCGCCGAACCCAGCAGCAGAGCCGCCGCGCCGCTGGCTAAGAGCGCCAGCGCCAACCAAAAGGGACGCCGTTTCATTGCGTTACTCCCCGCATGGAGCAAATCGGGCCGACCGGATCCGCATCCACGAGGGTACATCGCGCCGGACGGGCCCGCAACAAATGGCGGTTTCGCGGCGCCGTCGGCTAACCCATCGCCTTAGGGCTAGGAGGCGGATGCCCTTCGTGGCCGATGATGCTGATCCGGCCGTCCCCCTCGATGAAGGCCTCGCGCACCTGATGCAGATCGTCGAGGCCGCTCTGATGCAGGGCGCTCATCAACTCGTCGTAAGTGATCAGCTCGCGGCGCATGTTCTTCCGCAGCAGCTTGCCATCCTTCACGAGCAAGAGCGGCTTGGGATGCACCAGGGGCGCCAACCACTTGAAGTGGTAGGCCAGCCAATCGAGCGCGTAGCTCCAGAAGACGATCGTCGCCACGAGCAGCAGGCCGTCGGCCACCGACTGATACGTGCCGGCCATGCCGTTCTGCGCGGCGTCGGCGATCAGCACCACGACCAGCAGATCGCTGACGCTCACGGCGCCCGTTTGCCGCTTGAGGACGGCCCGCAACAGAAAGAACATGCTCAGGTAGACGAGCGTGCCGCGGATGAAGATTTCGATCGGCGCGGTGTCAGGCAGCAGGACGTGAGCCCAGTCGATGTGCATAGATTCGTGTGCGGGGCCAAGAGTTTGTCAAAAACAGATGTCGCTAGGCGCGCAGAAGCGCAGCCACGGCTGCGTGCCCGCGCCGTTCGGCCCAGGCGAGTGGCTGGGCCCAGGGCTTGTCATGCGGCTGATTGCGGTCGGCGCCGCGGGCCAACAGCCAGGCGACCATGCGGTCCTCGCCAGCGCGCGCGGCCCAGCCCAGCGGCGTCGAACTAAACTCGTCGTCGATCGCGTCGAGCGTCGCCCCAAATTCTAAGCACAGCTCGGCCAGCTCCTGCCTGCCGTCCTGGGCGAAACGATGCAGCGGGGTGATCTCGAGCCAGTTGGGGCTCACCGCGTCCATCCCCTGCTCGAGCAACCAGCGAGCGCGCTCGAGGCTCTTGGCCCCCTCGAACGGTTTGCCGCGGAGCACGTCGGGCTGATAGCGCCGCACCAGGTCGACGAGTGGTTCGTTGTCAACCGGCAAATGCTCGGCGATTGGCAACGCCCGGTTCGCTTGCAACATCGTGGCGATTAGTTCCAGGTCGCCGTTGTAACAGGCCAGTTCGACGCCGCTGGATCCGCCGTGCGCGGCGAGCAACTCGATGATCTCACGCGGCGCGTTCTCATTTTTCGCCCGCCAGAAGCAATTGCCCGACGATTCGACCGCGGCGTTGGCGTTCGCGCCGTGGGTGAGCAGCAGTTTGACGATTTCCCAGTGCCGCCCGGCGATGGCGTCGTAGAGGGCGCCTCCCTGGGGAGTGACCGGTTCGGGGCGATTGGGATCGGCGCCGCGCTCGAGCAGGAATTGCACGACCGCCAGGTGGCCGCCCCCCGCGGCGCAGCGGAGCGGCACGCCGTTGTAGTAGCCGGTGGATGCGGGCAACTCATTCACACGGCGCGGGTCTTCTTCGACCAGCGCGCGCACGCGTTCTAGATCGCCAAGCTGGGCGGCCGTACTGATGTCGTAATACGCGCCGCGGGCGAGCAGGTAGCCCAGAATCACTTCGTGCCGGCGGATCACCTGCGCCGGAATGTCGCGCCAGCCGCGATACCAGTAGTCGCCGTTGGTAAGGTCAATCGGCTGCGCGCCGTCGGGACGGACGGCGTTGATGTCGGCGCCGAGATCAACCAAGTGGTTGATGAGCGCGGGCTGGCGCGTCATCACGGACCAGTGGATTGGCTGGTTGCCGAAGCCGTCGGCGCGGTCGAGCAACTCGGGCCGCGCAGAAAGCGTCGTCTTGACGGCCTGCAGATCGCGGTCGCGAATCAAAGCCGCCAGGATTTCTCCGGCGGGCTCGATGTGGAACCGTTCGCGAAACGTCGTTTCGAGCAGGGTCAGCATTTTCGTGTAGCCGCGTTCTCGCGCCGTATCGAGCACCCACGGCAGGTTTCCTACGCCGCCCGGCTTGTACACGGGACGAAAACCTAGCCCCCCGCAGAAAGGATCGGCGCCGCGGGCAAACAGCAGCTTGACCAGCTCCACGTGGTTCTCGCGCACGGCAAAATGGAGCGGCCGGTAGTACTGGTACTCGCAATCGACGAGCGTCGGCTCGCGGGCCAGCAGCGCTTCGACCGCCGGCTGATCTCCCGCGGCGCATGCCTGCAGCATGCTCCATACGTCAACGCCGCGGCCACGCGACCAAGGAAGGTAGTCGTTCGTTTGCAGAGCCGGGGGTGGATGCATGGGGTGACTGCCGTTGGATAGGTTGGACGAGGAGCGCAATCCCAGCGCGTCCATTTAGCTCAGGTGGTAGCCCCACCATACTAGCCCGCAGCGCGAGCAAGGAAGAGCCACGCGTCCGCAAGCCGATCCTAGCCGGACTCTTCACGGCCGGGCGGCCGTTTGAGCCAGCGCGCCGAACAGGCGCTCGCGTCCCTTGTTTGCGCTGCGGGCTTGTGTGGCGTAGCCGCCGGCAAGCGAACACCCCTGGCAAAAGCAAAGCCCAGGGAACCGCATGGATTCCCTGGGCTTGCCCGGAACTACCCCGAACAGAGTTCGAACGCTAGCCTACGGTCGCGGCGCGGCCGGCGGCGGCGGCGCGGCCACCGAAATCTCGGCGCGGCCCCCACGCGGCGCGGCCAGGGCCTGCACGAGCTTGGGCACGTTCGGCAGGCCGCTCACGGCGGCGTGCAGCACGAGTTCGGTCGGACCTTCATTGGTCACGACGACCACGGCCAGTCGGTCGAGCAATTCGCCCACCTGAGCCATCTTGGGGCCATCGCTGCCGCGGTCGAGCGAGCCGGCGACCTTGAGCATTCGACCCACGTGCACCAGCAGCGCCTTGCTGCTGTCAGGCGTCAGGCTGCTCAGCAGCGGACGGAATTGCGGATCGTCGGTCAGGCGGTTGCCTTCGCCGGCGCCCACTGCCGAGGCCACGGCCTCTTCGGTGCCGCCGACAATCGCGCTTCCCTCGAGCCGCACCAGGGCCAGCGGCGGCGCGTTGGGCAGCAAGTACTGCTTGCCCGCCCGGCCTTCGATCGTCACATCGCGCGGCGGCGGAACCTGCGGCGCGAACAGAGCCGGCAACGCCAGCAACTGTCCCCACAGGGCTTCGCTCTTCGCCGCGTCGCGCACCGCGAGCACGACGCCGATCTGCGGCAAGCCAGGCTGCTTCGAGGGGGCGACAAAGAAGGCCAGCTCCTCGAGATTGCCAAACAGCTCGCGTCCCAGATCCATGGCGGCCACACTTTGCGTGGGCGCATCGGAGGCCGACGGACTGCCGCGCTCGATCGCCGGGCCCGCGGGATTCAGGCCCAAGAGCGCCACGAGCCCCGCGCCCTGCGGCACGTGGGCCAGCGACCGCTGCGAGAGGGGCGCGGTGCGGATCAGGCTGTACACCAGGTTCCGCTGCCCCTCGGCCAGCGTGAGCTTGACTTCGAGGTTCAAATTGTCGCGCGTGGTGCGCAAGGCCGCGGTCAGCCCCTCGAGATGATCGAGGTCGAGCACGGCGTTCAACTGCGGCGGTTCCGCCCCGCCATGCAGCTCTTTGATCGCGGCCCGCATCCGCGGCCCGTTCACGTGGACGAAGAGGAGCGCGTCTTCGCGGTCGGCCTGCACGCGGCCGAACTCGTTCTGGGTGGCCAGGCTTTCTGAGGTGCTAGCCCCCAAGCGTTCGAGAGCGCCGGCCAACTGATCGCGATCGAACGACAGCACGAGCAGCCGCGTGGTGACGGCCAGCCAGGCTTGGTCGCGTCCGCCCGGACCCAAGCGATAGATCTTGTGCCCGGCGATCGGTTCCTGCGGTTCGAGGAACTGCGCGACTGTTTCGACAATGCCGCGGAGCAAGCTGGCGTCGCCTGGATGAATGACCACGAGCCCGCCCGGCGGCCCGTGGCGCGGCAGCGACGTCATGGCGACGGCCACGCCGCGCACCGGCTTGAGGCTATCGAACAGGGCCGGGCTGATCGCGAAATCGCGCGGCAACACGAGGCCGGGCCCCAGCGGCACGGCGTCTCCCGGCTTCGAGCCGCCGGCCTTGGTGTCGTTCTCGCCACCGCGCGCCAGTCCGGCCATCGAGGCCAGTCGGGCCAAGTGGTCGCCAGGGCGGCTCAACTCGGCGTAGACCAAGGCGCCCGCCGGCATCAGGCGGGCCAGATCAGCCGCGGCCAGATCTTCGCGGCATTCGGCCAGCCGCCGCTCAGCCTCGCGGCGGAGTTCGGCGGACAAATTGCCGTCGGCCAGGGCCTGCTCATAGGCCGCCGCGGCTGCCTGCAGGTTCCCTTGGTGCTGCTGCAGAAAGAAGCCGCGCTCGAAGCTCGGCGCGGCGGGCGGTTCCTGCGCAACTGCCCGCGGCGCCGCGATCAGTGCGGCCAATCCCAGGGCCCAAAGGGCCGCCGTGCGGTGAAATAGCATCTCGGTTCACGCTCCATGTGACGCCGCTACCGGCAAGCTGGGAGTCCGGAGGCGGCTTGCGGAAGGGGTTTCTTGGCCCAGCGGCAGGCAATTCGCGGCCCAAACGCAATTCTTGGTGCTGGCACGCAGAGTTTCTTGGGCTCAACCACAAACCAGACCGCCCAACTGGAGAGCGGCCGGCGTCAGCCGGCTGACTCTGCACACTCTGCACCCCTTGACGTTCCTCGCGAATCGAGCGTAATGGAGGGCTTCCCGGCCCCGCCCAAACCCGCACTCCCTGGTGCTGCGCTGACCGTCCCCGTCCCGCTGGAACGAACCATCGCCCCCACGTCCACCGCCGAGGTGGTCGAAACACTGCGCGGTGCGAGCGCCGCCCGCCAGCCGGTCTATCCCCTGGGAGGGAATACGAGCCAGAACTTCGGCCTCCCTGCCCGGCAGCCGGGCCTAGGGCTCGCATTGACCGGACTGAGCCAGGTCATTGACTATCCTGCCCGAGACATGACGATCACCGTCGAGGCCGGCATCACGCTCGCGGAGCTGGCCCAAACGCTCGCCGCCGAACGCCAGCGGCTGCCGATCGACGTGCCGGCGCCTGCCCAGGCGACGCTCGGCGGCGTGATTGCCACGAATTGGAGCGGCGCCCGCCGCTACGGCCAGGGGACGATCCGCGACTACGTGATTGGCATTTCGGCGGTTGACGGGCGCGGCCGGCCCTTCAAAGGGGGCGGCCGGGTGGTGAAGAACGTCGCCGGCTACGACTTCTGCAAGCTCCTCACCGGCTCGCTGGGGACGCTCGGCGTGATCACGCAAGCCACGCTCAAGATCCGGCCCGCCGCCGAGCGCTCGGCGCTCGTCGCCTGCGGCGTCTCGTCATTCGAGCGGGCCGAAGCGTTGCTGGCCGCGCTCGTCCACACGCGCACGACGCCGACGGCGCTCGAGCTGCTGGCGGGTCCTGCTTGGCAATCCGACCGGTCGCTTGGTCCGCCGAGCCAAAGCGACGTGTGCCGGTTGGTGGTTGGGCTCGAAGGGACGGACGTCGAGGTCGCGTGGATGATCGACGCGCTGCGCCGCGAGTGGTCAGACGCCGGTGCGGAGGCCCATGTGGTGGCGGCCGACGAAACTCAGCCCCTCTGGGATCGGTTGGCCGAGTTTCCGGCGGACGCGTCGGCCCCCTTGGTGATCAAGGCCAACGTGCTGCCGGCCGAGGTCGCCGGCTTCGTGCGGCTCGTGATTTCGCTCGATTCCCAAGCCTCTGTGCAGGCCCACGCTGGGAACGGCATCGTGCTGGCGCGGTTCGCCGATTTTCCGGCCGCCAAAGTCTCTGCGCAGTTGATCGGCCAATTGCAGCCGGCGGCTGCCAAGGCCGGGGGCAACGTTGTCGTCCTCTCGTCGATCTACCAAGCAGAGTTGACCGCTCGCGCGGTCTGGGGCGTCCGCCGCGCCTCGGCCGATTTAATGCAAGCCGTGAAGCGCGAGTTCGACCCGCAAGGGATCTTGAATCCCGGGCGGTACGTGGTGGATTGAACGTCGATTAGCGCGTAGCCACGGTTTGCCCCCAGTGACTCACGGGGCCAAAGGAACAAAAACCGCCATCGAGCGCCCTTAGCCCCCGGCGAGTCGCCGGGGGGACAAGGAGGTAAGCGCACCAGAAACGGTTGGCTCCTCCCTCCGCCGGCGCTACGCCAACCGATCCCCCGGCGCCGGCGGGCCGCACTCGAGGTTTCCCAGCCGCGCGCAATAAGCCCCCACGATCGCCCCCACGAAGCACCCTGCCACCACATCTCCCACGAAGTGGTAGTTCATCGCCACGAGCGGCAAGAGCAGCACGATGGACAGCAGCACGAGCGGCAGCTTCGCCCGGGGATACGCCAGCCAAAACACAGCCACCATCGACAGCACGCGCACCGCGTGCCCCGAGGGGAAGCTGGCGTAGCCGTCGCCGTTGTGGAAGAAATTGAAGTGCGACACGCCGTCGCGGATCAGCGACGGGTTGTTGTCGACCCAGGTCTCCGGCCAAGTGCGGCCGAAAATGTACTTGAGCGTGTCCTTGAACTGCACTGACACGAGCAGGCTCAGGCAGGCCAAGAACACGGCGTGCCCACAGCGGCGGAAGGGCCCGGCGGCGCGTCGGATCATCAACACGATCAGGGCGGCCGGCGCCCACAGCTGCATCTGCGGCGGCGGATAGGTGAGCCACTCGACCCAGCGGGGGCGATCCTCTCGATGGGCGTAGACCCAGTAAGCCACCGGGCGGTCGATCCAGACGTAGCAAATCGCCACCAGCGCGGCGCCGATCGCGAGCGCAAGCGCGGACCGCACCAACAGCCGCCCAAAGGGATCGTTCTTCACCGGCAGACCTTCTGCAAACTGACTCGCACCGTCGCCCAACGCCCGTATCTTAGGCGAAAGGAACCAGCGTCGGGGAGGCCAGGCGCGGGCGGCGTGAGAAGGCGCTACGGCAGCACGGCGACCGTGCCGAACTGCAGGAAGTGCTGGTCGAAGGCAAAAGCGCTGGCGATTCGCAGCCGTTCCATGACGACGCGGCTCACGCAATCGGTGAAGCTCCAGCCCTTGTCGTGAAAACGAAAGTAGACGCCGGTGGCGGCTTCGACGTCTGCTTGGGTGACCCAGACGAGTTCGGCTCGCCCCAGGCGCAACTCCGTCAACCACAACGCGGCTCGCGCTGGTTGACGGCGTTGCCGAAACAACGTCAAGAGTTCATCGTAGATGTAGTCGGACGTGACCAACGGCTCTTGGTTGGTGGCCAAGAACGCCACCGCCGCGGCATGATTTGCGTCGCTGGGCACGGACAGGGCGAACCACGCGCCAGTATCGACGAAGACCATGGTCAGTCGCCGTAGATCAGACGATCCTCATCCGAGACTGGCTCATCGCTACGAATCACGTCGGACTCAGCCAGGGCCTCCATCTCAGCAGCGAACCTTAGCCAAGCGGCCTGATTCTCGGCAATTTGCTCCTCCGACAATTCCCGTGAAGTCTCCGCCACGGCCTCAATCCACACCGTCACCACCTGCTGCTCGGCCAGCGGCGTCGGCAGCGGGGCCAAGGGGCGGAGGAAGCCGTTTTCGTAGATGGCTTGAATGGGCTGGCTCATGTCCTTCATTCTAGGCCGCCGCCGCGAACTGCGGCTAGCGGAGCGCCGACGACGGTCCGCAGAACCGACGACGAAGCCCGCCGCCGCACCTCGCCGCGTTGCGGCAGCCGCCCCGACAACTAGAATACGAGAACTTCGCGGTCCGTCGGCCGCGGCCTCCGCCTTCCCCGCCCACCTCTCGGACTCCCGCCCATGCTTCGCCGCACACCTGCCCGCCGCTTGCTGACGTTCCTGCTGCCCCTGGCGGTCGTGGCCGGGTTCGCCCTCTCCGGCGTGTCCGACGAGTATCTGAGCGGCATCATCTGGCCCGAGCCCAAGCGCGTTACGCCCGGCGAGGCCGGCGGGCCGCCCTCCGACGCGGTCGTGCTCTTCGACGGCACGAACCTCGACCAGTGGGAAGGGGGCGACCAGTGGAAGATCGCAGACGGCTGCGCCATCCCGCAACACGGCGGCATCCACACCAAGGAGAGCTTCGGCGATTGCCAGCTCCACGTCGAGTTCGCCACGCCGGAGCGCATCGAGGGCTCGGGGCAAGGACGCGGCAACAGCGGCGTCTACCTGATGGGCCACTACGAAGTGCAGGTGCTCGATTCGCACGACAACCCGACCTACTTCGACGGTCAGTGCGGCTCGATCTACAAGCAATCGCCGCCGATGGTCAACGTTTCGCGTAAGCCGGGCGAGTGGCAGACCTACGACATTCTGTTCGAGTCCCCGCGGTTCGACGCCGCCGGCAAGCTCGAGCGCCCTGGCTATGTGACCGTGCTGCAGAATGGCGTCGTGGTGCAAAACCACCATGAGCTGCAAGGCACCACGGCCTGGGATTCGCCGCCGACCTACGAAGCCCACCCGCCGCGGCTGCCGCTCCACCTGCAGTTCCACGGCAACCCGGTGCGCTTCCGCAACCTCTGGATCCGCGAGATGCAGCCGGTGGTGGGCAAGAAGCCGAGCTAGGCCGCGTCCACGATCCCTCTCCCCCGGGCGACGCGCCGAGGGCTAAACTCGGCGCATCAACGCGGCGAGGTTCACAAGCCCCATCACCAACAGTACAAGCGTCGCCGGCTCCGGAACCGCCACCGCTCCTCGTTGCCCGAAGCTCTGCTTGAGGATGCCGAAGTCGCTCAGGTCCACTCGGCCGTTCAGGTCGAAGTCGCCATCGGCCAACTGTGCGCCCGTGTTGCCGAAGTTGATCTTCAGCGGCCCAAAGTCGTTTAGATTCACGAGCCCGTCTTGGTTGGCGTCTCCCTGCAGGCCTCCCACCGTGGCCTGCCCCGCGCCGGTCCACCAGGCCAAGGCATAGCTTTGGCCGCCTAGCGGCGCATCGACCTGGCGGACCCAAATCTCGTAGCTGCCAGTCGTCGGCACGGGGAAGAAGATGTGCTCCAGGTTGTCGACCGTGCTGAGCGACGAGGCGACCGCCTGCGATAGGCTGGTGGCCCCGCGCGGCATAAGCAGCAGATCGAGATTCGTCAGCCCCAGTTCGCTGAATGATTCGCCCACGTCGTAAGCGCCATCCTGGTCGGTGTCGTCCAGCTTCACTTGCCGGTCCCAGGCCAGCGTGATCGAAACGTAGTTCCCGCGGCCAATCGCGTCGGCCAGCGGATACTTGTTGATGGCGCCCGCGTCGGTCAATTGGCCCCAGTCCCAGCCGAGCCGCGGCGCGGTCTCGCCGGAGTTCCACTGCCCGGACTCGAACTGCCGCTTCGCGCGGTCGACGTTGAGTTGTCCTGCTCCGAGTTCGTCGTCGAGCGGGACCGCGGGATCGCTCAGGGCGTCGGAGTCGAGCCAATTCTTGCCGTGCGTGTCGACGATCGTTTTCGCCATGCCCAAGAGCAGGCCGTCGCCGGCGTCGGCTACCTTGTCGGCCGAGTTCAGGAGCACGGCCTTCATCACCTCGTGACGGCGGGCATCGGCGTTCCAGCGGGCCGCGCCCGCGGCGATCCGCGCCTCGGCATGCTGCTGCAGGAGCGCCACGGCCCCCACCACGTGCGGCGGGGCAAAGCCGGCGCTCGTCTCGATCAGCGTGCCGCCTCCCAGTTTGGGAGTTGTGATGTTGGCGCCCGGCGCCACCAGATCGATCGTACGGCGGGGGCCGTCGGCGTCTTCGAAGAAGTAGTTCGACTCGTGCAGGCGGGTGTACTTGCCATCGACCGGGGCGCTGAACGACACGTCGAGCCCGTTGTAGTTGTCGGTCGGCAGCGGCGAGCCTCCGTTTCCTTCGTTGCCGGCGAACACCTGTAGCACGTCCTGCTGCGTCGCCAGCCAGTCGACCCCCAGGGTGAGCAGCGATTGGCCGTCGAGCGTGGCGCCCGTGCGCAGTCCCTTGCCCCAGCTATGGCCAATCGCCCGCACCGAGCCGGCAGCCTGCTGGCCGACGTGCTGCGTGGCAAGCAAGGCATGCTGATAGCCGGGGTCCGTGCCGAGCGTGCGATAAGCCGAGGCGTAGAGATCGGCGCCGGGGGCCACGCCGTGCAGCGACGAGGCGCTGCCTACGAGAATTCCGGCAATCTGCGTTGCCCGCTTCCCGGCATCGCTATTTGCGGTCGCGGCGGCGTCGCGTACAAACACGCCCTTCGGACGGACCTGATCGTGGCTGTGCTCCGCATTGTCGAAGCCTGGCAGCCCGGGGCGAAGCTGGTCGACCATGCCAATGGCGATGCCCGTGCCCGTCAGACCGAGGGCCGAGGAGTTGATGCCGCCTGCGCCGGTGGAGCGTTCGTCGCCCCGCGCGGGCCACCCAGTCGCCAGCAGCACGGCCGTCAGCACAGCGACGCGAAAGGCTTTCATGACACCCCGCTGACTCAGGATTCCCTTCCTAGGCTTGCCCACCCCCAGCGGGGCGGACACGGGGAGTGATAGTGTTCTCCGGCAATTTGCGCAAGAGCAAGTTGGCCGTGCCTACAATGCTAGCGGGCAGAGCCTGGGGCGCCCGGAGCGGAAGCGAGGAGATTTGCCGATGCTGGTTGCGGCCCTGCTAGCCCTGCTCCCCCTGGCGCCTTGCGCCCCGGCCGACACCCTGGTCGTTTGCCCGGCGCCTTATCGCGCGGCCCTCGAGCCGTGGCTCGAACTGCGGCAGGCCCAGGGGCACGCTTGCGAAGTCATCGAGCCTTCGCCAACGGCGCGGGGGCTCGAGCGGCAGATCCGCAGCCGTGCAACGGCTTTTCTCCGGCATGTCGTGCTCGTGGGAGATGCTGCGGCCGCTCAGCAGCCGCCGGTTCCCGGCGTGCCTACCTGCCTGCGGCCGGCGGAAATCAATGTGAAGTTCGGCTCCGAGCCCGAAATCGCCAGCGACCAGCCGCTCGTGGATTTCGACGGCGACGGCGCGCCCGAGGTGGCGATCGGCCGGCTGAGCGTGTCGACGGCCGCCGAACTCGAGCGCCTCGTGGCCAAGATCGTGCGCTACGAGCGGCAAGCGGGTTTCGGCGCCTGGCGGCGGCGCATCGACATTGTGGCCGGCGCCGGCGGCTTCGGTCCCGTCACCGACACCGTGCTCGAGGTCACCACCCGCAAGCTCGTCGTCGATGGCATTCCCCAGGCTTACCACACGAACTTCACCTACGGCAGTTGGACCAGCCCCTATTGCCCCGATCCCCGACGGCTGCGCGAGTCCGCGCAGCGCGGACTGGGGGAGGGATGTCTGTTCTGGGCGTACCTTGGGCATGGCCATCGCCGCCATGTCGATCGGCCGCGCTTGCTCGGCCGGCCTTGGCCCGTACTCGAGTCGGGAGACGCCGCGCGACTGCCCATGCCCTCGGGCACGCCGATCGCGCTCTTGATGTCGTGCTACGCCGGGGCCTTCGACGACGACCAGACTTGTCTGGCGGAGGAGTTGCTGCGGGCCGACGCCGGCCCGGTGGCGGTGCTCTGCGGGTCGCGAGTCACCATGCCCTATGGGATGACGGCGCTCGCGCAGGAGTTGCTCGACCACGCCTTCAGCGGGGAGCGGCAAACGCTGGGGGAACTGCTGCTGCGCGCGAAGCGTGATCTGGTCGCACGGACGAAGCAGTCGCCGACGCGGCAGACGGTGGATCTCTTGGCGAGCGCGCTGAACCCGGCCGACTTGGCGCAGGAACGCCGCGAACACGCGCTGCTGTTCAATCTGCTGGGCGATCCGCTGCTGACGCTGGCGCCGCCGACGCCGGTGGAGCTGACGGTCGCTCCCACCACCGAGCGGGGCACGCGCCTCGAAGTCTTGGCCAAATGCGCGGTCGACGGCGCCTGCACAGTGGAACTGGTGGGCCCGCGCGACCGCGCGCCCCCGGTGTCTCGAGCGGCCCTCGAGCCGGCGACGCCGAGCGACCTGACTGCGCGGCAAAGGCTCTACGAGCGGGCCAACAATCCACGGCTCGCCTCGGCGACGGTTCAGGTCGTCGACGGCCGCATTCACTGCTGGCTCGACGTGCCGGAGAACGCGCCCGCAGAGTGCCACGTGCGGTTGTTCGTCGAAGGCGCCAAGGCCCATGCCGTGGGAGCGGCCAAGGTGAAGGTCGCCGCGCCGGTTGCTGTCGAACGCATTTCGGCCGTACCCGAGACCGGGCCGCAGTAAGGTAGGTTTGTGAGGAATGTGTTCAGCGAGTTCCGCGGGCCTGCCCCGGCGGGCGTCGGGGCATTAGAATGAGGGTCCTGCCCTCCGGAACACTCCGCCACCACCCCGCCTCGGCTGTCATGCGATCGTTGACCGCTCTGCTGTTGTGCTTTGGACTGGGCCTGCTCGTGGCCTCGGGACCGCTTGCCGCGCCTGCGGTGGAACCGCCGCACGATCATCTGCGGAGCCTGCAAGGGCTGGCGATGAACGCCGAAGAAGCTCCCTGGGGCCATTGGGGGCCGGTGCCGCGTGAGTACTCGGCGTGGACCTCACACTCGAACCGGTTGATCCCGGTGTATATCTTTGGCGGCTCACTGGCAGAGGTGTCGGGCCGCAACAGCGTCTATCGCGACGCCCAGCGGCTCACGCAACTCTACGGCCGCCTGCCGCCGGCGACCCTCAATCCGGACGCTGAGTACTTCGATCAGACCGATGTGGCCCGCCTGCAGCGATCGGCGGTCGACGCCGGCAAGAAGCGAATCATTCTGTTCGTGTTCGACGGGATGGATTACGAGACCACGCGCGCCGCGGCGATCTATGCGGCGGGGGGCGTGAAGTACGATCGCGGCCGCGGCACGGGGCTCGCCTTCCAGGATTACCGCGGCGCCCCCACCGATTTCGGCTTCTGCGTCACCAGCCCCTACAGCGACGCCACCGATGTCGACGTCAACGCCCAGGTGGTCGTCGATGGCGAAGGTGAAAAGTACGGCGGCTTCGACCCGCGGCTCGGCGGCCGCGCCCCCTGGGAACTGCCGGCCGATCCACGCTACCCGATTAGCCAATCGAAGGCGCAAGTACACGCCACCACAGATTCCTCGGCCTCGGCCACCTCGCTCAACGCCGGCATCAAGACCTTCAACTCGGCGGTCAACATCGATCCACAGGGGAGGCCCGTGGAAACGATCGCCCACCAGTTGCAGCGCAAAGGATGGTCGATCGGCGTGGTGACGAGCGTGCAGATCAGCCACGCCACGCCCGCCTGCACCTACGCCCACAACGTCGACCGCGACGACTACCAGGACCTGTCGCGCGATCTTCTGGGCCTGCCGTCGGTGGCGCATCGCCAGATTCCGCTGCGCGGGGTCGACGTGCTGCTGGGCGCCGGCTGGGGAATCTCGAAAGACGCTGTCGCCGAGCAGGGCGCAAACTACGTGCCCGGCAACATGTTCCTGACCGACGCCGACCTGGCGCGGGTTGACCAAAGGAACGGAGGCCGGTATCGCGTGGTGCAACGCACTCCCGGTGTGGACGGCGCAGCCGCTCTGAAGGCCGCCGCGAGCGAGGCGATTGCCCACAAGCAGCGGCTGTTCGGCTTCTTCGGCACGATCATGGGGCACCTGCCGTTCCGCACGGCCGATGGGGGATACAACCCCACGGTCGGCGCCAAAGGCATTCCCGAGATGTACTACGCCGAGGACCTGCGTGAGAACCCCACGCTCGCGCAGATGGCCGTGGCGGCGCTCGACGTGCTGTCGACGAACGACCAGGGTTTCTGGCTGATGGTCGAGTCGGGGGACGTCGACTGGGCCAACCACGACAACAACCTCGACAACAGCATCGGCGCGGTCATCTCGGGGGACCTCGCCTTCCGCGCCGTTTGCGATTGGATCGAGGGCCACGGCGGTTGGGACGACACGCTGCTCATCGTGACGTCGGACCATGGGCACGACCTGGTGCTGCTCGATCCGGCGGCGATCGTTCCGCCCTCGGGGCGCCTTCCAACGCGCTGACTGAAGGGACCAGTCCCTACTCGTCGGGGGTGCGTTGCACCGCGAGCACCAGCCGCAAGAGCTCGGCCAGCGAATCGGCGTCCAACTGCCGGAAAATCGCGGCCCGGCGGGCCTCTACCCAGCGCAGGCTTTGCCGCGCCTCGCGGGCGATGACCTTGTTGGGCTTGCCGGCGACGATCTGATCGAGCACGAATTTTTCCGGCGGGCTCAAGTTCGTCAGCCGTTGCTGCATGAGACGTCGCTGCTCGTCCGCCTCCCAGAGTTCGCGATCGCGCTCGAGCACCTGGGAGACGCGGGCGATCAGCTCGGCCGGACGGCAAGGCTTCTCCAGGAAGTCGATTGCCCCTTGTTGCATCGCTTGCACCGCGGTGGGCACGGTGGCGAACCCCGTGATCATGATCACGGGCAACGCGAACCCCCGTTCCGCCAGCCACTGTTGCAGTTCGAGTCCGCCGATTCCGGGCATCCGCAAGTCGACGATCAGGCAGCCCCGGGCCGGGGCCGCATAGCCTTGCATGAACTCATCGGCAGAACCGAAGGACCGCACCAAGAAGCCCCGCGCTCGAAACAGCGCATGCACCGACTCGCGGACCGCCGGGTCGTCGTCGACGATGAACACCGTTTGCTCAGTCATCGGCCCCCTCGTGCAGCGGCAACGTCAGCGTGAACTGGGCCCCGGGGCCGGAAGCGGGCGCTGCCGCCAAATCTCCGCCCAAACTGCGGGCAATCTCACGGCTAATGGTCAGCCCCATGCCCGACCCGTTGGGTTTGGTGCTGAAGAAGGGCTCGAACAAGCGTTCGATCGGGACGGCGTCCAAGCCGCGGCCACGGTCGCGTACGATGAGCGCGGCCTGTCCCGCGGCATCGGCCAGTTGCACGCGCACCGTCAGCTTGCGATGGTTCGCCTCACTGGCCGACATCGCTTCGATGCCGTTGAGCACGAGGTTCACGAGCACCTGTTGCACCTGAATGCGATCGGCGAACACATGAATGGGCTGTCGCGTCTCGATGCACTCGAGTTCGACCCCGTGCAGGCGGGCATCGACGGCGACCAGCTCCAGCCCTTCACGAATCAGCTCGGCCAACTCGAGCCGCTGATGCGTGGTGGGGGACTTGCGGACGAACCGGTGCAAGCGGTGAACGATCTGCCCCGCGCGATCGGCCTGGGCCGCGATCTGGGTCAGCCAGTGGCGCAGATTCGCTGGCGACGCCTCGGAGATCTCGTCGAGGGCTTGCAGGCTGGCGGCGGCGAAGTTGCCGATGGCGAACAGCGGCTGATTCAATTCGTGGGCGAGCTCCGAAGCCATCTGGCCGAGCGAACTCACCCGTTGGACATGCGCGATCTGCGCCTGTTGTTGTCGAACCGTTTCTTCGGCCCGCACTCGCGCCGTGATGATGTCAACGACGAAGCAGTACTGGTCGGCTGGGGCGCCGGTGAGTGGGCAAACCGTGGCCGAAAGCCAGTTCGCCTGGCCGCTCACATCATAGGAATATTGAAAATTGACCGGCTGGCCTAGTTGGCGGCTGGCAAGCAGTTTCTGTCGCCATAGTCGCAAGTGTTCGTCGGAGATGCCGAGAGAGCCAGAAGTGCGTCCCTGCATCGCCTGGGGCTCGAGCGCAAAGGCCTGAGCGCCGAAGCTATTGATGCGGACGATCAGCAGATCGTCGCCGAGATCTTCAATGACTCCCATGAAGAGCGGCGCGCTGTCGAAAAAGCTCCGTAATGCGGCTTCGCTGGCCTCGCGCGCCTGCTCCGCTTGCCGGCGCTCGGTGATGTCCCGAATGGTCGAGAGGACGCCGACCGAGCCGTCGCCGCCGTCGATGAGAATCGGTTGGCAGCAGCACGACACCCAGGCCGTTTTGCCGTCAGGGCGCACGATGCCCACCACCTCGTCGATCGTCGGCTGCCTCGTGCGCAGGCAGACCATCGCGGGATATTCCGTGTGGTCGAGGAGTCGGCCGCTGGCGTCGTAGCACTGATACTTGGGTGCGTTGAGCGGTAGGCCGAGCATTTGCTCGGCCGACCACCCGCTAATTCGCACCGCCGCGGCGTTGAATGCGCGCACGATGCCCTGAGAATCGAAGACAGCGACCCCCTCGGTCATTGTGTCGAAGATCGTCTGATAGATGCGCTCGCTCGGGGTCTCCGCCGGCAACGGAGAGCGCGTGAGCCCCAGATCGCGGGCGATCGAAAACGTCAGCGCCAAGCGGCCAAGCACGTCGGGCAAGTTGTGCTCGCCTGGCGCCGGGGGAACCGGTTGCATGGCATCGCGCAACCAGGCGACTCCATCGGCCAGGGCGGCCGTCAAACCATCGTTGGCGTCCCGCGGAGTGAGCAAGCACACGGGCCAGCCACGTGGCCACTCCTGAGAAGGGAGCCACTCATGCGTGCCAGGCAGCAACAGCACCGGCCGCACTTCACTCGAACGGAGCTTTTCCTGCAGCAGCGCCGGGGACGCCACCGGCTCCCAGCGAAATCCCTGGGCCTCGAGCGCGGCGCCATACTGCGCGAGGAAGCCCGCGTCGCCACTGGCCAGCAACACGGTCGCATGATCCCGGCGCGGCGCCATCCAATCGGGCTTTCTACGGAATAACGAATATGTATCAAGGCGCGATTTGTTAGGCTCAAATCCCGCCAAGCCAATCGATCAAAAGGGGGCGAAACAGCATCCGCCGCGCTGGGCGGCAATTCGTTCGCACCCGTATGATATCAGGCGCGGCGCAAATCGGCCAAAGTTTGTCACCCCCCGAAAACGCCGACGCTGCGGACCATAGATGCGGTTTGCCGCACGGCGCGGACATCGGCTTGCGGTAGTTTCATTTTTTGCCGAACATACGAAGAGTTGCCCTTCTTGGAGCCTTTGCCCGACCCTCGGAACCGCCGGGCGAAAACCGACCGCTCCACCTCATCGCGCTCAAAGAGACGGCCTGCGCCCAGAGGCGCAGACAGGAAGGGTCCCTTCGCTCGCAACTGCAGAGACTGGATTCAAGGCATAAAGCTGCAAGGCTTTATGTCTGGGGCAGGTTGAATCCAGTCTTTTTTCGTGCGCTGACGCTTAGCCGGCGCCCAGAGCGGCCCGCACTGCGTCCACCGGCACATCGTCGACCCCTTCGACGTGCCCCAGGCGGGTCGGCAGGATGAACCGCAGCCTCCCGTGCTCCACCTTCTTGTCCCGGGCCATGGCCGCCAGCAGCGCCTCGGGATCAAGCGCCGGCGGGTCGACCGGCAGCCCCAGCGCCTCGAGCAGCCGCCGCTGGCGCTCTACGAACTCGGTCGGAATTCGACCCAACCCCGCGGCAAGTCGAGCCGCGCACTCCATGCCGATCGAAATCGCCTCGCCATGCAGCAACTCGCCATACCCGGCGACCGCCTCGAAGGCGTGGCCGAAGGTGTGCCCATAGTTGAGCACCGCCCGCAGTCCAGTTTCCTCCCGCTCGTCGCGCTCCACGACATCGGCCTTGAGCCGGCAACTGCGGGCGATCGCCTGGGCGAGCACGGCCGGTTCGCGGGCGAGGAGCGCCGCGGTATTGGCTTCGAGAAACTCGAAGAACGCCGCGTCGAGGATCACGCCGTATTTCACCACCTCGGCCAGGCCTGAGCGATACTCGCGCTCCGGCAGCGTGGCCAGCAGGTCGGTGTCGATCGTCACGGCGAGCGGCTGCCAGAACGCCCCGACCATGTTCTTGGCCTTGGGCAGGTTCACTCCCACCTTGCCCCCCACTGAGCTGTCGACCTGCGCCAGCAGCGTGGTCGGTACCTGCACGAAGGCCAGGCCGCGGGCAAAGCTGGCCGCCACGTAGCCGGCCAGGTCTCCCACCACGCCGCCGCCAATCGCCACGACCACCGTGCGGCGGTCGGTCCCCAGCTCGAGCATGTCGCTCCAGAGCTCGGCGGCCGAATCGACCGATTTGCTGGCCTCGCCCGCCGGCACCGTGAGCATGTCGGCCCGCAGCCCCACCTGCTTCAGGCTCGCAAGGCCGCGCTCGCCGTGCGGCCAGTCGACGTTGTCGTCGGTGATGACCACGGCGTGCGTCACCTTGCGCAGCCCGGTAAGGCGCGCGCCCAAGGCGTCGAGCAGCCCTGCGCCGATGTCGATGTCGTAGCTGCGCTCGCCGAGCGCCACGCGTACGACCTGGGCCGGCTTCACGCTCACACCGCCACGCCCAGCCGCGCCAGATCAGCGGCCGTGACCGTGATCTTGCGGCAAAAGCCGCTATGAATCCGCACGTACTCGAGCTGCGCCGCTTGCTGCGGCTCGGCTTGCAGGCTGGCGGCCAGCCGCTGCTTGTCGGCGATCTCCCAACCGTCATACTCCTCGGGCCACTCGGTGACCTGCTCGAGGACGAGCGCTTCGCGGTAGGGATCGAACTCGTTGGCCATGGGCGTGCTCGGCGGCGGGGTCGGTTGCGCTGGGCCGCCGCCCCTTGGTGAGGCGGCGGAACACAGTAGTATACTTGCTCCCGCCAACGCGCGAAGCGGAGGGGGCCCCCAGGCATTTCTTGGAGATCGGCATGTCGGTTCGCGTGATCGCTTCGCACAACGGGCTCTCAGGCGCCCGCCTGGCCTACGAGCTGCTCGCGGCCGGAGGCGATCCGCTCGAGGCCTGCGTCGTTGGGGCGACCGAAGTCGAAGACAACCCCGACGACCTCACCGTGGGCTACGGCGGGCTGCCCAATGAGGAAGGGGTGGTCGAGCTCGACGCCGCGGTCATGCACGGCCCGACCCATCGCTATGGCGCGGTGGCGGCCGTGCGCAACGTGCGGCACGTCACCCGGCTGGCTCGCCTCGTTATGCAGCAGACGGACCACAACCTGCTGGTAGGCGAGGGGGCGCAGCGTTTCGCCCGAGCCCAAGGCTTCCCTGAGGAAAACCTGCTCACCGACAGAGCCCGCCGGCACTGGCTGCATTGGAAGCGAACCCGCGGCCCGCACGAGGACTGGCTCGCGCCTCAGGCCGACGAAATCGACGCCGACGTCGCCTCCTGGTTCCAGCGCACGACCGGCACGGTCCACTTCGCCGCCCGCAGCGCCGCGGGGGATCTGTCCTGCGCCACGAGCACGAGCGGGCTGGCCTTCAAGCTGGTGGGGCGCGTGGGGGATTCGCCGATCATTGGCGCCGGGCTCTACGCCGACAACGACCTCGGCACGTGCGGCGCCACGGGCCGCGGCGAGGCGAGCCTCGACCATCTGGCCAGCTTCGCCGTGGTCGAGTTGCTCCGCGGCGGACTCTCGCCCCTGGAAGCCGGGCTCGAAGTGCTGCGGCGCGTCGAGCGCAAGGCTGCCCCCCGTCTACGCGACGCTCAAGGGCGGCCCAACTTCGATCTGCAGCTCTACGTGCTGGCCAAAGACGGCCGCTACGCCGGCGTAGCCCTGCGCGGCCCGCGCAAATTCGCCGTGGCCGACCAAGCCGGCGCGCGGCTGGAAGACTGCGTGGCGCTGTTCGAGCGGGGGTGAGCGTTCTCCTCGAGAGGTCTGCGAACTACAGGACCATCAGATGGCCAAAACCAAGAAAGCGCAGCGGGCGAACAAGGCAGCTTCGCCAACGACCAGCCCCAAGTCGCTGCCGAAGACGAAGGCGACAGCCAAATCGCTTCCATCAGGCGCCGCGGCGGAACGAGCCGAAGGGGCCGCCGCCTCGCGCAAGATCGACGAGCGGATCAAGTCTCTGGGAGACTGGCGCGGCGAAACCCTGGCTGAGATGCGCCGCTTGATCCACCAGGCGGACCCGGAGGTCATGGAAGAGTGGAAGTGGATGGGCACGCCCGTTTGGTCCCACGCCGGCAACCTTTGCACGGGGGAAACCTACAAGCAGGTGGTCAAGCTGACGTTCGCCCGCGGCGCGGCCTTGCCTGATCCGCGGGGGCTGTTCAACTCCAGCCTCGAAGGAAACACGCGCCGCGCCATCGACCTCCGCGAAGGCGAAGCGATCAACGCGGCGGCGTTCAAGGCTTTGATCAAGGCTGCGGTGGCGGAGAATCTGCGCGCGAGCGCCGCTAAGACCAAGTCGCCTGCCAAGGGCGCCGCAGGCAAGTCAGGAGCGAAGCCCGCCAAGGCAACCAAGTCTTCCTTGCCAGCCAGAAAGCCCGTGGGGAAGGTCGTGCTCCTCTCTGGCGGCAACCCGCAAATCGCCAAGGCCGACGGCGACGCGCCGGTGCAGGCCTACATCGCCGCTCTGACCGGCTGGAAGCGCGACCTGGGCCAGCGGCTCGACGCCCTGATCGTGCGCGCCGTTCCCCAGGTGCGCAAGGCCGTGCGCTGGAACTCGCCCTTCTACGGCGTCGCAGGGCAAGACTGGTTCCTCTCGTTCCACGTCTTCACGCGGTTCGTCAAAGTCACGTTCTTTAGCGGCCTCTCCGCTCGAGCCCTTCCCCCCGGCGGCGCCGGGGGTGGAACGCCCGCTGGATCGACCTTCACGAGCGTGCCGGCTCGACAAGCAGATGGAGTCGTGGGTCAAGCAAGCCGCCGCGCTGCCGGGTTGGAATCCGTAGCAACCGGGTTGCCAACCCCTGAACACCCGGCGCCCGCGCCGGGGGTGCAGCCAGCTACTTCGGCAAATGCCGTTCGGTGGGCCCGACGTACACCTGCCGCGGGCGGGCGATCCGCCGGCTCTTCGAGAAGTTCATCTCCCGCCAATGGGCAATCCAGCCCGGCAGGCGCCCCATGGCGAACAGCACCGTGAACATCTGCACGGGGATGCCGATCGCGCGGTAGATGACGCCGGAGTAGAAGTCGACGTTCGGGTAGAGCTTCCGCTCGATGAAGTAGTCGTCGCTGAGCGCCACTTCCTCGAGCTGCTGAGCGATCTCGAAGATCGGGTCCTTGATCTTCAGCTTCGCCAGCAGCTTGTCGCAGGTGCGCTTGATGATCGTGGCCCGCGGATCGTAGTTTTTGTAGACGCGGTGGCCAAAGCCCATCAGGCGGAAGCCGGAGTTCTTGTCTTTCGCCAGGTCGACGTACTTGCGCACGTTGCCGCCGTCGGCCCGGATTTGCTCGAGCATGTCCACGCAGGCCTCGTTGGCCCCGCCGTGCAGCGGGCCCCAGAGGGCGCAGATGCCGGCGGCGATCGAGGCGAAGATGTTGGCGTCGCTCGAGCCCACCATCCGCACCGTCGACGTGCTGCAATTCTGCTCGTGATCGGCGTGGACCACGAGCAGCAGGTTGAGCGCTTCGACGTGGTCCGGGTCGACCTCGTAGGGCTCGCTCGGCACGGCGAACATCATCCGCAGGAAGTTCTCGGCGTAGCCCAGGTCGTTGTGCGGGTAGATGAAGGGCTGCCCCACCGACTTCTTGTAGCTGAAGGCCGCGATCGTGGGCAGTTTGGCCATCAGCCGCTGAATCGAGATCTCCACCTGCTCCGGATCGCGCGGGCTGAGCGAGTCTTGGTAGAACGTCGAGAGCGCGCTGACCACCGAACTGAGGATGGCCATGGGATGGGCGTCGCGCGGGAAGCCGTTGTAGAACCAGCGCAGGTCTTCGTGCAGCAGGGTGTGCCGCCGCAGCGAAGCCCGGAATTGGGCCGATTGCTCCTTGGTGGGCAATTCGCCGTAGATCAGCAGGTAGCTCGTGTCGAGGAAGTCGCACTTCTCGGCGACCTCCTGCACGGGGTAGCCGCGGTAGCGGAGAATGCCCTGCTCGCCATCGAGAAAGGTGATGGCGCTCTGGGTGGCGCCGGTGTTGGCGTAGCCGTCGTCGAGCGTGATGCAGCCGGTGTCGGAACGGAGCTTGCTGACGTCGACCGCCATCTCTCCCTCGCTGCCGACGATCACGGGCAAAGACAGTTGCCGATCGCCGATTTGCAGCTTGGCCACGTCGCCCATCGAGCGGATCCTTTCTCTCTCGTCCCGAGAAAACGCAAACGTGCGGCAGTTCCGCTAGTTCGGCGAGCCGAACCCCGGAAAACACCCAATTTACCCCGCCGCCGCCTGCTCCACAATTCGCGATCGACGAGTCCCTCACCACGGAGACACGGAGGCACGGAGAGGATTTGGTCGGTCGTCGCCGCCAAACCTTTGACCTGGCACACCCGGAAACTCGGGGAACGCTCTAGCTCCTCCAATGGTTCTTTCCTCTCCGTGCCTCCGTGTCTCCGTGGTGCAGAACTCCGGCCCGAATGGGCACTCCGATTTCGTCGAGTCTGCCGGATGTGCCGCCGATAACGGTTAGGGGAAGCCAACTGGCGGTTCCGCAGGCGCTCGGGGCCCTTTTTTGCCCACGAGACCGACCGCGAATTCGATCCGCCGGAATGTCACTTTGGGGGGAAGATCCACATGTTGCGTCGACTGTTGATGGGCGGCGTGGCCGCCAGTCTGATGGCCTTGAATACGGGCTGCGGCTGCGTGCAGTCCCTTCTCTGCCACTGTTGGAACGAACTGAGTCCGTGTCACTGGGGCTGCGACCGCGCGTTCGGCTGTCACGACACATGCGAGCCGTGCGACGAGTACGGCAACTTCGTCGGCGGCTGCGACTCCTGCGGCGGGGGCGGCTGCAGCAGTTGCGCCTCCACGGGCGGCTACGGTCCCTCGATGGCGCAGGGCCAAGGGGCGCCCCAATACGCCATGGAAGAACAGGGGCCGCCGCCGAGCGCGTCGTACGCGAGTCAGGGCTACGGCACGCGGCCGGCTTCGCGCGGAAAGTATGGATACGGCGATGGCCAAGTCGTGCCGGGCTCGGAAGTCTGGAGCGAAGGTCCGGCGCCGGGGGGCGCCGGAAGCGCCATGATGGTCGAAGCGCCTCCGGCGGCTGGACCGGCTGCGGCGCCCGTCGCCGCGCCTCCGCAACGCTATCGCACGGCCCAGCGCACGCAGCCGGCGCGGCAACCCGCCGCGGTCGCCCAGCGGAGCGTGCCCTGGAGCGGCGAAGCCCGGCCGATGCCTCCCACGCGGCCGACTCGCAAGGCCTCGTACTCGCGGTATCGCTAGCTCGGCGGTCCGCAAACACGCGGGCACGAGATCGAACAAGGTAGTTCGGCAGCCCAGCGACTTCGGTCGCTGGGCTGCTTTCGTTTGCCGACAAAGGCTGACGGCCGCTACGCTGCCGACGCCTCGGGTCACGGATACGCCGCTCGGCGGACTACCGCCGGGTGATTGGCGGGGTTGGCGCTCAGCCTTTACACTGCCAGTTTGAGCCCTCCCCCACCATCCGCTCCGCTCAACCGCTCATGCAAGTTTCCGGCATTGAGGCCTTCGTCCGCCTGCTCGACCAGGCGGGCGTGCCCTACATCTTTGGCAACCCCGGCACGAGCGAATTGCCGCTCAACGACCTGCTCGTGGGGCGCGCGCGGCCGCAGTATGTGTTGGGCTTGCAAGAGGTGCCGGTGATGGCCATGGCCGATGGCTACGCCATGGCCTCGGGACGCGTCGGGGTGGTGAACCTGCACATCAGCCCCGGCCTGGGGAACGCGATGGGCATGCTCTACAACGCCTTTCGCGAAGGCACGCCGCTCTTGGTGACCGCGGGGCAGCAAGACCGCCGGCTCGAGTTCGAGGAGCCGATCTTGGGCTCCGACCTGGTCCGCGTCGCCAAGCCTTGGACCAAATGGGCTGCCGAAGTCCGCCGCGTGGAGGACATGCCGTCGGCCGTGCGGCGGGCGCTGCAATTGGCCACCACGCCGCCGACCGGCCCTGTGTTCCTTTCACTGCCGATGGATGTGCAACTCGCGCGGGCAGAGCTCGACCTGGCGCCGGCGGCCAAGATCGACACGCGCGTGCGGCCACCGCTCGCGGCGGTGCAACAGGCCGCCAAAACGCTGCTCGCGGCCGAGCGGCCCGGCATCTTGGTCGGCAGCCGCGTGCTCGAGCGCGACGCCGTGAGCGAGCTAGTCACGGTGGCCGAGGCGCTCGGCGCTGCGGTGATCTCGGAGCCCGGCACCACCCACGGCCGGCTCGGGTTTCCGGCCGACCACCCGCTCTACGCCCAAGGCTTGCCGCTCTGGAGCCCCGAGGTCCGCGCGCGGCTGGCCGAATTCGACGTGCTGCTCGTCGTCGGCATGGATCTACTGCGACAATACGTCTACCACGAGCCGGCCCGCGCCATTCCCGAACACATCAAGCTCGTCCATCTTGACGAAGACGCCTATCAGCTCGGCAAGAACTATCCGCTGGCCGTGGGCGTGCTCGGCGACACGAAGGCCGCGCTCGTCGATCTGGGCGAGGCGCTGCTCCGCGGGCAAACGCCCGAGGGGCGGAAGGCCGCGGTCGCCCGCACCGAAGCCTTGACCACGGCCCACGCCCAGGCCCGGCACGAGTTGTGGCAAGAGATCGAGCGGCAGCGCCACCTGCGGCCGCTTACTCCGCTGGCTTTCATGGGGGCGATGGCGAATGTGTTGCCGCGCGACGTGGCGCTCGTCGAGGAAGCGGTGACCACCACGAACACTACGTTCGAGCGCCTCGGCGTGCTCCGCAACACGAGCGGCTACTTTGGCCACCGCGGCTGGGGGCTCGGCTGGGGGCTGGGCGTGGCGATCGGCGCCAAGCTGGCGTGGCCCGATCGGCCGGTGCTCGCGCTCCTGGGCGAAGGCGCTGCGATGTACGGCATTCAAGGGCTGTGGAGCGCGGCCAAGTACCGCGTGCCGGTGACATTCGTGATCGCCAACAACGCCCAGTACCAGATTCTCAAGATCGGCGCGGCGGGTCTCGAACTGCCGGCGGCCAAGACCGGCAAGTACCTGGGGCTCGACCTGACGGGCCCGGAGATCGACTTCGTGGGGCTGGCGAAGTCGCTGGGGGTCGAGGCGCGGCGGATCAGCGAGCCGGAGGAGTTGGCCGACGCCGTGGCCAAGTCGCTAGCCGGCGACCGGCCAATGCTGTTCGACGTGCCGATCGAGCGGCGGGTGCCGGGTCGGTTGAATTACGGCTAAGCCCCCAGCGAGAATCGATCGCCCGCCGCTCGCTTTCCACGCCTCGCGTTTGCGTCACCTCATGCGTTTCTTCCTCGCCGGCATTATGCAAGGCTCGCACCTGGGCCTGTTGCTGCACAACCAGGACTATCGCGCAGGGCTCAAAGCGCTGCTGGCCGAGTATTTTCCCGGGGCCGAAATCTACGACCCGCTGGCCGACCACCAGAACTCCCTTGCTTACGACGACGACTTCGGCCGCCGCGTGTTCTTGGGCCATAACGAGCTCTGCGGGCAGGTCGACGTCCTCCTGGCCTTCGTCCCCCAGGCCTCGATGGGCACGGCGATCGAAATGTGGGAGGCCTACCGGCACGGCAAGGTCGTACTTACGGTGAGTCCCCTCGAGCACAACTGGACGGTAAAATACCTGAGCCACCGGGTGTACGCCGACGTCGAGCAGTTCACGGCGGAATTGCAAAGCGGCGCGGTCCGCCGCTTGATCGACGAAGTGCTTGTTCGGCCAGCGCCTCCCTTAGCCCCCGGCGAGTCGCCGGGGGGTGATCGCGTCAACGTTGCTGACCCCCGGCGACTCGCCGGGGGCTAATGACACTAAGCTCAAGTCACTCGCTGCATGCACCTCCTCGCCCCCACCTCCTGGTCCGCGCTTGCCGATTGGCTGGCCGTCCGCGGCTTGCCCAAGTATCGCGCTGCGCAGGTGCGCAAGGGGGTGTTCGGGGGTCGCGCGGAGAGCTTCGACGATCTTTCCGGACTGCCCAAGTCGCTGCGGAGCGAACTGGCGGCCGAGTTTCAGCTCTGGACGACCACGATCAAGGAGCACAAGCAGTCGCCCGATGGCACCGAGAAGCTGCTGCTCGCGCTGCACGACGGCCAGGTGATCGAATGCGTGCTGCTGCGGGATGGCCAGCGCCGCACCATCTGCATCAGCTCGCAGGTCGGCTGCGCCATGGGCTGCGTGTTTTGTGCGAGCGGGCTCGACGGCGTCGTCCGCAATCTCACGGCCGGCGAGATCGTCGAACAGATGCTGCGGCTCGAACGGCTGCTGCCCCCTGACGAACGGCTCAGCCACATCGTGGTGATGGGCATGGGGGAGCCGCTTGCGAATCTGAAGGCGGTGATTCCGGCCCTGGGCGAGGCGACCGATCCAGCCGGCCTAGGGATCAGTCCCCGCCGGATCACGATCTCCACCGTCGGCCTGCCCGAGGCGATCCGCCGGCTGGCGGCCGAGAACAGCCCGTTCCACCTAGCCGTCTCGCTGCACGCCCCCGACGACGAGCTGCGCAACAAGCTGGTGCCGGTGAACAAGAACGTGGGCATTCAGCCGATTCTGGCTGCGGCCGACGAGTACTTCGCCGCCACGGGGCGCCGGCTGACCTTCGAATATGTGCTTCTTGGCGGGCTCAACGACCGCCCGGCCCAGGCCGATCGGCTGGTGCGGATCTTGCGGGGACGGACGGCGCTGCTCAACGTGATCCCCTATAATTCGGTGGCCGGGCTCCCGTACCAAACCCCGGCGCCTGCGGCCGTCGAACGCTTCCTGGGCATTCTCCGCCAGGGTGGCGTGAACGTGCAGGTGCGGGAGCGCAAGGGAGACGCCATCGACGCCGCCTGCGGGCAGTTGCGGCGGGTGCGGGCCCAGCAGGATCAACTGGTGGAGTTGCCGGTGGCGGCGCCGGGGGGGACGTAGGCGAAACCGGGCAGGGCTCGGCGGGGTTCTAGAAGGATGCAGAGGCGGACCGATCCCATGCGGCGTTCGAGATTCCCGAAATGAGCGCCGGCGTGGCTGACGATTCCTCGACCGAGCGCTCTCCCCTGCACGATCCCGACGTGCGGCTGATGCTCGAGGTCCAGGCCGGCAGCGCCCCGGCGTTCGAGGAGCTCGTGTCCCGCTATCAAGGTCGGCTGCTCACCGTCCTCGAGCACCTGGTCGGCCGCCGTGACCAGGCAGAGGACCTGGTTCAAGAGGTCTTTCTGCGGGTTTACCGTGCCCGCAAGCGCTATCAGCCGGGGGCGCGGTTTTCGACCTGGATCTACACGATTGCCAACAACGTGGCCTCGAACGCGCTGCGGAGCCGCCGCCGCCGCCGCGAGGTCGACGCCACGGTCGGGCAGGACGACTCGTCGGGCGTGAAGCCCCTGGCAGAAATGGCGGCCGCGGCCAGCGGCCTGATGCCAGCCCGGCAGTTGGACAAGGCCGAAATGCGCGAGATCGTGCGGCTGGCGCTCGAAACGCTCAACGAGCGGCAGCGGATGGCGGTGCTGCTCAACAAGTTCGAGCACATGAGCTACGCCGACATCGGCGAGACCATGGAGCTGACGCCGCAAGCCGTCAAATCGCTGCTCTCGCGGGCCCGGGAGTCACTGCGGGCGACCCTGGAGCCCTACCTGCAACAGGGTAAGTATCCCGACCTAGGCTAAGAAAAAGGGCGGTCCGCCCGGCGGCCGCAGGGGTTCAAAATCA
>JAXMBI010000039.1:0-49197 GCA_046349955.1 Pirellulales bacterium | reverse complement strand
CAACCATGACCGAAACCAGTTCCGTCGCAGCAGCCCTGGAAGCCATCGCGGCTGGCGATCGCACGGCGCTCGAAGCGCTGCTCAAGGCCGACCCGCAATTGGCCGCAGCGCGCGATCGCCAAGGAGTGTCGCTGCTGATGCAGGCGATTTACGGCCAGCAGCGCGAACTCGTTGCCCTGTTGCTCGAACGCGGTGCGCCGATAGACGCCTTTGCCGCGGCTGCCCTGGGCGATCTGGCCGAACTGCGCTCGCAGCTCGCGGCGACGCCCGCCCTGCTGGCGGAGTTCTCACCCGATGGATTCACGCTCCTCCACCTGGCGGCCTTTTTCGGCCGCAGCGAGTTGGTGGGCGATCTCTTGGCGCGCGGCGCGAATGCGGGCGTTGTCGCCAACAACGCGATGCAGGTCCAGCCGCTCCACAGTGCGGTCGCACTACGGCAACACGAGGCCGCTCGGCTGCTGGTGGCCGCGGGGGCCGATGTGAACGCTCGGCAGCAGGGGGGGTGGACTCCGCTTCACGCTGCAGCGGCAGGAGGTGACCTCGCGACCACGCAGTTGCTGCTGGATCACGGCGCCGACCCAAGGCGGCCGAACGATCAAGGGGTCGATGCGCTGGCCCTCGCCCAGTCGAAGGGACACGACGAGGTGGCGGCGCTGCTGGCCGGCCGGGCGCCCGCCTAGCGTCGGCGCCAGAACAACCCGCTATTCCTGGGCGAACGTCAACACGCGAATTCGCGCGGCGACGCTGGGGGCGTCGAAGTAGTTGGTCCAGTCGTGCTGTTTGCCCACGATCGAGCAGACGTTCATCTGCCGCACCTTCCAGCGTTCGTCACCGAGCAAGCCCGCGCCGGCCAATCCGGTGTAGCCGAGCGCCCGGTCGCCGTCGTGCTCGAGCCAATGATAGCGTTTGAGCACGCGGTCGCAGCTATTGTTCAACAGCAGAATCTGCTCGATCTGTGACAGCGCTTGTCCGTGGCGGCGGCCCGGGAGCAGCCAATCGTTGTCAACGGCCGCCGCCAACAGGGCAACGCGAAAGGCCGCGCGAGCGTCGGGGGGCGGCTCGAGTACGCGGCCGGCCAACTCGCCGCCGCCAGCCAAATGTAGGCCCCCCGTGATGATTCGCGCGCCGAAGCTGTAGCCCGCCAGAGTGACAGGCCCGTCTGGCTCGAGCTGGCCGAGGAACCAGCCAAAGAACAAGGCGTCGAGATCGGATCGATCTGCCTTGGCCTTCACGTCGCGGAGCGGCCCGTGCTGCTTCTGCGAGGGCCAGGACCAAATGACGAACCGCAGCGGCGTTTCTTCTGGCGCGCACGCCGCCAGCGCCCGGTAGACCTGCAGTCCGCCTTTGCAGGCATCTTCGGCTGAAATCTGATTGCCGTGTACCCAGACGTGGGTGGCCATCGGCGCCGCGCCGCTGCCGAGGAACTCTTCGAACGTGGCGACGCGCCAGCGACAATCCTCATAGCGAAAGACGCCAAGTCCCTGGGGAAGCGTCTCCTCGGCGCCGCATCCCAGGCGCCGCGTGCTGAGCAGCCAAACCTGATCGGCCGTGCGACCGCAGCCACATCCCTCCGCTGCCGGCAGGCTGGGCGGCTCGGCCGCCGCCTGCGCGACCCCGGCTAACACCAAGGCCAACCAGGCCAAGCACGGCAGGCGGCGAAGTTCGAAGGCGCCGATCATCAAGGATCTAACGATGGAAAGGGGGCCGGCGAAGGGTCAAGGTAGGCGACGCAGGAAAATGTAGCATCTATTCAACGCAGGTGTGGCAAAAAGACCACCGCGTTTTCAAAAACGCACGCGTTGCGTTTGCACATCGCGCCCTGCGGGGTAGAGTTGCCTCGACGCAGGGCCGACGACCGGCGCCGGCGGACAAGAACGGCGCGGACCATCCGCATCGCTCTTCCTTCCTGGAGGAGCGGCCATTGGCTGCGGGCCGATGGCTCGGGGCACGGTTCGACCTAATGACGGGGAGAGATGTCATGAAAAGGCTGCTAGGCTTGACGGCCGTAGCGGTGGTAGGGGCGACTCTGGCCGGCTGCACGAGCTGCTGGCCACGCAAGGAACAATGTGGTCCGCCTCCGGCGGCCAACTGTCCGCCGGGCGGCATGCCGACCCAAACGCTGTATTCGCCTCCAGGCGGATACGACACGGCCCCGATGATCCTGCCGGGACCGACGACCTATCGTCCGGGCTGATCGCGCTTCGGGAGCAACGAGCGCTGCTCGCCCAATCATCGGCCGAACGGCCCCCGTTCGGCCAGACAGGCGCGCCCCAGGGCGCGCTCCTAACGACGGCGAAGACTCTGCGGCCCGGTAGAACACGGCGTGCCATCCTGAACACGCCAGGCTCTCCGGGCCGCGGCATGCGCAGAGCCTACGAACGCCGCGTCACCAACCCCATCAGCCAGAGCAGAAAGAACATCAGCCCCAGGCAAACGACGAGCACGATGGGGATCAGCCACCCCAGGGTGAACATCGGCGCTCCCCAATCCCACACGGCCGCCCAGCGCACGACCACCGCGGCCGAGGCCATGGCCAGGTAAGGGACGTACGGCAGTTCATTGCCGCGCCCCAGCAGCCACTGCGCAGCGCCGATGAACACGGCCGCCAGCGGCGCCAAAAAGAACGCGATCAGCGCCGGCTGCCAGCCGAGGAACGTGCCCACCATCGCCAGGAAGGTCACGTCGCCAAAGCCCATGGCCTCTTTCTTGAGCGCGGCCACGGCGATCAGCCGCACCGTCCAGACGATGCCGGCCCCGCCGACCAGGCCCACGAGCGCCGTGAGCAGTCCGCGCCACGAGGCCCCGCCCAACATCCAGACGCCGCCGATCGCCAGCGACCCGCCGGTCCAGACCAGGCCCACGAGCCGCGAGAACCGTTCGCGGCGCACGCGCGCCCAGAGCAGCGCAATCGCCGTGCGATAGCCGCGCCGTGTGCGCCAGGGCCGCGGCAAGAGTGCAAAGCACCACAGACCGTAGCACGCGAGCCCCAGCGCTAGTGATTCGAGTTGCGGACGTCCATCGAGCCAGGCCGGCCAGTTGGCGCTGGTCGAGGTAAGCCGCAAAAAGTCGATCTGCACGGGGCCGCCGGCGGGTACGAACGCGTCCCCCGTCAACAGCGACCACGGATAAATCGCCGCCACCGCCAGGCCGGCGAGCGTGCCGGGCAGCGTGATGCCGTCGGGCACGATCTTCTCGTCGGCGTCGATCAGCGCGGCTGCGGCCATCAGGCAGCCCAGCAGCAGTTGTGCGGCAAACTGGGCGTGCAGCGCGAGCGCCAAGTTCGCCGCGGGGTTGAAGCCCGGCGGCAGGTTCACGAGCGGCGCGGGGATCATCCGTCCCCCGATGACTTCCCAGTAGTAGAGCGCCGGCACTGCCGCAGCCGCGATCAATTCCACGACGAAAGGCCGCAGCCAGAACCGCGGCCGCTGCTGCTTGACCTCGCGGCGCAGCGCCATCCAGCCCCAAATCGGCAAGCGATCGCTCGCCCGCCGCGGCGGCGACTTGACGGCCGGCGGATGCCACGGGCCAAACGACTGTGGCGTCCACGACAGCCGAATCACTGCCTGGTTGATCGCCGCCCCTAGGCACGCGCCCAAAATCGCGAGCAGGAGCAACCGGAGCTCGAGGGGAAGGGCCAAGATTGCGTTCACGCCCCGCCTGCCCCGGGCACTGCGCTGAGCCCCGCGAGAATCTCCTGGCAAATCTGCTCCACGCTCTTGCCCTCGGTATCGACGGTGAGCGAGGCGCACTCGGCGTACCAGGGCGTGCGCTGCGCGAGCAGCGTTTGCACTTCGGCCAGGCCGCCAAAGCCGGTGAGGTTGGGGCGGCGGGCTGCGGTCGAGGCGTCGGCCTGAATGCGGCGCCAGATCGTTTCGGGGCTGGCCTGCAGCCAAACCACCGGTCCGCCCCGTCGCAGCAGTTTCCGGTTCTCGCAGCGCACGACTGCGCCGCCGCCGGCGGCGACGATCAGCTTCGTGCGGCCGAGCAGCTTGGCCAGCGTTTGCGATTCGAGGTCGCGGAAGGCCGGCTCCCCCTGCTCGGCAAAGATGGCCGCGATCGAGCGCCCCGCCTTGAGCTCGATCTCGACGTCGGCGTCGACCCAGTCCCAGCCCAAGGCCAGCGCAAGCTGCCGCGCCACGCTCGTCTTGCCGGCGCCTCGATAGCCGATCAGCACGAGGCGTTCCGGGAGGGGAGCAGATGCGGACATGCGGCGCAAGCGAACGGGGTGGCGGCGGTGGTTGCGACGGGATGCGCAGCAAGCCTAGCATCGACCGCCGCCGCGGGGCAATTGCGGTGCTCGCCGGGCAAGGGCCGGCGGCAGGGCGCTGCTCCGCGGGCCGGAGAGCCTATCCCGGTCGCGCCGGACAATCAGCCGTTTTCAGCGGCCGTGGCCCTAAGCATACTGGGGGCTCACTCCCTTGAGCATCCCGCCTTCGAGATTGCCTGCCGTATGATTCTTGTCCGATCGTTGGTTCTGCCCCTGGTTCTCAGTGCTCTCTTGAGTCTAACGGCTGGCTCGAGCGCCGTCGCCGGGCCGCCGGTCGCCGCGGCCGACGAAATCTTCCTGCAGGAGATGGGCCGGCAGATCCCCTCGCCGACGCCGCTCGATGCCGTCGCCGTCTTCGACGGGCAAGTCTTCGCCGGCACGAAGGACGGCCTGCTGCGCTTGCAGGGGGACGAGCTCGCGCCCGGCGCCGACGTCAAGCAGCCGATCACGCGCCTCGTCGCCGCCAAGCAGGCCCTCTGGGCACTCTCGTCGGCGGGGCTCTTCCGCTTGCAGGCCGGGCACTGGAAGCAGATTTCCGACCAGGCGACGGATGACGTCACCGAGCATCTGGGCGAGATCGTCGTCGCCAGCAATCGCAAGTTCTGGAAGGTCGAGGGAGACAAGCTTGTGGCCCTCGGCAGCGAGGAGTGCAAGTTCCCGATCGCGCGGGTAATCTCGCACTGTGAAACGCTCTATGCCCAAGGGGGTGCGCGGCTCACCTACTGGAACGGCCGCGGCTTCGGCGGGCTCGACGCCTACGGCTTTTCCGTCGATCAGGCTGTGGACTTCGGCAAACTCCCTTCGACCACGGTCCGCGACGCGCTGAGCCAGCAGAGCCGGCTTTACTTGGCCACCGACCGCGGCCTCGGCGTTTTGCGCGGCATGGCCCTCTCGCAAGTGCGCGGCCCCGAGGGACTGCCCTACGAAGACGCCACGTGCCTTGCCGCCGGCTTCGGGGGCGACCTCTGGATCGGCACGAGCCGCGGCGCCATCCGCCAGACCGCCAGCGGATGCCATTACTTCGCCGGCCGCCGCTGGCTGCCGCACGACGCCGTGCGCGCCATCGCCACGAGCGGGCACACGGTGTATGTCGCCACGCAAGGGGGCCTGGGCATCATCGACTATGTGCCGCTGACGCTCGAGGAGAAGGCCAAGTTCTACGAGCTCGCGCTCGTCGCTTGGGGGCAGAAGCGGTTGGGGCTCGTTCACAAGCTCGAGTTCGACGATCCCTTGGGCGAGTACGTGCGTGAGGCTGGCGACAACGACGGCGGGTACACCGGCAACTACCTGGGCGCGCAATCGTATCGCTATGCCGTGACCAAGGACCCGGCCGCCCGCGCCGCCGCGATCGACACCTTTCAGGCCCTCCGCTGGCTCGAAGCGATCACCGGCATTCCCGGCTACCCCGCCCGCTCGGTCTGGGCCAAGGGGGAGCGGGGCCACAAGGCCAACCATGGCTCCGGCGGCCTCCCCGCCGAGTGGCACGACACGAAAGACGGCAAGTTCGAGTGGAAGGGAGACACCTCGAGCGACGAGCTCTGCTCCCACTTCTATTCGATCATGTTGTTCCTGGAACACGTGGCGGAGGGGAAGGAAAAGGAGCAGGCGAGAGAGTATCTGGCCAAGGTCGCCGCGCATTTGATCGAGCATCAATGGACGCTCGTCGACGTCGATGGCAAGCCCACCCGCTGGGGGCGCTGGGACCCCGAGTACTTCAAGACCGACGAGGGGCGCTATGACCGCGGCTTGCAATGCCTGGAGATCCTGTCGTTCATGAAGGTGGCGGGGGCCGTGAGCGGCGATCCCAAGTTCGAGGCCGCCTATCAGCAGCTCGTCGGCCTGGGGTATCCCACGTTCGCCGTTCGGCAGCGGAATACGTTTCCGCCTGAGGACGTGCTGCACTTCCTCGACGAGATGGCGCTCTGGTGCTATTCGAACCTGCTCCGCCACGAGCGTGATCCGCTGCTGCGTTCAACCTATCGCCGCAGCCTGGAGCGGAGCTACGAGGTGATTCGCATGGAGCAGAACCCGTGGTTCAACTTCGTTTACGGCGCGATCACGGGCAACGAGATCGAACTCGAGCCCGCGGTGCGCCACCTGCGCGATTGGCCGACGGACTTGCGAGTGTGGTCGTACCAGAACTCGCACCGCGCCGATCTGCACACCCCGCCGGGCTACACTCCGTATAAGTCGAGCCCGCGCACGTTCTCGCCGCGCGAGACGGAGCCGCTCCGCTGGGACCATTGGCTGATGCAGGCCGACGGGGGCACAGGCGGCCGCGACGTCGTCGAGCCGTCGGCCTGGCTGCTGGCCTACTGGATGGGGCGCAGCCAGGGCTACATCGCCGAGCCCACGGCCGAGGCGCGTGCCCAGGCGACGCCGGCGGCGCAGTTGATCGAGCGGCTAAAGATCAACGGGGCAAAACCGTATGAGGGCCCGCAGCGGCCGGCGGAGTATCGGTTCGAGCGATAAGTGAATACTAGACCCGCAGCGCAAGTAGCGCAAGCAAGGACAGCCACGCTTCCCTAAGGAGTTGCCGACGAACCCTTCCCCTGCGGGGCAGCATTTGCGATGGCCGCTTCCGCATCGGCTGTGAGTGGGACGGCGCGGGGGCCGGCTTCGCCACGCCGGCCGCCAATCTCAGCGCCGACCTGCGCGGCGGCGTCTACCTGCTCTCAGCGCTCTACGGCCAGCGCGACTGGATGGGTCTGGGCCGCGCCGTCTGGAAGCTGCGCCAACGGGCCGCCGACCATCGCTTGCCCGCCGTCGTGCAATTGGCCGACGCCCTGCTCGACGCGCTCGCCCAATCGAGCGTGGAACGCGCCTACGAAGGCCTGCTCGAAGAATGCGTGGGAGCGGTCGCCCAGGCCGACTGGTGCTCATCGCAGGCGGGCTAAGCATAGCCCGCTGCAATCTAAGAAGTGCTCGCGCTCACGCGCGGCCAGAGAAGTGCCGAAGAGAGGACTCGAACCTCCACCCAGTTGCCTGGACCAGAACCTGAATCTGGCGCGTCTGCCAATTCCGCCACTCCGGCTAAGTGGCGCCGTCAGCCCCCTTGGGCGGGCCGCGGCGAAGAGCAAAAGTCTACGACATGCCGGCCCCCAGGGCAAGACGCAACTTCCCGGCGTTTCGACACTTCCTGGCGGCGGCCGGTTCGCCGGTTTTTTGATCGCCACCTAGCGTGCTCCGCTGGTCGGTGGCGGGGCGCCGCAATCGAGAGGTGCCCTCGAAACGGACTGCCCGCTATGGCACAACCGGGGCAGGCGGCTGAGGCGGCAAGCCTGGTGGCGTGGCCGCCGTTGGGCGGTGGACAGGGAGCGCCCCAGACCATTGTCTAAGGTTGTTGACGCACATCGCCCGTCGACAGCTTTCCCGATAGGCCTGAATTGCTGGCAGCCCAAGGCACACAACTGCCGCAATGAACAACGCCGCCAAGGCACCGGATGAATCGGGTTTCATGCCCGCAGTATAGCAGGCTGGCCGCCAAGCAACTCCTTGTTAGCGTTTGGCTCGCTCTCGCGCTATCTTGAGCGCACGCGCAGCATCTGCCATTCTGACGTGCCGCGTTGCTCCTGCCCGCCCCCGCCGCCGCTTCGGTGCGCCTCGCATGGCTTCCGCCTCTTTTCCCGCCGGCCGTCTGGCTTCGATCGACACCTATCGCGGGCTCGTGATGGCCCTCATGGCCTCCAACGAGTTTGCCATTCCCCGCGTGGCCCGCGAATTCCCTGACAGTCCTGTCTGGCAGGCGCTGGCGTTTCAGTTCAGCCACGTCGAGTGGCGCGGCTGGGCCGTGTGGGACATGATTCAGCCGTCGTTCATGTTCCTGGTCGGCGTGTCGATGATCTTCTCCTACTCTGGCCGCCAGGCCCGCGGCGACACGTGGGGGCAGATGTTTCGCCATGCGGCGGTGCGGGCACTCGTTCTCACGTTCCTCGGCGTCTTCCTCCGCTCGAACGGCGACGCGCAAACCAACTTCACCTTCGAAGACGTGCTCAGCCAGATCGGCCTGGGCTACGTGTTCCTGTTCCTGCTCTGGGACAAGTCGTGGAAGGTGCAACTCGGCGCGGCGCTCGGCATTCTGCTGGCCTACTGGGCGCTGTTCGCCTTCTATCCGCCGCGGCCGCCCGAGTTCGACCTGAGCACGGTCGGCGTGCCGGCCGATTGGCAGCGGATGCAGGGCTTTGAAGTCCATTGGGAAAAGAACACGAACCCGGCCTCTGATTTCGACCGCTGGTTCCTCAACTTGTTCCCGCGCGAGAAGCCGTTCGAGTACAACGGCGGCGGCTATCAGACACTGAGCTTCATTCCCTCGCTGGGGACGATGATCTTCGGCCTGATCGCCGGACACATCCTCCGCCTCCCGCGCAGCAACGGGCAGAAGTTCGGCATCCTGCTCTTGAGCGGGATCGTGCTCGTGGGCGCCGGGCTCGGGCTCGACGCCGCCGGCGTTTGCCCGCTCGTGAAGCGCATCTGGACGCCGAGTTGGGCGCTGTTCAGCGCCGGGGCGGCGATGAGCACCTTGGCGCTTCTCTATGCCCTGGTCGACCTGGCGGGGCTGCGCCGCGCGGCCTGGCCGCTGATCGTGGTCGGCATGAACTCGATCGTCGTCTACCTGATGCACTATCTGTGCGACGATTGGATTCAGGCGACGCTGACCACGCACTTCGGCGAGCAAATCTTCGGCGTCTTCGGCGCAGCCTACGCGCCGATGGTCGCGCGGGCGCTCGTGCTCTTCGTGATGTTGCTGGTCTGCGTGTACCTGTACCGGCAGAAGATCTTCGTGCGGATTTAGGGGGCACACGGTCTGCCGCCGGGCGGGGCGAACATCGCAGGTCGCAGGGTCTGCCACGGTTGGCCGAAACCAACCGGTGTGCGGCAGGTCGCTCCACGCGGTTCGCCCCGCCCGCCTTGAAGGGCCGCTGCACTGAAGCAGCGGCGGCAAAAGCGGCGCGTCTGTCTCCCTCTCCCCGTGGGAGAGGGCCGGGGTGAGGGTCGGCGAAGACCTCGAATCCCCGCCACCCCTTCACTCACCCATCAGGCCACGGGGGGCCTAAAACACGTCGAGATAGAAGTGAGCCCCCTGGTGGTACCGGCGGGGCTCCGGGTAATAGTTCTGCCACTGCTTGTTGTAGACCGGAATCCGCATCTCGGGAGCGTAGCGGTAGTACATGTTGTCCGCGCTCTCGAAGTACTCGGCGCCCCAAAAGTTCTGCGGATAGAACACGTACGGGTAGTGGAACAAGCGATCCCAGTCGGAATTCTTGTAGCTCTTACCCCATTTGCGGCCGTAGGCCCGCTGGGCCTGGGCCTCGTCGGCGGCGCCAAAGGCGCTCAGGCCTGCGGCGGCGCAGACCAGGGCCAACAAAGTCCTGCGAAGCATGGAATCGTCCCCCGAAAGCGATTTGGGCAGGAAAGATCAGGCGGGCGGCTGGCAGAGCCGCGATTCGCAGGCCGGCGAGCCTGCGGTTGGGTCTGAGAGTAGTGATCGGACGGCCGGAGAACCGTTTTTGAAGGATTGCCCTGCGCCTGCCGCAAAGCCGCCCAGGCGCGCAGGCTGCGTAGATTGCCTGAATGCCCTAACGGCGACGCCGTTCCCGTCGGTAATCGCGTTAGTTGGGGTGCCGTCCCGCGATCCACCTCACTCCGCAGGAGCGCGGCGACGCAGGCGATACCAGCCAACGATCCCCGCGAACAAGAGGGCAACTGTCACCTGGCGTTCGAAGGAATTCGAGATGCCCGCGGTCTCAGACCCGTGTTCGGCGGCCAAAAGCGCACCCAGGATCGCCATGAGGACAAAGACGCCACGGCGACCGGCCAGGGCCAGAGTCGCGGCAATTAGCAGGCTGCTGGCGACGCTGCCGATGATCGGCGAAGCCGCTGCGGCCACACTGCATGCGGCAGTAAGTTCGAAGACGGCCGCCACGCCGAACTGGCGGGGGCGGTGCGGGGGTCGGGCCATCATGGGTTTCTGCCAGGCGCCGTAGATTCGTTGACACTCCTCTCCCCTTGAAGACCGCAGGACCTGGAGAAATTAACGGCCTCGGCTGGCGTTAACGAGGTCCAACGCCTACGGTTTGGCTGGCAACTGGCCGACGTCGCCCAGCCTGGCGTCGGCCGCCACTCCGTTCCCGTTGGAAATCCTTGGCCATGTTCAACCACGACGGTCGCTCGCTCACCGCCGGTGCGGCAGACCTTTCCCCTGCCGGTATTCTTCGGCTCTGGTTGGGCGTTCGGGCGCCGGTGAATCGGACCGCCTATGCCGTCAGCGGCGTGCTGCTCATGGCGCTCAAGTACGCGGTCGAGGCCTTGGCTGTCTGGACCTTCACCGGCAGAGTCTTCCAGCCGTGGGACTTCCTCAATCCGGTGCTCAGCCGCCGCATCGAACTGCTGCAACCAGCGCCCGAGTGGCTGGCCTGGGGCATGTTCCTCTGGTCGCTGCCGTTTCTTTGGATCTGCGTGTCGATGAGCGTCCGTCGTGCGGCTGACGCCGGGCTTTCGCCCTGGTTCGGGCTGTGGGTGCTGGTTCCCGTAGTAAACCTGGCCTTCATGGTCCTGCTGTCCGCGCTCCCGCACAAACCCCAACGCCCAGCAGCGGCCGGCGAAGTGGACAGCACGCGCGTGGCCACTCCACGCGGCAGCGCGCCGAGCGCGGCGCTGGCCGTTGGGCTAAGCATTCTGGTCGGTGGCTGCATGCTTTGGCTGAGCGCCTACTTGTTCGCCACCTACGGCGCTTCGCTCTTCCTCGGCACGCCGCTGCTGATGGGCGCCACGGCCGCTTATCTCGACAATCGCTGGCATCCAGGCAGCTTCCGCAGGGCGATGGGACTGGGGCTGTTGTCGGTGCTGTTCGCGGAAATCGCGATGCTGCTGTTCGCGCTCGAAGGGGTGATCTGCCTGGCGATGGCCGCTCCGCTGATCCTGCCCGTGGGCGCGATGGGTGGGTTGATCGGCAAGATGATCGCCGATGCAACTCAGCGGCCGGCGAGCGAGTTGGTCGCGGCCCTGGTGATCCTGCCGCTGGTGGCTGGGGGCGAGGCGCTGTTCGTGGCGCCGGGCGAGAACGTGGTGCTCACCGCCGTCGAGGTTGATGCCCGGCCGGAGGTCGTTTGGGAGCACGTCGTCGGGTTTCCCGATCTCACGGAGCAGCCTGCTTGGTACTTCACCTGGGGCATCGCCTGCCCCGTGCGGGCGACGATCGAGGGGCAGGGAATCGGGGCGACGCGCTTCTGCGAGTTCACCACCGGCACGTTCGTCGAGCCGATCACAGCCTGGGAGCACCCCTCGCGCTTGGCGTTCGACGTGACTCAGCAGCCGCCAGCCCTGATCGAGCTGAGCCCCTATCGCCACGTTCACCCGCCGCACTTTTCTGGCTACCTGACGAGTAAGCGCGGCGAGTTCCGTCTCACGGAGCTGCCTGGCGGGCGCACGCTGCTGGAGGGGCGCACGTGGTACACGTTTGCGATGTACCCCGAACGCTACTGGACGCTGTGGTCCGACATGCTCATCCACCGCATCCATGGACGCGTGCTCGAGCACATCAAACAGCTTTCGGAGGCCTCGGCGAATGAGGGGCCACGCTGAAGGAGGCGTGGCGGCTCGCATTCTCGCCCGCGGCCCAGGATTCGCTGTCGGGTCGTGAAGCCACTAGAATGTTGGCTTACCGACCCGGTCTTTCAACTTGCGTCCGCCGACTTTCCATGGCTTCCCACTCCGCCACTCGCGCGAGTTTGCTCGTTCGCGTGCGCGATTTGGGGGATCAGGCGGCCTGGTGCGAGTTTGTGCGGATCTATGGGCCCCTCGTCCATGCCTATGGGCTGCACCGAGGTCTGCAAGACGCCGATGCTGCGGATTTAGTCCAGGAGGTCATTCGCCGGGCGGCCCGCAGCGTGCCGGTTTTCGAATACGATCCCGCGCAGGGCTCTTTCCGCGGTTGGCTCTACACGGTCACGCGCAACGAGCTCCTCAAACTCGTCGAACGCAATCGCCGCGGGGCAAGCGGCTCCGGCGACACGGGCATGCACCAACTCTTGCAGCAGCAGGTTGACCCAGCGGCCGACGCAGCCGCCTGGGACAGAGAACACGAGCGCAGCCTGCTGCGGCGGGCGCTCGAGCGCGTGCGTCCCGAGTTCCGCGCGGCGACGTGGCAGGCTTTTTACCGGACCGCGGTCGACGGCGCTCCGGCCGGCGAAGTAGCGCGGGCGCTGGGCATCTCTATGGGCGCGGTCTACATTGCCCGCAGCCGAGTGACGGCGCGGCTGCGGGAGGAAATCGCCGCACTGGGCGAAGCGTAAGGCGGCGGCCATGGCCGAATGTCCCAACTCGACCACGCTACACCGACTGCTTGGCGGCGCGCGCGAGGCCGACGGCGATTGGGAAGCGCACCTCTCGAACTGCCCCGACTGCCAGGCGCGGCTCGAAGAGTTGTTCGCCAGGGCTTCCGAGTCGGGACTTCTGAGGTCCGGCGCGAAGCCGGTGCGATCGGCTGCCCTCGAGTCGGCTCTGCAAACGCTCGAGGCAGAGCGCCTCCGGTCCGGCGGCTCGCTCGGCGAGTCGCGGCAAAAGTCGTTTGCGTTTCTCGAACCCTCCGAGCGGGCCGACGCACTCGGCAGGGTCGCGCACTACGAGGTGCTGCGGCTGTTGGGGCGCGGCGGGATGGGGCTCGTGTTCCTGGCCGAGGATACGCGGCTCAAGCGCCCGGTGGCGCTTAAAGCGCTCGCCCCGCTCACGGCCCTGAGCGACGACTCGCGCGGGCGGTTCCTCCGCGAGGCCCAAACCGCCGCCGCGCTCAACCACGAGAACATCGTGCAGGTCTACGGCGTGGAGCAAGCCGGAGACGTGCCGTGCCTGGTGCAGCAGTACGTGCCGGGGGAGTCGCTGGCCGACCGGCTGAACCGCGTGGGCAAGTTGCCGCTCCCGGAACTCTTCGATCTAGGGCGCGACGTCGCCCGCGGGCTAGCGGCGGCGCACGCCGAACGGGTGATCCACCGCGACATCAAGCCGGCCAACATCCTGCTCGACGAGCGGACCAGCCGCGCCCTAATCGCCGACTTCGGCCTGGCCAAGCCGCTCGATGAGGCGGCGCTCACGAGTTCCGGGCTGATCGTGGGAACGCCCGAGTTCATCGCGCCGGAGCAGCTTGACGGTGGGGCGGTCGACGAGCGGAGCGATCTGTTCAGTCTGGGGGCGACTCTCTATTACGCCGCGACTGGCGTTTCTCCGTTTCGCGCGGCTTCGCCGTGGGCGGCCCTCGAACGCGTGCGACGGCATGAGCCGGCCGCGGCGAACACGCTCAATCCGGACGTGCCGGAGTGGCTCAGCGACCTGCTCGTGCGGTTGCTCGAGAAGGACCCCGAGGTCCGTTTGCCGAGTGCGGCGATCGTGGTCGAACGGTTTGCGGCGGCCGCGCCCGCTACCATTGTCGAGCGGGCGGCCGCGGCGACGCACGGGGACCTCGAGCGACCGCGCGGTCCGTATCGAAAGCGGCTGCTGGCGACCCTCGGCCTGTTGGCCGTGCTGCCCCTCGCATTCCTCAGTTGGCGGTTCAGGCCCCAAACGTCCCGGCTTGTTGCTTCGCAAGGCGCGTTCTTCGTCTCCGCACAATCCGAACCGGTCGCCACGCTGGCCGAAGCGATCGAACAAGCGGCTGACGGCGCCACGATCGAGATCCGCGGCGACGGCCCGTTTCGTTCACCGCCGCTCGCGGTCGGCGCGAAGCGGCTGACGCTGCGCGCCGCCGACGGCGCGCGACCGATGATCATCATGGAGTCGCCGGGCCAACCGAGCGAACGTCCTTGGCTGCAAACGGAGGCCGACCTCACCCTCGAGGGGCTCGACATCCGCTGGATGACAGACGCCGGGGGCGGCGGGCGAAGCGAAGAAGTGCTGCTGGGCCGCAGCGTAGTGGCCGCCACAGGGGGCCGCTTGCAGTTGACGCGCTGCCGGATCGTCGCCGGCCGGATGAACTGCTGCGTGGGGAGCGCCGGCGACGTGCGGCTGAGCAATTGCCATTTGGCAGGCGAGAACGGCGTGGGCCTCTTTTGGCGGCCGCGGGCCGGGGCAAGCTGCGAGATCGTCGACTCCGCGATCGACGCCTGGCTCGCACTCACATGCATGACCTCGGCGGCGATCGCCTCGCCGACTCCGGCCAAGCTGGTGCTCACGCGCAATACCTTCCGCTGCGCGCGGGGCCTGCAGTTCGTGCTCGAGCCGCCGCCCCGGCAGCCCCTGCAAGTGAATGCAACCGCGAATCTGTTCGTGGTCGATCACCTGACCGTGATGGTTCCGCTCCGCCGCCCGCGCCGGCCCGACGCCACGCTGACCCCTGAACAAGCGAAAGGGCAATTGCGGAGTTGTCTGGCGGGCTGGAGCGGTCGCGACAATGTCTATCGCCGCGGCCTCGAGTTCATCGGCTACGCGCCGACGCCTCGGCCCGTGCCGCTGTCCGCCGGCATTTCCGAGTTGTCTCGCTGGGCCGAAGTGTGGGAGGGTCCGCCCGAGGCCTCGATCCAGGGGACGCCGCGGTTCGCGGCGCCCATTGCTGGCGCCGTGGCGCCGCCGCGCGTCGAGCGAATCGACGATCCCACCGGGCCGCTGCCGGCGGCGGGGGCCGCCGCCGATCTCGTGGGGCCGCGCTAAGCTCGCCGGCTTTGCCGCGTGATTCGGGTCGGCGGGCTTGGCGCAAGGTCCTTCCGCGGCGATGGTTTCGAACCTGCCGAGAATTTTCCTGAAAGGTTTCCCTCGCGCCCCGGATACCTGCTGCTGAACGCCCCGGCCGCTGCGGCCTCGGCAAAACCATCAGCCAGTCAGGTGCTCTCATGTTGCGGAAGTTGACCTCGGAAGTTCTCGAGCGGCGGACGGTGTTTTCGGCCAGCGCGATCGTGCCCCTGGCCGACGCGCCAGCCTTCATGGACTACACGGACGACGCGTTTGTGGCTGCCGCGCCGCAGACGCCCGCTGCACCGGCCGTTGCGGGCGATTTCGACGGTGACGGCGCGGTCGATGGGGCCGACTTTCTCGTCTGGCGGCGCGGCCTGAGCGAAGGCTCGACCGGCGGCCCAACCGGGAAAGCGGCCGACGCCGTGATGGAACAGATCGGCCGCGATCCGCAGGGGATCATCGCCATTCTGATCGGCCTCTATGCCCCCAAGCCCCACGGCGCTGTGGCCCAGGCCGTGGAGCTCGAGAACACGCTCGTCAGCAACTTCTCTTTCGCCGGGAGGCCAGATGCCCGGCTGGAACAGGCCTCCGTCCCGGCGGCGTCGAGCGCCCCGCAGCGCTACCTGCAGCTCGAGCTCGAGAACACGATGGTCAGCTCGCTCGTCTCCCCGCGCGATCACCAGTCAGGCATTCTGCACGAGGACAACGAGTTCTCGTTCCCGCGGATGTAGGGCGCCTCCTCGTCCCACGCGTTGCTAACTGCTCCTCTCTTCCCACGGAACGGTGCGTCTAATGTTGTGCGCTTCTTCGTCCACTTGGAACGTCTGTGCAACTCCCTCCGCTTGGTCATCGCGCGCCGCGTGTGCGGTCCTGTTCGCGGCCCTCTGCGCTTGGTCGTCGGCGGCGCCGGCCGCGCCGATTACCGTTGCCTTCGATGGCGTGATCAGCTCCCAGGGCTCCTTCGTCGACGACTCGGGCACGTTCGCTCCGGGCGACCCGATCAGCGGGTTCTGGACCTTCGACTCCGCCACGCCGGATGGCGATTTGTCCCCAAGCCGAGGCGAGTACGCGCAGTCGGGCGCTCCCGCCTTTCAGATCAACGTCGGCGGCCACACGTTCTCGGCGAACACGGCGACCGTGCAGATCCTTGACGACCACGCACTCGGCATCGGCACGATCGATGCCTACGATGTGCTGAGCGCCCCGGCCTCTTCAACACTGCCAGGGCTCGTGGTCAATCAAATGCAGATCACGCTCCGCGACACCGCGGCGCCGCTCGACGCGGTGACCAGCGACGCGCTGCCGCTTGCCGCGCCTAACCCGGCGAGCTTCGACCAGCAAGGGCAGGCCGCGGGCCAGATCACCGGCTTCTTTCCCGACGGCCAGCTCTTCATGAACCTGGAGATTCTCTCGACGCGGGTCGTACCCGAGCCGAGCGGCTGGCTGTTGGCGGGAATGGGCTTGGCCGCGCTGATCAGCGCTACTCAGCGGCGAACCAAAGAAACGGCTCGAGCGCATCGGCCGGCAGCAGCCAGCCGATGAACGCGGCAACGGTGGTCCAGGACGCGAGCGGCACGGTCGCCAGCAGCCCGGCCACCCACCAGGGCGGCCGGGCCATCAGCCGCATGGCCGCGAGCGCAATCAGCCCCGCCGGCAGGCCAACGTGCAGCAGTGCGGCAACCCAAACCACCATGCGCGAAGCCTACCCCGCCAGAGCCCGGCACGACCTAGGGAAAGGATTGGTTGGCCCGCGGGAAAAGCCGGGCAGCAAGGGTACGGCCTCGGCCGATCGCAATCGAAAGCACGCCCGGCAGGACTCGAACCTGCAACCTGCGGATTAGAAGTCCGCTGCTCTATCCGATTGAGCTACGGGCGCTTGTTCTTGGTCTGCAGAAGCTCACCATCTATGCTAGCTGGCGCCCTAAGATGATGTCGACACCTGCTTCGACGCCACTTGGATTTGCGGACTCCCCCTAGTCGACCAAGATCATCTTGCCTTATCCCGTTGGCCCGAGGGCCGCCATGAAGAGAATTGGTTTCGGCATCCATGCGGTCGTGTTTGTCTTGGTCATGCTCCTCCTCGCGGTGATCAATCTCTTGACCGGCCCGCCCTTCTGGATCGCCTGGGTGTTATTCGGATGGGGAATCGGGCTCTGTGCCCACTGGGCGGTCGTTAGGTAGCCTCGCCAGGGACCCAAGGGCTGCGACCGCCCCGCCCTCTCGCGGGCCGCTCCGGCAGCGAGCCTTCGCCTGCGCCCAGCTACTTGGTCAAGAGCCCCGCAGAGGCGGCCGCGGTCGGGGAGACGAACGCACGCGGCCGCGGCTCTTCCTTTCCATGGCCGCGATTCTAGCGGAGAGCCGCGACTTCGCGGAGCGGCTGGCGAGCCGCAGTGCGTGGGGAATGGCGGGTGGCCCGGCCTCGGAGAATGGGGAGTCTTATCGGGCACCCCTCCTCTTCCGATCGGCACGGCATGAGGCTTGCACCTAAGTAGTGGGGCTCTGGACCCAAGAAAACGGGTGGAAGCTATGCGACGAATCGGAATTCTCCTGTTGGCGGCGGTGATCACGTGCTCGTTGGCGGGGGTGACTCGAAGCCAGACTCCAGGATACGCGTACTACCCTGGCTACCCCTTCAACTCGGGCTACTACGTTAGTGCGGCCCCAACCGTGAGCCCTGGCTACTACGCGCCCAATCTCCCCGCCTATTCGCTCCCCAACTACGGACCGGGCTACTATCCGGCCTATGGCGCGGGGCTGGGCTTCCCGAGGGGGCTTGAAGGGTACTACGCGAATCGCGGCTACCCGTTCCGGCGATGGGCTGGCTCCCGCAGCGTTCCTTCCCCTTACAATTACAACCCCGGCTTCATCGTGACGCCCTACTGACTCCCGGCCCCTTGAGCAGCTTGGCCAGTAGACCCCTTCCCGGGCCGCTCCGTCAGTGGGGCCGTCTGCCGAAACTGGCGGGCGCTTCCTGGCAGATCGCTGTTTTTGTGATTCTTTGCAGGGAATAACCTAGGCTTTCCGCAAAGCCGGAATCGCTGCCCCCTGGCCGCGTGCGGCCGGTCGGCCGGGATCAAGCCGGCCGCACGATGCCCTCGCTAAGTAGGGACTCGTGAGCGTCCAGCGCGTTCCTTTCGCTGAAGAGTCGCTCGGAGTGATCGGCCATGCTGCTTGCCCTCATCACTGCCCTCTTGGGTCTGCCCACCGGGTTCGTCGCCGGTTGGCTCGCATGTCAGTTGTTGCGCGATCGACAAGTGGGTGTGCGGTCACTTGGCCGCCGCGACGCTTTGCTCGTCTCGCAGCTTGCCCAAGGCGTGCATGGCCTGACTCGGCAGGTGAAGAGCAACATCGACAAACACCACGCAGGCCTGCTCGTTGCACATGCCGAACTGCAGGACGGCGATTCGTCGGTGGTAGAGCGCATCCTGGACGCAAACGAATGCTTGCTCGAGCAACTGGCTGATGCGGAAGAACAGTTTGTCGACCAGCAATTCGCCATCCAGCAGTATATGCGGGATGCCTGCCAGGACTCGCTCACGTCGCTCGAGAACCGCCGGGCTTTCGATAGCGATCTCGCGGACCGATTTGCGCAGTGGCAGTCCCACACGTCGGAGTTCTGCCTGGCGATGGCGGACGTGGATCACTTCAAGCGGATCAACGACGAATATGGGCACCCGGTGGGAGATGAGGTGCTCCAGGCGATTGCCAGAACGCTAACCGGGTGCGCCCGCCCCGAGGATTCGGTCAGCCGCTTGGGCGGCGAAGAATTCGGGATTCTGCTGAACTGCTCGCTCGACGAAGGACGGCGAATCGTTGACCGACTGCGGCGCGAAATCGCGGATCATCCGATTCCGGCCGGCGGCGCTTTGCTTTCGGTGACGGTCAGCCTCGGACTTGCCAGCGTGCGGTCGGTGACGACTGCCCAGGACCTTGTGAGCCACGCGGATCGCGCGCTCTACTCGGCGAAGAAGGCAGGGCGTAACCGCTGTTACCACCTTTCTGGCGAGGGCTACGATCCTATCGCGGACCACGAATCGCTGGAACCGATGCACTCGCTTTAGGGAAGGTTCCGACGAGGCGCCGGACTGCCCACGTGATAGCTCCTCGCGGCGTGCGCGCGGTCCGACCTGGCAACCCGCCTGACCGCGGCCGACATCCCGGTGAAGACGGTGCGCGCTCGATTGGGTCACGCCTCGACGGCAATCACCCGAGACCTGTACCCTGGAGCACTCCCAGTCTTTGGAACGGCAAGCGGCCTACGCGGCCCGGGCCGTCTATGCTCGGAATAGGTCGCACGTTAGGCTACAAGGCGGCGACGCTGCTGGCCCGCAAGCCGTTGTGGGATAAATAAAAGCGCCTGTAGCTCAGGGGATAGAGCAACGGTTTCCTAAACCGTAGGTCGCAGGTTCGAATCCTGCCAGGCGCAGTTCAGAACAAGACGGGCAAGCCGGTGCCGATCGGACTGCATGCGAGCACGGGCCGGCTGCTCGAGGGCGCCCGCCACGGGCCGCAGCTCGTGTGGTGGGCCTACGCCGAGTTCTCCGAGGTCGTGCCGTGCGGCCGACCTGTCGCCGGCCGAGTGTTGGCGGCTGGCGTCGGCCCGGTGGCGTCTGGGCTGGGGGCGGGTGAGGGCTTAGCCCATGATCCGTTCACGGCCGCAAAGGAACCGCGCAACCCAGACGACCGAGTGTACGGTGTCCAGCAGGATCGACCGAACGTACATCGCGATGGCCACCTGTTGGGTCTGATCGCACGTCGCGAAAGCGATTGCGAGCAGCACGATCGTGAGAGCGGTCACCCGCAGTACCCAAACTCGACGTCGTTTCATGGCAGCCACCTGGAAAGCCAAAGGAGCTAACTCAGTTCCTTAGGCGTCGGTGGCCGGCGATTATAACGCCGGCTGACGGAGCGGCCCGAGTTATATCGCTCGCGTCGCTCCGCCTGCTTGGAGGGCAATGGTCATCCGGCCCGCAACACAAAGGAAACGAACGTGGCGCCTGTCATGCTTCCCCCGCTCGGCGGACTGCTGTCCTTCGCGATTCTGGCAATCGGCGGCTTGTGCTTCGCGTATGGTCTCGTTCGGGAGGTCGGCAAGAAACTCGATGAGCAGGCAGCGCGGAAGCGGAATGAATCCCACCGCCATTAGTTGGCCAGCCAGTGTCACGGAGCGGCGGTGCGGCAGGGGCTAGGCTGGCGAACGATCTGGCGGCGCGGGAGAATTCCCCGACTCAAACGGAAAGGGGTTGGCTATGGCTGAATGCCCGAAGTGCAAAGGCGAGATGGTGAGGGGCTGGTTGCCGGATATGGGGTATGCGGAGGTACGAGTTGGCGCCTGGGCTGAGGGTGAGCCCCGTGACACGTTCTTCTTCGGCACCGAGGATCCAAAAGAGAAGATCCCCATGGCCGCTTTCAGGTGCAGCTCGTGCGGGTATGTCGAGTTCTTTGCCCGCGAGGAGTTCGGCAGCAACCAGAAACGGTCCGGCCCATCCGTGTGACCTACACTCCCGCAAGAACGAAGGCGCGGCCGGGTGCGTTAGTATCCCCGACCGTGGCGAGCCTCTATGGCCGGGCCCGGCCTGGCGGTCAGGGGAGGCCCCGTTCGCAAGATCGCAGTGGGCGTTTGCGCTCGTTAGGAGGCAGCGTCGGCAACCATATCTTCAGAGGATGGCTCGCAGGCCCCTAGGTCATACATCGTGACCCAGAACACTTCCTTGGCGTGGCGAGTCATCGTCTCCCATTCGTCGGCGCCGGGGTCCATGCCCTCCGCCGTCGCCTTTGCTTTGTATCCCGCAGAGAGGCCCGGCCACCTCACCGCCGCGCCGCTGGCCAGCGTATCGTGAGCGATCGACCGACCGAATCGCATTCCGAGCGTCACCGGGAGAGGCAACCGAAGCGTGTTCGTGTTCATCTTCGCTGGCGTTGCTGGCGTGGTCACATCCCGGCAGCCAACGTTGGCGGCCCCGCACACAAAAAGGACCGGCCGGCGCGGAGGATGATGTCTGCAGCGGCCGGTCTGCCCCATCCATGAGAGAGAAAGGCAGGGAAGTAGGACCCTGCCACGGAAACCCTAGCCCGGTTTAGGGCGGGGTGATCTGGGGTTTCCCCCGGACAGGAGCCCGCGGCATGGTTTGGCAAAGGGTCGATTTTGCCCTTTGCCAGTCTCGGCTGCCACCGTGGCCCAGAGGCGCCCGAGCCGTGGCTGTCCCGGCTGCTCGCGCGCTGCCAACGGCGCTGCCAAGCGGTTGAGGAAGGCCGGAATCGCCGAACCCCTTGGCTGGCCGACCACTGCTAGTACCCAAGGTTTAGCGCACGTGCCGCGGCCCAAAACGCGGCCTGCATGGCGACCAGGGCAAAGACCGCCAAGAGCGTGGGCCGGACCGACTCGAGTTGCTTACGAAAACAGATCGCCCAGGCGCATGTGACGATGGCGCCCGCGTAGATCCGCCAGGCCACCCGCGCCCAATCGGGGGGCTGCCAAGTGTACGAGGTCGGGCGCGGCAGAAGCAGCAGCCCGGCGAAGGCTAAGAAGAGCACCGCAACGACAATTGCGCCGAATCGGTTCATTCCCTCATCGTAGCAGGCGGGGAGGCCGAATGCCGGTTCGTCGTCCAGCTCGCGAGCCGGCAGCGGCTGAGCGAGGCGGAGGTTGAGGAGCTTGTTGGGAGCGTGGCGGATTGAAGGCTCGCCTCGAAGAATTCAGCTCTCAAGTCGAGCAGCCGCACAACCTGCAGACCCTCACCCTGCCCTCTCCCACAGGGAGAGGGTTCAAGCTAGCGGTCGAAGAGCTTCTTGAACGCCCGGCCGGTCGTCGCGCGGCCGGCTTTGGCGATCGAGGTGGTGAGCGGGATCTCCTTCGGGCAGACCGCCACGCAGTTTTGCGCGTTGCCGCAGTACTGGATGCCGCCGGGGCCCATCAGGGCGTCGAGGCGTTCGCCGGCGCTCATGCTGCCGGTGGGGTTCGTGTTGAACAGCACCACCTGGCTGATGGCGTGGGCCCCCACGAAGTTCTGGTCGTAAGCCGCAGCCTTGCGGGCGGCCAGTTCGCCGTCGCTCTCGCCGGCCCGCCGCGGCACGTCAACCTTGAGATACTGCGGGCAGGCCTCCAGGCAGCAACCGCAGCTCATGCACTGCGAGAGCGGATAGGCCACCTCTTGCGATTCGGCCGATTGCTGCGGGCCAGGGCCGCGATCGAAGTAGCCGTCGACCGGAATCCAGGCCTTCACGCGCTTGAGGGCTTGGAACAAGCGGCCGCGGTCGACCATCAGGTCGCGGATGACCGGAAACTTGCTCATCGGCCGCAGCTCGATGCCCGCGGGCTCGTCTTCGAGCAGCCGATCGACGAGCGCCGTGCAGGCTTGCCTTACTCGGCCGTTCACCTGCATCGTGCAAGCGCCGCAGACTTCCTCGAGGCAGTTGCAATCCCAGGCCACGGGGGCGACGGGCCGGTTCTCGGCGGTATGGGCCATGGCCGCGATCCGCTGGAGCACGCTGATCACGTTCATGTCCGGCTCCCAGGCCACGCGGAAGCGCTCCCAGTAACTGGACGAACTGGGACCATCCTGGCGCAGCACGCGCACGTCGAACGCTCGGCCTTCGCCGTCGTCGTGATCGTGGTCGTCGTGCGCGTCGTGAGAGGAGTGCGACATGGTTCGCGGCGGTTCCAAAGGTTCGACGGGCCCTCACCCTGGCCCTCTCCCACAGGGAGAGGGAACTTAGTGGAAGGCGATAAGGTCTGCTTTCTTAGTTGGCGGCGGCCAGGGACGGCTTGGCGCCGCGCGGGGCGCCGTCGGTCGAGGTCTTGGCGGCGCGGCTTTTCCAGACTTCTTCGATTGCTTCAGCCCCCACCAAACCATACAAGCGCGGGCGGGGCGGAATGAGCGAGGTGTCGACCGCTTCATAGGCAATGTCCGGCTCGCCGTCGTTGCAGGTGGCGACCGTCGACTTGAGCCAGCGGCGGGTGTTCTCCTCGAAGCGGTCGCACCAGGCCTCGGCCGCCCGGCGGCGCTCGGCCGGATCGGTGGTGGGCTCGAGCCCCGGCATGGCGAACTCCGGCTTGAAGTGCGCCCCCCGGCACTCATCGCGCTGCAGGGCGCCTTTGAGGATCACCTTGGCGATCGGCAGCATGTCTTGCAGGGCGCGGGTGAAGACGATGTTCTGGTTCGTCCAGTGCCCGGTGTCGGCCAAGGCACAGCGCTTGGCCCGCTCGGTGAGCTCGCTCACCGTGGCGTAGGCCGCCGTGAGGTCCTGGTTGTTGCGCACTACGGTGGCGGCCTTGGTCATCACCTGCCCCAACTCGTGGTGAATCTGGTACGGGTTTTCCTGGCCGCCGGGGCGCTTGAGCAACTGCAGGTGGGCGTCGAGGTGCTGCTTCTGCGCTTGCTCGAAGAGGCTGCTGGGCTGCGCGCTCGCCGCGCCGTGCGGGGCCGACTTGAGCAGCGTTTCGAGCGTGGGCGCCACGATCAGCCCGCTAAAGATGCAGCTCAAGAGCGAGTTGGCCCCGAGCCGGTTGGCTCCGTGGTATTGGTAGTCGCACTCCCCGATGGCGTAGAGCCCCGGCACGTTGGTGGCTTGGTTGGCGATCGCGCCGCTCGTGAGGCCGCCGCTTGCGCTCTTGGCGTAGTCGACCCATAGGCCCCCCATCGAGTAGTGGACGGCCGGGAAGATCTTCATCGGCACGTCGCGCGGGTCGACGCCTTGGAACTTCTCGTAGATCTCGAGGATGCCCCCCAGCTTGCGGTCGAGCGTTTCGCGCGGCAGGTGCGTGAGGTCCAGATACACGCACTCGCGGTCCTGCTCCACCGACAGCCCTTCGTACACACAGACGTTGAAGATCTCGCGCGTGGCGATGTCGCGCGGCACCAGGTTGCCGTATTTGGGGTAGCGCTCTTCGAGGAAGTAGTAGCGCTCGTTCTCGGGAATCTGCTTGGGCGGGCGTGGATCGTGCGGCGTGCGCGGCACCCACACGCGGCCCCCTTCGCCACGGGCGCTCTCGCTCATCAGCCGCAGCTTGTCGGCCCCCGGCACCGCGGTGGGGTGGACCTGAATGAACTCGCCGTTGCCGTACTTGGCGCCCGCCTGGTAGGCGCGGCTCACGGCGCTGGCGTTGCAGGCCATCGACATCGTGGAGCGGCCGTAGATCAGCCCGCAGCCGCCGCTGGCAATGACCACGGCGTCAGCCGGAAACGACCGGATTTCCATCGTCACCAGGTCTTGCGCCACGCAGCCGCGGCACACGCCTTGATCGTCGAGAATCGGCCCCAAGAAGTCCCAGAACTCGTACTTCTTGATCCGTCCTTCCACTTCCCAGCGGCGCACCTGCTCGTCGAGCGTGTAGAGGAGCTGCTGGCCGGTGGTGGCGCCGGCGAAGGCGGTGCGCTTGAAGAGGGTGCCGCCGAAACGGCGCTGGTCGCGGTAGCCTTCGGCCGTGCGGTTGAAGGTGACCCCCAGCCGGTCCATCAGGTCGATGATCTTCGGCCCCCACTGGCACATCTCGTGGACGGGGGGCTGGTGCTGCAGGAAGTCGCCGCCGTACACGGTGTCGTCGAAGTGCAGCCACTCGTTGTCGCCGAGCTGCCGCGTTTGGTCGTTGACGCTGTTGATCCCCCCCTGGGCGCACACGCTGTGCGAACGCTTGACGGGCGTGAGGCTCATTAGGTCGACGTCGACGCCGGAGTCGGCCAGCTTCATGGCCGCCGCCAGCCCCGCCAGCCCGCCGCCGACCACCATCACCCGTTGCTTCGCCATGCTCAACCGACCTTCTGAAATGTAAGCGTTCTTGGGCTCGCTGCGATCTACGGGGCCTTGGCCGGTTCGGCCGGCGCCGCTTCCGGCGTCTCCTCTTCGCCGGCCAACTCGAGCCGCGCCTTCTGCATCCGCGACTCCTGCTCGCGGGCCTTGGCCACGTCGACGCGGCCGAAGCCGACAAGGGCGCTCAGGCCGATCACGGCGACGAGGAAGCCAATCCCCCAGCAGACGTAGTCGGCCCGCCGCTGCGCCGCCGGGCTCGTCCAAATACCCCAAGTGATGCCTGAGGTCCAAATGCCGTTGGCCAAGTGGTACACACAAGCCAACACGCCCACCACGTAGATGGCCTGCATCCAGAGCGGCTGCCGATCGCCGCGGCGGCCGACGACGTGGCATGTTCTGGATTGAACTGGCCAAAGCCCAAGTGATGGAGCTGGGCAACGTGGAACAGGATGTAGACAAAAGCCACCATCCCGGTGATCCGCTGCAGCGTGTAGCGGATGTTCTTGGGATAGGGGTACTCGGCGGCGTTGGCCTGCGAATCGTAGATCCGCACGAAGCCATAGCCGGCGTGGAAGATCAACGGGATGAAGATGAACACCCACTCGACCACGGGCAGCGCCCGGCCGAGCGCGTGAATGCGGTCGACGTTCTGCTGGAACGACGCCGTGCCATTGAGCACGCTGGCGTTGGTCAGCAGGTGGACGACCATGTAGGCCCCCACTGGCACCAGGCCGCTCAGCGAGTGCAAGCGGCGCAACAAGAAGCTGTTTCGCGCCAAGAACGAGGGCCGAGCCTCGGAAGCCAAACTCGCTTCTCCCGCCATCGATGCTGCTTTCGAAGATTTTGCGCCTACGGACGGCGCAGAACGGCCCCCAAGCGGTTCCTGGAGGCGAGGAGGAATGCACTGCCCGCCGCACTTTGGGCTTGGCCAAAGTAGGCGCTGGCTCGTGCAACAACTCCTTGCTAAGTATAGGAATCGCGGGGGGTATGACAAGCGGAGATGCCTTGCGGCGCCGTAGGGTGAGGCGGGGCTCTGCGAGCCCCACCGCTCATGAGTTGCGCCGACCGCGAAAGCGGTGGGGCTCACTTCGTTTGCCCCACCCTACGACTCCTTGTCAGGATGCGGCGGGCGCGGGATCGTAGATTGCTCCGCGCGCACCAACGCCCAACGACATCTCCCACCTGCATCCTCGTCATGGCTGAAGATTCCGCACCGACGCCCGACCCCGCCTGGTGGCAGCGCGAAGATTGGCTGGCCGTGTTGCTCGGAGCGGCGCTCCTGGCCGCCAGCCTCGTCGCCACACTCTCCGCGCGCCCCACCGGCGAGGCGAAGAAGATCACCAGTCCGCTCGCCGCCTGGGTCGCGAAGCCAAAGCCGTGGGCCGACAATCCGTTCGAGGCGTTTTTCTCGCAACCTCCGGCCGCAGCCGACGCTTTGCCCTTGGCGTTCACCTTGGGCGTGGCCGTGGCTGCGTTCGGTGTTGCCGCGGCCGCCCAAGGCACGTCGCCGCGCGCCTTCCTGCCGGCCTTCGCGGCGCTGTTTGCCTTGGCATTGCTGGCCGAGATCCTGGCCGGGCAGAAAGTCGTCCGCTATTACGGCCTCGAGTACCCGCTCTGGGCCCTGCTCATCGGCCTGGCGATCAGCAACACCGTGGGCACGCCGGCCTGGCTGCGCCCGGCGCTCCGCACCGAGCTGTACATCAAAGTGGGCCTAGTGCTCTTGGGCGCCGAGGTCTTGCTCGGCCGGCTCATGGCCCTTGGCGCGCCCGGCATGCTCGTGTCATGGGTGACGACGCCGATCGTGCTCGTGTCGACCTACATCTTTGGACAGAAGGTGCTGCGGCTCGAATCGAAGGCGCTCAACATGACGCTTTCGGCCGATATGTCGGTCTGCGGCGTCTCGGCCGCGATCGCCACGGGCGCAGCCTGCCGCGCGAAGCGCGAGGAACTTTCGCTGGCGATCGGCATCTCGCTGGCTTTCACCGTGGTGATGATGATCGCCATGCCGCCCGTGATTCGGGCGCTCGAACTGGGGCCCGTGCTCGGCGGCGCATGGATCGGCGGCACGATCGACTCGACCGGCGCCGTGGCCGTGGCCGGCGAGCTGCTCGGCGACCCGGCGGCGCTCACCGTGGCGGTGACGATCAAGATGATCCAGAACATTTTGATCGGTGTGGTGGCGTTCGGCGTCGCCGTCTATTGGACCGGCTGGGTGGAGCCGGCCGAAACGGGCGTGAAACCCAGCCTGTGGGAAGTCTGGCGGCGGTTCCCGCGATTCGTGCTCGGGTTTCTGGCGGCCTCGGCCGTCTTTTCGTGGCTGCACGCGAGCCCAGCCTTTGGCAGCGCGGTGGCCACGGCGTCCACAGACCCCACCAAGGTGCTCCGCGAATGGTTCTTCTGCCTGGGCTTCGTGAGCATCGGCCTGGAGAGCCGGGCGAAGGACTTCTTGCCTTACTTGCGCGACGGCAAGCCGGTGGCGCTCTATGTCGTTGGGCAGACTTTGAACCTGGCGCTGACGCTGGCGATGGCTTACCTGGCGTTCAACGTGCTCTTTCCCGAGGCGGCGCTGGAGCTGACGAAGTGAGGCCCGTGATGCAGCGATACCCGGCGATCACGCTCGCTGCCCTCGGGGCGGTTGCGGCGGCCGTGTGGATCGGCGTGCTGCCTTTCCTCGCCCGTCGCCCTCACTTTGCCGAGCAGTGGCGGCGAACCGAAATTGCCGGCATCGATCCGGGCGCCTTCAACTACCGTGAGATCCCGGCGGCCGAAGACATCCACGCCGATCTCCAACGGCGGAAAGCGGCGCGCCCGGAAGCGTGGGTCTGGCCGTTTCCTGGTTTCTCCCGCGCACGGCCGGTACAATCCGCGCCGACGAAGGTTCGCGCTGACTTCGACTGAAGCGGAGAAACGCAGATGACGTCGACCCCACCCGCTGGCGAGACGGTGCTCTCGTTCATGCTGGCCGTGCCCAACACTCCTGCGGCCGTCCAGTGGTACGAACAGGCCCTCGGGGCCCGCTTGCTCTGGAGCCTCGGGTCCGTGGCCGGCATGCAAATCGACGGCGCGGCGTTCTTCCTGCACGAACCGGTCGACGGCTGTTTTGCGAGCCCGCAGGCGATCGGCACGACGACGGTCAGGATCGAGCTGTTCGTCGACAACCCTGACGCCGTGGTGGCACGGGCGTTGGGAGCGGGCGCCGTCGGCGGGGAAGTCAAGGATTACGAGGCGCCCTGGGGCAAGCACCGCCAAGGGGGCTTCACCGACCCGTACGGCCACGTCTGGCTGGTGGGGGATAAGTCGCCGCTGAGGCCGTTTCCGGGGTAGTGAACTCTAACAAGATTTGCGGCGGTACTTGGTGGGGCTCGCAAAGCCTTGCCCCACCCTACCTTTACGTCTCATACCCCAAATTCGGCGAAAGCCACCGCTCCACCTCCTTGAGCGGCATCTTCTTCCGCCGGGCGTAATCCTCCACCTGGTCGCGCGTCAGGCGATCGACCGCGAAGTAGCGGGCCTGCGGGTGACCAAAGTAGAGGCCGCTGACGCTGGCTGCCGGCCACATGGCGAAGCTCTCGGTCAGCTTGATGCCGGTGTTCTTCTCGGCGTCCAAGATCTGCCAGAGCGTCGCCTTCTCGGTGTGGTCGGGGCAGGCAGGGTAGCCGGGAGCCGGGCGGATGCCGCGGTACTTTTCTTCGATCAAGTCCTCGTTGCTCAGTCCTTCGTCGGCGCCGAAGCCCCAGTCGCGCCGCGCTCGGGCATGCAGCATTTCGGCAAAGGCCTCGGCGAAGCGATCGGCCAGCGCCTTGACCATGATCGAGTTCGAGTCGTCGTGGTCGGCGTCGAACTCGGCCACGAGCTTCTCGATGCCGAGCCCCGACGTGACCGCGAAGCCGCCCACATAGTCTTGCCGCCCGCTCGAGAGCGGAGCGATGAAGTCGGCCAAGGCATAGAAGGTCCGCTGCCCCACGCGTTCCCACTGCTGCCGCAGCGTGTGCAGCCGGGTGAGCTCGGTGGTCCGCGTGTCGTCGGTGAAGAGCACGATGTCGTCACCGTCGCTGGCGGCCGGCCAGAAGCCGTACACGCCGCGGGCCTTCAGCTCGCCCTTCTCCACCAGCCGAGCGAGCAGCTTCTGGGCGTCGGCAAACAATTCCTTCGCGACCTGCCCCACCTCGGGCGACTCGAAAATCTTCGGGTACTTGCCCTTGAGCTCCCAGGTTTGGAAGAAAGGGGTCCAGTCGATGTAGGGCACGAGCTCCGCGAGCGGCACGTCTTCGAGCACGCGCAGCCCGGTGAACGCCGGGCGGTCGATCCGCACCTTGGCCCAATCGGTCTGGAAGCGATTCGCCACCGCCTCGGCATACGGAACCAGCTTCACCTGCTGCCGCATCTTGTACGACTCGACGAGTTGCTGCTGCAGAACGCGGTTCTCTTGGTCGAAGGCTTCCTTGCCGTCCTTGCTGAGCAGCCGTTCGACGACGGTGGCTGCCCGCGAGGCGTCGAGCACGTGGACCACCGATTTTTCGAACTGCGGGGCGATCTTCACGGCCGTGTGCTTGGCGCTCGTCGTTGCGCCGCCGATCAAGAGCGGCGTCGTGCTGCCGGTGCGCTGCATTTCCTTGGCCACGTGAACCATCTCGTCGAGGCTCGGCGTGATCAGGCCGCTGAGGCCAATCACGTCGACCCCTTCCCTGACGGCCGTCTCCAGGATCTTCTCGGTCGGCACCATCACGCCCAGGTCGATGACCTGGTAGTTGTTGCAGCCCAGCACGACGCCCACGATGTTCTTACCGATGTCGTGAACGTCTCCCTTCACGGTGGCCAACAGTACTTTGCCGCGCGGAGCGTCGCTCGCGCCGGCGGCCTTCTTCTCCTCCTCCATGAAAGGGAGCAGATAGGCCACGGCCTTCTTCATTACGCGGGCGCTCTTCACCACCTGCGGCAGAAACATCTTGCCGGCGCCGAACAAGTCGCCGACGATCGACATGCCGGCCATGAGCGGGCCTTCGATGATCGACAGGCAGGTCGGATAGGCCGCCTTGTTTTGGCGCGCTTCTTCGGCGTCAACTTCGATGAAGTCGACCAGCCCCTTCACGAGCGCGTGCGACAGCCGCGCTTCGACTGGTTCTGAACGCCAAGCCAGCTCGTTGCCGGTGCTGACCTTGCCTTGGTTCTTCACCCGTTCGGCCAGCTCGATCAGCCGCTCCGTGGCGTCGGGGCGGCGGTTGAGCAGTACGTCCTCCACCTTTTCGCGCAGCTCAGGCTCGATTTCCTCGTAGACCGCCAGCTGCCCGGCGTTGACGATGCCCATGTCGAGGCCCGCCCTGATCGCGTGGTAGAGGAAGGCCGAGTGCATGGCCTCGCGAACCACGTCGTTTCCGCGGAAGGAGAACGAGATGTTGCTGATGCCGCCTGAGATCTTGGCCAGGGGGCAGACCTGCTTGATCTGCCGCGTGGCCTCGATGAAATTGATCGCGTAGTCGTTGTGCTCTTCGATGCCGGTGGCGACCGTGAGGATATTCGGATCGAAGATGATGTCTTGTGGCGGGAAGCCCACCTCTTCGGTGAGCAGCTTATAGGCCCGCTGGCAGATGCGCACCTTGTCTTCAACGGTGACCGCCTGCCCTTGTTCGTCGAAGGCCATGACCACCACGGCGGCGCCGTAGCGACGCACGAGCCGGGCATGGTGCAGGAACTGCTCCTCGCCTTCCTTCATGCTGATCGAGTTGACGATCGGCTTCCCCTGCACACACTTCAAGCCTGCCTCGAGGATCGACCACTTCGAGCTGTCGACCATGATCGGCACGCGGCAGATGTCGCTCTCGGTGGAGAGCAAGTTGAGAAACCGCGTCATGGCGGCCTCGCCGTCGAGCATGGCCTCGTCCATGTTCACGTCGAGAATGTTCGCGCCCCCTTCGACCTGCTCGCGGGCGACGGCCAAACCGGCCTCGAAATCACCGTTGAGGATCAGGCGGGCGAACTTCTTGCTGCCGGTGACGTTGGTCCGCTCGCCGATCATCGTGAAGTTGCTTTCGGGCCGCAGCACGAGCGGCTCGAGGCCAGAGAGACGCGTGAACGGCTCGGGGCGGCTGCGGCGGCGCGGCGTCTTGCCGGCCACGGCCTCGGCGATCGCGCGAATGTGCGCCGGCGTGGTGCCGCAGCACCCACCGACGATGTTCAGCCAACCGTTCTCAGCAAACTCGCTGAGCGTGCCGGCCATCTGCCTCGGCGTTTCGTCGAAGCCGCCCATTTCGTTCGGCAGGCCGGCGTTGGGATAGCAGCTCACCCAAATCGGCGAGATCCGCGAGAGCTCTTCAAGGTACGGCCGCAACTGCGTGGGGCCGAGCGAGCAGTTGATGCCGACGCTGAACAGATCGGCATGTGAGATCGAGTTCCAGCAGGCCTCGACCGTTTGGGCGGAAAGAGTACGGCCGCTCTCGAAGATGGTGAAGGACGCCATCACCGGCACGCGCACGCCGGTGTCGTCGAAGTATTTTTCGATTGCGAACAGACACGCCTTGAGCACCAGCGTGTCGATGTTCGTTTCGGTGAGCAGCAGATCGACGCCCCCTTCCACGAGCGCGGCCACTTGTTCGTAAAAGTTGTCCACAAAGTCATCGAAGCCGAACTCGCGGTGCGCGGCGTCTTCCACGTTGCCGGTGATCGAGAGCTGCTTGGTCGTGGGGCCGATCGAGCCGGCGACGAACCGCGGCCGCTCGGGCGTCTTGGCGTTCATCGCGTCGACCGCGCGGCGGGCCACCTGGCAGGCGGCCAGGTTCAGCTCCCGGCAATACTCCTGCATCTCGAAGTCGGCCAGGGCGATTCGTGTCGCGCCAAAGGTGTTGGTCTCGATGATGTCGGCGCCGGCCTCGAGGTATTGCCGGTGGATGTTCTCGATAGCCTCGGGCTGGGTGAGCACCAGCACGTCGATGAAGTTCTTCAGATCCTTCGGATGCTTGGCGAACCGCGGACCGCGCACGTCCTCTTCGGTGAGCTTGAGGGCATGGACCATCGTGCCCATCGCCCCGTCGATGACCAGAATCCGTTCGGCCAAGAGTTGATCGAGCAGCTCACGCGTGGTCGTTTGGTCGGCAATAGCCATCGAGTTCGTCCGAGAGAAATGCAGATTTGCCCAAGGGGCGCACCGACGGAGTCAGCCGGCTCAACAAAGCCTGAAGCCCAAACGTGTCTTGAGGTTGGGCGGCCCGCGCCGGTTGATCCAAGAGTATACGGTGCAACCGTCGCCCGTGCGCGCGCTGCCGCCGCAAGCCCTTGCGCCGCATCGAGTATCGCACTTTGTCGCGAAACGGGCAAGTTTCGCGGTAGTTAGGCAACCTGTCAGCCGGCTGACGCCGGCCGCTCGCCTTAGGGGTTGTTGGCCCGGTCGATGTCGGTGATCGGCACGCCGGCGGGAGAGACGCCGTGGGCCTGGATTTCGTGGACAAGTTGCTTGCCGAGGTGGCTGTGGAACTGGCCGTAGCTGAAGTAGATGACGAACCCGGCGGCTAGCCAGCCCGCCAGCCGATACCAGTTGGCCGGCGGCAGCGAGAACATGAGCATTAGGCAGAAGCCCATGCCCAAGAGCGGCACGATCGGCGAGAAGGGAACGCGGAACGGGCGGGGCGCGTCGGGGTTGGTCTTCCGCATCACGAGCACCGCGGCGCACACGATGACGAAGGCCATCAGCGTGCCGATGCTCACCAGGTCGGCCAAGATGTCGAGCGGCAGGAGCGAACCCAGCGCGGCCACCACGAACCCGGTGAGAATCGTCGACTTCCAGGGCGTTTGAAAGCGGTCATGAACGGCGCCAAAGAAGCTCGGCGGCAACAGGCCGTCGCGGGCCATGGCCAAGAGCACGCGGGGTTGGCTGAGCATCGTAACCAGCAGCACCGAGGTGATGCCCGTCAGGCCGCCGATGTCGACCAAGAGGCGAGCCCAGCCCAAGCCCACGTGGTTGAACGCCGCGGCCACCGGGGCTTCCTTCTGAATCTCTCGGTAGGGCACCATGCCGGTGACGACCGCGGCCATCGCGATGTAGAGCGCCGTGCAGATCACCAGGCTGGCGAGGATGCCGATCGGCACGTCTCGGCTGGGGTTCTTGGCTTCTTCCGAGTGGGTCGACACGGCGTCGAAGCCGATGTAGGCAAAAAAGATGATGGCCGCTCCGGCGATCATGCCCACCGGTTTGCCGTCGATCGCCTCGCCCCAGACCGTATGCCCGAAGAAGCTGACGCCGGAGAAGCCATACGGGGCAAACGGGGTCCAGTTGGCGGGATTGATATAGAACGCCCCCACGGCGATCACGAACAACACCACGGACACCTTGACGATCACCATGAGCGCGTTGAACCGCGTGCTCTCCTTGATGCCGACCACGAGCACGATCGTGCAGATGGCGGCGATCACCACGGCCGGCAGATCGAGCCAACTGCCCGTGATATGGAACTCGCCGGTGTGCCCGTTGTACGAGAAGGGGGCGTCTCTAAAGACCGCTGGAACCTTGAGGTCCGCAAAGTCGATGAGATCCTGAAAGTACTTCGACCAGCCGTGCGCCACGGCCGCCGCCGCGACAGCGTATTCGAGCACCAGGTCCCAACCAATGATCCAGGCCAACAGCTCGCCGAGCGTGGCGTAGCCGTAGGTGTAGGCCGAACCGGCCACCGGGGCCATCGAGGCAAATTCCGCGTAGCACAGCCCCGCGAACACGCAGGCGATGCCGGCCACGACGAACGAAAGCATCAGCGAGGGGCCCGTCGTTTGGCTGGCCACTTGGCCGACGAGCACGAAGATGCCCGTGCCGATCGTGGCGCCAATGCCGAGAGCCGAGAGAGAAACGGGGCCAAGCACGCGCTTCAGGCGGTGCTCGCCCGCCATCTCCTCGAGCAAGACGTCGAGGCTTTTGGTGGCGAAGTACTGTCGGCGGCCCATGGACTGGTAACTCCGAATAGTCGTACGAAGCGAGATCCCGTGAAGGCGACGGCGGCGCGAGAGGGGGGCAAGGTCGATGCTGGGCCGGAAGGGCTTTCACCTTAGCTAGCTCGATGCGCGGCAACAAGTTCAGTCGGTGGACCGGCTGGACTTTGTCCCTATAATGTCGGCCTACGCCTGGGGTCTGGGACCCCCTCTAGAGCCGAGAGCGTAGAACTAGGAGCGCCCGTTACACCCTTTGCCCGAGAAAGCGCACGTCCCCCGTGGCCGAACAAGTCGTCATCATTGGCAGCGGACCGGCCGGCTGGTCGGCCGCCATCTACGCCGCCCGCGCCGAGCTGCAGCCGCTGGTCTTTGAGGGGGCGATCACCGAGGAGAATCGGCTGGCGGGCACGCTTCCGCTCGGGCAATTGGCCCTGACGACCGAGGTCGAGAACTACGCCGGCTTTCCGGCAGGCGATCTCGAGGCCTTCTTGGACAAGGCGATCGCTCCGGCGCGGCGCCAGCTCATGCCTCCGCACAGCAAGCACGGCGTCAGCGGCCCCGAGCTGATGGAGCTGATGCGACAGCAGGCGTCGAACTTTGGAACTCGCATCGTCACCGACGACGTCGTGCAGGTCGACTTTACTCGCCGCCCCTTCAAGCTGACGGCCAGCTCCGGCCAAACGACTGAGGCCCACACCGTGATCGTAGCTACGGGCGCCAAGGCGAACTACTTGGGGCTGCCGTCGGAAGACGCCTACAAGAACCGGGGCGTGAGCGCGTGCGCCGTGTGCGATGGCGCGCTGCCGCGGTTCCGCAACAAGCCGCTGGCGGTGGTCGGCGGCGGCGACTCGGCCGTGGAAGAAGCCAGCTACCTGAGCAAGTTCGCCAGCCGCGTCTATCTGGTGCATCGGCGCGACGAGCTGCGGGCATCGAAGATCATGGCCCAGCGCGCGCTCACCAACCCCAAGATCGAGCTGGTGTGGAACCATGGGCTCGAGGAAGTGCTCGGCAACGACCAGCAAGGGGTGACCGGCGTGCGGCTCAAGAGCACGCTCGACGGATCGGCCCACGAGCGCGAAGCGACCGGCGTCTTCCTGGCCATTGGCCACACGCCCAACACCGCCTTCCTCAAGGGGCAACTCGAGCTTACGGGCAAGGGCTACATCAAGCTCACGGTCCCCTTCCGCACCAACACGAGCGTGCCCGGCGTGTTTGCCGCCGGCGACGTGACCGACGACTATTACCGGCAGGCGATCACCTCAGCCGGCACCGGCTGCATGGCGGCGCTCGATGCGGAACGGTATTTGGTGGATCAAGAGGGGCACTAGAGCCCCTTTTCTCCCGTTTGATGAACCTTCTGCCTGTGGGAGAGGGCAGGGTGAGGGCCGCCAGACTTTTTTCGTTCGCCGCAACTCAGTTCACCCGCCAAAAACGCCCGCGCCGGCGAAGGGCGGAAGCTGGTTGAGCGTCCGCCCCGCGCATCGGACTCATGGTCGACCCCGCTCGATGGAGATGGCGCCGCCCGGACCGATGCGAAACACTCGCTCATCTTGGTCGCTCACGGCTTCCGCAACCCACCCCTCTGCGGCTTCGTCAAGTCGAATGGAGTAGCCCTTGGGAACGTGGCGAATCGCCGCCGCGAACAGGCCTTCCCGCCATTGGCGATCAGGTAGGTTCGCCTCCGCCCACGCGAGGGCTTCTGATAGCGATGTCGAGTCTTGCTTCTCGCCGACGTGGGCCTGAACTGCCTGCAGAACCAAGCGCAGGGCTGCGGGAATCCAACTCTCGACCAACACCTCATCCAGTTCTTCTTCGGTAACCGGCGTAAGGCGGCAGCGCGCGACGACGTCATCCGGAATCGAAAGCTGCGGCCCTGAAGAAGCCAGGCACGCGATGGCCGATTCCGCTACCGTTTCCGCGCACGGAAACTTCCAATATCTCTCGCCCCAACTGCTCAGATACCACTGACTGTCGAGATGGAGTATCCAAAAGGTCTTACCGCCCAGGCCGCCACTGGGGGCGCGATGCGCCGCGCAGGCGAGATTTTCGGGCAGGCCGCAGGCTGGACGAAAGACTGTGAAGTAGCCCGCCTCCGCAATAGCCTGGGCGACCTGATCGTACGGCGCCGGCGTCTTCGGGCTTTGCTTGGCCGAATCCACGTTCGTCCTCGTATTGCGACCGCGCCCTCTACCGCCGGATCAACTCCGCGACGCTGCAGGAGAAGCCCGGCAACAGGTCCGACGTCACCGTTTCGGCCGCCTCGAGAATCTGCGTACTGCTTTGGCGATAGATCGAGACTTGCCGCAAGCGCGGACGCACCACCCAGACCTCGCGGCACCCCGCCAGCAGCCAATCTTGCACCTTTTCCTCGACGTCGGCGCTGCGATCGCTGGGAGACACGATCTCGACGGCGAGGTCGGGGGGCCCGGGATAGAAGCCTTCGGGGAGCGGCTCGATGACCCGCGCCTGGGCGACGAAGGCGACGTCGGGCGAACGCACCGTGTCGGGGTTGCGGGCGATCACGAAGCCGGTGTCGGCGTTGAACAGGCGGCCGAGTCGCTGGTCTTCGACGACTCGCCCGAGCCGCAACAGCAGTTGGGCGCCGAGAGCGCCGTGTTCCGAGCCGGCTGGAGTCATGGAGCGCAGTTCTCCGCGAACGAGCTCGTGGCGCAACCCATCCTCGGGGCGAGTGAACAGGTCTTGGGCGGAAAGAAAAGTGGGCGGCGATGCGCTCATCGTTCGAGACCTGGGAACCGGATTGCTGTCTCTATTCTACCAGGCCTCTCGAAGTCTCGTTCGTCTCGTAGGGTGGGGCGAGGCTTGGCGAGCCCCACGCGGCTGAAGGTGGGGCTCGCCAAGCCTCGCCCCACCCTACCAACACGGCCTCACCGTGCCGTCCAGCCACCGTCGACGAACAGTAGGCTGCCCGTGACGTAGCTGGCCGCGGGGCTCGCCAGGAAGATCGCCGCCCCTTGGATCTCTTGCATCTCCCCCCAGCGCTCGAGCGCCACCGCTCCCACGATGAACTTCTTCGTGTCCGGTTGGTCCTTGATCGGCACGTTCATCGGCGTGAGGAACGGCCCCGGAGCGATCGCGTTGCACGTGATGCCGAAGGGGGCCAGTTCCAGCCCGAGTGCGCGGGTGAGCTGCACCACCGCCCCCTTGCTGGCCGCATAGGGCGTGCGGTTCGCCAGGCCGACGACTCCGAGCGTGCTGGCCATCAGAATGATCCGGCCGCCGCCGGCCTTCTTCATGGACGGCACGACCGATTTCGCCGCCAGCCAGACCCCGCGGACGTTGGTGTCCATCACTTGCTCGAACTGGTCGAGCGACAGCTCGTCGATGGGGCCGCGAATGTTGATGCCGGCGTTGGCCAGCAAGATGTCGACGCGGCTGAACTCGGCCAATGCCCGCGCGACCATCGCGTCGTTGTCGGCCGGGGAGGTCACATCGGCCGCCATGCCGATCGCTCGGCGGCCGAAATCGCGGGCAATCTCGTCCGCGGCGGCCTGCGCTTCGTCGGCATGCCGGCTGGTGATCAGAACGTCGGCCCCGGCGGAGGCCAACCCGGCGGCCATGGCCAGCCCGAGCCCCTTCGAGCCGCCCGTGACGATGGCGGCCTTTCCCGTCAAATCGAATTGCTTGATGCCCGGCAGCATGCGCACTCCCAAGTGAGAACAACCAACCTCTAAGCACAAGAATGCAATGCATTTCTCGCCAAGGCGCAAAGGCCGCCAAGCCTGTTCGTGCTTTGCGAGCTTCGCGCCTTTGCGAGAACTCTTTCGTCGTGTCACTCCCGGTAAAAAGGCTGGCGAAGCCGTTTACCCTAGCCGTTCGGCGGCGAACTGCAAGCTCGTGTGGACGTTTTGGTCCTCGCGGGCAAGCTGCTGCTCGAGCGGCTGGCCGCTGATCGTGGGCAAGTCGGCCGCCGACCCACGCGTGCGCACCAAGCGGAGCATATCGGCAAGGTCCTGGCCCGGCAGATCACCGAACGTGGCCCAGTACTTCTTCTCCAGGCACGGCACCCGCAGTGGATCGCGCGTGATCATCTCCAGGTTCAGATTCGGGCGATGCGGCTGCTTTCGCAGCAGCGACACCACGCGCGGCAGATCGAGCACGCCTGTTCCCAGCGGAACTTCGGCCAGCAGAAAGCCGTCGGGCGTTTCGCGCACGGCCATGTCTTTGAAGTGCGTGGTGAAGGTGTGCGGGGCGTAGGCCTCCACCACGACGTGGGGATCTTCCAAGAGCGCCATGCTGTTGCCAGTGTCGAGGCAAATGCCCACCAGTGGGCAATCGATGCGGCGGAGGATGTCGAGCAGTTCGTCGACGCGCCAGTCCTTGTGATTCTCGAGGGCCAGTCGCACGCCGTGCTTTTCGACCAGCGGCCGCGCCCTGACCAGCGACTCCCAACTACGCTTCTTGAACTCGGCGAATTGCTCGGCCGAGTCGAAGGTTTCGTAGCGGCGGCCGGAAAGCATCACGCTGCGAACCACGCTTGCGCCGCAGTCCTTGGCCGAGGCCAGCTCGCGCTCGAAGCGGGTCTCGTCGTCCCGGTCGCGCGGGAGCGAGACAATGCCCTCCACATACATGTGGGCGTCGGCGGCGGCGGAGCGGAGTCGCTCGGCTTCGGCAGTCGGCCGAGCACCGAGAGTTGTTTGCACGCCGCGTGCGCCCAGCGACCGGCAGTAGACGAAGAAGGCCAGCGGATCGTCGAAATGGCTGGCCGGGTGCTTGCTCTGGCGAATCCCGTAGGAATGGATGACGATCCCCAGGCCGCCCGGGAGCGCGGTCGGCTCGGCGGCCGCTAGGGGCGCTGCGACCAGCGCCGCCCCGGTCATGCCGATGCGGGCCAGTGCCTGGCGGCGATCGAGCGAACCGATCATGTCGATACTCCTAAGGCAGCAAGTTCGCGATCCCACGGACTGCGATACGGCCGCGACAACAGAGCGTTGGCCTCAGCGTCGCCCACAATTTGCTCTTGGCCTTGGTCCCAGCGCATTGAGCGGCCCAGCCGCAGCGAAATATTGGCCAAGTGAGCGGCCGTGGCCACCCGGTGGGCGCTCTCGAGGCTCGACAGCGGCTCGCTGCGGGAGCGGACACAATCCAGGAAGTTGCGGGCGTGCAGCCGGAATTGCTCGCGGGCATTGCCAGACTTGTCTTCTTCGACGACGCGCGAAAGCACGATCGGCTCCTCGGTGGGGCGCTTGGTCGTCGCCGGTCCCCCCACGGGATGCGCTCCGCCGAACTGGGGCACGCTCCAGTCGGGCGGTAGGGGGCGATCGGCCGTGAGGGTGAATCCTGTGCGGCTGATCGACAGGCTGCCTTGCGTGCCGAAGAAGTCGTGCCCGGTGGGGCGAACTGCCACGCCGGCCGCTTCGCGATGCGACCAAACGGCGGAAAGCCCTGGAAATTCGATCATCGCATCCTGCGTGTCGGGCGTTTCGCCATTGTCTTCGAGCGCAAAGCGTCCGCCGCAACTCGCCACCTGCGTCGCCGCGCCCGGCTCGAGGAACCAATCGACGATGTCGAGCGCATGAGCGCCGAGGTTGGTCATCTGGCCGCCCGAGTAGTCCCAGAACCAACGGAAATGATAGATGCCGCGATTGGCGTTGTAGGCGTGCTCCGGCGCCGGGCCTTGCCACAGTTGCCAATCGAAATCGGCGGGCGGCGGTCCCTCGGGCGGCCGACCATAGCCGGGCATGATGTTGCGGTAGGCCCACATCCGCACCGAGTGAATCTTTCCCAGGGCGCCGCCGCGGATCAATTCTCGGGCCCGCTGATAATGCGGCCCTGATCGCTGCTGCGTACCGACTTGCACGATGCGGCCGGAGCGGCGGGCGACGTCGATCATCCAGCGCCCTTCGCTGACGAACAGCGAGAGGGGCTTCTCGACGTACACATCTTTGCCGGCCGCGCAAGCCAGCAGGGTCGCCAAGGCGTGCCAGTGGTCGGGAGTCGACACCACGACGACGTCGATCCGCGGGTCCTCGAGCATTTTTCGGAAATCGCCGTGCCCTCGCGCCGAGCCTCCCGTTGCAGCCACGGCCTCATCGAGCCGGCCGCGATGGGTTTCGGCCACGCCGACGATCTGGGCGTCGGGCTGCGCTTGAAAGTCCTCGAAGTGCCGCTTGCCGATCAGCCCGTAGCCGATCAGGCCTACGCCGATCCGGTCGTTGGCGCCGAGCACGCGCCGCCAACTGGCGGCCGTCAGCAGCGCCGCGCCACCTACCGAAAGTGCGCTGCGGCGCGAGAGAGAACCGGCCGATCGCGCATCGCTCATCGCAGAACCCTCTGTCTTCGGAAGTCAGTCGCCCTTGTCCGACGCGGTAGGTCTGTCGGCAAGTCGTTCGCGCGTTCTCGGTTCCGCAGCCTGGGGCAGGCCCCATGATAGACCGGCCGACTCGCAGCGAACAAGCGGCCGGGCCGCCGCCGGCTCGGAGCGGCCAACTCAGCGAGACACGTCGTCGGAGCCAAGTCAATTGCCCGCACGATCGGTCGGGCCGCTACCAGCCGCCGCGTCGGTCGCAACCGGCACATCCGCCAAACTCGCCGGAATTCCCGACAAATTTCGTCTGTTGAGGGGGCAACGGCATAGCCCGCGTGAACCAGGCAATTAGCCTGAAATCCAGTGCCCGCAGGAAGCAGGCGAAGCGAAAAGACAACAAACGACTCCGTCGAACACGAGATAATTTCCATGATCCGTAAGACCTCTTTGTTCCTCCCGCTGCTCCTGGCCGCGCTCGTGGCCGGAGCGTCGACCGCGCAGGCAGCTCCGCTGACCGCGGGCGGCGTGCAATTCCCGGCCGCCGTAGCGCCTGCTCCGGCCGGCTCGCTAACGATCGTGGCTTCGCAATTTTCCCCCCTGGCCACTCCGACCTTCGACGGTCTGCTGGCCTCGTTTGCCATCTCCGGCGACGCCACCAACCCGTACGGCGGCCTGACGTTCATCTACCTGCTGGGCAACGCCGCGACCAGCACCGACGCCATTGGCCGGATGGCCCTCAGCGGTTTTTCGGGCTTCCTCACCGACGTTGGCTACGACGCCACGCCGGTCGGCTCGCCTGCCCCGTTCTCGATCGACCGTGATCCCGCGGGCAACGTGATCGGCGCGACTTTCGCCCCCAATGGCATCGATCCGAAGTCCAACTTCTTGCTGCCCGGCTGGAGCGCCACTCCGATCATCATCCGCACCGACGCCCCGGACTGGACGCTGTCGAGCGGTTCGGTGATCGACGGCTCGATCGCTTCCGTCGACATCGTGGCCCCGAAGGTGCCGGAGCCGAGCACGCTGGTCTTGGCTGGCCTGGGCCTGGTGGGCCTCGGCGTGCAGGTGCTCCGCCGCCGTAAGTAGTCTGTCCGACGTAGTAGAGTAGAGAAGAAGCGGTACGTGAGCCGGCCGTCGCCCCAGTTGACCCTGCGGCGACGCCGGCTCGCACCTTTTTCAGACGGCGCGCCGGCACGTCCTGGTGCAACCAAGGCTACCGCTTGGAGCCTGTGTTCAGCGACCAGGCACTGTACACCTCGGCCGACGGCAGTTCGACGTTGGCGTCGGTGAAGCCGATCTGGCCGCTGCCGGTGTACTTGCTGGGGTCGAAGCCGTTATTGAGAAAGCCGTCGCCGTTGTCGTCGATGAAGCTGCCGACGTGGCCGTCGGCGAACAAAATGTTGCAGCTTCCCTGGCCGCGGCCGTGAACCGGGCCAAACTTGCGGTAGTCCTGCAACGTTTTCTTGGTCCAGCCGGCCCACCAACCCGCGGCCCCGTTATAGCTCGTGCCGCTGGCGAAGGTCGGCGGGCCCATCGTCTCATTCGACACGGGGCCGCTCGTGAACGAGCTCACCAGGTTGGCGCCCGCTGCGTGCGAGCCGAGTTGATGGGAAAGCTGAAGCGTGCCGCCGGCGGCGGTGGCGCCATCGGCGATCAGCGGCACGTTGCTGGCCGGCGCCTCGCTTGTTTCGGCGCGGGCACGATGCAGCGGCCCGCCCGACGACGAGCGCGAGGAGAGGGCCGCGGGGCAGCCCGAGGGAGCCTTGAGGTTGCCGCTCGCGTCGAGATTCGGTTTCGAGCGGACCAAGTACCAACTTGCCGTGTAGTTGGTGTTGTAACCCGGCTCGAGCACCATCTTTTCGATCGCCGCACGGCGAGCGTCGCTGCCGGTCGCCGCCGCGGCGATCGTGCGGCAGGGGGCCGGCTTCTCCGTGCCGTCGGGCAGCTTGCCGGCTGATTTGCCCAACCGTTCCACGCAGGCGTCTCCGGCCGCCGAGTCCATGCCCAGCAAATCGTTGTAAGTCTCGCTGAGTTGGTGCTCGTTCGAAGGGCAAAGCATTTGGCCAGGCACGATTCCCAGGTTCACCAGGTCGGCGACCCAGCCGACCTCCGTGACGCAGCCGTCGCGCCGCCAGTCCATGGCCCCGGAACAGAAGTGCCCGTACTTGTCGGCATATTGGGTGAGCCCAATGCCGAACTGCCGCAGGTTGCTCATGCAGGCGCTGTTGCGCGCGCTTTCCCGCGCGGCCCCGACCGCGGGGATCAAAAGGGCCACGAGCAGCCCAATGACGGTGATGACGACCAACAACTCGACTAACGTAAACCCGCGCGCTCGACGAGGGCCGATCCTGAAATGCGCCATTGGCTCCTGCTGCGGTCCGACCGCGAAAGATTGCGATTTCGACACGGTTGGTTCTAGCGACCGTAGATGAGCTGCGCGTGAGGTAATTGTGCGGAATCTATTTGAACGCCGAGCTCCGCTTCGATTCTTCTTGGCTCTCTCGCCGAAGCCGCGCACTAGCGCAAAGCTGCGCGGATTTGCTAATTTGCCGTCGCCGCGTTGGCGTCTGCTCGTGCCAAGCAAAACTCACCGATTTCTCACAGTCTCGACACGAAGGGCTCATGCCCGTCTGGCAGCATGCTCAGCCGTACGGGAAGGAAGAGTTCGTTGCGCCGCGCCGGATTCGCGCGCGTGTCGCCGGTCCCCAAACAAGTTCTGTGAGAGAGTTCGACTGATGCTACGAAAGCACCAACGACACGCGTTCACTTTGGTCGAGATGCTGGTGGTGATCACCATCATTGGCATTTTGATCGCCTTGCTGCTGCCCGCCTTGGCCGCCGCCCGAGAAGCTGCCCGTCAGGCGCAGTGCAAGAGCAACATGCGGCAATTCTTCATCGGCTTCGCCACGTTCGCCGAGCGCGATCCGGAGCGGCGGTTCTCCACCGGCGCCTTCGACGGCGGCCGCGACGGCTGCATCGACACCTACGGCTGGGTGGCCGATCTGGTGAACACCGGCGCCGCCAAGCCGCAGGAGTTGCTCTGCCCCTCGAACAACTCGAAGATGTGCGAGAAGTTCAACGACTATCTCGGCGTGACCACGATTTCGCCCAAGGATGGCTTGCCGGCCGCCGACGCGGGCCGCGTCAACGTCGGCGCCTGCCGGCTGATCAACGCCGAAACCGATCCGGTCGCCAAGGCCAACCTGCTCGCCAAGCACTTTCTCGAAAAGGGCTACGGCACGAATTACATGACCACCTGGTTCATGTCGCGCACCGGACCCAAGCTGGCCACCGATCAGGCGACCGCCGGCGTGATCAAGATCTTCTACCCCAACGACGACCCCAACGGACTCAAGCGAAACGCCATCAAGGGTCTGGGGGGCACGCTCGGCCCCCTCTCGCAGAGCGTCGTCGACGCGGGCGGCATCAGCAGCTCGCGAATCCCGATCATGGGAGACGCGAACGTCGGCGATCAGAAGGAAGCCTTCCTCAAGGTTTCGATCCCCGGCTATGCCGCCTCCGGCGACCGCCTGGTCGAGTCGTTCTCCGACGGCCCGTGCCTGCGCGTGGCTGGCACGAACAAGCTGGTGGCCTGGGGTTCGACCGACGCTGGCAATGTGAGCGTCGTCGACACGAGCGGCAGCCCGCCGGTCAACATCTTCCTCGACGAGCAGCCGCCGCAAGGCGCGGTGCAAAAGGAGCCGCTCGACCACGTGCAGGACTATCGCGATTTCGCTCCCAGCCACGGCAGCGGCCGCGGCGGCGCCTGCAACATTTTGTTCGCCGACGGCCACGTGGCCAGCTTCGTCGACCAGAACGGCGACGGCTACCTGAACCCCGGCTTCGACGTGAGCGCGGTCACCCCTGCCAACCTGCCCCTGGTCGGTTACACCGACAACACGGTGGAACTGCCGCCGGCGCAGGTCTTCTCCGGCGTGTTCATCAAGAAGTTCTCGGCCAAGGGCAACCTGGACCAGCAGTAGTCCGGGCCTGGACGGGAGCTGTCCTTTGAAGTGACGTTGGCAAGGGCCGTCCGAGCGCTCGATCCTGTGAGCCTCGGACGGCTCGTTTTCATGCGGTCCCCCGGGGTCGCTTTGGAACTCTGCTATTAGGCTTCCACCGTGGCGGGACCGCGCACTGCCTGAATGCGCACGCTGGCGGCGTACTCATTGATGTCGTAGCGCGAGAGAAGATCCTTGAGATCGGCATGCACCGCACTGGTCGCGGCGGCAGCGCTCGAACAGCATCCGCCGCCGCTTACCACCGGCAGGCTGCCGGGCGCGGGGTTCGGGGAGCAGCAGCCTCCCTGACCTTCGATTTGCGAGTAGGCGTTCAGATCGGCGCCCGTATCGTGCACCTCGATCGCGGTGAAGCCGGCCGCTGCCAAACCGGCCTCGTACTCGGCCACGGGGATCGCCCCCGCAACGCAGCCCACATAGGCCAGCAGGTTTTCCGCAACTTCGGCCGGCAGCGGCCGCTTGAGGGCAATGTCGCTGATGGCGACACGGCCGCCCGGCTTGGCCACACGCCCCATCTCGCGAAACACTTTGGGTTTGTCGGGCGCCAGGTTCACCACGCAGTTGCTGATGATGCAGTCGACCGAGGCATCGGGGAGCGGCAGGTTGTCGATCGTGCTGAGATGAAACTCGACCGCGCCGGCCGCGGCCCCCAGCTTGGCGGCGTTGCGCCGGGCCAAGTCGACCATGGCGGGCGTCATGTCGATGCCAATCGCCCGCCCCGTGGGGCCGACCTTCTGCGCGGCCAAGAAAACGTCGATGCCTCCCCCGGAACCCAGGTCGACCACGACCTCGCCCGGCCGCAGACTGGCGAACGCCGAGGGATTGCCGCACGACAGCCCCAAATTCGCCTCGGCCGGAATCGAACTGAGTTCCCTAGAGGAATAGCCAAAGGCCTCGGCGACGGAGCGCACGTCGGCGCGTTCACTCGACAACCCTGCCTGCGCCGCCTGGCCGTACTTTTGTTGCACGATCTTCTCGAGGGACATTCCGCTCTCTCCTTACTAATTGTTGGACTTGTTGGTCAGCGCCCGGTGCTCCTCCAGCCAAGGAAGCAGCCGCGCTTCGATCTGGTCGCGGACCTGGCGAAACTTTTCGAGGCGTTCCACTTCGCTGCCGGTCGCGGCCGCCGGATCTTCGAACGGCCAGAACTCGCGGCGCAGGACACCCGGCCAGACGCTAGGGCAGCGGCGGTCGGCGTCGCCGCAGACGATGATGACATGCTGCACGGCGAGCTTGCCCAGGAACTCGCTCACGTGCTTCGAACGCTGCGCGCGGATGTCGATGCCGCGCTCCGCCAGCGCTTGCACCGCCAGAGGGTTGAGCCCCTTGGGCTCCGTGCCGGCGCTGTAGGCCTCGAACAGATCGCCGCCATGCGCCCGCAGCAGCCCCTCGGCCATCTGACTGCGGGCGGAGTTCCCCGTGCAAAGAAACAACACTCCGGGCTTGCCGCTGTTCACGTGCTGGGCTCCTGTATTCGCTTATGCGTATGTATTGAGCACGGAGAGAACCTAGCAGCACTCTCGGCCGCCGCACTGCGCTAGCCGCCGGGCGTCGCGAGCCCACTCGAGCGTCTCGGTAAAGCAGCACTGCAGGCATTCGAGCAGCTTGGCGTGAAAACGCGTCCCCGGCCGGGCGAGGCAGTAGTAGCTCCACAGCCCCTCCTTCCGCGACTCCACCAGGCCCGCGCGGCGCAGGTAGGCCAAATGCCGAGAGACCTTGGGCTGCGAGAGCTGAACGGCGTCGACCAGGTCGCAAACGCACCGCTCCCCCGGAATCAGCAGATTCAGCAGGCGCAGCCGCGTCCGGTCGGCACAGGCGCGAAAGAGAGCGTCGGCGGGCAAGGACTTCTTCATATATGCACAAGCATATGTAACTGCGGCAGCAGAGACAAGGCTCCTGCTAGACTTGGTCACCTCGCCTGCGGCGCAAGCTCCAGGCACAGCACCTCTTCGCTCCCCCGCAGAAACAACCGCGTGCCCAGGATCGCCGGGTGGGCATAGACGCCCGGGTCGTTCATGAAGACCGCGAGCCGTGACACCAGGCGATACTGGTCGGCCGCAGCGTCGACGAGCAGCAACTCGCCGAACTTGCTCACCACCAGCAGCCGATCGCCTGCCGCCAGAATCACGGCGTAGTCGTCGTACGCCGGGTCCTGCGACGACCACACGGTCTCGAGTCCGCGCTGCGCGTCGAGGCAGTGCAGCCCGGCCCACACGCCAAACACCCGCGCGCCCAGCGCGACCGGCGTGTGCGTGTCGGGCGCCAGGTCGTCGTTCGTGGCGACGGGCGTGGCCACGATCCGCCCCTCGCGATCGAACTCGTAGAGCCGGGTGCCGTTGTTCTCGGTCGTCACCAGCAGCTTGCCGAGGACGACGAGCGGCGTCGGCACGTTGAAGTCGTTGGGGCGTTTGGGCACGAGACGCCAGAGTCGGGCGCCGGTCGCCAGATCGTAGCCGCAGAGGGCCGTTTTCTCGTAGCCTACGAGTTGGCGTCGCCCCCCCAATTCGCCGACGATGAACGAGGCAAATGCGGCTCTTTCGCCGGGGGTCTTCCAGACGACGTCGCCGGTCTTGGGGTCGAGCGCCACCACGCTGGCCGCGGGTCCTCCCGGATTGCAGATCAGCTTGCCATCGGCCACGAGGGGCGACGCCGCGGCGCCCCAGTGGTTCGCCGCGTCACGGCCGCCGAACTCGCGGAGCAGATCCTTCTTCCAAACCGTTTCGCCGGTCGCCAGCTTCACACAGTGCAAGACGCCAAAGGCCCCGTACAGATACGCGAGGTCGCCGGCGATGAGCGGCGTGGCACGGGGGGCGTTCCCGTAGTCGAGATTGCCGCGCGCGCCGTAGCGCAAAGTCCAAACTTCTTCGCCATCGCTTGTGCGCAGGCAGCGAAAGATGTCTTGCGAGTCGAGCGGATCGCGGTCGGCGACGAGCAGGTACTGCTCGGTCGCGGCTAGCCCGGCCAGCGACCGCCCCGACAGCGGCTTACGCCACACCACGACCGGCTCGGGGGGAAGCGCTTGCGGCAGCCAGGGCGCGATCCCGTCGCGCCCTGGCCCCCGCCAACCTGGCCAAGCCGCCGGCGCGGCTACTTTTTTTTAGCCGCCAAGGCTTCGTCTTCCAGGGCTACAAAGCCGGCCTTCGTTTCCAAGGCGCGCCGCAGCAGCGGATCGATCGTCGACTTGAGCAGCGCCGACTTGATCTCGCTGCGCAACTCGCCGGGCAACTCCTCGCTCACGAAGGCCTCGATGAAGGGGACCGGCGCCGTTTCCCCCACGATGCGCAGCGCTCCCTTTTCCACGGTGCCGCAACCTTCGAGTAGCGGCTGCGCGTAGCTCGAAATCACGGCCGCGCCGCGGCGCCCCTCCTTGGCTTCCTCCAGAATCAGGCAGGCCCCGTCGCTGCAAGCCGGCGAAGTCTCGAGCTTGTCGGGCCGCGCCACGCCGTGCTCTTCGAGCAGGGCCATGGCGGCGGCGTACTTCTCGTCGCACTCCTCGGGGCCGAAGATGATGCGGTAGCCCTTGAGATCGGCCATCGTTTGTGCCGGGTCATCCTTGGGAACCAGGATCAAGCCGGTCATCTGGCTGCCGCCCGCCTTGTTCGTCAGGCTCGCCACCGGTTCGAGCTTGTGCTCGGTCCGTTCGGCGTCGAACTTCACCACCGAGTGCTTGCCGATCACGATGTCGGCTCGCCCCTTCGCGTCGGTCTCGAGCGCCTTGTGCAACGATTCGTTGTAGACCACCGAAACCGGCCGCCCCAGCGCCTTGGCCAGCTTCTCCGCCAGTTGGTCGTAGTCCCGCTGGGCATACCCTTGCACACAAGGGCACGAGAGCGGCTTGGCCAACGGGTCCATCACCACCATCACGAGCGCCGCCGAGTCTGCGGCCGCTTTCGCTTCGGCCGCCCGCAGTTCGCCGGGGAGCAAACTCACCAGCGCCGCCGCCAACACGCCCAGACCAATGCATCGAGTCAACATGCTTCACTCTTCCTTCCCAGGAGTCCTTGGGGTTGTTTGCTGTGCCTGAGGCCGCCTATTGCTTGGCCCGCTCGAGCACGCAGATCCCGGAGTTGTTGACGTTGAAGTAGTAGAGGCGGTTGCCATCGGCCGAGGCGTCGACGATCGAGCTCTTGCAGCCCGGATCGACGTTGGCCTTGCCCAGCACCGCCTGAAACTCGCCTTCGGGCGAGAAGAGCTTGATCTGGCCGTCGGACTCGGCGACGTACAGCTTGTCGCCCACGAGCCGCGTGTTCATGGGATTGCAGCAGCCGCCGAAGGTTTCGCCTTCGCCGTCGCGGCTGCGCTTGCCCCAAGACTTGTGCTCCGCGCCGTCGATGCCGAACTTCACCACGCGGTGCCGGGCATTCTCGGCCACGATCAGTTCGTTGTCGCAGCATTGCACGTCCATCTGGCCGCAGCAGCCGCGCAGCCCCGACACGATCTTCTCCGGGCTGCCGAATTCGAGGTCGGTCCGCCAGACGTCGTAGCCGTAGCCTTTGGTCGCCACGCAGGTGACGTAGACGTTCGTGTCGCTGGCAGCGATGGCGTTCACCTTCTTCTGCTGCGTGCCCAAGTACTGCACCATCTGCTCGATCTGCTGCTTGACCTGAGCGTCGTTCGGCGTCTGCTGATGCTCGACCGCCTGCTTGTATGCCGCGATCGTGCCGTCGATCGAGGCGAGCACTTCCTTTTCTTCGTCGTTGAGTTCTTCTTGCGGCTTGGCCTCGAGCTCGGCCTTTTGCCGCTCGAAATCGGCCAGCGCCTCCTTGAGCGAGGTCGCCTGCGATTCCACGATGTCGCGGGCTTGCTGCTCGAGCGCGCCGGCGTTGGTGCGATTGGCGACCACGTGGGGCGCTTCGCCGCGGGCAAGCTGCTTGCCGTGGGCGTCGTAGCGGGCGAGCACGCCGTCGCCGCCGACTACGATCTCGCCGCGCGGGCTGACGTTGATCGCATGGGCTGCGAAATCGAGCGGCCAGCTTTCGAGGACCTTGCCCTCGGCGTCGAGCACGCGCACTTCGGTTTTGGGTTCAGCCGGCTTCCCGCCCCCCTGGAACAGCGAGACCACGCCCGACACGAGCCCGCCGGGACTTTCGTGGCCGTCGGCGCCCGCGCTGCTCACGATCGCCAGGATTTTGCCTTCAGGCGTCACGCAGAAGCTGGTGAGCTTCAAGTGAGAATCGTCGCCAGCAGGCCGAATCTCGCGCACTTGCTCGAACGCCGGCGTTTCGGCCCCCAGGGATCGCGCGGGCGCTCCCAAGCATGCGATTCCGGCCGCCGCCGCCAAGCCCCATCGCCAAGCCTTGCCCTTCACGTGGCACGACATCTCACGAACTCCTTCA
>JAXMBI010000038.1:0-53310 GCA_046349955.1 Pirellulales bacterium | reverse complement strand
CTTCAGCGGCACAAAGTTTGCGTTCGGCAGAAGCATTCCGAGAGCCGCCCCGGAGAGGCAGCCCATGGCCGAGAGCCTGCGACTCGTATTCTTCTTACTGGTGGCCACAACGGCCGCGGGCATCGCAGTCGAAATCGAAGCGCCCCCTACCGCGCGTGGCTCGAGGCGCTGCGGGAAGTGGACGAATCAAGGGCTTCTCACCAACCGCTGCATCGCTAGACGGGGGGAGGCTCCGCGGTGTTGCGCGCCTCCGCGGAGCGGCGGCTGATCGCTTGCACGCCCAGCTTGGCGAGAAACAGCGTGTTGGTGGTCAGATACCGGCCAGCCAAGCGCCGCGGCTCTTGCCCCAGCCGGAACAGCCACTCCAGCCCGCGCTCCTGCATCCAGGGGGGCGCCATCCGTTTCACGCCGGCGTGAAAATCGAAAGCGGCGCCCACGCAAACCTGCACGGCTCGAATGCGGTCGCGATGGTCGAACGCGAAATGGTCTTGCTTGGGGCAGCCCAGGCCAACGAACACGAGCCCCGCGCCGCTCTGCTCGATGCGCTCCACCATGGCGGCGTCTTCTGCGGCGCTAAGCGGCCGAAAGGGAGGGGCTTCGCAGCCGGCGATCTTTAGCTTCGGCTCGCGCGCGACGAGCGCGTCGACGAGCCGAGGCGTGACCTCGTCGGCCCCGCCGTACAAATAGATCGGCACGCCGGCCTGCGCCGCGGCCGAACAGAGGCGCAGCATCAACTCGGGGCCGTACACGCGCTCGGTCAGACCGGCGTTGTAGAGCCAGTTGAGCGCCCAGCGCACGGGCTGCCCATCGGGCGCTACGAGATCGAACTGGTTCACCTTTGCGCGCAGGGCGGGATCGCGGCTGGCAGTGACGACCGCATGAACCGCGTGCAACGAGACGACGGCCGACTGCTGCCTTTGCGCTGCGGCGATGATCGCCGTGATCGACTCGTCATAGGTGGTGGCGCTGATGCCGATGCCCAGCACGTCGTGCTTGCGCGGCCAGGCGATGGCCGGATGCGCGGGATGGATTTCGATCATGAGGTCACCTGCTGCGGGGCGGCGCGCGCCGCCGCTTCGTTCGCCTCGGACGCGACGCCCTCATATTGCCGCCGCGCCTCGCGATAGATGGCTACGAGCCGAGTGTGGTTGTCGGCGGCCGTATGACGTTGTTCGTATTCGGCTCGAGCTGCGTGCTGCAGGCGTGCTCGCAGCGCCTCGTCGGCCAGCAGGCGACCAGCCGCCTGCGCCAGTTCCAGGGGATTGCCGGCCGTGAAGTGCAGGCCCGTCCGCTCGTGCTCCACCAGTTCGGCGAGCGCTCCCTGGCAGCTGGCCACCACCGGCGCGCCGCGGGCGAAAGCTTCAATCACCACCATGCCGAACATCTCGTACGAAAGCGACGGCACGATGACGCAGGCCGCCCACCCGAGCAACTCGAGCGCTTCGGCGCGGGACCGGCGCCCGAGCCACTCAATGTGCGGGTTGGACGCCGCCGCGGCTTGCACCTGCGGAGCCAGAGGTCCGTCTCCCACGATGATCAGCCTGCGGCCGGGAAGGTGGCGCCAGGCCGACAAGAGCGTGTCGAGCCCTTTTTCGGGCGACAATCGGCCCACGAACAGGGCGAAACCACCGTCGCCGGTGCCCAGTCCCGGATCGGAATCGACAAAGTTGCCCTTCACGCTCAAACGGTCGGCCGGCAATCCGCCGGCAAGGAACTTCTCGCGCGCGGACTCGGTGAGCGCGATGTAACGGTCGACCGCTCGATCCCAGGTGCCGAGCATGCGATGCACGGTTTGCATCGCAGCGACAACGCCGGTCGCCGCGCGGCTCGAGTGATAGCAGGCGTGCCAGACGCCCGGCCACGCGAAGCGCCGCCCCAAGCAATCTTCGCAGACTCGTCCGTCGCGCAGGAAAACGGCGCCCGTACAGAGGAGGCGATAGTTGTGCAACGACTGCACAACCGCGGCGCCGCCCCGCCGCGCGGCATAATAGGCCGCCGGCGAAATGAGGGGGAAGGTGTTGGTGAAGTGGGCGATCTCGGGCCGCTCGCGTCGCACCAGCGCGCCGATCTCGGAGGCTGCCTGCGAATTCCAGAGCGTCTTGCGGGCAGCCGTGATGCGGCTCATGCCGTCGAGAGCGTCGTTGTGCAGCGTATAGCGCAGCACCTGATGGCCGTGGGCTTCGAGCAGACGCCCTTCGTCGGCGAAAACCTGGTCTTCGCCGCCCGGCTGTTGATAGTGGTTGTGGCAGAGCAGCACTTTCACGGATGCAACCCTCCGGCAAAGGGGGTGGGCGAGAAAGACGCCGCATCGTTCCGGCAAGCCAGATGCATCAGGCCGCACAGCGCGCAAAACACCGGCAGCGAGGGCTGCAGGCCGACCTGTTCGCTCAGGCCGCCCACGGCCAGGAAGACCAGCCAGCCGGCGATGGTGAGGAGCGGCCCGGCCGACTCGCGCAGCACTCTGTTCGCACGGTGCAGCGCCGTGCCAATGCCAGCGGCCAACGTCGCTGCGTAGGCCAGCAACCCAGGCATGCCCAGGCCGAGCAGCAAATCGAGGTAATCGGAGTGGGCGTGGCTGATCGTCCAGCCTTGCGAATCGGCGAGCGCGAGAATCCGCTCGGGGGACCAAAATGCGCCGAAGCCGTATCCCGTGAGCGGGCGGGCGAGCACCGAAGGCAGCAGTTCCTGCCACAGCGGCAGGCGTCCGGTGAGCGACGATACCTCGGCGGAGTCGGCGCGCCCCAGCAGGCCTTCGAGCGAACCCAGCGCGTCGCCGGCGCTAAAAGCCACGGCCGCCAACGGCGCCGCTACGCCGAGTCCCAGGAGCGCGATCAGACGCAGCCGCCAAGGGCTCGCGCTGAAGGAGAGTGCGGCGAGCGCGGCACCCAGCGAGATCAGGTTCGTGCGCGACTTGGTCAAGAACGCCAAGCCACAGGCAATGCCCGCGATGAGGACCAAGGTTCTCCGCGATTGCGGCTCGCGCCACGCCAGTCCCGCGGCCGCCAGCGTTGCAACCGCGGCCAGCCCCGCTTCGTGGTTGGGATGCAGCGTACCGGCGAAGCGATAGCCGAATTGCCAAGGGCGAAACGTTCCGTGGGCCGCCGCCGCCAACACGTCGAGCGCCAGGTGGGCTCCGGCGGCAAAGAGGGCGAGCCACACGAGCTCGCGGACGGTGTATCGATGCGCGGCTGCCAGCGCGGCAAGTCCGCACATGGCGAACACGAACAGCCGCCGCAGCGTGAGTTCCGGGTTGACCGACCACACTACACTCGCCGCCGCCCAGCTGGCCAGCGCGACGCCCGCCGAGGCCACGGCGCCCCTCGGCCGCAACGGAGCGCCTCTGGACATGAGTCCCGCGACGCCGAGCAGCCCTAATCCCAGGAACGCGACTCGGCGGCCGGCGCTCCCTTCGGTCACGCGCGACTCGACCTCGTCGACCTCGCCCGAGAAATCTTCGACGAGCGACAGTCCCCAAATGCCATTCGCCAGTGCGAATAACACGGCGACCAAGCCGCCCAGCGCCGCCAGCTTGCCGCGCCCTAGCGCCGCGCCCAACGGCATGGCGCCCGGAGTTTCGAATTCGCTCGTTGCAAACGACATGTTTTTTAGACCGCCGCCGTCGACCGTGCTGCAGCGTTCCATCGGCAGCCGAGAGGCTTGGCCGGCCAATGTCGGCGCTGCGAGGGGTCCCCCGGCGCATAAAGGTCGAGCGGTAAGCTGCGGCGGGCGTACGCGCCGGCGAGCAGCTTCTCAAACCGATGCTGCCACTTGAGCGGCAACGCCTGCCAGGCGGGCGGCGATTCCGGCGACGTGCGAAAGCGCGTGTGCTCGGCGGCGAAGCGCGGCGAATCGCTGAGGTTTTCGCCCGTGAAGGCAAAGGCCGCCAGCGGCCGCGGCAACACGGCCAGCGAAACGCCGTCGGCCAGCAGACGGTCGACCCACACGGCGTCGCCAATGCACCGCCAATTCGTGTCGAAGAAGTAACCGGCCTCCACGAGCCTGCGGCGGAAGAACGTGGCGCAGGTAGCCACCGGCAGATGGGCCGTCCGCAGGTGGCCCCGCCGGGGCCGAATCACGCGGCGATAGCAATTGGGACGGCCTTGGCCGTCGACGAGCACCATATCGCCGAACAGCACGTCGACGTCAGGATGCGCGGCGAAGTATTCTCCCACCGCTTGCAGAGCGCCCGGCAGATACTGCTCATCGCAGTTGAGATAGCTGCAAATGTCGCCAGTGGCGCGGCGCAGGCCGCGGTTCACCGCGTCGTACATCCCGTCGTCGCGCTCCACGAACAACTGCAGTTGCGGTTGCGTGGCGGCCCAGGCCTCGAGCTCAGGGCCGGTGCCGGCGTCTTGCACCAGGTGCTCGCAGCGCACTCCCTGTTGGTCGGCGATCGACGCCGCACACAGCTTGAGCCATTCGAACTGACGAAAACTCGGCGTGATCACCGAGAACGAGGGCAACTGCGCGGTCATCGATTCTCACTCCCTGCGCCGCCCGTCGGGCGGACATGCAAAATGCTGCGATAGGCGATGCCGGTGACGGCCGCCGCGGCCAGGTTGCCCAGCAATTGGCCATAGGCGGCGCCCACCAATCCCAGCCGATGGATGAGCGCCAAGCTGCCCAGCGCGGTAAACACCACGCCGGCCAGCCGCGAACGAAAATTGATGTCTGCCCGCTCCACGGCCCACAGGCCGATGTCGGCCGGGATAACGGCCGCCGCCACGAAGGTCGACAGCGCAAGCACGAGCAGCATCTGATGCTGCCCCGGCTGCGCGCGGCCGAAGAGCAGTTCCATGAGGCGTTCTCCCCAGAGGGCAACGGCGCCACAAAAGAGCATCATGCTGGCCGAGAGGAGGGCCGTGGAGCGGCGGACCATGCGAGTGACGGCCGGCGTGCCCCCGGCCGCATACGCCCGCGCCGTGCGTGGCGACAGCAGATTGCCGGCGGCCAGCAGCAGAGGATTCGAAAAGGCCAGCACCGCGGCACACGCGCCGAACAGGCCGGTGGCGCGTTCGTCGAGCAAGATCGCCAGGAGCCAAGGATTCACGAAATGCCCCCCGAGCGCGGCCAGGCTCAGGCCTGCCAGCGACCAGCGGCCGATCCGCCAGTTGCGCTGCATTCCCAGGCCCACGTGACGGCGGCGAACTTCAAAGCGGCTGCGATCTCGCCACAAAAACCCCGCGGCCACCAAACCGCAAGCCACCCCGATCGCGGCTTGGGCCGTCCAGCCCGAAAGTTGATTCGTCCAGGCGAGTGCGGCCAGCAGGCTGACCTGCAGGCAAGCGACGGCCGTATCACAGGCGAGCGCGGCTCGCAGGTGCAGCCGCGCGAAGGCATGCCGGCGCACGAACTCGCGAAGCACCACGAGGGGGCCGGCCCAGGCCAGCACGGCGAACTGCCTGGCCAAATCCCGCGCGCCGCCGAGCAGCAACCCGCCGGCGGTGAGTCCGAGCGCTAAGGCCAGGCCGACGCCGAGGCCGACCAGAATCAGCAGTGTGGCGCCGGCATAGCGGCGCGCCCGCGCGCCCTGCAGCCGGTTCGACCAGGCGATGTAGGGGGCGGCGACCAAGGCGTCGTGAACGGCCAGGGCCAGCACGGTCATCGAGAAGCCGAGCATGTAGAGGCCCAACTGCTGGAAGCCCGCCAGCCGGCCCAGGAGCAGCGTGGTGACGAAGCTCGCCCCGCTGACCACGCCTTGGTCCAACAGCGACAGCGAGACCTGAGCCACGTCGGGGCGCCACAGTCGCTCCAAAACGCGGCCGGCGTTTGTGCCGCTCATGGCCGCCAGCGCCCCTCGGCGATCGACGCGTCGCATGGGCAGGCCCTAGTAAGCGCCGCGCCGCACGAGCACCGCAGGCACGGTGGCCGCCAGCAATTGCAGATCGCGCCCCAGGCTGCGCTCGTTGGCGTATTGCAGATCCATGCGGACCCATTCGGCAAAGCTCACGTTCGACCGCCCACTCACCTGCCAGATGCAGGTCAGGCCGGGCGTCACGTCGAGTCGCCGTTGCTGCCACGGCGTGCAAGCGGCTTGTTCGTCACACGGCAGCGGGCGCGGGCCCACGAGTGACATGTCGCCGCGGATCACGTTCCACAACTGCGGCAGTTCGTCGAGGCTCGTGCTCCGCAACAAGCGGCCTAGCCGCGTGATACGCGGATCGGCTTTGATCTTGAAGGCTGGGCCGTCGAGTTCGTTCAGAGCGCGCAGCGCATGGCGCAAGCTCTCGGCGTCGACCGACATCGTGCGGAACTTGTACATCACGAAGGGGCGGCCTCCCAAGCCCGCGCGAAGCTGTCGAAACAGCACCGGGCCGGGCGAGGTGAATTTGACCGCCGCAGCAATGAGCGCGAGCGCCGGCAGCGCGGCCACCGCAAGCGTGACGCCTCCCAATAAGTCGAGTGCGCGCTTCCAAACCGGCAGCGACCGGCAAAACAGCCCTTCGAGCCCTACGGTCGCTTCGCTGCGATGCGGGGCGAGCTCCTCCTCTGCGAGCGGCAGCGGCTGGCCGCCCGATCCGCTGGGGTAAAAGTACACCCGGCAGGCCGGCGGCTCGAGATGCTCCGGCATGGCCACGCAGAGGTCGTCGGCCACTTTCCAGGCGCCCGCAGGGGGCGTTTCGGGCAGCACGATGGCCAGCGTGTCGGCGGTGAGCCAGCCGATTTCGTCGGTGACCCGCAGCCGAGACCGGCAAATGTCGAGCAGTCGCCGCGTAGCCTCCGTGCATGATTCGCCCGGCCGCAGCATCAGGGCCAGTAAGCAAAACGGCTGCCCGTTGCGATCCGAGCGGGCGCGCTCGCGCTGAATGACCCAGGCCAGTTGACGGGGCTCGTGCAGCGGATGTTCGTGCTGCGGCGCGAGGCGGCGCAAACGCTCCTCGAGCCGACGCCAGAACCGGGGTGCCGACATCGTCCGTAAAACCCAAATAGACCTAGTTGCAAATCAAGGGAGCAAGCGTGGGGTGGGTCAGGCAAGCCGATAGAGCCACTGCGGCAGCGCCAGGCGGCGGCGATTGAGCACGACGCCCCAAATCGGCGCTTGGGCGGCTTGCAGCAGCCGGCGGGCGCGCTCGGCCACTTGCCAGCGGGTGTGGTGGGCGCGAACGACGAGCAATACGCCATCGCAGGCAGCGGCCAGTTCAGCAGCCGCCAGATCAGACTGGGGCGGCAGATCGCAGACGGTCAGCGGGTACTCTTCGCGCACCAGCGCGGCCAACCGCTGCAAGCGCCCGCCGTCGCACGAGTGCGGCGCTTCCCCCGCCGGCAGCACCCACAAATCCGGTTGAACGCAGGGCTGCAGCAACTCAGTGAGGCTGCCGTGGCCGCGCGCCCATTCGGCGAGGCCTCCGCCCGGCTCGAATCCCAGCGACTGCTGCAGCCAGCGGCAAGGCGTTTGCGCTTCGACCAGCAAGGCTGGCCCTTCCCCCTGCGCGGCCGTAGCGGCGGCGAGTTGGGCGGCGACCCAAGTGGCGCCGTCGCCGGGGGCGCACGCGGTGACCCCAATCACCTGACCCGCTTCGTCGTTCGGCCGCTCGAGCCGCAGCCGGGCGAGAGCGCCGCGCATCGCCGGATCGATGCAGCCAGCGAGCGCGCTCGTCGGGCGCGCGAGAGAGCCGATGATGGCGCGTCGGTTCATGAGGCCCCTCGACGCGGCGCCGCCGCCAACGCGGCGGGAAGAGTCCGTTCGCCAGGCGACGCGACGACCGGCAGCCCCAGCCGCGCTTCGACCTGAGCAGGCGTGTGCAGCGTTTGGTCGAACCACTCCGCCAAGAGCGGCCAGGCCAGCGCCGCGCAGAGCGACGCCGTCAGGCCGGCCAGCAAGGTGAACGCCTTGCGGGGACGGACCGGCTTCACGGCGAAAGTCGGGGGTTGAACTACGTTGACGTTCGAGATCCGCCGTTCTTCGAGCGCTTCGTCGATGCGGGCTTGCTCCAGCTTTTCGGCGTACTGCCGATACGCGGCTTCCTTGATCGCGACTTCGCGTTCGAGTTCGGTGACGGTGATCTCGTCGCGATTGATTTGCGCCAGGTCATGCTCGGCCGCGGCCAGCAGAGGCTCGAGCTGATCGCGCCGCGCCTCGAGGGAAGCTTGCTTGGCCTCGGCCAGCACCAGCGCTAAATGGGCCTGCTCTCGAGCCGCGCTCACGGCCTGCGTGACCTGCGTCTTCTGCTCCCCTTCAGCCGCCAGGACCTTCTTGGCTTCTTCGATTTGCCGCGCGATTTCCTGGATGTAGACCGTGTTCGCCTGATATTTGGTGCGCAGCTCCTGCTCCTTGAGCTGCAATGCGTAGAGCTGCTGGCGCATCGCCTCGACCGCGGCATTGGGGCCGGTCGTTTGCTGGGCGAGTTGCGTCGCCGGCAGATCAGCCAGCTTGCCGCGGAGCGCGCCGATCTCCGCCGTGGCCGCGGCCAGAGCAGCTTGATTCTCGCTCTGCTGGTCTTCGAGCTGGCCGATCCGGCGCATCACGATGTTGCGCCGCTCGGCGACCTCCGCCAGCCCCGAATGATCCTTGAGCTCGCGGAGCTTCGTCTGCACTTGCTCGAGCTCCGCTCGCAAGCGATCGGCCTGTTGGGCGAAAAACTCGCGGGAGCCGTTGATGCGATGGGCCTTGGCGTGCTGCTCGAGATAGCCCTGAATGAGCAACTCGAGCACGCGCTGCGCGAGCTCGGGCGAGGTGGTCTGGTAAGCCAGCGTGAGCACGCTCGACTTGCGCACGGCCTCGATGTCGAGATCGCCCGCAAGCGCGACGACTGCCCGCTCGCGTTCGAGGGGCGTTGGCTGCTCGTTCGACCGCTCGACGAGCCGGCCTGCCAAAACCGCCGCGGGCCCCAGTTCGTCGACGATGCGTTCGACGAGTTGCCGGTTGTGCAGCATCTGGAACGCGGAGTTGATCTCGTTCTCGCGGGTTTCCGAGAGATTCACGACCTGGCCGACCGTGGCCGTCGGGTCGAGGCCCACGCTCTCGCGCCCCAGTTGCACGAAGAGCTGAGCTTCCGAACGGTAGATGCGCGGCGCGAAGACCACATACAGCACGGTGGCTGCGCAGCCCACAGCGAACACAGCCAGCGCAGTTCGTCCGCGCCGAAAGTAAACGGCCAACCCTTCGCGAAGCGAGGGGCCGCCGTGAGAAACGCCGATCATCTGTTCCGTTCGCCGCAGAGAGGCTAAATCAGGGTGATTCAAGGCATCGGGTTGCCAAGGCCGACCGTCCGGGGGGGGCCAAACCGCATTAGTGTAGTTACACGACTTGGGCCTGTTAAGTGCCAGGAAAAAGAAAGTCTTGCGCCGCGATCAGCCAGTGGAAACCTGCAAGTTGTCGGGGATTGCAGGCATTCGGCAACCTCTTCGTGCAACGGTTAGGCCCCAGGCCGCTCTGGGTTAGACGGGCGCAGCCCAGAGGCTTGCCAGACTGTCAGCCTCGGCCCTCCGGCTCAGGTCTGGCGTCGCCCTGCGCGCCAACTATCATGGTCAGTTGCGCGGCCGGTTGCGGGACTGGCCTAAACATCCTGATCGCTGCTGCGCCTGTTTGGGGGCGGAAAGACCGAAGCCATGACCGAACGAAGACCACGCGTCAGCGTCGGCTTGCCGGTCTACAATGGCGAGGCGTATTTGGCCCAGGCGATCGAAGCGGTGCGCGCTCAGACGCTGGTCGATTGGGAACTCGTCATCTCCGACAACGGCTCGACCGACCGCACGGCCGAAATCTGTTCCCACTACGCGGCCCAAGATGCGCGAGTTCGTCTGGAGCGGCAGGAGAACAACCGCGGGGCTGCCTGGAACTTCAATCGCGTGTTCGAGTTGTCGCGCGGCGAGTTGTTCAAGTGGGCCGCGCACGACGATCTCTGCGCGCCCGACTTCCTGGCCCGCTGCGTGGCGGTGCTCGACGCCGATCCAAGCGTGGTCTGGTGTCATTCCCGGTTCGTGACGATCGATCCGGCAGGCAGCATTGTCGAAGGCCCCTTCGGCCGCTGGTACGACGCTTGCATTGCCGCCGGGCGCGATCCGGATCGCGATGACGACTGGGGCCCTGCCGATCGCAGCGCCGCGCGGCGCTACCGCGCCATTCTGCTGGGAGGGACCTGGGGTGTCGACGCCTTCGGGGTGATGCGCTCCGAGGCCTTGCGGCGCACGCGGCTGCTCTTGCCCGTTTACGGCGCGGAAAAGATCTTGCTCTGCGAGCTCGCGTTGCAAGGACGCTATCGCGAGTTGCCCGCGCCCCTGTTTCAGATGCGCGTTCACGAAGCGGGCTCAGGCGCTCTCGGGACGGCCGCGGCCCAGCAGGCGTACGTCGCTCCGGGCGCCGGCAGTCCGCGCTCGGCGCGGTTGCGCCTCTTGCGCGCTTTTGCCACCGCGATCGCGCGGCATCCACTGCCGCTGGCGGAGCGCGCCGCCTGCACCGGCGCTCTGGCAGCGTACGTGCTGCAGGTCCGCAAGTGGCCGCAGGCCGCCCGCCAAATCCTCCGCGGAGCCGGCGTCGGCGGCTCCTATCGCCCGCTGCTCGAGCGGCTCCGTTCGCAAGGGAAACAAGCATGAAGAACTCGCCGCCGCGCGTGTTGGTGACGGGCGCGCAAGGCTACATCGGCACGGTGCTCATGCCCTTGTTGCGCGCCGCCGGCTGCGAGGCCGTGGGGCTCGACACCGGCTACTTCGCCGGCTGTACCCTCGCCCCCACGGCCGACGGACAGGTCCACCGGCGCGACGTACGCGCGCTCGCGCCTGCCGATCTCGCTGGCTTTCAGGCGGTGATCCATCTGGCCGCGCTGTCGAACGATCCGCTGGGCAACCTTGATCCGGAACTGACCTACGACATCAACCATCGCGCCAGCGTCCGGCTGGCCGAGTTGGCCCGCGCGGCGGGCGTCGCCCGGTTCTTGGTCTCCTCTTCATGCAGCGTCTACGGCGCCGCCGGCGACGAATTTGTCACGGAAGCGGCCGAGCTCGAGCCGATCACCGCCTATGGACGCTCGAAGGTGCTGGCCGATCGCGACATCGCGGCCCTGGCCGACGAGCGTTTCTGCCCCGTCTTCTTGCGCAACGCCACGGCCTACGGATTTTCGCCCCGGCTGCGGCTCGACCTGGTGCTCAACGATTTCGTGGCCAATGCCGTGACCACAGGCAAGATCCTCATCAGGAGCGACGGCAGCCCCTGGCGTCCGGTGGTGCACGTGGAGGACATCTGCCGGGCATTTCTGGCCTTGCTTAATGCGCCGCGCGAGTCGGTGTTCAACCAGGCCTTCAACGTCGGCCGCACCGACGAGAACTATCGGGTGCGCGACCTGGCCCAGATCGTGGCCGAGGTGGCGCCGGGCTGCGAGATTGAATACGCCCCCGGCGGCCAGCCCGATCTGCGCTGCTATCGCGTGAACTGCGACAAACTCTCGGCGGCCGTGCCCGAGTTCCGGGCCGTCTGGGATGTCCGCCGCGGGGCGGAACAACTCCGCGACAACTACCGCCAATACGGCCTGACCGCTGCCGATCTCGAGGGGCCGCGCTACGTGCGGCTGCGAGCGTTGCGGCAGCAGCTCGATTCCGGCGCGCTCGATGCGCGGTTGCGGTGGACCAAAGCGGCGGCCTTGCAGGAGTCTACGCGGTGAACTTCCTTCCGACGGCGGTCGAAGGCGCTCTGCTGATCGAAATCGCGCCTCAGGCCGACGACCGCGGCTTCTTTGCCCGCACTTGGTGCGAGCGCGAATTCACGTCGCGCGGGCTGATGACGCGGATCGCCCAGGCCAGCGTCGCCTCGAGCAGGCAGCGGGGCACGTTGCGCGGGCTGCACTACCAGGAGCCCCCGCACGCCGAAGACAAGCTCGTGCGTTGCACGCGCGGCGCGGCCTATGTGGTGGCGCTCGATCTGCGTCGCGACTCGGCGAGCTACTTGCGGTGGATCGCGGCGGTGCTCACGGCCGACAACCATCGTCAGCTTTACGTGCCGCGCGGCTGCGCGCAGGGATATCTCACCATGGCAGACGGCACAGAGCTCGTTTACCAGATGTCGGAGTTCTACGAGCCGGCCTGTGCCCGCGGCGTGCGCTACGACGACCCGGCCTTCGGCATCGCCTGGCCCGAGCCGGTCCGCGTAATCTCCGACGCCGACCGCAATCGCGGCGACTATCAGCCATGAAGCCAGGGTGGGCAACGCCGGCCGACTTCAACGAGCGGGGCGCGCGGATGCACGCCCTGGTCGCCGAACTGTATCCGATTTGCCGTAGCATCACCGGCCCCGGCTTGCGGCAAACGCTGGATGCCTTGGCCCGTCTGGTCCCGCTCGCACGTCACGAGATTCCCTCTGGCACGGCGGCGCTCGACTGGATCGTGCCCCCCGAGTGGACCATCCGCGACGCCTACGTGAAAGACGCCAGCGGCCGCCGAGTCATCGATTTTCAGCACCACAACCTGCACGTGGTGCAGTACAGCGTCCCGGTGCATGCCCGGATGTCGTTGGCCGAATTGCGGCCCCATTTGCATAGCTTGCCGGATCGGCCAAGTTGGATTCCTTACCGTACCACCTATTACGAGCCGACCTGGGGCTTTTGTCTGCCGCACGAGCAGCTCGAGTCGCTCGCGGAAGGGGAGTACGAAGTTTGTATCGATGCCGAACTCGCGCCGGGGGCGCTCTCGTATGGAGAAGTGATTCTGCCGGGCGAGACGAGCGACGAGGTGCTGTTTTCGAGCCATGTGTGCCACCCCTCCTTGGCCAACGACAACTTGTCGGGCGTGGCTGTGGCGGTCGAACTGGCCCGTTGGCTGGCGGCGCTTCGGCAGCGGCGCTTCACTTACCGCTTCGTCTTTGCCCCCGGCACGATCGGCGCCCTGGTTTGGCTCAGCCAGCACGACGAAACCCTCAGCCGGATTCGCGCGGGGCTGGTCTTGTCGCTGCTGGGAGACTCAGGCGGCTCGACCTACAAGCGAACCCGCCGCGGCGACACCGAACTCGACACGGCCGCCGAGCACGTGCTGCAGGTTTGGGGCGGCGCGCACCAGATTCGCGACTTTACCCCCACCGGCTACGACGAGCGGCAGTACGGGTCCCCCGGCTTCGAGCTGCCGGTCGGCTGTTTGATGCGGACGCCTCCTGGTGAGTATCCTGAATATCACACCTCGGCCGACGACCTCGACCTGGTGAAGCCCGACTGCTTGGCCGATTCCTGGCAGAAGGCCGCGGCGATCGTCGAGTTGCTCGAGCGTAATCGCCGCTACCGGAACCTGCAGCCCTACGGCGAACCGCAGTTGGGGCGCCGCGGAGTCTATGCGGCGGTCGCGGCGCGGGTCGACAGGGCGTCGCTGCTGGCGGCGCTGCCGTGGGTGTTGAACCTGGCAGATGGCCGGCACTCGCTGCTCGACACCGCCGAGCGAGCAGGCCTGAGTTTCTGGCAGGTGGCCGAGGTGGCCGATCTACTCGAACAATTCGGCTTGCTTGCCCCGGTCGACGACGCCGGTCCGCACCCCTGAGACTTACTTCCCGAACTCCGGAACCGACCTCGGCCGCATGGCTGCTACGCTCCTTGAATCCCGCGACGCAGATTCGCCGCCTGACGCGAGCCGCTACGCTTGCCGGCACTGCGGCCGGCCGCTCGTGCATACGTTCGTCGACCTCGGCATGTCGCCGCTGTGCGAAAGCTATCGACGGCCCGAGCAGCTCGGCGAGATGGAGCCCTTCTACCCGCTGCACGCCTACGTGTGCGACGGTTGCTGGCTCGTGCAGTTGCCGGCGCACGTTTCCGGCGAAGCGATCTTCAGCGATTACGCCTACTTCTCCTCCTATTCCGATTCTTGGCTCGCTCATGCGCGAAGCTACTGCGCGCAGATGATCGAGCGGTTCAAGCTCGGACCGCAGAGCCAGGTCATCGAGATCGCCAGCAACGACGGCTATTTGCTGCAGAACTTCGTGGCCCGCGGCGTGCCAGCCCTGGGCATCGAGCCGGCCGGCAACGTGGCCCAGGCGGCGATCGCCAAGGGTGTGCCAACGCGGGTGCTGTTCTTCGGCCGCGACACGGCGCGGCAGCTTGTGGAGGAAGGGCTCAAGGCCGATCTGCTGCTCGGCAACAACGTGCTCGCGCACGTGCCTGACTTGAACGGCTTCGTGGCCGGCTTGGCCACGCTGCTCGCCGAGCGCGGCGTGGCGACGATGGAATTCCCCCACTTGATGCGGCTGATTCAGGAGAACCAGTTCGACACGATCTATCAGGAGCACTACTGCTATCTGTCGCTTGTGGCGGTGCAGCGAGTGTTCGCCGCGCAGGGACTGACGATCTTCGACGTCGAAGAGCTGCCTACGCATGGCGGCTCGCTCCGCATCTATGCCCGGCACGCGGCGGCCGACGAGATCTTGATCGAGCCGGCCGTCGGCGAGTTGTTGGCCCGCGAGCGCGCCGCCGGCTACGAAAAGCTCCGCACCTATCAAGGCTACGGCCAGCAGGTGGCCCGCGTGAAACGCGATTTGCTCTCGTTCCTGATCGAAGCCCGCCGCGCGAACAAGACCGTCGCTGGCTACGGCGCTCCCGGCAAGGGAAACACGCTGCTCAACTACTGCGGCATCCGCACCGATTTGCTCGACTACACGGTCGACCGCAGCCCTTACAAGCAAGGCCTTTATCTGCCAGGCACCGGCATTCCCATTCACTCGCCCGAGCGGATCTTCGAAACCAAGCCCGACTATGTGCTGATCCTTCCCTGGAACCTCAAGGAAGAAATCTCCGTGCAAATGGCTGGGATTCGCCGCTGGGGGGGCAAGTTCGTGGTGGCCATTCCGGAGCTAAGCGTCTGCTGACGCTGACGAAACACTTCCCGCCGCGCGGCGCACGAGTCCGCCGCCGGTCCTTTTCTGTGAGTTTGCAGCGATGAAAGTAGTGTTGTTCTGCGGCGGCCTCGGCATGCGGCTCCGCGAGTATTCCGAGGCCATTCCCAAGCCGATGGTGCCGATCGGCCATCGGCCCATGCTCTGGAACATCATGAAGTACTATGCCCACTTTGGGCACAAGGACTTCATTCTCTGTCTGGGCTGGCAGGGGGCGGCGATCAAGCACTACTTCTTGAACTACGACGAGTGCGCCTCGAACGACTTCGTGCTCTCGAGCGGCGGCCAGGTCGATCTGCTGGCCAGCGACATCCACGACTGGCGGATCACCTTCGTCGACACGGGGCTCACCGCCAGCATCGGCCAGCGTCTCAAGCAGGTGCAGCGGTTTGTTTCCGGCGAGGAGCGATTCCTGGCCAACTACAGCGACGGCCTGACCGATCTCCACCTGCCGACGCTGATCGACTTCGCCGAGCGGCAAGACACGGTGGCGACCTGCGTGAACGTGCGGCCGAACCAGAGCTTTCATATCATGCGTTCCGACGCGCAGGGCCTGGCGACCGATCTGCTTCCCGTGGCGGGCGCCGATGTGTGGATGAACGGCGGCTACTTCGTGCTCAAGCAGGAAGTCTTCGACTACCTGCACGAAGGGGAGGATCTGATGGCCGAACCGGCCCGCCGGCTGATCGCCGAGCGTCAGTTTAGCGTCTTCAAGCACGACGGCTTCTGGGGGTCGATGGACACCTACAAAGAAAAACAGCAGCTCGACGACATGCATGCCCGCGGCGAAACGCCCTGGGCCGTGTGGAAGAACGAGCAGCCGGCGACTGCCGCGTCCCCGAAGCGCAGCGTTCGCGCGGCGGCCCGCCCACGCTAAGCTGGTGATGCCATGCACGCTCTCGGCCTCAACCGTTTCCAGCGCGTCCTCTGTCTCGGCGCTCATGCCGACGACATCGAAATCGGTTGCGGCGGCGCGCTGTTGCGGCTGATTGCTGAAAACCCGGAGGTCAGCGTGCATTGGGCGGTATTCAGCGCCACCGATGCCCGCGCCGCCGAAGCCCGCGCGAGCTACGAACGCTTCCTCGGAAATGCGGCTCGCCGGCAGCTCGAGCTGTTCGAGTTCAACGACCGCTACTTCCCCACGAGCTGGGCCGAGATCAAAGGCGTCTTCGACGGCCTGGCGCGCGAGTTGCGCCCCGACTTGATCTTCACCCATCGGCGAGACGACGCCCATCAAGACCACCGCGTGCTGGCCGAACTCACGTGGAACGCCTTCCGCGACCACACGATCCTCGAATACGAGATTCCCAAATACGAGGGGGACCTGGGGCAGCCCAACGTCTTCGTGCCTCTCACGGCCGACGTGGCGCAGCGCAAGGCCGAGTTGATCGTGGAGTCGTTCGCCACGCAGCGCGACAAGCGCTGGTTTGCGGCCGACACCTTTCTCGCGCTCGCGCGCCTGCGCGGCGTGGAGTGCGCCGCCCCTGAAGGCTACGCCGAAGGGTTCTACGCGCGGAAACTGACCTTCTAAGCCTCGGCCGAGAGCGACGCATGGACCTCACGAATCGCGCAGCGCTCGTCACCGGCGGAACCAAAGGCATCGGCGCGGCGACTGCCCTTGAACTCGCCCGCCGCGGCGCGGATGTCGCGCTCGTCGGTCGGCACGACGACGCCGAGGCCCGCGAAGTGGCTGCCGGCATCGCGCAGCTTGGCCGCCGGGCCAAGGTCATCGTGGCCGACATGGGGCAGGCGGCCGATTGCGCCCGCGCGGTGGAGGACGCGGTCCAGCGATTTGGCCGGCTCGACGTGCTGGTCCATTCCGCCGGCGAGCTCGTGCGCGGCGGACTCTTCGAGGTCACCCCCGAGGTCTGGCACGCCTGCTTCGATGTCCACGTTCACGCGGTGTTTCATCTGGCGCGAGCGGCCGCGCCGCACCTGCGAAAACAGGGGGCTGGCGCGATCGTGCTCGTGTCGTCGACCGCCGGCGTGCGGGCCGTGCAATCGAACCTGGCCTATCAGGTTGCTAAGGGCGCGCTGCCGCAATTCACCCGCGCGCTCGCCCGCGAATTGGCGGGCGACAACATCCGCGTCAACTGCGTAGCCCCCGGCGTCGTCCGCACGCGGATGCACGACACCATGCCGGAGGAGCAGCGGCGGATCAACCTCGAGCAGCGGATTCCGTTGCGGCGCGAGGGACAGCCGATCGACATCGCCACGATGATCGTGGAGTTGGCCACGAACGATTTCCTCACCGGCCAAACGGTCGTCGTCGACGGCGGGCTGACGATGCGGATTGCCTGACGCGGCTGGTGCTCTATCACCGCTCGTTGTTCGGGTTTTGCCACACACGAGCCCCCAGCGCAAGTAGCGCAAGCAAGAGACGGGAGTGCCCGACGGGCGCGGTGGCCGAGAATGCTGCCGGCCCGTGAGGGGGTCCGCGAGGCTCGACCAGGGAAGCGTGGCTCTCCCTTGCTTGCGGCTTCTTGCGCGGCGGGCTAGTGTGGCACAACCTGAAAAACAAGCTGTGACGCAGCACTAGAGAATCTCGAAGATTCCCTCGATCTCCACCGAGATGTTGCCCGGCAGCGAGCCCATCCCAACGGCGCTGCGGGCGCCGATGCCCCGTTCGGGGCCGAACACCGCGGCCAAGAGCTCGCTGCAGCCGTTGATCACGGCTGGGTGCTGATGAAAGTCGGCCGTGCAGTTGACCATGCCGAGCAGCTTGACGACGCGCTGCACGCGGTCGAGGCTCCCCAAGTGGCTGCGGAGCGTGGCCAGAATGGCGAGCCCGGTCTGCCGCGCGGCGGCGTAGCCGGCCGCTTGATCGACCTGGTCCCCTACGCGCCCCACGTAGAGCGAGCCATCGGGCTTGAGCGGGCCGTGCCCCGAAACATAGGCGATGTTGTCGACGATCACGACCGGCTTGTAGACCCCCATCGGCTTGGCGGCCGGCGGCAACTCGAGCTCGAGGGTCACGATCCGGCTCTCGGGGTGGTCGTCGTTGGACATCATCGGGTCGGTTCTCCGTCGCAAACATTGCCAAGGGCGCCCGCCGGCGCGCCCGGCGAAACCACTTCTTTACCTGGTGCGGGGAAGCGGCACAACGGGTGGGGGCCCGGCGGCGACTGCTGCTCACGCCCCAGGTCTTGGGGCGATCGCCTGGGCGATTGCGCCGGCCGCGAGTCCGCAACTCATGGCGATCGCCGCATACCCAATCGTGCGGGCCTCATCTCGGGTGGCCGTGAGATACATGTTGTACGTGCCGGCCGGCAGCGCGACAGTCGTCGATCCGTAGCCGCGGCTGCGAGCTGCGTTTGGATCATGATAGGCGCCCGACCGAGCGCTGAAGTAGGCCGACCGTGCGTAGTCCACCGCAACGGTGAGTACCGGGTAGTTGCCGAGCAGCCCGTGGTGGCTGGCGAGCAGAACAACGAGCGTCACCCCGCAATAAGCGGCGCAGAAGGCATTGTTTCGTCGCGCCGCCAGGCAAATGATGGCCGCAGCCAGAGACAGCAACAACACAATGCTCGCCGCAGCCGCCCAATAGTCGTTCGCATTGAGGAACGCCGTCACTGCGACCCCAATCGCGGCGACCGCGAGCAACAATCGTCTCAGAGAGAAACGCGTCATAGGAACTCCTCCGCTCGAGACACGAAGCACTCAACGGGACAATGCCCGCAGGCAGCCAATCAACAATCGCAGCGTAGGGTGGGGCGAGCCAAAGCGAGCACCACCGAACCGTGCCGGACAGCTAACGTTCTGGTGGGGCTCACTTCGTTTGCCCCACCCTACAGGAGTTGAGCTCAAGCTAACAGCGAACGGATGGGCACGGAGAACTCTGAATGCAGCTCAGGCAATTCGAGCGTAGGGTCGGCGTCGAGGGTGAGGGGGGCGGCGGCGGGGCGGCAGAGGGTGAGGCTGGCGGCCTCGGGATCGACGATGCAGACGGCCAGCGTGCCGGCGCTCAGGTATTCGCCGGCCTTGCCGAGGGTCGCGGCCCAGCGGTCGGAGGGCGAGAGGACCTCGAACACGATCTCCGGCGCGACGTTCGGATAGCCGACAGGCGTCGCCTGGGCCGGCAGGCGCTCGAAACTGTAGTAGGCCACGTCGGGGCCGCGCACGGTGTCGGGGCCGCGCTCAGTGACCACGCCCGCGTCGTTGCTGATCACCCGCCCCAGCGGCCGCCCCTCCAAGAACCGCCGCAGCTCATAGACGACATTGCCGCACACCGCGCCATGGCGAAAGCCCGGCATGTTCATCATCACCAGGCTCCCCCGAACGAGTTCGGCGGGTTGATCGAGGGACGGAATCCGGAAGAAGTCTTCGGCGGTCAGTAGATCCGTAATTGTGGCCATGAGACACCAGCGTGGTCACGCAGGAATACCTCGGCGGTTCGAATCGGCAAACCACGCTCGCACCCGAGACATGAACTGCCACACATCACCATCACCCGGCTTAGTGTAGCCAGGATCACTGGGGTCGTCCCCCATCCGCTCAAACATCGCGAGCAACCAGGAGGGACCATGCCCGGCGGCTCCTAACTCTTTCAGCCACGATTCCAGCTCGCCACCCGGAACAACGAAAAGGCCATACTCGGCCAATTGTGAGAATAGATTCTCGGCCGCTTCTCGCTCGGGGCCAGAAAGAACTTCGATGCCACCATCTCGTTTCATGTCCGCACCAGTTTTGTCGATAGCATCCTTCACGGCGCTCCGTAGCGCGGCGAGGGCTTGCCATGAGAGCTCGGGCACATTCAAGCTCGACAAAAGGCCGGACCACTCTGAGCCGCCGTTCTTGACGATGTCGACATCAACGATTCCTGCGACCGGAATTCCGAGATTGCGCAGTGGTGCGACGATTGTGCGCACGGTCTGCTTGTTTTGAGCATTCAAGAATAGACACGTCGGGATTCCACGAGGGAAATCGAACTGGAGTAGACGTTCGTTGACCTCATTGTAGAACGCCCTGTCCGCATCGGCCTCCGCAACAACAACGAACTCGTAGAATAATGCTGCCAGGACATTGGCTGACCGCAGCAATGGATGGCGCATCATTGCCAGAAGGTCCCGTCCGGCAAGCAGTCGGGACGTAGCGGTTCCGTTTCTATAGGTAAGCCGAACGATATTGACTGGCGTGCCAGCCTGGACACATCCCATAACGAATGATGGGCTGTGCGTCGACACGAACACGCGTTTGTTCGCCCTGCCGGCCGCCCGCGCCAACTCGAACCCGAGCTTGTACGCCAGCGACGGGTGCAAGAAAGCCTCTGGCTCATCGATCAGAATAACCCTGGGGTCGCCGGCAATGACTTCCATGATTATCCCAGTAAATGCCTTAACGCCGTCGCTGCAGTCTGTGATCAATTGCGATGCGCGATGGAACTCAATTGCATCTCTGTCGAGCCCTCTCTCGTGCTTCATCGTCGCTGGCGGCACGGACGACAGGCGGACCCGCAATTGCCCAAGATGAGTTGGGTCGACGACGAAATAGGCACCGAACGCGTCAGCGATAATCCGCCTCACCTCGACTCGTTTCTCGTCATCCACGAATAGCATCTGCAGGCTGGTATCAGCCGACTCGGTCAGGTCGCCTCCACCTTGATGGTTCGCGAGCGAAATGCGTGTGCGACCGTCGAGCATCATCGTGCTTTGCGCAAGAAACCAGCGACAGAACTGCGACCTTTGCTTCTGGGGCTCCTTTATTGCCGCTCTCAGGGCCTTCACCGGAACATGGTGCCTGGCGCGATGATCGCCAACGTATATATGGCTATCAGCCGTAGCCTCACCAGCTTTGGGCAGCTTCTCAATCTTCGCAATCGCGCCGTCGATCTCTGCGTCCGAGATCGCCTCAAAAGACAGCGCGTCCAAGACGACCGTACCCGGCGCGTGCACGCCGTTCCGACAGTGATGGAAAATCTCTGCCAGCAGCTTGCTCTTACCCGAATTGTTCGGGCCAACAAACACATTCACGGGCTCAGCCTTTACGGGCTCAGCTTGCGCGCCGGCGACGCGCCCGTGCTTTAGCTGGAAATGCGAGATCATTCGCGGAGACGGTTACCTACTAGCTACGGGAGCCGACTAGGCGAGATCAAGAACACAACTCGATTGTCGATAGGTTGTCCGTGCTGTCGGTGGTGTTACGCAAACACCCCCCCCACCACCCCACCCTTCACCAGCTCCCGCGGCTGGTTCAAGTGGTTGAACACAATCGTCCCGGGGTTGATCCCCACCGCGTGGTAGATTGTGGCCAGCAGGTCGTTGGGGTGGACTGGGTTTTCGAGGGGGCCGGAGGCCGTTTTGTCGCTCTTGCCGTAGACGAAGCCCCGCTTCACCCCCGCGCCGAAGAGGCAGGCCGTGTAGCAATACGGCCAGTGGTCGCGGCCGTCGTTCGAGTTTTGGTTGCCTGAGGTCGAAAGGCCGCGTTGCGGGGAGCGGCCGAACTCGCCGATCGCCACCACGAGCGTGTCTTCGAGCAGGCCGCGCTGGTCCATGTCGGTGATCAGGGCCGAGAGCCCCGTGTCGAACATCGGGGCGCTCTGCGTCTTCATCCGCTTCGAGAGATCGGAGTGGACGTCCCACGAGTGGTTGTCGCTGTTGGCCACCTTGGGCCAGATCACCTCGACCACGCGCGTGCCTGCCTCGGCCAGCCGGCGGGCCAGCAACAGGCTCTGGCCGAACGTGTTGCGGCCGTACTGGTCGCGCATCGCGTCGGTCTCTTTCGTCAGGTCGAAGGCCTCGCGGGCTTTGCCGGAGGTGATGAGCGTGAGCGCCTGGTCGTAGTATTCGTTCAGGTCGTACTTCGCGACCGCCTTGTCGATGTCGGGCATCCCCTTGTTGATCAGGTCGCGCAGGCGGGCACGGCGCGAAAGGCGGGCGGAGGAGACCTCGGGCCGCAGCGACAGATCGTCGACGCGGATGCGGTTCATCTTCTCCATGTCCATGTCGTCGCCGGGCGGATAGAGATAGTAGGGGTCGTAGGCGCGGCCCAAGAAGCCGGCCGTGCCGGCCTTGCCCACCACGTTGCTCTCTTGCAGCGGCCGCGGCATCATCACGAACGGCAGCATCGGCTCGGCCGGCGGCTTCAGGCGCACGATGTTCGAGCCGAAGTTGGGAAAGTCCTTGGGCGTGGGCGGCTCGAGCTGTCCGGAGGGGCTCACCTTGTCGGCGGTGTAGCCCGTGTGCATCTGGTAGATGGCGGCCGTGTGGTTGAAGAGGCCGTTGGGGGTGTAGCTCATCGAGCGGATGAGCGTCACCTTGTCGAGCGCCTGGGCGAACTTCGGCATCAGCTCGGTGACCTGCACGCCTGGCAGCACCGTGCTGATGGGGTTGAACACGCTCTTCACGTTGTCCGGCACGTCGGGCTTGGGATCCCAGAGGTCGAGGTGGCTGGGGCCGCCTTGCAGGAAGACCATGATCACCCGCTTGGCCTTGTTCCACCCGGGGCCGCTCCCTTCATGCGGATCGGGCCCTTCGGCCTTCGCCTGCAGCTCGAGCATGCGGCCGAGGGAAAGGCCGAGCAGCCCCGAGCCGCCGACGCGAAGCAGATCGCGCCGCGTGACGCCAAGCTGCCGATCGCAAAGGTCCTTGCCGGGCTGACCAGGGATAACCCACATGGCTCTTGCCTCCAGAGGGAAGACGCATGCCCGGCGTGGCGCCGAGCGCAAAGCGCGGTTGAGGGGCGGCGGGAGATGCAAACAAGTTCAGGCAGGGGACGCGGCAGGGCAGTTCGGCGGCCGGCCGCGCGAGCGGTCGGCCGGGGAAAACCCAACAGCGCGCCTAGAAAAAGTTTACCGCCGCCGGCGGGCGCGGGTCAATCTGGCGGTTTCTGGGCGTAGATTGTGAGGCGACGATGAGCGGCGCCGGGACCAGGGCCAATTGCTTGACCGGCCTTGCGCGGGCACTCAAACTCAAACTGCGGAAAGTCGCGGCCCGCCGTCGGCATCTTTGCTTTCTTATCGATCAAGACTTTGGGGCGTAAACGCATGAAGCGCTGTTTGGCGATGGTTCTGGCCGCCCTGGCGACGGTCTGCGCCAACCTGGCCTGGCGCGAGGCGGCGGGGCAGATTTACCGCTGGGACATGGGCACGGTCATTCCGGGGACGGAAAAGATCGTGCCGGGGCCGGGGGTGCAGTTGAGTGGGCTCAATCTCGAATACGCGAAACTCGACTATGCCGACCTGACGGGGGCTAATCTCAAGGACACGACGCTGACCGAGGCCCTGTTGGGGAGCGCCACGCTCACGGGGGCGGACCTCTCTGGGGTGCATTGGGCGTCGGCGAGTATCTGGGGCACTACGCACCACGGGCTGACCAAGCAGCAGTTCTACGCGACGGCCAGCTACCAGGAGCGCGCACTCTACGGCATGCAACTGGGCGGAAACGACTTTTCCGGGTGGGACTTCAGCAATCAGGCGCTGGACGGCGCCAAGCTGCCCTTCTCGACTTTCGCGGGAACCAAGTTCGACGACGCGAGCATCCGGAACGCGCAACTCAACTCGACTACGGCCGGAGGCTTCAGTAAGGAGCAACTCTACTCGACGGCCAGCTACAAGCAGCGCGACCTTTCGGGCATCGTACTCGACGACAACAATCTCGCCGGCTGGAACTTTAGCCAGCAGAACCTGACGGGCGCCGCGTTCCGCCGCGCCAATCTGCAGGGCACGATCTGGACAGGGGCCAACATTGCGGGCGTCGATTTTGTCGGCAGCACCGGGTTGGCCAAGGAACAGTTCTACGGCACCAAGAACTACCAGCAGCACGATCTGGGCGGGATTGGCCTCGAGGGGCTCGACCTCTCCGGCTGGGACCTGAGCGGACAGCTTCTCTCCGGAACCAAGCTGGCCGGCGCTACGCTTGCGGGGACCGTTTTCACGGGCGCCGATATTTCCAACACCGACCTGGCTGGCGCTACCTCTCACGGCCTTACGGCGGCTCAGCTTTATTCGACGGGCAACTACGGCCGGCGCGAGCTGTCGCAGGTGAGGCTCGCGAACAACGATCTGAGCGGCTGGGACTTTCATGCCCAGCGCATGGCCGCGGCGGTGCTGAAAGGTTCGAATCTGACGGGCACCGATTTTCGAGACGCCGATCTGCGCAACATCGACTTGAGCACAGCGAAGCTGGCCAACGCGCGGTTCGACGGGGCCACGATCTACCAGGCCAATCTGAACGGCGTCACCGCCGGCGGCTTGACCGCCGAGCAACTTTACGCGACGTACAGCTACCAGGAACGGCACTGGGAGGGCTTGCAGTTGGCGAACAACGACCTCTCGGGGTGGAAGCTGCCGGAGATGCGGCTCGATCAGGTGAATCTGACGGGCTCGAAGCTCGCGGGCGCTGATCTCTCGAAGTCGGTTTTGAGCGAGGCGGTTCTCGTGGGCGCTGACCTAAGCAATGCCGATCTACGAGGGGCCGACCTGTCGAACGTTGTTTGGACCGGCGCCGGACTGGACCGGGCGAAGGTTGCCGGTGCAATTTTCGGCGGAGTCTGGCAATCCCGCGCCATTGCCAAGGACCAGTTCTATGCCACCGGCGACTATCAAGACAAACATCTGCCCGGAACCGTATTCGACCAGATGAACCTAGCCGGTTGGGATTTCAGCGGCCAGAATCTAGCGAACGCTCGATTTCAGCAAACCGACACGACGGGTGCGAACTTCAGCGGCGCAGATCTCAGTGGCGTCGCGCTCGAGCGGGCCGCGGGGGCAGACTTTCGCAATGCCAAGCTGCACTCCGCCCGTCTCGTTGCGAACTTGGCGAATGCCCGCTTCGAGGATGCGGATCTGACGGGCGCGACGCTGGAGTACGCGAGTCTCGCGGGCGCTTCGTTCGACCGCGCGATCGTGTCGGGGGCCAACTTCTCGACCAGCACTGGGTTTACGTTGGCTCAACTCGGCGCAACCGCGAGCTATGCCGTGGGCGACCTACGCGGGATTGGGTTGGGGGGGATCGACCTGACTGCCTGGAATCTTGCGGGCCAGAATCTGACCGGCGCCGTGCTGACCACCGCCAAATTGCCAAACATCGCTGGGTTTCAGCTCGCCGGCGCAACGTTGGATCAGGCGACGCTCGAGCGCGGCGACGCTCGTGGAGTCGATCTTAGCGGCGCCAGCCTTGTGGGAGGCCGGTTCGCCGCCTCCGATTTTTCCCACGCAAACCTCGCTGGCGCGCGTTTCATGAACGCTGACCTGCGCGGTGCGAACCTGACCGGCGCGGATCTGCGTGGCGCCAGCATGGGGGGCGGAGATTTCAGCGACGCCACGCTCAAGGGCGCGATTCTGGATGAGGAGTCGCTGCGGGGCGCCCTGCTGCGCGGCGTATCGTTCGCCACGGTTGATTTGACAGGCGTAGATTTGACGGACGCCGCAATCGAGCGAGCGAGCTTCGCAGGGGAAACGGCCCACGGTCTCACCTTTGAACAATTCATGGCGACCGGGAGTTACCGCGCCCAACAGCTTGCCGGAGTCGACCTGTCGTCGAACGACTTGCGGAGTTGGAGCTTCGCGTATCAAAACTTGAACGGGGCTTCGTTTCGCGGCAGCGACCTTTCGGGCGTTTCCTTCGTGGCGTCAAAGCTCGCGAACGCCGACTTCGCTGACGCGAGGATCGCAGGGGCCGACTTTACGAACGCAGTCGACCTGACGCTCGGGCAACTCGTGCCGACAAGAAGCTACCAGGACAAGTCGTTCGCCGGCATGCGATTCGGCGCTCTCGACGCACACGGCGGCAATCTTGCGGGCTTCGACCTTCACTCCGTCACACTTTGGGGCGCCAATCTGGCGGAGGCCGATCTGCGGGGCGCGGATCTGACCGGCGCGATCAGCAATTGGGCTAACCTATCACGCGCGGATTTTAGGGGGGCAAAGCTGACCGGCGCAGAACTCAATTCCGCCAATCTGGATGGCGCCCTATTCGACGATGCGGAGATCGCCGGCGTCAATTTCGTCGGCAGCCGTCTGACGGCCCAACAACTCTACGCAACGGCGAGCTATCGTCGCGGCGAACTGCAGGGCATTTCCAGCCCCAGCAACGATATGGCGGGCTGGAACTTTCGCGGCGAGGACCTCACCGGAAGCCTGCTGAACGGCTCACAGATCGCGGACGCGGATTTCACCGGCGCTCGACTGAACGGAGTCCTGTTCTACTACAGCGACATGCAGCGCACGAAGCTAATCGATGTCAGCGCGCACGGCGCCGTTTTCAGCAACGCCAATCTCTCGCAGGCGGACCTCTTCGGAGGGGATTTCGCTGACGCCCAGTTCCAATCGACGAACTTCTCCGGAACTCGGCTCGCCGGGCTTCACGCGCCAGGCGCAAGCTTCGTAGCAGTGGACTTTTCGGGCATGGACCTGGCGGGCGCCGTCCTGGCGGGCGCGAGCTTCGAAACGGTGAAGGCTACCGGCGCGAGTTTGCGCGGGGCCGACCTCAGTTATGCCAGCTTTGTCGGGACGGACCTCGCCGGTGCGGATTTCACGGACGCCCGCCTCGACCACGCAAGCATGTGGGGCGTTACCGATCGTGGCTTCGATCGCCAACAACTCTACGCGACCGCCAGCTACCGGAACAAGGACCTGCGCGGCATCAATCTGGGGCAAAGCGATCTTCGCGGCTGGGACCTTCACGGCCAAGACCTCAGCGGGACCGTGCTCACTTGGGCGCAGCTGGGCGGGGCGGCGTTGCAAGGAGTTGTGCTCGATGGGGCGTCGGTCGACGGGGTCGATCTCTCGGGGGTCGCAATCGCCGATCTCAGAGCGACGGGCGCCAAATTCGATTCGTCGCACTTCGAGGGAGCGTCGCTGCCTCGAGCGCAACTCGCCGGGGCCACTTTCTACCACGCCCAGATGAAGGGCGTGGACCTGTCGGGAGCGAACCTGCAAGGCGTGGTGCTGAACTACGCCAATTTGGAGAGCGCAAACCTTCGCGGCGCTGATTTGACCAACGCTCAAGTGGGCGCGAACACATTGGCTGGCGCTGACTTTAGCAATGCGATCATCGCCGGCGCGCGAATCGGGGTCACGGAGGAAGTTGGCCTGAGCCGAGAACAGTTCTATTCCACCGCAAGCTACCAGGCAAAGCAGTTGCGAGGCGTGTTCCTAGACTACGGCGTGATGCAGGGCTGGAACCTCGCTGGGCAAGACTTACAGGAAGCGACGCTTGCCGCCGGGCTCCAGCAGGTCGACCTATCGAACTCGATCCTGCGGTCCGCGTGGATCGGCGCCCAACTCGACCAGGTGTCGTTTGCCGATGCCGACTTGACCGACGCGGACTTCAGCGGAGCGCAATTCTCGAAAGTCGACTTTCGGGGCGCGATCGTCACCGGCGCAAACTTCTACAACGCCACCAATAGCGGCTTCACGCGAGACTACCTCTACGCCACGAAGAGCCACCAGGAGCACAACCTCCGAGGCATCGATTTGAGTTGGAACTCGCTCGCCGGTTGGGACTTCAGCCAACAAGATCTGCGCGACGCCATTCTCTACCGATCCGATCTAGGGGGCGCCAACTTGGCAGGCGCTTCGATCGAGGGCGCGAATTTCGCCCAAGTCGCATCCTTTACCGCGAATCAGCTCTATAGCACGGCTAGCTACCAGCGACGGGACTTACAGGGAATCTTCTTCGACGGCGACAACCTCGCTGGGTGGAACTTTCGCGACCAAGACCTTCGGAATGCGTCTCTCGTGAATGCTAAGCTCAACCTTGCTGAGTTTGCCGGGGCACGCATCGCGGGCGCCGACATGCTGCGAGCCACTCGAAATGGCTTCACTGCGAACCAGCTCTATTCCACCGCGAGTTACCAGGAGCGCGACCTCCAGGGGATCAAGTTTGGGGGCGACCGACTGGGCAAGTGGAATCTGTCCGCTCAGGATCTGCGGCGTGCCACGCTCATCGGCTGCGATCTGACTCAAGCTAATCTTCAATCCGCTGACCTGCGAGGCGCCGACCTTTTGGCGGCGGATTTAACCGGCGCAAATCTCGCCTTCTCGGACCAACGCGGCGCCAAGAACGTTTTCGTTCAGGATCCCGATTCAGCCCTCGTGCGCAACTCCATCTCCCCCGCCGGCCTGATCGACGGCCTGCACCTGCTGCCGGACGACCATCTCGTCGTCCGCGACGATCCACTCGCGGTTTCCGTCGAGAAAGCGTTCGAATTGTTTCCCGGCGGCACGCTCGAGTTCGTGCTCGAAGACGCCGAATGGACCTCGGCGATCACGCCGGCCGAAGGGCTGACCCCCTCGCTGGGCGGAACGCTGGTCGTTAGCTTGGCCAAGGGCGTCGATCCCCTCGCGCTGCTGGGCGCTCACTTCAACCTGTTCGACTGGAACACGGCGCCGAACGACCAGTTCTCCTCCGTCCACACGCCTGCCGGCACGCTCTGGGACCTCTCCGACCTCTACGGCTCCGGCGAAGTCCGGCTCACGGCGGTTCACGCCCTGGGAGACGTCGACGGCGATGGCCGCGTCGATCTCACCGATTTCGGCGCCGTCAAAATGCACTTCGGCGGTTCGGCCACGCTCCTCGAAGGGGACCTCACGGGCGACGGGCGTGTCGATCTCGGCGACTTCGGGCTGCTCAAGCAGAACTTCGGCGCGCAAGCAGCCGCCGTGCCTGAGCCGGCCTCGGCCGCGTTGCTAGCCGCAGGCGGCGCCGGCGTGGCGCTGCTTGGGTTGCGACGGCTTCGCAGGTTGCGGCCCCGCTGAAACATTCGTCCGCACACCCCCGCTCGCCGCCAGCGCTTGACACCGGCGGCGCGTCGCCCCCAGAATTGTGAGCGAACGATGAGCGACTCTTCCCTCATGCAGCTTTCCGCATGGTTGCGACCGCCGACGCCAAGCGACATGCGGCCCAAGTGGTGCGCGGGCTCAAAAAGCTCTACCCCGAGGCCGAGTGCGCGCTCCACTTTCGCAGCCCGCTCGAGCTGCTGATCGCCACGATCCTCTCGGCCCAGTGCACCGACCAGCGGGTGAACCTGGTGACGCCGGCCCTGTTCGCCGCGTATCCCGCTGCCGCCGACTACGCGGCCGCCCCGCGGGCAGACCTCGAGCGGGCGATCCAGAGCACCGGCTTCTTCCGCAACAAGGCCAAGAGCATTCAGACCTGCTGCCAGCAGCTCGTCGAAAAGCACGGCGGCCAGGTTCCCCAAACGCTCGAGGAGCTCGTGGTGCTGCCGGGGGTGGGGCGGAAGACGGCCAACGTGGTGCTCGGAACGGCCTTCGGCCTGGCCGCGGGCGTGGTCGTCGATACCCACGTGGGGCGGCTGAGCAAACGCCTGGGGCTCACGCGGCACACCGATCCGGTGAAGATCGAGCGCGACCTGATTGCGCTCGTGCCCAAAAAGGAGTGGATCGGGCTCAGCCACCGGCTGATCCAGCACGGCCGCAAGGTGTGCCTCGCCCGGCGTCCGCGGTGCGAGCAGTGCCAGCTCGAAAAGATCTGCCCGCGCATGGGGGTGAAGGGATGAGGTTGCCCCAGGAGAACCCCTGCCCATGATCCTCAGCGGCCACGAAATCCGCGCCCGGCTCGGCCAGGACATCGTCATCGACCCGTTCGTCGAGGGGAACCTGAACCCCAACAGCTACAACCTGTCGCTGCACGACGAGTTGATGGTGTACGAAGAGCTGGTGCTCGACATGCGGCGCTCGAACCGCGTGCGGCGGATTACGATTCCCGAGGAAGGGCTGGTCCTCTCGCCGGGGCAGCTCTACCTGGGGCGGACGGTCGAGCGGACCGAAACGCACAACCTGGTGCCGATGATCGAGGGGCGGTCTTCGATCGGGCGGCTGGGGCTGTTCGTCCACGTGACGGCCGGCTTCGGCGACGTGGGCTTCTGCGGCTTCTGGACGCTCGAGATGTTCGCCGTGCAGCCGGTGCGCATCTACCCCGGCGTGGCGATCTGCCAGATCTTCTACCACCAGATCTGCGGCGACGTGACGGAATACGCCAGCAACAAGTACCAGCACAACCAAGACATCCAGCCGAGCCTGCTCTTCAAAGAGCTCAGCCCCGACGCGGGGCCGGACCCGCAGCTCAAACTGTTTGGGGCGGAGCGGGGAAGGTAGGGGCGTACCGGAGCGATTCCCGCGCGACTTCGCTTCAGTTGGCTGTATCCGCTGATTGTTTGCGGAGCGGTGCTCCTGCAATGGCTCGACGCGCTGCGCGGAGAGCCGAACGAAAGCGCGATCCACGGCAACGGTTGGCTGGCAGCGTTGGGAATTGCCTTGGGGGCGGCGAGGTATGGCCGGGTCGTCGATCGACGGCGACGCGACGAAGGGCGGGACCTGGGCTATGCTCCCCGCTTCCGCCCCAGCAGTGCCTCATTCGGGCGAGTACTCGGAGCGATAGTGTTGCTCGATTGCGCCTGGGGGACGGTCCCAAAGCCCGTCATCTGGTTGGCGAAGGCCCACGCCTGGGGCATTCACCATCTGAGGCGCCATCACCGGGAGTACAGCCGGAGAGGGCAAATTTGCTCAGTGTTGCCGCTTTCGCAACGATTCGCAGTTATCTCCTTGGCGGCCGGCGGCATTGGGCAGTCCCGAACAACGGCGACCGGCCAGGAAAGGATGCATTGGAATGACTGCGACTCGTCACAAAAGCCTTCGCCCAATTCACTTGCATTTCATTCACACCGTTTGGGCGGTGTCAGGGCTCTTCTTCTTGGGACCGTTGTTCCTGGCTCCCGTCGCACGCGGCGATCTTGTAATCACTTCAGACACGGTCATCGACGCGCCTGTGCTCGACCACGTTGTCGTTCGTGATAGCCCCGACGAGCAGACGCAACTCCGAATTATTGACAACGCGGAAGTTGGGGGCGGAATTGATGCGCATAACGCTTCCGAGGTTCGCGTGGAAGGCGGGTGGGTCGGCAGCCAAGTGTTTCGAGACCATTCGCAGGGTGTCGTGGAAGGAGGATCCGTCGGCGGCCAAGAGTTTCGAGACCATTCGCGGGGCGTCGTGGAAGGAGGATACGTCGAGAGTTGGACCGTGGGCGACGACGCAGTTGGCCAAATGTCGGGCGGCGACGTCTGGCAGGTGTCCCTCAAAGGGCGAGGCGACTTCTCGCAGACGGGTGGCAAAGTGAGCTGGTTTGTGGCGGAGGAGCACGCGGCAGTTGAGCTTGCGAACGGTCGCGTGGCTACGCTCTTGCTCCGTGGTGAATCCACAGCTAGCCTCGCGGGAACTCTCGTCACCGACAACGTGCAGAGCAGCGACCGGGCGTCGCTTCGTGTCTTGCCCAATGCGACGGTGAATTCCGCAAAACTTATGGGCCAATCGATGATCGACGTGTCGGGCGGACGCTTCACTCAGCTTGAACTCATGGACGATGCCCAAGGGCAGGCAAGCGGCGGGTTGCTCAGCCAAGTGCGCGTTGCCGGCCACTCGCGGCTTTCGTTAAGCGGGCCGGTGGAAACGGCCTCCATGACGGTTACGGAGCGCGGACGCCTCGAAGCGTCGCACACGGCGTTTCCCGCCGTGACCGTGAACACCGGGGGGACCGTTTCGCTCGTCGACACGCAGATTCGCACGCGCTTCGAGAGCTCGGACGATTCGACAAACGAACTTCGTCGCGCAGAGTTCTTATCGGACGGTCGCACATCGAGAATCGACATGCGGGGCAAGTCGCAACTGCTGATGCACGACTCCTCGTATCGAGATTCGATGGAGATCAGCCTCACCGAGGACGCGCGCTTCGACGGCGAACTGCGGTTCGACCCGCAGGCGGGGGGCAATGGCCTGATCAATGTCGCCGTTACTCAGCGAGCACACGGCGAGATCCGATCGCAGGGCATTCCCAGCGCCAAACTCCAGACTAGGGACGAGGGCGACCTGCTATTCTCCGGTCCGGTGACGAAGCTGGACGCCAGAGGTTGGGGAGGAACGCTGAGATTGGCCGCCGCCACCGACCAGGCAAAGATCGATTTACGCGAAGGCGGCGATCTTCATATTCAGGGCGGGCCCTTCAAGGGATCCGTCACGAGCCCAGAAGACAGTGTCCTCACACTGCATATCCGCTCCACAACGCAGCTTCCCGGAGGTCACTTGGGCGCCGTTTTGCTAGACGGCACAAGCGCCGATGTTGCGATTGATCACCGGTTTCACGGCCAAATTGCGGTGGTCGGCGCGGAGGGGCCCTCGTTCTCGGTCGACCGAGATTTGCGGTTCAATCCCGCCACTGGCAACTACTACAAGATCGTCTATGCCAATGGGACCGATTGGCCGACGGCCAAAGCAATGGCGGAGAGCATGTCGTTCCATGGCCAGGGACATCTGGTCACGATTGGCACTGCACAAGAAGAGCAGTTCCTGGTCGATCAGTTTGCCGTCAGCTCGCCGTTCGGCGGATCTGGACTCTGGATCGGCGCGAGCGACGCCGACGAAGAGGGCGTATGGAAGTGGGTCGTTGGGCCTGAGGCCGGCCAAGTGTTCTATCGTGGCGGCTGCAATTGGCAGGGCTGCACGGACGATGTGGTCCAGGCGGCCGACTGGTATCGGCCGACCAACGGGGGCGACCTGCAACCGGGAGGCGGTACGTTTGAAAACTACGTCCTCTGGCGGGACGACCGCAGTCCAATCGCCGGCGCTTCTGGACGTTGGCACGACTACCCGGTGGACGCCCTCGGCGCGGGCTTCATTGTGGAGTTCGAATCCCTCGCGGGAGACGCCAGCGGCGACGGCGGCGTGGGGCTCGAAGACCTCGGAATCCTCAAGGCGAACTTTGGCGCCGTCGGCGACTTTTCGCGCGGCGACTTCGACTACAACTGGCGGATCAACCTCAGCGACTTTGGGGCGCTGAAGCAGAATTTTGGCCGGGCGAGCGTGGCAGCGCCGGAACCTCCCGGCTGGGTCTTGGCGTTCCCGTCGATCCTCGTCGTAATCGGCCTCCTCGTCAACCATCGGCGGTCTTGGGTAGTGTCCTAATTCGGGTCTTCGTACTTGCCATGATCTACACCGCCGGCATCGCGCAGCGGTGCCCGACTTCGCGGTCTGCTAGCTAGCCGTTTGCGTGTCGCAAAGAGGTTTGGGATCCGCGCCTTGGCAAGGTCGAATAGATGCTACGGCGAATCGCGGACTGCACTTCCCGAGGCGCTGGCGCTTATCGGCTCAAGGAGTCGTTGCGGACCGACGAAACGGTGATTCCCGAGTGAACGGGTCCGGCTGGGCGCTCTCGCCTACACCAACAACCCATAATACGTCTCATAAATCCCCCGCGCCTGCCGTTCCGCCGTCACCCAGTCCCACGGCGTGTCGAGGAAGCGGTCGGGGCTCAGGCTTTGCACGTACTCCGAGGGCCGTTCCGCGAGCAGCGACTCGACCACGAGCTGGCCAATGCCGGGGGAGCCGGAGATGCCGTGGGCGTTGCAGCCGCCGGCCATCACGAAGCCTGGCACGCGCCGGGTGGGGCCCAGGATGAAGCGGCCGTCCGGCGTAAAGGTCGGCCAGCCCTTGCCGACGCGCTCCGAGCCGATGTTTGCCGACGCCGGCATGAGTGCCGCGAAGTCGGCGCGGAACTGATGCAGCACCGGCCAATCGGGCTCGATCGCTGGCGGCTTCCCCCGCAGGTCGTAGGTCCGCGGATCGACCGACCACGCCTGCGGCTCCCAGCCTCCGAGCAGGAGTTGCCCCCCTTCGGCCCGGCCGTAGAGCGCGGTGTCGGGAATGCGGAAGCACGGCAGCCCGGCGTGCATGCCGGCCAGCGGCTCGGAGATGAAGTACTCGTGCCGGACCGGAAAGATCGGCAGCTCGAGATCCACCAGCCGCGCCACGTGAAAGGCGTGTGCCCCCGCGGCGTTGATCACGGTCTTGCAGCCGACACGGCCGGCGGTCGTCTGCACGCCGGATACCCGGCCATTCGTGAGCTCGATCCGCTCGACGTCGACGCTCGTGGCGAAACGCACGCCTGCCTTGCCGGCATGATGCTTGTAGGAGGCGGCGACCGAGCGCGGCCGCATGTAGCCGTCGGTGGGGCACCAGAGCGTGGCCTTGATTGGCGCAACTTCGAGCCCCGGCCAACGTGCGGCCGTCGCCGCGGCGTCGAGCCACTCGACTTCGAGCCCGGCGACGTCGCAGGCGGCCTTGAACTGGCGGAACTCGGCCACCCGCTCGTCGGACAGCGCGATCCGCAAGCTGCCGACGGCGTGCCAGTCGGGGCGCACGTCGGGGTCTTGCTGCAGCCGGGCGAACGTGCGAGCCGAGTGCATCGCCAGCTTCGTGCGCTCCGGCGTGGTGCGCACCTGGCCGCAGAGGCCGGCGCCCTGGGACGTGGTTACGTCGGCCAGGTTGGGCTGCCGCTCGAGCACGAGGACATCAGTTTTGCCGGCCTCGGCTAGCGCGAACGCAACGCCGCACCCGACGGCGCCTCCCCCAATCACCACGATCTCAGCATCGGCAAGGCTCATGCGATGGCTTCCTCGGTCTCAACGAACACGATCGGTTTCAGTCCCACGCCAACCAGCCCACCACGCCCCGGGCGAGCGGCCGACGTCAGCCGGCTGACCAAGAGCGCTTGGCCACGAGAACAGTTTTGGTCAGCCAGCTTACGCTGGCCGCTCGCCGCGGAGCGTCTTCTCCAGCTTCTGCACGTACCACGTCAGAACCCAACGAACACGATCGGTCTCAGTCCCACGCCAACCGGCCTACCGCGCCCCCGGCGAGCGGCCGGCGTCAGCCGGCTGACCAAGAGCGCCTCGCCACGAGCACGGTTAGGTTCAGCCAGCTTACGCTGGCCGCTCGCCGCGGAGGGTCTTCTCGAGCTTCTGCACGTACCAGGTCAGAAACCCGTCGACGTTGTATTCCTTGTAAGGCGACAAGGGCCCGGGGCGGTAGGCCCGCGAGTCGATGCCCTTCTGCGCCGCCTCGCACAGCTCCCAGTCCTGCTCCGACGTGAGCTGCCAGAACGGAAGCAGATCGGCCTCTTGGTAGTCGATCCCTTCGCGGGCCGCAGCGTCGACGAGCCAGGTGACCCGGACCTTCGTCTCCCTGAGCCCCGACGGCAGGAGCTGCGTGCTCACGCTGTGGTCGCAGCTCGAGTGGTTCCAGAAGTTCGGCAGCGTGCGGATGCGAAGGGTGCCGACGTCGGCGTCGGGATAGTCTCCCATGAGAGGCGCGATCTGCCGCCCGGTCATCGTCTCGCTCACATAGCCGTCGACCAGGGGCGTGCGGTTGCAGGAGAACCAGATGTCGCGTTCGACGTCGGGGAACAGCGTCATCCCGGTCTCGGTGTGCGTCACCGCCAGCCCGCAGGCGGCCCACTTGGCCTGGCTGCGGGCCGTGGCCTCGGCCAGGGCCGTTTGCACGCGGGCATCGGTGTCGTCGGCGTTGTAGTGGTCGAAGTTCGCCTTGATGTACTGCGGGTGGTTCGTGTTGCAGTGGTAGCACTCGCGGTTGTTCTCCCACACGAGCTTCCAGTTGGCGGGGACCACGTAGTCGATCGTGCGGGCGACCTTGGCGCGGTTCAGTCCCTGCGGCGCGAGCAGCGGCTCGAGCGCGGCGCGGGCCGCGACGAAGCTCGGCGCCGGATCGGCGAGCGACAGGAACACGAGCCCGCCGACTTCCTCGACCGCCGCCGGCGCCAGGCCATGCTGCGAGCGGTCGAAGTCCTCCGGCATGCCGCGGGCATGCACCAGGGCGCCATCGCGGCCATAAACCCACTGGTGATAGGGGCAGACCAAGCGGCCGACGTGCCCCGCCGCGGCCGCACAAATCTGCGACCCGCGGTGACGGCAAGTGTTGTGGAAGCCGCGGATGGCGCCGTCGTCGCCGCGGACCACGATCACCGAGTCGCCTGCCAACTCGTAGGTGAAGTAGTCGCCCGGCTCGGGAATCTGACAGGCATGCCCCGCGACGAGCCAGCCGGCGCGCCAGATTGCGTCGAGCTCGGCCTGGTAGAGGGCCTCGTCGTGGTAGAAACCGCGAGGCAGCCCACGGCCGGGCTGGCGGGAGGCAAGCAGATCGAGCAGGCCGGACATGGCAGGGCTCTCAGACGACGATGCGAAAGACGCCCCCATCTTAACCCGATGCGTGCGCGAGGAGAATTATCGAATAGAGACTGGCCCCTACAGCCCGTATTCCTTGATCTTCCGATAGAGGGTCCGCTCGCCGATGCCGAGGAGCGCAGCGGCCTCTTCGCGGTTGCCGCCGGTCGCCTTCAATGTTTCCTGAATGAACAATTGCTCGAGTTCCTCGAGCGGCTTGCCCACGAGGCTGCTTAGGCTGCCATTCACGCTCGCAGGGATTTCGGCCGCCGGCAAAACGTTGGCCACGCTCGTACTGCCGGCCCAGCCGGTGTCGAGATCGTCGGTGTCGAGAATGCCGTCGATGTCGACGACGACCATCCCTTCGATCACGTTGCGCAGTTCGCGGACGTTGCCTGGCCACTCGTAGGCCAGGAACTGCCGCCGCACGGTGGTCGACATCCCCTTGATCGACTTGTGGTGCCGCTTGGCGAACTGGCGGATGAAGTGCTCGATGAGCAGCGGCACGTCTTGCGTGCGGTCGGCCAGCCGCGGCAACGTGACCGTCACCACCTTGAGTCGATGGTAGAGATCGCTGCGGAACGACCCCGCTGCGATCGCTCCTTCCAAGTTGCGGTTCGTGGCGGAGAGAATTCGCACGTTCACCCGCACCGGCTCGTTCGAGCCCACGCGCGTGATCTCGCCGCTTTCGAGCACGCGCAGCAGCTTGATCTGTGTGGCAAGCGGCATGTCGCCCACTTCGTCCAAGAAGAGCGTGCCGCCGTGGGCGTATTCGAACTTGCCCACGCGGTCGCTCGAGGCGTCGGTGAAGGCGCCCTTGATGTGGCCGAACAGTTCGCTCTCGAGAATGTTTTCGCTGAGAGCGCCGCAATTGAGCGCGACGAAGGGCTTGTTCTTCCGCGGGCTGTTCTGGTGGATCGCCTGGGCGACCAACTCCTTGCCGGTGCCGGTGGCGCCCTGGATGAGCACGGTGGCGTCAGTCGGAGCAATCCGTTTGAGCCGCTCGATGACGTCGTTCATCTGCGGGCTGCTGCCCACGACCCCTTCGAAGCCGAACTTCTCGTCGAGCCGGCTACGCAACTCGCGGTTAGTGAACCGCAGCCGGGCATTCTCGGCCGCCTTGCCGACTACGGTGCGAAGCTGGGCCAGGTCGAGCGGCTTGAGCAGATAGTTGAAGGCCCCCTGCTGCATGGCCTGCACCGCCGAGGGGACCGAGCCGTGCCCCGTGACCAGAATCACTTCGGCGTCGGGCTGGGCCTGTTTGGCATGCGCTAGAATGCCGAGACCGTCGACGTCGTTCATCACCAGATCGGTGATCACGATCGCGAAGGCCTCGTCGTCCAAGCGACGGACGCCCGCCTTGCCGGAGTTGGCGAGCGCGCATTCATAGCCCACCCGCTCGAGGCTTTCGGCCACGACCTGGGCATGGGCCTCGTCGTTGTCGACGATCAGCACGCGGAGGGGCGCTTCGGCAGGTTCGGCTGGGGATTGGGGGACCATAGGGAGTCGATCTTATCGCAGGGAACGTGGGTCGGCCAGGGAAGCCACGACGGGGCTCGGACGCGTCGCTGATTCACAAATGCGTCTTTGCGCTTCACGCTTCCCCTCCCGCCGCCCCCGCGTTCTAATACCGGGCGCAGGCGGCCCTTGCGCGCCGCCGGTTCTCCCGCTCAACCGCCCGCGCCCCATCGCTTTCAGGAGTTCACGTCCATGGCTCAAGTGCTCGAAGCTCCCGACGTTCCCAAGATCACGCAGACCAAGCTGCTCATCAACAACAAGTGGGTCGAGGCGTCGGATGGGGGCTCGTTCGAAACGTACAACCCGGCGACCGGCGAAGTGATCGCCGAAGTCGCCGCCGCCACGGCCAAGGACATCGACAAGGCGGTCAAGGCTGCCCGCAAGGCGCTCGAGGGCGGCTCGTGGAACAAGATGGACGCGGCGGATCGCGGCCGGCTGCTCTACAAGCTGGCCGACCTGGCGGAAGAAAACCGCGATGAGCTGGCCGCGCTCGAGAGCTACAACTGCGGCAAGACGATCCGCGATTCGCACGCCGACGTGCAGGGCCTCTGCAACACGCTCCGGTACTACGCCGGCTGGGCCGACAAGGTCGAAGGGGTCACGCCGCCGGTGCGCGGCAACTTCCTCTGCTACACGCTCCGGCAGCCGGTGGGCGTCGTGGGGCAAATCATTCCCTGGAACTTCCCGCTCGGCATGCTCGGCTGGAAGTGGGGCCCGGCCCTCGCCTGCGGCAACACGATCGTGATGAAGCCGGCGGAGCAGACCCCGCTCACCGCACTGCGGATGGGCGAGCTGGCCATCGAGGCCGGCTTCCCCGCCGGCGTGATCAACCTGCTCAACGGCATGGGCGAAACGGCGGGCGCCGCGCTCGTGGTTCATCCCGATGTCGACAAGATTGCCTTCACCGGCCACGTCGACACGGCCAAGATCATTCAGAAGGCCGCCGCCGAAACGCTCAAGCGCACCACCTTCGAATTGGGGGGCAAGAGCCCGAACGTGATCTTCGCCGATTGCGACATCGACGAGGCCGTGGCCGGCGCGTTCCACGCCATCTACTTCCATGGCGGCCAGTGCTGCACGGCCGGCAGCCGGCTGTTCGTCGAGCAGAAGATCAAGGATGAGTTTGTGGCCAAGCTGGCCGAGAAGGCCAAGAAGCGCAAGCTCGGCGACCCGCTCGATCCCAAGACCGAGCAGGGCCCGCAGGTCTCCCAAGAGCAGATGGACAAGATCCTGGGCTACGTGGAACTCGGCGGCAAGCAAGGCGCCAAGCTCGTGGCCGGCGGCCAGCGTAAGGGGCGCAAGGGCTTCTTCGTGGAGCCGACGATCTTCGACAACGTGAAGGACGACATGGCGATCGCCCAGGACGAAATCTTCGGCCCGGTGGTGAGCGTGCTGCCGTTCAAGGACCTCGACGAAGTGGTTGAGCGGGCGAACCGCACCTACTACGGTCTGGCGGCCGCCATCTGGACCAAGAACCTCGACAAGGCCCACCTCTACGCCAAGCGGGTGAAGGCCGGCACGGTGTGGGTGAACTGCTACCACGTGGTCGACACGACCACCCCCTTCGGCGGCTTCAAGATGAGCGGCCAAGGCCGCGAAAACGGCGAAGCGGCCCTCGAGCACTACACCGAAACCAAAACGGTGACGATCAAGCTGCACGAGAACGGCAAGAGCTAAAGGCAGCTTGCAGCCGCGTCGCGCAATTCAGAACCCTCTCCCTGTGGGAGAGGGTAGGGTGAGGGTCTGCCGAAGCGGCAGCTCCGCTGGCGCCTTTTCGTTGCCGGCGACGTAGCCGCCAGCTACTCTGCCAGGTGCGGCCCGCGAGTTGCTCCTGGCCGTGGGCCCGGCAGGGGCCCTGTACCCCACTCTCAACGAGCCGAGGCAAATCATGCGGTCCTTGCTCTACGCCGCGGTCGCGTGCTGCGCGGTCGCACAGGCAGCGCGCGCCCAGGACATCTCTTTCGGCATCCCCGCTCTCACCACGCGCCGCGTGGCCAGCGGCCTCACGCGCCCCGTGTTCGCCACGGCGCCTACGGGCGACGAGGGCCGGCTGTTCGTGCTCGAGCAACATTCTGGGCAGATCAAGATCCTCGACCTGGCCGGCGAGCAGACGCTGCCTACGCCGTTCCTCACGATCTCCGATCTGAGCAAGGGGGGCGAACAGGGGCTGCTGGGCATGGCGTTTCATCCGCAGTACGCTGAGAACGGCCTGTTCTACGTGAGCTACACCGACCGCACCGGGGCCTCTCGGTTGCGCGAGTATCAGGTTTCAGCGAGCGACCCGAACCGAGCGAACGTCGACTCCGGCCGCGACCTGATGCGCGTGGCCCAGCCCTTCGAGAATCACAACGGCGGCTGGATTGGCTTCGGGCCGTACGACGGCTATCTCTACTACGCCTTGGGGGACGGCGGCTCCGGCAACGATCCCGGCCGCCGCGCCCAGGACATCACGAATCAAAAGCTCGGCAAGCTGCTGCGGGTAGACACTTCGGGCGACGACTTCCCTGACGACACGACCCGCAACTATAAGATTCCCGCCAGCAATCCCTTCGTCGGCGTCGATGGCGACGACGAGATTTGGGCCTATGGGCTCCGCAACCCCTGGCGCAACAGCTTCGACCGCCATACCGGCGACCTCTACATCGGCGACGTAGGGCAGGATCAGCGCGAGGAGGTCGACTTCCAGCCGGCCGACAGCAAGGGGGGCGAGAACTACGGCTGGCGGATCATGGAAGGAACGCGTCCCACGGGGCTCGACCCTGTGCCGACAACGCCGCTCGTGGCCCCGATCCACGAATACACGCACAGCCAAGGATCGTCGATCACCGGCGGCTATGCCTACCACGGCACGAACATCGGCGGCGATCTGACCGGCACCTACTTCTTCGCCGACTTCGGCAGCAGCCGCATTTGGTCGTTTCGCTATGCCGAGGGGCAGAAGACGGAATTCGTGGAACGAACGGCCGAGCTCAAGCCGGGCGCGCCGGGACAGTCGATCACCGGCATTTCCTCCTTCGGCGAGGACGGCCGCGGCAACCTTTACGTCGTCGATTACGGCGGCGAAGTGTTCAAGCTCGAGGCAGTGCCGGGCTTGGCCGACGCCGATCTCAACGGCGTGACCGACCTCACCGACTTCGGCATCCTCAAGGCCAACTTTGGCCGAGGGACGACAGTAGCGCAGGGAGACTTCAACGGCGACGCCCGCGTCGACCTGAGCGACTTTGGCGTCTTAAAATTGAATTTTGGTAAGGTTTCGCAAGCCGCCGGAGCTGAGGTCGCGGCGCCCGAGCCGGCGACCTGGGCGCTGCTGGCGCTGGGGGCCTTGTTGGTGACTGTGCGAAACGCTTGTGCCCGCCGCTAGGCTGCGGGAGAATAGGGGGACAACAGACTGCCGCCGCAAGAGAAGTGGCGCGGCGGCGCAGCCTATCCCCGAGGTCAAGAGCGATGGATTCGCTCGCCCCTCGTTTCCCGCCCGACGAACATCTATGCCCCCAGGGCATTCGCTTTCCAGGCCGAGGATTCGGCGACCGGCGCACCCAGCGGGCTTTACGCTCGTGGAACTGCTGGTCGTGATCGGCGTTATCGGGGTGCTCGTGTCGCTGCTGCTGCCGGCCGTTCAATCGGCGCGCGAGGCGGCGCGGGCCATCCAGTGCAAGAACAACCTCAAGCAACTCGCACTCGCCATCGCGACGTACGAAAGTCTCAACAAGCGGCTGCCTGCCAGCGGCTTTCTTCGCGACTCGAACCCCAACTCGGCTGGTCCGCTCAACTTCCAGTTGACCAGCGTCAACGAGGATGGCATCGGCAAGTTTAGTTGGCTGATCGCCTTGTTGCCCCAGCTCGAGCAGCAGGCGCTGTATTCGCAGTTCGATTTCAAGGTCTCTCCGTTCAAGCAAACGGGGGACCCGCAAGCCACGCATCTCGCGGGCTTCCGCTGCCCGAGCGACGGCGCGCAGCGAGAATTCTTCATGCAGTCGCTCACTCGCAATCGACCCTTCGCCAAGGGCAACTATGCGGCTTATGTGAGCCCCACGCATCTCGATCTGCAGCGCACGTTTCCCGGGGCGCTCGTCGACGTGCCGCAGCCGCTCGCCCATGTCACCGACGGCACTTCACAAACGCTCGCCCTGGCGGAGATTCGCGTGCGCTCGAATCCCCGCGACCAGCGCGGCGCCTGGGCGCTGCCCTGGACGGGCACGTGCCTGCTGGCCTTCGACGCGCACCACAACTACCTTTCGCCGCAGGGCGAAACGCCCGGTGTGTTCGTGTTCAACGAAGGCAGCCGCTACCAAACGCAACGCCCCAACGGCGATGGGCCGAACACCGACACGCTCTACGACTGCGATAATCCGGCCGAGGCCCAGTTCGACGGCGTCCCCTGCCTGAACAATCCCGGCTGGCTCTCGGCCTCGCCGCGCAGCCGTCATCCCGGCGGCGTGTTCGTCGCCTATCTCGACGGCCATGTGTCGCGGGTCACGAATGCGGTTGACGACCGCGTGATGGCCTACGCGATTTCCATCAACGACGGGCAAGCCATTTCGCCTCAGGATTTGGAGTAATGCCTATGCGTCAGGCGCTTGCGGCCGCGGCGATTTTGCTCGGCCTCGTGTTGCTGGGCGCCCACTACCTGGCGCGCGATCCTGGCGGCGCGCGCTTTTGGACGGACGAAGATCAACAAGCCTATCAGCAGGCGTCGCTCGAATTTCACAAGCTGGCGCACGCCCCCGTCCCACGTTCCGGCAAAGCCCGCAAGGGAATCAGCGCCGACGATCTGGAGACAGCGCGGCAGCGCTTCGAGGTGGAACGACGTCGGCTCGAGAAGGCGCGCTCGGCGCAAGGGCGCGAATCGGGCATGCTCTTCTGGGGCGGGCTGATGGCGATCGTCGTAGGGGTAGGCGGCGCGTTGTGGCCCCAACAGAGATAGGGCTACCAGGAATCCGCCGAGATCGGCATCCCGTCTTCGCGATGCCCCAGCTTCCAATGAACCATCGGATCGACGCTGAAGCTGACGCCTCGCACGGACGCGTCTGCCAGCGCCATGTTGAACTGCCCTGTGTGCGCGCTGCCGAAGGCCCGGTTGCGTTCTAAGCCCGGTTGATCCTGGCCGGGCACGGGTCCCACGAAGCGGACGACGTCCTGGTCGTCTCCGCTGTAGATGCCTTCGTTGTCGCCGATGTCTTGGCCGTTTTCGTAGTTGTCGGGACGCAGATAGCGCTCGCCCAACAAATAGGTGTTGCTCGTGCCATCCAGGATGTCCGCCACGCTGACTTCGCTACGGTTCGCGCAAATCCCGAAGAAACTGGTCATGTTTGGCCAGCCATAGAGCTTGCCATCCCCCTGCTCGTAGCTGGTTGGGCCGGGGCCAAAGGCGGCGTCTCCATCCGACGGCCCTGCATTGGCCGCGTAGTCGCCGCGGGCCACAAAGTTCACGGGATCGCACACCAGCGGCGCCGGATACCAGCCGCTGCCGGCGACGTTCGGGTAAGCCTTCGCTCTCCGCCGCGTTGGGCAGTAAAAGATAGCCAGCGGCGTAGCCACGCGCTGCGCGGAGCCCTGTTTCTTCTGCGCGAGCGCTGTCCCCGAGCCGAGCTGGTAGATGCTCTGCTGCTCGATGAAGGGCAGCACTTGGAACGCCCAACCGCCCGGCTGGCGCTTTCCCGCGCCACGATCGGGATCCCCGGTCCAGTTCCAGCCCCAACCGCCCGACGGGAAGAGCTTGTGCTGGTCGTAGTGCAGGTGCATCCCGAGTGCGAGCTGCTTCACGTTGTTGATGCACTGCGTTCGACGCGCTGCTTCGCGCGCGGCCTGCACGGCAGGCAGCAAGAGAGCGATCAACACTCCGATGATGGCGATGACAACCAACAACTCGACAAGGGTAAATGCCGATCGGCGGAACACACCTGCGCTCCCTAGGTAGGATGTCCTGCGACCCTGTCGGTCGAACGTCGATTCTACTCACCAATTCGGGCAAGGGGCGAGAAGAATGCCGCCGCCACTCGATTAGCATGCGAAGTGTTTGATGGTAACGGCCGGTTGACCCGCTCAGGTCGCCACGTGGACCAAGTTGGTGTGAGAACCGCGTGCAGCGTGCAGCGCCAGCTCTGTCACGGCTTCTTTTGACGCCAGTGCCTCACCAGCCTGCAGCGCAACTTCGAAACTTTCGCTGCGGGCTAGTATCAGAGGAAAACCCGAGCTGTGACAAAGCGCTAGTTTCCCCTCCCATCGCGCCATTCTTTCTGGGCCCCCTCGATCCGCAACACGCCGGAGACGTCGCGGCCGTCGCGGAGCACGACGTAGGAATCGGCGCCTGGCACGCTGTCCCAGCGGAGCGTGGCGTGGCCGCGGGCGGCGACCGTCGGAGACACCGGGCTGCGCGTCCCCTGCGCGCCGACGGCCACGAGCGCATAGAGACGGCGGCCGCTGCCGTCGTCGCCGGCGATGCGGGGCGCGGGAGGGGCCGGCAGCGCAAAGGCCTGACTCTTCCCGCCCCAAAGCTGCAGAGTCTCGCGGGGATACGGCAGCCCGCCGCCGCCGTAGCCGCCGCCCCCCAGCGACATCATGCCCTGGCCGAGGATCGCGTCGGTGAGGGGCTCGTCGTGCTGAGGGCGGAACGTTTGGAATCGCAACCGGCCGGGATGGTTGCCGCCGTTCCACTCCGCGGCAGGCACCTCACTGTTTTCGAGCCCTTCTCCTTGGATAATGGCCATCTGCCGCCAGTTGTCGCCGAGCCACACGTTCCACGAAATGTGCCCCGGCGCGCGGAACATGCTGCCGTCGCGATTCATGGCGTGCAGCCGATGGTCGAACGGATCGTCGAGTTCGGTCTCGATCAGCCGGCTCCGCACCCACAGACCGGTCGAGCCGTCGACATTGGCGCGGGCCACCAGCCCGCGGGCGATCTGTTGTTTTTCGAACCCCTGTTCCCAAGGCTGCCCTGTATCCGAGACAATCAGCTCCTGCCGCACGATGAGCCGGTCGACGACCAGCTCGCGCACCGGCTCGGGGGTCGCCTGCGTGACGCCTAGAGTTGCGAGCACGGAGAGGGCAACGGTCACCAAACGATCTTTCATGGCCAACGGCTCCGCCTAGAAAACGCCTGAGGGAGGGAACGACGTGAGCACAGGATACCACGGCCACCGCACCGCCGGCGGGCTAGCCCATGTCGTCACGCCCGAGGGAAGCGAGTTGCCGCCGCGCAACGATCTGCGCGACCATAGCCCCACGGGCTTCGAATGGGGCTACGCCGGCAGCGGACCGATGCAGCTTGGGCTCGCGCTCTTGGCTCATTCGCAAGCGAACGATGAGCTAGCGCTCGAGCACTACCGCGATTTCACCCGGATGGTGGTGGCCACGTTGCCAGAGCGGGAGTGGCGGCTGTCGCTCGAAGAGATTGCCGAGGCGTTGACGGCCATTCGGGCACTAAGAGGGAACTGACGATGGCCGTTCTGTCTCGAGGGACCATCAAAAAGGTGTGGGCCCGCGAAGTCCTCGACAGCCGCGGGAGGCCGACGGTTGAGGCCGAGGTTTGGCTGGAGTCGGGCGTGTGCGGCAGCGCCATCGCGCCCTCTGGCGCCAGCACGGGGCGCGGCGAAGCTTGCGAGCTGCGCGACGGCGATCCGCTGCGTTACGACGGTCGCGGAGTGCAGCAAGCCGTTCGAAACGTTCGCGAGGAAATCGGCCCGGCGCTCCGCGGCCTGTTTGCGGCGGACCATCTCAAGATCGACCGCCGGATGATCGAGCTCGATGGCACCCCAAATCTCTCGCGGCTGGGCGCCAACGCTGTGGTGGCAGTGTCGATGGCCGTTGCCCACGCGGTCGCGCGCGAGAACGAGCCCCTCCTCCACCTAAGCGAGTATTTCGTCCATCTGGGGAGGCAAGTTGCCGGCAGTCCAGAAGGCGTTTCGTTCCGCATGCCCGTTCCCATGGTGAACCTTATCTCCGGCGGCCTCCACGCCGGCGGGAACCTCGACTTTCAAGACTTCTTGGGCATTCCGATCGGCGCGCCTAACTTCGCCACCGGCCTCGAATGGATCGTGCGGGTCTATAATCGCCTGGGCGAGTTGCTCTCGGCGGCCGGCTATGAGGGGCGGCTCGTCGGGGACGAAGGAGGGTTCGGCCCGCGGCTGCCCAGCAACCGGGCGGCGCTCGAGTTCGTGGTGCGGGCGATCGAGGCGGCGCGGCTGCGGCCCGGCGTCGACATGGCGATCGCCCTCGACGTGGCGGCGACCCACTTCTTCGACGGCGAGCGCTACCGGTTGGCGGCCACCGGCGGCGAGCGACTCTCGGCGGCCGACCTGATCGGCGAGCTCGAGGCGCTTGTGGCCGCGTTCCCGATCGTCAGCATCGAAGACGGCCTGGCCGAAGACGACTGGGCAGGCTGGCAAGAGCTCACGCGGCGGCTGGGCAGCCGCGTGCGGCTGGTGGGAGACGACCTGTTCGTCACCCAGCTTGCCCGGCTCGAACGCGGCATCGCCGAAGGCGTGGCCAACGCCGTCCTCCTCAAGCCCAATCAGGTGGGCACCGTCACCGGCACGATCGCGGCGGCCCAGGCAGCCCGTAAGGCGGGCTACCTGCGCGTGGTCTCAGCCCGCAGCGGCGAGACCGAGGACACGACGATCGCCGACCTAGCTGTGGGGCTGGGGGCCGAGCAGATCAAGATCGGCTCGATCGTCCGTGGCGAGCGGCTGGCGAAGTACAACCGGCTGCTGCGGATCGCCGAGGCGGTTGAGGGGGCTTAGAGCCGCTGGCGGGTTGTTTTTACGACCGCGCCGGCCCGCGGCGCGCCGCGGTCGCACGATCGGGGGGCCTAGTTCGCACACCGGCCAACGCCATTGGGGCCACGAGGGTCCCGAGGTCGATCTAACCTTTGCCGGCTGGCCGGCGAGGGCTAAGATGACTCGCAGGCCTTAGTCCATTTTGCCCAATCCGCAAACCCTGCGGACTACGTGCCTAGCCCCCCCACACGGCTGCTGCTCGCATGAAGTTTTTCGCTTTTCACTTGATGCCTTGGGACCGGCTGCCGGACGACTTCGAGCAGCGCTACCGCTCGGCCTGGACCTGGGTGCCGAACACGCTCTACGACCCCGAGCACGGCCACGAGCTTTACAACCGGTTCCTCGACGAACTGGTGCTGGCCGACGACCTGGGCTTCGATGGCGTGTGCGTGAACGAGCATCACCAGAACGCCTACGGGACGATGCCTAGCCCCAACCTGATGGGTGCGATCCTGGCGCGGCAGACCAAGCGGGTGAAGATCGCCGTGATCGGCAACGCGCTGCCGCTCTACAACCCGCCAACCCGCGTGGCGGAAGAATTCGCCATGATCGACGTGATCAGCGGCGGCCGGCTGATCGCCGGACTCGTGGTGGGGGGCGGACCCGAGTACTACAGCTTCAGCATGAACCCCACCCATGCCCGCAGCATGTATGCCGAGGCGCTCGACCTCGTGGTGCGGGCGTGGACCGAGCCGGGGCCATTCGAACACTATGGGGAGCACTGGAAGCTCAAGTACGTGAACCCCTGGCCGCGGCCGTTGCAGCAGCCTCATCCGCCGATCTGGGTGCCGGGCGCCGGCAGCGTGGAAACGATCGAGATGGTGGCCAAGCGCCGCTACAGCTACATGGGCATTCCGTACTTCCACCTGAGCGTGTTCCAGAAGAACTTCGACAGCTTCCGCCAGGCCTGCGAGAAGGCCGGCTACACTGCCGATCCCGAGCAGATGGGCTGGTTGCTGCCGATCTACGTGGCCGAGAGCGACGAGCAGGCGTGGGCCGAGTACGAAGAGCACCTGTGGTTCTTCGCCCGCAAACTGCTCAAGGGGCTGACGATTCTGCCCCCTGGCTACACGAGCGCCCGCAGCATGGCCCGCATCAACAAGGCTATGGCGCAGTTCATGGGGAGCGTGACCACGCGCGAAGAGATCGAGGCAGGCGGCTACGCTGTGGTCGGCAGTCCTGCAACGGTGCGGCAGAAGCTGAGCGAGTATTTGAACATGCTGGGGGTGGGCAATCTGCTGGGCCTGTTCCAGCTTGGCACGCTGCCTGCAGACCTGACCAAGAAAAACATGACCCTGTTCGCCCAAGAGGTTCTGCCTGCCTTACGGCGAGAGTTCGAACCGGCCGGCAACGGCCAGTTGGCGGCGGCCGGCGGTTGAGCACGAGGCGCCTAGTCTGATTTCCCACCAGACGCTCTGAACTGGCACATGGAGCGTGCCCCCGCGGGCCCACGAGAATTCATGAAACCCACCACTTCGTTTCTCGACATCGCCGGCAAGAAGACTCAGCTCACGCGCGGCGGCGAAGGTCCGCCGCTGCTCTATCTGCATAGCGCGGGGGGCGAGACGGAGTGGATGCCGTTTCACGACGTGCTGGCCAAGCACTTCACGGTCTATCTGCCGGCGCACCCCGGATTCGCGCTCTCCGAGGGGTTGAGCGAGGTTCGCGACATCTACGACTACGCCTGGCACTACGTCGACCTCCTGGCCGCGCTCGGCCTCGGGCCCGTGCCGGTCGTGGGCTTTTCGCTGGGAGGCTGGACAGCCCTCGAACTGGCCGTGCTGCGGCCCGAGCTGGTGTCGCGTCTCGTGCTGGTGGCGCCCGCAGGCTTGCGGATCGAGGAGGCCCCGATGGGCGAGATCTTCGACGACGATCTCGACGAAAAGCGGGCCATGGTGTTCTTCGATCCGCAGGGACCGCTGGTGGATCTGGCTTTGCCCAAGTCGTACGCGGACGAGCGGATCTTGATGTGGCTGAAAGCCCGCGAGGCCACGGCCCGCGTGGGTTGGAATCCCTACCTGCACAACCCGCGGCTGCTCGGCCACCTGCGGCGCGTGACGTGTCCTACGCGCATCCTCTGGGGGCGCCACGATCGTCTGATTCCGCTGGCGCATGGCGAGCGGTACGCTGAACTGCTGCCGCACGCGGAGTTGCAGATCTTCGAGCGCTGCGGGCACATGCTTCCCTTCGAATACCCGGCCGAGTTCGCCGCGGCGGTGCAGGATTTCGCCGGCCGCGCCGCGGCGGCCGCCTGAGCCGCAATGTCGCACGTCGCCGCTCCGTCGCCTGCCGTCGCTCCGCTCCCTGACTTGCGATTGGGACCGGTGCACGTCGGGTTCCCCGTCGTGCAGGCCGCGCTCAGCGGCTACAGCGACTGGCCGATGCGGGTGATCGGACGCCGCCTGGGCGCCTCTTATGCGCTGTGCGAGGTGATGCTCGACATCTTCGTGGCGCAGATCAACCAGCGCCACAAGAACCGCCGCTACCTCTGGGTGTCGGACGAGGAGCAGCCCGTCGGCGGCCAACTGATGGGCGCCAATCCCGAGGACTTCGGTCCAGCGGCGCTGCGCCTGGTCGAGGCGGGCTTCCGCGTGGTCGACATCAACTTCGGCTGCCCGGTGAAGAAGGTGCTCGGCCGCTGCCGGGGCGGCTATCTGCTCGGGCAGGTGCAAACGGCGCTCGAGATCGTGTCGAGGGTGCGCGAGGCCGTGCCGGAGCACGTGCCGGTGACGGTGAAAATGCGCCGCGGCCTCGACGACTCTCAGCAAAGCCGCGACAACTTCTTCGCCATCTTCGACGGCGTGTTCGCCCGCGGCGCGGCCGCCGTCACACTGCACGGCCGCACGGTGCAGCAGCGCTACGTGGGGCCGAGCCGCTGGTCATTTTTGGCCGAGGTGAAGCGGCACGCGCCCGAGCGCACCGTGTTGGGGAGCGGCGACTTGTTCACCGCGCAGGCGTGCCTCGACATGATGCGCGAGACGGGCGTGAACGGCGTGACCGTGGCCCGCGGGGCGATCGGCAACCCGTGGATCTTCGCCCAGGCCCGAGCGCTCGCCGCAGGCGAGCCGCTGCCGCCGCCCCCTTCGCTGCACGAACAGCGCGAGGTGATCCGCGAGCACTTTCGCCTGGCGGAAGAGGTGTATGGCTCGCCAGTCTGCGGCCGGCAGATGCGCAAGTTCGGCATCAAGTACTCGCGGCTGCACCCCACGCCGCAGGCGGTCCGCGACGCCTTCGTCGCCGTGAAGGAACCGGCCGACTGGCTGACCGTGCTCGACCGCCACTACGCCGAAGATCTGCCGGGCCGCTACCCGCCGGCAGGCCCGGAGGACGAAACCGAGGAGTGCGGCGCAGGCTAGCGCTCTTCCGTAGCAGGCACACTCCGTGTGCCGTCCGCTGCGACCACCGCGGAAGCGCAGTTTCGGCGCAAGCTCAAGCGAGCGCTACTCCCGCTTCTGCTGCGGCACGCGGAGCGTGCCTGCTACGGCTGGCGATTCCTAGTCCCGGCCGCGGAGCTTCGAGAGCAGCCGCAGGATTTCGAGGTACAGCCAGACCAAGGTCACGAGCAGGGCGAAGGCGCCGTACCACTCCATGTACTTGGGGGCGCCCTGTTCCACGCCGCGGTCGATCGAGTCGAAATCGAGCACCAGGTTCAAGGCGGCGATCACCACCACGAAGACGCTGAACGCGATGCCGATCGGTCCGTTCGAGTAAATCATCGGCACCTGAATGCCGAAGAACCCGAGCACGATCGTCGCAAAATACAAGAGGGCAATGCCACCCGTGGCGGCGATGACCCCCAGCTTGAACTTCTCGGTCGCCCGCACCAGGCCCGATTGGTAGGCCAACAGCATCATCGCCAGCGTACCGAAGGTCAGACCGACGGCCTGCACCGCGATGCCCGGCATGCCGTTGACCTCAATCACCTGTGAAATCGCGCCCAGGGCCACCCCTTCGGCCGCGGCGTAGAGGGGCGCCGTGAAGGCCGAAACCGTCGGCTTGAAAATCGTAATCAGCGCGATCACCGCGCCGATCAAGAAGCCGCCGATCATCAGCGGCCGCGCCAGGGCCGGCGAGGCGGCGACCTGCCACCAGGTGACTCCCGCCCCCGTGAGCGTCACCGCCAGCAGGGCGCCGGTCTTCCAGACCGTGCCTTGCAGCGTCATGGCGTGATCGGCGGTCGACTCGATCTGGAAGACGCCGGAGCTGAGAGCGGGATTCGAGGTCGTCATGAGGGGCAATCCTGAACAACGGTCAAAGGAAAGTGATCGATCGGCGGCGCCTGGCCGCTTCGCCAGAGCCGACGCTGGGTAATTATAGGATACGCGTGGGCCGGATTCCCGGTTTGGGGGGCCGGCCTCAGTCCCCCTGGGCCAGGCCTTCCTGGCCCCCGGGCTGAATCTTCTTCCGCAGCGCCGCGACGACCGCCTTGGGCACGAAGCGGCCGAGTTGGGCGTCATCGGCCAGCGGGGCGATCTGTTTGATCAGCGAGCTCGAGACGTGCGAGTATTGGTCGTCGGCCGTGAGCCAGATCGTTTCGATCTCGGGGTCGAGCTTGCGGTTGGCCAGGGTCATGGTGAACTCGGCCTCGATGTCGGTCAGCGAACGGACGCCGCGGAGCATGACCCGCGACCCGCACTGGCGGACGAAGTTCACCGCCAGCCCGGTGAACGGGCGGACCTCGACGCCGCGGAGCGCGCTGGTCGTTTCCAGGAGGAGCGCCACCCGCTCCTCGATCGAGAACAGCGGCTGCTTGCCCGTGTTGATGCCGACCCCCACCACGAGCCGGTCGACGAGCTTCACCGCCCGCTCGATCACGTTCAGGTGGCCGAGCGTGAGGGGGTCGAACGAGCCGGTGTACACGGCGACGCGCAGGTCGGAAGCCATGGGAACGCGGGGGAGGCGAGAATCTAGGTTGGGTGGGAGACCGCCGCAGTGTACAGCAATCCGGCGTTTCAAGGAACTCGGATCGTTTCGCGGCAAGGCTTTGCGCGCGGACTTTCGCCTCGTTCCCGGAGATCGCGCCGAGGCCGTTCATATTACCTAGTCGGCACAGCCGATACGGTGGATGGTGTTGAGGTGGGGCCTCCTGCGAATTCGAGCCAATGCCGGCCCTGGGCAACGACGTCGCTAGCATCATCCGCGGCCTGGCGCGGTGGGCGCTGGCCCTTGCGCTCGGAGTGCTGATGTTGCCGGGCTGCGCCACGCACAGCTCGCTCCGCAGGCACACGGTGGCGGCGAACCTCACCGTGGCCGACCTCTATTACGGCCAGGTGCTCGACAACCTGGCGCGCTTCAACCACAACCCGGCGGCGATGCCTTCGTTTTCGGTGGTCTCGGCCGGCACGGTGAACGTGGAGGACGTCCACGGCGCCAACCTCGCCCCGGTCTACAGCCCCACGCTCACGCAGTCGCTGCAAGGGGGCGGCGCCCTGCCGATTCTGTCGATCCTCTTCGGACTGAGCGGGCAACGCTCGCTCACCGAGAACTGGTCGACCGCCCCGGTTAACGATTCCGACAACCTGCGCCGCCTGCGCTGCGCCTTTCAGATAGCGGTGGGCGCCGACGACGGCGATTGCGATCGTTGCAAAGCGCGACTGCAGGGCTTCTTTCTCGGCAGCACCGAAACCTACGAGTGCCTACTGCCGACCGGCTGGTATGAAGTGGGCTGCGAGGAGGACGTACCAGAAAACGCTTGCTACGTCGGTCATTACTGCGACACCTATGTCTGGGTAACGCCCGACGGGCTCGACGGCCTGACCCGATTCACGATCACGATCCTCGACATTGCCACCGGCGAGATCCACGCCCCACAGCGGACCGTGGTGAAAACCTACAAGGGCAAGGCCGTCGAAGAGAACCTCGAGACGACGCAAGTCACCTCGACCGAAACCGACTTCGACGCCCTCAAGGAGGCTCAGACGTTCCACCTCGACCGCGAGCGGAGCGACAATCCGGGCATCAACCGCGGGCTGTTCTTCGTGCCCCGTTAGGCGGGCCGCGTTTCGCCCCGCGCTAGCCCGGAGTCGCCGCGAACCGGTACGATTGGGCTGGAGTCGGCCGATTGGCCGCTTGCTTCCAGGGAGCTGCCGCATGAAAGCCCTCGATCCGCCGCCGACCCCGCTCACCCGCGAGACCGTGCCCAAGCTCGCGCCGCGCGACCCCGCGGGGCACAAGGGAACCTATGGGCACGCCGTGCTCATCGGCGGCTCGCGGGGGATGGCCGGGTCGATCGGCCTGGCCGGCATGTCGGCGCTGCGGGCAGGCGCCGGGCTCGTGTCGCTGGCCGTGCCGGAGGGCATCTGGCCGATCGTCTCGGGTTTCGAGCCCTCGTACATGCTGCGGCCGCTGCCGGAGGACGACGAGGGCCGCCTTGATGTGACGCTCGAAGGCTTGGGGCCAGCACTTGCGCCGGCCACCGTGGCAGCCTGTGGGCCGGGTCTGGGGCAATCAGCCGTGCTCACCGAGCTGGTCTGCGGACTGTTCGAAAAGTTCGATCGGCCGCTGGTCGTCGATGCCGACGCCCTCAACGCCCTGGCCAAACGCCCCGACGTTTTGGGCCGGGCCGGCGGCCCCCGCGTGCTCACACCCCATCCAGGCGAGTTCACCCGGCTCGTCGGCGGGCAGAAGCTTGCCCGCGAACAGGCGGAGTGGCTGGCGGTGGAACTGGCCGGCCGGCATGGGCTGGTGATCGTGCTCAAGGGGCACGGCACGCTCGTGACCGACGGCCAGCGCTCGGCGCGGAACACCACCGGCAACCCCGGCATGGGCACCGGCGGGACCGGCGACGTACTCACGGGGCTGGTCACCGGGCTGCTCGCGCAAGGACTAGCGCCGTTCGAGGCTGCCTGCCTCGGCGTCTTCGTCCACGGCCTGGCGGGCGACCTGGCGGCGGCGGAACTGGGCGAGCCCTCGCTGATCGCCAGCGACCTGGTGCGGCACTTGCCGCGGGCGATGGGGGATGTGGGGCGGAGTCGGCAGGCCTAACATCCCATCTGGTCCGCACCGCGGACCAATCGTGACTAGCTCGCCACGCTCCCCTGCCGCCGAATCTCCGCCACCACGCTGCGGACGATGCGGTTGATCTGCCCCGGGTCGACGCCCCCGAGCGGCGGGCAGCCGGCGCCTGGGGCGTCGGCCAGCCCTTCTTCGGCCAGCAGGCAGGCGAGTTGATCGCGGATCAGCTCGAGGTCGATCTTTTGTTCGGCGGCCAGCGGCTGCCGGCTGAGGCCGGGCTTGAAGCCCCGCAGCGCGAGGGCGGC
>JAXMBI010000037.1:0-57075 GCA_046349955.1 Pirellulales bacterium | reverse complement strand
TCTTTCTTGGATTGTCGTTCGCGGAAGCAGACCTCGCTCGCCTGCGCGAACTCATGGAGGACAACCGTCAGGGGACGCTTTCTGACAGCGAAGCGGCCGAGTTGCGGTCCTATCGCCAGGTGAGCTTCCAGCTCGATCTGCTACGGTCGAAGGCTCGTCAGGCCCTCGGCAGTTAGTTGGATTTCTATGCGGGCAGAACTCGTCAGCTTCGTCCATACCCGAGCCAAGGGCTGCTGCGAGTACTGCTTGCTTCCTTGCTCGATGCCGGTGGTCCCCTGTGAGATCGACCACATCATTGCCATTAAGCACCGCGGGCCTACTGAGGCGGAAAACCTAGCGCTGGCGTGTTTTACTGCAATAGCGCGAAGGGATCAAACATCGCTGGCCTCGACCCGGAGGGTGGGCGTCTCACCCGCTTGTTCCATCCCCGCGGCGATCAATGGCCGGAGCATTTCTTCTGGTCGCAGGCCAAACTGGTCGGCCTGACGGACGTGGGCCGCACAACCATCGACGTGCTGCGGATCAACGAACTCGACGCGTTGATCCTTCGCGCTGCATTGATCGCCGAGAGTGTGTTTCCGCCGGACCTCGCTTAGTATTCATCCCGACTCGATTCTCGACGCGCGATGCGGCCGATTGCTTTGGAGGTCGCGTGCAACTCGGAGCCGACGAGCCAAGGATGGGGCCTCTGGGAAATTGCCCGACGTGACGGCCACGCCCGGCGCGTCGCGGTCGTGACCTAGGGGGGCAACGGATCGGCGCGTGACGGCCCAGGCTCTCGCTTACGCGCCGTGTCACGCCGCTGGTAGACCGAGCGAGTTTGCATTGATGGCCCGCGAGTAGAAATACGCTTTGGCGCCCTCCGCGGCGACGACATAGAGGCCCGTCAAGCCGATCAGCGCCAGCAGGAGCGGCGCCGGGAGCGGCACGAAGCCGAACAGCGATTCGAAGGGAAGGTACGGCAACGTCAGGGTGACGCCGATCACGACGAGGGTGCTGGCCAGCAGCAGGTTTCCTGGACGGCTGCGGAAGAACACGCGGCGGGTCCGCACGACCAACGCGATCACGAGCTCCGTCAGCAACGATTCGATGAACCAACCGGTGCGGAACTCCTCGGGACTGGCGTGGAACACCCAGAGCAACAGCCCGAAGGTCAGAAAGTCGAAGATCGAGCTGACTAGCCCGAACAACACCATGTAGCGGCGAATGAACCCGTTGTCCCAGCGGCGCGGCGCGGCGACCCATTCGGGATCCACGTTGTCTCCGGCGATCGTCGTGCCGGGAATGTCGGAGAGGAAATTGTTGAGCAGGATCTGCGAGGCGAGCAACGGCAGGAACGGCAAGAACAGCGAAGCCGCCGCCATGCTGAACATGTTGCCGAAGTTGGCGCTGGTGGTCGTGAGAATGTACTTGAGCGTGTTGGCGAACGTCCGCCGACCCTCATCGATGCCGTCGCGCAAAACCTCCAGGTCGTGTTCGAGCAGCACCAGGTCGGCCGCGTCCTTCGCCACGTCGACGGCGGTGTTCACCGAAATGCCGACGTCGGCGGCATGCAAGGCGGGCGCGTCGTTGATGCCGTCGCCCAGGTAGCCCACCACGTGCCCGGTGCGCTGCAGCGCGACGATGATTCGCTCCTTCTGATGGGGATCCACCTCGGCGAAGATGGCCGTCCGCTCGGCGGCGTGCCAGAGCGCCTCGTCGCTCATCCCCTGCAGATCGTTTCCCGTCAATAGCGCGCCCTCAGGCAAATGAACCGCCGCGGCGACGTGGCGCGCCACCAAGCGGTTGTCGCCCGTGATCACCTTGAGGCGAACGCCCCGCGCGGCAAGGTCGACGATCGTTTGCACCGCGTCGCGCTTGGGCGGATCGAAGAACAGCAAGAAGCCCACGAACACGAGGTCTTGTTCATCCGCGCGCGAATACGATCCGGCGCGGGCGTCCGTCGGCTTGACCGCCACGCCCAGTACACGGAAGCCCTGCTCGCTCCAACGTCGATAACGGGCCAAGAGTTCTGCACGCTGGGCCCCGTCCAAGGGGCGAGCAACCTCTGCCTGCTGGACCGAGCCACAGGTCTCGAGCACGTTTTCGAGCGCCCCTTTGGTGATCAGCGCGCGGGCGCCGCGGCTGTCGGCGACGACCACGCTCAAGCGCTTGCGGAGGAAGTCGTAGGGGATCTCGTCGATCTTTTGCTCGCCGCGAATGTCTAACCCCGCCTTCTCTCCCGAAGCCTGGATCGCCTCGTCTAAGGGGTTGCTCAGGCCGGTCTGATGCACGGCATTGAGATACGCATAGCGCAACACGAGCTCGGAAGCCTGCCCCCCAGCGTCGAGCGCGCTCTCGAGCAGCACGCTGCCTTCGGTGAGCGTGCCCGTCTTGTCGGTGCAGAGGACATCCATGCTGCCGAAGTTTTCGATGGCGTTGAGCCTGCGGACGATGACGCCCCGTTTGGCCATCCGCTGCGCCCCATGCGCCAGCGTGATGCTGATGATGGCGGGGAGCAGTTCGGGCGTCAGGCCTACCGCCAGGGCCAATGCGAAGAGCAACGAATCCAAGGCCGGCTTGGCGCGGACGATGTTGACCGCCAACACGACGACCACGATCGCCAGCATGACCCGCGTGAGCAAGTAGCCAAACCCCTGCACGCCCCGCTCGAACTCGGTCTCGGGCGGGCGCAACTTGAGCCGCTCGGCAATCTGGCCGAACACGGTGCTCTTGCCTGTCTTGACGACCAGCATGCGCGCGGTTCCGCTGCGCACGCTCGTGCCCATGAAGACGCAGTTGATGCGCTCGGTCAGAGGGGCGTTGGCCGGGACCTTCTCGGGCTTCTTCTCCACCGGGTAGACTTCGCCCGTGAGCACGGCCTGATTCGCGAACAAATCGTTGGCTGCGAGCACGACTCCATCGGCCGGGATCAGACTCCCGGCAGACAACAGCACCAGATCGCCCGGCACGATTTGTTCGGAGAGGACGACGCACGGCTGGCCGTCGCGCACCGCCTTCGACTTGAGCGTGAGCGTGGAGCGCAGCTTCTCGATGGCGTTGTTGGCGCGGTATTCCCGCACGAACCCCAAGGTCGTGCTGCCGAACACGACGGCCAGCACGATCACGGCATCGGGCCACTCCCCGGCGATCAGCGAGATGATCGCCGCGAAGACGAGGATCAGAACCAGCGGGCTCCTGAACTGATTGAACAGCAACCCCAGCGCCGTGGCCTGGCTCCCCGCCTTCAAGGCGTTGGGCCCGTAATCCGCGAGTCGCCGCTCGGCGTCCTCCGCGCTCAGCCCTTGGGGAGAAGCCTGCAACGCGCGGAAGAGCTGCTCGGAGGGAACGCTCCAGTACTCGGCAAGACCGGGGCGATCACGGGGCCGCCGATCATCTCGGGTCCCGCCAGCAAACCGTTTGGTCCAGAGGGGCATGTGCGATCCCTTCTCTACGGTTGAATCGCGCGACGCCAGTTGGACTTAGTTGACGGAGAAACTCGCCCCAAACGCGGACGTGCTGTGCTGGGGGCTCGCGTTGCTCGACCCCAGCCACTCCTCAGCATCTCCGCGCCTCTGCGGTTCGTCCTAAACGATGCCGCACCGGCTACTCGTTCACATATGTCTCCAAGAACCGCGCCAGCCGGTGGAAGTCGGAGCCGGCTTGGATGTAGCGGACGATCGTGACCAGCGTTTGCGGGTCGACGAGTTGTTCGAACGGAACGTAGTGCAGTTCGAGCTGCCCCGAGACCGACACCATGACGCCGTTGAGCTGCTGCTCCACGAGCGCCCGATAGGCGCCTACGCCGAGCTGGCTGCCGAGCATCACGTCGAAGGCGTGCGGCCGGGCGCAGCGGCTTTCGTAGCCGAGCTGCAAGCCCGTGACCTTCCGCTTCTTGCCGGTCTGCTTGGCGTACTCGTCGGACACGAGCTTCGAGAACATGCGGCCCAGGTTCACCTGGGCGATCGAAATATGCCCGTGGTCGTCGCGCGGGATTCCCTCTAGGTACTTGCTGGGCAAGAACTCGGCCAGCCCTTCGGCCATCACGATGACGCCGAATTCCTTCCGCTCCTGGTCCTCGCGGGCACGCATGGTGGCCGCGATCCGCTTGACTACTTCTTCGACCTTCATGATCGGGCGCGTGGTCTTGTTCCCCTTGGCGTCGACCGAAGTCTCCTCGTCGCGGTAGCGGCCGGTGATGTCTTCGACGCTGATCACCAGGCTCGCCTCGCCGGCGATCGCGGCGCCGTAGGAGAGCCAGCCGGCGCTGCGCCCCATGGTTTCGGTGAGGAAGTAAGCCCGCGAGGCCTCGGCGTCGGCCAGCAAATTGCGGATCTCCGCGGCCAGCGTCTCCACGGCCGTGAAGTAGCCGAACGTGAAGTCGATGCCCATGTAGTCGTTGTCGATCGTCTTGGGCAGATGCACGATCGGAATCGGCCGCTGGCCGGCGGGCACGCGGTCTTGCAGCAGCTTGAACTTGTTGGCGGTCTTGAGCGTGTCGTCGCCGCCGATCGAGATCAGGGCGTCGACGCCGATCGAGCGCAGCGCCTGGTCCACCGTGCGCAGCGGCTTCGAGCGCTCGGGGTCGTCTAAGTGCGAGGGGTGCGAAATGTTCTTGCCGGGGTTGGTGCGGGCGGTGCCGACCAGAATGCCCTGCGAGTTGCGGGTGCGCTTGAGGGTGCGCTGGTCGATGTGAATGTAGTCGCGGCCCAGCTCCATGGGGCGCTCGGCGCTGCACTCCACCAGGCCCGAGTAGCCGTGCATGATGCCGACGACTTCGATGCCGTTGCGGAGGAACGACGAGGCGGCCGTCGAGATCACGGCGTTGGCCGCGGGGGCCGGGCCGCCGGCGAAGAGAATGCCGACGCGGCGAAACGTGGTTTCCGACTTGGGGGGGCGGCTCAGCGTGGAAACGTTGGAACTCAAGATCAAAGCTCTCCTGTCCGCTCATCGCCTACTAGGGACCGTGGGTCGTTCGCCGCCAGGGGCGCTCAATCCGACGAGAGGCGGCGGCCAGTCCTTGGCGCCGCGGCGACCGACGTTCTGCGATGAGAATTGGTTCGTGTTGTCGGGAAGCCAGCTATTCTATGCCGGAGGGTCCGAACCCGCTACGGCGGGTCTTCGAGGGGCGTGGCCGATGGGGCACGCGGCAACGTGAACCGACCGCTGCCCATGTGGCGTGCGAACGACGACGCCCTAAAACTACCTTTACTCAAGCACTGTGGCGACGTAGGCTTACGTTGAGTGGGGCGCTCGGGGAAAAGAGCAAATCGCGATGATCCTTGCCGAGACTTCCGCCGGCCTGCCAGCGTCTGCGCTGTCGTTCGACATGATGACGCGGGGCCTCCATGCGCTCCTCGGTGGGGCGGAAGCGTCTCGAGAAAACTTGGGGGACATCGTCTGGCAATTGGAGCAGATCATCACCCAGGCCTGCGTCCCCCTACTTCGTGAGGCGATTGCGTTGGACGAACGCTATCGGGCCGGCGCGGCCGACGAGTTGCCGGATTACTGCTATCTGATCGACAACTGCCGCACGCTACTGGGCGCGTCGCGGATCGCACTTGCCAACGCGACGGACGGCCGGGTTGCGTCGCAGTTCACGGTGGCCGGCGTCGAGGAGCTGCGCAACCTGATCAAGAAGGTGGAAGAGATCGTCGACGACGAAGACTTTCCGGTCGTCGCAGCGAATCTTGACGATTGAGGCTCGCAGCCAGTCTAGTTGGGGGATGAGCGTTCCCAAGTATGGCCGTGGCGCTGTCTTATGGCGCCGCCTTCCCGAGGCGGATACCGACCGGCAGAAACATCGACCTTGCGTAGTCGTCGGCGATCCCATCGAGAACCTCAATCGCGACTACGTTGTGGTGGAAATCACCACCAAACTCTGGCGTGGTCCGACGGACGTGGCCGTCGAATCGACCGATCCCAGTTTTGCCAGCCTGGGGCTGCGGGAAACTTCGTGCATTCGCTGCCACAAAATATTTCCTGTGGCAAGCAGCCGTATCGTCAGCAGTTGCGGATCAGCGCCTCCCGAGTTGATGAAGCAGGTTGACGATGCCCTTCGCCGGGCGCTTTCGCTTTGACAGCAAGCGGACGGCCTGGAGACCTATCTCCAGGTTCACCGCGTCACGCGTTGGTCGTCGCGCTCGACCGCCATGGGTGGGGGCTGCGGCAAATCCGGACTTGGAAGCCCCGCCGACGACCGCAATAATAGAGGGCTGGCCGGAACCGCCGCCGGCCGGTGGAGAGGCGAACGCGACCCTTGGAACAGATATGTATAAGACTCTAAGTGCTGATGCTCTCGGCCTTTCTGGCCGTCAGAGCGAGATCATCGAGCTGGCCCTGTCGCACGGCTTCAAGGGGATCGACCTCGACGTAGTCGATTTCGCCCAGCAGGTCCAACAGCGCGGCGCTGTCCATGCCCGCCGGCTGATCGAGAGCGCCAAGCTCAAGCTGGGGGCGTTCCGGCTGCCGATTGCCTGGGACGGCGACGACGCGGCCTTCCGCGGCGAGCTTGAGAAGCTGGCCAAGCTGGCGGAAACCGCGGCCGCAGCCGGCTGCCAGCGGGCGATCACCACGATCGCGCCGGCGAGCGACGAGCGCCCCTTCCACGACAACTTTCAGTTCCATAGCCGGCGGCTCGGCGAGTTGGCCGAAGCGCTCAAGGCCCACGGCATCCGGCTGGGGATCGACTTCGTGGCCACGGCGGCCGCCCGCCAGGACCACGCCTTCGAGTTTCTGCACACCTTCGACGCGGTGCTGATGCTGCTCGACTTGATTCCGTCGGCGAACGTCGGCCTGGTGGCCAACGGCTGGCAGATCTACGCGTCGGGGGGCGACCCGGCGAAGCTGCGGAAGCTTGGCAAGGAGCGCATCGTCGACGTGCTGCTGGCCGACGCCCCGGCCGACGTAGCCCCACCGGAGCTCACCGACGAAGCGCGGCTGCTGCCGGGGGAGACCGGCGTGCCCGACAACGCCGCGCTGCTCACGCTGCTGGCCGAGATCGGCTACGATGGCCCCGTGGCCGCTTGCCCGCACCGCGCGGCGCTGGCCGACAAAGGGCGCGAAGCCAGCGTGAAGGCGGCCTCCGAGGCGCTCGACAGCGTGTGGAAGAGCGCCGGCCTGAGCCCCGCCGGCAAGCTGGCGGCGGGGGCGCGAGGGTAGGACGGGGTTGCCCCCCGTGATTCACGGGGGGCTAATGGGTTGGTAACCGCGGACTACGCACCGTTAGCCCCCGGCGAGTCGCCGGGGGGAAATCCACCGCTGCCCGCGTAAGCGATCGTTCACGGACGAACTCCGGAACCCATGTCGTGTTCCACTACGACCGCGGCCTCAAGCTGACGAAGAACGGACTGGCGATCGACTTCACGCGTCGCCAGCCGCGGGCCTTCATTTCGCACGCCCACAGCGATCACATGGCGCGGCACGAGTACGCGCTCTGCACGCCGGAAACGGCGCGGCTCTATCACCATCGGCTGGGCAAGCGGCCGGTCCGCGAGATGCCCTACCGCGAGACGATCGAGTGGGGCGGCCTGCGGCTCACGGCCTATCCCGCGGGGCACTGCCTGGGCTCGGCGATGCTCTTGGCCGAAGATTGCCAAACGCGGCTGCTCTACACCGGCGACTTCAAGCTCGGCCCCAAGCACACGGCCGCCGAGGCCGAGCTGCCGAAAGCAGATATCCTGGTGATCGAGAGCACCTACGGCCAGCCGGAGTACCGGCATACGCCGCGCGACGAAGCAATCGCGCAGTTGCTCGAGCTCGTGTACGACACGATCGCCGACGGCGCCACGCCCGTGATCCAGGCCTACGTACTCGGCAAGGCCCAAGAGGTGACGCGGATCCTCACCTCGGCCGGCATCCCAGTGTTGCAGCATCCCGATATCTACGCCGTGAGCCGGATCTACCTGGCCTGCGGCGTGGAGCTGGGGACGATCGGCGTGTTCCGCGGCCAGGCCGACATTGGCACGGCCGTGGTGGTGCCGCCGGTGGCGCACGGGGGCACGTGCCTCGCGCACCTGCGGCGTCGCTACGTCACCTTCGCCGTGAGCGGCTGGGCCATGCACCGCGCGACGCGCTATCGCCTGGGGGTCCACCACGCGATCCCCCTCTCGGACCACGCCGACTACGACGAATTGTTCCAAGCGGTCGAGCAGGTGCAGCCGAGCGAAGTCTACTGCACCCACGGCCCCGACAGCTTCGTCGACCGCCTGGCAGCGGCGGGCTGGAACGCAAAGCCGCTGCGGCCCTCGAAGCAGATGCGGTTGTTTTGAGGCAGCGGCTGTTCCGAGGCGCGCTGCATGACCGCGCAAAACCGCGGTCCGCGAAAATCGCCAAAATCGAGGGCCAACTCTCTAACTTGGTTTAGCTATCCGTGGCAGCACGATCCGGCGACCGCCAGCTTCTTGGCCGACGCCGGCACGTCGTTGGCCGGATTCAGCGCGAAGAATCCCTGCGGCTTGAGCAGGAAGCCGATGTAGGCCGTCGGCATCACCGGATAGTCCTCGGGCCGCGGAATGTGCGTGTGGCCGAAGGTGTACCAGAACACCACGTCGGTGTTCTCGATTGCCCGGTTCTGTTCGGTCCAGCGGATCAAGCCGTCGCCGCCGTTGCTTTGGTTGGGGTAGTCCCCCGCGCCGTACTTCTCGTCCTCGGAGTACGGCGTTACCCACACGTGGTGGTTCACGAACCCAGCCCGCTTGCGCCACCAGGCCTCGGGGGAGGCCATCGGCCAGGCGTTGTCCCCCGGCACGAACTTGTAGCCCACCGCCTCGCCGACCGCGTTGAGCGAGCCGGGGTTGATGATCTTCCAGGTCCGCGAGGTCTCAGGCTTCAGGTTCGCGCGGGCCTCGAGCTCGGTCTTGAGGGTTTGCGCCCGAGCCTGGAACGCGTTCTGAAACGGGTTGGCGTCGCTCGGAGCGTCGGGGAGCACGTCGACCTGCTGCACGCTGTTGGGCTGGCCGTCGAGATCGAAGTCGAGCCGCACGTTGAAGAAGTGCTGGTGATTGGGGGCATAGACCTGCGGGGCAACAAGATTGCCATAGGGTGATTTCTCCCCCGGCGGCAGCGCGCCAAGCGAAAGAATGCCGGTGAGCTTCACCTCGAGCTGGATGTTGCCGTCCTGGTACAGGTACCAGAAGAAGCCGTACTCGTAGTTCTCCACGGTCGACACCGAAGAGACCACCAGCCGGCGCGAGCGGCGGACTTCAGGCTTCTCGAGCCGCCGGTCGGTGTGCTTCCAGAGAATGCCGAAGTCCTCCTCGTGCATGCACACGGCGTTCTTCACGAGCAGCGGCTCGCCGCGGCTGGTGAGCAAGTTCGCGTCGAAGTAGCGGATGAGGCCCAGGCAGTCGCAGCCCAACTCCAGGCTGTTCGCGCACATGCCCATGCCGTATTCACCGACGTCGAAGGCGTTCTTGCGGCGCTGCGTGGGCTTGGGATCGCCATAGGGGACGACCATCTCCGTGAGCGACGCCCGATGCAGAATCTTGCGGCTCTTCGCGCCGTCTTGGTAGCGGAGGTCGTGCAGCGTCAGTCCTTCGCGGGCATTGAAGCCGATCACGAAGCTCCACTTTTGCCAGCGGACGACGTTGCCCTGCACCTCGAAGCTGGGGCCCTGCGGCTGGGCGATCTCGAGCGGCTTGATGTCGCGGCGCTGCGGCTCCACGCGGTCGGCCGCATAGTTGCACTCCCCCGGCGGCAGCGGCCACTGACCGTGCTCCTCGATGCGAATCACCTGCATCGTGTTCAGATCGACCACGGGGCGCAGCCCTTCGATCGGGCGGACATAACCGTTGTCAGTCGGGTCGGTGCGGAGGAAGCAAAGCGGCCGCGCCAAACGCCGCGTGCGGTCTTCCTCGGAGCCGTAGTTGCCGGCGCTCCAGATGTCGACCATCACCAGGCTCGTGTCCTTCACGCCGTAGTGGCGCTCGAGCGCGGCCGCGAACTCGGGGCTCTCGAGCACGGCCTGTTCGCACTCGACCTGCTCGTCGATCGTCATGGTGGGCTGCACGCCCGGCACGTGCCGCCAGGAAAGGAGCTTGCCGCCTGTGAGCGAGAGGGCCGCCTCGTAGCAGGAGTTCGTGGCGTTGTCGAACAGCACCGCGAAGGCTTCGCGCGGGGGCGGCGCTTCGCGCCCCAGCAGTTCCTTCTTCGGTTCGCGGAGACTGACCGAAACGAAACGCGTGGTCGGCGTCACCTTGTCGGCCTGCCGGAGCAGGGAAACGGCAAGTTGGAGTTCGTCGGCCGAGAGGGGCTCGAGCGGATGGCAGGCGAGGGAAGACATGGCGGGGCCTGGGGTAAGGCGCGGGAAGGGAGACGCGCCGAGGGCGCTTCGCATCACCGCGGGAGACCAGTTTGTCCGCCTGACCAACCGGTTATAGCGCGCGAGCGCTGGGCCGTCCAGCGGCGAAGACCCCCATTAGCCCCCCGTGAGTCACGGGGGGCATTACGGCGGTCTCACCAAGGATCGAGGGGCACTCCCCCCGGCGACTCGCCGGGGGCTAATATCCCTTGGTTACCGCTTTTGTCGCTGACACCGTGGGCAGAAGAACGTGGCTCGCTGAGCTTGCACGATGCGCACGATCGCGCTCTTGCCGCATGAGAGACAGGCTTCGTCGGCCCGGTCGTACACCCGGTGGTGGTTCTGATAGCCGCCGGCCTTGTTGAGCGCGTTGCGGTAGGTGCCGTCCGAGAGCGTCGAGCCTTCGTACTTGATCGCGGTCTCGAGCACCTCGCGGAGCGCCGCGTGCAGCCGCCGCCAGTCGGCAGGCCGCAGCTCCTGGCAGGCAAGCGCGGGGCTGAGCCGAGCCAGGTGCAGCGCCTCCGAGGCGTAGAGATTGCCGACGCCTGCCAGGGCCCTCTGGTCGAGCAGGGCGACCTTGATGGCGCGGCGGCTAGAGTCGAGCCGAGCGCGGAAGTCTTCGCAAGAAAGCGCCAGCGCATCGGGGCCGAGCCGGCCGTCCGCGAAGCGCTCGGCCAACTCAGCCGCGGTCAAAAGCTGCACGTTGCCGAGGCCGCGGCGATCCCAATAGAGCAACTCGTCAACAGGCCCTCCCTCGAGTTGCAGGCGAAACCGCAGGTGCTCGGTCGTGGGCGGGGCGGCCAGCAGCACGAGGCCCGTCATCCGCGGCTCGAAGACGAGCGACAGCGCACTCGAGAGCCGCACGACGACGCGCTTGCCCAGGCGCTCGACGCCGGTGACCTCGGCGCCCACGATGCGCTTGCGCATCGCCGGCAGCCGCGGCGCCACGAGAATCGGCTTCCGTGGACAGCGCGGCAACTCGACCCCCGCCACGCGACTGCCCACGATCGGCGCCACCCCCCGGCGCATCGTTTCGACTTCCGGAAGCTCAGGCATGCGTTGGGCGCGGCGAAGAGAAAAGGCAAGCCAAGAACAGTGAGGATTAAAGGCCCCACGGCGTTCTCGAGCAAGCCCCCGATCCGGCGAGCGGCCGCCGCCTACCGCCCCCTTGGCCACCAACCGCCCCTTTGACCAACCACCGCACCGGCGAGCGGCCCGGCGTAAGCCGGCCGACAAACCCGCTCGCAGCGGTTCCCCTCCCGCATCGCGGAGCCACGTCCCCCCTCGAGAAGCGTAGCTTCCCCAGGATTTTGTTTGACGCCTTGCGCCGGCGCGGGGTAGACTTGAAGGCGGAAGTCGAGGAGCGGCCCACGGAACGTCTCTACCCCCAACCTTCGGGAGACGCCAGGCATGAACTTGCAAGACATCCTCCGCCAGAAAGGCGACCTGGTCCACACCATCGCCTCGCGGGCCACGTTGGCCGACGTGGTCCACAAGCTCGTGCAGAACAACTGCGGGTCGCTCGTCGTCTGCGACAGCGATTGCGACCAGGCCAACAGCATGGTCGGCATCATCACCGAGCGCGATATCCTGCGGGCTTGCGCGCAGCACTCTCGGCCCCTCTCCGAACTCCGCGTGGCCGACCACATGTCGCGGCACCCGGTCATCGGCTCCCCCGACGACTCGCTCGAAGCGGTGATGGGCGTGATGACCGAAAAGCGCATCCGCCACTTGCCGGTGATCGACCGCGACCGGCTGGTCGGCATGATCTCGATCGGCGACATCGTCAAGGCCGAGCACAGCCAGTTGACGATGGAGAACCACTACCTGAAGAGCTACTTGCACGGGTAGTTCAGAACCCTCTCCCTGTGGGAGAGGGCAGGGTGAAGGACGGCCGGCTATTTCTCCGCGTCGCTTTGGTCTGGCGAGCCAAAATCGTTCAGTCGTGAACGCCCCGATGACGCAGACCGAGCGAACCGCCTAGTCTAGGGCTAGGCCGTCGCCGTTCGATCGTGCTTGGTTCGGTTGCTGAGCTTCGGATCAGGCGGCTGGCCAGAGATTCAACGTAACGCGATGCGCTAGACCCGCCGCCAGTCGACTACTGAAGAGCCTTGGCGTCGATAGGTTTTCCGTCGGCGCGCGAATCAACCGCGATCAGTACGTTCAGAGCAATCGACTCGGACAGGAAGTGGACCGAGCCATCGCAGTTCACCTGCTGGGCACCGCCGGGATGCTGGGAAAAGTGCGCACCTGCGTTCGACGAATTAATTAGGTACCACGCGGACGAACTGGGCTCTGCTGCAGGGCGATTGCACCATAACTTAGGCTCCGAAGAGGAGTTCTTGCAGATAGTCTTCGCTCCAGCCAGCGCAGAGGCGTTTGTTCTTGAGGCCCAGCTGTTTGGTGTGGTTGTTCTTGAGCAGGCTGAGGGCCGCGCGGCGGAGGATGCTGGCGTTGGCGTCGACGTGGCCTTTGCGGAGCCGCGATTGATCTTCGCCGAACGTGACGTCGAGCTGCCAGTGCAACCGGTTCTCGATGCTCCAATGGCCGCGAACGGCCGCCGCAAAGCTCCGCGCCGTCAGCTTGCGGCTGAGAATGTAATACCGCGCCTCGACATGATGCTTTCCTTCGCGCTCCACTTCACAGGTCACCAGGCCGATCGCCTTCAAGTTCTGCCAACGCCGCGCATCCGGCAGATCGTCAGGCACGGCGCACACCGCGTATTGACGCTGCTCCACGCGCCCATGCCCCTTCTCCTGCGTCGCGTGTCGGCTGACCTTCACGCGGGCGAACTCGTCTTCCAAGTGCTGGTCGAAGAAGCTCACGATGCCGTCGTGCAACGTGGGTTGGTTGCCTTTGACCGCCAGCACGTAGTCGGCCCCGGCGGCGATGATCTCTTGGGCGATCTCGGTCTGACAACCCATGGCGTCGATCGTCACGAGCGCCCCGGAAAGCTCCAGGATTTGCAGCAGTTTGGGGATCGCCGTGATCTCGTTGCTCTTCGCGTCGACGACCACCTGCCCCAGGCTGATGTGGTTGGCCGTGGCCCAGGCGCTGACCATGTGGATGGCCGCCTTCGAGCTGGCGGCGTCGAAGCTGCGGCGGAGCGTCTTGCCGTCGATGGCCACGAGCTGGCCACCGCTGAGTTCATGCAGCGCGGTGATCCAACTCAACAGACAACGTTCGAACTCGGCCGGCTTCAAAGCGGCGAAGATGGCGTTGAAGCGATCGTGCGAGGGAATGCCGGCCGAGAGGTCGAGGAACTTGGCCAGCCAGTCGCGCTTCTGCCGGCCCCACTCGGCGATCGACACGAAGTCGTCGGCGCCGCAAAGCATGCCGCACAGTGCGATCGTGACCACGTTGATCAAGGGATAGGTCGCCTTGCCGCGCCGCGGATCCGTGAGCGCGGCGAAGTGAGTGGCGATTCGGGCCTGGGTCGTCTTGCGCATCGCGCGCCTCCGGCGAGGACAGGCGACCGCGGCAGCGAGCACGCTCGCCACAAACACACGACCACCAGCCCCTAGTTATGCCAGACTACCCAAGATGGCGCAATCGCCCTGGGCTCTGCTGCGATCGCCCACCCGCCACCAAAGTGGTCCGTATTGTGAAAAGTTGGCCCAGAGTCGTCAGGCGGCGGCGGATAGTAGATCGGGTGCATCGCCTTCTCGTACACGAGCGTGGTGTTTGAGAGGCCATCCGTACATAGGGTCAGTGACGCGGGCTTGTTTTCCTCGAAGAAGTCCCAGTCTGGATCGGAGTCCGAACTCGGCTCCACCATTCCGTGCCAGACGCCTTCCGCATCAGGATAGCCAGAATGTGCCCAATGGACGCATTCGTAGTCGCGAGCGGCGACGACGACGTCTGTTAGCGTTTTGGAGCGGGGATAGCCGGTGAATGTCCTGGGATAACCCTCGGAAGTTGGACATTGAACGACCACGAGAAGTGTGCCGACGGCCTTCTGATTTTGGGCCGACATTGCGCCTGCCGAAAAATCAATGGCCGTGAAGAGCGACTGCTGCTCCAAGAAAGGGAGCAGGGAGGTGAGCCAGCCGAATGACTGGTAGTCGCAGATCGCGGTTGAGGGCGGGTTTGAACCATGCGGCGAGGGCCGACCGCTGGTATCGCGAATGGTCGCCCAAATTGCTGGCAGGAACCCACGATTGCGGTCACTGTATTGCATCGTCGCGAGCCCGACCTGTTTCAGATTATTGCCGCACTGCATCCGCCGAGCCGCCTCGCGCGCAGCCTGCACCGCCGGCAGCAGCAAGGCAATGAGCACGCCGATGATCGCGATGACGACCAACAGTTCGACCAGCGTGAAGCCACGACGCACCGACGGAGCCCTCCGAAGAACCTGAGATGGCCTCGATTCTACCGTCGGCGGCCGCTGGGCAATACGGCGGGCTCGTGCGGTTTCCCGCACGCTCGGGGAGCCGCGCCGTTCGATATCTCTCTACCTGGGAATGTAGGCGCCGGACCAGCGAACGTGTGAGCGAGTCGCCTGCCCTCGCAGCACTCGTTGACGTAGCGGGCTCTACCACAAATCACCCGGAATCGGCTGTCCGTCCTGACGGTTGGTCAACCTTCGGTGGACCGCTAGGTCGACCGAGTAGCTGATTGATCGCACAGAGCCATCGCCAAAGGCAATATGGCACGCGCTATTGTGTGCGCTGCCAAAGCGCCCCTGAAGGTCTTCGCTAGCCAGGTTGCTGCCGACCTCGACCGCCAACCGATCCTGCTGAATGCCAAACACTCCAAATGCGCGGCGTTGATCAGCGAAAGTTGGGCCCAAAGGACTGCACTCTGCCTCGAGATTAAAGCTTTGGCACGACGCCGAGAAAGAATAACATTCGATGTACCGAAAGGACTCGCCCACAAGGTAAGTATTCGACAACCCATCGTCGACGTCGGCGATTCGGATTTGCGAGCGCGTAGTGCCGCTGATGCCCGAGAATCTCTGCAGGTCTTGCCAAGGCCATCCGGGAGTGTCGCCCTCTTTATAGGACTTAGGTTCCCGATAGTCCTCGTCGACCCAAAACCGTTCGATCTCTCCCGCATTCACCGCGTAGTCACCCGCTGCCTGCTTATGGTCCCAATACTGAAAGAAGACCGGCGTGGCTACGTTCTTGGCGTGGCCATTGGGATTATCGGTCAACACGGTCGGCGGTCGGCGGCTGGGGCAGAACATGACCGGCTGACCAGCCTCAAATTTCTGTACCAGGGGTTATGAAGGTACGGGTTGGGGAAGATCGCTGTGCTGCTGGAGTGAGGGCGTAGCCCGAACGGAAGCAGCACAGCGAGCCGCGAACTCGGTCGGGGTGAGATACCCCAACGAGCTGTGCGGTCGTACGTGGTTGTAATCGTCGCGCCAGGCCGACGTGAGACGCCTGGCCGACGACAGACTCTCGAACTCCTCGCGGGATAGGAACTCGTCCCGCAGCCGGCTGTGGAAGCTCTCCGCGTAGCCATTCTGCCACGGGCTGCCCGGCGCGACGTAGCGAGCTTCCACCTCCACCTGCTGCAGCCACCGTTGAATCGCTCGCGACACGAACTCCGGCCCGTTGTCCGAACGGATCGCATGCGGCACGCCGCGCAGCGCGAACAGCTCGGCCAACGTGTCGATCACATCCTCGGCCCGCATCCCGCGCCCCACCTTCAGCGCCAGGCACTCGCGCGTGTGCTCGTCGAGGATCGACAACCATTTCAGCGAACTCCCCGCGCACGTCCGATCGAACACAAAGTCCCAGCACCACACCTCGTTCTTGGCGGTCGCCCGCGCTACGTGGCAGGCCTGGGCGCCGTGCCCGATCGCCCGACAGACTCGCCGTTTCTGCGGCACTTTCAGCCCTTCGCGGCGCCACAACCGCAACACCCGGCTCGCGCTCGCACGCCAACTCTCACGTCTCAACAACGCCGCGATCCGCCGATAGCCGTAACGCGGACGCTCCGCCGCCAAGCCTCGCATGCGCTGCACAAGCGCTCCCTCATCGTCACGCGGCTGTGCCTCGTAACGCTGACTGCTACGCGGCTGATCCAACACCCGACAAGCCCTTCGCTCGGAGACCGTAAACTGCGCTTGCAGCTCACGCACTGCCCCACGCTTCCGGGAAGGGCTCACCAGTTTCCCGAGGCCACGTGCTTCAGCATCTGGATGTCCAGGGCCTGGTCCGCCACCAGTTGCTTCAGCCGACGGTTCTCGTCCTCCAGCTCCTTCAGCCGCTTCGCCTCCTCGGCCTTCATCCCGCCGTACTGCGTTCGCCAACGCTGATACGTCGACTCGCTCACCTCCAAGGATTGCAGCACCGTCGCCAAATCCTTGCCAGCGTTGAGCAGCGCGTCCGCATCACGAAGCTTACGCACCACCTGCTCAGCGCTATGCCGCTTCCGACGCTTCGTCGTCATCAAAAGGTCTCCTTGCCGCATGGGCTAAAGACCTTCATAAACCATGGAACAGGTTTCAGGTAGCAGGCCACGGCAGCGTGGTCACCATGCGAACGTACATCGCCCGCATCCGGTCATCGTCGTTCTTGGCTCCTGCTCCCATCTGATGCAGGTTCATCTGCTCGATCTGGGGTAGAAAGTTGTATGGCCACGGGCCGGGCTGCCGGGCGCCAAAGCCTCGGTCTGGGTCGCCGCACCAACCGTTGCCCCAACCACCAGCGGGAAAGTGCTTTTGGGCTTCTTCATGGACCAGGAACGCCAAACCCATCTGCTTGAGATTGTTGCGGCACTGCGCGCGGCGCCCCGCCTCGCGGGCTGCCTGCACGGCCGGCAGCAGAAGGGCAATCAGCACGCCGATGATCGCGATGACGACCAACAATTCGACCAGCGTGAAGCCACGACGCATCGACGGAGCCCTGCAGAATTCGGTAGACACGCCTTGATTCTAGCGTCGACCTGCGTCTGGCACTACGACGGGCTTGTGCGGTTTGCCGCATCTTTCTGAGAACCAACGCACGTGGCGAGCCTCGTTCAAGGCCGCCCAGCGTTGGCCAACTAACTTTGATGCCCCTCATTAGTTGACGATGGAGAACCACTACCTGAAGAGCTACCTGCACGGGTAGTTCAGAACCCTCTCCCTGTGGGAGAGGGCAGGGTGAGGGACGGCGGGCGCTCCTCCACGACCGGTTGGCCGGGTGGGCCAAGTCCGTTCAGACGCTGCACTTTTCTCTCTGGGCGCTTCGACTGCGTCGCTGCTGGATCGGCATAGCGGAACAACGGCTCTACCACAAATCGCCGGGAATCGGCTGGCCTTGGCGGTTGCAGAGGCGCGATCGGAGGGTCGGATGAGTAACTGTGAACCAGTATTCTGGGGCCTGGCCTTCTAGCGCAGGCTGCCCCAAAGATTCGAAAAGTCGTCAGTCCAGCCGGCCGACAGTGGACCGTCGACCGGCGCTCGAGTGCCGGCGATTCCGATCCTATCGAAATAGCCCTTGTCCTTACTCGCGACGATAAAGGTCGTGGGCAAACGCTCTTCGTCCGCAGTCCCCGGCGTGTCAACGACCCGAACGTCGTAACCGAGCTTCATAACTGCCGCTGCCACGACGGGGATCAGGTCAAAATAGAGGCTTGACACGTGGACGACCAACACGCCGTCGGGGGCCAAATGACGGTCGTACATCTCGAAGGCTTCTCGCGTCAGGAGATGCACGGGAATGGTATCGCCGCTGAAAGCGTCGAGAATGAGGACATCGAGCCGGTGAGGTCCAGCATCGATAAGTTCCTGGTCCAGCATCAGCCGAGCATCTCCCACGACGACCTCGACCTTCGCCGCCGAATCTTTGAGATAACTGAACCATTCCTGTGCTGCGGATGCGACCAACGGATTAATCTCGTAGAAGCGGATCACGTCGCCTGACCTGCCGTAAGCGGCGAGAGTTCCAATTCCCAGCCCCGTTACTGCGATCCGGCGAGCCCTGCGATCATCGTGGCTGAGCACTCGTCCCACGCCGCTCTCCGGGCTGAAATAGTGAAGCGGCTTTTTGTGTCGTTCTCCATTCACGAATTGGACGCCATGAGTGATCCGACCGTGCCGCAGCATTGTGGCGCGGTAGTCATAGTTCGCCCAGTTCGTGTCCTGGACCTCCACAACGCCATAGAAGTTCCGGCCTCGGTATAAGGCTCTTCCCCCGGAGTGCGTGTATTGATTCACCATCCACACCGCGACGTTGCCCAAAACGAACAGGATCGCGACCCACCCCCAAAACGACCGTCCGCGGAACAACGGCGACTGCGGGTCGCCAAACATAGCCGCGAGGGCAAGCAGCCAACACAGAATCACGGCCAAAGGCAGTTCGAGAAAACGAGTGAAGAGGAGTGGAGCAAGTAGATTGACCAACAGGCCTCCGAGGGCCCCGCCACCCGCGATATAGAGGTAGAACGAAGTCAGTCGGCTTGCGGGCGGTCTGATCCGGGCCACCTCACCGTGGCAGATCATGCAGCAGGCGAAGAGCAGGGCCAGACCAAGTCCGATATGGGCGGTCAGCGGCCATGACTTGGCGTTGCCCCAGACAGAGCCGGCCGCCAACGTCAGCACGAGTGCGGCTGCCAACCACCAGAGACGACGATACCAGCGATCGCTTTCGAAACACAGGATGAAGGTGAGCAAGTACACAGACAGGGGCACAACCCACAAGAAAGGCAACGACGCGACCTCTTGGCAAAGGTAATTCGTGATTGCCAGCAACAACGTCGAACTGCAGAGGGGGAACAACAGCCAGAGAAACCGGTGTTCCTTCGACGGGTTTTTCGCAGTGTCGGCAGGAGGGGCATCTGAAGAAGTGATCGATCCAGGCCGCCTACTCGCCGCGAGAACTCCGCAAGTGCTGCAAGCGAAGACGAAGACGAGAAACGTACCTGACCACAACAGAGCTTGCATGCGCAGACCGACAAGACGCTCCACCGCGAGCGGATAGGACAACAGGGCCAGCAGCGAACCGGCATTCGACAAAGAATAGAGACGGTACGGGCTACTGAGGGGCTGCACGCGAGTGAACCACGCTTGAACTAACGGGGCTGTGGAGGCCAACACAAAGTAGGGCAGGCCCACAGAAACCAGCAAGACAAGGAGCACACGGCGACCCGGATCGCCGTCGCTCATGGAACGCCACGAGGCGTCCACGCCGATCGGCAAAGAAGCGACCGCAGCCAGGAGCAATAGCACGTGCATAGTGGCCACGGTGCGCGGAGAAAAGTAGCGCTCCACCAAGTAGGCGTACAAGTAACCGACAAAGAGGAACACTTGGAAGAACAGCATGGCCGTGGTCCACACCGCCGGACCACCACCAAACCAAGGCAGGATCGACTTGCTTATTACGGGCTGTACCTGAAACAGCAGAAAAGCGCCCAAAAAAGACGTGCCGCAAAACAGGAGCATGGCACCGGGATGATTGCCTTTAGAAGCGTCCACGGTCATGGCACGAGCGTCCCGCAAGATGATTTGGCCCGTATTTGATCACGGGTGGATGCGCCGAAGGGAGGCTACCATGCGTCCACCGGAATCGGCTGTCCGTCCTGACGGTTGGTCAACCTTCGGTGGACCGCTGGGTCGATCGAGTAGTTGATTGACCGCACCGATCCATCACCGAAGGCGATATGGCAGGCGCTATTGTGTGCGCTGCCAAACCGACCCTGGTAGTTTTCGCTAACCAGGTTGCTGCCGACCTCGATTGCCGACCGGTCCTGCTGAATGCCAAACACGCCAAATACACGGCGTTGATCATGAAACGTCGGCCCCAGTGGACTGCACTCCGGCTCGAGCTGAAAGCTTTTGCACGATGATGAGTCTGAATAGCATTCAACGTACCGAAACACCTCACCCACAAGGTACGTATTCGATAATCCATCGTCGACGTCGGCGATCCGGATTTGCGAGCGCGTAGTGCCGCTAATGCCCGAGAATCTCAGCAGGTCTTGCCAGGGCCATCCGGGAGTGTCGCCGTCCTTATAGGATTTAGGTTCTCGATAGTCCTCGTCCACCCAAAACCGTTCGATCTCTCCGGCGTTTACGGCATAGTCGCCAGTGGCCTGCTTCTTATCCCAATACTGAAAGAAGACCGGTGTGGCTACGTTGCGGACTCCGCCGTTCGGGTTGTCGGTCAGCACGGTCGGCGGCCGGCGGCTTGGGCAGAACATGACCGGCAGCGTGGTCACCATGCGAACGTACATCGCCCGCATCCGGTCATCGTCGTTCTTGGCTCCTGCTCCCATCTGATGCAGGTTCATCTGCTCAATTTGGGGCAGAAAGTTGTACGGCCACGGACCCGGCTGTCGGGCGCCAAAGCCGCGGTCTGGGTCGCCGCACCAACCGTTGCCCCAACCCCCAGTAGGAAAGTGCTTCTGGGCCTCTTCATGGACCAGGAACGCGAGCCCCATCTGCTTGAGATTGTTGCGGCACTGCGCGCGGCGCCCCGCCTCGCGGGCTGCCTGCACGGCCGGCAGCAGAAGGGCAATCAGCACGCCGATTACCGCGATTACGACCAACAACTCCACAAGCGTGAAGGCAGCACGTCGCATCGTCGCATCGTCGCATCGTCGCATCGTCGCATCGTCGCATCGTCGCATCTCCCCTTGGTATGGACCAAGGCGCAGTCTATCGCGGCGAGCATTCTCCTGACAAGAAAAATCCAGACGGTTAGCAGGCGAACGGTTTGATGCCGGCGCCGCGGAGACGAATAACCGTCGCTTGACCGATCACCGGCCCACAATCAGATCCGCGACCGCCCCCGGATCAACCGGCGACAACGGATAGTGCCCCCTCCCCTCGTCGACGACACCGTGATCTTGCCGCCGAGTTCTTGATAGCGGCGTTCGACGGCGCGCGTTTGGCTTTCGAGCCACGGATCACGGCTGCCGCACGCATGCACGAGCGGCACGCCTGCCTTGGCGAGCGGCTCGAGGTGGTCGAGCAGCGGCGCCTTGTTCATCAGACTGCGGAGGGCCGGATTTTCGCCATAGATGCAAGACACCTTCTCCGGATGGGCGATTGCCCAGGCATAGGCCTCGCCGGCGGCCGTGCCCCGGCCCGCCAGTACTGGCTTGGGCGAGAAGCCGCGCTCGACGAGGCGCGTGTAGACTTCGTCCCATTGCGCGGCCAGCGGTCCGGCCTGGGCCGTGAGCGGGGCCACGACCAGATGAAAGCCTTTGGCCAACAGCGCCTGATCGACGAGCGCATCGCGCCCCACCCGATCGGCCGGGACGCCACGTTCTTTACCCAGCCGTCAAACTCCCGCGCACCGCAAACGCTTCCGCAGAATGCCTGCTTAGAACGACAGGCCTAGCCGGCAGCGCGCCTGACGTGCGACTGCGCCATCCGTTCCGGCGGGCAGAATCTCGCTACGCGCTCGTAGCCATTCGACCGATGGAATCTTCAGTCGGTCTCCCGCCAAGGCTCCTCCCACGCTGTTTTCCGCCATGTCGATGTCGTCGGTGCGGCGGCCCGCTTGGTCGCTTCTGGCCGTGTTGGCTGCCCTGCTCTGGCTCAGCCTCTGCGCGCCCGGCTGGTGGAATCTGGCCGGCGGAAAACGCGCGCCCGGCCGAGACGCCGGCGTGCCTGCCGCGCGACCCGTGCGCACGGCCCGCGCGCCGCGCGTTCCAACCGCGGCGCTCACGGCCACGCTCGTGCCAGTCGAAGCCGATCCGCCGATCCTGGTGGTTGATGCGCCCGCTTTGCGAGCCGAGGCGCTCGAGGCCGCAGACCCTTTTGCTGCGCCGATCACAGCCAGCGACGTTGGCCTAACCCTTGATGCGCCCCTGGCCCCGGCAGCGCCGCCGCTGGTCGACCCCGCCGCCAGCGCACCGGACGACAACGCCACGGCGAATACCGAGGATCGGCCCGCCGGTCTCATTCCTCCCCCGCTCGCGCTCCTCGACGATCTCGAAGCCTTGATGCAGGAATGCGACGCCCACGAGTGGGCGCTCGCCGCCTGGCAGGAATCGCGGACGCTGGCCGCGCAGCAAGACGCCGACCTGGCGGCCGCGTCGCTCGAACGGCTCCGCTCTCTGGCGCGGCAGCCGCTTGCGCCGCAGCTTTCGCAGCACGCCGCCACCCGGCAGCGGCGGGCACAGTGGGCGCTCGAGCGCCGTCTCGACATTTGGCACGCGGTGTTGCTGGCCCAGCTCGAAGGAAGCGTACCCGCCGAGCGCGAGCCCGCCCTTGCCGTGGCACATGCGGTGCGCCGCGTCGACGCCCGCCTGGCGGCGAGCCCCAACGGCGCCGGCTGGCGGCGCTACTTCGGCCTCGATGCGCTGCTGGCCTTGGCCACCGCCGAACAGGCGCCGACCGACGAGATTCGCCGCGCGACGAACAATCTCCTCGCCCGCTCGCAGAACCCCCGGCTCGATGAGCGGCAGCGCCGTTTCTTGAACAGCGATCCCTGGGCCGCGCTGCGCCGCGCGGCCCGCACCTGGGCGGCCGAGCAGTTTTCGCCGCGCGAGTTGCTGGCCGCAATCGAACGCTACGAGCAAACCGGCAGCGCGGCCGATGCCCGCTTCGTGGCCGAGCAGAGCCGCCGGCTGTTTTGGTCGCGCGATCCCCACTTGCGCCGCCTGGGCGAAAAGCTCGAGCAGCGGTTCCGCAACGCCAACCTGCGGATGGTGGTGCAGGCCGACCTGGCCAACCGGCTGTTGCCGCCTCAGCCCGTGACCGAGGCGCCCGTCTACGACACGGTGCTCGGCGTGCCGACGCGGGGCACGAGCACCACGGCCACGGAGGTCTCGGTGCGATTCGTGCCGGACGCGACGCAGATCCACACGGTGTTCGAGATCCAGGGTCTGGTCGACTCCGCCACGCGGTCGACGAGCGGCCCGGCCAGCTTCCGCTCGGCCTCCCATTCCGACTTCCTGGCGAGCAAGCCCGTGTTGCTGGGCCCCTCGGGGCTGCGCTTCGAGCCGAGCCAGGTGACGGTCGACACCAACCTGCGTTTGCTGTCGCTCGACACCGACTACGACGGCGTTCCGCTGGTCGGCTCGCTCGTGCGCAACATGGCCGAAAACCAGCACCACGAGAGCCAACCGCAGGCGCGGGCGGAAATCCGCCGCAAGGTGGCCGCCAAGTCGACCCGCCAGATTGACGAGCAAACCGAAGAGCGGCTGGAGAAGCTCGTCGAGCGGGCGCGCAACCGCGTGTGGGATCCCCTCACCGGGCTGGGGCTGAAGCCCCGTCCCGTGCAGCTCACCAGTGAGACCGAACGCGCCCTGGCCCGCTTGCGTTTGGCCGACGCCGGGCAGCTCGCGGCCCACACGCCGCGGCCGCAAGCGCCGGCCGCCAGCCTGGCCAGCGTGCAGGCCCACGAGTCGGCCTTCAACAACGTCTTCGAAAAGCTCGACCTCGCCGGCCGCGAGTTTACCGTCCCCGAGCTGCAGCAGTACCTGGCCGAGCGACTCAAGCTGCCGGAGTGGAAGGCGGCCGAGCCCGAGGAAGAGGTCTGGCTGCAATTCGCCGCGCACGACCCGGTGCGCGTGCGGTTTCAAGACGGGCTGGTGGAAATCCGCCTAAGCTTCGCCGAGTTCCTCCGCGGCAACAACCGCTGGCAGAACTTCACCGCACTCGTGCGCTACCGCCCCTCGACCGACGGCCTGCAGGCCCAACTCGCCCGCGAAGGGATCATCGAGTTGATCGGCCCCGAACTGCGGCACCGCGACCGCGGGCAACTGCAGGTCATCTTCAACAAGGTCTTTGCGCGCAACAAGCCGCTCTCGGTACTCGGCGACCGCTTGGCCGAAGACCCGCGGCTGGCAGGGTTGCAGGTAACCCAATTCCTGGCCGACGAGGGTTGGCTGGGCCTGGCGATTGGCAAGGCCCATCGTGTGGCGCCCAACACGGCGCGGCGCAACAGCGCTGCCGGGAGCGCCCGCTAGCGGCGCCCGCGCGGGGGCGACATCCATCAGAATCGGCCGTCGCGCGATTCGAAATGCGTGGGCTTGCCGAGCAGCCGCCCGCCTTGCCTGAGCCAGTGGGCAACGGCCTCGATCAGCGCGTCGGCCGAGGTCGCTGGCTTTCCCAGTTCCGCGAAGCAGCGCGAGGCGTCGCTCAAGAGCGCATGTTCTGTCTCGGTCCCGGAGAACGTGACGCGGCAGCCGAGCAAATTGGCCAACCGCTGGCCCGCTTCGCGCACGCTCAGCCGCTCGGGCCCGGTGAGGTTGAACACCCAAGGAGGCGTCTCGAGATGTTCGAGCGCACGCAGCGCCAGATCGCAGGCGTCGCGCTGCCAGATCGTGTTGAAATAGCCCATGCCTAGGTCAACGGGCCGGCCGGCGGAAATTTGCGTGGCCAAATCGACGAGCACGCCGTAGCGCAGGTCGCAGGCGTAGTTCAGCCGACAGATCGCCATGGGAATGCCCCAGGCCCGGCTGAAGTACTCGTACATCCGCTCGCGCCCGAGTGCGCTCATTGCGTATTCGCCGACGGGCGCCGGGGCGTCTTCCTCGCGGGAGCCAGGGCCGTCGGCGCTGGTGAGCCCGTATACGTTGCCGGTCGAGAAAACGAGCAAGCGGCTGCGGCGGAAGCGCCGGCAGAGGAGCGCCGGGGCATAGGCGTTCATGGCCCAGGTGGCCGGCTGATCTTCGGCGGTGCCGAACTTGCGGCCCAGCATCACGATCACCGTCCCGGCCTCCGGCAGCCGCTCGACATCGGCCTCGTCGAGCAGATCGCAGCAAATGGGCTCGACGCCGAGCGCGGCGATTTCCTCGGCCGAGCAGGAGGAGAACCGCGCGGCGCCGAAGAGCCGTGCCTGCGAGCCGGCGGCGTCGAGCGCGCGGCGGGCCATGCGGGCGAGCGTGGGCCCCATTTTGCCGGAGACCCCGAGGATGAGCAGATCGCCGTCAAGCCGGCTAAGCGTTTCGATGACCTGGGGCGTGGGTTCGCTGAGCGCCAGATCGAGTTCGGCTTCAGATGCGAACTGCACGGCGGGGCCTTGGGCAAGTGAGGGAGTAGGACGCGGAGACTAGGTACGCCGTGCAGGCGCCGCGGCGCTCGCTTCGTCCGGCGCCGCGGCTTGCGAGAAGAGCGCGGCGATCACCTCTTCGAGCGGTGGATCTTCGACGCTCACGTCTTCGATCGCGTAGTTCGCCAGGATCGATGCCAGCACTTCGGCCACCTGGGGGCGGTCGACGCGGAGCCGCACCTTGGGGAGCTGCGCGTCGAGCACTTCGCCGTAGCGGCTGAAGGCCGCAGTGGGGACGTCGTCGGCGAGCAGCAGGGTGACGATCTTGTGGCTGCCGTACCGCTCGATGATGCCGGCCAGCGAGCCGTCGTAGATCTTGCGGCCATGGGCAATGATCACGGCCCGCCGGCAGAGGGCCGCCACGTCCTTCATATAGTGGCTGGTGAGCAGGATCGTGGTCCCGCGGGCCTGCTGATACTGCCTGAGAAAGCCCTGAATGTTGTGCTGGGCGACGACGTCGAGGCCGATCGTCGGCTCGTCGAGGAACAACACCTCGGGGGAATGGAGCAGGGCGGCGATCAGCTCCATCTTCATCCGCTCGCCGAGCGACAATTCGCGCACCGGGCGGCCCAACAGCGGCCCGACCTCGAGCAGCTCGACCAGCTCCTTGCGCGTTTTCTCGAAATCCGCCAGATCGAGCCGGTAGATATGCTGATGCAGTCGAAACGACTCTTGCGCCGGCAAATCCCACCAGAGCTGGTTCTTCTGCCCCATCACGAGCGCGAAGCGGCGGCGGTAGGCGTTGGAACGTTCCCAGGGAACATAGCCCAAGACGTGGGCCTTGCCAGCCGTCGGCGTGATCACGCCGGAGAGGAGCTTGAGCGTGGTCGTCTTGCCGGCGCCGTTGGGGCCGAGGAAGGCGACGAACTCCCCCTGGTCGACCGTGAGGTCGATCCCCTTGAGGGCCTCGACCTCCTTGTACTCGCGATTGAACAGGCCCGAGAACGAGGCCCACAGCCCCTCGCGCTTCTGATACACGCGATACGACTTCGCGAGCCCGCTGACTTCGATGATCGGCATGGTTCTGCTAACAGCGGGCTTATCGTTCACCACGGAGACACAGAGACACGGAGAGATTCAGGAAGCCGAGGAGCCAAGTCGGTGTTTTGCACGTCGCGGACGAGAGAGCATTGAACCACGGAGAGTCTGAGACACGAAGAACGATTTGTTTCTCGCCAACGCGCAAGGCTCGCGAAGAGGAATGCGGGATTCTCTTGCTTTGCGATCTTGCGCCTCGGCGAGAAGAATGTCTTCGCCTCCTTTGTGCCTTCGTGGCCCACGTTCTCTGTCCTCTCCGCGTCTCTGTGTCTCCGTGGTGCAAATTTACTTTCGCCCCCGCTCCGAGGCCTTCGCGTCGCGTTCGTCGCGGTGTTCGCGGGAGCGGAGGAACAAGCGGATGGGCACTTCGGGGAAGGGCAGTTCGTCGCGGAAGACCCGCAGCAGATACCGGCGGTACGACTTCGAGATCGCGTGCGGCTCGTTGCAGAAGAGCACGATCGTCGGCGGCTGCTCGGTCACTTGCGTGGCGTAGTAGACCTTAGGGCGCCGGTTCTGGAACAGCGGCGGCGGATTCTGTTCGAGCGCCCACTCCACGACCTTGTTCAGGTCGGCGGTCGACACCCGTTCGCGCGCCTGCTTGAAGAGCATCTGCGCGTGGTTGATCAGCGCCTTCACGTTCTTGCCGGTCTGCCCGGTGATGAACACGATCGGCACGTGGTCCATCCGGGGGAGTTGCTCGCGGATGTGCTCCACCCAGCCTTCGGTCGACACCTTGCCGGCGTGCAGGTCCCACTTGTTGATCACGAAGATGCAGGGCTTGAACTGCTCCTCGATGTATTCGCAGAGCTGCTTGTCGACCCGGCTGATCATTTCCGAGGAGTCGAAGAACAGCAGCACCACGTCGGCCCGGCGAATGCTGCGCTGGGCCCGGTGCAGGCTGTAGAACTCGAGGTCGCCCGTCAGCTTGGCGGCCCGCTTGACGCCGGGGGTGTCGATCGCCGTGAAGGCCTGCCCGTCGATCTCGAACCGCACGTCGACGCTGTCGCGGGTGGTGCCAGGCACCTCGCTCACGATCATCCGCTCCGACTCGGCCAGCGTGTTCACGAACGTGCTCTTGCCGACGTTCCGCTTGCCCACGATGGCCAGCTTCATCGTCGATTCAGTCGGCGCCCCGTCCGCCGACTCCGGCAGACGCTTGACGATCGCCTCGAGCAGATCTTCGCGGCCGCGGTTTTGCTTGGTGCTGGTGCAGAGCGGTTCGCCCACGCCCAGGCGAAAGAACTCGGCGGCCAGCGGCTCGTGGACGGCCGCGTCGGTCTTGTTGGCCACTAGGATCACCGGCACGCCGGCTGGCCGCAGCCGTTCGGCGACTTGGGCGTCGAGCGAGGCCAGGCCGGACTTGACGTCGACCACGTGGACCAGCACGTCGGCCGACTCGATGGCGGCTTGAATCTGGGCGTCGATCTGATCGGTCAGGTCGTCGACGTCGACGATCCCGATTCCCCCGGTGTCGATCAGCTCGAAATACCGGTCGCCATGCTCGATCATGTGCGATTGCCGGTCGCGCGTGACCCCCGGATGGTCCTCGACAATGGCCAACCGGCGGCCGGCGAGCCAATTGAACAGGCTCGACTTGCCGACGTTGGGGCGGCCGACGATGGCGACTTGGGGCAGGGGCATGGGCAGCGACGAGGACCAAGGAAAACGCGGAGCGAGCACACTATCTTACGCGGCAAAGGCCTGGTCCGACAGCGAACCCGCCAAGTGGCGTCGAAGTCCCTGAAATTGCAGGGGGTTGAGGGGCATTCCCTTAGGCGCTTCACACCGTTCTCGACCTCGGCTCCATGTGCCGCGCGGCATCTCGAGCGCGATCCGCCAAGGCTAATGGCAATTCGCCGGCGCAGCCGGCAGCAGCTAGCATGAGAATTTGGGGTTGTGGTCGAGTGTGAGTGCGTGAAGTGGATCGTCGAGCTATTTGGTTGATCCTCGGCTATCTTGCCGCGATCGAGGCCGTCGCGCTGCTCGCGAGTTGGCTTGCGGGGCGCGTACTCGGTTTCCATGGCTGGGCGCACCCGCTAGCCCTTTGGGCCAGCGGCGTGGCAATTGGCTTGGGACGCGTACCGTATCTCGCAACGTCGGCCTACGTTGCCTTTGGCGATGCGCGGCTGCGTTCGCGGCTGGCCGTTCACGCGGCGGCGTATGCGGCGTCTATTCCGCTCGCCATGCTGTCGGGTGCGATTTTCTGGAGGGCTCTGGGAGAACACCACTCGCTTGGAACGCCACAAATCGTACTTCGCACGATCGCGGGCTATTTGATCGTTCCGGCGGTCATGTACTGCCTGCAGCCGTTTGTGGGGCTGCTGGGTCGACCTCCAGTTCGACCGAGGAGGTTTGCGCTCTCGACGATCCTATTGGCCACAGCGGCGATTGCGGTCGGCTTTGCGTTCCGGGCCCCGAACCCGGGACTCTGGACGAACGACCTGCTCCCGATGGCCCGCGACGTGGTGGCTGTGCTGGCCTGGGTGTCGGTAGTATTGGGCAGCCGTTTCCGCAGCGGCCTTGCCCTTTTGCTGGCATCAATAGCCTTGGCCTTTGTGCAGTTATACAACTACCCAACCGCTGGGTTCAAATTCGGCTATGACGCCACGAATCTCGCCTGGTCGCTCGCAACCTGGGTTGGATTGCTTGGCTTGTTTCTGATCCTCCGCGTGCTTGGAGTTCGGCTCGTTCGCGGCGAACGGGGCGCCGCGGCAACGTGACAGACCACCCGCTTCCCGCCCGCCTATGCCCTCGGCTAGCATGAAGCGGTCAGACGACCCTTGAAGCACGCTCGGAGCCCGAATGTCCTCGGAAAACCCCAGTTTTGGCGGCCTGCGCGTGGCCTCGTTCGAGAGCCGGCGGCGCGACGAGATGGCCCAAATGATCGCCCGCTTCGGCGGCGAGCCGCACGTCAGCCCCTCCCTGCGCGAGGTGCCCCTCGAGCAAAATCCGGCCGCCGTCGATTTCGCCCAGCGGGTGATCACCGGCCAAATCGACGTGGTGATCTTCCTCACGGGTGTCGGCACCCGGCACCTGGTGGCCCAGGTCGAGCGGCATGTCGATCGCGCGCGCTTTCTCTCGGCCCTCGACGACATGACCACGGTCGTCCGCGGTCCCAAGCCGCTGGCGGTGCTCCGCGAATTGGGGGTCACGCCCAAGCATCGCGTGCCTGAGCCCAACACCTGGCGGGAGCTGCTGGAAACGCTCGACGAGCACGTGCCCGTGGCCAACCAGGTGGTCGGCCTGCAGGAGTATGGGCAAACGAACCCCAGCCTGATCGCGGGGCTCGAAGCCCGTGGGGCGACGGTGCTCAACCTCAAGGTCTACTCCTGGGATTTCCCGGTCGACACCCAGCCCCTCTGCGAAAACCTGGAGGCCTTGGGCCGCGGCGAGCGCGACGTGGCCATGTTCACCTCGGCCCATCAGGTGGTGAACGTGCTCAACATGAGTCAGCAGCTCGGCCTGGGAGACGCCGTGCGGCGCGAGTTCGACCGGCTCGTCATCGCCTCGATCGGCCCCACGACGAGCGAGGCGCTGCGCGAGCTGGGGCTGCACGTCGATCTCGAGCCTGAGCACCCCAAGATGGGCCACCTGGTGATGGCCGCCGCGGCCGAATCGCCGGCGATCTTGGCTAAGAAGCGCCGGCCCCCAGTGCTGGCCTCACCCGCCCCGGCAGCTTCGCCGCAAGCCGGCCCGGCCCCCTGGCACGATTCACCGTTCCTCAAGGCCTGCCGCCGCGAGCCGACCGACGTGACCCCCGTCTGGCTCATGCGCCAGGCGGGGCGCTACATGCCGGAATACCGCGAAGTGCGGGCGAAGACGACGTTCCTCGAGCTCTGCAAGAACCCGCAGCTCTCGGCCGAGGTAATGATCACGGCGGTCGAAAAACTAGGCGTCGACGCCGCGATCATCTTTTCCGATCTGCTGCCGATCCTCGAGCCGATGGGCATGGAGCTCGAGTTCGCCCAAGGCGAAGGCCCGGTGATTCACAACCCGGTCCGCGAGTCGGCAGACGTCGACCGCGTGTTCGAGCTCGAGAGCGTCGGCAGCCTCGAATATGTGATGGAAACGGTGCGGCAAACGCGGGCCGGCCTGCCGGGCAAGATTCCGCTGATCGGCTTTGCAGGCGCCCCCTTCACGCTTGCCAGCTACGCGATCGAAGGCGGCAGCAGCCGCAGCTTTCTGCACACGAAGACGCTGATGTACCGCGACCTCGGCGCGTGGAACGCCCTGCTGGGGCGGCTCGTGCGGAGCGTGACCAAGTACTTGAACGCGCAGATCGCGGCCGGCGCGCAGGCCGTGCAAATTTTCGATAGTTGGGTCGGCTGCCTAGGACCGGAAGACTACCGCCGCTATGTGCTGCCGCACACACAGGCGCTGATCGACGGAATTACGCCCGGCGCTCCGGTGATCCACTTCGGCACGGGCAACCCGGCGCTTTTGCCGCTGATGGCCGAGGCGGGGGGGCAGGTGATCGGCCTCGATTGGCGCGTGGACCTCGACGCCGGCTGGCAGACCGTGGGGCATGACCGGGCGGTGCAGGGAAACCTCGACCCGACGGTGCTGCTGGCCGACCGGGCCGACATCCGCCGCCAGGCCGAGAGGATTCTTCGCCAGGCAGCCGGCCGACCAGGACACATCTTCAACCTCGGGCACGGCGTCTTGCAGCAAACGCCCCCCGACAATGCGCGGGCACTCGTCGACGCGGTGCATGAGTTGAGTCAGCGCCGCGCGTAGCGGCGGCCGAAACAGGTCAGACCTGCAAGCCCAGCGAACGCCAGGATCGCCGAGCTGGGCTCCGGCACGGCGGCGGCCGACTTGCCGAAGGCTTGCTTGAGCAGGCCAAAGTCGCCCAGCGACACCTGTCCGTCGCCGTCGAGATCGCCGTGGAACCAATCGGCCGAAGTGCTTCCCCAATTCGCCTTGAGCAAGCCAAAGTCGGTCACGTCGACGCGGCCGTCGGCGTTGACGTCGCCCATCAGCGGGGCCGACCAGGGGCTGGTCGTGCCATCGAACTGCCAGCCCAGCACGAGCTCGCCCATGTCGCCGATTTGTCCAATGGTTACGATCCTTGTGTCCAGGAGCAGCGACTGCCGCGGCTGCAGGGTAACAGGAAAGTTGATCGTGCTGCCCACGGCGTCCACCGGTCGTAAGTAGGGGGTGCCCCAGGCGGCGCGAGGCACCGCGAAGGGCAAGTCCTCCACGGCCCACAGCGAATAGTTGCCGTGGGCGGCCAGGGCGGCGGCCTCCACCGCCGGGGCGTTGGCAGGCGTCAGGTCTGCCACGCCGAAGTCCTCGGGATCGAGCCCCAGGGCGGCGGCGCCCGTGAGGGTCAACGTGGTGTCATCCGAGGTGTTCGTGAAACGATCGGTCCGCTCGATGGTGTGAATGTAGGCGATCGGCCAGGGAAACACCGTGTAGTCGATCAGCGGATCGAGGCTGCGCTTGCTCGACACCAGGCTTTGCGAGAGCCAGGGGCTAACGTCGAGCCAGCCGGCCGCAGCCGGGGTCGCCAGCGACAACAAAGCGACCGCGGCGGCCAGGAGCCAGCGGCCAAGCTGCCCCGACGGCGCAAAGCGCAAGAAAACGTCCACGCGGAGTTACTCCCAGGGTGCAAAATCTAAGCGGGCACGGCGCTCTCGGGTCTCCAAGGCGACCGAAGAGGTGGGCCGAAACTTTTTTGCCGTCTTCTGCTCCCCGACTTGGGCGGCGTGCTCGATCGCACGGGCCCGCAGGCGGGAAGGTTCCGCGTCGTCTGCTAGCTTGACAGGCTACTGCAGCAAAACGATATTGTTGAAACAGTTGCGACGCGAAGGCCGGCCCCACGGCCATCGCTCCAGTCGCTGCCCGCCGCAGCCGAATCGGGCCGGGCGGGGGCTGGAGCCTGCGTTCACCGGGGTAATTGCGAGGAGTGATTTACGATGACGGTGCACCGGCGGTTGGAGGTCTCGGAAGTCGGCGAGGTTACGGTCGTACGGTTCGTCGACCGGAAAATCCTCGACGAGGCCAACATCCAAAAGCTGGGAGAAGAGTTGTTCCACCTGGTCGAGGCCGAGGGGCGGAAGTCGCTGCTGCTCAACTTCACCTCGGTCGACTTCCTCTCGAGCGCCGCCCTGGGAAAGCTGATCACTCTCGACAAAAAAGTCAAGGCCCACGGCGGCAAGCTCAAGCTTTGCAACATCCGCCCCGAAATCTACGAGGTCTTCGAGATCACCAAGCTCAACAAGGTGTTCGACATCAAAGATGAAGAGGCGCAGGCGCTGGCCGCGTTTTAGGCCTGCGGGCTCGTGCGCCGCATAGATCGCTGTTGGGGGCTTTCCTTCACCTATTCAGACCGGCCGCTTGCGAACTAGGCGTCATGTCCGAAGAGCGCTGGAACTGGTGGACCGATCAGTGGATTGCCAGCGAGCATTCCGAGGGGCGGCGCGTCCAGGAAGAGGTGCTCGAGCAGCTCGAGCGGCACACCTGGACCGAGCATGAGGTCTTCGGCGTTCGCCTGGCCATGGAAGAAGCCCTGGTCAACGCCATCAAGCACGGCAACCGGCTCGACGCCACCAAGCGGGTCCGCGTCGCCTGCAAGCTCTCGCCGGAGCGCTTTTGGATCGAGATCACCGACGAAGGGCCTGGCTTCAAGCCGGAAGACGTGCCCGACCCGACCGATCCGGACCGCCTCGAATGCACCAGCGGCCGCGGCCTGATGCTGATGCGCAGCTTCATGACCCTCGTCGAATACAACGAGGCCGGCAACCGGGTGACCATGGAAAAAGCTCGCGGGAAGCCGGCAAGCTAGGGGCAGTTCGCCTCGCTTCTCCAAAGCCTTCAGCGTTCTGGGCATCTCAATGACAGGTCCAGGCCTGTGCAGGGCGAACCCAGCTCGTGGCGGGCCCGTCTGATCTTCATTCGCAGTGGCTCTGGAGCGCCTTGCCGCGCTTCCGCCGGTGGGCCGAGCGCGGCGTGCGCGGTACACTCATCGGTCTCAGCCCCCCCTCCCCCCCACAATCTCGAACCGTGCGAGCCCTGCCATGAAAGCCAGCGTCCTTGTGCTTGCTGTCTCGCTAATCGCCCTGATCGCAGCGGCCAACTTCGCCCAGGAGCCTGAACCTGCGGCCCTGGAGCTCGCACTTCAACCGGATCGTCCGGGCAACAATTCGCCAGATCCCGAGAACGACCGCGGCAATGGATTCTCACCGCAGCAAATGCGGCAACTGCAGCAGATGTTTCGCCGCGCGATGTCGGGGCCTCGGCCTGAAGACCGCGGCCCCGGCCCTGGCCCGGATGGCCCCCCGCGCGGCCCCGGCCCGGATGGCCCCCCGCGCGGCCCTGACGGACCTCGGACTGGCGAGCACGAGCGCGAGGTTCACTACCACTATCACTACTACCACCGCGGCCAGCACGAAGAACATCACACCGAGCACCACGACAGCCACCGCTCGGTGCACTACCACTACCATTACCACTACAACTAACTGAAGCGCTCCGCTCTCACGGACCAGCGCTCGCCCCATCCTCTGTCCCCCCTCTCCTTCGCCCTCTCACGCATGCTCAACAAGTACAGCGCCCACATCACCCAGCCCAAAAGCCAAGGCGCGAGCCAGGCCATGCTCATCGGCACCGGCCTCTCGCAGGAAGACCTACAGAAGGCCCAGGTGGGCATCGCCAGCGTTTGGTACGAAGGCAACACCTGCAACATGCACCTGTTGGACCTGGCCGCCAAGGTCAAGGCCGGCGTGGTCGCGGCAGGCCTGGTGGGCATGCGGTTCAACACCGTGGGCGTGAGCGACGGCATCTCGATGGGCACCGAGGGGATGAGCTTCTCGCTCCCCTCGCGCGACCTGATCGCCGACTCGATGGAAACCGTGATGGGGGGCCAGTGGTACGACGCCCTGATCGCGCTTCCCGGCTGCGACAAGAACATGCCCGGCTGCATCATGGCGATGGGTCGCTTGAATCGTCCTTCGATCATGGTCTACGGCGGCACGATCCGCGCCGGCTGCTCGAAGACGGGCGCTAAGCTCGACATCGTGTCGGCCTTCCAGAGCTACGGCGAGTATCTGGCCGGCACGCTCGACGAGGAAGCCCGCCAAGACGTCGTCCGCCATGCCTGCCCCGGCGCCGGCGCCTGCGGCGGCATGTACACGGCCAACACGATGGCGAGCGCCATCGAAGCCCTGGGCATGAGCCTGCCGTATAGCGGCTCGATTCCGGCCGAAGACCCCGACAAGCTCGACGAGTGCTACCGCGCGGGCGCCGCGATCCGCGTGCTGCTCGAGCGCGACATCAAGCCGCGCGACATCATGACCCGCGCCGCCTTCGAAAACGCGATGGTCGTGGTCATGGCCCTGGGCGGCTCGACCAACGCCGTGCTCCATCTGATCGCCATGGCCAAGGCCGTCGGCGTGAAGCTCACGATCGACGACTTCCAGGCGGTGAGCAACCGTGTGCCCTTCATCGCCGACTTGAAGCCGAGCGGCCGCTTCGTGCAGGAAGATCTGCACGCGGTGGGGGGCACGCCGGCCGTGATGAAGTACCTGCTCGCAGAAAAGCTGCTGAACGGAGACTGCCTGACCTGCACCGGCAAGACGCTGGCCGAGAACCTGAAGGATGTGCCGGGGCTCAAGCCGGGCCAAGAGGTCATCACCACGCTCGACAAGCCGATCAAGCCGACCGGCCACATCCAGATTCTCAAGGGGAATCTGGCGCCCGAAGGGGCGGTGGCCAAGATCACCGGCAAGGAAGGCAACCGCTTCAGCGGCCCGGCCAAGGTGTACGACTCGGAAGAGGACATGCTGCACGCGCTCGAGCGCAAGGAGATCGCCAAGGGGGACGTGGTGATCATTCGCTACGAAGGCCCCCAAGGCGGACCCGGCATGCCGGAAATGCTGACGCCGACGTCGGCCATCATGGGCGCCGGCCTCGGCAAAGACGTGGCCCTGCTCACCGACGGCCGCTTCTCCGGCGGCTCCCACGGCTTCATCGTGGGCCACATCACCCCTGAGGCGCAAACCGGCGGCCCGATCGCGCTGGTGCAAAACGGCGACCGCATCACCATCGACTCCGACAAGAACTTGATCGAGGTCGAAGTGTCGGCCGCTGACCTCGCGGCCCGCAAAGCCAAGTGGAAGGCCCCGCCCCTCAAAGTAAGCTCCGGCGTGCTCTACAAGTACGTGAAGCTGGTGAGCTCGGCTTCGGAAGGGTGTGTGACGGACGGGTAAACCGTCCTGGCCGCGCGCCGGCTTGCCCTGGGCTAGTGTCGGTCGCCCCTAACGGGGCTGCACCAAGACCATAGGCGCGGAGAACGAATGCCCGGCCTGCGGGTGGCCCAGAGAGAGGGTGCAACTTCAACATTGGTCCGCGAGAGCGGACCCTACTTCCTCGTCTCCACGGTGATCGCCATCACCACGGGCGCGGTGACGTCGTCTCCCTTCACCAGCTCGAGCCGTTCAATCGGCTCCGTCCGTTGCGGTTGCACCGACAGGTAGCGAAGCTGCCGGCCTCCCAGGTCGAAGGCGAACTCCGAGCCCGGCACGTCGACGCGGCGGATGTAGTCGGCCAGGTGCTCGCCGTTCTTCAGTTCGTGATCTTCCGTCTGGCCGTCGTGGTAGTGCAGCCGCACGATGAGCGAGGTCGTCGGCTCGCGGCCATACGGAAAGCCCCAGCCGCTCACGCCGCCCAGCAAGTGAATGGCCGCAGCCGGCGAGTTGACCGGCAGGCTCACCGAGCGCGGCATGCCGGGGGGCAAGGCGCCTTGCGGACCGTGCAGCATGATCACGTTCGCCGCCCGGCCTCCTTGCGGATCGACGAGCACGAACGGCACCCCGCGGAAAACCTTGGGTCCCCAGTCGCCGAACATCAGCCGCTCGACCTCGTTCTCGCGGTTGTAGAACATCCCGCGGACGCTCGTGATCGTGGCCGCCTTCGTCAGATCGAGCGGCAGATACTGGCCGCGCTGCGTGAGGAACTCAAGCAGATTCGTCAGCTCCTCGGGGCTCACTTGCTTCTCGAAGCCCTCAGGCATCAGAGACTTTGGAGTGGCCACAAGCTGTGCCACGTCGTCGCGGAGGAGGGACTTTTTGTTCCCCTCCGCGTCGACGATTTCGATCGCCGTGCGCGACTCGGAGGCCAAGAGCCCGGTGAGCACTTGGCCCTCTTCGGTGACGACCGTGTAAACGCGGAAGTTGCCTTCCACGCTGCGGCTGGGATCGATGATGTTGGTGAGCAACTCTTCCTTGGGATGCACCGCCATGCCGGTCAGGTCGGGGCCGATGCGGCGGCCTTCGCCCGAATGCGTGTGACAGGTCGCGCAGTGCTTGGTGAACACGAGCTTGCCGGCGGCGGCGTCGCCCGCGGCGTGCGTGAGCGGCAGCAGCTCGTCGAGCACCTTTTGGCGATCGGCGCTCGGCAGTGCGCCGCCGCGCTCGAGCAGCTCGCGGGCTTGGCGGCGTAGTTGGCGATCCGGATGCGCGGCCAAGGCCTGCTTTTGATCGAGCGCCAGATCGGCAAGTTGCAAATCGCCGCGGTCGATGCCCGCCATCATTTCGCGGGTCCACTCGGCTCGGCCCAGGAGCACGGCGATTGCGGCCGTGCGGGCGGCTGGCGTCATCCCACGGAGACGTTCCACAATCTTGCCGCCGGCTTCGCTCGAGGTGCTGCCGGAGAGGGCCTGGAGAAGCCCGGCGGCGAGCGCCGGCGACGTGCGCGGCGTCACTTGATCGAGCACCTGCTCGACGGGCGTCGCTTCATCCGCTTGGAAGGCCACCAGCTCGGTGGCGGCGGCGATCCGCTGGTCGTCGCTTTTGCTGTCATCTTCGATGGTCGCCACCAGCGCCGCCGTGATCTCGGCCGCCTGTTGGCCGAAGCGCGTGCTTCCCCAGCGCGTGGCCAACTTGACCAGTCCGCCGCGGGCACCGGGAGAAAGCCGGGCCGAGAGCTGGTTGAGGTCGGCTTCCAGGGCTTCGTTCAAGGCCGGCTTGGCATCGGCGGGCCAGCCGTCGACCAGGCCGCGCACGACGGCTTCAGCCAGCTTCGCGTCGGCCGCCGTGAGCGATTTGACGAGCGCCGCCAGACCGTCGGCCGCACCGCTGCGGGCATAGTGCCCGGCGACGATGCCGGCGACCTCGATCTGCTTCGCCCGCGGCTGCTTCGCCTGAGCGACGGCCGGCAAGAAACTCGCGCTGTCGTGGGCCGCTGCGCTCGTGAGGGCGTCGGGGATCCAGCGGTCGCCGGCGTTGGCCGGATCGGCGAGCGCTGCGGCTACGGCCGCCCCGGCTGCCGGCGAGGCGGGCAAATCCGCCAGCGCGAGGGCGGCCGCCAAACGCACCTGGGCGTCGACATCTTGGAGCAGGCCGGCTTCGAGGACGGCGGCAGTGGACGAAGGCTCGCGCGGCAGCACTTGCAGGGCATTGCGGCGCACGCCGGCCGACTTGTGCCGCAGCGCGGCAACGGCGGCCGCGGTCGCTTGAGGATTTGCCCCATCCAGGGCGCCCAGGCCGTGCAGCGTCCAAAGCGCGTGGATCGCGCCGACGTTCAGTCCGATCTCGTCGACCTTTGGATCGGCCGCCAGCTTGAGCAGCCCCGGCACAACGTCCTGCTGCCCGCGCTCTACGATCAGCCGCTGGGCATGCTTGCGCCAGAGTTGCGTGGGATGGCTGAGCGTGGCCACGAGGGCCTCGGGCGAGGCCTCGCTCAGGTCGAGCGGCCGCTGCTTCGTCTCCGCGTCGTAGACCACGCGGTAAACGCGGCCGTGCTTCTTGTCGCGGAGCCCTGATTCATAGGCGTTGCCGCGGCCCGTTTGAAAGCCGTTAGGGGTGGGGTTGTGCTGCACGATGTAGTTGTACCAGTCGAGCACCCACACGTTGCCGTCGGGGCCGACCTCGGCCATGATCGGCGCGCACCACTCGTCGTCGCTGCCCAGCAAGTTGAACGAGTTCTTGGAGCGGAAGTCGGCGCCGTCGCGCTGCAGCACGAAGCCCCCCACGATGTGCCCGGTGGGCTCGGTGACGAAGGCCACGCGATTCCAATACTCGCGGGGGTAGGCGCGGGCCGTGTAAAGGGCGCTGCCGGCGGCCGCAGTGTAACCGCCATGCTGGTCGACCTGGCGGACCTTGTCGGTGATCGCCTTGAAGAGATAGGTGTCGGAAATCATGTCGAGCACGAGCGAGGGAGTCCAGCCGCGGACCGACTCGTAGTACCGATTCGGGATCGGCATGTAGACGCTCGGGCAGCGGTTGGCCGTAGAGCCGAGAATCAGCCCTTCTTCGCTAATGCCCAGGCCCCAGGTGTTGTTGTTCGTGGAGCGGAGGAATTCGAGCTGCGAGCCGTCGGGGCGGAAGCGGAAGAAGCCCTGGCGGAAGCCCTGCTGCTCCTGGCCGTTCACCACCGGGTGCGAATCGTTGTAGCCCTGCATGGCCCAGACCCAGTTGTCGAGGCCGTACTGAAAGTTGCTCACGCCGCCGTGGGTGTCGCCCAGGGCCCAGCCCGTGAACAGCACCTTGCGCTCGTCGGCCTTGTCGTCGCCGTCGGTGTCCTTCAGGTACACCGTTTCTCGGCCGTCCTGCACGATCAGGCCGCCCCGATGAAAAGCGAGCGAGGTGGGAATGCTGAGATGCTCGGCGAAAACAGTAGATTTGTCGGCGCGGCCGTCGCCGTCGGTGTCTTCGAGAACGCGGATGCGGTCGCGGCCTTTGCCTTCGGGCTGCAACTCATTGGGGTAGTCGTAGGTCTCGGCGATCCACAGCCGGCCCTTTTCGTCCCAGGCCATCGTGATCGGCTTGCCCTCGATCAGCGGCTCCGAAGCGAACAGTTCGACGTGGAAACCCTCCGGCACGGAGATGCGGGTTTGCGATTTGGCCGGCTCGAGCGGATCTTGCATCTTGCTGAAGGGTTCGCCCTGCACGCCCCACTGCTTGCTCGGCGTGTAGTTGGGAATCTGCTTGCCCACATCCGTATAGGTGAACACCCCTTCGTCGGACGGCAGCGGCGTCATCCTCGGCAGCGGGAAAGGCTGGTCGTCGAGGTAGTTGCCTGCGTCAGCCGGATTGCGCCCTGCGGCCCACAAGATCCCCCGTTCCACCAGGTTCTGGAAACCTGGCTTGCTGAACGTGCGGTGATCGTGTCCCCAAGCGGTGTAAAACACCCGGCCGCGCCCCTGCGTGCGCACCCAGGTCCAGGGCTCGCGATGCTCCCCTTCCACCCGCACTTCGAGGACGGTGCGGTCCTTCTCGTTGTGCTTGGTGTGAACGTAGGTCTCGTCCCAGCTTTCGAAGCCGCCGAAGCCCCGCATCAGCGGATGCTCGGGGGCGACGATTTCGGTGCGGAAGACGCCCGTCTCATGACGCTGGAACTGCGCGCCGATCAGGGCCACGACCTTGTCGGAATTGCGAAAGCAGAACGACGCGCAGTGGAGCGGCACGAAGCCGCCCCCTTTTTCCACGTAGTCGAGCAGTGCCTTTTCTTGGCGGGGCTCGATGCGGTCGATGTTGGCGTAAACGACCAGCGCCTGGTAGCGGCCGAGCGTCTCCGGGTTGAGCGCGTTGGGGTCTTCGGTATAGGTCAGCTCGATGCCGCGGTCCGCCAGCACCGGAGCTAGCTGCTTGAACCGCTCGGCAGGCAGGTGATGCCCCTGGTCGCCGAGGAACAGAACCTGAAGGGGCTTCGACTCGGCCGCAAGCGCGGCCGAGAACAACGAAGACCACAGGAACAGGGAAAGCAGGAGGCGCGGCATGACTGGGAACTGCCAATGAAGGAGGAACTTGGCGGGCACAGGTTCGATTGTCTCTCGGCTGCCGGCTCACGGCAAGAACGTGCCCGTCCGGCCCCCGGCGGAGCGAGCCGGGACGGGCCGAGCGACGTTTTTCGCGGCCGCCGCGGAAACCGAGCTAATTCGACTTTTGGAACAGCCGCGGGGCAAAATCGTGCAGCGCCAGCCGCCAGGTTTGCCACTCATGGCCCAGGCCCGGCGCTTCCTCGAACACGACGTTCTTGATGCCAGCTTCCTGCAAGCTCTCGCAGAGTTTGCGGGCGGCCGGGTGAATCCGGGCGTCCAGGCCGACGTCTCCCGAGTGCAGGTAGAGCAGCTTGCACTTCTGGTCGAACGCGGCCGGATCGGCAAACACGCCGTTGAACGAGGTCTTGGGGTCCGCGTCGCGCGCTCCACTGAAGGAAGCGACGGCCGAAAAGACGTCGAGATGGGTGAGCCCAATTTGCAGGGCTTGGCCGCCCCCCATCGAGAGGCCGGCAAGGGCGCGATGGTCTCGATCGGCCATCGTCCGGTAGGTCGCGTCGATCAGCGGGATCAGTTCTTCGAGCACCACGGCCTCGAAGGCGCCGCCGTCTCCGCGCCGCCCCGGCTCAACCGTTTCGCCCGGGCGCGAGGCATAACCCCGCTCCATGACCACGATCATCGGCTGCGCTTTCCCCTCCGCGATCAGGTTGTCGAGGATGAAATTGGCATGCCCCTGCCGGGTCCAACCCGTTTCGTCCTCGCCCCCTCCGTGCTGCAGATAGAGCACCGGATAGCGCCGCGACGGGTCGGCGTCGTAGCCGGGCGGCGTGTAGACCATGATGTGCCGCGGTTGCCCGGTGACCCGCGAGTGGTACCAGCTCGAGCGAACTTCCCCGTGCGGCACATCCTTGACGTCGTAAAAGTCGAGTCCCGAGGCGGGAATCTCGATGCCCGAGGTCGGTTTGCCGGTGCCGAAGAAGACGTCGCTGCCGGGGTCGTTGACCAGGGCGCCGTCTACGTTGAAGGCATAGTAGTGGAAGCCGGGAACGATCGCGGCGGGCGACGTGAGCGTCCACACGCCGTCGTCCCCGCGCTGCATGTTCCACGGACCGCCCGAGCCCAACCCGTAGTTGGTGAACACCTGCACTTGCTTGGCTTCGGGCGCCTTGAGCGAAAACGTCACCTTCTGGTCGCGGTGTACTTTGGGGAATTGAGCGCGGCCGACGTTGGTCGACGCGGGCACGCCCTCGTCCACTGCGGAGGTCGCCGGCGAAGCCTGCGGCGCCGGCGGTTCCGCTGCCTTGGCCTGCGGCGCTGTCACGGCGGCCGCCGGCTCACGAAACAGCAGTTGGGCCAGCCGGTAGAGGTCGCTCTTCCAGACCTTGAAGTCGTGGCCGCCGCCGGGGATGACCAGGTAGGTGTGTGGAATTTCGTTCTTCTCCAGCATCTCATGGACGCCTTGGCTGATGCGGAACAGCCGGTCTTGGTCGCCACAGGCGACGTAGAGCAGCCTGAGCTTTTGCTTTGCATCGGCTGGGTCGGCGATCAATTCCGCCGGCTGACGGGTATTGGGGGCTGAGGAGAACCCGCCCACCCAGGCGAAGGTATTGAGATTCTTGAGCCCGAAATTGAGCGATTGGCCGCCCCCCATCGACAGCCCGGCCAGTGCCCGTGACTCGCGGTCGGCCTGCACGGAGTAGTTCTTCTCGATGAAGGGAATCAGGTCGGTCAGCAGGTCTTGTTCGAAGGCGGCGAAGGCCGGCGATTGCTTGGGAATCGGGTCGCGGGCGGTGACGTCGGTCGCGGCGCGGCCGTTCGGCAGGACGACGATCATCGGTACGGCCTTGCCGTCGGCGATCAGGTTGTCGAGGATCACGTCGGGGGCGCCGTGGCGGGTCCACTCATGCTCGTCGCCGCCGATGCCGTGCAAGAGGTAGAGCACCGGGTACTTCTTGTCCGGCGTGTAGCCGGACGGCGTGTAGACCTGGGCCTTGCGCTTGGCGCCAACGGTCTTCGAGTCGTATTCGACGAGTTCCAGCTTGCCGTGCTCGATTCCCTCGCGGCGGACGTCGTAGCCCTCGGGGGGCGCGGCGGCGTTTTGATCGGCCGCCTGAGCACGAGCGGCCGCAGCCAGGGCCGTGAGAAGAGCAAGAACGCACAGAGGCAGAGAACGGTTCATCACGTGGCCTTCGATGCTGGGAGGGGGAGGTCGTCGGCAGTTGCGCCAGCGGGCGACAGCGACACGGCCACGCGCTCGAGCAAGCGGACGAGCAACTCGTCTTCGCCGGGTTCGAGCCCCGCGGTCATCTGGTCGCGGATCGACTGGCCGGACTTCCAAAGCTGCTGGAACTTGCGCTTGCCCGCCGGCGTAAGGGCGACGGTGCGTGCCCGGGCATCAGTCGGATGCGAATCACGCTGCACCAGCCCCGACCGTTCGAGCAAGACGAGCATGGCGCGCACGGTGCTCGGGTCCGACGGCATCCGCCGCGCAAGCTCACGCTGCGTAAGCGCCTCTCCTCGGGCGAGCGTCGCCAGGAGGACGAACTGATCGGCCGTGACGTCGTGCTTGGCGAACCGCGCCTCGGTGCGGCGATGCAGGGCCAAATAGGCCGCGCGAAGCGCAAGCGGCAATTCGTGGGAGGCCGACATGGATGGTCCGGGAGGATCGTGCGTATACGCATCAATGGAGGGAGTGTAACGCGGCCGGGAAACGATTGCAAGAATCGGAACCCGTCGCCATTCAGCCCTGCGAACGGGTAACCAGAATAGCCCAAGGGGAGGGCCCTGGGACTTCACCGTCGCTGAATGACCCGTCGCCCTTGCCACTTGGCGAGAATCCAGTATCAAGAACGGTAGAGGTAGTTGAGCGTGCGGCAGCTATCACAGTTTGGACACGCTAGGAACCCGTAGGTCCCATGAGCCTCGAACGAATTCGTGCCGTGCTCCAAATCGCTTCTGACAGCAACGTGCCCTGGCACTTCTCCGGGCCAAAGACCGAGGCGCTGATCGAAAAGGCTGAAGCGGCATTGGGCCTGGCCTTTCCTCGTTCCTACCGTGAGTTCGTGCTCGGCTACGGAGCTGGGCATGTTGGTGGCGCCGAGTTCTACGGCGTCGTCAACGAGGATTTCGTCCACTCGTCCGTCCCCAATGGGATTTGGGTGACTCTGAACGAGCGGAGGGAAGCGAATCTGCCGCAAAGCTTCCTCATCGTGGGGAGCAATGGACTCGGGGGATGGCTCGTTCTCGATTGTTCACGCGTCGGTGATACCGACGAAGCTCCGGTGGTTGAATGGTGGATAGGCGACCAGGAGGTCGCCCTCGTATCCCAAAGTTTTGGCGACTATTTTTGCTCCGAGGTTGCGGACGCGATCGAACGCTGGCGCCGCCATTAGTGGCCAACTCATCGGCTTCCCCTTTGCGGACCTCACGACAACCCGCTATCAAGAGCGGTGGGGCTCGCAGAGCCTCGCCCCACCCTACGTCCGATGGCTATGAAATCCCACACTGAGCACCTCACGTTCAACGTTCCTGCCCGCATGGGCTTCGTGAACATCACGCCGCAGGTGGAGGCGGCCGTGGCCAAGAGCCGAGTGCAGGAAGGCCTGTGCTTGGTGAACGCCATGCACATCACGGCCAGCGTGTTCATCAACGACGACGAGCCGGGCCTGCACGCCGACTACAAGCAGTGGCTCGAGCAGCTCGCCCCCTTCGACCCCTCGCCGGAGCGCTACCAGCACAACCGCACGGGGGAAGACAACGCCGACGCTCACCACAAGCGGCAAATCATGGGGCGCGAGGTGGTGGTGGCGATCACCGCCGGCAAGCTCGACTTCGGTCCCTGGGAGCAAATCTTCTACGGCGAATTCGACGGGCGAAGGCCGAAACGCGTGCTCGTGAAGGTAATCGGCGAGTAGCGCCGTGTTTTGATCGCCGCGCGTAGGGTGGGGCGAACGAAGTAAGCCCCACCGCGGTTAGCCTCATTCACGCGCGCATCGGTGGGGCTCGCAAAGCCTCGCCGCACCCTACAGGACGAAGGATCGGCAGCAGTGACTTCTGAACGCGAAAAGATGCTGGCCGGCGAGCTCTATAACGCCGCCGACCCCGATCTCGTGGCCGCGCGCCGCCGTGCCCGCCGGCTGCTCGACCAGTTCAACCGTTCGCTCGACACCTCGCCGGAAGACCGCGAGCCCATCCTCCGCCAGTTGCTCGGCGCCCTCGGCGAAGGCGTGTGGATCGAGCCGCCGTTCTTCTGCGACTATGGCGGCAACATCGCGCTCGGCGACCGCGTGTTCTTCAACTTCAATTGCGTGGTGCTCGATCCGGCCACGGTCACCATCGGCAGCGACGTGCTCTTCGGCCCGAACGTGCAGATCTACACCGCCACGCATCCGCTCGATCACGCCGTGCGCAGGGCAGGCCTGGAAGCCGCGAAGCCGATCCGGATCGGTTCCGACATCTGGGTCGGCGGTGGCGCCATCATCTGCCCCGGCGTCACCATCGGCGACCGCAGCGTGATCGGCGCCGGCAGCGTGGTCACCCGCGATGTGCCGGCGGGGGTCTTCGCCGCTGGCAATCCCTGCCGCGTGGTGCGCCCGCTCGAGGGTTCGTCCTAAGCGGCGGCGTTAACGCGGTTGGGTTTCCCCTTTTCTCTGGGAAGCGACTTCGCCTACGCTTGGGGCGCTTAAGCAAACGTCGCGAACGCCAGGAACCAAGAGATGCCGGTCGGCGCCCCTGCTGCTGTAGAGCACATTTCGACCGCGGTGGCCGTGCTGTCGGCCATGATCACCCCAGCGGTGCTCATCCTGGCCAGCAGCTCCTTGATCGCCACCACGTCGGCCCGGCTCGGGCGAATCCTCGAGCGGAGCCGCAAGCTCGGCGACCAGCTCGAGCTCGACCTGCGCAGCGGCGGCAGCCCCGACTCTCCTTCGCGCGCCTATTTGTTCGACCAGTTGCAGCGGGCCGTGCGGCGGGCGTGGTACCTGCAGCGGGCCATGATGGCCCTCTACATCGCGCTGGGGGCATTCGTAGCGACGAGCTTCGCCCTGGGCGTCGAGGCCGCCCGCGGCTCAGCCCACCCGAACTTTCTCGTCGGCCTGGGGCTCATCGGCGTCACCTTCTTGCTTTCCGCCAGCGCGCTGCTCGTGGCTGAATCGCAGGTGGCCATGGCCACGGTGAAGCGAGAGATGGAGTACATCGGCCGCCTGGGGCTGACGAAGGAAGAGCCCCCTAAGGCGGCCTAATTCCCGCCGCTCGCCGCCGGCACGCGAGCCAACCGCGCGACCTCGTTCGACGTCTGGCGTTCCGCTGCCAGCCGCGCGATGTCGAGCGAAAGCTCGCCGAAGCGTGCGCTGACCGCGGGATCCACGCGGTTCAACCGCGTCGCGAGCCGCTGCACCCCGAGCGGGTTCATCTCGGCCGTGCGGCTCAAGCTGCCGACGAAACCGACCGTTTCCGAAAAGTTGTAGTCGGCAATGCGGCCGATCCAGGGCTGCAGCGTCTTGGCGATCAGGTCTAAACCCACCTGATCGAAATCGATGAAGGCGTCGAGGCGGGCGGTGATGTATTCGCGGCCGTCGGTTTCTTGAAGCGAAGCCGAGCGGAGCACGAGCAAGCAGCGGCCGCGGATCGCCTTGGGGAAGGCGGGGCCTTCGTAGATTCCGTCCGCCAGCACGATCTGCATGTCCTGCCCGCGATGGAGGACGCGCAGGTTGCAACTCGTGCCGGCGCCATCCGAGGCGGTGAACTCATTCGGCCCGGTGCGGGTCATAGTCACCTTGCTGATGCCCATCACGTCCCAGATGTTCACCAGCAGCTCGGGGTTTTCGAGCATGAAGGAGAACAGCCGGGGATCGCAGGGAATGACCTGCGCCGGCAGGCGGCGGAAGATGGCGCCCGCCTTGGTGAGCTGCTGCACCTCTTCACGCGTTTCCCGGTCGAAGGATTGCCAGGGGATCCCCTGAACGCATTCCAGCCGGGCATTCCGCTGACTGAGGGGCTTCGCCGTGTTCGTCGATTTGGGCGCCGTCTTCGGCGCCGACTTGGGTGTGGCCGCCGTCGTGCGGGCCATCGGCAGTGGAATGGTCGCCAAGGCTGCTAGCAGGCCCAGGCCCGCCGCGCGAGTCGCGCGGCGCGCCCACCTGGAGAGCCCCTTTCGCAGATCCCAACGCATGCTCTTCCCCCCTGATCCTCGGGCCGCAGCGCCGGAAAACCAGTCTTGCGACCCCGAAAACCGGCACTTTCTGCCGGCATTACTGATCTTTCGGCAGCGCCTTGCAGGGAGAACGAACCTTTCTACCGCTCAAGTTTGCCTGAGCCGCAACGCGCGAGTCTGAGAAAGCTGCAACGCAAGCGAGTTATGCGTAGACGGCAAAAACTTTGCGGCCGCGCTCTGGCCTTGTGCCTGCGCGGCGACGTCGCGAAGATTCGCGGTCTTTTCGACCCTTCCGCGCCAGGGCCGCGCCATGACTTCGCGTCCTCCTCGCACCGTTGCCCTTTCGCCGCCGGCCGCGCCGCGCCGGCGCGTCAGCCGGCTCGTCGTCTCGGGGCTGGCGCTCAGTTGCCTGTTGGCCGCAGTCGCCGTATGGCAATTGCGCTCCGCAGCGGATCTGTATTTGGCCTCTCGGCTGCGCGCGGGACTTGCCGAGCAGCCGCCGGAGCGGGCGCCCGAACTGCTGCGGGCAGCGCTCGACCTTGGAGCGCCGGGGCAGGCGCTCGCCGTCGAATGCTTGGGCTCGCCGCAGGGGGCGCTTGCCCAGTCGGCGCTGCTCGTGCTGCAAGATCGCATCGAGGTCTGGCAGTCGGGGGACGCACCCGACGGACAACAGCATTTGGAGTCGTTGGCTCGTGAGCTGGCCCGCGCCACCCCCTGGCTCGACACCGGCGGACGCCAGCGCGCAGGGCGGCTGGCCCAACAACTGCTGCAGGCGCCTTCGCGCGCCGCCGGGAGCGAACTGGTCGCCCACTGCGAACAGGTGCTCCGGGCCTCGATGTTCGCCTCGGCCGCGAGCGCCGCCCCCGCGGCCCGCTCGTGGACGCTGCAAAGCCCGCCGGCCGAGGGGCCGGTTCGCGAGGCGGGCGAACCGGGGCCGCGTTTGCCCGATTCTCCCAAGGCCGCGGCCGGCTCGGGTCTCGAGTACCAACCGTATCGCCCCGCGCTCCCCAAATACGGCCCAGCCCGGGCCGAGAACGCGGCCGTGCGCACACCGCGCGAGAACTCCACGCCGGCCCGCACGCTCGCCTGGAAGGGCGGGCAACCTGCACCTGCGCCCGGCGACGCGCCGTTGCCGGAGCGAACAACGCCCGCCGCGGACACGCCGACGACTCCCGCCACGACGTCGCCATCGACAAGCGACTCGTCGAACACGATCGACCTCATGCGGCGGCTGCACGGCGACGCAGCCGCCGAGCGCGCCGCGCGGAGCGAGCTTTCCGCGCGCGGCTTTGGCCAGCTCGAAATCGAACTCGCGCGGCGGCTCACCGACGACGATCCGGAGGTCCGCCGGCAGCTCGCCGAATGGCTGCCCCGGCTGCCCGGCGTCGATGCGCGGCCGTGGCTGATGTGGCTGAGCGAAGACACGTCGCCGCGGGTGCGGATGCTCGCGGCCACGCTCATGTCCACCAGCAGCGACCCCGCGCTGCTCGAGCGCGTGACCGAAATGTATCGCGGCGACCCCGACGCCGACGTGCGCAAGCAAGCCGGCCAGCGGCAACCAACGCCGGGCCGCGGGGCGCATCGCTAGTCGTTGCTAAATTCACACTAACCCGCAGCGCAGGTTTCGGCTCATTGCAGCCCTGTTAGGGGCGACCGAGAGTAGCCCAGGGCAAAGTGCAGCGCAAGCTGACCGCAGCCCTGGGTTGAACTGAGCCCTGGAAGGGCGCCAGAAGAGATGCGTCGCGAGCTGCTCGCGAATACCAGCGTGGCACGTCACGCCGGATTTCTTTCGCCCCTCCGGGGCTATTCGCTTTCCCCGTTTTCCGTAACCCAGGGCGGCGTCCGGCGAGCGCCGGACTTGCCCAGGGCTATTCTCTATCGCTCCTCCGGGGCTGCATGGCGCTGCTCTCGCCGAGAACGAAGAATTGCGTCTCGCGGCGAAAACGAAAAAGCGCTACGGCGCCACGCGCGCCTCGCTCATCATGGGCCGCTGCGCTCGCTCTCCCCCCGCCTGGTTGCCAGCGGGGCTGTTTTTGGGGAAGATGATCGGCCGATCTATGGGGGTGGCCGGCGCAGCGTGCGGCCGGCCGGACCACCCCTCTTTCGATTGCAGCGGAGCGCCCAGCGATGGTCGAGCGAACACGTTATCAGGAAAAGATCATCCGCAACTACTACGAGAATCGCGATGCGATCTCGCTCCAGCGGTTGCAGGAACTGGTGACCGAGCTCTACCTGGCCGAAGGCAAGGCCCGCGCGAAGCATTGGAAGAACATTACGGCCGCGCTCGAAAAGCTCAAGATTCCGGCCGACCGCATCCAGCACCTGGTGCAGAAAGACAATCCCGCGCTCCTGGCCAAGCTCGTCGAAGAGCTGATGGCCAAGCAGAAGTAACGGCGCCCTCTCCGGGGCGCCTCCGCGGTCGGTCGGCAGGACGGGGCTCGAATAGCAGGCGAATTCCCCATCCTTCTTCTGGCTGACGGTTAGGCGGTTGACCCCGAGTATGCGGACGACGTGGAATTTTCATTCCGCCGGACAGATCGTGTTTGGCGACGGCGCGGTGGCCCAGGTAGGCGAGCTCATCGGCCGTTTGGGCCTGTCTCGCGTGCTGGTGGTCGCCGATCGCCGGCTCGAGAGCGCCGGGCTCGTGGAACAGATCGTGCGGCCGCTGGACGCCGCGGGGCACGCGGTGGAAGTCTTCGCCGAAGGGGTGCCCGAGCCGCCGGTGGGCGCGGCGATTGCCGCGGCCGAGCAGTCGCGCAAGTTCGGTCCCGATTGCGTGCTGGGCCTCGGCGGTGGCAGCAACATGGACCTGGCCAAGATCGTGGCCCTGCTCACCTCGCACGGGGGCGAGCCCAAGGACTACTTTGGCGAGAACCGCGTGCCGGGCCCCGTGGTGCCGCTCGTCTGCGTGCCCACGACCGCCGGCACCGGCAGCGAGGTGACCCCCGCGGCCGTCCTCACCGACACCGACGCCGGCGTGAAGGTGAGCACGCTCAGCGAGCACCTGCGGCCCAAGCTGGCCGTGGTCGATCCGCTGCTCACGCTCGGCTGCCCCGCCGTGGTGACGGCCGACGCCGGCATCGACGCCCTCACCCACGCCGTCGAAGCGTACACTTCGGTCGACTTCGCCGAGTTCCCCCTGCCCGACGGGGAGCGGAGCGTCTATCAGGGGCACAACCCCTTGAGCGACGCTGTGGCCCTCGAGGCGATCGCGCTCTGTGGGCAGTGGCTGGCCGCGGCGGTGGAGCAGCCGGACCATCGCACCGCACGGCGGCAAATGGCGCTCGCGGCGTTGCTGGCGGGGCTGGCCTTTTCGAACTCCGGCGTGGCGCTCGTGCATGCGATGGAGTATCCGGTCGGCGCCGCGGTCCATTGCTCGCACGGCCGCGGCAACGGCCTCTTGCTGCCGCACGTGATGCGGTTCAACCGCCCGGCCTGCGAAGCCCGCCTGGCCGAGATCGGCCAGCGGCTCGGCGCGGTGCAGCCCGGCGTGCCGACCGCGGAAGCGGCCGACCAGGCGATCGCCGCCGTCGACGCCCTCCGCACCCGCATCGGCGTGCCTGCCCGCCTACGCGACCTCGGGGCAACGGCCGACATGCTGCCGGGCTTCGCGGCCAAGGCCTTCGCGATCAAGCGCGTGCTGCGGGTGAACCCGCGGCAGCCGACGCAGGAGGAGATTTTGGAGGTTTACCGGGGGGCGCTGTGAGGTGGTGATGGCAAACTCCGTCGACCGCGGGATCTACGGTGCACGGTGGCCTCGATGAATGAGCTGCTCGGGGAGCTGGATGCCTCCGGTGTGCGAGCGGCGGTGCAAGATCGCATCCGACGGGCGACCGTTCCCTTGTACGTCATGCCTGAGGGAATGCGCCCTCCCTCGCTGCGGTCTGCGATGCTGCTTCGCGTGGCAAACACGCATTTCCTGTTAACCGCGGCACACAGGATCAACGACAATTCATCTCTATTGTTTTCGCAACGCGGTGATGGCGAAGACACCATCGACCCCGTTCAACTTCAAGGCGTCGAAGTCTTGAACTGGCCCAAACACGATATCGCGCTAATTCGACTAACGGATGCTATCGCGAGCGAATTGGTCGGATCGACACGGCAACCGGTGACAATCGACGAAATTGATCGTGAACGCAACTGGTCAGGTCAAACCGTTTTCATGCTGTGTGGTTATCCTGGTCGGGAGCAACCGCCGAACGTTTACCAAGATAAATCCGTCCTCGTCACGCCGCGACCGTTCACGTTTCTGACTGCCGGATACAAGGGCGAGAAAGGCGACTCCCAACACAATGAAGACGAGTGCGTGGCAGTCCACTGGACGCGAGAGATGCATTGGTTCGAAAAGGACGGGCAACCGATAGGCCTCGACACCGAGACACCAAGCCCTGAAGGCATGAGCGGATGTGGAATGTGGCGAATTCGGTTTACTGTGAACGGCTATCAATGCGCCTTGACCGCAATGCAAACCAGATCGAGCTCGGTCTACCGATTCTCGGTCGGACCGCTCGTAACTCACGCCATCTTCATCCTGGGTAAAGAGTACCCTGAATTCAGGGACGTGATTCGATCAGCGTTCGCCGCGGCATAGTAAGCGTCGCACCACCGTCCACAACGCCCGGCGAGGAAGTACCGCAGACGATCGCCTCACCCCCGCTCCCACCCCTTCGCCCGCTCCACCGCCTCGCGCCATCGTCGGCAGCGCTGTGCCCGCTCTTCCGCCCCCATCCCCGGCGTGAACTCCTGATCGAGCGACCAGGCGTTCGCCACCGCGTCGGTGCTGTCCCAGTAGCCGACGGCGAGGCCGGCCAGGAACCCTGCCCCCAGGGCCGTGCTTTCGGTGACGCGGGGGCGGCGGACCGGGACGCCGAGGAGGTCGGCTTGGAATTGCATCAAGAGATCGCTGCGGCTCGCGCCGCCGTCGACCTTGAGCGTGGCCAGTTCGAGGCCGGCGTCTTGTTGCATCGCCAGCAGCACGTCGTTCGTTTGATGCGCGAGCGATTCGAGCGCCGCGCGGGCAATGTGGGCGGCCGTCGTCCCGCGCGTGAGCCCGATGATCAGGCCGCGGGCATGCGGGTCCCAGTCGGGCGCCCCCAGGCCCACGAACGCCGGCACCAGGTACACGTCCCCCGTGTCAGGCACTTGGGCCGCCAGCGGGCCGACTTCGCTCGATTCGCGGATGATTCCTAGCCCGTCGCGGAGCCACTGCACGACCGCCCCGGCGATGAACACGGCCCCTTCCAGGCAATACGTCACGCGGCCGCCGAGCTTCCAGCCGATCGTGGTGAGCAGCCCGTGGGTCGACGCCACCGGCTTCTCCCCCGTGTTGAGCAGCAGGAAGCAGCCGGTGCCATAGGTGTTCTTGGCGTCGCCAGGGGCGAAGCAGGCCTGGCCGAACGTGGCCGCCTGCTGATCGCCGGCCATGCCGGCCAGCGGCACCTCGGCCCCCAGGCACTGCGGGTCGAGAGTGCCAAGGACTTCGCTCGAGCCGCGGACCTCGGGGAGCATGCAGCGCGGCACGCCGAAGATCCGCAACAGGTCGTCGTCCCAGTCGAGCGTGTGGATGTTGAAGAGCAGGGTGCGGCTGGCGTTGCTGACGTCGGTGACGTGCCGCCCCGTGAGCCGCCAGGCAAGAAAGCAATCGACCGTGCCAAAGAGAATCTCGCCCGCCTCGGCTTCCTTGCGTAGCCCCGGCACGGTGTCGAGCAGGTGCTTGATCTTGCTCGCCGAAAAATAAGCGTCGATCACCAGGCCGGTCTTCTCGCGCACCAGCGGGCCCAAGCCTTCCGCGTTGAGCCGATCGCAGAGGGGCGCGGTGATGCGGCTTTGCCAGACGATGGCGTTGGCCACGGGGCGGCCGTCGCTGCGCCGCCAGAGGATGGTCGTTTCGCGCTGGTTGGTCACGCCGACCGCGGCGAGCTGCCGCGCATCGAGGTTCAAGGCCGCCATTGCCTCGCGGGCCGTGGCGAGCTGCGTGCTCCAAATCTCCTCGGCGTCGTGCTCGACGTGCCCGGGCGCAGGCAAAATCTGCTTGATCTCGCGCTGCGCGGTGGCGCGGATCACCCCGTGGTGATCGATGACGAGCGCGCGGCTCGAGGTGGTGCCTTGGTCGAGGGCCAGAACGTAGCGATCCACGGCCGGCTTGCCTCCCGGCTAGGCGCAGCTCTCCGCCAGGCTGCCGCCGGGCCGCGCGAGGGTGATCGCCCCGAGTTAGATTTCGCGCTCCAGCGTACGCTCGAGCAGCGCCACTTGCGAGCGGATGCTCTCAAGGCCTGGGTTGAGCTTGAGGGCTCGGCGGAACGATTCGAGCGCCACGGCCGGTTGGCCGAGCTTGAGTTGGCAGTGCCCCATGCCGGCGGCGGCGCCGAAGTGGTAGGGGTTGATCTCCAGCGTCTGATGGCAGTCGCGGGCGCCCTCTTGAAAGCGGCCGAGCTGGAAGTGGGCGATCGCCCGCTGGTTCCAGGCTTCGGCGAACCAAGGGGCGTTGTGAATCAGCGAGGTCGCGCGGCGCAGGGCGTCTTGGTGCTGCTCCGACTGATTCAGGCGGATGATCGCTTCGAGCTGCTGCCGCTGAATCTCGCTGCCAGCCCGGCACCAGACGGTGCGGATGCCGTTTTCGGCCAGCATGCGGACGCCGCGGTCGCGGTCGACCAAGGCCCGCCCGAGCACGGCGTTCGATTCGTAGTCTCCCACGAAGCCCAGAGCCAAGATGGCGCCGCGCCGCGAGGTGGTGCTGCCATGGCTGGCAAGCCGTTCCAAGGTAGCCGGCGTGTAGCGCAAGGCGACCTTGCGGATGAAGTTGGCCGTGTCTTCTTGGAGCAGGAACTCGCGGTACAATGAATCGAGGACCGGGACTTTCGTCGGTTTGCGGTTCACGCCAGCAACACTCCCGCCTTGGCTCGAGCGAACGAAAAGACCCCAGATCTAAGGGCGGCCATGTTGGGCCGCCGCACACCCCGCAATTTGAGTCTAATCAGAGCCCCCGCCGTGCGGCAACGTTTGGTCGCGAATCGACGAGAATTCCTGCGAACTCTGCCCACGCAGAGTTTTCCCAGGCGGCAAAGCTTCGCGCCTTTGTTCAATTTGCATAGCGCCGCGGCCGTTTTCGCGCTCGTTTGGCTGGGGATCGCGGTTACTTTGGCCGACAACGTTTGGGCACAGCGCACGCGTGGAGCCGCCCCAGGCTGGCGCACGCCCAGCGAGCTGGCCAAGCATCTCGAGGAGCCGGTGACCTGGTCGTGGTCGGGGCAAACGCTGACCAAGGCGCTCGCCGGGCTGGCCGAAACCGACCGGCTGCCGAGCTTCCTTGATCGCCGCGTCGACCCCGGCAAGAAGCTCGAGGTAGCGGTCGTGAACACCCCGCTGCGGCAGGCGCTTGGCAAAGCGGCCAGCCAAGGGGGCGTGGGCGTGTCGGTGCTAGGGCCGGTCGTCTACTGGGGACCCAAAGAAGCGGCCGAACGCCTCCGTACGCTGGCCGAGCTGCGGCGTCTGGAAGCCGACGAGCTGCGGCCGCAACTGCGGCTGGCCCTCTCGACCTCGAAGCCGCTGGCGTGGCCGCGGTTGACTGAGCCACGCGCGGTCGTCGAGCAATTGGCCGCCGAGGCCGGGCTCACGCTGGCGGCCGAGAACTTGCTGCCGCACGACCTCTGGCCGGCCGTCGACCTGCCGCCCCTTCCCTGGACCGACCGACTCACCTTAGTGCTGGCCGGCTTCGACCTGACCTACGAGATCGACGAGGGGCAGAACCAACTGCGGCTCGTGCCGGCGCCTGCCCGGCCGACGCTTGCCCGCAGCTTCCCGCTGCGGGGCTCGGCGGAGAAAACGCTGGCCGACTGGCGCGAGCGCGCCCCGCAGGCGGAGGTCCGCGTGCAGGGATCGAAGGTCGAAGTGCGGGCACTGCTCGAGGACTTCGAGCGCGTCGCCGCCAAGACCAAGCCTGCGCCGCGGCGAAACCCGCGCAACTCGCAGAACGTGTTTCGCCTGAACATGGTGGCGCAAGACCAGGCGGTGGGAACGCTCGTGCGCAAGGTCGCCGATGGCTTGGGCTGGCAGGTCCTCATCGACGAGGAAGCGATCAAAGCCGCGGGGCTCTCGCTCGAGCGGCCGGTTTCGGTGAACGCCGAAGGCGCGACGCCGGAAGAGCTATTTCGCGACGTGCTGGAACAAGCCGGCCTGGGCTTCCGCATCCAAGGGGAAACGATCCGCGTGTTCCCGCCGAAGCAAACGAAGAAGTAGCCCCATGCCGTAGGCATGCTATGAGAATAGCCCCACGTTTCAACGTGGGGCTGCCTCGAGGTCACGCGAATCATTTCTCCGCGTGCCGGCCGGCACGCTTTCGTGCCCCAAACCTCGCGGTGAAACTGCGGGGCTATTCTCGGTTGTCGCTCCGCGACAGCAGGACGCTCGAAGTCCGAGGTCGCTATCTACCGCAACTGCCCACATGCTTCGCCCGCGAACACCGCGTCGGTGGCGACTCCCTCCCGCGGCTTCGTGCTCAGCCACGTGTTCCACCCCAACCGCGGACCGACTTCCGCTTGGCTGTCGAGCTGGCAGGGGGGCAGCTCTTCGCCCCGCAACAGCAGTTGCACCTGGAAGCCCAGCTCAGGCCCCACGGCCAGCCGCACCAGGTGCGAAAGCAGGAAGAACGCCTTGCGGCGCGGCGCGGGAGTTTTGTCAGGCAGGAACTCGACGAATTGCTCGTAGTTGAGGGGCCCGAGCGCCAGCCGAAACTGACCCTGCACGTCCCACACGCGCTCTCCCAGAACCACGCTGCGGCCGAGCCGCCCCTGGCGGTCGCCGAGGCGCGATTGGTTCTCCTCGTCGAGCCGCAGCCACTGCCCCACGAATTGTCGCACCGCCACTGGCACGCGAAAGTACTCGCGCACGAGCGCCGCCAGATTGGCCGCCGAGCGCGGCCGCTGCCCCAAGGAGCCGGCGAACCGCAGCAGTCCGAGGTCGTCGATGCGGCCGAGCGTTTCCGGGCGAGCCGACTCCGCCGTGGGCCCGCGCACCGCCAACCGACCCTGCAATGCCGCGCCGTTCAAGCCGGCTACGCTGCGTAGCGCGGCGGTGAACGGATCGGGCTCGCGCCGCGACGCCTCGCCGCGCTCGAGCGGCAGCACGAAGCGGTACTTTTCCCACGCCCTGTAGAAGAGCGAAATCAGGCGGTGATGGAACAGATCGAAGAAATCGCGGAGCGCGAACTTGCCTGGCGCGCGGCCGTCGCGCTCGAGCCGCAGGAGTCGCTCGGTGTAGTGCGTCGGCAAGGCGCCCGTAGCGCCTGTCAGCCCCAAGAAGTTGGTCACCAGCTCGGGGGGCTGACCCTCTTCGCGCGGCGGACGCAGCTCCTGAATCGCGCTCGCCGGGAAGGCGAACGAACCGCGGGCACGAAACCGCACGGCTTCCAGGGCGGGCGCTTCGTCGCCGCCTACGGGCCGCCGGGCGGTCGCCGCGCGTTCGAGGATGCGGACCGCCTGGAAGAAGTCGAAGCTGGCCGCGTCGCGCTGCAATTCGCCGAGCAAGGTGTGGCGATCGTCGGCGGGCCCGCGTGCAGCGGCCAGTCGAGCCGCCGCGTTGTCAGTGGTGAGGCCGGTCAGGGCATCGGCCAGGGGGGCGAGCCCGTCGGCCGCCAGGTCGGCCAGCGCGCCGCTCACAGCAACGGCTCCTCGCCGGCCCGCGGCGGCCAGGCCTTGAGCGGCGTTTCGCGACCCTTGCAGCGAACGACGAGCCGCGTGAACGAGTTCAGCGAGGCGTAGAGCGCCAGAAACCGTTCGAGCACCGAGCCGAACAAGAGCGCGCCGACGCCGGTGTACTTGGCCTCGTCGAGCTCGAGCGTCACTTCGAGCCCGCGGGCAAAGCCGCTGGCGGTGGCCCCTTCGATCCGCGCCACCGTGCGGCGGCTGGAGAGGCCGACCAGCCCATCGATCATCTGCCGGTTCACGGCGGCAAGCTGCTGGCCGTGGTCGCTGCTCGAGAAGTCGTAGAGCCGCAACATTTCCTGCAGGGCCGCCGCGCCTTGCTCGGGATCTCCCAGCGACAAGTGATTGAGCGCCAGGTGCGAAACGAGCCGCCACTGCGCGCCGCGCCGCAGCGGCGGCCGCAACGGCGCCGTGGGAATCATCAGGCAGCGGACCGCGCGGACTGGGATCGCCGCTTCGAGCTCGAGCGTCGGCAGACCGCTCACCTGCCGCAGCCGGGTGGGTAGGTCGCGGTTGGTGCAGGTGGTGTGGACGGTGAGCACGGCGTCGGCCGGCTGCCGCGGCTCGAAATCGAGATCCACAAGCTGCAGAAAGACGTCGGTGCCGGCGTCGCCGGCCGCGGGCGATGGCCGCCGCACCGAGTTGAAGTAGGCCTCGGGCGTCTCCTGCGGGCTCCAGCCGCTATGGTGATGCACGGAGTAGATCGGCCGAAACGTGCGCAGGCCGCGCGGCGTGGCGCTCGTCACCGCATCGACCGAGTAGACCTCGGTCTCGAGCGGATGATGAACGTCGGGCACAACCGCGTACTCCGACCGCCGCTCGGTGAGCGGGATCGGCTCGGCCAACTGCTCGTAGAGGTTCACCGCCGGCGCGCAGCCAAGTTGAAATGTCGAGGCGTCGATCTGCCGCTCGAGGTCGGCGTCGGCCAGGTCCAGGTAGATCAGCGTCTCGACTTGGTCGCCCGTGACCTTGGGGCAGGCTTCGGCCCAGCCGGCGAGGTCGACGAAGTTGAATTTCGCCGGGAAGGCAAACAGCTCGCTGAGCAGCCGGTAGCCCAGGAAAGCCTGCGGCGGATAGGGGAGCAGCCCTTCGTCGGCTTCGAAGCCGACTTGCTTTAGCGCCTGCTCGGGCTCGAGCCGGGCGACGACCTCTCCCGAGGCGACGTCGCGATGCTCCACGCGGAGCGCGCGGTTGAAGATCAGTTCGTACACCCGCGCGTTGAGCGCCGGGCTGCCGGCCAAGTG
>JAXMBI010000036.1:0-57712 GCA_046349955.1 Pirellulales bacterium | reverse complement strand
TTCGAAGAATCCTTGGTGCTCGGGGAAGATCGTGCGCTGGAAGTTATGAATGCCGTCGACGAGCTTTTGCATGAGAAGGCTCCGTTACAGGCTTAGCCAGGGAGCGCGCGGAACCCTTGGCAAGGGATCCGATGCGATGGCCGACTTGAGCCAGAATGCGAATGAGGAAGGCAAATCGCGGAAAGAGCCGCGATCCTCACATGCGCAGTGGTGCGCCTAGCCCGAAGCGGAAGGAGTGCTCGAAGGAGCCAGGTGGGGCGACCGTACGGCGGAGCGCGGGCCGCCCCAGAGCGGCCTGCTCTTGCAACGCCGCGCAGGCACGGGCGAACATCAGGCCCAATAGCCGCACGTCGCGGCCCCGGGGCGTGGCCCAACTCGCCTCGCCTTCCTCGGGCGCCGATTCGCTCGGCGTCTGTTCGGTCTCCGTCGTCTCGCTCGCCGGCAGCAAGGGGAGGCAATAGCTGGCCGCCACCTCGCCGCGCCCCACGTTGCAGCAGCACAGCGCCACAACCACCAACTGGTAGACGCGGGCACGCGCGGCAAGAGTGAGGCAGCGAGAAAGCATGCGGATCGAACCGAACCAGGAGAAGGACGGGCTTGCTTTTCCCAGGGTAGGAGGGGCCCCAGGCAGGGTCAACCCAAGCCGTGCCTTAATTCGGCAGCCACGCCGAGGCTTCGCCAGCATTTTTCCGCTCCCCCGAGCGAGGCCGCTGCGGCGCAGCAAAAAAGCCGCCCGGGGGGAAACTTCCGCCCGGGCGGCTCGAGTGTTGTTGCGAAGCCGCTGCGAGGGTTACTCGCTCGCCGCGCCGTCTCCGCCGCCATCGGCGGCGGCCCCGGCGCCCACCGGCTCGGCATGGGCCTCGCCCGCGGTTCCCTCGAAGACGAGTTGCTTGCGGCCGCCGACCTCCTTCACCTGCACGGTGATGGTGTCTTTGCCTTCGAACTCGCCCTTGAGCAGCTCTTCGGAGAGCGGATCCTCGACGTAGTTCTCGATCGCCCGACGCAGCGGCCGAGCGCCGAAGTCGGTGTTCGAGCCCTTCTTGATGAGGTACTTCTTGGCCTCGTCGCTGAGCACGAGCTTGATGCCGCGCTCGAGCAGCCGCTCGCGGACCTTCGAAAGCTCGAGATCGACCACTTCCTTGAGATCCTCCACGTTCAGGTGGCGGAAGATGATCACGTCGTCGAGCCGGTTGAGGAACTCGGGACGGAATACCTTTTCGATCCGCTCGTTCACGCGGCCCTTCATGCTCTCGTACGAAGCGTCGTCGTCGGGCTTCTGGAAGCCGAAGGCGCTCTCGTTCTTGATCGCCTCGGCGCCGGCGTTCGTGGTCATGATCAGGATCGTGTTGCGGAAGTCGACATTGCGGCCGAAGCTGTCCGTCAAGCGGCCCTCTTCCATGACCTGCAGCAGCATGTTGAACACGTCGGGGTGAGCCTTCTCGATTTCATCGAGCAGCACCACGGCGTACGGCCGGCGGCGGATCTTCTCGGTGAGCTGGCCGCCCTCTTCGAAGCCCACGTAGCCCGGCGGAGCGCCGATCAAGCGGCTGACGTTGTGCTTCTCCATGTACTCGCTCATGTCGATCTGGATGAGGGCGTCCTCATCGCCGAACATGAACTCGGCCAGCGCCTTGGCGAGCAACGTCTTGCCAACGCCCGTGGGGCCGGCGAATACGAAGCAGCCGGTCGGCCGCTTGGGGTCTTTGAGCCCGCTGCGGCTGCGGCGCACGGCCTTGGAGATGGCCTTGATCGCTTCGTGCTGGCTGATCACCCGGCGGTGCAGGTCCTGCTCCATCTGCATCAGCCGCTTGCTGTCTTCGGTGCTCATCCGCGTGAGCGGGATGCCGGTCATCTTCGACACGACTTCGGCGATCACCTCGTCGTCGACCACGCCGTCGGTCTCGCGCGAACGCTCGCGCCAGTCGCGAGTGAGCGACATCTTCTTTTTCTTGAGCTTGTCGGCCTGGTCCCGCAGGTGGGCGGCCCGCTCGAAGTCCTGGTTGGCGACGGCCTCTTCCTTCTCTTTGATGAGCTGGTCGACCTCGTCGCCGATCTCCTTGAGATTGGGCGGACGGGTCATCGCCTTGAGGCGCACCCGAGCGCCGGCCTCGTCGATCACATCGATGGCCTTGTCGGGCAGGCAGCGGCCGGTGATGTAGCGGCTCGAAAGCTCCACGGCCGATTCGATCGCCTCGTCGGTGATCTGCACGCGGTGGTGGGCCTCGTAGCGGTCGCGCAGACCCTTGAGGATCTCTACCGTCTCGCTCTTGGTCGACGGCTCGACCATCACCACCTGGAAGCGGCGGTCGAGGGCGCTGTCCTTCTCGATGTACTTGCGGTACTCGTCGAGCGTGGTGGCGCCGATGCACTGGATCTCGCCGCGGGCCAGGGCCGGCTTGAGCACGTTCGAGGCGTCGATCGCCCCTTCCGCGCCGCCGGCGCCCACCAAGGTGTGCAGCTCGTCGATGAACAGAATCGTGTTCTTCGCGCGGCGGACCTCGTTCATCACGGCCTTGATGCGCTCTTCGAACTGGCCGCGATACTTCGTGCCGGCCACCATCATGGCCAGGTCGAGCACCACGATCCGCCGGTCCAAGAGCAGCTCAGGCACGTTGCCTTCGACCACGCGCTGGGCGAAGCCTTCGACGATGGCCGTTTTGCCCACGCCCGCTTCGCCGAGCAGCACGGGGTTGTTCTTCGTGCGGCGGCAGAGGATTTGAATGGCCCGCTCGATTTCCTTTTCGCGGCCGATCACCGGGTCGAGCTTGCTCTGGCGGGCGAGCTCGGTGAGATCGCGGCCAAAACTATCGAGCGCGGGAGTCTTCGACTTGCTGGCCTTGCCCGACTCGGGCTGGCCGCCGCCTGCAGCGCCGCCGGCAGCGCCGCTGCCGCGCTCGCCGCTGGGACGCTCGCCTTCACTCGACTCGAGGCCGTGACCGAGCAGCGTGAGCACTTCCTCGCGGACGTCCTCGAGCTTGAGGCCCAAGTTCATCAGCACCTGAGCGGCCACGCCCTCCTGCTCGCGGAGCAAGCCGAGCAGGATGTGCTCGGTGCCCACATAGTTGTGGTTGAGGTTGCGCGCCTCCTCCATGGCGTACTCGATGACCTTCTTCGCGCGCGGCGTCTGGGGCAGTTTGCCCATGGTCACCATGTCGGGACCGCTCTGGACGAGCTTCTCGACTTCCAGACGAATCTTGCGCAGGTCGATATCGAGGTTCTTGAGCACGTTGGCGGCGACGCCGCTGCCCTCTTTGATGAGGCCCAGCAGCACGTGCTCGGTGCCGATATATTCGTGGTTGAACCGCTGCGCTTCTTGGTTGGCCAACTGCATGACCTTCCGCGCCCGGTCAGTGAATCTCTCGTACATCTACGCTCTCCGTTCGAAAAGACGCCCTACCCAGAAGGCAATAGCGCTCGGGCCGCCGGCGTCGCCGCTGGGACAACCATCAGCCCCGCCACCTACATCAACGAAACCAACTCCAAGGTCGACATCCAATTCTATACGTCGCTCGTCCGGCGGACGATTGCACGGTTTAAGCCGCCTTGACCAGTTCCTCCTTGGCCGGCGCCGTCGCCGGGGCAGCCAGCCCCTGCCGTTCCCGCTCGATCTCGAGCCGCCACTTGGCCGCCCGGTCGAACCGTTCCAATCGTTCGAGTTCGCGCCGCGCAGCGTCGCCGCGCCCCGACCGCCGGAGGACGCTGGCCAGCAGCAGCCGCGCGTCGACGTCGCCCGGCTCGGCTTCCAGCAGCCGCGCCAGGCTCGTTTCCGCCGCAAACCAATTGCCCCTTAAGTATTCGTTCAAAGCAAGCGGAAACAAGTCCTGCTCGACCTCCGGCAGCGGGGCATAGAGATCGGGCAGACCCGACCATAACGAAAACAGGGTCGTTCCGCCCCACCAGGCACCCAGAACCAGCCAGAGCCAGCGCAGCGCCGCCGGGCCCAGCCACTCGGTCCATACTAGGGTGCAGAGCAGCGCCAGGTTCAGCGTCAGGGCGAACACCGCCGCCACCGCAACTCCCGACCACGCGCCACGTTGCCACAATCGTGGCAAGCCGGGCCACAGGCAGAAGGCCCAATTCCAGCGCATGCGACACGACTCCTTCCGCCGCTGCCAAGCGTTTCGTTGCTGGGGAATCCGTTCCTTCAAGGCTGGGGGATTCTAGCCAAGCCCCCCATTTTCCGCAAGACAAACGGGTTGCATGGGTTGGGGCGATCGAGCCAGACGCAAGTCGAATCACTTACCCTTGGGGTGCATTTTCGGGCAGGCCTGCCATTCCTTGGGCTTTGCCCGGCTGCCCCGCATAATGGGGACAGGGCGATTCGTGGTTGGCAGTAGGCGATTTGAGCTGACATGCAACGCTGGCGTTCCGTGCAATTCACTCCTGCCGCCGAACGCGCACTGCGCGCGGCTTGCGACTGGAGTTCGGCGGAGCAGCCGCACGAGGTCGAGGCGCCTGAGTTGCTCCTCGGCCTGCTAGCAGAGCCTGAATGCCGGGCGGCCGTCATGCTGGCCCACGTCGGGATCCGTGCGCCGCAAGTCGCCGACCGTTGGCCGCAGATCCGCCCTCTGACCGACGGCGACGGCCAAAGATCGCAGCGGCTCTCGGCTGAGGTCCGCGCCGCGCTGGCCGCGGCCCAGACACGCTTGGGCGAATGCCTGGAGGCGGGGGAATTCGCTACCGAGCACCTGCTGCTTGGCTTGGTGGCTGCCGACGACGAAACCGGCCAGTGGCTCCGCGACCAGGGACTCTCGGCCGAGCGCCTCGAGTCCGAAGTGCGCAGGATCTATGGCTTCGCCACGAATCACGGCAAGCCGATCGACCTCGACGAGCCTCCGCCGACGGAACCTGGCCTGGAACCGGCGTCCGTCGTTGTCGCGGCGGCCGCGACAACGACGCCGTTGCAGGCTCCGACGGAGTTCGTCGACCACGAGGTCGCCCTGCTGCGCGTGCTCGACGCCGCGGCCAACCGCGCCTCCGAAGGGCTGCGAGTCATCGAAGATTGGGTGCGGTTCGCGCTCGATGACCGCCACCTGACCGGTCTCTGCAAACAACTCCGGCACGACCTGGCCGCGGCGCTAGCCGATGTGCCGCGGGCCGAACGGCTGCGCAGCCGCGACACTTTGGCCGACGTCGGCGCTGCTCTCAGCACGCCGCGAGAAGGGCGCCGCGCCACGCCAGGAGAACTCTTGGCGGCCAACTTCCAGCGCGTGCAGGAAGCCTTGCGCAGCTTGGAAGAGCACGCCAAGCTCCTCGGGCACGGCTCGGCCGCTGTCGCGTGCGAAGCGCTGCGTTATCGCACGTACACCTTGGAGCGGGCGGTCGACGCCACGCTGCAGTCCCTCGAATTCCTCGCCCACGCGCGGCTCTACGTGCTCGTCGACGGCGGCGGCGGCCTCGCCGAGGCGGCGGCGCAGGCGGCCTCGTTGGCTGCAGCCGGGGTTCACCTGATTCAATTGAGGGCCAAGGGCCTCGCAGATCACGAGGTCGTCGAGCGCGCCCAAGCGATGAAACAGGCGCTCGTTGGCTCCGCTACCTTGCTGATTCTCAACGATCGGCCCGATCTAACTCGCCAGGCCGGGGCCGACGGCGTGCATCTCGGGCAGGAGGATCTCTCGGTCAAGGCGGCCCGGGCCCTCGTGGGCTCCCGGGCCCTGATCGGCGTGTCGATCCACACGCTCGAACAAGCTCGGCAGGCGGTGCTGGCAGGTGCGAGCTACCTCGGCGTAGGTCCGACGTTTCCCTCCCAGACCAAGCATTTTGAGGCCTTCGCGGGTCTCGAGTTGGTCCGTCAGGTGGCGGCCGAAATCCGGCTGCCCGCTTTCGCGATTGGGGGGATCGACGCCGGCAATGTGGCGCAGGTGAAGTCGGCCGGGCTCGGCCGAGTGGCGGTGTCGGCCGCGATTGCTCGAGCGCCCGACCCCGCTGCCGCCGCAGGGGATCTCCTCGCGCGACTCCGCTAACCCCGCCAGCTTCGCAGCGCCGCGTCGATCGCGGCTTGAAGACGAACCCCTTCGACGGCGCTCCGCGCGGGCCTCGCAGCCGCTGTGCTGGCCAAGGGTTTGGCGTTCGCGGACTGCGTTGCGAGGGCGGAAGCGACCGCGGCTCGGCCGCTCGGCACGATGTGTGAGGGCGTAGAGTCCGCCTCAATCAACTTCGGCTGCGCCGCAGGTTGCGCCGCAACGTCAAACGCGCCAGCCGACATTCGCTCGGCAACCTGGCTCGTCCCGAGCGCCGCGCTGACTTGCCCGATCTGCAGCGCGTCCACGGCCGCCCCCGACTCTCGCATCGAAATGCGGATCGTGTGAACCCCAGCCGAGAGACTCCAACGGCCGGCGCTCTTGAGCGTGAACACCCCGGTGGAGTTCGTTTCGATCCGCAGCCCGCCGCCGGTGACCGCATTGCCCTGGGCGTCGCTGAGCGTGCCGGTGGGCACTTCGACCCAGAGCGAATCGCTTGCCGAGCTCAGCCCCGCCACGCGCAGCTTGAGTTCGTACGTGCCTGCCGAGCTCACCTGAATGTCATACTCTACCGAAGGCGTGCCTGGGGCCGATGTGCCGTAGGTGCTGTCTTGGCCGCTCGTGGTCAGCGATTGCACATAGTCGCTTGCCGGGCCGGTCGCTCCGGTGAACGCCCCCGCGCCCGCAACTTCTTGATCGACGATCGACCATTGGTGGCCGTTGCCGGCTTGGCGGCGCGAGAAGGTTTCGGCCTGAATCTCGGTGAGCCCGACGATCGGCGTCGGCGCGCTCGGCGCGACGACCTGGAGGCTGTCGATTGCGGCGCCCGATTCACGCATCGAAACGCGCACCGTGTGGTTGCCCGGCGTGAGATTCCAGCGGCCTGCGTTCTTGAGCTCGAACACGCCCGTGCTGTTCGTGTTGATCAGCAGGGCGCTGCCGGACGTGGCGTTCCCTTGGGCATTGTTGAGCGTGCCCGTGGGGATCTCGACCCACAGCGAATCGCTGTTGCCCGAGACGCCGGCCACGCGCAGGTTGAGGTCGTAGATGCCGGCGGCGCTCACCTGAATGTCGTACTCGACCGACGGCGCAGCGGGCGCGAGGTTGGCGACCGTTGTATCCTGATAGGAGAGATTCAGCGACTGCAAGAAGTCCTGCCCGCTGCCTGTTGCGCCGCTGAAGCTGCCGACTCCCGGATTCTCCAAATCGATGATCGCCCACTGATGGTTGTTGCCGCTCTGCCGGCGAGCGAAGTTCTCGGCCTGAATTTCAGTCGTACCGATGATCGGCACGGCCGCGACCGGAGTGACCAGCAGCGAATCGACGGCGGCGCCCGATTCGCGCATTTGCAAGCGAATCGTGTGCGTGCCCGCCGGCAAGAGCCACACACCGGCGCTGCGCAGTTCGAAGGCGCCGTTCGAGTTCGTGTTGATCTGGAGAGCGCCGCTCGTGAGCGTGTTCCCTTGGCCGTCCTGCAGCGTTCCCGTGGGGATCGAGGCCCACAGCGAGTCACTCGCGCTGCTCAACCCGGCCGTTCGCACTTGCAGGCCGTAGGCCCCCGTCGTCGGCACTTCGATCGTGTAGTCGATATAGGGCGCCGCAGGTGAAAGGTTGCCGAAGGTAGTGTCTTGGCCTAACAGGTTGAGCGCCTGCACGTAGTCTTGCGACGGCCCGGTGGCCCCGGTGAACGCGCCGGCGCCCGGCGTCTCGAGATCGGCGACCCACCAGCGATGGCTTCCGCCATCCTGGCGGTTCGAATAGTTCTCCGCTTGAATCTCTGTGGGGCCGGCGATAGATGTTGAAGTCGGCGCGATGAGTTGGAGCGCGTCGATCGAGGCGCCCGACTCTCGCATGGAGACGCGGAAGGTGTGCAGTCCGGCGCTCAACAGCCAGCGACCGGCGTCCCGCGTTTGAAAGGCGCCCGTGGCCCCGGTTTCGATCTTGAGCGCGCTGCCGACGGTTTCGTTTCCTTGGGCGTCGCTGAGCGTGCCCGTTGTGGAGTCGACCCACAACGAATCGCTCGCCGAACTGATTCCCGCCACTCGCACCTTGAGATTGTAGATGCCGGGGGTTGTGATCGTGACGTCGTATTCGAGCGAAGGCGCTAATGGGCCGCTGATGTTGCCCTGGGAGCTGTCTTGACCGGCAGTGGTCAGCGCCTGCATGAAATCGGCGCTGGGGCCGGTCGCGCCGCTGAAGACGCCTACTCCGGCCGTCTCCTGATCCACAGTCCACCACTGGTGACCGTTGCCCGAGGTGCGACGCGTGAAGTTCTCCGCCTGGATCTCCGTCAGGCTCATGAACCAGCCGTCGCTCGCCAAGCCGGTGAAGGCATTGCCCAGGAGGTCGGCGATGCCGGCCGACGCGCCGTTCAGCGTGAGCTGATACGTCCCCGGCTGCCCTGTCAGCCCGGCTAGGTTGCCGAGCGTGAACGTGATGTTGTCGCTCGTCGTGAGCGTTTGCGAACCCGTCAGCAGATTCGGGCCCCCACTCAGCGTGAGCGCCAGATCGGCCAGGTCGAAGCCGCTCACCGCTTCGCTGAACACGATCTGGATCGAGGGGACCGAGGACTGCCGCGGATCGGGCGACACGTCGACGACGTCGGCCGTCGGCGGGGTCACATCGACCACCCAGGCGTCGGTCGCGCCGCTGGCTAGCGGGTTGGCCACCGCATCGACGATGCCGGAGCCCGCGGCCGTGAGCGTCAGCAGGTAGCTGCCCGACGTACCGGTCAGCCCCGAGAGGTTGTTCAGCGTGTAGACGATGTTGTCGACCGTCGTGAGCGTCTGGCTGGCCGTCAGCAGGTTGCCGCCGCCATTGCGCGTCAGGCTCAGGTCCGCTAGATCGAAGGCGCTGACCAGCTTGTTGAACACGATCTGGATCGAACTCACCGCCGTGTTCCGCGGGTCAGGCGTCACGTCGGTGATGTCGACCGTGGGAGTGGTGGTATCAACCACCCAGGCGTCGCTGGCGTTGGCCGCCAGCAGGTTGCCGGCAGTGTCGGCAATGCCTGAGGCGGCCGCCGTCAGCGTGAGCAGGTAGTTCCCCGACGTGCCGGTGAGGGCCGAGAGGTTGTTCAAGGTGTAGGTGATGTTGTCGCTGGTCGTGAGCGTCTGGCTGCCGGTGAGCAAGTTCGCCCCGCCGTTGCGAGTGAGCGCCAGATCCGCCAGGTCGAAGCCGCTGACCGCCTCGCTGAATACGATCTGGAGCGAGCCGACGGCGCTGCCGCGCGGATCAGGCGAAACGTCGACGACGTCGGCCGTGGGCGGGGTCAGATCAACCACCCAGGCGTCGGTCGCGCCGCTGGCCAGCGGGTTGGCCACCGCATCGACGATGCCGGAGCCAGCGGCGGTGAGCGTCAGCAGGTAACTTCCCGACGTGCCGGTCAGGCCCGAGAGGTTGTTCAGCGTGTAGACGATGTTGTCGACCGTGGACAGCGTCTGGCTGGCCGTCAGCAGGTTCCCGCCGCCATTGCGCGTCAGGCTCAGGTCCGCCAGGTCGAAGCCGCTGACCAGCTTGTTGAACACGATCTGGATCGAACTCACCGCCGTGTTCCGCGGGTCAGGCGTCACGTCGGTGATGTCGACCGTGGGAGTGGTAGTGTCAACCACCCAAGCGTCGCTGGCATTCACCGCCAGCAAGTTCCCGGCAGTGTCGGCAATGCCTGAGGCGGCCGCCGTCAGCGTCAGCAGGTAGCTGCCCGACGTGCCGGTGAGGCCCGAGAGGTTGTTCAGAGTGTAGGTGATGTTGTCGCCGGTCGTGAGCGTCTGGCTGCCGGTCAGGAGGTTCGCCCCGCCGTTGCGAGTGAGCGCCAGGTCCGCCAGGTCGAGGCCGCTCACTGCCTCGCTGAACACGATCTGGAGCGAGCCGACGGCGCTGCCGCGCGGATCAGGCGAAACGTCGACGACGTCGGCCGTGGGCGGGGTCACATCGACCACCCAGGCGTCGGTCGCCCCGCTGGCCAGTGGATTGGCAACCGCATCGACGATGCCGGAGCCCGCGGCCGAGAGCGTCAGCAGGTAGCTGCCCGATGTACCGGTCAGGCCCAGAGGTTGTTCAGCGTGTAGACGATGTTGTCGACCGTCGTGAGCGTTTGGCTGGCTGTCAGCAGGTTGCCGCCGCCATTCCGCGTCAGGCTCAGATCCGCCAGGTCGAAGCCGCTGACCAGCTTGTTGAACACGATCTGGACTGAGCCCACCGCCGTGTTCCGCGGGTCGGGCGTCACGTCGGTGATGTCGACCGTGGGAGTGGTGGTGTCAACGACCCAAGCGTCGCTGGCATTGGTCGCGAGCAAGTTCCCGGCAGTGTCGGCAATGCCGGAGGCGGCCGCCGTCAGCGTGAGCAGGTAGTTGCCCGACGTCCCGGTGAGGCCCGAGAGGTTGTTCAGCGTGTAGGTGATGTTGTCGCTGGTCGTCAGCGTCTGGCTGCCGGTGAGCAAGTTCGCCCCGCCGTTGCGAGTCAGGCTCAGGTCCGCCAGGTCGAAGCCGCTCACAGCCTCGCTAAACACGATCTGGATCGAGCCCACGCTGCTGCTGCGCGGATCGGGCGTCACGTCGATGACGTCGGCCGTCGGCACGCTCGTGTCGACCGTCCAGGAATCGCTCGCCCCCGAGATCAGCAGGTTCGACGAGAGATCTTGAATTCCCGAGCCGACAGCGTTCAGCGTGAGCACGTAGTTGCCCGCCGTGCCCGTGAGCCCCGACAAGTTGTTCAGCGTGAAGCTGATGTTGTTGCCGGTGGTGAGCGTCTGCGCTCCCGTCAGCAGGTTCGCGCCGCCGTTGCGGGTGAGGCTCAGATCGGCCAGGTCGAAGCCGGTGACCGCCTCGCTGAACTGGATGGTGATCGCGGATACGGCCGAGTTCCGCGGATCGGGCGTGACGTCGAGGACGTCGACCGTGGGGAGCGCCGTGTCGAGCGCGCCGCCGCTGACGATGAGCGAGTAGTTCTGGTTGAAGCTGGCCCCGGTGCGGCCGACATGCAGCGTGTACGTGCCGGCGGTCGGGGCCGAGATCAGCACCTGCTCCACGTTGTCGCGATGATTCGCCGAGGTCTGGAAGGCCGCCGCCGAGGGGTTGCTGGGGTTGAGGTTCCAGGGGAAGTAGGTGCCCCCGGGGCCCGTGACCCAGATGTCGAGGTCGTTCACCAGGACCGAGGTCGTAATGTCGAGCCCCGCAGGCTGGGCCGTGCCGGCCGGATCGATCCAGGCGATCGTCGCCTTGAGCGGGTTGCTGCCGGTGGAAGTGAACTGATAGGTCTGCTCCGTGCCGGTGTAGCTGCGCGCGAGCACGCTCGAGGTGGGGTTCGCGCCGGCGGCCGCCGTCAGCAGGTTGGCCGCGGCCGCCGAGTCGAGCAGCCCCCAGCCGTTGGCGTAGTCGGGACCCGGATTGCCGGCGTCGAAGGCCGTATGGATCATCAGCGCCTTCTGCGTGGCCGCCAGCGGCAGGCTGCCGAACAGATTCTGATAGTGCTGAGCCAACAGAACGGCCGATCCGGTGACGTTGGGCGCCGCCATCGACGTGCCCGACATCGTGATGTAGCTGCCGTCGGTGCCGGCCACCGAGCTGAAGACCGAAGTGCCGTTGGCCACCAGGTCGGGCTTGATGCGGCCGTCGTCGGTGGGACCAAACGACGAGAAGCCCGCCAGCGACACGTTGGCCAACACGTAGGGATCGACCGTGATGTCGTTGACCGCCCCCACCACCAGGCTGTTCTTGGCGGTCTGTGTGGGGGGGAGCGAGTCGTAGCCGCCGTTCGCCCCGTCGCTGGGGGGCGCGGAAAAAGCCGCCGTGCTCACCTGATACCATCCCGCGCCGCTCGGCCCGGTCGAGAGGTAAGTGAAATAGGTCTGGTCGAAGTGCAAGTTGCCGAAGGAGTCGTCGCGATCGTTGCCGGCCGCCCACACGCTGAGCAGGCTCGGGTTGTCGTAGATCACGTCGTCGAGCTCGGCCGCCGACGCGTCGTACTTGCCGAACTTCGTGTCCTCGGTGTAGGTCGCCCGGTCTTCGTACCAGACGTCGGTAAATGGAGGGGTCGAGCCGGTGGACATCGTCGCCCAGCCCGTGAGCGTGGCGTACGAGTGGTTCGAGGCCACGATGCTGCCGGCGGCGGCCCGCATCTCGGCGAAATCGTTGTTCCAGTCGTAGCTGAGGATGTTGACCTGCGAAGCCATCCCCTTGGCGTTGGGCTGCACGCCCGAGGCCCCGATCGTGCCCGCCACATGGGTCGAGTGATCGACCAGGGCCACGTTGTCGACGAGCGTGACGCGGCCCACGAGCTCTTTGTGGGTCGTGCGCACCCCTCCCTGGTCCCAAACTCCCACCGTCAGCCCGGCGCCCGTCAGGTTGAGCCCCAGGCCGCCTCCCGACCAGAGCTGATCGGTGTTGGTGGTGTCGGCCGCGTTGATGTTCTCCGGCTCCCGCTGGGCAATCTGATGGGGGGCGTAGCCGGGGCCCAGGTACCAGATTCCATCGGCGACCGGGGTCCGCTCCCCCGTGAGCCCCAAATCTTCCCAGTCGAGCGAGAAGCCGCCCCCCTGAGGACTGACCGACAACAACGCCCGGGTTTCCAGCGGCTCGAGACGGAGCCGTGGGGGCGCAGAAAGCCCGCGCCCTCGCCGGCTGATGGAACGCCATAACCGACGAAATAGACTGGGCTTATGGGCCATGAGCTGCAAACGTCAGAAGGTGGAGGGCGGACGGCGGCACAAGGGAGCCGCTCCCCTAAAATGCGGCTCTCAGCACCGGCGGACGGGGGCCCGCGACGCCCCTTGGGAAGGGGCGACGCACACCCCGGTCGCAAGTGTCCAGTCTAAGTTCCGGGCGGAGTTGGGGTCAACGAATCCGCATGATCGTTGCGACGCGAACGAAAGATTGCAGCTTCTTAAGTGAAGGGAATGGAGCCTGACCTTGGTCGGCCCTCCTGCTGTCCTCGCCCCGGCTCGGACTGACTCGCGCAACGGGCTGGCAGCGAGATAGACGGCGTCCTGCCCAGTGGGAACAATCGGCAGCGGCTCGCCAAGCGAACGCGGTGGCAGGTGAGGTCACTCCCCCTCGCTGCTCACGCGCACGCGTCCGCGCTTGTCGACTTCGACGCGAATCACGTTCGGCCGGCAGCAGACAGGGCAGTCCTCCACATACTCCTGGCTCTGGCCTGCCGACAAGTCGATCGGGATCACGATCTCTTCGCCGCAAGCGTCACAGGTGTAGCTGGCTTCGTCCTGCATCGGGATTTGGGGAATGAATGCGTTGCTGACAATTGCGCCAAGTTGCATCCTAAACGCTCGGTCGAAGATGACAAACTGGCAAGTCGCTTGCATGGCGTGTCGGGAAGCCCTCGGGTATACTCCGCGGGATCAGAGAAGCTATGGCGGTCCCCCTCGCCCCCCGCGCCTCGGGAGCGCTTTGCATGTTGCGCCGCGCTGGTTTCACGCTGGTCGAGCTTTTGGTCGTGATTGCGATCATCGGCGTGCTGATCGCCCTGCTGTTGCCGGCGGTGCAGGCGGCCCGTGAGTCGGCCCGCAAGGTGCAGTGCCGCAACAACCTCAAGCAAATGGGGCTGGCGCTGCACAACTATGCCCAGCAGAATCGCAGTTTTTTGCCGGCGTTGGGCCGGGGGCCGCGCGGCTCCCAAACCTGGTTCGCGTGGCGAGCGGCAGTGCTGCCATTCCACGAGCAGCAGGCGCTCTACAACCTACTCGACTTCAAGAGCGGGCCGTATAGCTTCGACAACTGGCAGGTCGCCGGGACGCTGCTGAAGGTGCATCAGTGCCCCTCGACGCCCGAATACCCCCGGCATCAAAGCCGCACCGGGCGAGCGTCGGACGGACACAACGGCCGTTTCGACATGGCGTCGCTCGACTACGTGGCGGTGTACGGCGTGCTGACGTCCGAGGACTTGAGCGCGAAGGGCCTGCGCACCATGTGGACCCCGAACAACTTCACGCAGGGGCCGCGGGCTTCGTATCCCAGCCAAGTCACGACGCCCGTCGGGTTGCAGGAGTGTGAGGACGGACTGTCGAACACGGGAATGCTCCACGAGCAGGCAGGCTCGCCGACCCACTATCACGGTCCCGAGGTGCGCGACGAACAAACCCCGGGCGGCTGGCTGCCGATGGAAACGGGCGATTTCGTCTACCCACAAATCAACTTTTGCAGCGCGCATGGCATGTACAGTTTCCACAAGGGAGGCGCCATGCTGCTAATGGGGGACGGCTCGGTCCAGTTCCTCTTCGAGGGCATGGATCGGCGAATCGTGATGGCGGCGCTCACGAGCTCCCAAGGGGAGCCGCTGCCCGCCTCGCTCACTCAGTAGTTTGTCTTCCGACCGATCGCCGCTCAGGTCGGCTTGGCCGTCATAATCAGGCGGATTTGTTTGACAGCCCGGCGGGGGCCGGCTAGGCTCAACAGTAATTGAGCAAGTCCCCTCGCGACGGGGGATGCGCGGATGGTCACCCCGTTTTCTTTGCGCTGCGATCCGGTTCTCGGGTCGGCGATGCCGGGTTCCCGGCGGCGAACGGCGGCCGCGCTGCACAGCCGAAAACTCGAAGTTCGGCCTGCCCCACTCTTTGCCGCCGGTCTCGTGCCTATTGGGCCGGCTCGTGCGGCAGATCGTTCCTCTGTGAACCGATCGCCGCGCCGGATCTGAGAAGTCAGCGCCCGTTGACCCAGGTTTCTTCTTCCGCGATTGGCTTTTGGGAGTCGCACCGTGCGTTCGTCGCGTCGGGGCTTCACGTTGGTCGAACTGTTGGTGGTGATCGCCATCATCGGCATTCTCATCGCTCTGCTCCTGCCCGCAGTGCAGGCGGCTCGAGAAGCCGCCCGCCGCACGCAATGCGTGAACAATCTGAAGCAGCTTGGGCTGGCGCTGCAGAACTATCACGACAATCAGAAGCGGTTCCCCTTCGGCAAGGGGTCCAGCTACCAGGGCGCCAAGGGCTACGCCCGTTGGTCGGCGCACGCGCTGTTGCTGCCGTATCTCGAGCAGGCCAACGTGCAGAACGCCATCGACTTCAAGTTTCCCCCCGAGACTCCCGGCATGGGGGGCGTCATCGATTTCATGCCGGCGTTCCAGAACGCCGGCGGCAAAAACGCCGACGTATCGCGGCTCCGCATCCCGCTGTTCCTGTGTCCTTCGGACCTGAAGCCGACCGCGGATTGGAGCGGCCAAAACAACTACGCCGGCAATCAAGGGAGCTGGCTCTGCGATCGCGGCGACGCCCCGGCCACGGACACCGACACCTTGCCGGAAGAGGTGAACCACGGCGTGCTCTACTTCCTCAGCGGAGTGCGCATTGCCGATGTGACCGACGGGCTGAGCAATACCGCGTTCTTCTCCGAGAAGATCCGTGGCCAGGGAGATCCGGACCCCGTGAGCGACCTGTTCACGATGCCCAATCAACAGACGCTCAGCGGCGTCTACACTACGTGCAGCGGGCTGGATCCGGAAACGGCCACGCCGCTCACGAGCAAATGGGGCTATAGCTGGGTGATGGGGGAGAACTGTTGCACGCTCTACAACCACGTCTCGACCCCCAACACGCGGAGCTGCGCGGGGCTGCCGTTTCCCGGCACGATGACCAACATGTCGATGCAGGTGTCAGCCAACAGCCGGCATCCTGGCGGCGTCAACGTAATGATGGGGGACGCCTCGGTGCGCTTCGCGCCCAACGGCGTGGACCTCGTGGTGTGGCGCGGAATGGGCACCCGAGACGGCGACGAACCGATCAGCCCCCCGTGAGCCTTCGACGATTTCCTGAGCGCCGGCTAGCGCAACTGGGGCTGTTGCTGGCAGGACTGCTGCTCGCGGCGGCGGGCTGCCGAGACTCAGCGCCGCCGGGGGAGCGGTTCACTCCGTCGGAGTCCACGGCACGAGCCGCCCTGGAAACGGCCCTCCGCGCCTGGCAGGTCGGGGGCCCAGTCGACTCGCTCGCCTTCGACGGCGGCCGCGCACACTTGGCCGATGGCCAACAGGCGGCGGGGCGGCGGCTGCAGCGGTTCGACATTCTCGGCGAGGGAAGCGCCCACTCGGGCCGCCGCTACCTGGTGCAGATCCAACTCGACGGCCCCGATCCGCCGCAAAAGGTAAACTACGTGGTGATCGGCATCGATCCGGTGTGGGTCATCCGCCAACAAGACCTGGAAATGTTGCTGCACTGGGACCACCCCATGGATGGGCAGCCGTCTGCCGCGAAGGCTGCCGCTCCACCGACCTCCCCAGACGAACCCTAACGCGCTCCCTACGCGCACCGTTGCGTGAACGAGGCACCGCCATCGCCGTCGCCGCCCCGGCCGAGCCCGCGCTTCGAGGTTCTGCGCACTGCGCTGGCGGTCGCCTGGGTCCGCTTGCGGTTCTTGGGCGTGTTTCTGCTCATCTTTTTGCTGGTCGCCAAGTGGGATGACTTGGGCACGCTCGTCGACCGCCTGGGCAGATCCTTGCGCCAGGCCGGCGGGGCCCCCCAGGCCGTTTCGTCCGACACCGAATACTTCTGCCCAATGTGCCCCGGCGTGCTCAGCGAGTGGCCGGCAAAGTGCCCGGTCTGCAACATGCCGCTCGTGCGCCGCGCCAAAGGGGAGGCGGCGATCCTGCCGTCGGGAGTTGTGGCCCGCATGCGGCTCTCGCCCTATCGCCTGCAGCTTGCTGGCGTGCAGACCTCCGAAGTGCGCTATCGCCCGCTCTCCTACGAAGTGCTCGAGCCCGGCGAGCGACTACCGCCGGAGTCAAACGGCTCTGGCGCAGACGCGCCGAGGATGACTGCGCCGCTCAGCCCGCGCGATCGATCGATCGTTCATGCCGGGGTCCGTGGGGAAGTGCGGGTCGAGGGCGGCGAACCGCTGCCTGCGACCGTCGAAGCGGTCGCGACTGACGAGGCGGGGTTAGCCCACGCCGTCGTGCGGGTCGACCGGCCCGCTTCGCTGCCGAGCGCGGCCCCCGTGCGGCTGACCGTGCCCGTCGCTGAAACGATTCCCTTCCGCGATCAACCACGCGGCGTGCCAGCGCCCGAGCCGGGCGAGCTGAGGCGCGTCTACGTCTGTCCGGACCACGCCGACGTCGTGGCGACCGCGGCGGGCGTTTGTCCGCGCGACGATCTGCCGCTGGCGATGCGCGAGTTGGCCGCGCACGAGCGCTTGCGTTGGGCCTGTCGCGAGCACGTCGGCGATCTGAGCGCTGCGCCCCACCAGCCGTGCAAACAATGCGACGATCAGCGCCTGCCGAGCATCGTCGCCTACGCGCCCGTAGGCGAGGTGCTGGCGGTCCCTTTCACGGCCGTGCTGGACTCGGGCAAACACATATTGGTGTACGTCGAATCGATGCCCGGCATGTTCGACGGCGTCGAAATCGAGGTTGGCAGCCGAGCGGGGGATTACTATCCCGTGGTGCGCGGGCTCTCCGCCGGACAACGAGTGGCCACGGCGGGGGCGTTCCTGCTCGACGCCGAAACCCGCTTGAGCCCCGGTCTGGCTTCGACGTACTTTGGCGCAGGCGCCGCGGCCGGTTCGGCGCCACAACCCACTCCGGCGGCGGCAACCGCCAAGCTCGACGGCTTGGACCTCAGTCCCGCGGATCGCGCCTTGGCGGAAGCGCAGCGCGTATGTCCCGTGACCAAGCTGCCCCTGGGATCGATGGGACCGCTCCTGCGCCTGGAGACGGACGGCAAGCCGGTGTTCCTTTGCTGCCCCGCCTGCCGGGGGCGCTACGAAGCGCAGCAAAAAACTGAAAAGTGACCTCCGCCGACCGGATCAGGTTGGTTGACTCGCGCCGAACCCTCTCATGATCGACCGCATCGTCGAACTCTCGATCCGCCGTCGCGGGCTGACGATCGCCTTGGGCGTGGCGATCGCGGCGTGGGGAGCGTGGTCGCTGGGGCGGATTCCGGTCGACGCGATCCCCGATCTCTCGGAAACCCAGGTGATCGTGTTCACCGCTTGGCCGGGCGCAGGGCCGCAGGAGATCGACGATCAGATCACTTTTCCCCTCTCGCTCGGCCTGCAGGGGATCGACGGTGTGCGGAGCGTCCGCGGCGCCAGTGAAGTCGGCTTCTCGATGATCCACCTGATCTTCGACGATCACGTCGAGATCGAGGCCGCGCGACGGGCAGTGACCGAGCGGCTCGCCGGAGTGCGCGAGGATCTGCCCGAAAGCGTGACGCCCTCTCTCGCGCCCGATTCGCCGGCCACGGGCCAAATCTTTTGGTACACCGTTGAGGGACAAGGGTACGATCTGGGCCGTTTGCGCACGATCCAAGATTGGCACGTCCGCCACCAGTTGGCCTCCGTGCCCGGGGTGGCCGAAGTGGCCAGCGTGGGCGGGTTCAGCGTGGAACTGCACGTCGAGGTCGATCCGCTCGCCTTGGCCCGCCAGGGAGTCACTCTGGCTCAGGTGGCCGTGGCGGTCCAGGCGTCGAACACCGCCGGCGGCCCGGGCTTCGTTCACCAAGGGGGTACGGAATATGTCGTCCGCACCAGCGGCGCGCTGGGGGCAGATCCTACCGAGGCGACGCGCGAATTCTCAGCGGCGCGAGCCATTCGCGATCTCGAGAATGTGGTCGTGCCCCGCGCGGGCAAGCCTGCGGTGCGTCTGTCAGATCTTGCCCACGTGTCGCTGGGTCCGGGGCCGCGGCGCGGAGTGTTCGAGAAGGACGGCTCGGAAGCGGTGGGGGGCGTCGTTTCGCTGAGGCATGGCGCGAACACGCTCGAGGTCACCCGGGCGATCCTGCACAAGATCGAGGATCTGCAGCCCAGCATGCCGCCGGGCGTGTCGATCGTGCCGGGGTACGACCGCATCGACCTGATCCGCGGCGCGGCGCGGACGGTCAGCCTGACGCTCGTCGAGGCGATCGTCACGTCCACGGTCTGCATTCTGCTGGTGCTGCTGCACTTCCGCACGTCGCTGGTCATTGCGCTCACGCTCCCCACGGTGGTGCTGAGCTGCTTCGGCCTGATTTGGCTGGGCAACACCCTCGGCTGGACGGCGATCCAAACGAACATCATGTCGCTGGCCGGACTGGCGATCTCGGTGGGCGTGCTCGTCGACGCCTCGATCGTGATGGCCGAGAACGTGATGCACGAACTGCGGCGGCACTTTGGCGACCGGCCCGTGCAAGGCGACGTGCGGCCGATCGTGCTCGCCGCCTGCCGCACGGTGGCGCGGCCGATGTTCTTCTCCGTGCTGATCATGCTGCTCTCGTTTCTGCCGGTGTTCGCCTTGGGCGGGATCGAGGGGAAGATGTTTCGGCCGCTGGCCTTCACCAAGTGCTTTGCCTTGGCGTCGTCGGCGGCGCTTTCGCTGACGCTCGTGCCGGCCCTTTGCACGGTGTTGATCCGCGGCCGCTTGAGAAGCGAGCAACAGAGCTGGTTGCTGCGAAGCTGCGTCGAGGTCTATCGGCCGGTGCTCGCGTACTTGCTCGAGCGGCCTGCGCCGCTCGTGTGGGTGTTGGGAGTGACGGGTCTGTTGGGCGCCGCGGCGCTCGGCAGCCGCCCGGTCTTCCTGGCCACGCTGCTCCTCGCACTGTGCGCCAGCGTCTGGCTCACGCGCTCGGCCGCCGCGAAGCTGCTGGTTTTGGCCAGCCTAGTGACTGTGGCCTTGTTGGCCGAACGCTGGATCACGCCGCTGGGGAGCGAATTCATGGTTCCGCTCGACGAGGGGACCGTGATGGATATGCCGATCACCATTCCGCGCGTGTCGCTGGCGCAGGGGGCCGACGACCTGACCGCGCGCGACATGGTGCTCTGCCGGTTTCCCGAGGTGCTCATGGTGATGGGCAAGATCGGCCGGGCCGACACGCCCAACGATCCGGCGCCGCTCGACATGATCGAGACGATGGTCAGCTTCCGCCGCCGTGAGCACTGGGTGCGCCGCAAGCTGCCGGCGGCCAAGATGCAGTCACTCGCGAGCGCCGCTTGGAGCGAGCTGGTCGCGCGGGGCATCGTGGACGAAGTGGCCGACGCCCAGCGCGGTCCGCTGCTCGACGAAGTTTCCGAGGCGGCGCACTTCCGCTTCGATGCGCAGATGCGCGAGTATGTCTATCATCGCCACCAGGAACTGGCGCGTCGGCTGGGCCGCCAACTGCTGGGTCATCTCATCGACGCCGTGGCGGCGGGCATGCTTGCAGATAGAACGCTCGCCCAGCCACTTTCGCTCGCGCAGCGCACCGAGTTGGCCGACAACGCGCCGACGGATGTCTTGCGGCGGCTAGGGCAGATGCCGCAGAGATCCGACGTGGCAGTCGTCGTTCAAGCAATGCAAAAGAGACTTGGCCGCCCGACCACGGCCGTGGACTCTGAACGCGAGACAGCCTCTACGGAGGAGCGCGCTCCGTCGACGCTGGAGCTGCTGGGATGGAGGTCGCCGACGCTCGTCGAGCGGGCAATGATCGCAGTCCAGCGGACGTACGACGAGGCTTGGCGGTTGCACGTCTACGAACTCGACGGAGAATTGCCGTCCCGCGCGGAAGGCACGGCAGCGAACTTGCTCCTCGAGGAGTTTCTTGCCCGGCGTGCGATCGTCGATCCGGCGACCGCCGCTGCGTGGGCCAAGGTACAGGCATTCCGCTCGGCGCCTCCTCGGCGGTCGAGCGCGGCGGCCCACCACCATACGGTCTCGCTGCCGGCCATCGATCCGGTCCCCCGTGTCGATGCCTTGGCGCGCGACCTGACGGAGCGCTGGGATGGCGAGATCGTACTTTGGCGGTCCGACCGCCAAGAGCTGGTGGGCTTTGGCGGCGAACTGGATCGCGCGGTGCAGATGCCCGGCTGGGCCAACGTGTGGACCATGCCCATCCAGAATCGCGTGGACATGTTGGCGACGGGCGTGAGCAGCGAAGTGGGCGTACGCGTGTTGGGGCGTCGCCTCGAGGACGTCGTTTCCAGCAGCGAGCAAGTGGCGGCGGCGCTCCGCGGAGTTCCCGGCGCTGCTGACGTAGTGGCCGACCCGGTGCGCGGCAAGGGGTATCTCGACATTCACCTCGATCGCGAGCGCGCCGCGTCGCTCGGGGCTGCGGCCCAAGACGTGCAGATCGTGATCGAAACGGCCCTCAGCGGCCACGTGGCCACGCACGTACGGTCGGGCCGCGAGCGGCACGCCGTGCGGCTGACTCTGCCGCGGATGTGGCGCGACGATGAAGACGCGCTGGCCCGGCTGCCTGTGCCTGTTGCGCCTGCGCTCACCTCGGCCGGCACGGGAGCGTCTCCTCAGTTGGCCACTCTCGGCGACGTGGCCAGTCTGCAACGGACCGAAGGGCCGGCCTCAATCAAAAGCGAAAATGGCCTGCTGCGCAACTACGTGCGGCTCAACGTGCGCGACCGCTCGGCGATCGACTTTGTTGCGGAAGCTCAACGCATCGTCACGCAGCGCGTTTCGTTGCCGCCGGGCGTGTACCTCGAGTGGACGGGCCAGTTCGAGCACCAAGCGCGGGCACGGCGGACGTTGTTGGTCGTGGTGCCGGCGGTGATCGCCGTGGTGTTCGGTATCTTGTGGTGGACCTATCGCGATCTGGCCGATGCCCTGCTGATGGTGCTGGCCTTGCCGGGAGCGCTCAGCGGCGGACTCATCGCCCAATGGTGGCTCGGTTACAAGTTCTCTGTCACCGTGTGGGTGGGCTACATCGCCTGCTTAGGCATGGCCGCGTCGACCGGCATCATCATGCTCGTGTATTTGCGCGAGGCGGTGGAGCGGGCGGGCGGGCTGCAGAAATTGTCGCTCGACGGCTTGAAGCAGGCCGTGATGGACGGCGCGGTCCACCGACTGCGGCCCAAGCTGCTCACCGAGGCCACAACGATCATCGGCTTGGCCCCGCTCCTCTGGGCCACCGGCGTCGGCGCCGAGGTCATCCGTCCGATGGCGGCGCCTGTGCTCGGCGGACTGCTCGTGGCCGACGAGGTGATCGACCTGTTTCTGCCCGTCATGTTCTTTTGGGTCCGGCGACGGCGGTGGCGGAAGCTGCACCCGGAGGAGCAGCTTCCGGGCTTGCCCCGATCCATGCGTTCAACCGATCCGGTTCCGTCAAACTCCCTGACTGCAGCCTCTGTGGAGACCCGGTGATGGCCTGGCGAAACTCAGCTTGTCGCCCACGGCAGCCTCGGTCGCAGGCGCTTTGGCGCGCGTACTCAGCGGCCCTTTGTTTGATGGGCTGCCTTGGCTGCTGGGTGATTCCCGGATGTGGCGGGAGCCCCTCCTACACGCCGCCCGAGGGCGCCGCGCGGTCAGCGCTCGAAGCCGCGCTCGAGGCCTGGAAAGGGGGCGCGAAGGCAGGCTCCGTGAAGAATCCGCCCGCCGGCTTGGCGAAAGTCCAGGCAGTCGATAGCGATTGGTCGGCCGGGCGGAAACTGGCCGCCTACGAGATCGTAGGCGAAACTGCAAGCGGCCAAGGCCCTATGCAGTTCGACGTGAAGCTCACGATCCGCAACCAGAAACCGAAGGAGGTAGCCTACTTCGTCGTGGGGCGCGACCCGGTGTGGGTGTTTCGCGACAAGGACTACCAGCAGTCGAAGGGCATGTGATGCTCGCGTTTGGGATCGACGCGGCAAATCGCGGTATTTTTGTTGATTTATTTGACAACGCCGATTGCGGCGACTAACATCACGACGTAGTTGGCTCGCGCTCCCATGACGGAGGGCGGGCAATTCCGGGTCCAGCTTGCCCCGTTGTCGGCTCGCCAAGAGCTGACTGCGGGTTTTTTGTTGCCTCGACGGCATGGACGCTCTCGCTCTTCGCCGCTTGCGGTGGAGGCGACCTTTTCTTTTCGATGCCGGCCCCACGAGCTTGGGCCAAACGTCGCCCACGTCTCGGCGATCCCAATAGGCTGCCGCGGAACGGCTGAGGCCTAAGATCTGTTCGTCTTACCGCGCATCTATCTGCGTTCGTTTTCTGGAGCCGCATCATGGTTCTGCGTCGTCGGGGCTTCACGCTGGTCGAATTGTTGGTGGTCATCGCCATCATCGGCATCCTCATCGCTTTGCTCCTGCCGGCGGTGCAAGCGGCCCGCGAGGCCGCCAATCGCATCGCCTGCACGAACAACCTCAAGCAGTTGGGGTTGGCGATGCACAATCACCACACCACCCACAAGAAGCTGCCCCCCGGCAATGCCACGGCCAAGGGAATCGAACCCTTCAAGGGTATGTCGGTTCACGTGCGGCTGTTGCCATTCATGGAGCAGCAGAACGTCTACCAGATGATCGACGTCACCAAGGCCTACGACGATCCCAAGAACCAGCTTGCGCTGATGACCCAAGTGGCAAGCTTCCGGTGCCCGTCGGAGGAAGACGTGCTTCCCAAAGAAGCGGGCGGCCGGAACAGCTACTACTGCAACCAGGGGACGAACGTGATCTTCGGCCTGCCGGCCCCCGGCACGCCCAACGAGACGATGCCGCCCCCCAACGGCGTGTTCTTCCAGAACAGCGAAACGACGTTCGCCTCGATCAAGGATGGCACGAGCAACACCGCGGCTTTTAGCGAGAAGCGGCTGGGAGACGGCAGCAACGGCGTGTCGACCGTGGAGAGCGACACGTTTCAACCGGGAACGTATCCCAACAACGCCGACGAAGCCCTGAGCCAGTGCGCCGCCTGCGACGTGCTCGACCTCGGCAAGCAGCGGATCTCGAACGTGGGTGTGCCCTGGATTTGGGCCTATCACTCCACCACCATGTATTGGCACGCCATTCCCCCCAACGGCCGCTCGTGCATGTTCCCGCCCGGCCGCGTTACCACGACGGCCGGCAGCTCGCATGGAGGCGGAGTGAATCTGCTCCTGTGCGACGGTTCCGTGCGCTTCGTTTCCGACGCCATCAACCTGCAGGCCTGGCGGGCCTACGGCACGCGCGCCGGCAAGGAAGTCATTCGCGAATAGCACCCTCGTCTTCTTCTCGGCTGCAATCATCATGTGTCCCCTGCCCTCTCGTTTCGCGCGCACGTTGGGAATCGCCAGCTTGCTCTGTCTGCTGCCTTTGGCCGGCTGCGGCCGCACCGGCGGCCGCGATTTGTCGCTCGATGCCGACCAGGCGCGGCAGAGCTTCAACACGTTCCTCGAGACCTGGAAACAGGGCAAGACCGCCGGCGACCTCAAGGCGCTCGAGCCCTCGATCATCGCCGGCGACGAGGATTGGGCGGCCGGCGCCAAGCTCGTCTCCTACAAGGTCGCCCCGCAGGAGTTCAACGACGGCGCCAACCTGCATCTCACGGCCGAGCTGCAGTTGAACGGCAAGAACGCCAAGAAATCGGGCAAGGCCGCCGTGTCGTACGTCGTGGGCACGAGCCCCGTGATCACCATCTTCCGGAAATAGGAACTCGCGCGCCATGCCTCGCGCCCCTTGGTTGGGCTTGCTGCTCACGTTCGCCTTGTTGCCTGGCGCAGCCCCCCGCGCCGAAACTCCCGAGCCGGGCGCCAAGCCCATTCCCCAAGACCGTCGCGAGCTCAAGCGGGCGCTCGAGGCGCTCAAGCGCCGCCAAAGCCGCCTCCCGCTCGACGGCCCTGCCGCCGATCAGGCGGCCAAGGGACCCTACGGACGGGTGCATAATGGCCTGGCTCGGGCGCTCTACCTGCCGGCCGACTGGTACGCGGCCGACTTCAAGCCCGACCCGGCGATGACGCTCGATCCGACCTTCAAGGTGCGGATGTTCTGGATCGCCGCCCGCGGCAACAACTGCCACTACTGCCTAGGGCATCAGGAGGTGAAGCTCTCGTCAGCCGGAATGAAGGACGACGAGATCGCCGCCCTCGACTTCGAATGGACGCGCTACCCGGCGGCGGAACAGGCGGCCTTCGACCTGACGCGCAAGCTGACGGTCGCGCCGCACACGCTGACGGCGGCCGATGTCGAAGCGCTCCGCGCCTTCTACACCGACGCGCAGATCATCGAACTCGTCTACACCGCCGCGTTCTATAACTCGGTCACCCGCTGGACCGACTCGACCGGCATCCCGCAGGACGAGAACTTCCGCGACCACAAGATTCAGCTCGACACTCCCACGGCCGAACTGTGGAGCGGCCGCAAATCGCTGGTCGTCGGCGAGCCTCGGCCCGAGCGCCCCACGCTCGAAGACCGCAGCGCCGCGGAGCAGGCGATGGCCGCCGCCGCGCGGCGGGCGCCGCTCGTTGCGCTCACGCCAGTCGATGTTGCCCGCGGCGTCTACGGCGACCTGTTCCCCGACAAGATTCCCCAGTGGGCCCTGGCCCTGGCCGCGTTTCCCCAGGTCGCCAAGCTGCAGGCCGCGGCCTTCCTAGAGATCGAGCGCGCAGGCCGCAGCGATCCGCTGCTGCGGGCGCAGCTCGCTTGGACCTCGGCCCGCCACAACCGGGCCTGGTATGCGCTGGCTGCCGCCCGCGACCGGCTGCTCGCGCAAGGGCAATCGCTCGACGACATCTTCCGTCTCGATGATCCCGACGCCGCGCCCCTCGGCCGCCGCGAGGCACTGCGCTTCGCCCGCAAGCTGACGGTGCGTCCGCAGAGCATCACCGACGACGACGTGGCCTCGCTCCGTGCCCATTTCTCGGATCACGAAGTGGCCGAGATCATCTACACGCTCTGCGCCGCCAACTTGTTCGATCGCTTCACCGAAACGCTCCAGTTGTCGGCCAACTGACGCCGGGGCAGCGAGGGGCCGCTCCACTGACCTTGCAGACGAATCCGCCATGAACTGCCGCGCGCCGCTGTCGCTTGCTCTCCTGTTGCTCGCTCTGCCGTCGCTCGCGCGAGCCGAAGAAGCTTCGCCGTCCGCCGCTCCCAAGGTCGTGCCTGCCACGCGTCCGGCGATGAAGCAGGCGCTCGAGGACCTCAAGAAGCGCAGCCCGCGGATTCCACCCCCCGAGCTTTCGGCCGACGAGCAGGCTCGCCTGGGAGAGCGCGGCCAGGGGATCGAATCGCGGTTACGAGCGAAGTACCTGCCGGCCAGCGACGGCCGCAGCGCGGAGTTCGGCCGCGAGCCCGATCCCCACATGTCGCTCAGCTACGAGTTCAAGACGCGGCTGTTCTGGATCGTCTCGCGCACGAACAACTGCCATTACTGCATGGGGCACCAGGAGATCAAGCTCGCGCTCGCCGGCCTGAGGGAAGACGAGATCGCGGCCCTCGACGGCGATTGGGCCGAGTTCACCCCCGCCGAGCAAGCGGCGTTTCGCTTCGCCCGGCGGCTGACCTTCGAGCCGCACCTGCTGGCCGACGCCGACATCGACGCCCTGCGGCCACACTACACCGATCTCCAAATCCTGGAGATGGTTTTCTCGATCGCCGGCAACAACGCGATCAACCGCTGGAAGGATTCGCTCGGCATTCCGCAGGAGCCCGAAGCCTCACGGTTTCTGACCCGCCTCTCGGGCCCGCCCCCGACCGACCGGCCGCTGCCGGTCAAGAGCTTCCTCACGCCCACCTCGAGCAAGAACCTGGATCGCCTGAGCCACGTCGCCCCCTTGCGATCGGAGTCGGAAGAGGCGGCGCCGGCGCAGGCGTCGCTTCGCCGCCGGCCTCCGCTCGAGTCGCGCGAGCAGGTTGAAGCAGCTCTGGCCGCGGCCCGCGCGCGGCAGCCCAGGCTGCCGGTGGCGACGGAAGCCGAGGCCCGCGCGATTCTTCCCGAATCGTGGCCCGCCGGTCCGCTGCCGCAGTGGGTGCTCGTGCTGGCGAACTTCCCGCGCGACGGCCGCGGCCGCATTCTCGGCATTCAGCAGGCCGACGACCAACTCGATCTCGACCCCAAACTGCGGGCCCAGGTGAGCTGGATCGCCGCCCGGCAGGATCGTGCCTGGTACGCCGTGGGGCATGCGCAGCGCAAGCTCCGCGAACTCGGCGCAAGCGACGACGAGATCTTCGTCCTCGACGGCGACTGGTCGCAGTTCACTCCCGCCGAGCAGGCGGCCTTCGGCTTCAGCAAGAAGCTGGCGGCCACGATGGACCTGGTGAGCGACGCCGACGTGGCCCACCTCCGCGAGCACCTGAGCGACCGCGACATCGTGCAGCTCGTTCATTTTCTCACCACGCGGGCATTCTTCAACCGCGTGACCGAAGCGGCCGGCCTCCAGTTGGAGCAGTAGCCGCTGTTTAGGTGAGCTTGCCGAGCAGCCAATCGCCCAGCCGCGGGGAGAACGCCTGCAGCGCGAACAGCAGCCTGGCCTTTCCCGGCAGAATCAGTTCGACGTCACGGCGCTCGCAGGCGCGGAGGATTTGGGCCGCCACGCGCTCAGGCCGCAGCGCTTTCACCTTCGCTCCGGCGCCCGGCTTGCGGGCCGAATCCGGCAACCCCTCGTTCCGATCCGCGCCTGCCGCCGAAGGGGCCGAGGCGTACCGGGCGCCGGCGTCTTCCCGGGCAATCGGCCCAGGGCACACCAGCAAGACGTGGACGCCCTGCGGCCCAAGCTCCAGCCTGAGCTGCTGGTTGTAGGCCGCCAGAGCGAACTTGGTCACCGCGTAAGGGCCCATGTAGCGCGAGGCGGTTTTGGCCGCCAGCGAGCCGATGTTCACCAGGTGGCCGCGGCTGGCCAGCAGGTGGGGCATCGCGGCCCGCGTGCCGCGCACGGCCGAAAGGAAGTTCAGATCGAGTTCCTCCGCATACTGCCTGGGCGTCACGTCGATCGCCAGGCCGCGGGCCGAGCGGCCGACGTTGTTCACCAGCAGATCGAGCCGCCCAAAACGTTCCACGGTCTGGCTCACCAGCCGCTCGACGTCGCCTTCGACCGTCATATCGGCCACGATTTCGAGTGTTCGGCAGCCTGGCGCGGCCAATCGCAAGTGCTCCACGGCCGCTGCCAGCGCATCCGCCCGCCGGCCGCAGAGGGCGACCTTAGCGCCGGCTCGAGCCAGCGCCGTGGCGATCGCCAGCCCGAGGCCGGCCGAACTGCCAGTGACCAGGGTTGCCTTGTCTTTCCAGTAATCCTGCATCAAAGGCCGCTTGTTGAACCCACGAAGGAACGGGCTGCCGCGCTGCGAGGCCCATTATGTCGGCCGCGAGCCCTGCTCGCCATGCAGGCCGACGCCGTCTGAAGGTCGTTTTGGTTTGACAAGCGAGGGCGTGGGAGCCTAGTTTGGCCTGAGAGCGTTTTTTTCCCTTGGTTCGGGCGTTTTTCTCGGGATTGCGATGTCGAAAGAGTTCGATCTGGCCCGCGTGCTGAACAGCCGGATCGTGGCGGTGGTCCGCAGCACGCACGTCGGCCAGTTGACCGACGTGGCCGAGGCCCTGCTGGCCGGCGGCGTGGAAATTGTGGAGATCACCTTCACGGTGCCCCGCGCCCACCGCGTGCTCGAGCAATTGGCCGAACGGCTGGGGGACAAGATCCTGCTCGGGGCCGGCACGGTGCTCGACCCCGAGACCGCCCGCACGGCGCTCTTGGCCGGGGCCAAGTTCATCGTTTCCCCCACGCTCAATCTCGACGTCATCCGCCTCTGCCAGCGCTACGACAAGCTCGTCCTCCCCGGCGCCCTCACCCCCACCGAGGTGCTGACGGCCTGGGAACACGGCGCCGACATCGTGAAGATATTCCCCTCCGACTTGACGGGGCCGGCCTATCTCAAGGCGTTGCACGGCCCGCTCCCGCAAATCCGCCTGATGCCCACCGGCGGCGTCAATCTGCTCACCGCCGCCGACTTCTTGCGAGCAGGCGCCTGCGCCCTAGGGATCGGCGGCTCGCTCGTCGAGGCCGAAGCGATCGCCGCCGGCAACATGGCCCGCATCGAATCGCTGGCGCGGCAGTACGTGCAGGTGGTGCGCGAGACGCGGAACGTGGGGGATTGAGCGCGCGGCCATGCGCTCGAGCGCCGGCCTTGGGCCTGCTGCCCGGCGACATCGTTTTCTGCTAGGCTGACTGCGACGTTCGCGCGGCCGCGCCAGACTTCGTTGGGCCTGGGCAAGGAGCCCCTCGTTTTGTCGTCTTCGATCGAACCCACGCTCTCTCCCGAAGACGCTACCCGCGTGTGGGATCTGCTCGGCGCGCAGGTCGAGCTGCTCGCGCAGGCGTGGGAGCAGGCGGGGGATCCGCCCGATCTGGCGGCCTTCGTGCCGGCCGAGGCCGACGCCGTGCGGCGGATGCTGCTCGTGGAGCTCGTGAAGCTCGACCTCGAACTGGGCTGGCAAACGGGCCGCCGCACTTGGCGGCTCGAGCAGTACGTCGCGGCCTGGCCCGACGTTGCGATCGGCGGGCTGCCGGTCGATCTGATCTACGAGGAGTATCACATCCGCCGCTCGTCGGGAGACGAAGTCGACACCACCGATTTCCTCCGCCGCTTTCCCCAGCAGGCGACCGACCTGCGGCGGCTCTTGGAGATCGACGACCCCGAACTCACGACATCGCTCGCCCGCAGCCATCGGCTGCCCGATCTCGAGGTCGGCGACAAGCTCGACGATTTCGAGCTGCTCGCGCCGCTAGGGCAGGGGGCCTTCGCCAAGGTGTTTCTCGCGCTGCAGCGGTCGATGCAGCGAATGGTGGCGCTCAAGGTTTCGGCCGACCGCGGGAGCGAGCCGCAGACGCTGGCCCAGCTCGACCACCCGCACATCGTGCGCGTGTTCGATCAGCGGCTCTTGCCCGAGCGCCGGCTGCGGCTTCTCTACATGCAGTTCGTCTCGGGCGGCACGCTGGCCCAGGTGGTGCAGCTCGTGCGCAAAACACCGCCAGAAGCCCGCAGCGGCAAGCTGCTGGTGCAGGCGGTCGACGCCGCGCTCGCTGACCGCGGCGAGCCCCCGCCGACCGACTCCTTGCTCCGCCGCCGGCTGGCCAACCTCACCTGGCCGCAGGCAGTGTGCTGGCTGGGGGTGCGGCTGGCCGAGGCGCTCGATTATGCGCACGGCCGCGGCGTGCTGCACCGCGACATCAAGCCGGCCAACGTGCTCGTGTCGGCCGACGGCAGCCCCAAGCTGGTCGACTTCAACATCAGCTTTAGCTCGGCCGTCGCGGGCGCCACTCCGGCGGCGTACTTCGGCGGCAGCCTGGCCTACATGTCGCCCGAGCAGCTCGAGGCGAGCCACCCCAAGCGCGAACGAACGGCGGCCGACCTCGATGCCCGCAGCGACGTTTTTTCGCTGGCGGTGATGCTGTGGGAATTGCTCACCGGCTACCGGCCGTATCAAGACGACCGCATCAAGAGCGCTTGGACAGAAACGCTCGACACGCTGTCGACCACGCGGCAGCAAGGAGTTTCGGCCGAGGCGCTCGCGCGCATGCCGCGCGACGTTCCCCCCGGCATGCCCGAGGCGCTGTTGGCTTGCCTCTCGGCCGACCGCGAGGAGCGGCCGGCCAGCGCCGGACAGTTCGCCCGCCGGCTCGAGCTCTGCCTACAGCCGCGCGCGAGCAACCTGCTGCGGGTGCGGAGCGACGTATGGCGGTGGCTGCGGCGGCGGCCGGTGTGGCCGCTGGTGTTGGGGGGGCTGATTCCGAATGTGGTGCTGAGCGTGCTCAATATTCTGATCAACTTTCGAGCGCTCGTGGAACGGCTCGAGGCGACAGATCCTGAGCTCGTGCCGGTCTTCAAATACCGGGTGGTGCCCACCGTCAACACCACGCTCTATCCAGTCGGTTTGGCCGTCCTTGTGTGGCTGGCCTGGCCCGTGATCTCGTCGGCACGGCGACGGGCGCTGGGCCTGTCGGTGCCGATCGCGCAGCGGACGGCGCTCGCAGTGCGCTCGCTCTGGATTCCCGACATCACGGCTTGGTTCGCCCTGAGCCTGTGGATCGTGTCTGGGCTGATCATTCCCACGATGCTGCATCGGGCAGCGGGCTCAGACTCCCAGGTCGGCTTGTTCCACTACGCGCAGTTTGCGCTCTCGCAGTCCCTGTGTGGGCTGATCGCCGGCTCGCTGTCGTTCTTCTTACTTGCTCTGTGCGCGCTGCGCGTCGTGACGCCGCTCTTAGTCGACGTCGATGCCTTCGCACCGCAATTGGCTGAGGGGTTGACCCGCTTGAGCCTGCGGACCTGGCTCTATGTCGGCCTGGGGCTCGTGGCCTTCGTCGTCGCACTCTGTTGGCTCGTCTTTTCAGGTACACAAGACAAGTGGCTCTTCGGTGCGTTCGCCCTCGTTGGTCTGGCAGGGCTGGTCTTCTCCCTGTGGGCGGCGCGGGCAGTGCAGAGCGATGCCGCGGCGCTCGCCCTGGCCATGCGCCCCACGGGTGGCGAAGACGATACGCTCGACTCCTTCTGGAGCGCGACGCGCTAACGTCTGGCGATCAACTCAGGCATCAGCCTGAACTCGGTGCGCACGCCCGATTCGCCTAATCAGCCGTGATCCGGACCGATCTGCGGCGGCGCCTTGTGGTGTTCAAGCGTCTCGCTCAGGGGCTCGTCCACCTCGTCCTGCAGCAACTTGCCTTTGCCCGCCAAGACGGCGAAGAGGTAGTAGAGCCCCGGGATGACGACGACGCCGATGATCGTGCCGAGCAGCATGCCGCCCACGGCGGTGGTGCCGATCGTGCGGTTGCCGATCGCGCCCGGCCCGCTCGCCCGCACCAGCGGAATGAGCCCCGCGATGAAGGCGAACGAGGTCATCAGAATCGGCCGGAACCGCAGCTTACCGCCTTCGATGGCCGCTTCCTTCAGGCTCACGCCTTCGTGATGCCGCTGCACGGCGAACTCGACGATCAGAATCGCGTTCTTGCCGAGCAGACCGACGAGCATCACCAGGCCGATCTGAGCGTACACGTCGTTCGCCAGGCCCATCGCCTGCAGAAAGAGGAACGACCCGAACAGGCCCACCGGCAGCGACACGATGACGGCCAGCGGCAAGATGAAGCTCTCGTACTGGGCGACCAGCACCAAGTACACGAAGATGACCACGATCACGAAGACGAAGATGGCCATGTTGCCCTTGTTGGCCTCGTCGTAAGACAGCCCCTCCCAGCCCAGGCCATACCCCCGCGGCAGGGTTTCGGCGGCGACCGCTTCGATCGCCTTGATCGCTTCACCGCTGCTATAGCCGGTCGCCGGCGCGCCCTGGATCGCCGCCGAGGGATAGAGGTTGTAGCGGTTGATTTCGTTCAGCCCTTGCAGCTTCTTGATCGTCGTGAACGCGGAATAGGGCACCATCTCGCCCGCGTCGTTCTTGATGAAGATGTTCTCCAGGTCCTCCGGATAGCGGCGGAACTCCGGCATCGCCTGCACGAACACCTTGTAGAACTGCCCGAAGAGAATGAAGCCCTGTTCCCAGGTGCTGCCGATGACGATCGACAGGTTGTCCATCGCCTTGCCGATCGACACGCCCTTCTGCATCGCCACGTCGTTGTTGATCACGACCTCGTACTGCGGGTAGTTGGCCGCAAAGAAGGTGAACAGCCCCTTCACTTCTTTGCGCTTCGCGAGCGCGGCCATGAACTTTTCGGTGACTTTGCCCAGCTCCTGATAGTTCATCGAGTTCGTCTTGTCGAGCACGCGAACCGAAAACCCGCCGGCCGCCCCGAACCCCGGCACTGCCGGCGGCTCGAAGAACTCGAGCTTCACGTTCGACATCTTCCGGCACTCGTGCTCGAGCACCTGGATGATCTCCTTCGAGGTCAGCTTGCGCTGCGCCCACGGCTTGAGATTGATCAGGCACGTGCCGGCGTTCGAGCCGCGTCCCTCGGTCAGCACTTCGTAGCCGGCCAACGAGGAGACCGATTGCACGCCGTCGACCGTCTTGGCGATGTCCTGCAACTCGTGCGATTTGGCGTTGGTGTACTCGATCGTCGAGCCCGGCGGAGTCTGGATGATCCCGTAGATCATCCCCTGGTCCTCGAGCGGAATGAAACCGGTCGGCAGCACGGTGTTCACCGCCACGATGCCGAAGCCGAAAGCCCCGATCACCAGCATGGTAAGTAGGCGGAGCGTGACGATCCGGCGCAGCAAGCCGGCATAGCCGCCCGTGACCTTCTCGACGCCGCGGTCGAACAGGTGCAGGGAATAGGCCAGGGGGCCGCGCTTCTTTTTCTGCCCCGTGTGTGGCTTGAGAATCATCGCGCAGAGCACCGGCGTCAGCGTGAGGGCGACGACGCCCGAGAGCACGATGGACGTGGCCATGGTGATGCCGAACTGCCGGTAGAACGTGCCCACCGGGCCGGTGATGAACGTGACCGGCACGAACACGGCGGTCATCACCAGGGTGATGGCGATGATCGCGCCGCTGATCTCGTTGACGACCTCCTGGGTCGCCCGATAGGGCGAGAGATGCTTTTCGTGCATCTTCGCATGCACCGCCTCGACCACCACGATCGCGTCGTCCACCACGACGCCGATCGCCAGCACGAGCGCGAACAGCGTGATCAAGTTGATTGACAGGCCGAGCACTTGCAGGAAGAAGAAGGTGCCAATCAGCGACACCGGCACAGCGAGCGTGGGAATGAGCGTGGAACGCCAATCGCCGAGAAACAAGAAGACTACGAGCGAGACCAAGACGAAGGCCTCGAACAGCGTGTGCAGCACTTGCTCGATCGAGGCCTCCAGGAAGCTCGACACGTCGTAGCTCACCTCGTAGGTCATGCCCGCCGGAAACGAGGTCTCCTTGACCTCCGCGAGCTTTTCCTTCACCTCCTCGATCACCGTGGCGGCGTTGGTGCCCGGGAGTTGCTTGAGCACGATGGCGGCCGAAGGGCGACCATCGATGTCGGAATAAATGTTGTAGTAGGAAGGGCCCAGTTCGACCTGGGCGACATCCTTGAGACGGAGGATCTCGCCCTCCGAGTTCGCCCGGATGATGATGTTTTCGTACTGCTCCGGCTTGTTGTAGCGCCCCACCCACGTCAGCACATACTCGATTGTTTGGGAGGTCTTGCCGGTTGCCTGGCCGAGTCGCCCCGGCGAGCCGATCATGCTTTGCTCGCCGATGGCCTTCATGACTTCGTCGGCCGACACGCTGTAGGCCCGCATCCGTTCGAGATTCAACCACACCCGCATGGCGTACTGGCGGCTGCCGAGGATCGTAGCGCTGCCGATGCCGCGAATTCGCTTGATCTCGGGGAGCAGGTTTACGTTGGCGTAGTTGTAGAGGAAGTTCTGGTCGTGGCTGGGATCCGTGCTGTAGACGTTTACGTACATCAGCATGCTCGTCATGGCCTGCATGACGATGATGCCTTCGCGCTCCACCAAGGGCGGCAGGCGGTTCTTCACCGTCTGGATGCGGTTCTGCACGTTCAAGACCGCCACGTTCGGGTCCGTGCCGGGCTCGAAGATGATCATGATCGTGGCTTCGCCGGCGCTGGTGGCGGCGGAGGCCATGTAGCGCATGTCCGCCACGCCGTTGATGGCCTGCTCGAGGATCACGAGCACCGAGTCGACCAGCACGTTGGCGCTGGCGCCGGGAAACGCCACCGTCACCACGACGCTCGGCGGCGCCACGTTCGGAAACTGCGCGATCGGCAGGGTTGTGATCGACAACCCCCCCAAAAACAGGATGATGATCGAGATGACGATCGCCAGCGCAGGGCGATGGAGGAACTTGGAGAACATGTTGGGATCCAGCAGGGCAGCTTCACTCGACGCGGCGGTGTGCTATTCCGCGTGATACTTCAGGCGGGCAGCCACTTCCTCCGGCTTGCGGTCCTCGTACGCCACCTTCTCGCCGTCGCGCACCTCGCGGACCCCCTCGAGCACGATCTTGTCGGACGGACTGACCCCGTCGACGACGTAGATGTCGTCCAGTTCATTCCGGACGGTAATCTCCCGCTGGTGCGCCACATCGTCCCCGTCGACGACGTACACGTAGCGTTTGTCGAGAACCTCGAAGGTCGCCCGCTGCGGGATCACGACCTGGTTCTCTTGCACTCGGTTGATCGAGACCGTGCCGGTTTGGCCGTGACGCAGGATCCCTTCGGGATTGGGAAAGTCTGCGCGGAAGGCGATGTTGCCGGTCGTGTTGTTGAAGTCGGCCTCGATGGCGCCGATTTTGCCGACGTGCGGAAATCGCTCGCCATTGGCCAAGACCAGTTCGACTTCGGGATCCTTCTTGTTGCTCCTGCGATCTTCCATGAACTCCAGATAGCGGGCCTCGGGAACGTTGAAGTAGACCCACATCACGCGGTTGTCCGACAGCGTGGTCAGGACCTCGCCCTCCTGGACGAGGCTCCCCTGTTGCTGGCGGAGCCGATCGACGATCCCTTCGAACGGGGCCTTCACGGTGGCGAAGTCCAATTCGGCGGCGGCCAACTGGGCCTTCGCCTGAGCCTTGGCCAGTTCCGCCTCGCGGAGGCTCACCTCATTCTTCGACACCACCTTCTGGTCGCAGAGCTTCTGAGTGTATTGAAGCTGCAACTGCGCGAGTTGAGCCTCAGCCTTTTCGGCGTCGAGCTTCGTCTGGTACAGCACCGGACGCACTTTGAACAGCAGGTCCCCCTCCGTGACGCGCTGCCCTTCCTTGATCGGGATCGCTTCGAGGTAACCCACCTGCAACGCGCGGACCATGATGTGCCGCTGCGAATGGATCTGGCAAACGTACTGCTGAGTCAGAGTGACGTCCTGCGACTGCGGATTGGTGGCCAGAATCTTGTGGGCTTCGTGCGGGTGCTCTGCTCGATGGCCGCACCCTGCCAACGATAAAGACGCCAACAGCATCGTCATTCCCAAGGCCGACGCGAGTTTCATGCGAGCTCCGGTCATAGTTTTCCCTGCCTGCGCGCACTGCGACGTAAGAACGCCGAGCAGGCGATCGAAGTAGTTGTGGAATAACTGCGGTCTGGGTGGGAGGGCTCGTGGAGGACGAGTCGGACGTCCGACGGTTGGAGCGTCGCACACGTTCATCTGCGAGCTGCGATGAACAAGCTGCCCGTAGGTCTTCTCGAGTTCCGGTGTGTCTGCCAGTCGTGCTCGTATTTGCGATTCGTCGCCTGTCGAGGCTTCCGCGACATCGATCTTGACCGGCGGGTGAGTCAGGAAAGCAACTAGCGCGCCACCGGCAGTGCGGAAGAGCACAGCAGAGGGTGCACACTGCGGCTAAGACGCGAGTTTTCCCGCATCTCGCGCGCTTCGGAGCGCCGTGCCGGGAGTTCGAAGTTACGGTTTTCTCATCCTGGCTGCGGCCGCCCGACCGATTCCTATTCGTTCCGTGCCTCTTCGCGCGGCTAGATCTTGGCTGCGCGTTTGCGCCACAAGATTGCGGCCACGAAAGCTTGAGCAACGCGCGCGAATTGCTGGCCGTCGCGCCGAGGTCCCGCGCTTCGATCGACCCGCGGCGAAGTCGCACACTCGAGCAGTGGTTTGCGCCTCTCACGCGAGGCGGCAATCTGTTCGCGGACCAACCTTCAGGGGGGGTGCGAGCGTGGGTTGCCGGCCGTGACTGCTAGCAGCCCTTCTCTCGGAGGTTCGTCAGCGAATGTCCCCATCCGGGTGGTGAACGAGCAGGCAAGCGCGCAGCCCCGAAGTGCCACATTCGGCCTGGATGTTAGTCTGTAGCAAGGTTCGGGGATTTACCGCAGCCTCCGCCCACCTGTGACGAATTTGCCCATAAGCGCGACCGCGCAACCCCTTCGCACGGAGTTCTTAGACGGACTTCGCCGCGGACAGACAGGGGCGCCACGCCGGACGACCTCGCCGCGCAACTTCTTCAGGGACGAAGACGGATGAAGACTGCGAACTCTGGACACGCGCTGAAGGGGAAACGCCCCCTCGCCATCGCGATCGCAGGCGGCCTGCTCGCGTTTATGCCGGGTTGTGGAATCCCACAACTTTGCGCGCCGCAGCCCGGGCCCGTGATGCCGGCTTCGTTCAATGGTGCGACCTCGCCCGACAACTCGGCTGACCTCGCGCCTCCGGAGTTCTTCCAAGATCCGCGGCTCACAAGCCTGATCGACCAGGCGCTCGTGGGCAACCAGGAACTGCGCATCCTGGCCCAAGACATCGCGATCGCCAACAACGAGGTGCTGAGGCGGCGCGGGGCGTACCTCCCGTTCTTCACCGGCGGCCTGACCAACATCTCGTACAACAAGTACAGCGATTACACGCCGTTCGGCAGCGACCTGAACCAAATCGTGAAGCCGGGCGGCGGACTGTTCCCCAACCCGCTTCCCGACTACTTGATCGGGGCAAACGTCAGTTGGCAGGTCGACATCTGGCGCCAGTTGCGCAACGCCCGCGACGCCGCCAGCCTGCGCTATCTCGGAACCGTCGATGGACGGAACTTCGTGGTGACGCGCATGGTCGCCGAGATCGCCCAAAACTACTACAAGCTGATGGCCTACGACAATCAGCTTGCCACCTTGGACGCCACCATCGCGTTGCAGGAGCAAAGCCTGACGATGGCCCGAGCCCAAATGGAGGCGGCCCGCGGCACGGAGTTGGGCGTTCAGCGTTTCCTGGCCGAAGTTCAGAAGAACCAAAGTCAGAAGCTGATTATCCGGCAGGCGATCGTCGAGACGGAAAACCGCATCAACTTCCTCTGCGGCCGCTACCCGCAGCCGGTCGACCGCGACTCAGCGAACTTCATCGAGCTGCACTTGCAGGCGCTCAAGGTCGGGGTGCCTTCGCAGTTGCTGCAGAATCGTCCCGACGTCGTGCAGGCCGAACGCACCCTGGCGGCCGCCGGGCTCGACGTGCGGGTCGCGCGAGCCAACTTCTTCCCCAAGATGATCATCACGGCCGGCGTGGGCTACGAGGCGTTCGACCCCAAGTTCTTGTTCTACACCCCCGAGTCGCTGATCTACGGCGTCGCCGGCAACCTGGTCGCGCCGCTGATCAATCGCTCGGCCATCAAGGCCGAGTACCTGAACGCCGACGCCCGGCAATTGCAAGCGCTGTACGACTATCAGCGGACGATCCTGAATGCCTTTACCGAAGTGGTCAATCAGATCACGAAGGTGCAGAACTACAGCCAGAGCATCGCCATCAAGCGGCAGCAGTTGGCCTCGCTCGAAGCCGCGGTCGACGTCGCAGGCAAGCTGTTTCAGAACGCCCGCGTCGAGTACATGGACGTGCTGTTCGCTCAGCGCGACCGCAACGAAGCCCGCATCGTGCTGATCGAAACGAAGCAGGAGCAATTGGCCGGCATCGTCAACGCCTATCAGGCGCTCGGCGGCGGCTGGCGCTATGTGGGCAGTCCGATTCAAACTCCCCCAGAAGGTCTGCCGGGGAATCCCTTCCCCGCGCAGGACAGCGCGGTTCCGGCCGCACCCCCGCCCGAAGAGGTTCCCCCGCCGCAACCGGCGGCAACGCAGGAAGACAATGCCGGCGGGCCTATGATGCCAAGCCCCTGAGGCGTCGGCCAAAGCTCGGGCGACGCGAGCAACGTCTCATTCCGCTCGGAGGAGCGCTTCGTAGGCGCCGAGCGCCGCCAAGTGGTTGTGATCGGCGCGAAGGCCGACGTGCCCGTCGGGACGGATGACGAGGAGCGTGAGTCGCTCGACGCCCAACTCCCCTGCGCCGGCCGGCCCGAGTCGAAAGTGGCCGGCCACGCTCGGAGGCGCCGTCGCCTGCGCGTAGGCGGCCTCGAGCAGCGAAGCGCCTTCGGGCCGAAGCAGACGGTCGCGCAGCGTGGCCCATTCGTCGATAGGAGCCCTATACCCCGCGATCAGCAGTGCGGTGTGCCCCGCGCGATGAGCTAGCTCGTGCAGCAAACAAGGCCGGTCCTCGGCCAGGCGGACTTCGATCCCGCTCGGCAGCCGCTGCCCGGGCGCAAGCCGCTCGTGGGCGTCGCCCATGACGATGGGGGAGTTCGAGTAATCGATGTCGAGTTCCGCCTCGGCGATCGACTCATGGTGGCGGGTCTGCGGATCGGCGAAGACTGCCCTCAGGGCCTCGTCGCGTGTTCGGCGCGCGGCTGGGTCGGTCAGATCTTGAGCCGCTTCGAAGGCGTCGCCCGAGGCTGTAATCATTTCGGCCACCGGGCGCCGCTCCGCTTCGTAGCTCTCGAACAGCGTCGACGCGCAGCGCCCCTGGCAGACGAGCGCGAGCTTCCAGGCCAGGTTGTAGGCGTCCTGCAGGCCGCTGTTCATGCCATGCCCTTGCGACGGCGAGCAAACGTGCGCCGCATCGCCGGCCAACAGCACGCGGCCGGCGCGGTAACGCGCCGCCACGCGGGTGTGGCAATGGAACCTCGTGGGGTGCGTTACGTCGTCGAAGGCCAAGCCGGGCATGTAGCCGCGGAGCGTCGTCAGCGCGTCGGCCACCAAGTCGGACTCGTCGGAACTCGGACGGAGATAGACTCGCCAGCGCTCTTGCGGCAACGAAGTCAAGATCACCGGGATCGCGTCGAGATAGGCGTAGTTTGCCTCGAACGATTCGGCCCAGCCGGGCACAGTGGCGTCGAACACAGCCCAGGGGGCTGCGATGTCGTGGCCGGCCAATTCGATGCCCACCAGTTCGCGCGTGGCGCTGCGTACGCCGTCGCAACCTACGACCCAACGGGCAACGACTTGCTCCGTCTTGTCGCCGTGCTGAATGGTCGCCAACACGTCGACCTCGCGCTGCTCGAGCCCCACGAGCCGCGACGAGCGGACGACGCTTCCGCCTCGGCTTTCCAGGTAATCGTTCAGGATCGACTCGGTCACCTCCTCCGAGATGCCAATATTGAAGGGGTAGCGGCTGCCGCAGAGGGCCAGATCGATCTGGCCCAGCAATGCTCCGGCGGAGTGAACCCGCGCCACGCGCTGCTTGACGCCGGCGGCCAGCAGCGGTTCGACGATGCCCAGCGACTCGAAGACCTCGAGCGAACGCGGATGCACCACGGTCGCCCGGTCCCAGTGGAGCGGCGCATCGTGCGCGTCGATCAACAGGCAGTCGACGCCCCGGCGGCAAAGTTCGGCGGCCAAGAGCAGTCCGGTGGGGCCGGCGCCGGCGACGAGCACGCTGACTTCCTGAGGCAGAGACGAGCTCACGGCGGCAGGGTCCTTAGGGAGGGAAACGAATGACCTGCACGCTAGTCGAGGGCCGGGCTGATCGCAAGTTGCGCCCGCCCAAAGCCAATTGAGTCTCCTGTTGCTTGGTCGGCCCGCCCCTCTTAGAACAAGGGACGTTTCAGCCACAGGCCGGCAGAGGTGCAGCCTTATGTCTTGGCGACTCGAGCGGCGCGAGCATTGGGATGATAGTGCGGCGCGGATGCAAGTTCCGCTCCGCTCGGCATTGACGCTGTTGTTGGGCGTGGCCCTGGGCGTTTGGCTCGGCCAACTCGTGCGCAACCGCGATCCCGGCGAGGTGGAGCGCGGAATTGCGCTCGTGCTTTTCGCCGCCTTGATCGTGGCGGCGAACGCCTGGGCCGTGCTCGCGGTCGGCCGCGTGTTTGGCCGGCTGGCGTTCGCCTGGATCGCGCTTACCGGATTAAACCTGGTGCTGCTCGTCTACCTTTCCCAACGGGGCGCGCCGGTGGCGCGCGACCTCTTCGGCGCCAACCTCTGGGCGTTGATGGCGCTCGTCACCGTGTTGTTCTTTGGATTGCGACGGGCCGGCGTGCGGCTCGTGCGCACGTAGCGGCGGGCCGGTCGTCGGGTGGCTGGGGTCGAGCAAAGCGAGCCCCCAGCAAACTACCGAGATCGGCAAAACCGTACAGCCTGTTCGTGTCAACGCTCTGGGGGCTCGCTTGACGGCTCGACCCCAGGCACCCAATTCACCGGGACGTTGGCAGCCCTTACCAAGGTCCGCGCACGTAGTACACGCCGAATTGGTCGGTGCTGCTCGGCCAGCGGGGCGTGCCGCGGAAGCCCATGCCGTTGCTGCTGAAGCCGGGCCAGCTCCGTTGGAACTGCGCCGGAATCGTCGTCGTGCGGTTGTTGCCTACGCCCCAGGCGTAGTGCGCCTGCGTGCGGGCGGTGGGGGGCGTGATCAGGGCTAACGGCGCGCCGTACGAAATGTGGTAGTACGAGCCGTGCCAGGGGCCCTGCGCCTCGGCGCCGCGCTCGCCGGCGACGAACGCGGCGAGCGTCGCCGCGGCGAACAAGAGTCCACGAATTTTCATGACCATCACTCCAGGTAAGGGGGCATTCTTTACCGCAGAGGACGCGGAGGACACAGAGAGGAGCCGAGAGACTGAACCACCAAGGCACAAAGACACGAAGCAATTCGATTCTTTGTGACCTTTGTCTCTTCGTGGTTCAAATCTGTCTCCTCTCCTCTCTGCGTCCTCCGCGTCCTCTGCGGTGAGATCTCTCGCGTCTCGCGTCCGACCGCGCCTACCACCAGAAGACGCGGGTCACCGTCGAGCGGCCGTCGCTGTGAGGACGCACGTAGCGGCGCTGGTGCCGGTAGAGGAACTCGTGCGGCGCAAGCGGCTCGTAGGTGATGTACGTGTGCCCCACGTACTCAGGCGTCGGCCGCGGCGAGGGGTACGCCCGCGCCACGATGTCGCTCTGGGCGTTGGCGTAGAGGTTGTAGTTGACGATGCGGGGGCCGTAGGGGTCGTAGACCTGGTTTTGAGCCTCGGCTGCGGTGGCCAGCCCGGCGAGGGCGGCCACGGCCATCAGGGCCGTCGAAACGAAGCGGTGCATGGATCGTGTCTCCGCGCGGGAAGGGGGGATGCGGCGTCACCCTAAGTGTGGGCCACGGCGCCTTGCCGCGCAGGACCGCTCAGCGGCCGGCGCAGCATGCTCGGGCGAAGCCTTGGCCAGCCACCGGCAGGCGCAAGATTCTCCCTCGTGAGACTGTTCGGCGCAGCCGGCCGGGCGGGGTGAGCGGAGCCCCGCATGTCAAGAACAACTCGCGGAATAGGCACGACTTACCGCCCCAATCCGCCTGGGCCGGCGGCCTTAGAACCGCTACAATCGCGCGAGGTCTTGGGATCGGAGCGCGCGGCAGGGTCGCGCTTCGCCTGCGACTCCCCTGGCAAGGCGGCCGCGGTCGCGGGAAGTGCTTTCCCCGCGGGCGTCCGCCGACCAACCCTCTGTGCGGACCAAATTCTCGCCGCGCGGCGCCCATCACCGCAGTAGCCTTCCCCCAGGAGCGACGACCTTGAGTGTTGCCGAGGCCTCGAAGAAGAAATCCGCTCCCCCGCCGGACGAAACCGAGCTCGCCTCGCAGGCGGAGTCGGCGGCCGACGAGACCGCCGCGGACGACGAGGACCCCTCCATGGACGCCGCCGCCAACGGCAAGCCCGCCGGCCGCCGCCGCGCCAACGCGCAGAGCATGGCGGCCAGCCAGCGCGACATTTCGGTCAGCGAGTTCTTTGCCAAGAACCGCCATCTGCTGGGCTTCGACAACCCCCGCAAGGCCCTGCTGACCACGGTGAAGGAAGCGGTCGACAACTCGCTCGACGCCTGCGAAGAGGCCGGCATCCTTCCCGAGATTTGGGTCCACATCGAAGCCACGGGGCCCAACCGCTTCAAGGTGGGCATTCAGGACAACGGCCCCGGCATCGTCAAGAAGCAGATCCCGCTGATCTTCGGCAAGCTGCTCTACGGCTCCAAGTTCCACCGCCTGCGGATGAGCCGCGGGCAGCAAGGCATCGGCATCAGCGCCGCCGGCATGTACGGCGTGCTGACCACCGGCAAGCCGGTGAAGATCCTCTCGAAGATCTCGCGCGGCAAGCCGACGCACTACTACGAAATTCAGATCGACACCAAGAAGAACAAGCCTGAGATTCTGAACGGCCGCGGCGAAGGGGTCGACATTCCGCCCAGCCAGGCGGGGCGCGACTACATTGCCAAGCACGGCATCGAGTGGACCGAGGTCGACCACGGCACGCGGGTGACGATCGAGCTGGAGGCCAAATATCAGCGCGGCCGCGGCAGCGTCGACGAGTACTTGCAGCAAACCGCGATCGCCAACCCCCACGTCACGATCCACTATCTCGATCCCGAAGGGGGGAGCTTCGACTACACGCGCTCCGCCGAAACGCTGCCGCCTGAGCCGCAGGAGATCAAGCCGCACCCCTACGGCGTCGAGCTCGGCCGGCTCGTCACGATGCTCAAAGATTCCGACGCGCCGACGATTTCGCAGTTCCTCACCTCCAGCTTTTCACGCACCAGTTCGTCCGCTGCCCGTAAGATTTGCGAGACGGCGAATGTGAGCACGCGAGCAAGCGTGCGGAAGATCGGCCAGCGCGAGGCCGACGCCATCTACCAGGCGATCCAGCAAACCAAGCTGCCGCCGCCGGCCACCGACTGCATCGTGCCGATCGGCGAGGAACTGCTGCTCAAGGGGCTGCACCAAGTGGTCCCCGGCGAGTTCTATGCCGCGGCCACGCGCCCGCCGTCGGTCTACCGCGGCAATCCGTTTCAGATCGAAACGGCGCTCGCCTGGGGGGGCGCCCCCGCCAGCCACAAGGTACCGCTCGACACGCTCAACGAGTTGCTCGGCGAAAGCGATGCCCGCACGCTGCGGCAGTTCCTTACGACCACCTTCGCCGGCCTCGGCCCTGACGCGGCCGACAAGATCATCAAGGAGGCCGGCATCGGCCCGCGAACCTCGCCAGGCCGCGTGAAGGGGACGGAGTCGACCGCCCTGCACGCGGCAATGAAGAGCGTCAACCTGGAAGACGGCCAGACGATGACCATGCTCCGGTACGCCAATCGCGTGCCGCTGCAGTTTCAGCCCGGCGCCTGCGTGATCACGCAAACGGTGGCCGCCACGAACTGGCGGGCCTATGGCCTGCAGCAGAGCCGCGGCGGGCTGCCCTCGGGGCCGATCACCGTGCTCGTACACGTGGCCAGCGTCTGGGTCCCCTTCACGAGCGAGTCGAAGGAAGCGGTCGCCAGTTATCCGGAGATTCAGAAGGAAATCCGCCTGGGGCTGCAAGCCGTCGGCCGCAAGCTGGGCATGTACTTGCGGAAGCGGCTCAAGGTGAAGCAGGAAGGGGAACGCCGCAACACGTTCCTCCGCTACCTGGGCGAAGTGGCCACGGCCGTGAGCGCGCTGAACGAGGCCGACCGTAAGCAGGTGTACGACCACCTGGTGGAACTCGCCCGCCGCAAGACGGCCCAGGCCGACGTGCGGTTCGACGAGAACGGCCAGCCCATCCTAGAGGAGGAGGAAGGCCAGGAGCAGGACTACGGCGGCAGCGTGCTGATCGTGCCGCGGGGGGAAGGAGCGTAAACGGCTCACGACGCTTTCCGCCTGAGGGCCGGACAATGGGTGAAAGAACTCGCCGAACAACTTGCCCTCACATGCCAAAAAAGGCATAATGGTCATGGCGGCGGACGATGAGCCGAGGAAAACGAAGCCGCTCGTCTGGGTCGGATCCAGCTTGCGAGACCTGCGGCGGTTTCCGAAAGCGGTCCGAACCGTTTTCGGGCAAGCGCTGTTCGACGCCCAGCGAGGCGATAAGCACCCCGATGCGAAGCCGCTACGGGGGTTTCGTGGGGCAGGGGTTCTCGAGGTCGTTGAAAGCGACGAAGGCAACGCCTTCCGCGCCGTCTACACAGTCCGTTTCGCAGAACTGGTGTATGTGTTGCACGCTTTCCAGAAGAAGTCGAAGTCGGGCATCAAGACGCCCGTCGAGGACATGGCAAAGATACGTAATCGCTTGAAAGATGCGGAGGCGCACTATGCCCGGTGGAAGGAGCAGCAGCACGAAGAAGACGACCGGAATTCGAGTGGAACCCAGTAGCGGCAACGTTTTCGCCGACCTCTCGATTCCCAACCCGGATTTGGCTTTCGCCAAAGCAGAGTTAGTGCAGAGGATTCGCGACTTGATCGGCGAGCGCAAGCTCACGCAGGCCCGCGCTGCCCAGTTGCTCTCCCTCGATCAGCCCAAGGTTTCGGCCCTGGTTCGCGGACGCGTCGAAGGCTATAGCTTGGAACGCCTCTTTCGCTTCCTCAATGCACTCGGCCAGCATGTAGAGATCACGGTCACGGTCGCCAAGCGGAAGTCAGCTAACAAGCAAGGGGGAATCACCGTCGCCGTGTAACGCTCGGCCCTGATCCTTAGCTACAGAGCTGGGGTAAGACGCACGCTTCCATTTCCCTCTCCATGCCACGCTACGTTCCAGCTCGCCCGTTGCCTGCGCAAACGCATGTGCCGGGGCAAAGCCCTAGGCCCGCGGAGGCCGAGCCGATAGAACGAAGCGCTCAGCAGTCGTTCCTCTGGGGTGTCGATCTCTTCAACGCCGGCTGCTATTGGGAAGCGCACGAGGTTTGGGAGGGGCTCTGGCACGCCGCCGGACGAACCGGCCCCGCCGCCGATTTTCTCAAGGGGCTCATCAAGCTGGCGGCCGCCGGGGTGAAGCTGCGCGAAGGGAGGCCCGCCGGCCTGCAGCGGCATGCCGAGCGGGCGCGCGAGCTGTTCTCAGGCGTGACAGTGGGCGAAAGCGACCGGAATTCCTATGATTGGGGCTTGTCGGCGGCGCAGCTTGCCGAGTGGGCCGGCGAGGTCGCCCGCGGAGAACGCGTGCGGTGGGACGCGTTGTCCGGAGCCTCGCCGGGATGTCCTGCGGCGATCTTCGACTTCGAACTGCACCCGCGTTCGAACCTCCCTGATCGAACCGTATGCCTTCGTTCGTCTGGCCTTTGCATGGCTCTCGCGTTGCTGTTGGGCGATCGTTCGGCCGCTGAGTTCCTCGAGGGGCACTTGTTTCGGCTCCCCTACGCGCAGGCAGGCGGCGCCCGGGCGCTCGCGCAGTTCGGCGATTGGGAAACCGCCAGCCGAATTCTGACCGAGCCCTCGGCCGACGCCCTGATCGTGCGGCAAGGCCGGCGTTGGGAAGGGCCTCGGCCCACGACGCCTGAGGGCTGGCGCGCCCCGCACGACGACGGGTACACGCTGCTCGTGCGTCACGCCGAGCGGCATCATCCCGAGCTCACCGCGCTCGCCGCCGGTTTCGCGCGCGACTTCGCGGCGCCAGTCGACGTTCATCTCTACTGCACGCCGGCCGATCAGTTCGGCTTCGACTGGCATTACGACGCCGAGGACGTGTTCATCGTGCAGACGGCGGGGCGCAAGGAGTATTCGCTGCGGAAGAACACCGTGAACCCTTGGCCGCTCGAAGAAACGTTGCCGGCCGACATGGCCTACGAGCGCGAGATCATGCCGCTCGCGCGGTGCGAGCTCTCGGCGGGAGACTGGCTCTACATTCCGGCCGGCTACTGGCACAAAGCCGCCTCGCGCGAGGCCTCGATTTCGCTCGCGATCGGCGTGATGTTCCCCCCGGCGCTCGACGCCTTCGATTTCCTGCGGTCGAAGCTGCTCCACTCGCTCCGCTGGCGGCAGCGACTGCCGGCGTGCGGCGCCGCGGAGAGTGATCCGGCGTCGACGCGGGCGGCCTACGGCGAGCTGTTCAGGGCATTGGCCGATGACCTGGCCCAAGAGCTCCGCGACGAAGCGTTCGTCGAGGCCTACCTCGCCGAACGGCAAGCCCGAGCGGAGCGGAGCGCTTGACCTCTACGAGTCGAGAACGCCCCAGAGTGGCCATCGTCGGCGGCGGATTGGCCGGCTCTGCGGCGGCGGCTGCGCTGTGCGACACGCAGGCTCAGGTCACACTGTTCGAAGCCCGGCGGCAGCTTGGCGGCCGCGCGGCCTCCTATCGCGACCCGACCAGCGACGAGCTGATCGACCATTGCCAGCATGTCAGCCTGGGTTGCTGCACGAATCTCGACGATCTTTGCCGGCGGGCAGGGCTCGCGAGCGAGTTTCGGCTCGACGACACCCTCTACTTCTTCCCGCCGACCGGGCCCATGCGCACCTTGCGGGCCAGCCGCTGGCTGCCGGCGCCGCTGCACCTGGGGCCCGCCCTGCTGCAGCTCGATTATTTGTCGTGGCGAGAGCGGCTCGGCATCGCGAGCGCCTTGTGGCGGTTGGCGCGCTGGCGCTACAACGAAACGGTCGTCGAGCCAACCATGCTCGCCTGGCTGCACGCGCGTGGTCAGTCGCCGCGTGCGATCGAGTTCTTCTGGAGCCCGGTGCTGGTGAGCGCCCTGGGCGACACGCTCGATCGCGTGGCGTTGTCGCCGGCACGCAAGGTGTTCGTCGACGGCTTCATGGCTGCCCGCGGGGCCTACCGCGTGCGCGTGCCGCGGCGGCCGCTGGCGGAGCTGTTTGGAACGCGGCTGGCCGCCTGGCTCGGAGCGCGGGGCGTCGAGCTGCGGTGCGGAATGCGCGTGGCACAGGTAGCGTGCGATCAAGGGCGCCCCGCGGTCACGTTCGCCGACGCAACTCGCGAGACCTTCGACGCCGTCATCGTAGCGGTCCCTTGGCGGAAAGCGGGGACTCTCTTCGACGCTGCTCTCGCGAGCCAGTTGCCTTGGACGGCGGCGCTTGCCGATTGGCCGGCCGCGCCGATCACCGGGGTCCACCTGTGGTTCGACCGTCCGCTCACCAACCTGCCGCACGCGGTGATTTTGGGGCGGCTCAGCCAGTGGCTGTTCAACCGGAGCGACGAGGAGACAGCCAGCGAGAGCCCTGCGACGTCCGAGGGCGCGACCCGCGAGTACTACCACCAGGTGGTGATCAGTGCGTCCCAGGCGCTCGCGGGGCGCAGCAAGGAAGACATTTTGGCCGAAGTCGCCGCCGACCTCCGCGCGGTGTTTCCCGCGGCCGCGGCAGCCCAGCTGCTGCGTGGGCGGGTCGTCACCGAACCCGAGGCGGTCTTCTCCACCGCTCCGGGCTGTGAAACACTGCGCCCGACACAGCGCACCACAGCGCCGGGCGTGTTCGTAGCTGGTGATTGGACGGCCACCGGCTGGCCGGCGACCATGGAAGGCGCCGTCCGCAGCGGCTATCTCGCGGCAGAAGCCGTGTTCGATGCTCTGGGGGCGCCGCGGCGGTTTCTCGCTCCTGATCTGCCACGCGGACTGCTAGCACGCCTGCTGCTGCCGGGCTGAGAGAGCGGTTCGGCGGCCGCTTTCGTGGCTGCAAAGTTGACCCCGACCGCGCGTTCTTCCTGGGCCGCGCAGTCTCACGGTTCGTCCACCGGTGTGCAAACTGACTGAGGTTGCCCGGCGCTGGCAGTTTGCATAAGCTTTGGCCCTCGAACTCGTTCCCGCGCGATTCGAGCGTCGGCCGTCAGGGAAGACGGCGGCAACCGCTTAGGGATATGACCTCATGAAGTCGATCCGGCACGTCCGCGTGGCGCCCTTGGAAGGGCCGGCCGAAGATTCGCCCGCGTCGCCCGCCAGCGGCTTTCCCACCTACCATCGCCTGGCCGGACCCCTGCGGCGGTCGATCTTGCTCACGCGGCAGTGGCTGCTCGCCGAGCAACATGCCGACGGCCATTGGGAAGGGGAGCTCGAGGGAGACACGATTCTCGAGAGCGAATATCTGCTCCTCTTGGCCTATCTCGGCCAGCATCGCAGCCCGCTCGGCATGAAGTGCGCCCGTTACCTGCTCGAGCAGCAGCGCACAGACGGCGGCTGGGCGATCTATCCCGGCGGCCCCGTGGAGATCAGCGCGAGCGTGAAGGGTTACTTCGCCCTCAAGCTCACGGGGCACGATCCCAGCAGCGAGCCGATGGAGCGGGCCCGCAAGGCGATCTTGCGGCACGGCGGCGCCGACGCGGTAAACAGCTTCACGCGGTTCTATCTGGCGCTGCTTGGCCAGATTTCCTACGACCAGTGCCCCGCGGTGCCGCCAGAGTTCCTGCTGCTCCCCAAGTGGGCACCGGTGAATCTCTACTCGATCAGTTCCTGGTCGCGCACGATCTTGGTGCCGCTCTCGATTATGTCGGCCCACCGGCCCGTCACGCAGATCGATCCGCGGCTCGGCATCAGCGAACTGTTCCTGAAGCCGCCGCACCAGTGGCGGCCGACGCGCTGCCCCGGCCTCGCCTCGGGCCTCGGCCCCCGCGCTTGGGACCGCTTCTTCCGCTTCATGGACCGCACGTTCAAGTTCGCGCAGCACCACCGGCTCACACCGCTGCGGAAGCGCGCCCTGCGGACGGCCCGCGACTGGATGGTCGAGCGCTTCGACGGAAGCGACGGCCTGGGCGCGATCTTTCCTCCCATGGTTTGGAGCATCGTCGCCCTCCGCTGCCTGGGCTACCGCGACGATAGCCCTGAAATGCAATACTGCCAGGAGCGGCTGCAGGGGCTGGTGATCGAAGACGAGGAAACCGCCCGCCTGCAGCCCTGCAAAAGCCCGGTCTGGGACACCGCCATCACGGTCAGGGCGTTGGCCGAAAGCGGCCTGGCGGCCGACCATCCGGCTCTCGGCAAGGCCGCCCAGTGGCTGGTGGGCAAGGAAGTGCGCCGCCGCGGCGACTGGTCTCACAATGTGCAAGCCGAGCCCGGCGGCTGGTGCTTCGAGCACGCCAACGACTTCTACCCCGATCTCGACGACACCGCCATGGTGAGCATGGCGCTGCACGCGCACTTTCATGGCGCGCGGCGCGATAAGGCGCTGCCGCCGGGATTCCGTCTGGTCGTTGACACCACGGCCGCAACCGTGCCCCAGGCCCGCGGCAAGGCCGATTTGGCCGATCGCGCGGCCGCGGCGGTGGAGCGCGGCAGCCGCTGGATGGAAGCGATGCAGAATCGCGACGGCGGCTGGGGCGCCTTCGACAAGGACAACACCGCCGAGTTCCTCTGCCACGTCCCCTTTGCCGATCACAACGCGATGATCGACCCGAGCTCCCCCGACCTTACGGGGCGCGTGCTCGAGGCGCTGGGAGACGCGGGCCGGCGACTGGGCGATCCGGTCATCGACCGGGCGGTCGCCTACCTGCGGCGCACGCAGGAGGCCGACGGCAGTTGGTTTGGCCGCTGGGGCGTGAACTACATCTACGGCACCTGGGAAGTGATCCTGGGGCTCACGGCGGTCGGCGTGCCGGCCGACGATCCGGCGATCGTGGCCGGGGCCAACTGGCTGTTGGCTTATCAGCAACCGTGCGGCGGCTGGGGCGAAACGCCCGCCAGCTACGACGACCCCACCCTCCGCGGCCAGGGCAACCCTACCCCCTCGCAAACGGCCTGGGCCGTGATGGGGCTCACGGCCGCCGGGCTGCACAAGCATCCGGCCACCGCCCGCGGCATTCGCTTTTTACTGAGCCGCCAGAAGAGCGACGGTTCGTGGGACGAGCCCGAGTACACCGGCACGGGCTTCCCGCGCGTGTTCTACTTGAAGTACCACTGGTATCGCATTTATTTCCCCCTAATGGCGCTTTCGCGCTGGGCTACGGCCGTGGGCGCCGCGCTCGACGAGGCCGACGAGACCGCGCGGAGCTTGGCCGAAGTGGCTTTCCCTCGACGCTGAGAATTGCCTGGCAGGCCGGATGCGCTTCGGCGAGCGGCCGGCGTAAGCCGGCTGACCCGACCGCCGGACCGCGACCCAGTCGGCCGGCTTACGCCGAGCCGCCCGCCGGCCAAACTGGAAAAGGAGTTTCCATGCGTTTTCCGATCTCGCTGACCAGCAAGATGGCCGGCTATTTGCTCAAGAAGAAGCTCCGCGGCGAACGGCGGTTCCCCTTGGTGCTGATGCTCGAGCCGCTGCACGCCTGCAACCTCACTTGCACGGGCTGCGGGCGAATTCGCGAGTATGCCCAGACGATCAAGACCAAGCTCTCGATCGACGAGTGCCTGGCGGCGGTCGACGAGTGCGGGGCGCCGGTGGTGAGCCTCTGCGGCGGCGAGCCGATGATCTACCCCGGCATCGAGGAGCTGGTGGCCAAGATTCTCGAACGCGGCAAACACATCTACCTCTGCACCAACGGCATGTTCACCCGCAAGAAGCTGGCCGAGTTCCGGCCCACGAGCAGCTTCTTCTGGAACGTCCATCTCGACGGCATGGAAAAGAGCCACGATCTGGCCGTCGAGCGTGAAGGCGTGTTCGCCGAGGCGATCGAAGGGATTAAGGCCGCCAAGGCCGCCGGCTTTTTGGTCTGCACGAACACCACGATCTACAAAGAGACCGACATGCACGAAATCGCCGTGCTGTTGGCCTACCTCACGGAGCTCGGCGTCGACGGCTTCATGATCTCGCCGGCCTATGGCTACCAGGCGGTGCAAGACACGAACCCGGCGGGCGCGCAGCAGCTCTTCATGACGCGCGACGACGTGCATGCCAAGTTCAAGGAGGCCAAGCGGCTGCTCCGCGGCTTCAAGCTCAGCCTCTCGCCGATCTACCAAGAGTTCCTCCGCGGCGAGCGCGATCTCAAGTGCGCCGCCTGGGCCAACCCCACGCGGAACGTGCGCGGTTGGAAGGGCCCCTGCTACCTGATCACCGACCAGCACCACAAGACCTATAACGATCTGGTGCAACTCACCGACTGGGACAAGCTGGGCCGCGGCAAAGACCCCCGCTGCGAGCACTGCATGGTCCACTGCGGCTTCGAGCCGGCGGCGGTGCTGGGGGTGAACAAGCGGCTGGGCGATTCGCTGAAGATGGCGCTCTGGCAGTTGGGATAAGGGCCTCGCCTGCTCCTGTCAGCCGACTTACGCCAGGCCGCTCGCCGAGCACCGTCTAAGGCGAGCGGCCCGGCGTAAGCCGGCCGACTGATCCCCTCACTCGCACAGCGCAAAAAAACCCCTGGCCCGCAGGAGCACGAGCCAGGGGTCGGCGGAGCATTAGCGGTGCGCCAGGCTGGTCACGGGGCCGAGCCTGGCTGCAAAAGTCCGCTGGGGCGGAACTTATTTGATGAACAGCATCTCCTGGTAGGTGGGCAGCGGCCACAGGTCGTCGGCCACGATCCCTTCCAACTCGTCGGCGTACTTCCGCACGAGCAGCATGGCGGGCACCACCTTTTGGCAGAAGTGCTTGGCCTCGGCCAAGACGCCGTGCCCTCCTTCGTGGCCCAGGCAGCGTTCGAGGTCGATGATGCCGTTCTCGAGCCCCTCGATCAGGTTCGTCACCTTGTCGAGGGTCTTGGTGTCGGGCTGACGGCCGATCGCCTTGAGGTTGGCGCAAGTGCCGGCCAACTCCCCTTGGTAACGAATCGCGGCCGGGTAGATCAGCGTCTTGGCGATCTCGACGGTGAGCAGCGCCTCGGTGTTGATCACCTTGCAGTACTGCTCCAGGTAGATTTCCTGACGGCTGTGCAGCTCGCGGGGAGTGAGCACGCCGTACTTCTCGAACATCGACTCGTATTCCTTGCTGGTCAGCACCGGCAAGGCGTCGATCGTGGTTCGCAGGTTCGGCAGGCCGCGGGCTTCAGCTTCCTTGTGCCACTCTTCCGAGTAGTTGTTGCCGTTGAAGATGATCGCGCCGTGATCGGTGATGACCTGCATGAGCAGCTTCTGCACCGCGGCGTTGAGCTTCGAGGCGTCGCCGCCGGTGGCCTTTTCCAGCTCGGTGGCGATGTGGTCGAGCGACTCGGCCACGATCGTGTTGAGCGCGACGAGCGGACCGGCGATCGACTGGTTCGAGGAAACCGCGCGGTACTCGAACTTGTTGCCGGTGAAGGCAAACGGGCTCGTGCGGTTGCGGTCGCCTGCATCCTTCGGCAGGGCCGGCAAGGTATCGACTCCGACGGTCAGGTAGCCAGGATTCGAGGTTGTGGCCTTGGTTCCCTTCTTGAGCTGCTCGAACACGCCCGTGAGCTGATCTCCCAAGAAGATCGAGATGATCGCCGGCGGGGCTTCGTTCGCCCCCAGGCGATGGTCGTTGCCGGCCGAGGCCACCACGGCCCGGAGGAGCGCGGCGTTCTTGTGGACCGCGCGAATCACCGCGGCGCAGAATACCAAGAACTGGGCGTTCTCGTGCGGGGTGTCGCCCGGGTCGAGCAAGTTGCCGACCTTGGACCCGCCCAGGGCCCAGTTCAGGTGCTTGCCCGAGCCATTGACGCCGGCGAAGGGCTTCTCGTGCAGCAGGCATTCCATGCCGTACTTCTGCGCCACCTTTTTGAGGGTGAGCATCACGAGCTGCTGATGGTCGGTGGCGATGTTCGCGCTCTCGTAGATCGGGGCGATCTCGTACTGCGCGGGGGCCACTTCGTTGTGCCGGGTCTTCACCGGAATGCCGAGCTTATAGAGCTCACGCTCGCTATCGAGCATGCAAGCCAGCACGCGATCGGGGATGGCGCCGAAGTAGTGGTCTTCGAATTCCTGGCCCTTGGGGGGCTTCGCGCCGAACAGGGTGCGCCCGGCGTTGAGCAGGTCGGGTCGAGCGAAGAAGAAGTTGCGGTCGATGAGGAAGTACTCCTGCTCGGCGCCGGCCGTGGCGAAGATCGCCCCCGGATCGGAGTGGCCGAACAGCTTGAGAATCCGCTGGGCCTGCTTGTTCAACGCCTGCATCGAACGCAGCACGGGCGTTTTCTTGTCGAGCGCCTCGCCCGTCCAAGAGACGAACGCCGTGGGAATGCACAGCGTGGTGCCGTTGGGGTTCTCGAGAATGTAGGCCGGGCTCGTCACGTCCCAAGCGGTGTAGCCGCGGGCTTCGAACGTGGCGCGGATGCCGCCCGAAGGAAAGCTCGATGCATCGGGCTCGCCCTGGATGAGCTGCTTGCCCGAGAACTCGGCCACCGCTCCGCCGGCGCTCTCTGGCACCAGGAAGCTGTCGTGCTTCTCGGCGGTCAGGCCCGTCAGGGGATAGAAGACGTGGGCATAGTGAGTGGCCCCCTTCTCGATGGCCCAATCCTTCATGGCCGAAGCCACGATGTCGGCCACCGAAGCATCCAGCTTCTCACCCGTCTCGATCGTCCGCTTGAGCGACTTGAAGACCGGCTTGGGCAGGCGGGCCTGCATTTCGGTCAGGTTGAAGACATTGGCCCCGAACAGCTCGTTGGCCGGGGTGTCGACGAAGTTCAACGGCTCGGAAATCGGCTTATAGTTCGTAACCGCCGACACCGCCTGAAGACGCGCAGTACTACCGCTCAAGGGAAAGCTCCTGAACAAAATCGCCTGTAGCCCCCCAACGCGGGGGTGCATAAACTTGAGTGAATTGCACGAAATATGCCAGAATTCCGCGAGAATCGCGCAAGCTCTTTTGCACAATAGTCTTACGGATTCCTTGCGGATCGGCAACCGGGGAGAGCCCCTGCTGCTTGCCCACGATGCCAGCATGCTGTGCATAAGATTCGTGCGAACCCGGCTCGAACGCAAGCCTTTCCGCAGCCAGGTTCCGCGCACCGGGTCGACCTTCGGCCTATCGCTTGATTGTGGTGGACCTGAGCGGTCGAATAAGATTTATCGCCCGCCCATGCGAATGCTCTCTTGCCCGGTTCCTTTCCTGCCCCTGTGCCAACCCTGTTCGGAGAACGCTGAGCCATGTCTGTGTGGGTACGTCGCGCCGCCGCGCTGTTGCTGACCCTGGGTCTCGTGTTCCCCGCGTTTGCTGTTCGGGCCGAGGATCCGGCCGCGGCTCAAGCGGAACAGAAAAAGTCCGACGCGCCGAAGCCGGAACAAAAGCAGGAACCCGAGAAGAAAAAGGACGAGTCGAAGGACTCAGCCAAACAAGAGGAAGCCAAGAAGAAGGAAGACGCCAAAAAGGCGGCCGAGAAGAAGGCGGCCGACAAGGTGGTGATCCCTGTCTTTCACCTCAACGGCGCCGTGGGCGAAGCCCCGCGCGGCGAAGACCTCTTCAGCGGCGCCGCCGGCGAATCGCTCAAGACCCTGATCGAGCGGCTCGACAAAGCCCGCAAGGACCCGCAGGTCAAGGCAATCGCGCTCTTGCTCGAGAGCCCAGGCATGGGCCCTGCGCAGCTCGAGGAGGTCCGTCAGGCGCTCGACGCATTCAAGGCCGCCGGCAAAGAGGTTCACGTCCACGCCGACGGGCTGCAAACCGGCGGCTACGTGCTCGTAGCCGGGTCGAACAAGATCAGCCTGGTGCCCACCGGAGATTTGTGGCTCACGGGGCTCTTCGGCTCGTCCCCCTATCTCCGCGGCCTGCTTGATCGCGTGGGGGTGCGGCCCGACTTTTTGACCTGCGGCAAGTACAAGAGCGCCGCAGAAATGTTCATGCGCAGCGCCCCGAGCGCTGAGGCCGAGGAGATGCAGAACTGGCTGCTCGACAGCCTTTACCAGACGGACATCGAGTTAATCGCCAAGGGGCGCGGCAAGTCGGCCGCCGAAGCTCGGCTCTGGATCGACGGCGGCCCCTACACGGCGGCCGCGGCCAAGGAACTGGGGCTGATCGACGCCGTGCAGTTCCGCCAAGACTTCGTCGCTGACCTGAAAGCCAAGTTCGGCGAAGACGCCAAGCTCGACACCAAGTACGCCAAGAAGAAGGGGCCGGAGCTCGACCTTTCGAGCCCGTTCGCCGGCTTCAAGCTCTGGGCCGAGATCCTCCAAGGCCCCAAGAAGAAGGCCTCCGGCAAAGACTCGATCGCCATCGTCTATGTCGATGGCGCGATTTCGCTCGGCGACGCGGTGGTCAGCCCCTTCGGCGGCTCCGAAGGCGCCTATAGCACGCCGCTCCGCAAGGCGCTCGACAAGGTGGCCGCCGATGACAAGGTGAAGGCCGTCGTCCTGCGGGTGAACTCCCCTGGCGGTTCCGCCACGGCGAGCGAGATCATTCTTGACGCCACGCGCCGCGTGAAGGCCAAGAAGCCGTTCGTCGTCTCCATGGGCGACGTGGCCGGCAGCGGCGGCTACTACGTGGCCTGCGCCTCCGACACGATCTTCGCCGACAAGAGCACGATCACCGGCTCGATCGGCGTGGTGGGCGGCAAGTTCGCCACCACCGAGCTCTGGAACAAGATCGGCGTCGGCTGGAAGTCGTATGCCCGCGGCACGAACGCCGGCCTACTGGGAGGCGACAACGGCTTCAGCGACTCCGAACGGCAAAAGATGCAGCGCTGGATGGACGAGATCTATGGCGTGTTCAAGGGGCACGTGCTCGCCATCCGCGGCAATCGGCTCAAGAAGGACCTCGACGATCTGGCCGGCGGCCGCGTCTACACCGGGCAGCAGGCCCTGGAGCTGGGCTTGGTCGACCGCATCGGCACGTTGTCCGACGCCCTGGCCCACGTGGCCGGCGAAGCCAAGCTCACCGACTACGAAGTGCGGATCGAGCCGCAGCCCAAGAACTTCCTCGAGGTGCTGTTCGAGGACATCGGGGGCGAGCGCGACGAAGGGGTCGACATCGAGTTGGCCTCGCCGGCGGTGCGCACGAGCCCGCTGCTCGAAGCGGCGTTGCCGCTCTTGACGGGGCTCGACCCTGCCCGCACCAAGGCAATCCGGGCCGCCCTCGTGCAGCTCGACATGCTGGGGCGCGAGCGCGTGTTGCTGGCGATGCCGGTGTTCGTGTTCGAGCGCTAGTCCGTTCCGAGTTCAGCAGGGAGACGCTTCGTGACGGGGAGCCGCTGGATCGCCATTGGCGCGGGCTTGGGCGCGCTGGGGGTGGCGCTGGGCGCGTTTGGAGCGCATTTCTTGCGCGATCGCGTGTCGAGCGGCGTTTGGGACGCGCGGCAGCTCGAGATCTTCGAGGTCGGCGTGCGGTACCAGATGTACCATGCGCTCGCGCTCGTCGTGGTGGGCCTGTGGGCCGAGCGCCGCCCATCGCGGCGGGCCACGGCGGCTGGGGCCTGCTTCCTGTTCGGCATCGTGGTCTTTTCGGGCCTGCTTTACGCTCTGGCGTTTACACAGATCAAAGTGCTCGGGGCGATCGTGCCGATCGGGGGCATGGCGTTCATCGTCGGCTGGCTGGCGCTGGCGGCGGCCGCGGCCACCCAAGCCCGCGCCGAAACTGTGCCCTAGCCGGTGGCGGCCGCAGGGGTAAGCCTAAGCAACGGTTGGGATTGCAGGCAGCCACTCCCGGCGGGAACGAATCGCCGCGCTCGGCGGCATTGCCTCCGCGTTCGGCCGGCTCTATGATTGATGGTTTACGGAGAGCCGAGACCATGCAAAAAGACATTCATCCCAAGTACTTCGAGACCGTGGTCAAGTGTGGCTGCGGCAACAGCTTCACCACGGGCGGCACACGCCCTGAGCTGAAGGTCGATATTTGCAGCGCTTGCCACCCCTTCTTCACCGGCAAGCTCAAGTTCATCGACACCGCCGGCCGCATCGAGAAGTTCAAGACCAAGTTCGCCCAGTCGGGCTACTCGAGCCTCAAGAAGGGCAAGAAGCCTGCCGAGGCCTCCTAGCGGCGCACCTGGCGCGCCGTTTCTGTCGGGCGACGCCTGCGGGATCGCTAGTGCGCCCAGCCTGCGCTCGGCGGTCGTTCCGCAGGCACGTCGGCCGCGACGGCGCTGGTGCCGTCGCCGGAGCTTGGTTGCCCTGCTGGCAAACGGCGCCGGCTGTCAGGTTTCTTGGCCGAAGCCCTGAGCGATTCCCATGCGCGACCTGCTCGAACAAAAGCTGACGCGATTCGAGGAGCTGGAAAAGCAGCTCGTCGATCCCACGGTCCTCTCCGATTCGGGCCGCATGGCCGCCGCTGCGCGCGAGCACGGTTCGCTGGCCAAGCTGGCCACCAAGTACCGCCGCTTCAAGGATCTCAACCGTGAGATCGCCGAGGCGGTGACGATGGTCCAAGGGCACGACTCCGATCTGCGTGAATTGGCCGAGGCCGAGCTGCCTGAGCTGCGCCGCCAACGCGAGGCCTACTGGGACGAACTGCTCGACGCGACTGTCGGCGGCGAAGACTCCACCCGGGCGCGCTGCGTGATGGAAATCCGCGCCGGCACCGGCGGCGACGAAGCCGCCCTCTTCGCCCGCGATCTCTACGAGATGTACAAGCACCACTGCGAGTCCCGCGGCTGGAAGGTCGAAGTGCTCGAACTTTCCGGCACCGAGCTGGGGGGCTTCAAGGAAGTGATCCTGGGCATCGAGGGAGACGGCGCTTACCGCGAATTGCAGTACGAAAGCGGCGGGCACCGCGTGCAGCGGGTGCCGGAGACCGAAACCAAGGGACGCATCCACACCTCGGCCGCCACCGTGGCGGTGATGGCCGAACCCGAAGACGTGGAAATCGAACTCAAGCCCGACGACTACCGCAAAGACATCTTCTGCGCGAGCGGCCCCGGCGGCCAGCACGTGAACAAAACGGCCTCGGCCATTCGCCTGACGCATTACGAGACGAACATCGTCGTCTCCTGCCAGGACGAGAAGAGCCAGCACAAGAACTTCGCCAAGGCGCTCCGCGTGCTCAAGACGCGGCTCTACGAGGCC
>JAXMBI010000035.1:0-60718 GCA_046349955.1 Pirellulales bacterium | reverse complement strand
CCGAGTTCAGCCAGATCAACTCCGACATGAGCGTGAACGGAATTCCCTCGCTCAATACGCGGGCCGTGCGGACCACGGTCGAGATGCGGGAAGGGCAAACGCTGGCCATCGGCGGCTTGCTCTCCGACTCGATGACGGCCAACAGCAAGGGGACCATTCCCTTCATCAACAACATCATCGGACGTCGCTCGATTACCCGCAGCGAAACGGAGTTGATCATCCTGGTCACTCCGGAGTTGGTGCAGCCGATGGAGCCCGAAGAGGTCCCGCCGCTGCCGGGCTTCGACGTCACGGAGCCGACCGACCTGGAATTCTACCTGGGGCACCTGGAAGGCCTGCCGACGCGGGAGAACCGCAGCACGGTCTGGCCGGCCCTGCACCAGCGCTACCAAGGGGGCGGCCCGGCCATGATCTCGGGCCCCTTCGGCCACGGGCAGTAGCCGCCGTAGGGACCTGAACAGCAACGATCACAGCCGGTCCGCGAGCGCGGACCCTACCAGAACAAAGCGTACGCATGGCCTGCCGAGAGCGGGCCCACTTCGAGGGGATGCACATGAAACGCGAACTGCGAACCGGTTGGGGACGCTGGGCCAAGGCCGCGGTGGGCGCCGTGTTGGCCGTCGGCCTCTTGAATGGGGCTGGCTGCGCCTGGAACACCGTGGTGGGGCCGCCGTTCGACCGGCCGTTCCCGCTCGGCCAGGTGACCGACTCCTTCTGGGAGACGCAGCAGACCAACGCTGAGGCCGCCGATTTCATCTTCTTCGACCACGACTTCGTGGGCGACTCCCCGAATCTGACGCCGGGGGCAAAGAACAAACTGCAAGAGGTGGCGCTGCGGCTCGAGCACGTGCCGTTTCCGGTCGTGATCGAGCAGACGCAGTACAACCGCCGCCCCGAACTCGATGCGCAGCGACGCCGCGTGGTCGTCGAGCAGCTCGCGCGGCTCGGCGCCGAACAATCAGAGGAGCGGGTGGTCATTGCTGGCTCCTTCGCCGAAGGCTTCACGGCGATGGAAGGCGAGCGGGCCTACTACAACAGCTTGTTTGGCGCGTTCTCCAACGGCGGCGGCATCGGCCGACGCTTTGGCGGCAACGGCGGCATGTTCCGCTAGCAAAACCCTCTCCCCGTGGGAGAGGGCAGGGCGAGGGTCGGTGAACTCAGGCGGACCAGTAAGAAATCACTAGCACGGGGACAGGCCATGCTTGCCAACCTTCAGCAGCGCACCGCGGCGACGATGTTGGTCGGCTGGGCCCTCTGCGCCGCCGCCGGTTGCTCGACGTTTACGGGCGGGCCGAAGAACTGGTCGCAAACGCTCAACGCCATCGCCCGCCGGCCCGACCCCTTCGCCGTCGAGATGGGCAACGCCATCAAGGCCGAGGACGCCGGCAAAGCGATCGAAGCCAAGGTGATCTACGAGCGATTGGTCCGCGATTTCCCCAAACGCTACGAGCCGCACCACCGCCTGGCGATCGTGCTCGATCGCCAAAAACGCCATCGCGAAGCGCAGGCCCACTACGCCGAAGCTCAGCGATTGGCGCCCGACAAGATCGAGATCCTCAACGACCTCGGCTACAGCTTTTATCTGCAAGGACAGCTCAACAAGGCCGAGAGTGCGCTGGCCAAAGCCGTGAAGGCCGAACCTGGCAACTCCCGCTTCCGCAACAACCTGGGGCTCGTGTTGGGGCAGCAGGGCCGGATGCAGGAAGCCCAGGAGCAGTTCCGGCAGGCCGGCAGCGAGGCCGACGCCCAATACAACTTGGCTTTCATCCATGCGTCGAAAAACGACATGGAGGCGGCCAAGAAGTGCTTCCGCGCGGCGCTCTTGGTGGACCCCAGCTACGAGAAAGCCCGCAAAACGCTGGACAGCTTCGAGCGTTTCGAGCGCGATCCCGAGGGGGCGATGGCCATGGCCGAAATCGTCAAGGACGGCGTGAAGTACGTCCCCTATATCGAGTCCTCGACGCCGGCGCCCGCGGCGTCCACGGGCCGCATCGACTCGACCGGCCAAATGGGCCACGCCTTCCATCAAGCGCCCGCAGCATCGGCCCCCGCCGCGAATGTCGCGGCGAACGTTCCGTCCGGCGCCTAAGCGAGCGATCGGCGTAAACCCCAAGCGGCTGATCCTCGCGCGACCCTTCCACGGGTCCGCCCGCGCGAACGAGGAGCACGTCAAGCGGGCTAGCCGGGGCTACCGCCGAATCGTACAACGGCAGGGAACTCTTTCCCTCTCGCCGGATGCCCCCATGGCTACGCTCGACGTTCTCCGCCCCGCCTACGACTTCAATCGCCAGCGCACCCTCGGATTGCTCGACAAGATCGCCGGCCTGCCCGACCCGCAGGCGGCGCTGGCCTTTCGCCCTGGACCGGGCCGGGCACACATTGGCTGGCAGTTGCTGCACATCGCGGTCACCGAAGACATCTTCGCCACCGAGCGGCTGGCCCCAGAGAAAACCGGCCGGTTTGCCGATCTTTGGCCGCGCTTTCGTGGCGGCAGCACTCCCGACGACGATGTGCCGGGCGTCGACCTGATTCGCCAGGTTCTCGACGGGGCGCGGGCCGAGCTGTTGGCCACCCTGGCCGACTATCCCGAGAGCCGGCTCGACGAGATTCCTCCCACGCTGGCCCAGCGCGGCTGGCGCGTGCGCGACGCCCTGAACGTGATCGCCTGGCACGAGCCGCATCATCAGGGACAGGCTCACCTGACCTTGAACGTGTTTCTGGCGAAGTAGCGCGGCGGCGGCCTATACTTGAGCGTCACACTTCGCTCGGTCTACCCGCTCCTCACATCGTCACTGCATGGCCACTCCTGCGCAGCCTGTGTCGGCCGACGGCCGCCCCGAATTCTTGGTCACGCTCGGCGTGCTGCTCCCCTGCAACGAAGAGGACGTGAAGCAGGCTTACTTGGCCAAGGTGCGCAACGCTCATCCCGACCGCGGCGGCGATCCCGCGGAGTTCCGCCGCATTCAAGAGGCTTTCGAGAAGGCCAGCGAGTATGCCCGCTTCAGTGCGAGCCGCACGCGCTGGTTGGCTGCTTCGGTGGAACGGTATGCTTCACAAGAGGCGTTTCGCCAGGACCTCGAGCGGCGGGGCGGACGCGTGGAGGTCGAGCAGCTCGATTGGCTCAAGCAAGAAATCGGCGAAGACTTCGCCCAGGTGATGGAGCGGCTGGTGGGCCTCGAGTTCCACGGTCCTCAGCACGACGACCGGCTGATCGACTATCTCAGCCGTGAGGCCCATCTGCTCGGCAACCTTCGCAGCCTCAATCTGGCAGGCACGAAGGTGACGGATGCCGGCGTCGAGCGGCTGTATGTGTTCAAAGGCCTGCGCGAGCTCGATCTTTCCGAAACTCCGATCCACGGCGTCGGGCTGGCCGTGTTGCAGCAATTGCCGGCGCTCGAGCAGTTGCATCTGCGGGGCGTGAACTTGGCGCTGCGATCCAAGATGTGGCTGAAGTGGAACTACCCGGAAATCGCCCGGCTGGGGTGATTTGCGGCGTTCCCTCGCTAACGAACATTACCCTCGAACCGAGCATTGCGCGAGCGCGGCCGCCATTGGATCGGCCTCCGGCCCGCAGAAGCCCAGATGCACGCGCCGCCGCCAGCCTTCGGCGTACTCGTAGCGGCCGCTCCAGCGGCCGACTTCGCGGGCGAGTTCTCGGCAGACTTCGAGATAGGAGTCGTGCCCTTGGCTTTCGTCGAGCCAGCGCTTTTGGCTCTGGTGTTCGGCCAGCATGCCGAGCTTTTGCTCCATGACGGATCCTACGTCGACGAACAGCCCCGGCCGCACCGGCGCGCCGAGCGGATCGTGGTTGCCGTAGGGTTGGGCGTGATAGATTGTCACCGGCTGATCGATCGGCGGCCGCGGCGGACCCACGGGAAAGTTCGGCATTCCCCGAGCAAAGGCCGCCGTGACGGCGAGCCGGCAGGCGTTCTCGTGGTCAATCATGTAGTCGCTGGGAGCATGCACCAGCAGGATTTCGGGGGCAACTTCGCGGAGGATCGAAGCGAGCCGCACGAGCGTCGGCCGGTCGTAGAAGATCTCGAGGTCGTGGCACAAGGGCTCGTGGAACACCGCGCCAGCGAGCGCGGCTGCGCGGCGCCCTTCTTCGAGCCGCAGGGCCGCTGTGGTCTCCCGATCGTGCTGCGCGCTGCCGCAGCAGCCGTCGGCCAGGTTCAGATAATGCAACTCGTAGCCCGCCCGGCCGAGCAGCAAGAGCGTGCCGGCCATGAGGAACTCGATGTCGTCGGGATGCGCGGCGATGGCGAATGCGCGGGGCATGGCTCTTCTTAGGTTCTCGGCGGGAGTTTCGCGCGTCGGTCAGCCAGCTTACGCTGGCCGCTCGCCTGAAAGGGACTGACTGATCAACCACCGCAAAGTGCTCGTCACCGCCCCGGCGAGCGGCCGGCGTAAGCCGGCTGACGAATCACGCCAGTCCGCGGAAATCTCGCGGACCAGTCGGCCAGCTTTACACTGGCCGCTCGCCTGGGCGGTGGTTTGGCCAATCGCCGAGTGTGCCTCGCTCAACGGCGCCGGCGAGCGGCCAGCGTAAGCTGGCTGTCTGCATGAGGCAACGATTCACGCCGCCAGCCCGCGCCACGGCAGCCCAAACGTCTCCGCCACAGCCTGGTTGGTCAGCTCTCCGTCCACCGCGTTGACCGCGGCAGCGAGCGCCGGCGATTTCTTCGCGGCTTCGAGCCCTCCGCTGGCCAGCCGCAGCGCCCAAGGGAGCGTGACGTTGCAGAGGGCAAACGTGCTCGTGCGGCCGACGGCGCCCGGCATGTTGGTCACGCAGTAGTGCAGCACTTCGTCGACCATGTACGTTGGTTCGCTGTGCGTCGTGGGCCGGCTCGTTTCCACGCAGCCCCCTTGGTCGATCGCCACGTCGATGATCACGCTGCCTGGCTTCATCAGCTTAAGCTCGTCGCGCGTGATCAGCCGCGGGGCCTTGGCGCCGGGGATGAGCACGGCGCCGATCACCAGATCGGCCCGGGTAAGCTGCTCGCGGATCGTGTGGCGGTCGCTGAACAGCACGTCGACGTTGGCCGGCATGATGTCGTCGAGATACCGCAGGCGGTCCATGTTCACGTCGAGCAGGCAGATGTCGGCCCCGAAGCCGGCGGCCACCTTGGCGGCGTTGGCCCCCACCACACCGCCCCCCAGGATCGTGATGTGGGCGGGCGCCACCCCAGGCACGCCCCCCAGCAAGATGCCGCGCCCCTGCTGCGGGCGCTCAAGGTACTTGGCCCCTTCTTGAATGCTCATGCGTCCGGCCACCTCGCTCATGGGCGTGAGGAGAGGGAGCCGGCCATGGTCGTCGCGGAGCGTTTCGTAGGCCACGGCGGTGAGGCCGGAGTTCAGCACTGCTTCGGTCAGGGCCCGGTCGGCCGCGAAGTGGAAGTAGGTGAACATGATCTGCCCCCGGCGGAGCAAGGGCCACTCCTGCGGCAAGGGCTCCTTCACCTTGACGATCATCTCGGCGCGGCAAAAGAGGTCGCGATGATCGCCGACGATCTCGGCCCCGGCGGCGGCATAGGCCGCGTCGGCCAGCCCCGAACCGGCGCCGGCGCCGGTCTCCACCAGCACCTGGTGGCCGGCGCGGATCATCTCTTCGACCCCCACCGGCAGCATGGCCACCCGGTATTCATCGCGTTTGACTTCGCGGGGCACTCCAACGATCACGCGCATCTCCCTGGTTGACAGCCGAATGATCCGCCGAACGAGTGCGTCGATTCTAGCGGCGGCGGCGCAAAGTGCGGAGTCGCGAATTGCCCGCGGCCAGGCTTGGGGCCGCGCACAACGCCGCCGGCGAGCGGCCCAGCGTGAGCTGGCCGATTCTGCGGAGACGGCGCGGACACGGGTTTGGTCAGCGGGCTGACGCCGGCCGCTCGCCTTGGGCGGAGAACGCAGCGAGCGCATGAAAAAGGCCGCCAGGGCGGGGCAGGAACCCTGACGGCCAAGATGTGCGTCGCACCGAGGACCGGGGCAGGATGTCCTTGGGTGGTGCGACAAGCCCGAATTTATCCGATCACCAGACGATTGCAAGCCTCGCTGAGAAAATTTTTCGAGATGGCGGCTCCTCGAGCCGCAAATCGTTTTCGATAAATGCCTTGCGCTATCCGAAGGCCCCCGTTGGCGAGTCAGGCCGACAGTGACTCACGGGACGGGCCGATCTCAGGGCCGCTCGAGCAAAGTCAGCCGCTCGCCGCGCGAACCTAAGCCGGGGTTCCGTGCGTAGTTTCAAACAGTATACTGGTATGCCCTTGGACTTACGGTCCGTAGGGTTTGGGCCGGTCGGGCCGACCAACGTCGCCCGGTCGACGGGGCGCAGGCGCGAGCCGGCATCCCGGCGATAGCCCCTTCCCCTGAGATGGCCCTCTCGTTTCAGGCAGCGTCCCACCCCGTTAACGACGGAAGCGTTGTTTTTGCCCGACGGCGAAAGCGTACACGCTCGCAGATAAGGCCTTGTGGCCGCCTAGATTGCGGCGGCCAAGGGGCCTGCCGCCACTTGCCGCCCGGCGGGATTTCGATTCGCAACCCTTTGACCGGTTTGTTCGTGCAGGGAATTTCGACCCGATGAGCACTCGCCAGCCCATGATCGAGGCCACCGGCCTCTCCAAGTTCTACGGCGATTTCGCGGCGGTTCGCGACGTCACCTTCAAGGTGTACGACGGCGAAGTGGCCGCGTTCCTCGGCCCCAACGGCGCCGGCAAGAGCACCACGATGAAGCTGCTCACCGGGTACCTCTCGCCGTCGACCGGCTCCACGCGGATCGCCGGCTACAACATGGCCACCGACCGCTTGCACGGGGCCGAGCGGCTGGGCTACCTGCCCGAAAATGGACCGCTCTACCCCGACATGACGCCCCGCGAGCTGCTCGAGTTCTTCGCCGATGCCCGCGGCCTCTCGCCCAAGCTGAAGCGCGAGCGGATCGAGATGGTGATCGATTTGTGCGATCTCGACGCCGTGATCGGCAAGGCGATCGGCAAGCTCTCGAAGGGGTATCGGCAGCGCGTCGGCATGGCCCAGGTGCTGCTGCACGAGCCCGACGTGCTGATCCTCGACGAGCCCACCGCGGGACTCGACCCGAACCAGATTCGCGAGGTCCGGCAAACGATCCGCCGGCTGGGGCAAAGCAAAACGATTCTGCTCTCCACGCACATCCTGCAAGAAGTCGAGGCGATCGCCAGCCGCGTGCTGTTCATCAACGAGGGCCGGCTGGTCTTCGACGGCACGGTGGCCGAGTTCGGCCAAGGCGTCCCCTCGCTCGACGCGCGGTTCTACGACCTGACGGCCTCGGTGGCCGAAGCCAAGTAGCGGCGCCGGCTCGCCGTAAATTCATCCCCGATCACCGCGATCAGAGATTTCGAGCTCTTCCCGAAAGTTCCATGAGCACCGAACAACTCTCCGCCCCCGCCCGCAACGACAAGTCTCCCGCCGCCCGGCCGGCCGCCGCGCGTCGCTCGGGGATCAATCCCAACGTCATCCGGGCGGTCTTCCGCCGCAACTTCGTCAGCTACTTCAGCAGTCCGACGGGGTACGTGTTCATCTGCGTCTACGTGCTGCTCTGCTCGTTCGCCGCCTTTTGGCCGGCCGAGTTCTTCAACGCCAACCTGGCGAACCTCGACCAGCTCAACAAGGTGTTGCCGTACATTCTGCTCGTGTTCATTCCGGCCATCACGATGAGCGTGTGGGCCGATGAGCGCCGGCAAGGGACCGACGAGCTGCTGCTCACAATTCCGGCCACCGATTTCGACGTTGTGACCGGCAAGTACCTGGCCGCGGTGGCGATCTTCACGGTGGCGCTCTTGTTCTCGATGATCTCGAACACCCTGGTGCTCATGACGCTGGGAACGCCCGACCTCGGGCTGATCCTCGGCACGCACGTGGGCTACTGGCTGGTGGGCGTCGCCATGCTGGCCGTGGGCATGGTGGCCTCGTTCCTTACGAGCAACCTGACGATCGCCTACATCCTCGGGGCGGTCTTCAACGTGCCACTGGCTTTTGCCGCGTCGGCCGAACTGCTCGTGCCGAGCCAAACGCTGGCGCAGTCGATTCGGTCATGGAGCTTGGCCGAGCAGTTGCGCGATTTCAGCCGCGGCGTGATCAGCCTGCCAGGGGCCGTGTACTTCCTCTCGATCGCGGCCGTGAGCCTGTATCTGGCGATGGTCTTGATCGGCCGCCGCCATTGGTCGGGGGGCCGAGACGGCCAGTCGATGGCCAAGCACTACGCGGTGCGGTTCGCGGCGCTCGTGCTGCTGGCGATCGGCATCAATGTAATCTTCGCCCACCGGGGCGACTCCTTCCGGGCCGACATGACGACCGAGCGGCTGAGTTCGCTCTCCCCCAAGACCCGCGAGCTGCTGCGATCGCTCGACACGAAGAACCCGGTGGTGATCGACGCCTACGTCAGCCCGGTCGTGCCCGAAGCCTACGTGCAGCAGCGGCTGAACCTGCTCTCGACGCTTCGCGAGGTGCAGGCCCTCAGCGGCGACAAAGTGCGCGTGAACGTCCACAGCGTCGAGCCGTTCAGCGAAGCGGCCACCCGCGCCGAGCAGCAGTACAACATCCGCCCGCAGAAGGTGGAGACGAACGCCCGCGGCGCCATCGCCCAGGACGACATCTTCTTGGGCGCGGCGTTTACCTCGGGGCTGGAGAAAGTGGTCGTGCCCTTCTTCACCAAGGGTATTCCGGTCGAGTACGAGATCGTCCGCTCGATCGCCACGGTCGGCCAGCAGAAGCGCAAGCGGATGGGCGTATTGCAGACCGACGTCAATCTGTTCGCGGGGTTCGACATGCAGCGCGGCATGCGTTCCGATGAACCGCTGATCGAAGAGCTCCGCAAACAGTACGACGTCATCCAGGTAAACCCCGCCCAGCCGATCACCGAGCGGTTCGACGTTCTGTTGGCCGTTCAGCCCTCGAGCTTGCCGGCCGAGTCGATGGACAACTTCGTCCAGGCGGTGCTGGCCGGGCAGCCCACGGCGATCTTCGAGGATCCGCTGCCGCTGTTTTATCCGGTGGCGGGCACGAGCGAGGAACGCCGCGCGCAAAACCAAAACCCGTTCATGCCTTCGCCCCCTCCGCCGCGGAAAGGGCAGATCGAGCTGCTGTGGAGCAAGTTGGGGATCGACTTTGCCGGCAAGGAAGTCGCCTGGCAGAACTACAACCCGTATCCCAAGTACGGCGCGCTCTTCTCCAAGGAATGGGTGTTCGTCAGCCCCGAGAGCGGCAACACCGCGGCCTTTAACCCCGACTCGCCGATCAGCAGCGGACTGCAGCAGGCGTTGATGCCGTTCCCCGGCTATATCCGTCCGCTCAACGCCTCGAAGCTGAACTTCACGGAGTTGCTCGCGACGAATACGCAGACGGGCACCGTGGGTTCCGACCAGGTGTTCCTCACGAACATGCTGGGGCAGCGCGACTTCAACCCCGACCTGCCCTTCCTCGAGCACGCGACCGGCGTAAAGTACGTGCTCGGCGCGCACATCAAGGGCAAGCTGCCGCCGGAGAATGTACTCAAGCAAGCCGACCAAGGCTCACCGCTCAAGGCCGCGGCCGACGCTGCGAAAGGCGCCGATCCCGCCAAGGCCGCCGCTCCGACCGGCGCGCCCGAGATCAACGTCGTGCTCATGAGCGACATTGACATGCTCAGCCCCGAGTTCTTCGCCATCCGAGCGCAGGGCATGGGAGAGCAGGTCGATTTCGAATTCGACAATGTCACGCTCGTGCTCAACATTCTCGACAACCTGGCCGGCGACGACCGCTTTGTCGACATCCGCAAGCGCCGCCCGCTGCACCGCACCCTGGGCAAGGTCGAACTGGCGACCAAAGAGGCCCGCCTGAAGGCCGATCAGCGGCGAGAACAGTTCAACCGCGAATACGAGAAGAAGCGCAGCGAGGCGCAGAACGCGTTCACCACCGCGATCAAAAAGATCGAGGAGGAGCCCGGACTCGACGCCCGTACGCGAGCGTTTCGCATGCAGATGGTGCAGAAGGACGCGCAAACGAAGCTCGACGCGGAAACCGCGCGGCTGCTCAGCAAGCGCAACGACGAGATCAAGCAAATCGAAACCGAGCTCTCGACGCAGATCCGCTCCGTGCAGGACGAGTACAAGCAGTGGGCGGTGATCTTGCCGCCGATTCCGCCCTTGCTCGTGGCTTTCTTCGTCTACTTCCGTCGCCGCTCCCGCGAGCAGGAAGGCGTCTCCCGCAGCCGCCTGCGCTAGTCCCCTCTCCCTGTGGGAGAGGGCTGGGGTGAGGGACGGCTGTGCTGCCTCCACCGCGACCAAAACAAACCCGCCCCTGGCGGCCAACTCGACCCTCACGTAGACCTCCCCGGAATCTACGACCCATGAAAGAATCGCAAAAAACTCTCGCCTTCGTCGTGGCCGCCTTGCTCGTGAGCGCCGTGGCCTGGGCCAGCCTGCCGAGCCGCATCGTGCCGCAAACCGGCGGCAAGGCCGGGCAGCGGCTGTTCCCCGCTTTCAATGATCCGTTGGCCGCCAAGCGGCTCGACATCACACGCTTCGACGACAAGACGGGCGAACTCGACCGCTTCGAAGTCGCCGAGCAGAAGGGCGTGTGGTCGATCCCGTCGAAGCAGAACTACCCGGCCGACGCCAAGACGCAAATGGCCGACGCGGCCGGCAGTGTGTTCGGTCTCGAAATCCTCAGCGTGGCCAGCGACCTGCCGTCGACGCATGAGCTGTATGGCGTGGTCGATCCGCAGCCCACGCTCAAGCTCGGCGCCACGGGCGTAGGCACGCGGGTAACGATGCGCGACGCCAGCGAAAAGGAGCTGGCCTCGCTGATCATCGGCAAGGAAGTGAAGGACCAGCCGGGACAGCGCTACGTGCGCCACGGCGGCAAAGGACGCGACCAGGTGTACGTGGTCAAGCTCGACCCCTCGAAGCTGAGCACCAAGTTCGGCGAGTGGATCGAGAAGGCGCTGCTCGGCCTCAATCCCATGGACCTCGCCAACGTCGACATGCACGACTACACGGTGCAGTTGGCCATGCAGCCCAACGGTCAGCCCGTGCTGAACAAGGGGGAGCGGAGCAAGATCGACCTGGGGTACGACAGCGCGGCCGGTAAGTGGTCGGTCGATAAGCTCGAAACCTACCAGGCGGGCTCTTGGTCGGAAGACGGCCTCAAGCCCGACGAAGAGTTGAACGAACCAAAGCTCGACGAGCTCAAGAGCGCGCTCACCGATCTGCAGATCGTCGACGTGGAGCGGAAGCCCCCCGGCGTGAGCCAGGATTTGCGGACCGATGCCGAGTTCAGCAAGAACGCCGAAGTCTTTCAATCATTCGTGCAGCGCGGGTTCTATGCCCTGCCGCCGCAGCCCGGGCAAGATCGCGGCGAGGTGCTGTCGTCGGAAGGAGACATCGTGGTCGGCGCCAAGAACGGCGTCGAATACGTGCTCCGCTTCGGCGAAATCGCCGGCCAGACGAAGGACGAGGACCTGGCCAAATCCGCCGACGGCAAGACCGAAGACGCCGCAGGCGTGAATCGGTACTTGCTGGTGATGGCCCGCTTCAACGAAGACCTGATCCCCAAGCCGACGCTCGAGCCCGTGCCCGGCGGCGCCTCCGCTCCGGCCGACCAACCGGCGGCCGATGCTCCGGCTCAACCCAGCGGCGGCGTAGGCGCGGTGCAAGAGGCCGAGGCCAAGGCCGCCGAATCGGCGGCAGGTGAAGCCAAGGCGGCGCCAGCCGGCGACACGCCCAAGGGTCCCGAAGGGGGCGGCGGCGCCGATCCCTCGCCCGCCGAGGAGCCTGCGGCCCAACCGCCCGTAGCCGAGAAAGAAGGAGCGCCGACGCCGACTGACGCGGCCAAGCTCGAAGAAGAGGCCCAGGCTGCCGCCGCTACGCCCGCCGACGACAAAGCGGGGGACAACAAGGCTGGGGACAAGGCCAACGAGCCGGCCATCTCGGTGCAAGGCAACTTGAGCCCCGAAGATCAGGCGGCCGTTGAAAAGCGCAAACAAGAGATGATCGTCAAGGAGAACGAGCGGCGGCAGAAGGAATACGACGACAAGGTCAAAGCCGGCCAACAACGCGTCAAGGAACTGAACGACCGCTTCGCGGAGTGGTACTACGTGATCTCGGACGCTGAGTTCCGCAAGATCCACCTCAGCCGCGCCGACATCGTGCGCCTGAAGGAAGCCCCCAAGACGGGCGCTGGCGCAACCGAGTTCGACAACCTCAAAGGCGTGTTCGACGGGCTCAAGCAGCAGTAGCTCGGGCGCCGCGGAGCAGCGCGGCAACGGCAAGTCAGCCGGCTTACGCCGGCCGCTCGCCTTGCGCCGTGGTGACAACGTCTGGAGTGGAGACAACCTCCCCGGCGAGCGGCCGGCGTAAGCCGGCTGATTCCACGCTCTCGAACTCCAGCCGCCGCCCCTCCCCGCGCCCCTCGTACTCGAACCACCGCACCAGGCACAGGATCTGCCCCACCGCAGCTTGGGCCGAGGGCTCCGCGCCCTTCGGCTCCGCCGCGAGCGCCGCCACGACCTGCCTCGCACGCTCTAGCGTTCGCTCCGAGCGCGGCGCAGGGAACAGTGCCCGCAGCCGCCCGGCGCGGATCACGTGCCACCAAGGGCGACGCCCGGCGGCGGCTTCGAGCACGAAGTCGTATTCCTTCTCCGCCCGCGCGACGCGGCGCAACTGGTCGTCGAGCCAGGCCAGCGGTTGCCAGAGATCGCGCAGCCGCGTGGCCCGCTCGAATTGCCGGTCGGCCGCCGCCTGCTGCATGTCGCGCTCGAGCCGCGTAAGCAGCGAGGTGTCGCTGCCGTCCAGGAACTTCCGCGCCGCCTGCAGCCGTGCGTAATACTGCCGCCGCGTACACGCCCCCACGCACGGCGCCAGGCAGGTGCCGAGTTCGAACCGCAAGCAGCCCGGCCGATCGACCGGCTCGAACAGTTCGGGCTGGTCGGCAAACCGCTGCGGCTGCTGGTCGGGGCAGTCGCGGAGGCCAAAACAATCGTTGAGCGCGAGCGCCGCCTGCCGTGCCCGCAGCATCGAGCGCACGGGGCCGAAGCTGTAGAGCGTGCGATTCGAAGGCGCCAGGGCGAAGTACGCCCGCGGCGCCGGCTCGCGTCCCAGGCACAAGTAGCCCACGCTGTGCCGCCCCGGCTGACCTTGCACGTTGTAGGCCGGCCGCCAGCGGCGGATCAGTTCGAGTTCGCGCAGCAGCGCGGCCAGTTCGCTCGGCAATCGCTCCCAAACTAGGTGCGTGCAGCGGTCGACGATGCGGGCGGCCTTGTCTTCGGCCGTGGTCAGAAAGTAGCTCAGCAGCCGCGACCGCAGGCTCTTGGCCTTGCCCACGTAGATCAATTGCCCGGCCTGGTCGAACATGCCGTACACGCCGGGGCGCGGAGGGCAGCGCTCGCGCACCAGCCGCCGCATGGCCTTGAGATCGCGCCCCACTTCCGTCCGCTCGAGCGGGCGGTGCCGGGAAGCCAAAAAGCGGCATGGACCAAAACGAAGCTGAGCGGGGCCTGCCGGGGCATTCCACATGGCTCTTCCTCCCTGAAGCGGTCGCCCGAGAGCGCCATCTCGAAGGCGCTGGGCGAGCCGTCATCTTGCCGGCCAACTGGCCAGTTGTCCACCGGGCTTCCAGGCGATTTCGACAAGTTTTCCCCGGAGGTGGGGAGCCTTCGCTTGCTAGCACTCGTGGCCCAGGCTTCTAGCCTGGGCAGCCTCGAACGGCCGATCCGCCTCGGTCGTCATAACCGGCAAAACACGGCCCTGGGAGCCGCGCGAATCCTTCCCAGGGTTTTTCATCCGACTATTTTCCAACCCATATTTGACTGGCCGCGCGCGGCCCACTGCTATCGTTTGCCCCGCCCACCCTTCGTCGAGAACCCGCCCGCCATGGCTACCGCCGTCGCCGCTCCCTCCGCTGCCCTGCCGGCCCAGGTCGACCCCCAACTGCTCAAGGCGGTTCTCGACTCGGTGTCGAACGCGCTCATCATGTGCAACGCCCCCGCCCGCTGCGTGGGCGTGTCGTCGGTGCCCACGCGCGACCAGGGGCTGATCACGGGCATGATCGGCGTCCACGGCAAGGTGTCGGGCTTCATCACGGTGAACCTGTCGGAGAAGTTCGCCATCCGTGCGGTCGAGGGGCTGCTGCAAGACAGTTACGGCGAGCTTTCCTCGCAGGTTATCGACGGCGCCGGCGAGATCACAAACATCATCGTGGGCGGCATCAAGAGCGCCCTGGCCAACACCCAGTGGGGCTTCTCCCACATCACGGTCCCCAGCGTAATCGTGGGCACGGGCTACCAAATCGCCTACTCCCGCGGCCTCGAATTCCTCTGCGTGACCTTCGAGCACCAGAACGAAGAGTTCCTGATGCTCTCCGACCGGCTGCTGCAAGTCAGCGTGTCGATGCTGCGGCTGTAAGCAAGCCGCGGGAGTAGCCGGCACACTCCCGGTTCGGACCGCCGAAGCGCGCACTACCTCGGGCAGCCCCCAGGGCGAATTGCCCATCGCCGCAGGGCCAGCGCTCAGCACAACGGAGTATCCCGGCTCCCGGGGAGCGGGGCTGGCCGACCCGGCGCCCCAGGTTGCCGCTCCCCAACCCCGGTGGTATGGTGGCAGTAGACCCGGCGGCCCAGGGCACGGTCCGGCGGCCGGGCTTTTCTCCGGCGTTCCGGCCCTATCCCCGCCTGGCCGCTAGGATCGGAACCGCTTCCCGGCGGCCGACCGCCCCCACCCCTCGAATGCCCCGCGTGTGGCGCGCTGTTCGCGCCCGCCAGGGCCCTCTCGGCAGCATGGCCAAGCAGCGTTACGACGAAGACCTGTTCAAAGACACCACCATGACCTTCGGGGAACACCTGGAGGAACTGCGTGGCGCCTTGCTCCGCGCGCTCGTGGGGCTCGTGCTGGGCATGGTCATCGGCCTGCTCGTGGGCAAGCAGGCCGTGGAGTTCATTCAGGCGCCCCTGAAAAGTGCCCTGCAGCGTTACCTGGTCCACCGCTCGCTCGCCGACCTCGAAAAAAAGGGCGAGTCCCTGTCGCCTGAAGAGACCGAGCTCATCGAACGCCGGGACATGGTGTTCGACGACCACCAGTTCGAGCCGCAGGCGATTCTGGCCCAACTCCGCCGGCGCTTCGGCCTCACGGTGGCGGTTCCGCTGACGTCTGGCCCGCTTTTGCAGGCCGAGGAGATCGATGACCCGAAGTTCCTGGCCAAACTGCTCGTCGATGGCGGCGCCGACACGGCCGACACGCCGGCCCGCCGGCTCTGGCAACACTTCACGCCCGAACAACAAGCGTTCGTCACCGGGCTCGTGCAAAACCCCGACGACGCCGGTAAAGCCCGCCTGGCCGAAGCCCTATCGGCGGCGCTAAACGATCCAGCGCTGTTCCGCATCGCCCAGCCGGGAGACGCTTGGCCCGCGGCTGGCCAGCAGTACCTCAAATACCTCCGCGAGGGAGAGTCCCCCGAGGCCCCACGTTGGAACCGGGCGATCCTGCTCGGGGCCTTTCCGGTGGCGCTCAAGCCCACCGCGCCGCCGCTGGCCACACTGCGGCTGTGGCGTAGCGTGATCGACGATCCGCGCACGCGCTCGACCAGCCTCGGCGTCACCGAGCCGTTCATGATCTATCTGAAGGCCTCGCTCGTGGTGGGGGCCGTGCTGGCTTCACCCTGGATCTTCTGGCAAATCTGGGCCTTCGTGGGCGCGGGGCTCTACCCGCACGAGAAGCGCTACGTGCATCTGTTCGGCCCGGTGAGCCTGGGGCTGTTCGCCCTGGGCATCGCCACGGCGTTCGTGTTCGTGTTCGCGCCGGTGCTCGACTATCTATTCCTGTTCAACGAATGGCTCGGCATCGACCCCGATCCGCGAATTAGCGAGTGGCTGAGCTTCGTGCTGTTCCTGCCGCTGGGGTTCGGCATCGCCTTCCAATTGCCCCTGGTGATGCTGTTCCTCGAGCGCATCGGCGTGCTCTCGGTGGGGCAGTACATCAGCAACTGGCGGATCGCGGTGATCAGCATCGTGATCCTTTCGGCCGTGCTCACCCCGGCCGACCCCTGGAGCATGTTCTTCATGGCCGTGCCGCTCGTGTTCCTCTACGGCTTGGGGCTGCTGATGTGCAAGTACCTGCCGCGGGGGGGCGAGGAGTAAGAAACCGCTGGACCGCGGTTCTTAGTCCGCACAGCGACCTTGAATCAGCGTGCGGCTAACGAGGCGACGGTTGCGCTCTTACCGACGGCTGCGCTGTAATCGGCGGACCCTCACTCCGGCCCTCTCCCACGGGGAGAGGGAGTCAGAAGGGGAGGCGCGGGTTAGGGCTTCGTGGTCTGGGCCGTCTTGTCGGCCGTGGGGGCGGCGGTGCCGAGGACTTCGGCCATCCGCCGGGCGGCCAGCGCTCCGCCGCGCACGTTGTCGGTCGCCACGTAGCTCACGATTTGGCTCTCGTCTTCGAGCGCGCTGTCGTAGATCACCACCGGAATCCCCGCCGCCACCGCTTGCTTCACCGGGTCGACCAGGCTGCGGGCATCGAGCGGCGCCAGGCAGATGCCAGAGATCTTCTTGGTGACGTACGACTGCACCAGGTCGATCTGCTGATCGCGGTCGGCCTCGGTCTGCGGTCCCTTCCACTCCACCTGCACGTTGCCCAGCTCCTTGGCCGCTTGCACGGCGCCGTAGTGGACCGACTTCCAGAACTCGTGGGTCGTGCCCTTGGGAATCACGGCGATCGTGTATTTGGGATTAGCCACGTTCAGGGCATGCGAGTCGTCGTATTGCTCGGGGAAGAGCAGCCGCTTGATCTCCGGCTCTTCCATATTCTCCGGCGTCGCGACAGCCTCGCCGGTGTTCACGCGCTTCTCGACCGTCTTCCCCTCGAGGTGGTCGACCATGGTCTTCACGGCCAGGTAGCCCATTCGCACGGGGTCCTGCAACACGATGCCCTGCATTTGCCCTTCTTTGAGCGCCGACACCACGTGGGTGCCGGAGTCGAAGCCGATGAACTTCACCTTCCCCGCCTCGCCCGTTTGCTGCAGCGCGCCGAGCACGCCGTTGGCGTTGGGCTCGCAGACGGCGAACACGCCCGTCACCCGCCCCTGGTACTTGAGCAGCAACTGCTGGGCGCGGTCCTGGGCCATCGGCTCGGTCGTGCCCAGGTACTGGTTGTCGGAGAGGACGGGGATCTGCGGAAACTCCTTGCGGAGTGTTTCCAAGAATCCGCGCTCGCGCTGCTCGGTGCTCTCGCTCCCCTGGTTGTAGCGGAACAGCACGACGCCGCTCTCGGTGGAAGACTTGCCCGAGCAGCCAACCAGGCCGCACAACAAAACGAGAACGCTGAACCGCTTCATGGGAAGGCGCGCAAAGGAAACGTGGGGTGGAGGCGGGGAAGCCCCATCGTACCACACGGGCGCGGCCGCAAAAGTAGGGTGGGGCGAACGAAGGGAGCCCCACCAGTTCGCCCGCGAAACCGCGTTCAACCAGGTTTGGCAAGACCACCGTGGTTCCGCGTGGGGCTGCCGCCCCACCCTACGCTTGCTCCCTTCCCGACGATCAGCTTGCTCAGCAAAAGTAGGGTGGGGCGAACGAAGTGAGCCCCACCGCCGGCGGACGGCGCCGCCAATTCCGCCCGCAGGTGGCACCGCGTATCATAGGACCGGACCGCGCTCTTGATCGAGCGCGGCAAGACACTCCCCGTCGCTGCTGCCAAACCTCTAGCCGCCAACTTCATGACCGACTCCGCCTCCGACGTTTCTCTGCAACCCACCGAAGGCTGGCACTGCGGCCACCTGTATTTCCGCTTCGATCGCGGCGCCCTGGCCGCGCTCTCGCCCGAGGCCCGTGCGGCAGGCCGCGCCGAACTGGCCGCGGCGCTCGATCCCGCCGCGGAAGGGGCGCCTGCCCGGCTGCAGACCTCGCTCGTGTCGGGGCACAAGGCCGACTTCGGCCTGATGTTGCTCGACGCCGACCCGCTGCGGATCGAAGCCGTGCGCCACAAGCTGCAGGCGGGCATTCTCGGCCCCGCCCTCGTGCCGACGTACTCCTTCGTTTCGCTCACCGAGGTGTCGGAATACGTCCCCACGGTCGAGCAGTATGGCCGCCGACTTGTAGAGGAAGGCGAGACCGAAGGGAGCCCCGCCTATGCGGCCAAGCTCAAGGCCTACGAAAACCGCGAGGCGATGATGCGCCGCCAGCGGCTGTTTCCCGAGTTCCCCGCCTGGCCGTCGACTTGCTTCTACCCCATGAACAAGAAGCGCAAGGTGGGCGAGAACTGGTTCACGCTCGACTTCGACGCCCGCAACAAGCTGATGGCCGAGCACGGCCGCACGGGCATGACCTTCGGCGGCAAGGTGACGCAGCTCATCACCGTGGGGCTGGGGTTCGACGACTGGGAATGGGGGGTCACGCTGTGGGCTCGCAACCCCACGTTTCTCAAAGACATCGTCTACCGGATGCGGTTCGACGAAGCGAGCGCCCGCTACGCCGAGTTCGGGCCGTTCTATGTGAGCTACGTAATGACGCCGCAGGAGATGCTGGAGCGCTGCCGGGTGTAAGCGCAGGCTGGAAGCCAGTGCCACGAGTAGGTTGTGCTTCAGCACAACGCACGCCGCAAACCGCCCATCGCCCGCCGACGTTGTCTCGCCCGTCGTCATGCTGAAGCATGACCTACAAGAGGGAGGTCATTCGCCATGTCGTCCGCTAACGCAACGTTCGAGGTGTCCGGCACGCGCGTGCCGCGCTTCCTCTACGGCACCGCCTGGAAGGAAGACGACACGCGGCGGCTGACGGAGCTGGCCCTCGAGCAGGGCTTCCGCGGCGTCGACACGGCCAACCAGCGGCGGCACTACCACGAGGCCGCCGTGGGACAAGGCATTCAGGCGGCGATCGCTCGCGGGCTCGTCCGCCGCGACGAGCTCTTCCTGCAGACCAAGTTCACCTTCCGCCCCGGCCAAGACAACCGCTTGCCCTACGATCCGGCAGCCCCGATCGGAGATCAAGTGCGGCAGTCATTCGCCAGCTCGCTCGAGCACCTGGGCGTGGAGCGGCTCGATTCCTACGTGCTGCACGGACCGATGCGCTCGGCCGGCCTTGGGCCCGAAGACTGGGACGCCTGGCGGGCGATGGAAGCGCTGCAGCAATCAGGCGCTGCCCGGCTGCTGGGGATCAGCAACGTGAGCCGCGACCAGCTCGAGCTGCTCTGCGCGCAGGCCGCGGTGCAACCAAGCTTCGTGCAAAACCGCTGCTTCGCGGTGTTGGGCTGGGACCGCGAAGTTCGGACGGTCTGCGCGGCGCGGGGGATCGTCTACCAGGGGTTCTCGCTGCTGACCGCCAATCGCGAAGCGCTCGCTCACCCGGCGCTCGCGGCTCTCGCACAAAGGCGCCAACTCACGCGGGCACAACTCGTGTTTCGCTTCGCGCTCGACGTCGGCATGCTGCCGCTGACCGGCACGACGGACGCGGCGCATATGCAGCAGGACTTGCAAGTGTTGCAGGCAGCGCCGCTCGAGCTGGACGAGGTGCGGCAGATCGAGGGGCTGCTCGCGCGGTAGATCTTGCGTCTGGGAGCGCGCGATCAACGTGGCGGGTCGCCCTCGCGGACGCGTCGAGTTGGGGCGGCGCGCTCGCAGCGGAGCAAAAATGAGTGAACCGTTGCGTCGCGACGCTCGTATCAGCAGCGGATGCCACGGTCGTTGTTCCTGCCCCTGCGGAGCGAGTCATGCGTAGAAAACGAGCTTGGGCCCTGGCGATCGGCTGTATCCCCTTGATCGGCCTGGCCGTGGCCGCCAAAGCGGCGAGGCCGCCGCGATCGCCGACCGCGCAGGTGCGCGTGGCGGCCCAGCCGACGTCGCTCGAAGAGCGCTCGGTCGACCCCGTGGAGGCTGAGCAATTCCGGCAAACGCAGCTCAGCCTCTTGCGCAGCGAACTCGTCTTGCTGCAAGCGCTGCGGCAACACAACGGCCGGATGGCCCACCTACCGCCGCTGCAAGGCGTCGCCGACCAAGTTGGCTGGTTGGCCGATCGGCTGGAGATCCGCTACGACGGCGACAAGAGCGAGATCCTCTCCGTATCGTTGCCGGATGTCGACCCCAGGGTCGCCGTGGAGATTGTGAACACCGTGGTCGAGACCTATCTGCAGGAAGTGGTCGACAAGGAGCGGATGACGCTCGTCGATCAACTCAATACGCTCAGGGCGGCGAGCACCCAGCTCACCAAGCAGGTTCAGTCGGACCTCGACAAGGTACACCACCTTACGAGCGGGACTACGGATCGGCGGTATGAGCTAGCGACGGCCGAACTCCGCGAGCTGGCCGAAGACCGGCGGCAACTGCGCGAACAGCTTGCCCAGGTCAACCGCGAGATCGCCAAGAACGCGGCTGCGGCGCCTGACAGCGCTGAGCAGCGGACCGCCGACCAACTGCGGGCGGAAGCGGAGCGCCTCAAAGGCGATCTGCAACAACTGCAAGCGCAGCGAGACAAGCTGCGGGAAGAATTGTCGGCGATGGCCGCGTACAACTCCGAGGTCGCGGCAATTGGCCGGCGAATCCCCTTAGCGGAGGCAGCGCTCGAAAAGCTCGACGCCGATATCTACCGCCGCGATCTCGAACTGAAGCTGCCCTCGCGAGTACACCGCTGGGCGATGGCCGAGCTGCCCCCCGAAAGCTGAGACTACGCGAGCTTGTTCGGCGACGAGGTCTTAAGTTGCCTAGTGGTTGGCGGTCCGCGCTCGCTGACGCGCAGGGTTATGATGGGGGTCCGTTCGCTTCGCCGCCGCCCGATGGAGTCGTCGATCATGACCCTGCCCTGTGATCCATCGCGTCGGCGATTCCTCGCTTCGGCGGTTGCCGCCGCAGCGTCGACTTGCCTCTTGCGTCCTCGGTCCGCGATCGCTCAGACTGCCCCGAAGCCACGCTATGAACTCCTCGGCTTCTCAAAGCCTTTCCAGAAACTTGGCTGCGAAGAAACGGCCGACCTAGTGGCCGAGGTTGGCTGGGATGGCATCGAGTGCCCCGTGCGCCCCGGCGGGCAGATCGAGCCGGAGCGTGCCGACGACGAACTGCCGCGCCTCGTCGAAGCGCTCCGTAAGCGCGGCAAGTCGCTGGGACTGTTGACCACCGCGATCACAAGCGTCCGTGAGCCGAACGCCGAGCCACTGCTCCGCCTGGCTTCCCAGCTCGGCATCAAGCGCTATCGCCTGGGCTTCCTGAACTACACGGCCGACAAGCCCATTCCCGCGCAGCTCGCCGAAATCCAGGCCCAACTCGCCGACTTGTCGAAGCTGAACCTGGAACTTGGCCTCCAAGCAGGCTTCCAGAACCACTCGGGGGCCACCAACGTCGGCGCGCCGGTGTGGGACATCTGGACCCTTACCAAGGATCTCGATCCGCGGGCGATCGGCGTCTGCTTCGACATCGGCCATGCCACGCTCGAAGGGGGCCTCTCTTGGCCGATCGACGCCAGGTTGCTGCAGCCGCGCTACACCGCCGTGTTCGTGAAGGACTTCTTCTGGCAGAAGCGCGACGGCCGCTGGCAGGCCGATTGGGTTCCGCTGGGCCAAGGCATGGTCGATCCGCAGTTCTTCACCTGGCTCCAAACGACCGACTTCGCCGGGCCGGTCGTACAGCACCATGAGTATGACCACGGCCAAGGGGCCCCGATGATCGCCAAGATGCGCAAAGACCTGGCGGTGCTCCGCGAGTGGCTGGGGCGGGCTGGGTAGCCTGGCGTACATTGCTAGCACGCCCCGGCAAGTCTCTCTAGACAGATTGGCCCAGTTCGCTATCCTTCCTGGCCACGCCGCCTGGAGGATCCGGGTCGGGGATGGAAAGGAGTCCAAACGATGCGCCGCTGCTACGCTCTCGTGCTCTCCGCGCTTTGCGCCGCGGCCGGCTGCCAATCGTCGCCGCAGGGACTCGATCCGTTCTTGGGGCCGCAGCGAATCGCTCCGCCGGCCACCGGCGCGGCCGTGCCCAATGGGGCCGCGCCCTACTTCCCGCCGGGCGGCCCGGTCGTCACGCCGGGAACTCCCAGCAACAGCCTCGCTCCGCCGGCTGCGAGCGGCGCCGCCCCCACCGGCGGCACCTACAACTACACGCAGAGCTCAGCGCGCACCGACGGGACGACGAATCCCTCGCGCGCCCTCGTCCCGCAGACGGCCACATCGTCGAGCGCGATCGCCCTGCCGGGCAAGAACGCCTCCTGGAGCAGCGGCTCGGGCGGCGAGTCGGTGAAGATCGTCGAGCCGCCTGCCGGAGTGAAGCAGGCCTCGTTCACCTCGAGCGCGCCGCGCACGGCAACGCCGGTCCTGGTCGAAGCGGGGCCGCTGGTGGACATCACGAATCTGCCGGACGCAAAGCGGAAGTAAGCGCATTCAGCGACAGGTCCCGCTGACTTCTCGCCGCGCAACGTGCTACCCTGAGTGCAGGAGCACGATATGTCGACTCAGGCAGACCTCGCCGACTTCCACGCCTTTGTCTCGGCGCGACTCGGCGCCCCCAACGATCCGTCTCTGGAAGAGCTGTTTCAGGCATGGGTCGATGCCCGCGAGCGCGAGCAAGTCTTGAGCGCCGTCCGTCGTGGCTTGGCCGACATTGACGCTGGCCGGGATCGCCCAGCGCTCGAAGCGATCGAGGGCGCCTGGCGCCAAACCGAAGCGCGCACGGCTCTCGCTCGGTCCTAAGCGGCCGCTTGCCCGCCCTGCGTGCCACCGTCTAAGCTCCACGCAGCACTGCGAAGCAGCGTCCCCCCCGTGCGAGGAGCACCATGGCCACCATGCGCGTCGCCCAGATCAGCCGGGCCAACGGCCCCTTCGAACTCGTCGAGCGCCCCATTCCCGAGCCGGGCGCCGGCTGGGTGCGCATCAAGGTGCAAGCCTGCGGCGTCTGCCATAGCGACACAGCCGTCGCCCACGGGTTGATGCCGGTGCAGTATCCGCGCGTGCCGGGGCACGAAGTGGCCGGCGTCATCGACGCCCTTGGCCCCGGCGTGAGCGAGTGGGCCGTCGGCGATCGCGTGGGCGCCGGCTGGCACGGCGGCTATTGCGGCGTTTGTCCGGCGTGCCGGCAGGGGGAGTTCTTCGCCTGTCACACGGGGCAGATCACCGGCATCAGCTTCGACGGCGGCTACGGCGAGTACATGCTGGCCCCGATCACCGCGATCGCCCGCATCCCGGTCGACCTGTCCCCCGCCGACGCCGCGCCGCTCCTCTGCGCCGGGATCACCACCTTCAACGCCCTGCGCAATAGCGGCGCCCGCCACGGCCAGGTGGTGGGCATTCTCGGGCTCGGCGGCCTGGGGCATCTCGGCGTGCAGTTCGCCAAGCGAATGGGCTACTACACCGTGGCGATCGCCCGCGGCCAAGACAAGGCCCCGCTGGCCAAGCAACTCGGCGCCGACCTCTACCTCGACAGCAAGTCGCAAGACGTGCCGGCGGAGCTCCAGAAGCTGGGGGGCGCGAGCGCCATTCTGGCCACCGTGACACACGGGCCCGCCATGACAGCCGTAATAAGCGGCCTGGCGATCAACGGCACGCTGATGATGATCGGCCTCACGCCCAGCATGGAAGCGGAGCCAATCACGCTGCTCAACGGCCGCCGCTCGATCAAGGGCTGGTACTCCGGCACGGCGATCGACTCGGAAGACACCCTGGCCTTCAGCGCCCACACCGGCGTCCGCTCGATGAACGAGTTATACCCGCTCGAACGCGTGAACGACGCCTTCCAGCGGATGCTGAGCGGGGAAGCGCGGTTCCGGGCGGTGCTGACGATGGGAGGGTAGGTTCGCCGACCGAGGCGCATTTCGCGACAGCAGTTTAGTCGCCGATTTCCTCTTCGCATCGACCGTGCTGCATGCGTCGAGTCGCAGTTGCGACATCGAACCGTTCGGAATCGAACTCTCCGATCCACTCGTTCCAGTGCTCGTACTGCTCGTGGTCCGGGTCGCGCATTGCGGCGAGGACGTTTGGATAGTTCCAAGGGCCGCCGCAATCTTCGGGCGGACAGGCCCGCGCGCCGTCGATGCACCGTGGATAGTCCACGCCCGACTCGGCCGCCGACTTTCCTTCATAGGCGATCTGGTGCCGCCACCCGTCGCCAAAGTCGTATTCGTAGGAGAAGCGGAGAGACTTCCGACGCCGGCTCAGAAGCTCGCTGAGGCGAAGTTCGTTCGCGTCGAGAGAGTCGTCGTCTTCCCAGCCATCGAGTTGGTATTCGTGGTTGCTGTATCGTTGGCGGTCGATCTCGAATTGGTGCAAATGCGCATTCTCCCAGCCCATGGCCCCTTGAATGTGGTCGTGCAGATCTTCCAGGCTGCCGTCGAACACTTGGATTCTCCGCCAAATCTCCGGTTCGATCCCAAGCAGAGTGATCTTGAACTGAAACACGACCAGGTCGGATGCGGCAGGATTGCGATTACGAGGCATCAGAATCATCTCATCAGACCAAATAAAGCCCGTCGAAGATGCGGGCATTGTGTCCCTATTGCTTCGGATTGCAAGCCGAACGCAAGAGGCGCCAGTAATCCAGCCATTGGGAGACGCGCTCACATCGTCGGCGGCGCCGCATCCCGCGGCGTGTGCGGCAACGTCTGGTCCTCCGTCACGCCTGAGGGCTGCGCTTCATTCCGCGTGAATCGCCCCGCGGTCCCCGGCCCGCGGAGAATGCGGATCACCACGGCCCAGAGCCCCGTGATCACTGTCGCGATCACCGCCAGCGCCAAGAGACCGCTGCGGAACAAGCCTTGCTCCAACCGCTCGATGGCGCCCCCTAGCGCGCTGTCGTATTGCTGTTGCACGATCACCCGCCACCCCTGGTCTTGGTCGCGCACCACCACCGGCAGCATCTCGGCCAGATAGCGGCCGCGGTAGTCGGCCCCCACTGGCTCTTGGCCCAGCTTGTCGCGGTAGTTCTCTTTGCGCGGCCGATTGTCGTCGTGCGGCAGTTCGTCTTCGTCGAGTTCGTAGCCGCTGAGATTCTCAGGCAAGGCGCCTTGCTGCTGTTCGAGCTGATCGTAGAGCGGATGCTGCAGAATGAGGCCATGGTGCTCTCCCTGCCGCCAGTCGATGAGCACGGGAAACTGTTCGCGGGTTCCCTTGAGCTCGACGATCGCCCCGACGTCGACCGTCATCGCCGCCACGCCCAGAAAGCGCCCCTGGGTGTCGCGAATGGGCGTGGAGATGGCCACGGCCCAGCGTCCCGTGGCCCGACTGGGAAACACGCTCGAAAGCTGTGTCTTCGCCACACGGTCGTTCGGCCCAGGTCGATAGTCCGGCGGCTCATCGTGCAGCCGGCCATGATAATAGGTCCGCCAGCCCCAATTCTGGCCCACCGTGCCGCTGCGCGGCGCACGCGCCAACTGGAGGCCGGCGTCATCGGTGATGAACCAACTGCTTACCGGCAGCGCCTTGTTGCTCAGGAGCGCTTCCAAATGCGCGCGCACCGGCTCGAGCGCTGGCCAGCGGCGCAGTTCCTCGCGCGCCGCCTCGTCGTTGGTCTGGGGATCGCTCAACTTCCGCCGCAGCGCGTCGAATTGCGGATCGGCCAGTAAGCGCTCGAGCGTGGCAATCACTTCACGGTCGCTCGCCAGTTGCTCGACCGCCCGAAACCTGCGCTCGAGTTCCCCCGCCACGGCGTCGGCCACGTAGTCGGCGGCAAAGCGGTTGCTGGCCAAAGCGCGGTCGGTGAGCGCCTGGGCCGACTCCCGCACCGCGGTGCTGAAGCCGCTGGAGGCGAAGACGCCCATCACCAGCAACAGCAACGCGGGTCCCACCGCTCCCAGCACCACGAGCGGCCGCCAGGCCCGCCAGCGGGCCCGCGCTTCCAGCGCTTCGAGCACCGCCTGCACGTTGGGATAGCGCCAGAGGGGGTCGATGGCCAAGCAGCGATCGAGGATATCCGCCAGCGGCCCGTCGACGACCGGCAGCCGATGGATGAACAGCGGGCGCGCCGCGGCGATCGTCTCGCGGTAGCGCACCAGGCGTTCGTCGAGGTTGGTCGCCGTTTGAATGCGTTCGAGCGCTTGCTCGCTCCGGCGGGGCGGCTCACCGGTGAGCATGCAGTAGAGGAGCGCGCCTAGCCCATACACGTCCCACCCGGCCGAGGGCGTAGCGGACAGGTCGGCCTGCTCGGGGGCCATGAAGAACAGGGTGCCCAGCGAAGGGGTCTGCTCGTGCGACAGCCGCGACTGCCCAAAATCGGCCAGCCGGGGGCGACCGTCCTGGTCGAGCAGCACGTTGGCCGGCTTCAGGTCGCAGTGCAAAACTCCCTTGTCGTGGGCGTGCGCCAGGCCCAGCGCCACTTCCTGAAACAGCGCCGCCGCCTCATCGACGGGCAGCGTGCCGGTGCGGCGGAGCCGATCGTCGAGCGACCCATGCTCCAGGTACTCCATCACGTAGTAGGGGGGCTCGGCCTGCCAGCCGACGTCGAGCAGTTGCACGACGTAGCGGTCGGCCGCCAGGAACACGAGCTTCTCGACCTCGCTCGAGAGGAGCGACCAGTCGAGCCCACCGCGATGGGTATAGTATTTAATCGCCACACGGCGGCCGGTCGTCTGGTCCACGGCGAGCCAGACCTCGCCATAGGCGCCAGCCCCCAGAAACCGCTGCGGCTGATAGCCGCGGACCTCGGTCGGCGGCCGCGTCCGTCCCAGGCTGAGCTGCTGGGCCCGCCGCTGCTCCTCGCTCGATTGGGGCTGGGTGTGGTCGAAGGTCATGTTGACGACTATGGACGACGGTGCGAAACGACTTGCAGGCAGCGAGTTCGCCGAGCCATAGCATTGGCAACGCGAGGACTTGGCGTGATCCAGCGATTTTCAACCGGCGCGAGCGCGCCAGCGGAGTCGACCGCGATTGACGGCCATCAGGCCGACCGCGATTCCGGCCAGCATGCTTGTAGCGGGCTCCGGAAGCGGAAGCGGATCGGCCCGAACCAAATATTCCCGCGACCAGCCCCCCGGCATCGTCACGTTCATCCACAGGGCAACCTGTCCGCGCTCATTGACCGGGCTCCAGCTCGAGATCATCGAGATGTATCCCCCGAGCATGGGATCGTACATCGCCGCGATGTGATCGGTCAGCGTATTCGGACCAGTAAAAAAGCCGATCCCGCTGAGAGGCCCACCGCGCTCTCCCATGAACACAAAGTTCCCGGATTCGGTATAGGCCGGGGGCATATTGACCCCGGTCATTGCCATAATGCCTTGGGACTTATCGGCCAGCACCTGCGTCGAGCCGTCTTTCGCGAGCAGCACCTCGTCGGGAGTCCGGAAGATGAGCGTTCCATCGTTGAGCAACGTGGGGGAGCTCAACCGCTCCTTGCTCTCGTAATGTAGAACCGGTTGCGAACCGTCGCCCACGAATTCGCCATAGGTTCCCGCAGGGGTCTTTCCCGCGAAGGCCACATTTCCTGCATCGTCAATCGACGGCACCCCGTACTGGACCCCCCAATCCTCGATCGTGGTGAGTGGGCCGACGCCATCGCCGCGGAAGACCGTGACGGGATCTGGTCCAGGCCAATAGCGGTAGGACTTCATGAACGCCACTTGCCCGGCCGCATTGATGTCCGGCATTCCGTATTCCCAGGCCGGATCGTCGGTTTCCGCGAGCGTCAACAAGGCGCCGCCATCGGTTTTGTAGACTCCTCGATATCCAGAGCGAGTCTCTGCCGAGAAGGCAATCTCTCGTTTGCCGTTGATTGCAATGGTCGAAATCCAACTGAACCGATTGCCGGCGTCGTAAACCGTCTCGATCGACGCCTCATCGGCTGCGAAAAGGGCCCACGTTTCCTCAGCCCCTCGCACCTTTCTGCCAGGAAAGTAGATCAATCCGTCTTCGCCCATGACTGGCGGACCGACGCTGTAGGAGAACCCATCGACGTGGCCCCAGCCCTCAGCGACCACGGTGAACGAATACTCCCCGCCAAACGCAGTCTGCGCTAGCGCAATCATCATCACAGCAGCCAAAGAACGCAGCATCGCGAAACTCCCTTGCCTTGAGCATTCTTTCTCGGAGTATAAGGTATGGCTGGCTGACCGTCGTTAGTAGGGCTGGCGGCACGCGTTCGCGGAACGGCGACCGGCGGCGAGGGGGGGCTTGACTGTTATCCGAACGACCGTGGATCTGACGAATGCTGCCCAGAGAGTTCCCCGCTACGCCGAAGTGCGCGCGATTCCTTGTTGTCTTGCTGCTGCTTGCATCGTTCGCCGCCGCCGAGCCCCCCCTCGACGGCGCTGACGGCCGCCCGCTGGCTCTCGAGAACTTCCGCCCACAATCGATGCTCCGGGTGCCGGAGCATCCAAGGCGGCAGGCAGCACTGCCGGTGGTCGACGTCCACGTCCATCCGGCGATCCGGCTGCACGAGCAGCCCGAGGCGCTCGAGCAGTTCGTGCGGCTGATGGACGACCAGAACATCGCCGTCTGCGTCAGCCTCGACGGCGGGCTCGGCGAGCGCTTCCGCGAGCACTCGGCCTACCTCTGGACCAAGCACCGCGACCGCTTCGTGATCTTCGCCAACATCGACTGGCGGGGGGCCGGCAAGGCGGATGACCCGGCCACTTGGGATTGCCACCGCCCGGAGTTCGCCCGGCGGATCGCCGCCCAGCTCGCGGAGGCTAAGCAGGCGGGCGCGAGCGGGCTCAAGATCTTCAAAGAGTTCGGCCTCACGCTCAAGAATCCGGATGGCTCGCTCGTGAAGATCGACGATCCGCGCTGGGACCCCATTTGGCAGGCCTGCGGCGAACTGGGGCTGCCGGTGCTGATCCACACCGCCGATCCGCTGGCGTTCTTCCGCCCCATCGACGCCACCAACGAGCGCTGGGAAGAGCTCAGCCGTCATCCCGACTGGAGCTTCTCCGGCCCGCAGTTCCCCACGCATGCCGAGCTATTGGCGGCCTTGCTGCTGGTCGTCGAGCGCCATCCGCATACGACGTTCATCGCGGCCCACCTGGCCAACAGCGCCGAGGACCTGGGCACGCTGGCTGGCTGGCTCGACAAGCACCCGAACCTGTATGTCGACTTGGCGGCCCGCATCGCCGAGTTGGGGCGGCAGCCGGTGACCGGCCGTAAGTTCCTGCTGAAGTACGCCGACCGGGTGCTCTTCGGCAGCGACGGCCCCCGCGACCCCGAGCGGATGCGGCTGCACTGGCGGTTCTTGGAAACCGACGACGAGTACTTTCCTTACGCCGAAAACGCCTTTCCACCCCAAGGCTTCTGGCGAATCTATGGGGTCCACCTCCCCGACGAGGTGCTGCGCAAGGTGTATCATGAGAACGCGGCCCGGCTGATTCCCGGCGTGCGGGAGCGGCTGAATGGGCCGGGCAGCGCTGCGGCCAAAGAATGAGGCCCGATCTGGAACCCGCCGACCCAATCCGTTCCGCGCCGGCCCCGCTGGTCACTCAACCCGCCCCCGATTTCGATTTGCCGTGTACGGCCACACCGGAGTCGGGGCGGCGGCGCGCGCGGCTGGCCGACTACCGCGGGCGGTGGCTAATCCTGCTGTTCTACCCGCGCGACTTTTCGCTCGTCTGCCCGACGGAACTTTCGGCCTTCAATCTGCGGATCGACGACATTCGCAAGCGCGGCGCCGAGGTGCTGGGCATCAGCGTCGACTCGCTCGCTTCGCATCAGAAATGGGTCGACACGCCGGTGGCCGAAGGCGGACTGGGCGCACTGCGGTTCCCGCTCGCCAGCGACGTCGACGGCCGCGTCTCGCGGGCCTACCGCGTGTTCCTGGAAGATCAGCAGGTGTCGCTCCGCGGGCTGTTCATCATCGACCAGGCCGGCCGGCTGCAGTATCAGGTCGTTCACAACCAGAGCGTGGGCCGCCGCAGCGACGAAGTGATCCGCGTGCTCGACGCCCTACAATCAGGCGGCCTCTGCGCCGAGAACTGGAGCACCGAGGATCCCAACCTCGACCCAACCGAGGTCCTGGGCCCCGGGCGTGTCGTCTCGCACTACCGCATCCAGCGCCGGGTGGGGCGGGGCACGTTCGCCGAGGTGTTCAAGGCCCACGACATGCAGCTCGAGCGGCCGGTGGCGCTCAAGGTGCTCAAAGGGCGCGGCGACCGGGCGCTCGACGGCGCCCTGGCCGAAGCCCGGGCCGTGGCGGCGCTCAACCACCCCAACGTCTGCACGGTCTACACGGTCGACGACAGCGAGGGGGTGCCCTTTATTGCCATGGAGTACCTGTCGGGGCGGCCGCTGGCCAAGCTGCTCGAGCAGGGCCCCCTCGACCCCGAGCGGGCCCGCGATTGGACGCGGCAAATTGCCACCGGCATGGCTGCGGCCCACGCCGCCGGCGTGGTCCACGGCGACCTGAAGCCGGCCAACATTGTGATGACCGAGGAGGGAATGGCCAAAATCCTCGATTTCGGCCTCGCCCGCCCCAAGCTTTCGGCCTCGCCACCGGCCGCCCTCGAGGACCCCGAGGCCACGATTTCCCTGGGGTCGGGGGGCGAGGCCGGCATTTCCGGCACCCCGGCCTATATGTCCCCCGAGCAAACCCGCGGACAGCCGACCACCCCGGCCAGCGACGTTTTCGCCCTGGGAGCGATCGTTTTCGAGATGCTTTCGGGAGAGAAAGCCTTTGTCGGGCGGAACATCGTCGAGGTGTTGCGGTCGGTCGAAGGGGTCGACGGCCAGCGGCTGGCCGCCGGCTGGGCCGAACCGCTGGCCGAGGCCCTGCGGCGGTCGCTCGTCCGGGCGCCCGAGGAGCGAGCGACCATGGCCGAACTGGTCCGGTTGCTTTCCGCCTAGCCGCGGCCCACCCAAACCGCGCCGCCGGACGTAGGAATTGCAGCGATTCGATCGGCCGCTTGCCAGTCCGTTGCTCCGATGGTTAGGCTGAAATACCATGGTTCTTGGACCCGGCGCGGCCTCGCCTACGGGTACCGGCCGGCGGCGTTAGGCCCGTCGACGGTCGGATTCCCTTGCCCGCGGTGAATGCCTGTGGGCCGCGCGGGGTCCGGAACATAGAGGAGCGTAGTGGTTGATGATCGAACTGTCCGCGGAACAGTTCGCCCAAACGGCGTTCGACCTGAACTTACTTGAAGAGCGCCAATTGCGCGAGCTTTGGGGCGAGTTAGGCAGCCGCAACGTGCCGGCTGACGAGCTCGTGCAATCGTTGCTGCGCCGAGAACTGCTCACGAAGTGGCAAGTCGAGCGGCTGCAAAAAGGGGAACGCGGCGGCTACTTCTACGGCGACTACAAAGTCCTCTACTACATCGGCTCCGGCACCTTCTCGCGGGTGTATCGCGCCGTCAACCCGGACACGGGCAAGATCGTCGCCGTCAAAGTGTTGCGGCGCAGCAAGAGCGACAATCCGGATGAAACCTCGAAGTTCAAAGCCGAAGGGCAGATGGGCTTGCAGTTGCGTCATCCGAACATCGTGCCCATCTACGAGGTCTACTCGCGCGGCCTGACGCACTATATCGTGATGGACTTCATCGAGGGACAAAACCTGCGGGAGTTCGTCAAGGTCCGCAAAAAGCTCGATCCCGCCCAGTCGGTGCATCTGATCGCCGACGTGTGCGCAGGCTTGGCTTATGCGGGAGAGCGAGGTCTGACTCACCGCGACATCAAGCTCTCGAACGTGCTCATTTCCAGCCGCGGGCAGGCCAAGTTGGTCGACTTCGGCCTGGCGGGGGCCGACCCCAATCGCAACCTCTCGGACGAGGCGATCGCCGAGCTCGACAACCCGCGGACGATCGACTATGCGGGGCTCGAACGGGTGACGGGCGTCCGCAAGGACGACCCCCGCAGCGACATCTACTTCGTCGGCTGCATGCTCTACCACATTCTGACCGGCAAGGCGCCCCTCTACGAAACCAAGAACCGCGTGGAGCGGCTCAGCCGGCAGCGATTTCGCGACGTCGTGCCGATCATGAAGGCCGATCCGCTGCTCCCGCCCGTGGTCGGCATGATCGTCAACAAGGCGATGGAGCTCGAGCCCGACAAGCGCTACCAGACCCCCGGCGAAATGCTGGCCGAGCTCAAGGTGGCCGAACGCCGCCTGGCCTCGGGCGACGTGGGGCAGGTGACCGCCGAGGGCGAGGTGCAGGCCGATCTCGAGGCCGAAATGAAGCAGCAGCGGGCGGCCTTCGTGCCCGACGCCGAGCGGCGGACGCTGATGTTCGTGGAGTCGGACGTGCGGATGCAAGACCTTTTCCGCGAACAGTTGCGCAACATCGGGTATCGGGTGCTGGTGACGATCGACCCCGAGCGGGCCCTGGCCCGGCTGGGGGGAGACAAACGCGACCCCGACTGCGTGATCTTCAGCACGCGGGCCCTGGGGGCTTCGGCTCTCGAGGCCTTCAACCGTTGCGGCGAGCAGAAAAAGACCCAGGGCATCAAGGCGGTGCTGCTGCTCGACGAGAAGCACGCCGGCTGGCAGGACCAGGCCAAGGCCGCTCCAGGGCGGGTCGTCGTGACGATGCCGGTCAAGCTGAAGCGCTTTCAGAAGATGTTGGCCGAGCTCGTCCCCCCGTGAGCCCCGGCGGGGAATCTCGCGAGCCAAGTGCTTTTCGGCCAATTGCAGGCCCGGCCCCGTCAGGTTAGGGTTATCGGTTTGGGGCTGCCACACTCCACCACGAAATCATCGAAGTCTTAGCGGAGCCGTTACCATGAACAGCCGCACCAACCGCCGGGCGTTTCTGCAGACCACCGCCCTGGCCGGCGCCGGATACTGGGTGGCCGGGCGGGCCCTGGGCCAGGAAAAGAGCACCTCGCCCAACGAGCAGATCAACTTCGCCTGCATCGGCGTGGGGGGCAAAGGCCAGAGCGACTCGGAAGACGCCGCTAAATTCGGCAACGTCGTCGCGATCTGCGACATCGACGACACCAACCTCGAGAAGCGGGCCGCCGGCGACAAGTTCAAGAAGGCTAAGAAGTTCAACGACTTCCGCAAGATGCTCGACGAGCTCGACAAGAGCATCGACGCGGTGACCGTGAGCACGCCCGACCACACGCACGCCACGGCCTCGGTCGCGGCCATGAACTTGGGCAAGCACTGCTTCTGTCAGAAGCCGCTCACGCACGCCATCTACGAGGCGCGTCGCCTGGGCGAGATCGCCCGCGAGAAGAAGCTCGTCACGCAGATGGGCAACCAGGGGACCTCGAACAACGGCGTCCGCCAGGCCGCGGCCATGATCAAGGCCGGCATCCTCGGCAACGTCAAAGACGTCTACGTCTGGACAAATCGCCCGATTTGGGCCCAAGGCGGTCCGGCGCCCAAGCCGGGCACCGCGCCCAAGAACGTTCACTGGGACCTGTGGCTCGGCCCAGCGGCCGAGCGCCCCTACCTGCCCGGCTGCCACCCGTTCGCTTGGCGCGGCTTCTGGGATTTCGGCACCGGCGCCCTGGGCGACATGGCCTGCCACACCATGAACATGCCGTTCATGGCCCTCGACCTCCGTAATCCCACCTCGGTGGTCGCCACGACGAGCGGGCACAACAAGGTCACCTATCCCGCCAAGGCGAAGATCCAATTCGAGTTCGCTCCGACGAGCGACCGCGGCCCCATCACCCTGCACTGGACCGATGGCGGCAACCGCCCGCCGCTCGATCTCTTCGAGGGGGAAAAGGACATTGTTGACAGCGGTTGCTTGCTGATCGGCGACAAGGGCAAGCTCTACTCGCCGGATGATTACGGCGCTGAGTTCAAGCTCCTTGCCGGCGCTCAGGCCAAGGAAGTGGAGTTCACCAAGTCGCCCGGCCACTTCGAGGAGTTCGCCGTCGGCATCAAGGGGGGCCCCGCTCCGGCCTCGAACTTCGCCGACTACGCCGGCCCGCTCACTGAAACGATTCTGCTCGGCAATCTCGCGGTTTGGGCCACCGGCCAGAAGATCGAGTGGGACGCCGAGAAGATGGTGGCCAACGTGCCCGGTCTGGAAGCGATCGTGCGTCCGGAGTATCGCAGCGGTTGGCCCACGGTGTAGCTTCCGTTGGCAACCTTGTCTTCTTCGAGCGATTGCGTCCGCCGGCGCCGATCTTGTTCGGCGCCGGCGGGCTTTTTTGTCGCTCAGCCGGCCGGAATGACGCCGCCGGGTGTTCCTGCATGGCGGTCTATCAGTTGAGACGCCGCGCATCGCGCGGCGCATGGGAGTTGGTCGGATGAGCGGTCGTTGTGCAGCGGTTGTGGTTCTGACAGTCGTCGTCGCCGGGTCGGCGCTTCCCCGGGCCTGGTCGCAGGCGCCGGCGGCCAGTCAGGCCGTGGCCGAGTTCGTGCAGAGCCGCGGCGGCAAGATCTCCTACGGGCCCGGCGGAGACATCGTCGGCATCGACTTCACCGGCAAGGAGGTGTCGGACGCCGACGTCAAGCAGTTCGCCCAGCTCGAGAAGCTCGAGCGGCTGAGCCTATGGGGCGCGCTCATCACCGATGCGGCGGTCGATTCGCTGCTCGAACTGCCGCTCAAGGAATTGGGCCTCGAAAACACCGACCTTACGAACGCCGGGCTCGAAAAGGTGGCCCAGATCAAGTCGCTCGAATCGCTCAATCTGCGGCGCTGCGTGCTGGTCACCGACGACGGCATCGGGGTGCTGGCCAAACTGCCCAAGCTGCAGCGTTTGATGCTGCTCTACACGAATCTAGGCGACGGCGCACTCGCGCAGGCCAAAACGATCCCCACGCTCCGACTGCTCGACATGCGCGGTTGCGTGCTCGTGACCGACGACGGACTCAAGGAAATCACCGGGCTGCAAAACGTCGTTAGCCTGAAGTTGCGCTGCCCCAGCGTGACGGACGAAGGGGTGAAGGCGATCGCGCAGCTCAAGAAGCTGCGGAGCGTGGCGCTCGAAGACGCGCAAATCACGAACGAAGCGCTCGCCATCTTGGCCGGCAACCTCAAGGATCTCGACGAGCTCTATCTGCTCCGCACCAACGTGAGCGACGCCGGGCTCGCGCCGCTGGCGGCCTCGAGCAAGCTCAAGCGGCTGGAACTCCGCGGCACGGCCATTGAAGGCCCGGGGCTGGCGGCGCTTGCCAATCTCAAGAATCTCCGCGTGCTCGATCTGGCCGAAACGCAGGCCAACGACGAAGGGGCGGCCCACCTAGCGGGGCTGACCGGCCTCGAGCGGCTCGACTTGTGGAACACCCGCGTCACCGACGTCGGGCTAGCGAGCCTCAAGGGCCTGACGAACCTCAAGTTCCTCGTGCTCGACGGGCTGAAGATCAGCGACGACGGGCTTGCGGCGCTCGCCGACATGAAGGGCTTGCAATCGCTCAACCTCTCGAACACGCCGATCACCGACAAGGGGCTCGCCCAGGTGGCCGGCCTGGCGGCGCTCAAGGAGATCGACCTCCGGTTCACCCAGGTTACGGATCAAGGCGTACAAACGCTGCAACAGGCGCTGCCGGAAGCCAAGATCCGCCACTAGCCGTCCCCGCAGCGAGCCGCGATTCACGCGAGTGATTGCGAACCATGATTTGCCCTAAGGCCTTCTCCGGTTGCGCGCTTTCGACCGTCTCCGGCAGGGCAACCCGGGACCGCCGGCGTGAAGCCGGCGGCTCGCCGCCATGTTGATCCGCAAGTGGGCTCGGAGTCGAATCCGCGCCGAGCACTACCCAAACCGCCCGGTGATGTAGTCCTCCGTCTCTTTGAGCTGCGGCGTGGTGAAGATGTGACTCGTTTCGCCGAACTCGAGCACGCGCCCCAGGTACATGAAGGCCGTGAAGTCGCTCGCCCGCGAAGCCTGCTGCATGTTGTGGGTGACGATCAGCACCGAGTAGGAACCGCGGAGCTCCTGAATCAGGTCCTCGACCTTCCCCGTGGCGATCGGATCGAGGGCCGAGCAAGGCTCGTCCATCAGCAGCACCTCGGGTTCAGCGGCGATCGCCCGCGCAATACACAGCCGCTGCTGCTGCCCGCCTGAGAGAGCCAGGGCGCTGTCGTGCAGCCGGTCCTTCACCTCGTCCCACAGGGCGGCCCCCCGCAGACTCCGCTCGCACACCTCGTCGAGCACGCGGCGATTGCGCTCCCCGTCGATCCGCAAGGCATACACGACGTTCTCGTAGATGCTCATCGGAAACGGGTTCGACTTCTGGAAGACCATGCCCATCCGCTTGCGGAGCTCGATCACGTCGACGTGGGGCCCGTACACCGAGTCGCCGCGGAGGCGGATGTCTCCGGCCACGCGAACGCCGTCGACCAGGTCGTTGAGGCGGTTCACGCTGCGGAGCAAGGTCGACTTGCCGCAGCCTGAAGGGCCGACGAGCGCGGTGACCATCCCCTTGGGAATCGGCAGCGAGATGCCGTGCAGGGCCTGCTTGGCGCCGTACCAGAGGCTGAAGTCCTGCATCTCGAGCACCGGCTCCTGCTTGGCCACGGCCGGATGAATGACCGTGGTCACCGGCTCTCCGCGGGCGATCGCCGCCAGCCGGTCGGACGTGCTGCGGGGCGGCGTCCCCGCGCTGGGAGCAGCGGCGGGATCTTTGAGCGGCGAATCGAGGCCGGGGGACTGCATGGCAAAGGCAACAGTGCTGGGCGAGGGCGATTGCATGGTTTTCGGTTTGGTCCGCGAGAGCGTCCCCTATTGTAGGGTCCGCTGTGCGGACCAATTGGGCGCGCTAGAACTGGCCTCCGGCAAACTTCTTCCGCAGCCGTCCCCGCAGCCAAATGGCCGTCAGGTTCAGCACGGCGATGATCACGATCAGCAGCAACGTCGTGGTATACACCATCGGCTTGGCGGCCTCGCTGTTCTGGCTCTGAAAGCCCAGGTCGAAGATCGCAAAGCCCAGGTGCATGAAGCTGCGTTCGGGATGCAGGAAGGGGAACACGCCGTCGATGGGGAGCGCCGGCGCGAGCTTCACCGCCCCCACCAGCATCAGGGGCGCCACCTCTCCGGCGCCGCGCGCCATCGCCAGAATGAGGCCCGTCATGATGCCTGGCAAGGCCCGCGGCAGCACGATGCGGCGGATCGTCTGCCATTTGCTCGCGCCGCAGGCGTACGAGCCTTCGCGCATCGAGCCGGGCACGGCGGCCAGCGCCTCTTCGGTCGCCACAATCACTACCGGCAGCGTCAGCAGCGCGAGCGTGAGCGACGCCCACAGCACGCCCCCTTTGCCGAACGTGGGGTTGGGAAGGTTCGCGGCAAAAAAGCTCTGGTCGATCGCCCCTCCCACGATGTAGCAGAAGAAGCCCAGACCAAACACGCCGAACACAATGCTGGGCACGCCCGCCAAGTTGTTGATCGAAATCCGCACCGCGCTCACCAGCAGCCCCGGCTTGGCATATTCCCGCAGGTAGAGCGCCGCCAACACGCCGAACGGCGCCACCGCCAGCGACATCAGCAGCGTCATCACCACGGTGCCGAAGATCGCCGGGTAGACGCCCCCCTCGCTATTGGCCTCGCGCGGCTCGCTCGTGAGGAACTCGAGCCAGCGGGCGCCGTAGACGCGGAGCTTGCCGGCCAGCGAAAGCTGGTTGGCCGGATATGCACGCACCACATCGGCCAGCGGTAGTTCGAACTCGGCGCCGTCGGCCGTGGCGAGCACAAGGCGGGAGCGGTCGTTTTCCTTGTCGAGCGCGTCGATTTCGGCCCGCACGGAGTCGAACTCGGCCTCGGAGTCGGCCGTGGCCTGCTCGAGCCGCTGGTGGGCGGCCCGCCACTCGGGGCTTTCCGGCCCGTGCTCGAGTTCGGCGGCGCGTTCCGCCAGCCGCAAGCGGTCGAGCTGCGCGTTGACGCGGCCGATCGCCTCGAGCTCGAGCCGCCGGCCTTCGCGCCAGCGGGTTTCAACCGCGGGGAACTGCGCCTCGAATTGCGTCCAGGCCGCCTCGGGCGTTTCCGCGGTCGGAGCGCCGTCGACCAGGAATCGCAGCGGCTCACCGTAAAAGCGCCCCCAGGCACGCCGCTCGACGACGACGCCCCAAGCAGGACGCGCCACGTTGGCAACGTCGTCCCCTTCGATCCGCTCGAAGTGCTTGCCCGTGAGGTCGAAGTTCCCGGTCCGCACCAGCCAGCGCCCCGCGGTTTCAGCCGAGGCCTTGCTGTCGGCGGGCGCGGGCTCGCGGCGCGACACTTCTCCCAATCGCCGCTCGCCGCTCGTGAGCTTGAACTCCACCAAGGGCGCGGGCCAAAACGTGGAGAGCCCTTGCACCAGGATCAACGCGAGCAGCCCCGTGATCATCAGTACGGCCACAGCCAAAGCGCCGCCGGTGAGCCAGACCATGGGCTCGCCGTACGCGCTCACGGTGGTGGTGGCGCTGCGGGCGCGGCGCTCCCGGCTGCGACCAGCGTTCGCAGGCGGAAGGGGCTCCAAACTTGCGGCGGAAAGGTTCACAGTTGGTAAGCTCTTTTGCGGAACCGCTGCCGGATGATCTCGGCCGCGCTGTTGAGCACGAAGGTGAGTGCAAAGAGCGCCAGCGCCGCCAGGAACAACACTCGATAGTGCGCGCCTCCTTGCACCGCCTCGGGTAGTTCGACGGCGATGTTGGCCGAGAGGGTGCGGAAGCCGTTGAAGATGTTCCACTCCATGATCGGCGTGTTGCCGGCGGCCATCAGCACGATCATCGTTTCCCCCACGGCCCGCCCCAGCCCCACCATCACCGCCGAGAACAGCCCGCTCATCGCCGTGGGCACGACCACCCGCATCGCCGTTTGCCAAGGCGTGGCCCCCGCGCCCAGTGAGGCCGAGCGGAGGAAGTCGGGCACGGTGAACAGGGCGTCGTCGGCGATCGTGTAGATGATCGGGATGATGGCGAAGCCCATCACGAAGCCCACAACCAAGGCGTTGCGCTGATCGAAGGTATCGACGATCGAGCCGCGGGGATCGAAATGCAGCCCCTGCAAGAGCCAGCCCGCCGCTGCCGAGAGCCCAGCCGCAACCAGCGCCGCAGCCACGAACTTGCCCAACTCGGCCCAGGCAGCCTGCGAGCGAGTCCATTCACGCGAGGCGCGGCGCAGCGCGGGGTTCACCCACTGTCCGCAGGCGAACATGACGAACAGGGCCGAAACGGGAAACAACAGATAGGCCCAGCCCCCCCAGGCCGCGCCATGCCGGCGGTCGAGCCAGGCCAGAAGATCGCCGCCAAACAGCAATCGTTCGAGCCACGGGCCGGCCAGGAGCGACAGCCACAACCCGAGCGGCAGCGCCGCCAGCACGAACCAAAACCGCAACTGAGACAACCGCGAGCCGCGGCTGGCGGGCGCGAGCTGCCAAAGATAGCCGCACAGCAGAAACACCAGCGGCACGAGCAACAGGCCGGCGAGCACCGCCGGCAGCACCCGCTCCACCACCGGCGCGAGCACCAGGGCGGCCACGAACCCCAGCACCACGCTCGGCAAACTGGCCATCAGCTCGATCGTCGGCTTGAGGCGGGCCCGCGCCCGCGAAGGCAAGTATTCACTGGTGTAGATCGCCGCCAACAGCGCGATCGGCACGCCGAACATCATGGAATAGAGCGTGGCCTTGAGCGTGCCGAAAATCAGCGGCGCCAGGCTGAGCTTGGGCTCCGGATCGTCGGAGCCGCCGGTCGATTGCCACACGTAGGCGGGGGACGGATACCCTTCGTACCACACCGGCAGCAGTAATGCCCGCACGCTCACCTCGGGGAAGCGCGCGTCAAAGTTCCAGCGTGTAAGGCCGCCCGCACCGGCCGCCGCAATGCCGGTCCCTTTCACGCTCATCAGCAACTGCGAAACCGCGCCCGGCGGGTCGAGGGCCAGGCGGGCCAGGCGGTGCTCGGTCGTCGGATAGTAGACCTCGATCCCGCCGTCGGCGTCTCCCACCGCCAACAGCCGGTTGCGGTCGCTCGTGGCCAGCGTCGTCACGGCCGACGTGCGCCGCCCGAGTTCGTGTGCTTTCACAAGCTGCCAGCCGTCGGCCGCCTGGGGCCGTTCGGGGCGGACGCGGAACCAGCAGCTCACGCCCCCCGTGGAATCGCCGGCCACCAGCGTGCCGCGCCCCGGCAGGTAGCGCAGCGCCGTGAGCTTGGCGCCCTCGACGAGCGCGAGCTCTTCAACCAGCTTGGGCGGCGCGTCCTCGCCGATCGCGAACCGGGCCAGTTTGCCGTCTTCCCAGGCCACGTAGGCGCAGTCGGCCAATCGCGAGAGAAGCAGGTGCTGCGGGCGGCCGGCGTTCGCGGGCAGGGTCACCTCGGCCCCGCGAAACTGCACCGTCTGTTCGCCGGTCAGCAAGTTTTCGCGCCGTTCCCCCAGCCGCACCAGCAGGCGGCCATCGGCGGTGAGGGCGGCGAGCGCCGGTCCCGTCGACCGCTCGACGAAGTCGACCTGCTCGATCGCCTGGCCGGCGGCCAGTGTCACGGGTTCCTGCAGCTCGAGCTGCAGGCGGTCGACCTGCGCGCCGCCGGCGGTGCGGGTGAACGACTCACCGTCGACCACCGCGGTCTTACCCGCCGCCGCGGCGCGAGCTTCTTCAGGCAGATCGGCCTCGGCCAGCGTTTCGCTCGACGCGCTGATCCGGCCGAGCCGCACCGTGCCGTCGGCGAAACCGAAGGCGGCTTCAGCCTGGTTGGCGGCCAGGGCCACGGCCGTCGGCAGCTGGCCCCCGGCAAACGGCCGCTGCTCGAGCAACACCTCGGCCGCGCCAAAGCGGAACAACATCAGGCGGCCATCGTCGGCCAGCGCCCAGCCGAGTTCGCCCCCTTCGCTCGCGCCCCACATGCGCACGTTCGCCTGTCCCCAGGGCAAAGCGCCGTGGGCAGGCTGCGAAACGGTGGCCGGCAGGAAGAGCGGCAGCACGACCCAAACGAGAAAGCACCCGACGAGCGACACCGCGGCGATCGTGCCGAGGCCGCCGACCACGATCAGGGCCTGCGCCGACCGATCGGCCCAACGCACCGACCAGCGCGTGCCCAGCGGGCGCGGGCGTCCGGTGAATTGCGAGCCGCGATTCATGTGGGCCTGCCAGCCGCCCAGCGGGGCCGGCGGCGCGCTTGCGCGGCTGAGCCCCGGAGCTTCAGAACGAGATCGGCCAAGCTATTTCCCTTTTGCCCCGACCGGCGCCGCGCCGATCGACTTGAGCGCCGCGGCCGCCATGCGGGCAGTCACCGGGTAGTACCCGTCCTTGACCACGTCCTGCTGTCCCTGCTGACTGTAGACGTACTTCACGAACTCCCGCCGCAGCGGATCGAGCTGGGCCCCGGGCTTGTAGTTCAGGCTCAGCAGCAGCCTCCGCGAGAGGGGATAATCTCCGGTGTAGGCGTGGTCGGGATCGGCCGGCACGAACTCGTCGCTCGACTGCCCGGCCAGCGGCACCGCCCGCACCTCGGAGGTGAGGTAGCCGATGCCCGAGTAACCGATGGCGTACTTGTCGCGCCCCACCGACTGCACCACCGACGAGCTGCCCGGCTGCTCCTTCACCGAGTCCTTGAAGTCGCCGCCGAACAGGGCGTGTTCCTTGAAGTAGCCGTAGGTGCCGGAGGCCGAGTTGCGGCCGTAGGCGCTGATCGGCTTGTCCTTCCATTCCCCGTCGAGCCCCAGGTCGCCCCAGGTCCGCACCTCGCCGGGCAGGCCCCCCTTGCGGGTCTTCGAGAAGATCGCGTCAACCTGCTGCAGCGAGAGCCCCTTGATCGGGTTGTCGCGGTGGACGTAGACGGCCAGCATGTCGATGGCCACGGGGAGCTGCGTCGGCTTGTAGCCAAACTTCTTCTCGAAGGCGTCGATTTCCGAGGCCTTCATGTCGCGGCTCATCGGGCCGAAGGCGGCCGTCCCTTCGATCAGGGCCTGCGGCGCGGTGGCCGAGCCCTTGCCTTCGACCGCCAGGACGACGCGGGGATACTGCTTCTTGAAGCCTTCACCCCACAGGGTCATCAGGTTGTTCATCGTGTCGGAGCCGACGCTCGACACCTGGCCCGAAACGGCGCGGACCGACTTGTACTCAGGCAGCTCCTTGTCGACTTTCACCTGGGCCGAGGCGGCCACGGCGAGCGAACTCCAGGCCAGGGCCGCCAGGAGCAGGGTGTTAGGTTGGGTGCGCACCACGATCGCGGGTCCTCGAGGGTCGTTTTTCAGCGCCCGCAGTCTAGCGGCCAATTGTTAGGAATCTGTTAGGGCCCCGTGTTTTCGCTGGCCGGGGTTTGCGGTCCCCTCGTTCGAGGCAGTCGGCCGAAAAAGCGAAAACGGCTTACGGGCTGCGGCGCGCAGTTTGCCCCCTTCGCCCGCCATGTTCGCCAACCTGCTCGAACTGGCGTCCCTGGCCACCTTTGGGTGGTTCGCCTTGATGTTGGCGATTCTTGCCGAACCGGGTTGGTCCGCGATTGGCCGCCGAAGGCAGAGATAGCCGATCAGGGTTGCGAGGCTTTAGCGAGTGGGCGTCGAGGCGCGAGCCGCCAGGGGCGTGACTTCGAAGTACTTGAAGGGCGCCGGGCACAACCAACCCTTCCATCTCGCGTTCAACCCAGAGGTAGACATTCCCGCCGCGTTCCTCCCGCAGTCACTCGAGCGTCATGGTGGCGCCTGGGAAAGGCCCGGCCGAGAAGACCGCCCGAAAGCCCCGGGCCGCGTTAGGCAGATGCGCGGTGGCGACATCGATCGTGTGCGGCGCGGGCCAGGAGCCGGCTCGCTACCAGAAGTCACAGAACGGTCGCTGCCCCGAGGCCATTCTGCTTCAACGCCCGTGAATAATCCGGGCTAAGGGGCCGCCGTTCGCGCCAGCGAATCGGGCAAGGACGGGGCTTCCAGGGGTTGCCCTTCCGCACGATTCCGCTGCCGGATCGCCGCCAGCGCCTGCCGACCCACCGCATAGGCCGCCAGGCCGACCGTCACGCCGGCCACGTCGGCTAGCCAGTCGACGACGTCCGCGGTCCGCCGCACGGGGATTTGCAGCAGCTCGTCGAGGGCGCCGTAGGCCGCCAAACCCAGCAGCAGCCACAAATAAGTCCAACCCCGCGGCCGCACGCACACCGCAATCAGCAAGCTCAGCCCCAGGTAGGCCAGAAAATGCAGCGTCTTGTCGCTCCCGGCGATCTGCAACACGTCGGGGGGCACAGGCACGTGCGTGCCGATGAACAGAGCCACCCAGTAGACGGCCAGCACCAGGTTCATCGTACGCACAGATAGCAGCACGGCCGGCCCTCGCAGAGGAGACGGAATCGACTTGCCCGGCTGAGGGGGCGCCCCCTGCACGGCCACAGGGAAGTGTACGCTACGAGGTCGCGAAATGGTCGCGCCTCTACCCAAAAACTTTGCAATGCAAACCTAGGTAGTTTGCGAGACGTTTCGCGTCGGCGCCGGCGGCGCGGGGGGCGATGCCGCATGTACGTCCCGTGAGCGCAAGAAAAACCCCGGTATCAGCCAGGGTTCGACCAGGAACGCTCGAGGTCGCCCCCTGTAGGGGCCGAACTACCTGCGAAATCGTCGGGAAAAACGGCAACGCGCAGGGCACTCGGCGCAGAATGCGGCGCACTTGGCGCACGGGGAGCCCCTGGGGGCGATGCTGCCAACCCGGTGGACCACTCCCTGATCGCCGTGGTAGATGCCTGGCCGCGGCTGTCAGAACCGATCAGGGCGGCTATCGCGGCGATCATCCGGGCGGCGGGGTGACTGGGCGGATCGCCAACGGGCGGCCTCTCACCGGCCGCGACCGAGTGGTTTCAAGCGGTCTACTCTGTCTACGTCTACGGCAATGCTCCGAGGCTCGCCAAAATAACCCCTACCGTAGACGACAGACCCGTAAGGCGGCGGCCGCCCGAATCGATCAAGTCGGCGATGAGTCGGGCGGCGGCGCAAGTCGTTGGCTGGCCTGGAGTGGCGTCGAATTCAAAGTCCGACGCAAGCGCCCGCAGCCTCGGCCAAGCTTTGATCGCGGCAGCCAACACGGGGTAAGAGGGGCGTTTTGTGCGCCATTTTTTCCGGGATTCGTTAAGGAAAAGCAGTCTCCCCTCGGAGTTCGGCCTTTCTTTTCGCAGCTTTGGCGGAAGTCCCGGCGGAATTCCACTCTCTGCTTCGAGCGGGATAGTCGCTTGGCGCCGGGCGCGAATCGGACGCTGAGCTCAACGGCCCATCGCTCGATCGTCATCTAAACCGGAATCTCCAACAGGGCGTTGGGCCGGCGGTCGGGGCAGCCCGCGCAGCAGGACGTCCAGGCGAGAGTTCCCACACCAAGTAACGAGTGATCATGAGAGCCTTCGAATTCTTGTCCTTTTTCTTGTCAAGCCCGCGCCGCCGAAATCGCCGGCGCCCGTTGTTGGACCGTTTCTGGATCGGAGGACGACGCCCGACGCTCGAAATGCTCGAAGGGCGTGCGATGATGACGTTCCTCACGCCGATCAGCAGTCCGGTCGGCGGCAGCACGGCTGGAATCGCGGTCGGCGATTACAACTCCGACGGCCTCTCGGACATGGCAGTGGTGAACCAAACCACCAGCTCGATCAATATGCTGCTAAGCAACGGCGACGGCTCTTTCCGCGCTGGGGGCGTTTACGCCGCCGGCGCGACGGTCTACGACGCGGCCTTCGGCGACTTTAACGGCGACGGTTTGGGCGACGTCGCGACAGCAGGGACCAACGGATCGGTCAACATCCTTTTGGGCGACGGCGTCGGCGGACTGTCGGCCCCAACCGCCTACGGCGCGGGACTTGGCGCTCACTCGGTTGTTGCGGCTGACTTCAATAACGACGGGCGGCTCGACGTAGCGACGATGAACAGCTCGACTTCGAGCGTCCTGTTGGGCAACGGCGATGGGACTTTCCAGGCTCGCCAGGATACCGCGATTCCAGGAAACTCGACCAACGCCGTCGTCGGGGACTTCAATCGCGATGGCAACCTCGACCTGGCGACCTCGAACACCGCAAGCGTCGGTACGATTACGATTCTCCGCGGACACGGCGACGGGGCGTTCGAGCCGGCCACCAGCCACTACGCCTTCTCGGCGCCCGTGTCGCTCGCCAAGGGCGACTTCAATCACGACGGATACGACGACTTCGCCGTCGCCAACTCATACGCCGCCTCGTCGATGAGCGTCGTTATGAACAACGGCGATGGGACCTACGCCGCGCCGCAGACCTATCCCATCGGCCAAACCGGCTATCAGATCGAGGTCGAGGACTTCGATGGCGACGGAAACGAGGACTACGCCGTCCGGGGCGGGGCGCAGCTCATGATCCATCACGGCAACGGCGACGGCACGTTTCTCGCCGAGGAAATGTACTCGGTTCCCAGCGGCCGTTTCGAGGCCGGCACGCACGGTGACTTCAACGACGACGGTGCGATCGATTTCGCCTATCCCAGTCCCAGCGGCGTGACAGTCGTTATGAACGCCAACGACAGCGTGGCCAATCTGGCCGGCGCGACGGGATTCGCCGTGAGGGCTCCCGCGGCGATCACGTCCGGATCCGCTCTGCCGCTCACAATGTCGGCGATCGACGCGGACGGCAACCTTGTGCCCGACTTCCAGGGCGTGGTCTACGTCGCCAGCAACGATCCGGCTTCGCCCTCGTCGCTGGTGTACCGCTTCACCGCCGCCGACGGAGGAACTCACACGTTCAACCCGTCGGTCCGCCTGATGACGGTCGGGGAGCAATCGGTGACGATTTCCGCTCCGTTCCTGCCTTCGGTGACGCAGACCGTCACCGTCGCGCCGGCGGTCGTTCGGTTGGGGATTTCCGCCCCGGTCGCAGTCAATGCAGGCGAAGCCTTTCAGGTGACGGTCTCGGCTATCAACGCGCTGGGCGGCCGCAGCGCCGATTACACGAGCACCATCCATTTCACCGCCGCGGACGTGCAGGCCGGATTGCCGGCTGATTACACGTTCACCGCCGACGATGCTGGCTCGCACACGTTCACGGCGACGCTTAGAACGGCTGGTTCGCGGGTCGTGCAAGCGACCGAAGTCGGCGGTAGCGTCTTCGGCGCCGCCACGGTTGCCGTAACGCCAGGCGCGGTCTCGACCCTGACCTTGGCCGGCGGCGGCGGCGCCATCGGCGTCGTGCGGCCGATCGCCGTCGTCGGACGCGACGTGTACGGCAACACGGCGATCGGCTACAGCGGCACGGTCCATGTCACAAGTTCTGATGCCGCGGCCGTACTGCCGGCCGACGTCTCTCTGGTCAACGGGAGCGGCGCGTTCTCGGTCACACTCATGACGGTCGGCGTGCAGACGATCACCGCAACCGACGTCGCCGATTCGTCCATCACCGGCATGCTGTCGAGCGACGCGACGCCGCCGGTGGCTGCTCGGTTCGACGTTACGAACTTCCCTGCGACCACCGCTGGCGCGGCCCACAACTTCGCCGTGACCGTTCGCGATACGATCGGCCAGGTGGCGACGGGTTACGTGGGAACGGTCTACTTCAGCAGTTCCGACGTGCAAGCGGGGCTGCCGGCCAGTTACACCTTCACGGCGGCCGACGGTGGCGTGCACACCTTGCCGCCACGCTAAAGACGGCTGGGGCTCAATCGCTTTCTGTCCGCGATTTGAGCGGAGTTCTGGCCGGCACGCAGATCGGCATCAACGTCTCGGCGGCCGCCTTTGCTGGCTACAAGCTGTCTGTTCCCATCGGCGCCGACAGCAAGGGGCACATGCTGGTGACTGCCGGCGACGTGATTCCTCTGACGGTGACGGCCCGCGACGCCTACGGCAACAACGTGGTCAATTACCTCGGCAAAGTGAAATTCTCCAGCACCGATTCGCTGGCGAGCGTCCCCACCGACTACAGCTTCACGCCGGCCGACGCCGGCTCGCATACCTTCAACGTCGTGTTGAAGACGGCGACCCCGGCGAATGTCGTGTGGGCGGTCAACGCGGTCGATGCTTCTAGTGCCACGACGCTTTCGACGATCACCAACTTCGAGGTCATCAACGCGACGGCTTCGCAACTGAAGATCTCAGCGCCGTCGAACATCACGGCCGGATCACCCTTCTCGATTCGCGTGACAGTCCTCGATGCGTACGGCAACAAGGTGAAGAACTACTTTGGCACAATCCACTTCTCCAACACGGCGGGATCGCTGGGGTTGCCGCCGGACTACACGTTCACGAGCAGCGACGCCGGCGACGTGTCGCTGAGCGCAACGCTTAGCACGACCGGCAATCAGACCATCACGGTGACGGATTTGGCCAGCCCGCTGCTGAACAGCGGTGCCAACGTTAGTGTGAAGACTGGATCGACGACGACGTCGGGCGGCGGCGGCGGCGGTGGCGGTGGTGGCGGCGGCGGCGGCGGCGGTGGCGGCGGCGGTGGCGGTGGTGGCGGCGGCGGCGGTGGCGGCGGTGGTAAGAAGACCGTTTAGCGATCCAGAACGACTCAACGCCGACAATTGGCCATTTCTAAACACGTCCCGAGGCGATAAGGCGCCTCGGGACGTGTTTCGTTGGCGATGAGTCAGCAACCGAGTCGGCGAGTGTTTCAATAGTTCGTTAGCACCACACCCCTCATGCATACGCGGGTCCGCGAGGAACGCTGCTAGAATAGGTTCAGACCCAAACCTGAACACCGACAGGGGCTGAAAGATGGGGCGCACGCAAAATCGGCCCATATCGTAGACGGCCGACCGTGAATGGCCGCGGCGGCGAAGCCGATTAGGGCGGGCATCTTGGCAATGCTTTGGGGTGCCGGTGACCGGCAATCAAGGCACAAATTGCAAGTGCCGGGGTGGCTGCCGAAGCAAGTCGGCGAGAACGGATTGCTGCTGGGATCTGAGCGAACAGCCCCTAGGCGCATCGAACTGGCGCTCGCCCCGCCGAAGTGGCAGGTCAATTTTGTGCTGTTCGCCGTCTGGCCGTGGCCGGAGAGGCGCGCTGGCACGACGGCGAGGTCGACCTCTGGACGCTCGAGGCTGACGCCTGGTCGCGCACGCACCCGCGATTTCATCCGCTTGGGCAGCTGCCCGACCCGGCTGACCTTCCTTCCCAGGAGCGATCGGCTTAGCGCAAACTCCTGGGAAGGACTCACCGTCGCCCAGGATCTGGCCGCCGCGCGGCCGTCGCTGTCGATTGACCTGGCGGGTACTAAACCGGCAGGCTCACAAACCGGCCCGTGAACCGAGCGAAGTGGGCAGCGGCCTATGCGCCCGACCGACAAGGCCGCGCCGGCACCATCCCGCGTCGAATGCACCAAGTTGGCTGATACGGGGTTCCTTGTATGGTTTAGCCGCTCGGGTTGGATCGCGGGAGAGAGAGAGCTGGCCTCGGATGGGGCGTGGGCGCACCGTTGAGGGAAGCCGATCCAGGATTGGATGCCGGCAAGCCGTGTGGTCATATGGCGCTAACCCTCACATTCGCAAACGCTTGCGACCCGACTTGGTCGCTCGTCAAATATTGCCTGTAACCTTTCCCATCCGTTTTTTGGGATTAGAAGTAGGAGTCTACCTGAAAGTGACCGCTTTACCCGACGACACCGATGGCCTGATCGATCGCGTTGCGGCGGGTGATCGATCGGCCGTAACGCTGTTGCTGAAACGGCACCGCAGCCGACTCTGCCGGATGGTGCAGGTCCACTTCGACCGCCGGCTGATGTCCCGTGTCGATCCTTCCGACATCGTCCAAGAAGCGATCACCGAGGCTTCGCGTCGCCTGGACCAATACGCCCGCGAACGTCCGATTCCCTTTTACCCGTGGCTCCGCTCGATCGCTTGGGACCGCCTGGTGAACCTCCAGGTGCATCATGTGCAGACGCAGAAGCGCAGCATTCTGCGCGAGCAAGGCCCCGAGCTGCCCGATGAATCGGTGTGCAAGCTGGCCAGCCGTTTGGCCGATCCGGGGCAGAGCCCCAGCAGGAGTGCCCTGCGAGCGGAAGTTCGGGACCGGGTCCGCTCCGCCTTGGGACGACTGCCAACCTCCTATCGCGAAGTGTTGGTGATCCGGCATTTGGAAGAACTCGACGTGCAATCCACCGCGGCGGTGCTGAACATCTCAGAAGCCGCGGTCAAGACGCGGCATTTGCGAGCGCTTCGCAGGATGCATGAACTCCTGTCCGCAGCCGGGGGGGCCTCCGATGGCTAAGGCCTCTCAGCGATCCTCGTCAGGGGGACCCGACGAACAACTGCTCAGCGAGTTGCTCGATCAAGTCATCGCCAGGCTTCGCTCCGGAACCGAGTTGTCGCTACTCGAACTTACCGACAACCGGCCCGAATTAGCGGATGAGTTGGAACGCATGCTGCCGACGCTCAAGATCATGGTCTTGGGCCTTGACGAGTCTCTGAGCTGCGATTCGGCGACACGTCACCTCGGTTTGGACCGCGGCACGCTCGGCGATTTCGCTATCCTCCGCGAGCTAGGACGCGGTGGGATGGGGGTGGTGTACGAGGCCGAGCAGCTTTCGTTGGGTCGGCGGGTGGCGCTCAAGGTGCTGCCGTTTGCCGCCATGCTCGATGAGCGGCAATTGGCCCGCTTCAAGCACGAGGCTCAGGCCGCCGCTCTGCTCAAGCACCCCGGCATCGTCAACGTCTACTGCGTCGGCGTCGAGCGCGGCGTGCATTTCTACGCCATGGAGCTGATTGAAGGGCAAAGCTTGGCGGAGGTCATCACAGAACTCCGCCCCGTAGGGTCCTCCGGCCTCCCTCTCCCTCCGGGAGAGGGCCGGGGTGAGGGTCCGAAAGGTTCTGAAGAGCGGACCCTACCGAGCGCCCCCGACACCGTGGTCGCGGCCGCCGACTCCACGGTCCGCGAACCGCCCGGCCCGCGACACTTCCGCCGAGTGGCCGAGTTGGGCATCCAGGCGGCCCAGGCCTTGGAATACGCCCATCAGCGGGGCGTGATCCATCGCGACATCAAGCCCAGCAACCTGCTCGTCGACGGGGCGGGCCGGCTGTGGGTCGCCGACTTCGGCCTGGCCCAAATCGCTGGCGGCCATGAGTTGACGATGGCCGGCGACCTGGTGGGCACGCTCCGCTACATGAGCCCGGAGCAAGCCCGCGGCGAGCGGCTCTTGGACCAGCGGACCGACGTCTACTCGCTGGGCGCGACGCTCTTCGAGCTGCTCACCGGCCAGCCGGCCTTTGCCGCGATCGACCGTCAGCACCTGCTGCGGCAGATCCTCGAAACGGAGCCCCACTTCCCGCGGCAACTCGAGCAGCGTATTCCAGTCGATCTCGAAACGATCGTGCTCAAGTGCCTGTCGAAGGCGCCGAGCGATCGTTACGCCACGGCCCAAGCCCTGGCCGACGATTTGCAACGGTTCGTGGAACAGAAGCCGATCCACGCCCGGCCGCTCGGGCGGCTAGCCCGCGCTTGGCGGTGGTGCCGGCGCACACCCGCGATGGCGGGGCTGGGAGCAGCGGTGTTCTGCCTGGCGCTGCTGGTGAGCGTGGCCTCGCCGCTGGTGGCCCTCCGCGAAAGAGGACATCGTCAGCAGGCCGAGGCGACGACCAAGCAGGCCCGCTGGCAGCTGTACCTCTCCGACATGCACGCGGCGATGGCCGCCTGGGACGACGCCAACGTCGGCCGCGTAATGACGCTGCTCGAGCGCCACCGGCCGCAACCGGGGGAACCGGACCAGCGGAGGTTCGAGTGGTACCACTTGTGGAAGCAGTGCCAGCCGGGGCTGGCGACGCCGACGATCCGAGTCGGCGCCAGCGTGTTGACGGTCGCCGTGTCCCCCGACGGCCGCTTGTTGGCCACGGGCGACACCGATCGTGGCCTCCTGCTCTGGGACGCGGTTGAGCTGCGGCTGCTCAGAGTATTGTCCGGACCGAGAAAGAACTATGTATTCCAGGTTGCCTTCTCACCCGATGGGCGAACGGTTGCCGGCGGCGACGGCTACGGCGCAATTCGGCTTTGGGACGTCGCCACGGGCAGTGAGGTGCACGTCTTGAGCGGCCATGCGGATCAAGTGAGTGGGATCCAATTCTCCCCGGACGGCCGGTATCTGGCGAGCGCTAGCAACGACCGCACGGCCAAGCTCTGGGATTTGTCGACCGGCAAAGACTACGCGTCGCTCACGCTCGACGAGCAGGTGAGCTCGGTCTCCTGGACCGACGCGCAGAATGTGGTGACGAGCAGCAGAGACGGCATCGTACGGCTGTGGAACGCCCGCACGGGTGACCCAACGCGAGTGCTTGCACGGTTGCCGATCCGCACGGGGGTTGGCGAGCTATCGCATGATCGGTCTCGGCTGGCCTTCAGCTACATGGATGGCTCGGTCCGCCTGCTCGACGCACAGGAGGGAACGCTGCTCGACACGCTGGTGGCCCATCGCTTGTTGATCCGTCGCCTGGCCTATTCCCCTGACGACCAGACCCTAGCTTCGGCGGGAAACGACCGGCAGGTCATCCTGTGGGACCTGGTAACGCGGCGACCGCGGGAGGTTCTCCGCGGCCACTCCGGCGGCGTCAACGGGTTGGCCTTTTTTCCCGACGGCCGACGGCTGGCCTCGGCCAGCCAAGACGGCACGGTCAGAATCTGGGATCTCGCGCGCACCCGCGCGGACGACTCAGTATGCCGCGGCCACTCCTATTTCGTGCTCGACGTTGCCTTCGATCGCACGGGGCAAACTCTGGCGTCCTCCAGCGCCGATGGCACGGTTCGTCTCTGGAATGCAGCCACGGGCGAGCCCCTACACGTGCTGCGGGGCAATACCAAGTGGGTCGCGTCCGTCGCTTGTTCGCCGCGCGACTCGGTCGTCGCGGCCAGCGGCTGGGACGGGTCGGTGCGGCTCTGGGACATGGTCACCGGCGCCGCCCTCTGGACGGTCCAGGCGCACACGGACAAGGCATACTCCGTCGCCTTTGCCCCGGATGGACGCCGGATTGCATCCGCTGGTTTGTCTGATGGCCGCGTGCGGCTCTGGGACGTCCGGAGCGGAGCGGAGCTGAGCACCTTCGCCTTGCCGCAACCTCACATCACCGATATCGCTTATTCGCCTGACGGCACGAGCCTGGCGGTCAGTAATGGCGAGGGGGTGGCGACGATTCTCGACGCAACCTCGGGCCGCAGCGTGCGGACGATCGATGGTTCGCGGCTCAACAAGATTACCTATTCCCCAGACGGGCGGCTCTTGGTGACTGCCTCGTCTGGCAGCGGGTTGGTCCGCCTCCTCGATGCGGCCTCCGGGGCCGAGTTGCAAACGCTAACCCACGGAGCCGATGTGTACGGACTCGCCTTCTCACCGGATGGCGAAACCCTGGCGACAGCGGGCACCGACTCTGCGGTCCGCCTATGGGACGTGGCGACGGGCGAGGAGCGCGCCGCGCTCACGGGCCACCTGCACGAGATCTGTGGTGTCGCGTTCTCACCTGATGGTCACACGCTCGCCACAGGCAGTTCGGATCGGACGATTCGGCTGTGGCGGGCAGCGACACCGCAGGAGGCCCGCTAGGCAAGCACGCCAATTCTGTCAGCAGGAACTAACCGCGGGGCCAGGGGCGAAAGACACTCCACGTCGGAAACGTGCGGTCGCTCCTGCGCCGGCGGCGTGCGCCGACCAGCGGATCGAGATCTTCAGTCTTCAAGGACAACTTGTGATGATGCCCCTCTCCACCAAAGTTTACTGCTGTTGTCTTCGGGCGCTGGCATTGCTCGTGCTGTTGGCCGGTCCCACGGCAGTGCGGTTGGCTGCGGCCCCGACGCGACTCTTGTTCGGGCCGGCCACGCCCGTGGCCGAGTTGAACACCGCGGACTTTGGCGAGCTTGGCCTGACCCTTACGCCTGACGGCCTCGAAGCCTTCTTTTCGCGGGCAACGCCGGAAGCTCTCGATCCCACGCTGCTCAAGCAAGCGGAAATCTACACCGCTCGCCGGACGAACCTGAACGACCCCTTTGGCGTCCCCTCGAAGGTGGCAGAATTGGTTCCACCTACGGGATTTCGCGACCTCGCGCCTTCCATCTCGGCGGATGGCCTAACGCTCTACTATAGTCAGGCAAGCGTGGTGGGTTCGGAGGTGGATCGCCGGTCTTCGGGTCGAATTTTCTCCGCCTCGCGTCCCTCGCGGGACGCCCCGTTTGGTGCGCCGCAGGAGGTCGCCGGTCTCAGGGAACCGTCCAGCATCGATGGCATGAATCGCCCCGAGATCTCGAACGATGGGTTGTCGCTCTATATGCAATACCTTCCGCTGGGTGGCGAACGCGACTCGAACGTCTATGTGGCGCATAGGACCAATGTAAACGATCCATGGGGCCTGGCTGAACCGGTTGCGGAGTTCGCGAGCACAGAGCTCTGGGAGTCGTCACCGGCGATCACCAGCGATGACAAGGGACTGTTCGTCGAGCTAACCTGGCAACACATGGAGTCGGAGTTGCCGGACCTTCGCGGCGACAGCGAGGTCTATTTCTCGCAAAGGGATGAACAAGGCAGTTGGTCGACGCCAATCAATCTTGGAGACGCGATCAACAAACCCGGCGTTTATACGTGGGATCCGTACCTCACCGCTGACGGCTCAATGCTGTACTTCAACCGGATGGTCAACTCCGAACTTGTGTCGAACGACCTCTACCAGGCCCCCGTCCTCCCCATCACCGCCGTGCCGCTAGCGGGGCACGGCGCTCGTACCAGCAGAGCTTCGATTCGCTGGGCAGCACGAGCAAGTCTGCCGATCAGGCCTTCCCCGGCGGCTGGACGTTCACTGCCAACGACGTGATCTTCAACAACGCCACCACGCGCAGTTTTCCCATCGTAAACAGAGAGTACGCGGGCGCTTTCAACGCCGGCTCGTCGGGGGACGCAGACCGCGCCTTGGCCACCGGGAAACGCAGCTCGAGACCGGGGAACTGCAGTTCCGCGCGCATGTCAATGGCGGACCGGTGCAGGCGCTGCGGCTGGCGGTCGACGTCGAGGCCTGGCAGGTCGCCAAGAGCCTGGCGGTCACGCCTGGCGAGGCGGCCTTCAACGTGATCCTCGAGGCCGACAACGGCAAAGGGTTCGAGAAGGTCGCCGACCTGGGCCGGGCCACCACCGGCGAGAAACTCGTGTTCCCGGAGATTGGCAGCGGCCTCGACGGCAACGATCCGGCCAACCGCGGATCCTTCGACAGCGGGCCGCTCAACGTGAGCATTCCCGAAGGCGCCACGCTGCGGCTGCGGTTCGTGCCCCCCAGTGAAACCGACGTGGTTGGCTGGACCTTCGGCATCGACAACTTGTCGCTGCACACCGCGGCCCCTGGCGACGCCAACGTCGACGGCAAGGTGGATCTCGCCGACTTCGGCACGCTCAAGGCCAACTTCGGCAAGGACGGCCAATTCACCGACGGTGACTTTAGCGGCAACGGAACGGTGGACCTCTCCGATTTCGGCCTGCTCAAGGACAACTTCGGCAAGAGCGCCGCAGCCGCCGTGCCGGAGCCGAGCAGCCTAGTCTTAGCGGCATGCGGTGCGATCGCGCTTCTCGCGCTTGGCCGCGCTCGGCAGACTGCCTGTTCCACGGCGCGTCGTTCGTCACTTTCGGAGTGAGGCCTGACCGCCAGTGGCATTGACGGTCGGCCTCAGAATACCCGTCGGCAGCTCTGGCGAGCCTGCCGGCGGGTTTCCTTTGTGCTCGCCGCGGCCAATTCTTCCCTTTTTTTCGCGCGCGCTTCGCGCGCCGTTCCCGTCTACATATTTGGGAGCCAATCCGGCGGCCGACCGATTTTCAGGAACGGTGAACATGATCCTCCGCCTTGAGCCAGCTTCGTGATGCCGAAATCGGGGTATTTCCGTTCCCTCAGAATATTTTCTTGACACTCCCCTGGCGTATCCTTAGCCTGACCGTCAGTGCAGTGCAGCGCGGCGCGGACTGAGGCTGGCCTTGGCCACTGGGGGGCGCTCGAAGGAGACCTCGGCGATGGCGCACCACGGAGAACCTCGCTCCCGCTCGCAGCGAACGCCCCTCGGCGCCCCATCGCCGAGCCCTCCAGAGACCGGGCAGCGCCTCCGTACGGCGCTCGGGTCGCGTCTTCGGCTGGAACAACTCGAAGACCGCCGCCTGCTGGCGATTGGCCCCGAGTTTCTTGGCGATCTGAACCAGGCCAGCCTGTCGTCAAACCCCTACGGCTACGTGGCGGTTGGCAACTTGGCCTTCTTCTCGGCCGAAGATCCCGTGCATGGCCGCGAACTGTGGCGGACCGATGGCACGGCCGCCGGCACGGCCCTGGTGGCAGACCTTTGGCCCGGGCCCGACGGGGGGCTGCAGAACGGGTTGTCGCGCACCGCCGTGGTGGGCGGGGTCCTCTACTTCCCCGCAATCGACGGCGACGGGGGACAGGAACTGTGGCGGAGCGACGGCACCGCCGCGGGCACCTCTCGCGTGAAGGACATTTGGGCCGGCCCCGACGGGGGACTGCCCGACTTCCAGCACACGGCCATCCTTGGCGACACGCTCTTCTTCGTGGCCAACGACGGTCAGACGGGGCACGAGCTGTGGAAGACCGACGGCACGGAGGCCGGCACCGTCCTCGTGCGCGACATCAACCCCGACGGAAACTATTCCGATCCGCGCTGGCTCAAGGCCTTTAACAGCGCGGTCTACTTCACGGCCGACGACGGCCAACATGGCCGCACCCTCTGGAAGAGCGACGGAACCGCCGATGGCACCGTGCTCGTGAAAGAGGTCTTTCTACGGGAGGGGGCTGGTATCAACGGGGAGCGAACCCTGAATTCACTGAGTTCGGCGGTTACCTGTTCTTTGCCGCCAACGATGGCCAGACCGGCATGGAGCTGTGGCGGACCGACGGCACGACCGACGGCACTCAGCTCGTCAAGGACCTCACGGACCCCGGCGACCCGGGCTCTTGGTCGGACCCCCAGGGCCTGGTCGTCGCCAGCAACGAGCTCTACTTCTCGGCCTGGGACCCCGACCACGGCCGCGAGTTGTGGAAGAGCGACGGCACGGCCGACGGCACGGTGCTCGTGCGCGACGTCAACCCCAATGGCGATGGCTTGTTGCCGACCTGGGGATATGGCCGCCGACCGACGGTGCGGACGCCGTTGGGCGATCGCCTGTTGTTTGCCGCCAACGACAGTCAGACGGGCCTCGAGCTGTGGAGCACCGACGGCACGGAGACGGGGACCGTACAGGTCAAGGACCTCACGGCGCCCTCCGACCCTTACTCGTGGTCCGACCCCCAACAGCTCGTGGTCGCCGACGGCCAGCTCTACTTCTCGGCCTGGGACCCCGAGCATGACCACGAACTTTGGAGAACCGACGGCACGAGCGAAGGCACAGTCCTGGCCAAGGACTTCAATCCCAACGGGGGCTCGAATTTCGGGTTTGCCGGGCGTGCCGGCGCAAACGGCGAAAAGCTGATCTTCTGGGCCCAGGACGAAAACGGTGTCCAGCGGCTGTGGGCCAGCGACGGCAGCGCACCTTTCACTCCGCTGCTGGACATCAACATTCAACTAGGCGAGGTGGGGACGAGCTTGGGCGAGCGGCTGCTCTTCTCGGCCAACGACGGTACGCACGGCCTGGAACTTTGGGCGACCGACGGCACGCCGGAGGGGACCGGCATGCTCGCGGATGTCATCATGGCCACGGCTGACAGCGCGCCGCGAGACTTCGTGCAGTTCGCGGGGGCGGCGTACTTCGGCGCTTACGACAACGCAGGATGGGGCTTGTTTCGACACGATCCCGACGTCGCGGGGGGCGCGACGCTCGTCAAACGCGTCGGCAACATCGACCGACTGCGGGTATTTGGCAAGCAGCTCCTGTTCGTCTCCGGCAGCGCGCTCTGGACGAGCGACGGCACGGAAGCGGGCACCGCGCTCTTGAAGGATACGGGGCAATGGATCTCTTCGAACCTGCTGCCGGTGGGGGAAGATCTCTACTTCGGCACGCAGGGCGCGTTGTGGAAGTCCGACGGCACGGCGGCCGGCACGCAGACCGTTCGCTCGGGCTTCGACTCGCCTCTCGAGCTCACGGTCGCCGGGGGCACGGTGTTCTTCACCGCGAGTGACGGTCAAGGCGGGCGCGAGCTCTGGGTGAGCGACGGGACTTCGGCCGGCACGCGCCGACTCAAAGACATCTTCCCCGGCGGTGGGTGGTCGAACCCGCAGTCGCTGATCGGCGTGGGCAACCTGCTCTTCTTCACGGCCGACGATGGCGAGCATGGCCGCGAGCTCTGGCAGAGCGACGGCACGGCGGCCGGCACACGACTCGTGAAAGACCTGCTGCCTGGCGGCGGGTGGTCGAACCCCGACCAACTGCGCGCGGTGGGCGACCAGTTGCTGTTCACGGCCGACGACGTGATCCACGGCCGCGAGCTGTGGGTCACCGACGGCACGGCCGATGGAACCAAATTGGCCGCGGACTTGAACGCAGTTCAGCGTCCCGAGGGCTCGAATCCAGGAACATTCTTCCGCGCCGGCGATGTGAACTATTTTTGGACCAGCGATCCCACGGGTCGGCGGGCGCTCTGGCGGACCGACGGGCCGCAGGGGCCGACGCTGCTGCGCGAGGGATTCACCGGTTGGGTCGGCGAGCGGCAGGATCTGGGGGGCCGGCTGCTGTTCACGGCCGACGACGGCCTGGCCGGTGGCGAGCTCTGGACGAGCGACGGGACCCCCGCGGGCACCGTCCTGCTCCGCGACATTTTACCGGGAGCCTTTGGGTCGCCGCCCTCCGAGCTGACCGTCCTGGGCAACTTGGCCTACTTTGCGGCCTCCGATGGCCCGCGTGGCCGCGAATTGTGGCGGACCGACGGCACCGAGTCGGGAACCGTCATGGTCCGCGACATCAATCCTGGGGGAGGGGGCTCCTACCCCGCCAGCTTGAGAGCGGTTGGCAGTCAGTTGTTCTTCACCGCAGGCGACAATGCAGGCGGTCGGGAACTTTGGAAGTCCGACGGCACGCGCGGCGGCACGACCCGCGTGAAAGACATCTGGCCCGGCGCCCCCAGCTCCTATCTCAACGATTTCCGCGCCCTGGGCGACAAGCTGCTGTTCGCGGCCGACGACGGCCAGCATGGTCGAGAGCTGTGGACTTCCGATGGCACTGAAGCAGGCACGTCTCTCCTCGCCGACATCGGCGCGGCGTTCACGGCGGGCTCCTTCGCCACCCAGTACGTAAGGGCCGGCAGCGCCACCTACTTCGTGGCCGATGATGGAGTCCATGGACAAGAGCTCTGGAAGACCGACGGCACTGCGGCAGGCACAGAGTTGGTGAAAGACATCCTCCCGGGTCGCGACGGCACAGGCATCTCGTGGCTCACCGCGCTGGGTGACCAGGTTCTGTTCTCGGCCTACACGCCGCAAAACGGCTCGACCCTCTGGCGGAGCGACGGGACGGCTACAGGCACGCGCCGTTTGGCCAACAACTTGTTCAACCCGGCGGAACTTGTGGTGTTTCGTGACGCGGCTTATTTCGCGGGCGATGGCGCTTTCGGCCGCGAGCTCTGGAAGAGCGACGGCACGGCCGCGTACCAGGTAAAAGACATCCTTCGCGGCGGAAATAGCGCTGCTCCCAGCAGCCTCCGCGTCGTGGGCGACACGCTCTTCTTCTCGGCCGACGACGGCGTCCACGGCCGCGAGCTGTGGAAGAGCGACGGGACTGCCGAGGGCACCGTGCTCGTGGCCGATGTACGGGCCGAGATCGTACAGGCCGCGAACGCCGGGCAATTCACCCAGGTCGACAACCTCGTCTATTTCACGGCGAGCGACCCCCTGCATGGCCAAGAACTGTGGGTCAGCGACGGCACGTCGGCAGGAACACGGCTGCTGAAAGACATCGTCTCGGGAGGCGATGGCTCGAGCATCTCGTGGCTCACCGCGCTGGGCGACCAGGTGTTGTTCTCGGCTTACTCGCCTACGCCCGCTCTCCTCCGGACGCTCTGGCGGAGCGACGGGACGACTGCTGGAACTCGCCGCATCAGCAAAGACTTTATCAACCCGGCGGAACTCGTGGAGTTCCATGACGCGGTTTATTTCGCGGTCGACGGACACCACGGCCGCGAGTTGTGGAAGAGCGACGGGACGGCCGCTGGGACGAGCCAGGTTAAGGACATTTTCCCCGGCGGGGCTCTTGGGGAAAGCTCCTCCCCTAGCGGATTCTGCGTTGTGGGGGACACCCTCTACTTCTCGGCCAACGATGGCGTCCACGGCCGCGAACTGTGGAAGAGCGACGGCACCTCTGAGGGCACGGTCTTGGTAGCCGACGTCTGGCCCGGCTCCCAAGGATCCGATCCGGAGACCCTTCGCGCCGTGGGCGACCTGCTCACGTTTAGCGCGACCGACCCTGAACATGGCCGCGAACTATGGCGCAGTGACGGGACCGAAACGGGCACGCAGTTGATCGTGGACGTGAACGCCCAGCCCTCCGAGACGCCTTTGCCGGATCCGTCCAGTTTTGTGGGCGCGGGGGCCTGGACCTACTTGGTTTCGAACAAGCAACTGTGGCGGACCGATGGCGCCACTGCCGGCACCGTGCAAGTCGCGGGCGATTTCCGCGACCCCAGCGAGTTGACCGACGTGGGGGGAACGCTGTTCTTCGTGGCTCGCGACGCTGATCATGGACAAGAGCTCTGGAAAGTCGACCGGGCCTCGGTCGCGGCGACGATCGTGCGGGACATCTTTGCTGGGCCCCAGGGGGCTTCTCCCTCGTGGTTGGTCGGTTGCAGGGGCGTCCTGTTGTTTGCCGCCAGTGACGGTGGTCCCGAGCGGCTCTGGGCGAGCGACGGCACGCCCGACGGGACGCGGCTGGTGGAGCCGGCGCCAGCGGGTTTCGCCAACCCACGTGAACTCACGAGCGCTGCCGGGGTCGTGTTCTTCTCCGCGACCGACGACGCGCATGGTGCAGAGCTATGGTCAACCGATGGCACTGCAGCGGGCACGGCCCTCGTGCGCGACATCCAGACGGGAGTTTTCGGATCTTATCCCACGCAGATCACCCAGGTTGGCAGCCAAGTCTACTTTATCGCCGGCGACGAAGAGCACGGACGGGAATTGTGGCGCAGCGACGGCAGCGAGGAGGGAACCGTACGTGTGACGGACCAGACGAGCGCGTTTTCCATGCTCGATCCGATCGATGTGAATGGGATGCTCTTTTTTAGACGGTCGTCGGAAGCACTGTGGCGTAGCGACGGCACAGCGGACGGCACACGGCAACTCACGACGGGCCTTTATTTCGCGCCGCAGCTGCAAGGCTATGGTGAAGATATGGCCACATTGGACGGCGCCCTGTATTTCTTGGCACAAAAGGTGGTCGATGGCGGATTCGGCCACCGCAATCTTTGGAAGAGCGACGGTACGCCGGAGGGGACTGTACAGGTCACCGAAGATCAACCTGCACTCCCCCAAGAGTTGGTTGCATTGAATGGTGATCTTTACATCTCTGCGTACCTTCCCCATGGGAGTGATTGGACTCCAGCAATTTGGAAGAGCGACGGTACTCGTACGGGTACAGAAGTGCTCGCGCGCAACCTTTCTGCTCGGCAATTCGCCGCCGTCGACGGGCGGCTCTACTTCTCGGGCTACGACTACGACGACCCGCAGGGCTCGGAACTCTGGACAAGCAATGGCACCGAAGCCGGCACGCACCCAGTCCGCGCAGCGGCGCCGACCCAAGACTCGCATCCAATTCCTCTCTCCGTTTGGCAAAACGTCCTCTACTTCGCGGCCGACGACGGCCTCCACGGCTCGCAACTCTGGCGCAGCGACGGCACGACTGCGGGCACCCGTGTCGTCGCCGAGGTGAGCCCGTTTGCACCAACTCTGACCACGGGCGTCGAAGTCCACGGCCATCTGCTGTTCGAGGGCCGAACGGCCGTTGGTGAACTAGGACTGTGGTCGACCGACGGCACGGCGGCCGGCACCGTGTTGGTCAAGAGCGCGCCCAACGGGATGTTTCTCGCTCAAATTACTGTGCTCGCCGGCGCGGCCTACTTCTTGATCCAGGGAGACAACCGCATCGAACTGTGGCAGAGCGACGGCACGCCGGCCGGCACCCAGTTGTTCTTCACGGCCC
>JAXMBI010000034.1:0-72827 GCA_046349955.1 Pirellulales bacterium | reverse complement strand
TTGGCGGTTTTCGAGAGACTCGACGCGGAGAGGAAACTCAGAGCGACAGTTGCGAAGCCGAGGGCGCGGTTTCAGCATTGGGGCACCGGGGATTTGAAAAGTCGATGTCTGTTAGCCAGCCAAGCCCCAATCAACGCCAGCGCACCGCCGACATGTGCCAGGGCACTCGGCTCCGGCACGCTCGCGGCCCCCGACTTGCCGAAGTTCGCCTTGAGCAGCCCGAAATCGGAGAGGTCGATCTTGCCATCGCCGTTGGCATCGCCAGCAGCCTTAGAGCCTGCCGCACCAAAGTGATCCTTGAGTGTGCCGAAGTCCGCCGTGTCGACTCTGCCATCGCCGTTAACGTCGCCAGCGATCACGCCCCCGGCGGCCAGGAGTGTGACCTCGCCCGTGGTGTAGAGGCAGCTCAGGTCCCAGTCGTAGAGGCTGGAGACGGTGAACGCGCCGGTGGGCGAGACGCCGCTCCAATCGAACAGGTGCAGCGTGTGGCCGACCTGGGTGGCTGGGTCAGCGCCCTTGGCGAAGGTCAGGTCCAATTTGCCGCCCAGTTGGACAGGGATACCTGCCTGGAAGGAGATGAGCGAGTCCCAGAGATCGGCGTCGAAACGCAACTCTAGTACGCCGCTGCCTGCCATGGTCAGGTGGTCTCGAATGGTAACGCGAATCGGCGACCGCGTTGTCAACCACGGCTCGAGTGGAGGGCTTGAAACGCCGTCGTCGTCCCGAACGACCAATCGTTCCCCGGCGTTCAGGTCAAGCCCTTTCACAGAACCAGTGTTCAGGACGCTGTTGCGCAGGTTAGCCCCCGAGTTTGGCGGCAGTTTAGCTCCACGCAGATCGGCAACACTCAGGTCTGCCCCCGCGAGTGTTGAGCCTGTCAGGAAGGCGCCCATGAGGTTCGCTCCCGTCAGGTTAGCGCTCGTGAGATCGCAGGACGACAGGTTTGCGTTGCCGAGATCCTGCCCCGCGAAATCCCAATCATTGAGGTCGTTAGACGACAGATCGATCCCGGCGAGGTTCTTGTCCTGATAGCTCTGCGTGGTGACAAGTTGCCCCCAGGAAAAGCCACGCGACGTCGTATTCTGAAAACCTCCATCGTTCACCACGGCTCCGGTAACATCCGCGTACGTCAGATGTGCGCCTGCGAAACTTGCGTTGCTCAGGTCCTGACCTTTGAAGCTCCAGTCGCTCAGATCATTGCCATCCAGGCGAATGCCCCGCAGTGACTTGGATTGATAGCTAAGTGTCGAGTAGAGCTGAGCCCCTAGAAAGCCCCGCGCGGTTGTCTCAGAAAAGTCGGCCCCAACCACCGTCGCGCCAAGCAGGTTTGTGGTCCGAAGGGTTGCGTGGGAAAAGACGGCGTCTGAGAGGTCCTGGTCCGCAAATGACCACCCAGTGAGATCGTTGTAATCGAGTGCGACGCCCTGCAGGTGTTTGTCCTGATAGCTCTTGGTTGAATAGAGTTGAGCCTGTGCGAGATTCTCGATGACGGTGTTGGGCGGAGGAGTGTAGTCGTTAGACCAACCGAAATGCGCTCCCGTTACCACGGCCCCAGCAAGCGTCGCATCTCTGAGATTTGACGACCCAAGGTTTGCGCCTGTGAGATTGGCCCCTTGGAAGTTCGCGTTCTTCAGCGTTGCCTGCGCGAGAAACGCGCCTGTCAGGTTGGCCGCGGCCAAGTTTGCGTCTGTGAGATTTGCACTCCAGAATCCGGCGCCCACAAGGTCTTGACCGGCAAAGTTCCAGCCGGATAGCACGCTGAATCTGAAGTTGATGCCCTTCAAGTCGCGTTCGTGATAGCTCTTGGTCGCATAGAGTTGGTCTGGCGCCAAGCCAGCTGGCTCCGCGAAGGGAATGAAAAACATGAAATTGGCGCCCGCCACGCTTGCATCCGTAAAGTCCGCGTCCAGCAGAACTGCCGAATCAAAACTCGCCTTGGTAAGGTCTGTCCCGACGAAGTGAGCGTTGTGCAGCCAGCTCCCGTCGAAGTGCGCCCCGTGCAAGTCCAAGCCGGAGAAGTTCGCAAAACGCAGGTTGCGGTCCTCTGAGTTTCGGCCACTCAGACTGACCCCAGGACTGAGAGTCAGGCCTTTCGTTCCCGGGACCACCGTGCCATCGTCCCAGCGAAAGATGTCGGCGTGACCTACGGCCGTGCCAAGTACCAGGGCCAGGGTTACGAGGGCGGCAAGTACGTGGCGCATTGTTGGGTTCCTGATCGCCGGCCGGCTGGGACGACTTCGGCCAGGCAGCCCCCTAAACGTAGAGGCGCCCGCCAGCGGACGCGCTGATCGTGGGCCGCTGGCGTAGGGCGTATAAATTAGCGAGCTTAAGAGCCCAACGGCGGTTCGTGAGGGCTTGGTCGCGGGACCAGTTTTTCTAATCGTCGCTCACTGCTTTTTGCCGCCGCGCCGTGAGCCCCGTCGAGACGGTGCGCATGAAGACCCCGCTGGCCGGGCAATCGAACCAATGGGCTTTGCGGCCGCTTGCGACGGGCGGCTGTTTCTACTGCGGTCGCAGATTCGGAGCAGTCACTCCCGCCGCCGCATCACCACGACGCAAACAGCGGCCAGAGTTGCGAGCAGCCAGTTGGAGGGTTCAGGCACGCCGCCGCCGATGTCGCCCCGCTGTGAGTTTTGGACGGATGGCGGCATGTAGGAGAAGTCGGCGGTGGAATCGGGGCTTTGTCGATCCAAGAACGGCTTGCCGATGTAGAATTTGGCCCCGCCTTGCAGGGTGCCCACACTTCCAAGGTTCAATTCAGCCAAGTTGCCTGGACCCGGGCTTGCTTCACCAAAGCTGAGGGCGCCAGGTCCCAGGCCCGCAATCACAGCTGCGACGTCCCCGACCTGTCCTCCGGCCACGTAGTCGGAGATACTCTTCCAGCCCACCGGATCGAGTCGATTGGTCTCGGACGCGATCCTGTAGCCATCGAACGAAATGGGGCTCGACGTGCTGTTGTACAGGTACGACGAGCCGTCTGGATCGACCCAGATCTCCAAGGGCGTAGTCGCGCTTGCCACGCTCGCGAACGCCGAGAGTAGCCCGAGGGTGGCAGCTGCACGCAGCGAATCTCGAATGCGCCTCCTGTTGATGTGCTTCCTCGCCAGTTCGAAGTCGCCGCTAAAACCCGAACGGCGCGCGAGCAGGAGCAGCGCCAGAGCCATGATTCCCAGCACCCAGCCTTCCGGCTCCGGTACGGGCTTCAGGGTGAAGCTGCCAATGCCGGGCTGGGCAAAGGCAAGTCCAAAGGTGAGCTGCGGCGGCGGGCCGCCGATGGGAAGCGCGGCATCGGGTGCGGCCGCCGCTGGCAAGAAGGGCGTCAGGTCGCCGCGAAGGCTGAGAGCGGAGAAGCCGCCGGGCGCGTATTGCCCAAGGTTCACCGCTTCGCCGGCGAGGCCCATGATCTCGGAACCGCCGAGTGTCAGCTTGAATCGGTTGTCCGCTCCGGCCGGCACGTCGGGGAAACGGAAGGACGTGAACGGGTTCAGGTCGGCGCCAGCGAGCTCGAAACCGAAACGCAGCGACGCGTCGACTTCCGGCGCTTGGTAGCGGATGGCTGCATCGCATAGCGCCGGCTCGGAGAAGTCCTGTTGGGTCGCACTTATGGCTTTCGGCGTGAACGGGTTTTCGCTCGATCCGGGTGGCGGGCCCACTGACCACGTGATCGTCTGAGTGATGTGCCGAGAGGCACTGCCGAAGGACGGACTGGGCGGCGTAAATGTCAGCGTGTATTCCTTATTCGTCGATCCGTCAGCGGAAGGCGACAAAGGAGACTCGTCAAAGTCCCACGACACTTCGTGCGTGGACGGAAAGGGCGGCTGAAAGCTCTCGCTGGCGAATTCTTGCTTGGTCACAATCGTCTCGTAGATAGAGAGCGCCGCGGAAGCTGACAGAGCTACCGTGGCCGTTCCTGTCGGAACCGCCCCCATCGATCCGCCCAGCCCACCGCCGCCTCCGTTGGCCTCGAGAATCGAGGTGATCGACGTCGGTGTGCCCATCGCTGTCGCGCTCTCGGTCATGCTCGAGCTTAGGCCGCCGAGATGGTAATTCACGCCAATCGAAAATGGTGACGCGTTAGCTTGCTGCGAAAGATCCGGCAAATCGCCCATGATCGGGGCATCGCCGTGAACAGTAACCGTCGCTCCCGAGGTCGCGAATTCTGCCGCAGAAGTAGGGCCACTCGCCAACCACACGACGGCCATTGCCGCAGCAAAGAAATGCAGTTGGGCGCACATTGTCATCACTCTCAGGACCTCAGATGCCGCTCTAATCCTCGAGCCTGCGTTGGGGGCGGGGCGCCGCGGCAGCGCCGCGCGTTTGCAGGCCGATCGCAATCTCGATGGCTAAACGAGGAAGCTAAGTTCGCCGCGCCCCTCAGACGCAGGCCATCCAAGTTACGGACGAAAACGGTCACCTGCCAGCTGGGTGCCCAGTCCCATGTCCCTGCAAACGCCGACGACCGCCAGCCCCGGCTCTCATATTGTTTGCGCACGAACTGAATTTCCTCGCCAGGTACTCCCATCCGGTCCGGCTTGAGACGGCGTTCTTGTGGCAGGGGGCAGCTAGCCGAGTCTCGCTGCCGCACGGGAAGCTGCGCCATATCGATTCGACGATCAGCGCGATCACTTCACCGCATCCCCTCAGTGTCGCCCCAACGCCCCGCGACTCAGCGTGGAGCCCCTCGAGTTGCGAGAGGCGCCCAGCGCGCTCCTCTCGGCCCTTCCCGGAATGTGGCGCCCGCGCTTGACTCGGACGCGAGCAGACCAGCCGTGTCAGGGCTCCATCAGACCCGCAGCGCGGCATATGCCCTCGATCACGCCGTCGGCGAAACGCGCGGCCAGTTGTGGGTCACGCGAGAATGTCATCCGACCGTCCGTCCGGTCTTCCGCCGGTCGGCTTCTGCCTCGAGTTTCGGATCCCAGACCCTTGGAACGTTGACCTCTGCGACATCGATCATCGACGCTGGGCAGGGCTCGTGCGGCGCCTGCGGCCGCTCGAAGCCGGTTCCCTTCCGCGTGGGGCGTTGCCAACGACAGTCGAGCCGGCCGGCCGCCTTCAGCGCGCGATAGATCGTCGAGGGGCTGGCGGCCACTACACCGGCGTCGAGCAGCCGGTAGGCCAAGCGACGATAGCCGTCGAGCGGATGCCGCTCATGGAAGTCGAGGATCGCCTGCCGCTCCTCGGCCGAGAGCCAGCCGTCGCAGGGCCCGCCTCATGGAACCATCCTCGTGCCGGGAATCCGGCTACCGCGTTCAAACTTCGTGCTAGACCAGGGCCGACTAGAGCCGAAGGCGGCTCCGCACCCCCTGATTGTCGCCTCCGCTCCGTCCGACGCGACGAATCTGCAGAATTTTCCGTCCGGCTGGCCACGGAAGGCATCCTGCTCAGGCTTCACAGGGTTGCCAGCGGATCCCGCTCGGGCCGGGGCTGAAGTATTAGCGTCCATGGCGCAGAGGTACTCTCGGAGAGCCACGCGACCAAGGCGGCTTTGCCAGATCCCTGCACGTCTGCAAGTGCAGGCCAGCACTTATGACCAGCGCGCCCAACGGCGCTCCCGTCTCTTTGCTTGCGCTGCGGGTTGGTGCTTGCGCACGCGAAACCATCCCGTGGTAAATCAGCCAGCTTACGCTGGCCGCCCGCCAAGCACGCGCTCGAGCCGCTGGCGCGTTTCCGCCGCGCCGAGTTGCGCCTTGCCGAAGCCCGGCTCGGCCCCCGCGGCCACGGCCTCCGCCTGGGCTTCGGGATAGTTGCTCACGAGCATCACGGGAATCTCTCGCGTTTCCGCGTGCCGCTTGAGATGCTCGAGAATCACCATTCCGTCGGAATAGTCGATGTCGAGCTTGCGGTTGATGAGCACCAGGTCGAACCGACCCGCGCGGAGCTGCGCCACGGTATCGGCCAGCGTATGGGACTGAACAACTTCGGCCCCCATCCCTTCGAGCAGCCGCCGGAGCGCGAAATGATCGGGCGGACACTGCCCGACGTCGAGCACGCGCTTGCGCGCCGACTGGGCGGTCGCGGCCGCAGCGTTCTCCCGCTCGCTCACGGCTACTCCGCCGCGCCGATCGCGAAGATGTGGGTCTTGTTGGCGATGAACAACTTGCCGTTCGCCACCACGGGCGTGGTGTACACCGAGTTGCCCATGCTCACCTCGCCCAGCACCTCGAGCTTGGGGCTGAGGGCGAAGATCGTCACGTCGCCGTCCTCGTCGCCGATGTAGACCTTGCCATCGACAATGAGGCCGGAACCCCACGAGGCGGCCAGCATGTCGTGCGTCCAGTGGGGCTTGCCGGTTTTGGCGTCGAGGCAATGCACGAGGCCGCTGAAGTCGGCGATGAACAGCAAGTCGTCCTTGATGACCACCGTGCCGCAGGTGCGGTGCATGGTCTCCTCGAAGGCCAACTTGCCGTCGCCGTCAGCGTCGAAGCCGGGGTAGTGCCAGATGGCCGCCGAATTCGGGTTCGGCCGGGCGACTTCGCCCTGCTCTTTGATCACGTTCTGCATCCGCCGCGGCGGCAGCGGCTTGCTGAGATCGCTGACGTTGAACGCCAACTCGGGGCTGACGTCGCTGCCGTCGAGCTTCTTGAGGGGATCGATGCACCACAGGTGGCCCACGCCTTCGCCGTGCTCGGGATCTTCGCCCACGGCGATGTAGACCAGATCGTTGTAGACGACGGGCGTGCCGATCAGGTGGTTGCGGTCCGCGCGGCCGCCGAGGGCGTACTTCGATTCCTTGGGATTGCAGTCGAACTTCCACAGCAGCTTGGCCGTGCCGTCTGGGTTGCCGGCCGGATCGAAGCTATAGAGCCAACCGTCGCCGCCGCCGAAGAGCACCTGGGCCTGCCCCTTGAAGACGCCGTAGCCGGGGCTCGACCATTGACCGTGCAGCACGTTCGTGCCGGGGGAGCCGTCTTTCCAGAGGAGCTTGCCCGTGTTCTTGTCGAGGCAAATGAAGGACGGCGCGCCGGGGGCCGGAATGTTGATGTGCGACTCGTCGACGCCGTTCGAGGTGTTGACGAACAGCTTGTCCCCCACGGCCGTGACCGAGCAACTGCACATGTTGTGCTGCGAGACGCCCAGGTCCTTCATCATGTCGACCGACCAAATAACGTCGGCCTCGTTCTCCTCGGTCGAGACCTCGTCTTTGAAGGGGCCGTTGTTTTCGCCGTCGCGGAAGCCCTCGGTGTCGAGGCAGCGGACCTCGCCCCGGCTGGTGACGAACCACAGCCGCTTGCCTTCGACGAGCGGAGCACAGCAAATGCCCTGGAGCGGCCAGTCGTGGACGCGGCCGGTGGGCAACTTCTCGCTCGAGTGCTGCCAGAGGAACTTGCCGTCCTTCTCGTCGAAGCACAGCAACACGCCGAGATCGACGTTGGCCGGGTAGCGCTTGATGTAGCCGTGGCCGTTGTTGCTGCCGACGTAGACCTTGCCATTGGCGACCACGGGGTTGCCATAGCTCTGCGAGCCCAGGGCCGACACCCAGAGAACATTCTGGGCGCTGTCCTTCTTCCACGCGCCCGTCTTGCGGTCGAAGCCGCCGATTTCCCATTCGATGGGCAGATCGGTCGCCTCGGCCACGTTGTTGCGCGCCGGCGAGCCGGCCCACTGGTTCCAGTCGCCGGGACGCACCAGGGCGGCGTCGCCCTTGGGCGAGGTCTTGGCCGCGTCGTCTGCCCGCACGGCCAAAAGCGAGAGGGGCGAGAGGGTGACGGCGCTGGCCAACACGGTCAGCGACCAGGAGCGGAGCGAACGGGTCATAAATGCGAAATCCGGTGAGGATAGTCGAGTGTACTTTGTCGTCGCCGAGCCCCGCGGCGTTCGGCAACCAGGGCATCGCGCTCGCCGACGAACTAGTCGTTGGGCGTCACGCTCACGTTGTCGATGTAGATTTCCGCGACCTGGGCGTTGCCGAACAGGCCGGGGCTGCCGGTGAGGTTGGGCGATTCATCGACCGCCTCGATCAGCCATTCCTTGGGCTCCGGCTCGCCGCGTTTCCAGACCTTGCCCTTGAGCACGGCCTTGTCTCCCAGGGCCTCGGCCCGCAGCTTGGTGGTGTACCAGACGTTCGGCTCCCACTTGAAGGGAATCGACTTAGCGTTCCGCAGCGTGGCGCTCCAGGTGCGAATCTGCAATTGCTGCGCTTCACCCATCAGGTCGAGAATGTAGCCCTGGGCGATCAGGCCAATGTCCGGCAGTTTGTTGTTGGTCCGTGCGCCGCGCACGTCGGCCTGGACCGTGTAGTCGTGCATGCCCGGCTGGCCCATCCAACTTTGGCTGCGGGTCCCCTTGGGGATGGTGGTGATCTTCACCAGCACGCGCTGGCCGTCGACGTCGCGCACCACGTGCCTGTGGCGGGCGCCGATCCAAGTGAGGGGCGCTTCGCCCACCATCTTGGGGCCGCTCAGCGGCGTGGCGTCGAAATCGAACTTCCAGGGCAAGGGGGGCACCACGCGCACCCGCGCCACACCGCTGAGGTCGCCCGCCCTAGCGGTGACAATGACTCCGGCGTGCCCGGCCTTGGGATCAGGCGTATAGACGCCGTTGTCGTCGATCGAGCCAGGGCCTTGCAGGGCGAACTTCACAGGATCGGCCGCGGCAACTTCTTGCCCCTCGGCATTGAAGAACTTCGGCTTGAACGTCAGCTTGTCGGCGGGGCCGATCAACTGCTCGGCCGGAGCGATCTCGAGCAGCGCGGCCTTCGCATCGGCCGAGGCCGGCTTTTCGGCCGGCGGCGCCGGCAGCGGATCGGCCGAGGGCTGCTGGTCCTTCACGCCGATGCAGTACAGGTTCGAGAGTGTGTTCAGATAGATGCGGCCGTGCGACACGACCGGCGAGGCCGACACTTCGTCTTGCTCGCTGAGCCGCAGCTTCTGCAGAAACTTGACGCCGCTCGCGGTCGGCTCGAGCACGTGCCAGCCGCTGGTGGTCGTGAGGTAGAGCTTGCCGTCGGCATAGAGAGGGCTCGAACGCATGATCGTGCCGATCAGCTTGACCGGCTTGCAGACGTCCTCACCCGTCTTGGCGTCGATCACATAGAGCTTGCCCCCCATGTCGGCGGCGTACACGCGCTTGCCGAACTTGGGGTCGTCGACGACGCAGAGCGAGCACTTGCCCACCATCCGTTCGCGGACCCGCCAGATCTCGCCGGTGCCCGTGATGTTGGGCACGGTCTGGCCGCCGGTCGACACGATCTTCTTGCCGTTGGGGTCGGGGGCGGCCAACGGATTGATCGCCAGCACCGAGCCCATCGTGCTGTCGCCAAAATTCTCTTCGCTCGTCCCCATGTAGACAACGTTGTCGTCGATCACGGGCGAGGCGTCGTTGCCGCGGATGGAAAGCTGGAAACACCACAGCGGTTTCCCGGTGCGGGGCTGCAGGGCCCACACGCCGCCATCGCCGGAGCCAAACACCATGATCTGCTGGCCGTTGACGACGCCGATGGCCGGCGTGCTATAGGTCGTGTCTTCCGGGCGAAGCTGCGTGCCGTTGAACCACACGACTTCGCCGGTGTCCTTCTTCAGGCCCAGCATGCGATGGGCGGGCACCGCCTGCTCGCCCCAGTTGGTCATCACCCCGGAAACGATCACCAGGTCTTCGAACACGAGCGGGAAGTTCGTGCGGCCGCCATACGTGCTGAGCAGGCCGAACTCTTCGTGCAACGACTTCGTCCACACGGGCTTGCCGGTGTCTCCCTCGAGACAGGCGAAGTAGCCGCACACCCCCTGGGCGTAGACGCGGCCGGTCGTGGGATCGCCGACGACGCTCGACCAGCCCACGCGCTCGGCCGGTACGTCGGAGAGGTAGACATTGAAAACGTGTTCCCAGAGCTTCTCGCCCGTCGCGGCGTCAAGGCAAACGACCTTTTCCGCCTCGCGGGGCGAATCGGGGGCGTGGCGCACCAGCGTGTAGAGCTTGCCCCGCATCACGATCGGGGTCGAAATGCCGGCCGCCTCGGCGCTCTTCCAGAGCAGGTTGCCTGCCTCCCCCTTCTCGGGATCGAACTTCTCAGGCAGGTTCTTCTCGCGCGAAACGCGATTCTGCTCGGGGCCCCGCCAGTTGGGCCAATCGAGCGGGTCAGCGGCTGACTTGGCGGACTTGGTCGACGGCGAAGGAGCGGGCGCCGCCAAGCTGGGGGCCACTGCCAACAACGACCCGACGAGCAGGGCCAACGAAAGGGAAACAGCGCTGCGCAAGCGAAGCGGCATCTGGGATTTCCTGCGCGGAAAGGTGAGGGCCGTTTATCCGGCTCAGGCAGGGCGGAACGTTCAACATAGCTTACGGTGCAGACTATGCCCGGGCAAGCCAAGGGAAGTGCGTCCGGCCGCGTGTGACGGTTCGTTAACAAACCCCGGAAAAACGCCGCGGTTTTGAGCGCGCGGCGTCGCTCAGCACGCGCGCGGCGGCGAGCCCACCAATCTCTACGCGAGACCTCCAGCGGCAGAGCGAATCTGGTCGTCTGGAAAATCTGCGGCAAACCCTTGTTTCCCAGATGGGGGGCCATTAGGCTAAGAGTCGTGCCGCACGGATTCCTGCCCCGCCGTGCGGTCGCATTACGCCGCGCGGATTCCTGCCCCATCCGCGCGGCTTTTTCATGCGCTGTGGTTGGCCGGTTCCCTTTAGGAACTGTTCGCGCCGACCCGGCCGCTAGACACTCTTGCTCAGCTTCGCCGCCAACCGGTGCAGGGCGTGGCTGCAATCGGTTTCCGGCAGATGGACCTGGATAATCCGCAGCTGGCTCTTGTCGGCCAGCGCGTCGCTCAGTGCCCGGTCGAACTCGCCTTCGCTCCACACCTGGCAGCCGTGCCCGCCCCCCAACACTTCGGGGAGCTTGTAGTAGTGCCAGGGGTGGATGTCGTTGAAGTTGCCGGGATGCAGGAACCGCTCGGTGCCGTACCCCTTGTTGTCGAGGATGATCACGATCGGGCAGTACTTGCGGCGGACGATCGTAGAGAGCTCCATCCCGGTCATCTGAAACGCCCCGTCGCCGACGATCACGATCGTCCGCGATTCGGGCTTGGCGGCCTCCACCCCCAGCGTGGCGGGAATCGAGAAACCCATCGACGTGTAGTAGGCCGGGCTCAAGAACTCGCTGCGGCCGTGGGTGACGAGCTCGGTGGCCGCGAACAGCGAGTCGCCGATGTCGGCGATCACCACCAGGTCGTCATCGAGCGACTGGTTGAGCCGGGCGATGACCCGCGAAATGGTGATCGGCGCTTCCGGCCGCAGTTCGAACGAGCCAATCCCGACGTTCGGGTTCGGCGGCACCGGCCGCCGCGGCGGCTGCGGCCGCGTGGCCGAAAGCTCGCGGATGAAGTCGCCGAGTTGCACGTTGTGGAAGTGGTGATGCCGGATGCGGAGCTGCTCGCTCGTGGCGTAAATGCATTTGCCTGGGTCGAGATTCGCCGTGAAGATGCCGAGGTTGATGTCGGTCATAAAGGTGCCGAGCAGGATCACGCAGTCGCTCTCTTCGACGAACCGCGTCACCTCTTCGCGCCCCATGGCCCCTTCGTACAGCCCGACATAAAGCGGGTGGATTTCCGGCACGACACTCTTGCCGAGGATCGTGGCCGACATGGGGATCTGCGACGTTTCGGCCAGTTCGAGTACGGCGTCTTGCAGTCCGAAGCGGTGGATTTCGACGCCGGCCACGATCACGGGGCGCTCGCAGCCGTTGATCCAGCGGCTCGCCTCGGCCACTGCCTCGCGCAAGGCGTCGGGATCGCTTTGCACGGTGGCTTCTTGAAAGCGGTGCGGATACGCCGGCACCACGCCCACCATGTCGCGCGGGATCTCGATGTAGACGGGGCGCTTGAAGCGGGCCGCGGAGTCGAGCACGCGGTCGATCTCGCGGAAAGCGGTGTTGGGGTCGCTTAGTTCGCAACACGCGCCGCAGATCTTCTCGAAGACCTCGAACTGGGTGCGGAAGTCGCGCACCCGGTGGTGAAGCAGGGGGTTGTTCACCCGCTCGCGCAAGCCCGGCGCCCCGGTGATCACCACCACCGGCGACTTTTCGGCATAGGCCCCGGCGATCGAATTGCAGAGGCTCAAGCCCCCCACGCAGTAGGTCACGCACACGGCCCCCATCCCGTGGACGCGGGCATAGGCGTCGGCGGCGAACCCAGCGCAGTCTTCGCGTGTGCAGCCGACAACGTCGATCGGGCTCTGCTCGAGGAGGGAATAGAAGGACAGGATGTAGTCGCCTGGAATGCCGAAGACGTGGGCGATGCCGTAGTCCTGCAGCCGGCGGATGAGGTACTGGCCGATCGACATATCGGAGACCGCCGACGACCAGGGGGCGGCGCGGGTCGGGTCGGTCAGCGCCGGGGCGGCGGGACGTTGCATGATCAGCGTTCTCCGTTCCATCGAGCGCCCGCCAAAACGAGAAGGCCGCGGGCAGAGACTAGACCGCCAAGTGACGGATTATGCCGCTCTCCTTGCTACGGGGCAACCGACGTTTTTGTTGGCAACAATCGCCGTAACTGGCATTTTGGGCTTGGCTTGCGCGGCAAAATGCGGAGTGCCGCGACTCACGGACGGAGGGGGCCACGTGCCTTGCGCCGCGCCGCACTCGCGAGCATGGCCCACCAGAAACCTAGGAACAGGGCCACCGCGGTCACCACCACCACGCCCCGCCAGGGATTGTGATTGAGCGAATAGGCGCCGACGGCGTGGAACAGCCCCCAGAGGGCGACGCCTGCCGTGATCAGGAGCATCCAGCGGCGCGAATTGGACGCCTCGGGTTGTGCGGCGGGAGGGGATTCCACGGTTGGGACAGCGGGGGTGTCGTGGCTTGGATGGGCTCCGGAGTCATTGTAGCCAAACCCAGCCGAACTCCCAGCCGCCCCACAAGCCCGCAGCGCAAGCAAGGGACGCGAGCGCCGGTTTGGCGCGGTGGCCGAGATCGCTGCCCGGCCCGTGAAGGGGTCCGGCTATGTTCGGCAAGGGAGGCGAATCTCTCCCTTGCTCGCGCTCTCGCGCTGCGGGCTAGTGTCGACGGCAAGCCGAACCCTGCCGGAACCCTACGCCAGAATGTCGCGGACCACGTGCCCATGCACGTCGGTCAGCCGATAGTCGCGGCCGGCGTGGCGGAAGGTGAGTTGCTCGTGGTCGAGGCCGAGCTGGTGCAGGATCGTGGCGTGCAGATCGTGGACGTGGACGCGGTTCTCGGCCGGGGAGATGCCGAACTCGTCGGAGGCGCCGTAGGCCAAGCCACGTTTGACGCCTCCGCCGGCCAGCCAAGACGAAAAGACCTGGTGGTGATGCTCGCGGCCGGCATGGTCGGCCTTCTCGTGATAGGGCGTGCGGCCGAATTCCGTAGTCCACACGACGAGCGTCTCGTCGAGCATGCCCCGCTGGTCGAGATCGGTGAGCAAGGCGGCAATCGGCTGGTCGACGTTTTTGGCGAGTGGCGCGTGGGTCGCCATGTCGCCGTGGGCGTCCCAATTGTTCGCGGCCCCTACGTCGATCAGTTCGATGAACCGCACGCCCCGCTCCGCCAGCCGCCGCGCCGCCAGGCACTGCCAGCCGAAGCCGGTGTTCTGCCCCGGCTCGAGCCCATACATCTTCAGCGTGTCCGCCGTTTCGCCCGAGAAGTCGAGCGCCTCAGGCGCCTCGCGCTGCATGCCGAAGGCCGTTTCGAACGAGCGGATGCGGGCTTCGAGCGCTGCGTCGCCGGGCCGTTCGGCCAGATGGCGACGGTTGGCGCTGGCCAGCAACTCGAGTTCGACCTGCTGGGCATCGAGCGAATCGGCCCGCGAGCGGACGTTGGGGAGCCAGGTCGTCGCCGGGGATGAGCTGCGTCGCGGTAGCGGCCGGCGAAGTCGCTGCCCCAGGTTTGACCCCGCGCCGGCCGTGCGGCACGCGAGCACACCTACGAAGGACGGCGATTGCGGTTCGCCGGTGCCGAGGCCATAGCTGATCCAGGGAGCCGATGCTGGGGCGGGCGAAGGTCCACGAGCCGTGCATACTTAGCGTGCTCTCGTAGTAGTTCGTATGGTCGAGGCAACCGAGCGAAGGACGCACAGCTTGTCGGTCCACGTCGCAGACGTGCGGAAACAGGTCGCTGACCTCGACGCCGCTCTGCCCGCCGGGCGGAACTCCCAGTTAGGCTTCAAGTAGCGGGCGAACTGGCCGAGCTTGCCTTGCCAGTTGTCGACGGTGATCTGCTTGCCATGCCCCGCGAAGAGCGCCGGCTTGGGATCGAACGAGTCGACGTGCGAGACGCCGCCCGTCATGTAGAGAAAGATGACGCGTTTGGCCTTCGGCTCGTGATGCGGCGGCCGCGACGCGAGCGGATCGGCCGAGTCGGCGCGGGCAGGGCGTTCCTCGGCGAGCAGCGAGTAGAGCGCGAGCGAGCCAAAGCCGCCAGCCGCGCGCCGCAGCAGCTCTCTTCGCGAAACGGGCCATGCCATGGCGGGTCTCCTTCGTCGGCTTAGAAAGCCCAACTCAACCAATTCTCCACGGGTCCTTCCGCTGCAACGATCCCTCTCCCCCGGCGACTCGCCGGGGGCTAACGATGTCGTCCCCAATCTCCTTAGCCCCCCGTCAATGACGGGGGGGAAATCACCGCGACTCCCTCGCTCGCTTAATCGACGAACAAGAATTCATTCCGCGTGAGCAGCGTGCGCCCCAGCGCGCTCCAGGCGGCCAGTTCGGCCTCAGCGGCCGGCTTTTCCTTCTCGCTCGCCGCTGCCCGCAGCCGCTCGAGGAACGCCAGCGCCTCGGCCGTTTCTTCGTCGGACGGCGCTCGCCCGAGCGTCGTCCGCCAGGCGAAGGCCGCTCGCCCCGGCTCGTCAGACGCCGCGCGGATCGCGCGTTCCGCCAGCGCGCGGCTCTGCTCGTGCACAAACTCGCTGTTCATCAGGTACAGCGCTTGCGTGGGGACCGTAGTCTCCCCGCGACGGGCCGTGGTGGCGTTGGGGTCGGCGCCGTCGAAGAGGGCCAGGTAGGGATGCCGCTTGAGCCGCTGCTGCATGAGATACACGCTGCGGCGATTCGTGGGGTAAAGGCCGTAGAACGGGTTGTGCTGCGTGAAGCCCCAGGTGTCGACGGCCGGAAAGGGATGCGCTTCGCCAGGCGAGCGATCGAGTTGGCCGGCGACCTGCAGCATGGCGTCGCGCAGTTCCTCGGCGCTCAGCCGGCGGCGGTTGAACCGCCAGAGGAGCCGCGCCTCGGGGTCGGCCTGGGATGCGGTCGCATCGTCGGCGCTGGCTTGTTGGTAGGCTGCGCTGGCCATGATCAGCCGGTGCATTGCCTTGACCGACCAGCCGTGCTCCACGAAGCGGCTGGCGAGCCAATCGAGCAACTCGGGATGCGAGGGGCGTTCGCCGCGGGCGCCGAAATCGTTTTCGCTACCCACCAGGCCGCGGCCAAAGTGGTGCTGCCAGATGCGGTTGACCATCACCCGCGCGGTGAGCGGGTTGTCGGCCGCGGTCAACCACTCGGCCAACTCCCGACGGCCGCTGCCAGCGGGAGGAGCGAGCACCTGGCCGCCCAGAATCTCGAGGTTGCGCCGAGGGGCGAGCGGGCCGGGCTTGAGCGGCTCGCCGCGTAACTGCACGGGGACGTCGGCCGGAGATTCGCCCTCAGCGGCGCCGTAGACCAGGTCACAGGGGTCGAAGGCGCCGCTCTTGCGCAACGCGTCGCGCTCAGCGGTGAGTTGATCGCGACGTGCTTTGCGGGCCTTCCCCTCCGGCGATTCGTCGGCAACTCCTTCCGGCTCCACGAGCGCCGCGATGTCTTGCTCGAGCGCCGCCAGCTTGGCTTCGTGCTCTGCCTTGCGGCTCGCCGCAAGGTCCGGGGAAAGGGACGGATACAGATCGTACGGCCGCTTCTTCTCCTCCGAGCCGGGGAACGAATAACGCGTGCTCTTGAAGATTCCGTACCAGGCGTAGTAGTCCGTGGCCAGAACGGGGTCGTACTTATGGTCGTGGCACCGCGCGCAGCCCAGCGACAGGCCGAGTACCGACTGCCCCACGGTGTCGATCGTGTCCTGGATGGTAAGGTAGTGATAATTCTCCACGTCGAAGCCGAAGCGGCGCGAAACGGCGATGAACCCGGTGGCCGTGATCGCGCGGCGGATTTTCTCAGCGCGATCTTCCGCCGGTTCCGAAGCCGAGGCCAGATCGGCGGCCAACAGGTCGCCGGCAATCTGTTGCCGGATGAACTCGTCGTAGGGGAGATCTTCGTTGAAGGCCTCGATCACCCAGTTGCGATACTTGTAGGCGAGCGGCGTCGGATAGTCGGCCGTTTCGCCGGCGGTGTCGGCATAGCGCACGACGTCGAGCCAGTGGCGGCCCCAGCGCTCTCCATAGGCGGGCGAGGCCAGCAGCCTTTCCACCACGCGGGCAAAGGCGTCGGGCGCATCGTCGGCCAAGAACGCGTCGACCTCTTCAGGGGTGGGCGGGAGCCCCGTCAGATCGAACGTCGCGCGGCGCAACAGCACCCGCTTGTCGGCCGGCGCCCGCATCGCCAGCCCGGCAGTCGCCAACTTCTCGGCGACGAAGCGATCGATTTCGTTGTGCAGCGGTCCCGGCGCAGCGGCCTGGGGCGGCAGAGGATTGGACACCGGTCGGAACGACCAAAAGGCCCGCTCTTCGGCTGTGATCGGGCCCGAGCGGAGCGCCGGGCCAACGCCCCCCAGCCGCACGCCTGCGGGCCAAGCCGCGCCTTGATCGATCCAACGCTCGAGGGCTGCGACCTCGTGCTCGTTGAGCTTGCCCTTAGGGGGCATTTCCAGGCCATCGGCATGCCGCACGGCCGCCAGCAGCAGGCTGTCGTTCGGCTTCCCAGGCACAACGGCCGGGCCCGAATCGCCGCCGGCGAGGGCCATTTCGAGCTGGTCGAGCCGGAGCCCGGATTCGGCCTTGCGCGGCCCGTGGCACTCGAGACACTTGCCGACCAGCAGCGGGCGAATTTCGTTTTCGAACTGGGCGAGTTGGGCAGCGTCGTCACTCCGCGCCGCCGTTGCGCAGAGCAGCACGGTAAGCACGCTCGCAATGAGCACCGCGCCGCTTCGGCGTGCGCTTGGGAAGGAGCGGCTTGTGGCGGGGTTGTTATGCTGAAGCATAACCTACCTGGTTCTACTTAGACTTCGGCCAAGGGCTCGGTTGCGTCGCCGAAGCGCGAGAGCTTGATGCCCAGCTTGTCGAGCATGCTCAGGTAGAGCCGGCACATCTGCCGGTTGGGATTGTTCAAGTAGTCCAGGTTCTGCCCGCCGCGGATCTTGCCGCCTCCGCCGCCCAGCATCACCACGGGAAGCTGGTTGGCGTCGTGATTGCCGTTGAGCATGCTCGAGCAGAGCATGATCATCGAGTTGTCGAGCAGCGTGCGGTCCCCTTCCTGAATGGCGTCGAGCCGGCGGGCGACGTAGGCCAGTTGCTCGAGGAAGAACTGGTTGACCTTGAGCCAATCGTCGGTGTCGTTGTGCGAGAGGAGGTGGTGGATCATGTAGTCCACCCCCAGGTGCGGGAACCGCAGCGTGCCGTGGTCGTTGTTGAGCTTGAGCGTGCAGACGCGCGTGGTGTCGGTTTGGAAGGCCAGCACCAGGATGTCGCACATCAGCCGCATATGCTCCACGATGTCCTGCGGGTAGCCGTCGGCGGGGCGGGGCATGTTGGGACCAGTGAGCGTGGGGCGGAAGCCCTGCAGCTCGCCGCGCTTGCCGGCGCGTTCGATGCGCTGCTCGACTTCGCGAACCGAGTTCAGATATTCATCGAGCCGCCGCTGATCGAGCCGGCTCACCTGGCGGCGCACCGACTGGGCATCGTCGAGCACGCCGTCGAGCACGCTTTGGTCGCCGCGCGCCGCGCCGTCTTTGAAGAGCTGATCGAAGGCCAGCGCCGGATAGACTTCGAGGGGCGCCGGCGCGGTCGGGCTGCTCCACGAAATGTGAGAGCTGTAGAGCATCGAGTAGTTCTTGTGAACCGACGGGTTCGACTTCTCGCAACCCAGCACGAGGCTGGGGAGCTTGGTCTGCTCGCCAAGCTGCTGGGCAACGACCTGGTCGACACTCGTGCCGGAGCGGATCGTGCCGCCCGAGGAAAGCGGGGCGCCCGACAGCAGATTGCCGGTCTGCGAGCTGTGGATATTTCCCTTGAGCGCCTCGGCGTTGTAGAGGCCACGGATAAAGACCATGCGGTCGCGAAAGTCCGACAGCGGGAGCAGCACCTTGCCGAGCTCCATGTTCGGCCCTTGCCCCTTGGCCCACCACTCGCGCGAGTGATAGCCGCAGCCGGAGAAGAGGATCGCCATCCGCGTGGGCGCCTGGCTGGCCGGGGCGTGCGGTTTGGTCTCGTCGCCCCAGACGGGCAGAGACTCGAGCCAAGGGAGCGCCATCGAAACGCCCAAGCCCCGAAGAAAGGTGCGGCGGGATACGTCGTGCATCGAAGGACGCTCCTGGAACGATGGCGGATTTACTTGGATCTGGTGGTAGCCTGGATCACTCGGCGGCCAGAGCAGTCTGGCCACGGACGGTGCGGAACTGCGGGCTGAGCACGATCGCTTCGACCGCGGTCTGGAAGCGATAACCATCGGCTGCGAGGCGCTGTTCCATCTGCTCGAGCAGCGCCTCGTCGGACAACTGCACCTCGCGGCCCAAGGCATATCCTAGCAGCTTTCGGCAAAACTGCCGCACGAAGGCCGCCTGACGCGGGCCGGCCAGGTAGTCGCGCAGGCCGGCTAGCCCTTCGATCGTGCGGCCGTCGGGCAAGGCAGCCTTGGTGTCGAGTTCAGCCGAGCGGCGGCGGCCGATCGCGTCGTATTGTTCGAGGGCAAAGCCGTAGGGATCGATCTTCACGTGGCATTTGGCGCACGAGGCAACCGAGCTGTGCAGTTCGATGAGCTGCCGCTCGGTGAGCCCGGCCGGCAGCGTTTCCGGCAGCAGCGGCACGCCCGCCGGCGGGTTGGGGAGCCGCTCGCCGAGAAACGTTTCGTACACCCAGTTGCCGCGGAGGATGGGGCTGGTGCGCGAGGCGCCCGATTGGCTGGCGAGAAACGTGGCCATGCCGAGGATGCCGCCGCGGCCCTGATTTCGTACTCCGGTGAGCCGCTGCCAACCTGCGGGGGCAACGTCGATCCGGCCCGCTGCGTCCTTCGGCGTCGCCGGCCAAGCGAGACCATAGTGCTTGGCGAGGGCTTCGCTGGCGAACGTGTGGTCGGCTTCCAGCACATCGAGGATCGAGCCGTTGTTGCGGAACAGGTCTTCGAAGAACAGCACCGTCTCGAGCGACATATCTGCTCGCAGGGCGGCAAATTCGGGAAACAGCTCTTCGTTCTTCTCGTCGTGCTTGTCGAAATCGCGAACGTGCAGCCACTGGCAGGCGAAGTGGTTGGCCAACCGGCGAATCCGCGGGTCGATGAGCATCCGCCGCGTTTGAGCGAGCAACTCGGCGTCGTCGAGCCGCCCGGCATCGGCGGCCGCGCGGAGCTGGGCATCGGGAAGTGACGACCAAAGGAAGTAGCTGAGCCGGCTGGCCAGTTCGGTTTGCGAAACCGGCGCCGCGGCGGGGCCGGGGGCCGGCGCTTCGAGCTTGTGCAGGAACGTGGGCGAAGTGAACACGCGGGCGAGCGTCAGGCGGATCGCCTCGTCGTGCGGCAACTCGGCGGCGCGCAGCCGGGCGTAGATCGCCTTGAGTCCGTCGCGCTCTGCGTCACTCAACGGGCGCCGCCACGCACGGTCGGCCAGCTCCAGCACGGCGGCCAGATGCACAGGCTCCGTGTCCACAAGCTTCTGCCGAAACGCGGCGGCCCTGGCGTCGACCACCGGCCGCAACGCTTCGAACTGCGGCACCAGGTCTTGCCGATCCTGCGTGGCGAACTCATGAATCTGCTCGAGGGCCACCACAAGCTGCAGCGGCTCCTGGCTCACATAGTAGAGCTCGTCCCACAGCGCATCGAGTTCGGCCGTTTCGGCGTCGCTGAGCATCAGGCGGCGAAGTTGGTCGTCTTCGCGATGGAAGAGCGTGAGCGTCACCACTTCGTCGACAGGCACGATCCGCTCGTAGCAGAGCGCCGCAGGAAAGAGCGCGCGAAACTCGGAGAAAGCCGCTTCCAGCTCGGCCCGCGCAGCGCTCCCTTCGCGCACGAGGATCGGCCAGCGGTTCGACCACGTGCCGGCAGTCGGCGGGTCGAGCGACACGCTGGCGGTGGCGGCGATCGACGGCAGTGACGACTCATCGACCTCGGCCGTGACGACGAACTCCGCCCCGCGCGCAACAGACGCCGGCAGCCACAGGCGGAGCGCGAAGAGCGTCGGCGAGCAGAAATCAACCGCGTCGATCTCGGCGCCGTCGGGGCGCTTGCCGAAATTTGAGGCTCCGAGGCCGAGTTTCGCATTCTCGCCGGTGGTTGCGAGGTCGCGCAGCGAGATCGGCGGGGCGGCTTTGCCTTCGACCTGAGGAAACTCGAGTCGAGCGGCCCGCCAACGAATGGTCGCAGATTTGCAATCGGCGTCAGCGTCGGAGAATAGGCTGTCCGCCGTTAGATGCAGCACGATCTCGTCGCCCGCCGGTTCCGCCGGCAGCTTCACGCGCAGCTCCCGGCTCGCGACCAGCGGGCTCGCCGGCTCTTGCCAGTGCGCTGCCGCCCCCGAGCGGCCGACCTGGCCCACGGGGTTGAACTTCCAGAGCGCTTGTTGCGCGAGGCCGATCTCTCGGGCCAATGCGGCGGCGTCTTCAGGGCGCGCCTCCGCAAACCGCGCCCGCAATCCATCCATGACATAGGTCGACCGAGTCCGGCTTGCCGGTTCGCCTGGCCGGGGCGCGCTCGACAGTGCGGTCCAAAGAGCGCCGAGATACTTGGGGCTCAGCCCACGCTCGCCGGCGACCTTCTCGATTGTCGTCGCCCCGCTGTTCAGAGCGTCGCGGGCAGCCAGCAGCGCCGCCAGATACTTTTCCACCGGCAGATGCCCGCCGCGGTTGGTCTCGAACTCGATCCCCTGCAGGTTCACGGCCGTGCCATCGCCGTCGCTGTCGTAGCGGCGATAGAACGCCTGAATCTGGGCGAGCAGTTCGTCGGTGTGGTCGCGGGGCGTGGTCGTCGGCGAGAAGTGGATGCCGCGCGGAGTGAGCACCGCGTGCGCGGCGACTTCCTTGGCGGCGGCCAAGTACTTCTGCACGAGCGCGGCCGACATGCCTTGCCCGCTGCCGACGTTGGTGAAGCCTTCGCCGGCGGCGCCGTCGACCGGGAACTCGCGGGCCGGATCGAGCGAGTCGACGCCCGTCAGATCGCGGATGGTGTAGGCGTATTCCGCGTTGTCGAGCCGCCGCAGTTCGACCAACCCGGGGTCGCCCGATTGGGCGCGGGCCTCTTGAACCAGCAGCGTCCGCACCCAGGTGCGCAGTTGCGTCCGCTCCTCTTCGCTGGGCTGGGGCGATTCGGGCGGGGGCATTTGCCCGCTGTCGAGCATCTCGCGCACACGGGCCCAGACCTTGGGCGCTTGGCGAACGTCGTCGAGCGAGGCGAAGACCGTCAGGTCGAGCTCGGCCTCCGCCAATTCCGGCGAATGGCACTCGTGGCAGTAGCGGGCCAAGAGCGGCTGCACGACGTCGACCCGCTGGCGTTCGAGCGCCGCGAGCGCCGGTTCCTCAGCCGCCACGGGCGCGAGCCAGGCCAGGCTAGCCCAGGCAGCCAGCAGCGCATGAGCAACGGATTTCATGGCGAAAGCAACCGGCGGGCGGCCGGCGGCCGAGGGGTGGGCGGGACGTTCAGGCGGGACGGCTCAGGGCTCCAAGGAGCAGCCCAAACGCCGCTGCAATCATGGTAAGCAATCGCCGCGGCCGGCGAAAGCTCTTGGCGGCCGGCCGGTTAAGGGATTTCCCGCAGGCTTAGCGCGGCGACGTGGGGCGGGCCGCAAGCGGCGTTTCGGGGGCGCCTTCTTGCGAACCGAACAGCGCCCAGACCGGGTTATGGTCCGACAGTTCGAGCGCCTGATCGAGCGAAATACTGAACTCTCGCTGCAGGTTGAACACGCCCCACTGCCCGGTGTATTCCACCGTGCGGCGGCCGTCGAAGAGCAGGTTGTCGTAGGTCTTGTCGCCGCGAGTGTTCGTCGGCACGTTGTCGCCGATCGCATACGTCATGCCAGGCAACTTCCCCAAGCGGCCGAGCTGGCGGGGGCTGGCGTTCAAGTCCCCCAGCAGGATCACGTCGTCCTCGCCGCTGGCGGTGTTTTGCATGGCCAGAAAGACGTCGGCCAGGGCGTCGACCTCGCCGCGCACCTCATCGGGGTCGGTGTGGATGTCGACGAGCCAGAAGCTGAACGGGTTGGGCACGCCGCGAACGTGGAAGTGCGCCGCCAGCGGTTCGCGATGCAAGAGGTCGTTGGGATCGGGAAAGGTGGCCACGGAGGGAGCGTCGAGCTCGATCGTGGCCGTGTTGTAGATGATCGCGTACTGCTCCTTGCTGCTCGTGCGCCCCAGCCGCGGCCCGAGCACGAAGTTGTAAGCGGCGCCCTGCGCGTTGATCCGCTGCAAAAACTGCGGCAACACGCTGTCGTCTTTCGAACGCACCTCTTGAATCGCCACCACATCGAAGCGGCGGACGACGCCCGCCAGCCTCTCGGCCACCTCGGGCTTGGCCAGCTTCGTCGTGCCGAAGACCTGAATGTTGAACGAGGCGATCGAGATCGTGGAGGTCGCGGTCGCCGGGCGCACCGCCACCTGGCCCGTCGCGGAGGAGCCGCCCGCGGCGCCCTGGGGAGGTCCGAGCGAGATCGTGGGCAGTTTGTCTTCGGGAATGCCCGTGACGTGCGAGACTTCTTCGCGGACCTTGCCGCGGACGAGCGCCAGGACCTGCTGGACGGCGGGCCCGGCCAGCGGCATGTCGGGCTTGAACCAGCCGCCAACGCCGGCGCCGCCGGTGCCGGTGAGGGCGGTGAAGACGAGGCTCCAAATCCAGGCGGACTTGCTGGAGCGGGAACTCGATTTCGCGCGTGACTTCTTCGCCATCCGTGGCCTCGAGGGAGCGGCGCCAGCCCGGGATTGGGCCCCGTCCTCGGCCGCATCCGTGCGGAAATCCGAGCGTCAGAACGGCCCACCCCGAGCGAGCGGGGGGCGGAAGAATAGCAGCGGCGAGAGTCGCGCGCCTACGTTGAAATTCGTCGAGCCTTCGTTGCTAGCAACGAAGAGACGCAGATAGCGGCGGGCTCAGCCGCGCACGCGAGCCAGCGCCCCCTGGGCCAGCCGGGCGAGGCGGGGATCGTCGCTCTGGGCAGCCTGCTCGAGCGCCGGAGCGGCGGCCGCGGCCGCCGGCCCTAGTTCCCCAAGCGCCCAGGCGGCCCGCTGTCGCACGCTGGCCTGGGGCGATGTTTGCAGCGCCTGCGCGAGCGCGCCGACGGCCGCCGCGGCGTCTGCTCCCATCCGGCCAAGCAACGTGGCCGCCCAATAGCCGACGTCGGCCGAGGCGTGCGTAAGCTGCTGGCGGAGCGGGGATACGGCGTCGGCTGGTGGCGGCCCCAGGTTTTCGAGCGCCTCGGCCGCCCACTCCACGAGTTCGGGCTCGGCGGTGGCGGCTACGAGCGCCACGGCCGCGGGGCGGGCCTCCTCGCCGAGCTCGGCCAACCTTTGGCAGGCACAGCGACGCTGGGCCAGGTCCCCCTCGGCGAGCTCGCGGACCAGTTGCTCGAGCGAACGTTCGCGGCGCGGGGCGGCAGGCAGGCGCGTGTCCACCGGGGGAGTCTCCGAGACTACGAGTACTTCGTCGCGACCTCCGTCGCGTCAACGAAGAGCCATCGTAAGAGGCCCGTGCGAACCACGAAAGACGAATCGCCTGCCCAGGACTGCTAGCAGCAGCCTGCTCGGGAAGGCGCCCAGCGGCGGATGCGCACGATCCCCAATCCCGCCAGCAAGGCCAGCAAGCCGCCCGTCGGCTCCGGCGCCGTCACCACCTTGACGGCAAACACGCCTGGAGCAGCGATGGTCGCCATGTCCTGCCAATTCCCCTTGTCGTCGCGCACGTAGGAGAGCCCCGCCAACGGCGCCGTAGCCGGCTCGTAAGGAATCGGCTTCTCGAAGCCGGTTCCATAGTCGACCGTAACGACCAAACTGCCCGCGTTTGCCCAGGGGAGAGCGCTCGGCAAACTCACCAGGTCGTAGCCTGGCAGGGCGAACGTATGGGAAAAGTCGGCCAGCAATCCCGAGGGGCCGCTGGCGTCCCAGTGGTCGTAAACGCGAATCTCGGCCGACTGCTGCGCGTAGTTGGAGAACAGCCCCAGCGCCTCGACCACCGTGCCGGCGGCGACGTCGATCACCGCGGCTGCCTGCGCATCGCTGCCTGTTTTGCCGCCATAGTGGCTCGTGGGGTAGAGCACCTGGTTCTGCCACACCTGCGTGCCGCCGGGCAGTTCGCCGCCGATGAGCGTGGCAGGAAACTTGTTGATGAGCGCGTCCTGGTAGCTGATCCAGAAGTACCCCTGGTCGCCGAAGTCCGTGCCCCAGCTATTTTGAATCAGCCAGGCCCCTGGCGCGGGCGCGCCAGGCACGGCCTGCGAGTCGTCCCAACCGGCCACGGTCACCAGATGATCGGTCGGCGTGTCGGAAGGTCCGCTAAAGTAATAGGTTTGCGTAGCTTCATCGTAGGACGACGGCTGATAGAACATCGCCACCGACAGCGCGCCGTGCTCGATCACCGCGTTCTTCATCCGGTCGAGCTGCTGATCGAGCGGCGTGGTGGGCGTGCCCGGCACGAGTCCGTCTTGCCAGAGGAACTGCGCGCTGTCGAGCTGGTAGGCGGGCGCCTGATCGGCAGGCGGAATGTAAGGAGTGAGGTCGAGCTTCTTCCCCATCTCGGCGAGCGGATAGACGTTGAGCGGATCTTGCGACTCGAGCACGGGGCCGCCGCCGGCGACCTGCGGTCCATTGCCGCCGTTGGTGTTCCACACTCCTTGTCCGCGAACGTAGTAGGCCACCGTGTAGTGCTGTGAGCCGCCGGTGCCCTTGGCGTTGTACGGGAATGTGTAGTCGGGATGATCGTAGCCGTTGTGCGTGGCGTCATCCCACTCCGAAAGATCGAGCAGCGGCGAGTTCGGGTCGGTGACGATCCCCTGCCGCATCAGGCTCGACTGGAAGGCCGCGGCCGTGGAAAAGCTCCAGCAGGTCGAGAGCTTCCCCTGAGTCTTGACCGGAGTGATCCAGCTTGCGCCGCCGGGGCCGGCGGTCCGCAGGTCGTAGCTGCTGGGGGGCGCCGCCGGCAACGGCGACCCGAGGAGCGCCCAAGCGGCCGCCAACAAAGGCACAACGAAGAAGCGCATCGAGTGGCAGCCCTCTGACCGGAAAGTAAGCAAAGCTCCATGATGGCCTCGCTCGGCAGGCGATGCAATTCGCTTTTCGGCGATCTCCGGGGCGCTTGCGGCGCCTTCCGCCAGGATGGGTATTTTGCCCCATGCAATGCCCTGACCGGCCCTGGCCCGCAGCGACGCGCGCGTTGGTCGCGAAGACGGAGTTCCCGCGAACACCCACGACGCGCATGGGCAAGGGTTCGTGAAACAACAGTCGCCCTGAATCACAGTCGCCCTTCGGCGGTGGCCGCAGAGCCACCGTCGAAGGGCGTGTCGTGATCCCTACAGGATCGAACTAAGAGCGGCGGCGCAGCCCGAGGAGCGCGAGCGCCCCCAGCGCCATCAGCAGCCAGGTGCTCGGCTCAGGCACGGCGGCCGCGCCCGACTTGCCAAAGTTGTCCTTGAGAATGCCGAAGTCCGTCAGGTCGACCTTGGCATCTCCGTTGAAGTCTCCCTGAGCAGCAGTCGTGCCCGCGCCGAAATTGGCCTTGAGAATGCCGAAGTCGGTCAGGTCGACCTTGCCGTCGGCGTTGGCGTCGCCTGGCAACACGTTGCTCGGTTTGCCCACGAACACCAGATCGCCGTGCGGACGGAGCGCAAACGATTGCGAAGATTGCCAGTTCCAAATCGGCAAAAAGTTGCTCTGATCCGACGTGATGCGGGCTACGTTGAAGAACCAAGACTCATTGTTGACGGGCGCTTCCGTGTGCTTGAGGCCGTAGGCCCCTTCCTGATCGGCGTCGAACTCCGTCCAGGGGATCTTGAGTTCGACGACGCCGCCGGCGATGCCGTTCGACTGGCTCAGTGCGAAGTCCGACGAAAGGCCAGCGGTATTCGCATCCCAGTTGGCCTGATTACCGAACGCGCTGCCGCCGTGGGCCTCGAGGTAGAAGCCGCCGACGCCGACGTTGTTTCCACCGATGAGCGACGAATCGCCTTCCCACTGGTTGAACGCGATCTGATAGCCGTCTCCCTTGTCATAGGGAACGATGACGTCGGGATCCGTCGGATAGTTGGGTTGCTTGTCCGTGTTCGGATCGATGTAGAGATTCAGATTGTCGGAGTTCCAATCGAGCCCGCCGAGTTCCGACGGCGGAGAACTCCAAAGGTCGTAGTCCGATCGCACCAGCAGATAGAGCGCGGTGTCATCCCACATCGCTTGCCAACGCGTGTTCTGAACGTCCGGCTCGCCGGGATTGGTGCGGAGGAGCAGAAAGTCCCCAGTGACCGGCGCAGCATCCCACTCCGAGCCGACCTTGCCGTCGATGACCGGAGCGGTCTTCGTGTACGGCGCCGAATAGCTCCGTTCGATGATCTCGTCCTGCCCAAGCGCCGCGCCGCCAAAACTTGCCCACAATGCGGCGGCGCCCAGGCCCGCCAGATAAACACCCCTGCGAACCATGCTCCGACGAATGCCCTCAACACGCTGTGCGTTCATGCACAAGTCTCCAAAGAAAGAGTATCCAGGCTGTGCGTGTGGGCCGGGTTGGACGGCCGATTTCAGCAAGATACCGCCCTTGCGGCATTTGGCAAGGGATTCCTGGGAGTTCTAGGTAAATTGGCGCCGGGTGGTCTGATGCAGAGCGCCGGCCCCGGGCGCGTGCTGACTGGTGCTAAGGCGAGGGACGCTCCGGGCTGCCGCCGCTTTCAAAGCCCGGCAAGTCGAAGCACGCGAGTTCTTCCGCGTTCCGCAGATAGAGCCGCCCGTGCGCAACCACCGGACTGTTCCAGGTTTTGCCCTGCAGTGCCGCGAACTTGCCCAACTCGCGGTGCTGCTCGGGATCGGCCGCCACGAGGAGGGCTTCTCCTTGCTCGCTGATCACGAGCAGCACGCCCTGCTCCTCGAGCAGCACCACCTGGCCGTGCCCGTAGCGCCCTTTCTTCCAACGTCGTTCGCCGCTCTCGAGGTCGAGGCAGCAGAAAATCGCGCCGTCGAAGCCGTAAGCATGCTCCTGGTAGACGACGAGATCGGGGAATTCCGGCTTCATCTGGCTCGAGTTCCAAACTTCTGACGCTTGCCACTTGCCCGCTTGCTGGGTGAGATCGACGCAGCCCACTCCCGTGCCGCCGAGCGTGCCGGCGACGAGTTGGGTAGCGCCCAGCACATGGGCCTGGGCGGAGCGCGGCGCGCCGTCCATGATCCAGCCATAGCGCCAGAGCGCCTCGCCGGTTGACGGGTCGACCGCGTTCATCCCTTGATCCCCGAGCAGTAGACACTGTCGCCTGCCGCCGAGTTCCACGAGCTGCGGCGAGGCGTAGCTGTCGTGACTTGCGGCGGCGGCCCAGGCCAGCTTGCCGGAGCCAATTTCGTAGGCCAGCAGATTGCGCTCGCCGGGCCCGCCCGCGAAGACGATGACCTTGTCGTCGACGACCAAGGGAGAGCTGGCGTAGCCCCACATGGGCGGCTGCGCGCCGGCGTCTTCGGCCACGTTGTGCACCCAGTGCCGGCCGCCCGTCGCGGCGTCGAGGCAGTTGAGGATGCCGGTCGCTCCCAACGTAAACAGCCGGCCGTCGGCAAACGTCGGAGTCGCCCTGGGGCCCGCGCCCGACACCGCCTCCCAAAAGCGGGCCTTGTCCGTGTGGCTCCAGAGTTCCTCGCCCGTTTCGGCCTGATAGCAAACGACCGCTTCCTCTTCCCCGCGCTGCTCCTGGGTAAACAGCCGGTCGCCGATCACGATGACGGCCGACCAGGCCGGCCCCACCCGGCGCCGCCAACGCTCCTGGGGAGGACGCGCATTCCAATCGGTGGCGATCTTCACCCCGGGAATCGCGCCGTCGCGGTTCGGGCCGCGAAAGGCCGGCCAATCGCCCGGCGCAAGCGCCAGTGGCTGCGCCGACGGGGGAGCGGCGGCTGCCGGAACCCGCTTGGCCCGCTCGGCCAAGAACTGTTCTTCAGGCGTCGGCGTCCACCGCCAGGCCATCTTCGATTGCAAATCGCCGTCGACGCCGTCGTTGCGGAGCAGAGCGAAGTAGCCCCAGGTGAGCGCAAGCACGGCGGCCAGGCCCAGGCGGCGCCAGGCGAAGCCGGTCGCGCGCACAAAGACCAGCCAGGCGGTGAGCGCGGTGAGGGCCAGCGGCAACCCCACCGTGGGCAAACCGAACCGCACCGAGCGATGGCAGAAGGGTGCGATCGCGATTCCCCAGCCCACCACGAGCGCGCAGCCCACGATTCGATCGGCCCAAGGGAATCCACGCCGCGTCCACCACCAAGCTGCGTAGAGAATCACGAGCAGGGCCGGCGCGGCCATGCTGTAGATGAAGCCCACGAAGTACGGCTTCTCGAGCCGCGCGACCACGGCGAAGGCCCCCCAAAACAACGCGACCAGCACCACGGCGGGCCAAAGCTTCGGCGGCCGGGCAGATCCGGCCAACGGGACCGCGGTCGGCGAAGGGGGATCATGGCGGGGGGCGTCGGAAGTCATCGCGTGCCTTTTCCTTGCAGTCGAAGGGGTCCCGTTAGTTTGCCAAACCGGCCGGCGGCGGCGAAGGCCGGTTGGCGGTGCCTTGCGGCGAGGTCTGGGCTATCTTGTCTGGGCGGCCGGCGCAGCCAAAGGCCGTGCGACGCAAGCGCTTGCTGCGCGAACTCCGGAAAAATGCGATGTCCAACCATGCCGGCTGGCTGAGCGTGACGCTGCTCGTGGCCGACTATCTCACGCGGGGCGCGTTCGCTCTCCGCGTGATCATGCGCCGGCTGCCCCCCGCCACGTCGCTGGCCTGGCTGGCGGTGATTCTCCTGTTCCCATTCGTCGGCGCCGGCATTTACTTGATGTTCGGCGAGTTGCGGCTGGGACGTCGCCGGGCCGAGCGCGCCAAGCGCATTCACCCGCCGTACGAGCGCTGGATTGCCGACTTGCGGAGGCGGATTCGCATCGACTGGACGGCCCTCCCCCCCACCGCGCGACCGCTTTCTCGGCTGGCCGAGTCGGTGGCAGGCATCCCCGCTGTGGCGGGCAATGCGCTGACCCTCCTGAACACGCCCGACGCGATCTTCGACGCGCTCGTGGCCGATATCGACGCCGCCCAGAGCAGTTGTCACCTGGAGTTCTACATCTGGGCCGAAGGCGGGCGCGCCGACGAGGTGGTGGCGGCCGTGGAGCGGGCAGCCCAGCGGGGCGTCGTGTGCCGCGTGCTGCTTGACGCCGTGGGCAGCAAGCGTTTTCTCGCGAGTGCTCAAACCGATCGTTTGCGCAGCAGCGGCGTCGCCGTGCAGGAGGCCCTGCCGGTTAACTTGCTGCGGATGTTGTTCGTGCGGTTCGATCTGCGGTTGCATCGCAAGATCGCCGTCATCGACGGCCGCGTGGCCTACACCGGCAGCTTCAACCTGGTCGACCCGCGGTTCTTCAAACGAAACGCGGGCGTCGGCCGTTGGGTCGACGCCTTGGTGCGTCTCGAAGGCCCCGCGGTTGAACCGCTCGGCATCACGTTTCTCGAAGACTGGGAACTCGACACGGATGAAGGCTATGCCGAGTCGGGTTCGCCGGGGGACGCCAGACCGCAGCCGGCGCGCGGCGCCTCGACCGTGCAGGTGATCCCCAGCGGACCGATCGTGCTCCGCGAAGGAATTCGCCAGGTGCTGCTCACGGCAATCTACGCCGCCGAGCGCGAACTCGTGCTGACGACTCCCTACTTCGTGCCGGACGAGCCCCTGCTGGCGGCGCTGACCTCGGCGGCCTACCGCGGCGTGGAAGTGACGCTGATCGTGCCGGAGCGCGTCGATTCGCGGCTGGTGCGGATGGCCAGCCGCTCGAGCCTGCACGACCTGGTGCGCGCGGGCGTGCGCGTCGAGCGGTTCCGCGAGGGCCTCTTGCACACGAAGTCGGTGTCGGTCGACGGGCAGATCGGGTTATTTGGCTCCTTGAACCTGGACCCACGGAGCCTGTATCTGAACTTCGAAATTACGCTGGCCGTGTTCGACGAAGCTTTCGCCGGCAAGCTGCGTAAACTGCAGGCGGCCTATCTGGAGAATTGCGAACCGCTCACGCAGGCCGACTGCGAGGGAAGGCCCTTCGGCGCCCGGCTGGCCGACAATGCGGCGCGGCTGGTGTCGCCGCTGCTCTGATCGCCGCTCCGCTTCGGGGAATAGCCTATCCTGCTATAGTTCCGCTCCTCGTTCCAAATTCGCCGAACTCAACGCGCTTTAGGAGGCTCGCCATGAAGTTGCTGCTCCTGTCTCTATTGGCCGCCGGTTGTCTGCTCGTCCAGGCGGCGCCCCCCGCCGAAGAGAAACGCGACCAGGTCCCCGGCGTCGAGGGAACCTTTGTGCGCATTCCCTTCGATCGCAAGACCGTGGCCGACGTGCCGGAGGTCGAGGTTGCCGTAGGGGACGAAGTCGAACTCGAGTGGACCTATCCGATCTATCTCGACGCCTTCCCGACCAAGGTGGCCGCCGCGGCGGGCGATGAATCGCTCAAGCTGGTGGGCGTGAAGAGCGTGCGCGTGCCGACGCTTGTGGGCGTCGGCCGCGTGGGCGCGTTCTTCAAGGCCGAGAAGCCCGGCGAGACCGAGCTCACGCTCGACGTGACGACCCGCGTGGGCGTGGAAAGACTGCGCTGCAAAGTCAAGGTGGCGAAGTAGCGAGACAGCTACCAGCAAACGTCTCTGGCGAGCGGCCGGCGTAAGCCAGCCGACCTAATCGCGCTTGGTTGCTCAACCGGGGTCAGTCAGCCAGCTCACGCTGGCCGCTCGCCATCACGGTTGAAAGCGACGTGCTCTGATTTGGCAAACCACCGCTCCGGCGAGCGGCCTGGCGTAAGCCGGCCGACCTAATCGCGCTTGGTTGCTCAACCGGGGTCAGTCAGCCAGCTCACGCTGGCCGCTCGCCATCACGGTTGAAAGCGACGTGCTCTGATTTGGCCAAACCACCGCCCCGGCGAGCGGCCTGGCGTAAGCCGGCCGACCTAATCGCGCTTGGTTGCTCAACCGGGGTCAATCAGCCAGCTCACGCTGGCCGCTCGCCATCATGGTTGAAAGCGACGTGCTCTGATTTGGCCAAACCACCGCCCCGGCGAGCGGCCTGGCGTAAGCCGGCCGATCTAATCGCGCTTGGTTGCTCAACCGGGGTCAGTCAGCCAGCTCACGCTGGCCGCTCGCCATCACGGTTGAAAGCGACGTGCTCTGATTTGGCAAACCACCGCTCCGGCGAGCGGCCTGGCGTAAGCCGGCCGACCTAATCGCGCTTGGTTGCTCAACCGGGGTCAGTCAGCCAGCTCACGCTGGCCGCTCGCCATCATGGTTGAAAGCGCTGCGCTCGTGATCTGGCCAAACCACCGCTCGCCCTACGACGCGCCTGGAACCGTTGCCCACAGCGCTGGCATGCCGGCCGCCCAGCGCAAGAGCAGCGTGCAGCCGACGTAGAACAGGTAGTGCATCACGCCGCTGCCGAAGTCAAGATCGAGCGTCGCCAGCGCCGTCACGCCGCCTAACAGAATGAACGGCAGTGGGAGATAGAACCAGGTATAGTGGCCGCTCGCGGCCCCCGGCGGCATGTAGATGAGCGCGAGCGCCAGCCCACCCCACAGTGCCGCGTAGATCAGCCCGCACAGCCCGGCGCGGACCAGCAGCGCTTGCCCGCGGTAGGGCTCGAGTTCGGCGTCGCGCAGGAAGGTGTACGCCGCCACGGCCAGCGGCATCGAGATCAGCAGCAGGCCCGGAATCACCAGATACGGCGGCGGACCGTTGGGGAAGCCGATCCGCAGGGCGAACGCCACGATGAGCGATCCCACGATCGCCGCGATGACCAGCGTCACCCCCAGCGGCGTGGTCTTCGTCTCCTCGCGGGCTATCGGCTTGAGCACCGAGCGCCCCTTCGAGTCCTTGGGGTTGTCGTCGATCGGCGCGTGGATCTTCAGTTCGGCGTCGGCCGCCGGAATCGTGATCACCACCTTGCATTTGGGGCAGGGCCCCTGCTTGCCGGCGAACTTGTCGCTCGCGGTGAACCGGGCATGGCAGCCAGGGCAAACGACGGTAATCGGCATGGAGCGGCAGCCGGAAGGACGAGAGAAGACCCCAAAATTCCAGTTTCCGAAGCCCTTGCGCCCAAGTCAAGGACGGCGTCAAACCACGGCTGCCCTTGCCGCGTCTTCTCCCTCTCCCCGTGGGGGAGAGGGCCGGGGTGAGGGTCCTCGCCCTCCCGAAAGAGCCGCTACCCTTGCTACCCCTGGTTCGCCGTCGGCGGCCCGGGCGTCGCCGAGGCGTCGAGTTGTCGCATCCGTGCCTCGAGGGCCGCCACTTGATTGCGGTGTTCGGCGCGGATCGGGGCGTAGTAGCGGTGAATGGCCCCGATGTCGAGCAGCGCGAGCAACACCACCCACCCCAACAACAAGAGCACGCCCAGCCAATAAGGCCCGATCCAGTTCACCGAGCGGACGAACTGCCCCACGAACAGTGCGAAGCCCAAGAGTGCGATCAGCACGCTCGTTTGCAAGCGGCGGCGGAACTGCCCGCGGGCGAAGGCCCGCTCGCGCGAATCGGCTGGCAACTGCTCGGCGGCGCGCCAGGAGCGTAGATTCCAAAAGATCAGGGCCACGGCCACCGACACGATGGTCAGGGCGAAGAGCGTGCGGATGACGATGGCGGCTTCGGTCATGCGCAGCGCCTCAACTTCCTTTGCCGGCTGCCGGAGCGGCGCGGCCCGTTTGCGTTTTGAGCCATTCGTTCAGCACCCAGCCCACCTTGGCCAAACTCAGGGCCGAGCACTTGTCGGCCGTGTCCCCTTGCGTGTGCCAATGGGGATAGTCGAAGTCGATCAGGTCGCACGAAGGAATGCCGCCTAGATCGTTGAGCTTGATGTGGTCGTCGAGGATCTGGTAGCCGGCCCGCGGCGAGAACTCGTTCACGCCGAGCCGCTGCGCCGTCTGCCAGATCTGCTTACAGAGCGGCCGCACCTTTGGCTGGTTCAGGCTGAAGTGGTCGGGCATGAGCTGCAAGTCGGCGTCGGCCACCATGTCGAGGAGCACTCCCCAGCGGTATTTGTGCCCCGGCGGATGGGCCTTGTAGTCGCGGGCAAACCACTCGGAGCCGAGGAAATAAGGGTGCGTGGTCTCCCAGACGAACTCCTCGCCGTCGAACAGCACGAAGTCGACCCCCACCGGTCCGGGGAACTTGGCCATGTGTTTGCCAAGCTCCATGAGCAAGGCCACGCCGCTCGCGCCGTCGTTGGCGCCGACGAACTTCCCCTGGGGGTTTTCGAGATCTTGATCGGGGAGCGGGCGAGTGTCGTAGTGGGCGGCAAGCAGGATTCGCTCCTTGCGCTCGGGGTGCCACTCGACGATCAGGTTGCCCATCGTCACGGGCTCGGCGGTTTGCGGGTGCCGCACGCGGAACTGCTGCAGCCGCACCTTGCCTCCCAGCTTGGTGAAGTGCTCGGTGAGCAGCTTCTGCTGGGCCGCCATCCCCTCGGAGCCGCTGATGCGGCCGCCGAGATCGCTTATCTGCTTGAGATAGTTGTAGGCCTGCTCGCCGTCGAACGGAATGTCGGCCAGGGTAAGCTGATTGCCAGCGGCCAGCGGCTGGGCGGCCGCCGTTTCTTCCCACAGGGCGGCCGGCGACGAGAGCAGCGCCCAGGCGGCCATGGCCAGGGCGGCGCTGCCGGCGAACAACACGAACAAAGGGGGCCAAATCCGGGCCATGAATCGTTCGCCTGGGGTGGAGTTCCTCGATCTCCTAGTCTAGTGAAATGAGGCGTTCGCGGCAAAGCGAATGGTGAGCCGGCGGCGCCGGGACGATCCGCCGCCGTCGTCGTCTTCGTTGCCAACGACGCCGCGACCGAACCGCGACGATCCCCGCTGGTGCGGCGTCGCGCCGCGCAGTACCCTTTTCCGTTTGCATTGCCCGAGAATTGGCAGGGGCGGCCCCGAGTTGGCCCACACGAAATCATGAAGTACGCGATCATCATCCCCGACGGCTGCGCCGACGAGCCGCAGGCCAGCTTGGGAGGCCGCACCCCGCTGGAAGCAGCCCAAGTTCCGGCGATGGACGCCGTGGTGGCCGCCGGCATTGTCGGCCGGGCCAACAACGTGCCCCCCTCGCTGCCGGCCGGGTCCGACGTGGCCAACATGAGCCTGCTGGGCTACGACCCGCTGGCGAACTTCTCGGGCCGCGCCCCTCTCGAGGCGGCCGCCCAGGGAATCCAGCTCGGGCCCGACGATTGGGCCATCCGCTGCAACTTGGTCACCGTCGAAGACCAGGTGATGAAAGAGTTCACGGCCGGGCACATTTCGACCCCCGAGGCCGCCGAACTGCTCGCCGCGCTCGGGGAGCACGTCGGCCAGCGGCATCTGGAGTTCGTGCCGGGGGTGAGCTACCGAAATCTGCTGCTCTATCGCGGCACGGGGCGGCCGGCGCCGTTTTCCATGGACACCCGGGCCACGCCGCCGCACGATCTGACCGACAAGAGCGTGCTCGACGACTACCCCCGCGGCCCCGGCAGCGAGTTGCTGCACGAACTCATGTGCGAGAGCGTGGGGGTGTTTGCCGAGCACCCGGTGAACGTCGCCCGCCGCGCCGCCGGCAAGCCTCCCGCGACCAACGTCTGGCTGTGGGGCCTGGGGCGCACGCCGGCCTTGCGGCCGTTCAAGGAGGTCTACGGCAAGGAGGGGGCCATGATCACGGCGGTCGACTTGCTCCGCGGCCTGGCGGCCCTCATCGGCTGGCGGCGGATCGAGGTGCCGGGGGCGACAGGTTATCTCGACACCGACTACGCGGCCAAGGGGCGCTACGCGATCGAGGCGCTCGACTCGACCGACGTGATCTGCGTCCACGTCGAGGCGACCGACGAAGCTTCGCACGAAGGCCGGGCCGACGCCAAGATCGAGGCCCTCGAGCAGATCGACCGCCACATCGTGGCCCCGCTGCACGACGCGCTGCGGGCCCGCGGCGACTACCGAATCCTCGTCACGCCGGATCATCCCACGCCGCTCCGCACCAAAACGCACAGCCACGGCTTCGTTCCCTTCGCCGCGGCCGGAACAGGCATCACGCCGGATCAGGCGACCACGTACGACGAAACGGCGGCCGGGAAGTCGGCTGCGCAATATCCTGATGGCTGGAAGCTGATGCGGTGGTTCACGGGGAACGCTCGGTAGCTCGTGCCCCGCGCAAAGAAAAGCCCGTCGGTGGTCGAAACCACCAACGGGCAAGCGGGCTGGCCCTTGAAGTTGTCGACAGGCCGCCCACGAACCATGTGTTGTACGCGGCTGGCGACCTCGACCACAACCCACGCGAGCGGTCCGCCGCGGGGCTCCTGGCTTCGCAGTATGCAAGGGGGGCCGCGCCCTATCTTTCGGCGGCAAGACCGGTTATAGTCTTTACTGGCAAGGAAGAAACGACCAAGCCTCTTCGACGCCTTTCGTCGAGATCAAATCCTCCCAAGCTCATTTTCGCTTGAGCTTCCGCGGGTCTCTTCTCACCGATCGCGGTGGACCTGCTTGCTTGCTCTCTCTTGGCTCGGCTCGCCGCCGGATCATTGCGTGTTCGATGCAACCGGCAAAATGAGCGCCTCACCTTTACGGAGTGGCATGCCATGTCTCAGACAGCCGGTTTGGCGTCCGCAGCCAAACTAAAGGAGGAACTGTCGGTTCGAGTTCCGAGGAGCGGTGTTCCTTTGAGGTTCTGGCGATGAACTACCGAAAGCCAACGCCCCTGGCCGCTGACTCCCAGCGCGCGGTTTGTCCCGTATGTGGAAAAACCGCCTACTCGCGCGGCGGCATCCACCCACAATGCGGCGTCATCCGCGCTGACGCCGAACTGAAGGCCGCCCAGCGGGCTGCCGCTTCCTCCGTGGCCGCGATCGAGCCCGCGGCAGCCAAAGCCACCACGGTTCGGCCTCCGCTAGGGCGTGGCTGGGTTCAGAGGCCGGCGAGGTAGCGGATGGACCGGGACATCGACTATGCGGCGGTCGCCGTGCGCAACGCAATCGTCGAAAAATTTGGGCGTCAGGTCGATCTGGACGATCTCCAGGTCATCGCCGGAGAGCGAACGATTGAACTCCGGCACGGCGACCTTACTGCGGCCGGCACGCGCGACGCCCTCCTGGCGATCCTCCGTAAGGCCAGCGAATACCAGAATCTGTGGTCCTAGGTCGGGCTCAGCAACTCGCCGACGCGACGTCAACTCGTTCGCTCGAGCGCGTCGCCCCGCCTTGGACTAAAGACTCTGTCCCGCTTGATCCGCGCTGCGGCTTTTCGGACCAGCCCTCTCTCGGGGCCGTGCAGGCGTTTAGCTCTCGCGGCTTCTCTCGGGGAAGGGAGAAGCGAGCCGACCGGCGCGCAGCCTCAGATCACCCGGTAACCCTCGGTCGGATCCGGCTGTTCGGCGCCGCTCGTCGCCGAGGTCCCCTTGGCCTTGCGCTTAGCCCGCTTGTCGAGCGCTTTCTGCCGCTTCTGGTTTTCGCGAAGCTTCTTGGCGACCGTGTTCTGCTGTTTAGCCATCGGCGTCTCCGGGGGCAGGTTCGGGCGTTGCTCCGCAGAGCCTAATGCATTGAGCGGATCGAACAAGCCCAAAGCCGTTCCAAACGGGGAAGAGGCGCTCCCGTCGAACCTCTTGCCGGAAAAGCTTCTCTTTCCTCTACTTCCGGCCTGTTCTATATTTCCCGAGTGCGGAACCGTGTGGTTGGCTGCCCAGGATGCCGGTGAACGTCCTTTGTATCGACGTTCCAGCCACTTACGGCGATTTCGCCTGACCCGCCCCCACCCGAGGAATCATGCTGAAAGTCACCCTGCCCGACGGGAGCGTCCGCAGTTATTCGCAGCCGGTCCGGCCGATCGATATCGCCCAAGAAATTGGGGCGGGCCTGGCCAAAGCCGCCTTGGCGGCCGCCGTCGACGGCGAGATCGTCGATGTGACCACTCCGCTCCCCGAAAGCGGGGAGATCCGCCTCGAGATCGTTACCAAAAAGGATCCCCGCGCCCTGCAGATCATGCGGCACTCGTGTGCCCATGTGATGGCGCGAGCCGTGATGAAGCTGCACCAAGGCGTGCAGCTCGCCTTCGGCCCGACCGTGGAGGGCGGCTTCTACTACGATCTCGATCTGCCCGAGAAGCTCAGCGAAGCTGACTTTCCGGCCATCGAGGCCGAGATGCGGCGGATCATCAAGGACGACGAGCCCTTCGAGCGCATCGACGTTCCGCGCGAGAAGGCGCTGGCGATCTGCCAGGATCTGAAGCAGGAGTTCAAGGTCGAGCACATCGAATCCGGCCTCGCCGGCGAAAGCTCGCTGTCGTTCTACCGCCAGGGCGAATTCATTGATCTCTGCCGGGGCCGACACATTCCCAGCCCCAAGCACATCGGCGACTTCAAGCTCCTGAACGTGGCCGGCGCCTATTGGAAGGGCGACGCCTCGCGGCAGCAGCTCCAGCGGCTTTACGCAACCGCCTTCTTTAGCAAGGAAGAGCTCGAAGCGCACCTGAAGATGGTCGAAGAGGCCAAACGCCGCGACCACCGCGTGCTGGGCAAGCAACTCGAGCTGTTCGCCATCAACCCGCTCGTCGGCGCGGGGCTCATCCTGTGGCTGCCCAAGGGCGCCATGGTCCGCCAAACGCTCGAGGGTTACCTGCGCGAGGAGCTCACCAAGCGCGGTTACCAAGGCGTCTACACCCCGAACATCGGCCGCATCGAGCTCTACAAGACCTCGGGCCATTACCCGTACTACTCCGACAGCCAGTTCAAGCCGATCGTGATGGACGAGGAGGAGAGCTTCCTCCTTAAGCCGATGAACTGTCCGCACCACATCATGATCTACAAGAACAAGCCGCGGAGTTACCGCGACTTGCCGGTGCGGCTGGCCGAGTTCGGCACCGTCTATCGCTACGAGCAGTCCGGCGAGCTCTCCGGCATGACCCGCGTACGCGGCTTCTGCCAGGACGACGCCCACATCTTCTGCTCCGAAGATCAGGTGGCCGACGAGTTCCGCGGCTGCATCGAGATGACTCAGACCGTCCTCAATGCCTTGGGCATGAAGGACTACCGCGTACGGCTAGGCTTCCGTAACCCGGACAGCGACAAGTACGTCGGCAGCCCCGAGACCTGGAAGCGGGCCGAAGACGAACTCGAAAGCGTCTGCCGGTCGCTCAACCTGCCGAACATGAGCGTCGAGCGGGGCGAGGCCGCGTTTTATGGCCCGAAGGCCGACTTCGTGGTCACCGACTGCCTGGGCCGCGAGTGGCAGCTCGGCACCGTACAGCTCGACTATAACCTGCCCAGCACGGAGCGTTTCGGCCTCGAGTACACCGGGGCCGACAATCAGGCTCACCGGCCGGTGATGATCCACCGGGCGCCGTTGGGGTCGTTCGAGCGGTTCATGGGCGTGCTGATCGAGCACTTTGCGGGGGCATTTCCCCTGTGGCTGGCTCCGGAGCAGGCCCGCGTGGTTACCGTGGGTCGCGACTTCGAAGGCTACGGCCGGCAGGTCGAGGAACGCTTTCGGGCAGCGGGCCTGCGCGTGACCGGCGATTACCGGCCGGAGAGCATGAACGCCCGCATCCGCGACGCCCAGCTCGAGCTGATTCCGTATATGCTCGTGGTCGGCAAGAAGGAGCAGGAAGAAGGCACGGTGGCCTTGCGCGACCGGATCGAGATGAAGAACGTGGGCGTGTTCCCGATCGACGAGGCGATCCGCCGGCTCCAGGAAGAGGTTTCCGAGCGGCGGGTGCGGCAGGTGGCCGGGGCCTCGGCAGGGCTCTCCAGCCGGAAGACGGCCGGAGACTACTGATTGGACAGGCCGCAGGTAGGTTATGCTTCAGCATAACGACGACCACGCCCAAGACTTTGCCGGGGTCAGCCTGCGTCCGGATATGCTGAAGCATAACCTACGCCCGATCGCGCCGGGCCCCGTGCGGCAAACCCTAAGTTGGCCTGTCCGGTTGACTTGGGCCGGGTTTACGGCCGATACTTAGGCACGAGTCTGGTGTTTTACTAGAACTTTCCTTCTCCCAACAAAGTGACGCGATTCTCAAAACCCTGAGGGACAACGCCATCGAACGCAATCAGCGCATCAACGAGCAGATCCGGATCTCCCCGGTCCGGGTCATTGGGGCCGACGGCTCGCAGTTGGGCATCATCCCCACCGAGCAGGCCATGGGGCTGGCTCGCGAAGCGGATCTGGACCTGGTGGAAGTCGCTCCCAACGAGCGCCCGCCAGTGTGCCGAATCATGGACTTCGGCAAGTTCAAATACCAGCAAAAGAAGAAGCAGCACAAGCAGCACGCCCACCAGACGAAGATCAAAGAGATCCGCGTTCGCCCGCGCACGGGCGAGCACGACATCTTGGTCAAGGTGAACCAGGCCCGTCACTTCCTGGAGCACAAAGACAAGGTGATCGTGACCGTGGTGTTTCGGGGCCGCGAGCTCGCGCACATCGAAGAAGGCCGCAAGGTCGTCGACCACGTGCTCGAGCAGCTCGCCGACATCGGCAAGGTGGAGCAAACGCCGCAGCAGCAGGGCAAACGCATCATCTGCACGCTCGCGCCGAAATAGCCGCTCGTTGCCGGGTGTAAACCGGCCCGCGCCATTTGTTCGTGATCCGCCGCGTTCCGACTATACTAGTCGATTGGTCTGGAACCTGGCGGGCTGAGTGATTCTCTATGCGGGCGCGGCGGTTTGGCACTTTCGTTCGGCGGCCTTTCGAAGCGCTCGAAGACCGCCGGCTGCTGGCCGCCGCTCCGGTGGCCGTGGACGACAAGTACACGGTGCTGGCCGGCGAAATGCTGGTCTCCGAGCCAGGCGTGCTGGCCAACGACTATGATGCCGACGGCGATGAGTTGTCTGTGTTGCTCGTTGCCGCGCCTCGACACGGGGCGGTTGCGCTCGCCCCAGATGGCGGATTTCGCTATCTGCCCAATCGCGGCTTTGTTGGCGAAGACTCTTTCGTATATCGCGCTTACGCAGGAGGCGAGGCCTCCCAGCCGGCGACCGTACTCGTCACTACGAAGGCCAGCAGCAACTTCGATATTTGGAGTCGGGAGTTCGGCGGCAACGGCAAAGCCTATGCGGTGGTGGGCGAGCGACTTCCTTGGGCCGACGCGCGCGATGCTGCGTCATTCGTTGAGTTTGATGGAGTCGGCAGCCATTTAGCCACGATCACATCTCAGGCAGAGGCCGACGCGATTCTTCGGCTTCGCGCGTCGCAAAGCAATGCGTGGCTCGGCGGTTATCAAGATCGGACCGCACCGGACTTTGCCGAGCCGGCTGGAGGCTGGCGTTGGATCACCGGCGAGCCCTTCGACTATGACCAATGGATGCCTGGGGAGCCGAATAACTGGGTCGGCGCCGGCGACGAGGATTTTCTGGAGACCTTGGGCTGGGGGGAGACCACCTTCTGGTGGAATGACGTCGCAGACTTGGCCGGCTATGGCGGGTACTCGGTCGAGACGACCGAGGCGGTGACGCCGTTTGCTGGCGACGATCTCTTCCAGGTCGCCGTAGGCTTGCCGCGATCGGTCGAGGCGGCAGGGTATTTGTTCAACGATCGCTATGGTCGCGCGACCGTCACGTTCGACATTGTTTCGGCCCCGGCGCACGGTACGGTCGTCGTACAAGCCGACGGCTCGATCACCTACACGCCTGCCCCCGATTTCACGGGGCTCGATGTCGTTGCCTATCGTCTGCATACCGCCGACGGAGCGTCGAATGCCGCTCGAATCGTTTTCAAGGTTGGCCTCGACGAGTATCCGCTCGAAATCTCGATCCGCAACTACTCCACGTTCGAGGACTACCCCATCACCACGGGCAACGGCGCCTGGCCTTCGCTGTTGGCAAACGCTTACGACGGAGATTCGACGCAGTTGCGTGCGGAGTTGGCGACGCCGCCGCAGCACGGACAACTGCAACTAAACTGGAATGGGCAATTCATCTATACGCCTGATCCAGATTACTTCGGCCCAGACGAATTCGGCTTTGTTGTCGTTGATGGGCCAGTGCGCTCGGCCGAAAAGAAAGTGTCGTTGTCGATGACGTTCGTCAACGATCCCCCTCAAGCAATGCCCGATCACTACGAATTGCTTGGCTCAGGACCCCAAGTTGTTGCGGCTGAAATCGGCTTGTTGGTCAACGATAGCGACCCAGACTTTCCCCTTCTCTCGACGGAGCTTGTCGCAAGCCCGGGTCAGGGCCTGGTTCAGCTCCTTTCCGACGGCGGCTTTACCTACGCGCCAAAGCCGGGGTTCCGTGGGATTGACCGCTTCACCTACCGAGCCTTCGATCTGTTCGAATACAGTCCCGAGACCGACGTGCTCATCGCCGTTGACGCACTGTTCGGGGACGCGAATCTCGATGGCCGAGTCGACCTGGGCGACTTCGGCGCTCTTAAAGCGCACTTCGGAGCAAAGAACGCAACCCTGGCGCAAGGCGACCTCGACGGCGACGCTGATGTCGACCTCGCCGACTTCGGACTGCTCAAGCAGAACTTTGGACGCACTTCCGTCGTGGCCGAAATCGGAGTTCCTGGGGCGCTAGCCGTCGCGCCGCAGGCAACCGCCGCAGTCGATGTTCGCGACCTCGGTTGGCTGCGTTGGGCGTGGGATCAGCGAAACGGCAAGCCGGAGGGGGACGGGGATCGCTAGAATGCTGGGGCATCACCTCTAGCAAGCATCGACTGGCGCCCCATGCCCCTCAACATCGAAATCGTTCTCTTCCCCGGCTTCGACGAACTCGATGCCATCGCCCCCTTCGAGGTGCTGCAAAACGCCGCGGCTGCCGGCGCCGATTTCGCGGTGCGGCTCGTCGCGCCGTCGCCGACCACGGTTGCCGGCAATCACGGCTTGAAGGTCGCGGTTGAGGCCAAGCTGGGGCAGCCCGATCTGCTGATCGTACCCGGCGGAGGCTGGGTACGTGGCGGAACCGGCGTGCGCGCGGAAGTGGCGCGCGGCGAACTGCCGGCTCGCATTGCCGAACTCCACCGCAGCGGCTCGATTGTCGCCTCGGTCTGCACAGGCGCCGTGCTGCTGGCGGCGGCAGGAATCCTCCGCGGGCGTCGCGCCACCACACATCATCAGGCCCTCGACGATCTGCGGCAGACGGGCGCGGTGCTCGTGGATGCCCGCGTGGTCGACGACGGAGACATCGTCTCCGCGGGGGGCGTCACTTCGGGGCTCGATTTGGCGCTCTGGCTCACCGAGCGATTCGCCGGCCGCGACATCGCCCGGCTCGTCGAGCGCGAACTCGAGTATGAGCGGCGCGGGCCGTTGGCGTTGCGTTAGGGGGCGAACACGCACGCTTACACGAACCGGAAGCTCCTGGGTTGCCCAGAAGACGCAAGGCCCCAGCAGATCAGACTCTGGTCTATCTAAAAGCCGTAAGGAAACGCTAAAGTTCAACTCGACACACCAGGCGGCCGAAGCCAGACTTACGGGCTCGAATTGGGCTCGTTGATCGACTCACGACTGGTCGATCCGTGTCGCCCCTGCCGACCTTGCCGAGTCTGTGCATGATCCCTCGCGTCGCCGACCGCGTCGTCGACTATTCGCTGATCGCCGCTACGCTCGTTCTGATCGCACTGCCCACGCTCGGCGCCACCAGCCTTTGGGACCGCGACGAAGGCTATTACTGCGCGGTCTCGCAAGAGATGCTAGCAGCCGGCGATTGGGTCCGCCCCACCTTCAACGGCCAGCTTTTCAGCGAAAAGCCGCCGCTGCTCTACTGGACGCAGATGGCGTCGTTCAGCCTCTTGGGCAACAACGAATTCGCGGCCCGTCTGCCGACAGTGCTGGCCGCTTTGGCCACGCTGGTCCTCGTGTACGAGCTCGCCCGCGGCATGTTCGACCGCGCCACGGCCCTGGGCTCGGCTTTGATCCTGGCCACCTGCGTGGAGTTCTGCTTGCAGGCGCACGCGGCGACGCCCGACATGCCGCTCGTGCTGTTCACGGTCGGCTCGTTGCTCTGCTTCTGGAAGGGGCTCACCGGCGAGAGCGCCCTTGCCTGGCATGCCGCGGCGGGCGTGCTCACCGGGCTCGCCATGCTGACCAAGGGGCCGGTGGGGATCGTTCTGCCCGGCCTGACGGTGGCCCTCTACGCCGTCTGGAATGGGCAATTCGGCTTGCTGGCCCGCCGCTCGATTTGGCTGGGCATCGGCGTGTCGCTGCTGGTTGCCGCCCCGTGGTATGTCGCCGTTGCGATCCAGACCGACTACGCCTTCTTCCGTGAGTTCTTCGGCACGCACAACGTGGGCCGGTTCGTTTCGCCGCTGCAGAATCATCGCGGTACGGTGTTCTATCAGGCGATCGGCATCCTCGTGTTCTACTCGCCGTGGAACTTGGTGCTGCTGGCGGTGCTCGTGGCCTCGCTGCAGGCGGCGTTCCGACGGAGCGCGGCAATCGGGTCGACTGGGTCGACCGCAACCGAGGACACGCTCGCCGGGCGCAATGCCTATCGCTTTTTGATCTCTTGGACGATCACCTACCTCGTGTTCTTTTCGCTGGCGGCCACACAGTTGCCGCATTACGTGTTCCCGCTCTACCCGCCGCTGGCGATTCTGACGGCCCGCTTTCTCGAACGCTGGCGCCGGCGGCTCATTGCCCCCGCCTTGGCCGTGGAATGGGTCGCGTTGGGCGCCTATGCACTGGTGGGCGCGGTCGCGGCAGTCGGCCTACTTGTAGCCGGAGGAGCGATTCGCCTGCCGTGGGGAAAGATTGACGTCATTCCCGGGCTGGCCGTCTGGTCGCTCGCGGCGCTTGCGCTGCCGGCCGCGGCGAGCATTGCGCTCGTAATGCGAGCGCGTGGCCAGCGCACGGCGACGCTCGGCGTCCTGTGGCTGGGCGCGCTGGCGTTTGTGGCTCTGTTGGCGGCCGGTCCGCCGCAGCACGTCGAACGCCTCAAGGCGCCGCGGGGCTTGGCCTCGGCAGTCCAACAGCACTCGGCCGGCCGGACCGTTCACTTGGCCAGTGTGGGGTACTTTCAGCCGAGCCTGGTCTACTACTTTGGCCCGGTACTGCTGCGGCTGCCCGGAACCGACGCCGCGCGCGAGTTGCTCGAGCAGCCGGCGCCCCTCTGTGTGTTGCTGCCTGAGCAAAAGTGGCAGGCCCTGGCGCCTGAGGTGAAGGCGGAGTGCCGCGTCGTGGGTCGACAGTACGACCTCTACACTCGCGAAGACGTGGTCGCGGTTTGCAACTTTCCGCCAACGGCCAATCAGGCCTGGGCCGACCGCTTGCCGTCCGGCGGCCAGCGACGCTAAACGGCTAAGACGTCCGGCGCCTCCCTAGGCCGCGCGCCGCCGTGAGGGGGCTTCCTGCGGTCGGGCTGCGGGCGTCGCGTGCCGCGCCGCGCCCCAGCGATAGCGGCGCCAGAGGCGGGCCAGTTCGAGCACCGAACGCGGGCCGTCGATCCAGCGGAGCTTCGAGCCCTGCACGTCGTGCCAGCGATCGAGCGGCAGCTCGTAGATCGCGCTGCCGGGCGAAACGCCCTCCGGAAACGCCGCGATGCACCGCGCCAACAGTTCCACGTCGAACATCCAGTTGACGCAAAACGGCTCGGCCAGCGCCCGTTCCAAGCCGGGCGTCGTCCGGAACAACTTGGCGCCGCACTGGGTGTCGCGGATCGACACGCCGAGCGTGGCAGCGCACAGGGCGCTGGCCAACCGCCCCGTCTGGTTGCGCAGCACCGTGCGTTCGATGCTGTGCCCCAGCAGCGGCAGCCGGATGCCAAGGGCGATTTCGATCTCCGGGCAGCGATCGAGGACTTCGCTCAACCTCTCGACCGCCGAGCAGGGCGCCGCCAGATCGGCGTCGAGATAGCCCACAAACTTGGGTCGCGCCTCGAGCGCGGCCAGCAACCCGCGGCGAACGGCCTCGGCCTTGCCGCGATTGGGAGAGAGCGGCAGCAACTGGACCCGGCGAGGGAACTCGGCCTGCAGCCGGGCGAGGAGAGCGCCGGTTTGGTCGCGGCTGCCATCGTTCACCAGCAACAAATCGATAGCCGACTGGCGGCGGATGAAGTCGGCAAGCTGTGCAAGGTCCAAACGCCGCTCCTCGTTGTAGCAAGGGACGACGACGCAGCCGTGAGTTTGCGACATGGAAAGGAGCACTGCCGGTCTCGCTCGAGCGCCTCGAACGAGTTGGGGTCCGCGCCCAACCCGCCGTGTGGACGGGGACACTACCGGGGCCCACCCCTTGCCGACAAGGCCGGTTTCGCTGGTAGGAGGGTCAGCCTCCGTCTAGTCCCGCTCGCTTTTGGCCGATAAGATGGGCGATCCGCGTTCCGGCAGCCTCAATCGACGCTGCGAATCGCCTTGGAACACCTTCGGCCGAACGTCTCCTTGCCGTTCTGCCCACGTCCCCCGGTTTGCCCAAACCAGATCTCAGCATGAAAACCGACGAACTGCGCGAGCGGTATTTGGACTTCTTCGTCTCCAAGGGCTGCACGCGCCGCCCGAGCGACGTGCTCGTGCCCCGCTGGGACCCTTCGGTCCTGTTCACGCCGGCCGGCATGAACCAGTTCAAAGACCACTTCCTCGGCCGCTGCAAGCTCGAGTTCACTCGGGCCGCCACCTGCCAGAAGTGCCTGCGCACGGGCGACATCGACAACGTGGGCCGCACTGCCTATCACCACACGTTCTTCGAGATGCTGGGCAACTTCAGCTTCGGCGACTACTTCAAGCGCGAAGCGATCAACTGGGCTTGGGAGCTCCTGACCAGCAAGAAGTGGTTTGGCATTCCCGCCGAGCGGTTCACGGTCAGCGTCTATCTCGACGACGACGAGGCCGCGGCAATTTGGCGCGATGAGATCGGCGTGAAGCCTGAGCGGATCGTGCGGATGGGGGAAGACGACAACTTCTGGCCGGCCGGCGCCCCCACGCAAGGCCCCGACGGCGTGTGCGGGCCCTGCAGCGAAATCTTCTTCCGGCACGACGACGGCCGCGAAGTCGAGATTTGGAACCTGGTGTTCACGCAGTTCAACCGCGTGGGCAACCCGCCCAACAACCTGCGGCCGTTGCCGAGCAAGAACATCGACACCGGGATGGGGCTCGAGCGGATGGCCTCGGTGCTGCAAGGGGTCGACACGAACTTCCACATCGACATCTTGCGCCCCATCGTCGAGGCGGCGGCCGAGGTGTGCGGCCGCAAGTATGACCCGACGAGCGACGATGGCCGCCGGCTGCGGCGCATCGCCGACCACGTGCGTGCCTGCACGTTCGCGGTCCATGAGAACGTCTATCCCGGCCCGAACAAGGAGAAGTACGTCATCAAGCGGCTGCTCCGCCGGGCCGTGCTCGACGGCCGGCAGATGGGCCGCAAGGCGCCCTTCCTGCACCAGCTCGTGACGGTGGTGGCGCAGCAGATGGCCAAGCCGTATCCGGAGCTCAAGGAGACCGTGGAGCGGGTCTCGCAGGTCATCGAGAAGGAAGAATCGAACTTCTTCTCCACGATCGACGCCGGGCTCGACCGCATCGACCGCCTGTTCCAGTCGATGAAGAAGGACAACCGGTTGATGGTCTCGGGCGGCGAGGCCGCCGAGATGTACACCACCCACGGCTTTCCGCCCGAACTGCTCGAAACGCTGGCGGCCGAGCACAACTTGACCTTCGACTGGGATGGCTACCGCCGCGAAATGGAGAAGCACGGCGAGCTCTCGGGCGCCGGCCAGCGCGTCGAGTTGTTTGGCTCGAGCCCGCTCGATGCCCTCAAGAAGGCGCTGCACGGCAGCGAGTTCCTCGGCTACGAAACGACCACGGCTCCGGGCAAGATCGTGGGGCTGATCGCGGCCGGCCAGCTTTGCGAAAAGCTCGACGAAATCGGCCACGCCGAGCCGGTGGCCGTCGTTCTCGACCGCACGCCGTTCTACGGCGAGAGCGGCGGCCAGGTTGGCGACACAGGTAAGATCACCGGCGACGGCTTCGAGTTCGACGTGATCGACACGCAGCGCGAAGCGGGCTTCACGCTTCACCGCGGCCATCTCCGCTCCGGCAAGCTCAAGCTGGGCGCCACAGTGACGGCCACGCTCGACACTGACCGCCGCGACGGCATTCGCCGCGCTCACAGCGCCACGCACATCCTGCATCACGCTCTGCAGAAGACGCTCGGCGAACACGCCCAGCAGCAGGGGTCGAAGGTCGATCGCGACTTGCTGCGGTTCGACTTCACCCACACCGGCTCGGTCAAGCCGGAGGAGCTCGAGCAAATCGAGCGCGACATCAACCGCCGTGTGTTGGCCGCCGAACCGGTCGCCTGGAAGACGATGCCCATCGCCGATGCCCGCAAGCTGGGCGCGATGATGCTGTTCGGCGAGAAGTACCCCGACAACGTGCGGGTGGTCTCGATGGGAGACTTCAGCAAGGAACTGTGCGGCGGCACCCACGTGTCGAGCACGGGGCAGATCGGCCTGGTGAAGATCACGGCCGAAGAGAGCGTATCGGCCGGCACGCGGCGGATCACCGCGGTGACGGGCCTCGGCCTGCTCGACCGCGCGGCGGCCAACGAGCGGCTGCTGGCCCAAGCCGCCGAGACCCTCCGCTCCCCGCCGGCGGAGTTGCCGACGCGCGTGGCCGCCTTGGCCAAGCGGGTCAGGGAACTCGAGAAGCAGCTCGCAGCCGGGCAAAAGACGGCCCAGCTTTCGGCGGACGAGCTCTTGGCGGGAGCGGCGGACCTGGGGGGCGTGAAGCTGGTGGTGGCCGAGGCTCCTTCCGCCGGTCCCAACGATTTGCGGGCGCTGATCGACCAACTGCGGCAAAAGGCGGCCCCCATCGCCGTGATGCTGGGCACTCGCCAGGACGAAGACAAGGTGCTGCTGGTGGCCGGGATCAGCCGCGATCTGGAAACTCGGGGCCTCGACGCCGGGGCCTGGGTAAAGTCGGCGGCGACGATCGTCGGCGGTTCCGGCGGCGGCCGCCGCGACCTGGCCCAGGCGGGCGGCAAACACCCAGCGCGGCTGGTGGAGGCCCTGGAGGCCGCCCGGCGGCACTTCGAGGACTCGCTGGCGGCGAAAAAATAGCTCCGTCCCAATTTGGCCGCGACCGCTGCAAGCAGTAGAATCGGTAAGCACTTGGAGGCGAGCGCCTCCCGGCGCAATGCGCTCTGGCAGAAACTCCCTGACCCAAGGCAGGAGTCGCGCGACCATGAACGACCTTCGCAAGCAGGTGCGCCGCGCTCGGCGGCGGTTGGTGCTCGAGCAGTTCGGGGCGCATCTGCGCTCCTGTCTGTTCTTCCTGCTGATCGTGGCCGCGGTGGCCATTGGCGTGAACAAGCTCTGGCCGATCCCCGGCGTCGATGATCGCCAATGGACGATCGCCTGGTTGAGCGGCGCTGTGGGCCTGGGAGTGCTGTCTGCCCTCGCTTGGACGATCTTCAAAGCGCGCTCCTCGCTCGAGGCCGCGATCGAGCTCGACCGGCGGTTTGGCTTGCGCGAGCGGGTGTCGAGCGCGCTGGCTTTGCGGCCCGAGGAGCTCGAGACCCCGGTCGGCCAGGCGCTCATGGCCGACACGCTGCGCAAGGTGTCGGTGCTCGATGTGTCCGAGCAGTTCCGCGTCCGTCCCAGCCGCCGAGCGCTGCTGCCGCTCTGGCCGGCCGCGGCGGCCTTCTTGCTTGGCTTCTTCGTGGGGCAGCGCGGCATCGAATCGGAAGTGGCCGCGACGAACGCCACGGCCGCCGAGGTGAAGAAGTCGGCCGAGGAGCTCCAGAAGAAGCTGGCCGAAACCCGCAAGGAAGCGGCCGCCAAGGGGCTCGAGGAAATGGAAGGGGAGCTCAAGAAGATCGAGGAAGGGACCAAGAAGCTCGCCAAGAAGGATGGCGCCGACCGCAAGAAGGCGCTGGTCGATCTGAATGAGCTGGCCAAGCAACTCGAGGAACGCCGCGAGAAGCTCGGCGGCGGCGAAAAGCTCAAGGAGCAGCTCAGCCAGCTCAAGGGGCTGGAGCAAGACACCGGCGACCGTCTGGCCGAATCCCTGCGCAGCGGCGACTTCAAGAAGGCCCTCGACGAAATCGAGAAGCTCAAGGAGCAGCTCGCCAAGGGCAATCTCAACGAGCAGCAGAAGGCCGAGGTCGCCAAGAAGCTGGCCAACGTCGAGAAGAAGCTGCAGGAAATGGCCGCCAAGCATGAGCAGGCCAAGGCGCAGCTCGCCGAGCAGATCAAGCAGATGCAGAAGGCCGGCCAACTCGCCCAGGCCAACAAGCTGCAGGCGCAGCTCGACAAGATGCTGGCCCAAGAGGGCGGCCTCAAGAAGATGCAGCAGATGGCCGCCAAAATGGGCCAGTGCGCCCAGTGTTTGCAGCAAGGGCAAGGCCAGAAGGCCCAAGAGGCCCTGGCTGGGCTGGCCAAGGAGTTGGCCCAGCTCGACAAGCAGATGAACGAGTTGGCTATGCTCGATCAGGCCCTGCAGCAAATGATGGACGCCAAGAACGCCATGGCCTGTATGAAGTGCAACGGGGCCGGTTGCCAGGCTTGCCAAACGGGCAACATGAAGGCTGACGGAGCTGCGATGCAGGGCAAAGGCATCGGCCACGGTCGCGGAGGCATCGGCCCCAAGCAAGATCCGATCAACGGCAATGCCCACGACTCTCAGGTCCGCGCGAATCCCACGCAAGGCCCGCAGGTCTTCACCGGCGAGGCAGAAGGCCCAAACCTCAAGGGCCAGGTCTTCGAAACGATTCGCAGCGAGTTCAGCGCCGCCCATGGGGATAGCGCCGATCCCCTCACCAACCAGCGGCTCCCCCGTAACCGCCGCGAGCACGCCCAGAGCTACTTCGACACCTTCCGCGAAGGTCGTTAGGGTAGGGTGGGGCGAACGAAGTGAGCCCCACCAAACCGAGCGCCGAGCCGTGGTTTTGCTTGGTGGGGCTCGCAAAGCCTCGCCCCACCCTACGCGCGGGCCAATTGCTCCATCTCGTCGAGGCCGCGCCGCGATGTTTTCTGTCTGGGCTCCGTTTGCCAAGTCCGTCGACCTCGTGTTCCGCGACTCGCGGCAGCCGATGAAGCGCGGCGACGACGGCTGGTGGCGGGCCGATCAGCCGCGCACCGCCGGGCTCGACTACGCCTACAGCATCAACGGCGGCCGGCCGCTCCCCGATCCCCGCTCCGCCTGGCAACCCAGCGGAGTCCACGATTTTTCGCGGGTCGTCGATCACCGCGAATTCGCCTGGACCGATCAGCGTTGGCAGGCGCCGCCGCTGCCGGCCGCGGTGATTTACGAATTGCACGTCGGCACGTTCACTCGGGAGGGGACCTTCGAGGCGGCCATCGAGAAGCTGCCGCATCTCGTGTCCCTGGGCGTCACCCATCTGCAGCTCATGCCGGTAGCGGAGTTCGAGGGGGACCGCGGCTGGGGCTACGATGGGGTCGATCTCTTTGCCCCGCACCACGCCTACGGCGGCCCCGACGGGCTCAAGCGGCTCGTCGACTCCTGCCACGCCTGCGGGTTAGCGGTGCTGGTCGACGTGGTCTACAACCACCTGGGCCCGATGGGGAACTATCTGGCGCAGTTCGGCCCCTACTTCACCGACCGCCACCAAACACCCTGGGGCCCGGCGGTGAACCTCGACGGCGCCGATAGCGACGAGGTCCGCCGCTACTTCTGCGACAACGCCCTGATGTGGCTCCGCGACTACCACGTCGACGGCCTGCGGCTCGACGCGGTGCATGCAATGATCGACACTTCGGCGGTCCCCTTCGTCGAGCAACTCGCCACCGAGGTCGACGAGCTCGAGGCGCATCTCGGTAAGCACCTGGTGCTCATCGCCGAGAGCGACAAGAACGACCCGCGCGTCGTGCGCCCCTGGGAGATCGGCGGGTTCGGCTTGCACGCCCAGTGGAGCGACGACTTCCACCACGCGTTGCACGCGGTGCTCACGGGCGAAAAGGTCGGCTACTATTCCGACTTCGGCGCGATCGGCGACCTGGCCACGGCGTTTCAGCAGCCCTATGTCTACGCCGGCCGCCACTCCCCGTATCGGCGCCGACGCCAGGGCCGGCCGACCGAGGGGCTGTCGGGGCACAAGTTCTTGGCCTACGCCCAGAACCACGACCAACTCGGCAACCGCGCCCGCGGCGACCGCATGTGCCACTTGGCCAACTCCGCCCGCGAGCGGATGGGGGCGGCGCTCGTGCTCACCAGCCCCTTCATCCCGCTGCTCTTCATGGGGGAAGAGTGGAGCGCGTCGTCGCCGTTTCAGTACTTCGTGAGTTTTCTCGATCCGGCGCTCAACCGCGCCGTTCGCGAGGGACGCCGCCGCGAGTTCGCCGCCTTCGTCCCCGGCGATGAAGACTTGCCTGATCCCGGCGACCCGGCCACCTTCGAACGCTCCAAGCTCCCTTGGAACGAAGCGCGGCAGCCCCCGGGGCGGGCGATGATCGCCTGGGTTCGGCGGCTGATTGGCATCCGCCGCCGTATGGCCGCCCTCACCAACGGCCGCCTCGACCTGGTGGAAACGCGGCACAGCGAGGCCGGCCAGTGGCTCGTGGTCGAGCGCGGGCCCGTGACCATCGTCTGCAACTTCGCGCTCCAGGCGCAGTCCATTCCGCTCGAGCCGGGCCGTTCCACGACCGTGCTCCTGGCGTCCAACCCCGACGTCACCGCAGGCGAGCTTCAGCTCAACGTTCCGCCGGAAACGGTCGTCATCCTCGGGGTGCCCGAGGAGGCGTCGTACACCTGGAGCGAGAGCAGCGAGCCGGCGCCTACGGAGTAATCGCGCGGAAGAAGTTCCGCACCGGCTGCCCCGGCACGTACTGCACGCGGCTGCGGATCACCACCGGCGAACTGTAAGTCACCACCGGCGAGTAGGCCGTCACGGGCGAGTACGTGGTGACGGGCGAATAGGCGTAGCTCGTGACCGGGGAGTACGTGGTGACCGGGGAGTAGGTGGTGACCGGGGAGTAGGTCGTCACCGGCGAGTACGTGGTCACCGGCGAATAAGCCGTGACGGGCGAGTACGCAGTGACCGGGCTATAAGTCACCACAGGGCTGGCGGCAGCGACCGTCGTGCCTGAAACGACCGGACTGTAGGCCGTGACCGGTGAGTAGTAGCTCACCGAGGGCGAGTACGCCGTGACTGGGCTGGAAGCGGTCACCGGGCTGTAGGTGGTGACCGGGCTGTACGTGGTGATGTTCGTCGCGCTCGGCGACCAGCCCCAGTAATCGACGTACTGCGCGTTAGCCTTGCCGCCGCTCAGTGCAACGGCTGCCAACAGCAACGCGCCAACCAGCAAAGTCTTCGGCCGCATCACACACCTCTCAAGTTGCCCACTCAGGATTGCCCGACACGTCGATGCCGAAGGCAATTATACGGCAGCTTTCCTGCCGGGGCCAAACCTGGGGCGCGAAACGCCTGCTAGCAGGCGTTATTCGATCTGCAAAAGCGTGTCGACGTGCCCCGTGCGCAAAAACCGGCCGACCACGAATTCGTAGGCCGTGTTGTGTCCAAGCAACGTGCGGTTGGCCCGTTCGCCCAGCGAGCGATAGACCATCCATTGCTGCCGGCCCAATTGGGCCCGGTAGCCCACCGCGACGTCCCCTTTTTGAATCACGCGCGACGCCGCGACCGTGAGTTGCCGCCAGGTGAGCGGCTGACGGCTGCGGGTGGAATCGAGGTCGAAGAGCAACGGGGCGAACATCGCCTGGCCCCTTGCGCTGGCTCGGTAGACGAGCGATTCAGCAACGGCGCTGAGCCCGGCGCCGCGGGCGGCGGATTGCCACTCCGGCAGCGCAAGCGGCAGCACCGAGAACTGCCGCCGTTTGGAGAGGATCCAGCCTTCGGTCGTCTCGGACGAGGACTGAAACTGGGATTCCCCGAGCGGCAAGGCGAGCTCGTACTCGATTCCTGCCGGCCGCTCGCCCAACACGGCGTCGGCCAGCAACAGGAAGCGGTCCCGCCGCGCGAGCAGCAAGTGACGCTGCACCCGCCAGCCGGCGGAGAGGTCGACCTCGAGTTCCAGGTAATCGACGTCGGCGTCGGATTGCCAGCAGATCTGCTCCCAGTCCGACTCGAGCGCCAGCGGCCGGCCGTCGATTGTCAGTCGCGGGTTTGCCGCGCCACGAAACAACCCCACCGCGCCGCTCGACAAATCCAGCCTGCACTCGCGTTCCGCATAGGCCACCGTCAGCCTGGCAGCCTTGGGCGACCAATCCGACCACAAAACTGCACACTGACTCTCTTCCGAGGCGAATGCCGCTGAGACCGGCGAAGGGGGACGTGCCGACTCGGCGTCCGCAGCAGACAAACCCCAGTTTTCGCGAGCCAGCCGCTGACTGCGAGCGCTGGCGCTTGTTTCGATCAGCGCCTCGAGCAGTCGGGGCTGCCAGGCATGCCCCGACACGGCCTGCCCGCGATCGGGCCGGATCACCCTCACCAACTGGGGGAGCAGCGCCCGCCAGCGGGATTCGGCCTCGGTGGGCCATGCTGCGCCGATCGCGGCCGAAAGTTTGCGGCTCCGCGTCCAACTCGCCACGAGCAGGGGAAGGTCGGCCCACCACGAGGCGCCGGGCATCCCCCGCGAATCGAGCACGGACACGAGACTCTGCTCTAAATCGCGCAGCGCGGGCTTGGTAAGCGGCTGACAAAGGGCAAGTTCTGGAAACGCTTGGGCGAGCGTCAGCGGAAGTTCCACGGCTGCCAACGCCTGCACCGGGCCCGGTTCGAGCCCCGCGGCGTCTTGGCATAGATCCAGGAGCTTTCGCAGCGCCGCCTGCCAAACGTTGGCCGAAACGCTGGGGGCTAGCCCCACGAGCGCCGTGGCAACTTCGAGGGCCGAGTGGGCCTCTGCCAGCGGATCGTGGTTCGACGCCGGCTCGCCGACCCAAGTTGCCAAGCGAGCGCCCGATGAGTCGCTCGCAATTTTGGCGAACGCCGCCGGCACGCCGTCGGCCGCCCCTCGGTCCCAAACCAGGGCCCGCGAGTCACCCAAAACGGCGGCCCAGGGCTTCGGCCGCCGGCGGGTGGCCAGCGTTCGCACCCAGGCGGGCCAATCGGCCACCAGCGGCGGTTGAATTGGAGGAGCGTTGGAAGCGGCGGAATTCGAACTCGACGCGGCGCTGCGAGAGCGACCGCGGGGCGGCAGCAGAGTGGCCATCGGCGGCAAAAACCTGAAGTGCGTCGTGCGCGAGCCGTGGGAAGAGAGCGGCCCGGCCAGCGTGGTTCCATCAACGCACACCAGTAAACCAAATCCCCGGCAAACCTCCTAGTGCCCCCACGTGGCTCGGGCTCGAACGGTCCTCCGTGGCCCAGGCTTCCAAGCCTGGGGCTTCACGCCATGCCGGCTTCGCTGTGCACCACCGGCACGCGCACGTCGGCGATAATCTCGTCGACCAAGGCCGCCGCCGTCACCTTGCGGAGCCGGCTCTCAGGCTTGAGCACCAGCCGGTGCCCCAGCACAGGCAACGCCATCCGCTTGATGTCGTCGGGCAACACGAACGAACGCCCGCGGATCGCCGCCAGGGCCTGCGACGTGCGCAGCAGCGCGATCGATGCCCGCGGGCTGCCGCCGAGCGCGATATCATCGTGGGCGCGCGTGCCGGCGATGATTTCGAGCAGATAGCGGCGGACTTTGTCATCGCAAAACACTTCGCGAACAGCGCGCTGCGCCGCAACGACCTCGGCCGAGGTCACCACCGGGCCAATTTCTTCGATAGGATGGCCCTTTTGCAGCCGCTCGAGCAGCTTGCCTTCTTCCTCGAGGCTGGGATAGCCCAGGCTGAGCCGAATGAGAAAGCGGTCGAGCTGCGCCTCAGGCAAGGGGAAAGTCCCTTCGTGGTCAATCGGATTTTGGGTCGCGATCACCATGAACGGCCGTTCGAGCGGCGAGGTCGTGCCGTCGACGGTCACCTGCCCCTCGGCCATCGCCTCGAGCAGGGCCGCCTGCGTGCGGGGGGTGGCGCGGTTGATTTCATCGGCCAGCACGATCTGGGCGAAGATCGGTCCCGGACGGAACTCGAATTCCGTCGTCTTGGGATTGAAAATGCTGGCGCCCGTGATGTCGGTCGGGAGCAAGTCGGGCGTACACTGCACCCGCTTGAAGGAGCAGGAAACGCTTTTGGCAAGCGCCCGGGCCAACATGGTTTTGGCCACGCCGGGCACGTCCTCGAGCAGCACGTGGCCATCGCACAGGCAGGCGACCAGCGCGAGCGCAGCCTCTTGGCGCTTGCCGATGACCACCTTTTCGATGTTGCCAATGACCTTCTTGGCGACGCTCGTGACGTCGGACATGATTGGCTGTTCCGGAAGCGTTTGGGGACGGCGCGGCTCGCGACTGCCGCTTGGCAGGGAAAAATCCCGCCTGGGCAAGTTTGATTATAAACAAGTTGTAATTGACTTGCCGGGCTGCGATTTTCTTGACCTGTGGCGATTCCCGGCGGTATGCTGACCCGCGCGTGAAGCAGCAAGACGCGAGGTCGGGCAACCTTTCTCGTCTCAATCGAGGGCCCGTCCGGCGCGCCGTTCCTGTTCGAACCCCAACGGGAGGAGCAGCGGCATGAAGAGGCATTTTTGGATCGGCGCCCTCTGGGCAGCCGTGGGCGGACTGGGCATTCTCTCGAATTCGGCGCTCGCCGCCACCAAGGCCGAGCGGCAGCGGGCCTCGGCCGCTCTGGTGTCGAAGGCGCTGGAGAGCGAGCTCGCCGGCGCCAACGACCAGCGGATGACCCAACTGGGCGAGGCGCTCGAAAGCACCCCCGACTACGCCCCGGCGCTCTGGCACGCGGGCTACGTGCGCTCGGGCAAGAAGTGGCTCAAGGTCGACGAGCTTGCCCGGCAGCAGGCGCAGGACTCGCGTCTGGCCGCCTACCGCCTGGCCCGCGAGCGCCAGCCCGACACCGTCGAAGGCAATCTCGAGCTGGCCCGCTGGTGCGCCGGCAAGAAGATGCGCGACCAGCAGCGGGCCCACCTGCTGCGGGTCGTGGAACTGGCGCCAAACCACGCGGAAGCCCGGCGGGCTCTTGGGCACCGCATGATCGACGGCCGCTGGCGGAGCGAAGCGGAACTCGCCCAGACGCGTGATCGACAGATCCGCGAGCAGGCCGATCTGGCCAACTGGCGTCCCCGCATCGAAGCCCTGCGCGACAAACTGACGCACGACAATCGCCGCTTGCGCGACGCCGCCCGCGCGGATCTCGAGGCCATCAATGATCCGGCCGCCGCCACGGCGATCGAGGTCGTGCTCGCGCCCTACAGCGAAGAGCTGGCCAAATTGGCGTTGGCCGCGCTCCATGGCATGAAGTCGCCGGCGGCCTCGGTGTCGATCATGCGCATCGCCCTCAACAGCCCCTGGCAATCGGTGCGCGACGACGCCGCCGAGAAGCTCAGCGTTCGCGACAAGCATCACTACGTTCCCTACTTGCTCGCCGGCCTGGCGTCGCCCGTGCGGTCGCAGGCGGCGCTGTTCGCCACGCCCACGGGCCAGGTTTTCTACCGGCACGTCTTCTTCCGCGAGGGCCAAGAGCAAAATGCCCTGGGGACGGTCGACACCGACTACCCGCTGACGCCGCTGCACGTGGGCACGCGGCAAGAGCAGCAGGAAGCTCGCCAAATGATGTTCGCGGCGCGCCTGAACGACGCGGCGAGCAAGGCGCGCGCTCGCGAGATCGCTGTTGCCCGGCAGAACGCGGTGATCGGCGCTTCGAACGAGCGGCTGACCGAGCTGCTCAAGAAGGTGTCGGGGGAGAAAGAGCGGAACTCCGCCGACTCCTGGTGGGCGTGGTGGGACTCTTATAACGAAGTCTCGCGCCCGACAGAAAAGCCCGTCTACGCGGCCTACGGGCACTGGTCGATCCGGGCCGAAGATCCGTTGCGCTATCTTCCTACCCCGGTCCCGACCCGGCGAGCTGAGCCAACCCGGCAACGGCCGCACGAGTGCCTCGTCGCCGGCACCCCCGTGTGGACCGAAACCGGTCTCAAGCCGATCGAGCAGATCCGCGTCGGCGACCGGGTGCTTGCCCAAGACGTGCAGACGGGCGAGCTCGCGCTCAAGCCGGTGATCGCCACCACGGAGCGGCCGCCGGAGAAGGTGCTGACCGTGCAGATCGGCAGCCAGACGCTGCGCTGCACGGGCGGGCATCCTTTCTGGGTGGCTGGACGCGGCTGGCTCAAGGCCCGCTCGCTCGAGCCGGGGCAAGCGGTCCACGGAGTGGAGGGGGCGGCGACCGTCGGCAAAGTCGCCGAAGCGGAAGACGCCGTCACCTACAACCTCGAGGTGGCCGACTTCAACAACTACTTCGTCGGCCCCGACAAGTTGCTGACTCACGACGTGACTTCCCGCCGCCCCAACTCGGCCGCCCTGCCGGGGCTGCTGCGGGAATAGAACGCTACGCGGATCCTTCTCTGCTTAACGGCGTGGCTTCCCGGCTCCCTGGCCAGGGAAGCCACGCCCGTTTTGCTGCCCGGCAATCGCGACCGTTACGTCTCCACTCGGCTTTGTCCGTGTTAGTCGTGGCGGACCGTTCGCCGCCGCCAAGCCTTCGCGATTTCGACAGCTACGAGCGACAACGTCGACACGCCGATGCCCAGCGCCAGGTCGCGGGGTTCGAGGGACGCCGTGTGGAAGATCCGCTGCAGGACCGGCACGTAGACGATTGCCACCTGTAGTACGCCGCCCGCGGCCACGGCGGCGGTCAGCCGCCAATTGCTGAACAGCCCTCGCGCCCACAGGCTCTGCTCCGTCGACCGCAGCCCCAGCACATAGAACAATTGGAACAGCGAGAGCGTGACGAACGCTGCGGTGCGGGCATAGTCGAGGTCGGCCTCCGTGCGATTTGCGGAGGGCGCCAGCTCCGCCCAGTAGACGCCGAGCGTGGACAGGGCCATGAGCATCCCCAGTACGCCGATCTCCCAGGCCATTCCGCCCGCGAAGATGCTCTCTTCGCGGCGGCGCGGCTTGCGGCGCATCGTGCCAGGTTCGGCTGGTTCGTATCCGAGCGCGAGGGCCGGCAGCCCATCGGTCACGAGGTTGATCCACAGCAGGTGAATGGGCAACAAGGGAAGCGGCAAGCCGATCAAGATCGCCAGCAGCAGCACCAGGATTTCGCTCGTGTTGCTCGTGAGCAGGTAGCGGACGAACTTGCGAATGTTGTCGTAAACGACGCGCCCTTCCTCGACCGCGGCCACGATCGTGGCGAAGTTGTCGTCGGCCAGCACCATGTTCGCCGCTTCCTTGCTCACGTCGGTCCCGGTGATGCCCATCGCCACGCCGATGTCGGCCTGCTTGAGCGCCGGTGCGTCGTTCACGCCGTCGCCGGTCATCGCGGCCACGCTGCCTTGCGCTTGGTGAGCCCGCACAATGCGCAATTTGTGCTCCGGCGACACTCGAGCGTAGACCGTCACGCTGTTCACGCGGCGCCGCAGACCTTCGTCGTCAACGCGGTCCAGGTCGAGCCCCGCCAACACCCGACCTTCGCCGGCATCGAGCCCGAGCTCGCGGGCGATGGCGGTGGCGGTGGCTTGGTGATCTCCCGTGATCATTACGACGGCGATGCCGGCCGAACGGCATTGTTCGATAGCCGCCTTAGCTTCGTCGCGCAAGGGGTCGATGATCGCCAAATAGCCGAGGAACTCGAAGTCGCGCTCGATCCGCTCGGGACGCGGATCGTCCCGGAGTGCGCCCGCGTCGAGCCGCCGCTGGGCGAAGCCAAGCACGCGCTGCCCCCGCGCCGCTAGTTCCGCGGCCTGGTCGAGGTACTTCCGCCGACGTCCTTCGTCGAGCGTGCTCGCGCGCTCGCCGGCAGCCGCACCTTCGCAATGCTGCAGCACGAACTCGGCGGCCCCTTTCATGATTGCCAGCAGATCGCCCGCCGGCGTCTGGTGAATCGTGGTCATCCGCTTGCGGGCGGAACTGAACGGAATCTCGTGGATGCGCGGCCAGCGCCGGCGAACGTCGGCGACCTCGAGGCCGTGGTCGGCGGCCGCCTGCACCAGGGCCGTTTCGGTGGCGCTGCCAAGGGCCCCGTGTTCGGCCGACCACTCGGCATTGTTGCACAGCGCGGCCGCTTGCAAGAGCGCATCGACCGCCGCAGGATCGTCGCTTGCGGGCAGCTTCTCGCGAACCGTCATCTTGTTCTGCGTGAGCGTGCCGGTCTTATCGCTGCAGATCACGTTGACCGAGCCGAGCGTTTCGACGGCCGAAAGTTGCCGCACGATGGCCTTGCGCCGCGCCATGCGCTGCGAGCCGAGCGCGAGCGCGATCGTGATCACCGCCGGCAGGCCCTCGGGAATCGCCGCCACGGCTAAGCTGACCGCGGCGAGCAACATCTCGCTCCAACTTCCGGCGGCGCCGCGCACGATGCCGGCGACGAAGACCGCGATGCACACGATCACCACCGCGACCGCCAGCCGCCTGCTGAGCGACGACAGCCGCTCCTGCAGCGGCGTCGGCCCGCTCTCGGCCGTTTCGAGCAACTCCGCGATCTTGCCGAGTTCGGTGCGCATGCCGGTGGCAGTGATCAGCAGCCGGCCGCGGCCTTGGCCGACCGCCGTGCCGGCGAACGCCATATTGGCCCGCTCTGGCAGCGCCGTGTCTGCCGTCAGCGCCTCGATTTGCTTTTCCGCCCAATGCGACTCGCCGGTAAGGGGCGCTTCGTCGGTCTGCAAGTCGACCACCTGCACGAGGCGCCCATCGGCGGGGGCCAGGTCGCCGCTCGTGAGCTCGACGACGTCCCCGGGTACGACTGCGGCAGCCGGCAGGTCGACCAGCCGACCGTCGCGGAGGACGCGGGCCTGGGGACGCGAGAGCTTTTTGAGCGCCGCCACGGCCTGCTCGGCCCGCAGTTCCTGCAGGAAGCCGATCACGGCGTTGGCCAGGACAATGGCGAAGATGAGCACCGAGTCCGACCAATCCCCCACAACGCCGCTGATCAGGGCGGCCACCGCCAGCAGGCCGATCATCAGGTCGGCGAACTGCCCTAGGAACAGCCGCAGCTTGCTTTTGCCGGCCTGGGCCGCCAGTTCGTTGGGGCCATATTCGGCCAACCGCCGTCGCGCCTCGTCTGCGCTCAGCCCCTTGTCCAGGTCGACCTCCAGCTTCTGAGCCGCAGCGGCCGGGGCGAGCGACCACCAGGCGACCTTGGACGGGACGGTGGGATCAGGCATCGAGGCTCCCTGGCAAGGCGCGTCGGCGCGGGGGGCGGAACAATCGCTGCAAGACTACACGAACTTCGTCGTGGAGCGAAAGCGATGCCAGAGGGCGGGCAAGGGATTGCTGGAAGAATTTGCGCCCGCAAAGGCGAAGGCACGGGCGCCCTTACCGCTCTTCCAACAGCAGCACGAAGGAGTGCCACCCCGTGGCGTAGGTCTCGAAGCCCTGCGAGCGGGCGTGCCCCACGCAGGCCGGCTTTCCCTTCCAGCCGGTCATGAGGAAGTTCTTCCCGGCGTTCATGAGCCTGCCGCGATCGGGCAGTTCGAATTGCGCGCCGAGGGCGCCGGCCGGGTAATCGGCGAGCACCTGTCCGTCGACGTCGGTGAAGCAGGCGACGGCGGAGCTTTTTTCTTCTGTCGAGAGCGGAATACGGTCGAGGATGACTTGTCCCAGGCCGTCCCAGTTGAAAACGATGCCGAGCACCCCCAGCGGCTTGCCCTTGGCGTCGCCCCCCTCGCGAACGGCGCACGAGTAGACGAGCGCCCGTTGGTGCTGCACGAGCGCCGAGCGGTGGACCGACTGGAAGCCGAACTCATCGCCGCTGGCGGTGGCCAGCGCCGCGCGGAACCAGGGCGCCTGCGACTGATCGGAACCCTGGCTGGGATAGGCCTTGGGTCGGCCGTTGGCGACCACCGTGCCGTGCAAATCGCAGAGCACGAGATCGAAGTAGACGGTGTAAGCGTTCAAGATCACGCCCAACCGGCGGCTGGCGTGTTCGAGCCGCTCGTAACGGGGTTCGCTCAGCGCCTGGACGAGGCTGTCGTCGGTGGCCCACCAGCGGACGTCGCACGAACGCTCGTAAAGATTGCGGTCGACCAGGTCGATGTTGCCGAGCGCTAGGTCCGAGAGCCGCAGGCCCAAGGTCTCGGTCGTCAGCAGCTCGTTCATCCGCCGCAGGTCGCCAATCAGCTTGCCCGAGCCGCGCGAGAGTTCCTTGGCCGAATTGGCCGTGCGCGAGGAAAGCTGCGACATGGCATGGGCCACCACGCCGAAGGCCGCCCCCAGGTCTCCCGCCCGCGCCGCCTCGATGCGGGCATTGAGCGAAAGAACCTCGGCCTCGCGGTTCATGAGCGCGATGTCGTCGACCGCCCCTTCGAGCAGCGACGCCAATTGCATCGTCAACTCGGCGATGCGCTCAGGCGTGACGTCTTCGGCGCATGAGCGCGAGCTACTTATTTCCAAAACGCCGGCAGACATCGGAAGACCTCGCTGAGCGTAGATTCCCGTGCGCTGGCTTCCTGCCCCCTATCGCCAAAAGGCGAAATCCCTAGTGGTGGCACTAGGGATCTGCGACCGATTTTGGCATGGGAAACTATTAGGTCCCAGGATCAGTGCGAGCGCCAGCGTTTTGCTGGCCGAGCCGGGAAAACCCCTGGTCGGGGCGAAGGTAGGGTGCGTCCAGCGAAGCGCAGACGCACCATCGGCACGAACGCCTGGGAACGGAGCGTGGCGAAGAAAACGCCGGCGCCTCTGCGCTGCGCTGGACGCACCCTACGAACCTGTGTGCCGGGCTGGCTCAGGCGGTTGGCAAGCATCCGCGCATGTAGTCGATGCTCTCCCGCGCGAGGCGCTCGACTCCCGGCGCGTAGTCGAACACTTCGACCGACACCCAGCCCCGGTAGTCAACCTCTCCGAGGGCGGCGAAGATCGGCTCGAACTCGAGCGCGCCAAACCCTGGGCCCTGTCGGTTCGGATCATTGGCGTGGAAGTGGCCGAGCAAGCGGTGATGCCGGCGGATCAGTTCGGGAATGGGCGTGCTCTCGCTCGACATCGCTTTGCAGTCCAAGTGCAGTCGGCACCAGGGGGAGCCGACCCGCTCGATCAGCCGCACCCCTTCGTCGGTGGTGACCAAGAAATCCCCCTCGGCCGGGCCGAGCGGCTCGACGAGCAACGCCACTTCGTTGGCCTCGAGCTCAGGCAGGATCGTGCTGAACACCTCGGCGGCGAAGTCCATGCCCTGATCTTGCGATACGCCTGGCGGCAAGTTCCGCTGCAAGGGGGAGCCGAACACGAGAAACGACCCGCCCAGGTCCCGGCAGAGCCGCGCAAGTTCGCGCAGATAGTCGGCCGTGCGACGGCGGACTTCGGCGTCGGGGCTCGTCAGGTGCAGCCCTTGCGTCTTCGCCAGCAGCCAGTGGAGGCCGATCACCGGCAGGTCAGCCGCCTCGGCCTGGCGCCGCACTTCGCTTCGCCGGGCGGAGGAAATCCGCCGCACGTCGGGATCGATCGTAAACGGCGCGATCTCGATCCCGGTGTAGCCGCACTCGCGGGCGAAGGCGAACGCCTGCTCGAACGGCCAATCGAGAAAGGTTTCGTTGCAGATGGCGAACTTCATGGGACGGCCGACGGTCGGAGGACGGGGTGCGAATTCGCTATCGTAAACCGCGGCCCGCGACGGCAACAGGCCGCCCGCGGCAGCCGCCCCTCTCATGGCCGCAGGACATAGCGTACAATTGCGAAACGCCGCTTCTGGTCAACGACTCGCAGGTTTTTTGATTCATGGACGCTCCCTCCCCCGGCTATCCTCCTTCGGCCACCCCCATTCAATACGTGCCGGTGCCGGCCCCGCCCCCGCGGCGGAGCGGCTGGGGCTTGTTGTTCACTCTGGCGATCTTGGCCGTGCTCGGCATGTCGCTGCTGTTGAACTTCGGGCTGCTCGGCGCGGTGGGCATGAGCGTGGAGGGTCGGACCCTTACCGAGAAGCATCACTCGCTGTCGCGCACGGCGCTCGACAAGATCGCCCTGATCCGCGTCGAAGGGACGATTCTCGAGGGAGACGGCTTCGTGAAGGAGCAGATCGACCAGGTACGCGACGACGACCGCGTGAAGGCGATCGTGCTGCGGGTCGACTCTCCCGGCGGAACGGTGACCGGCAGCGACTTCATCTACCACCACCTCCGCGAGCTCGCCGAGGCGAAGAAGGTCCCCATCGTGGTGAGCATGGGCTCGCTGGCCGCCAGCGGCGGCTATTACGTGTCGATGGCCGTGGGGGACACGCCCAAGTCGATCTACGCCGAGCCCACCACCTGGACCGGTTCGATCGGCGTGATCATTCCCCACTACAACGTGGCGGGCCTGATGCAGGAATGGAAGATCCAGTCTGATTCGATCTCCAGCCATCCGCTCAAGGGCATGGGCAGCATCACCAAGGAGATGACCCCTGAGGAACGGGCGATCTTTCAGGGACTGGTCGACGAGAGCTTCACGCGCTTCAAGCAGATCATCGCCGCCGGCAGGCCGGGCTTCCGCGGAGACGACGGCCAGGCCAAGCTCGACAAGTTGGCCACGGGCCAGGTGTTCACCTCGGACCAGGCCAAGGCCAACGGCCTGATCGACGAGGTGGGTTTCGTCGAGGCGGCGATCAGCCGCGCGGTGGAACTCGCCGGCGCCGACGAGGCGTCGATCCGCGTGGTCAAATACGAGCGTCCCGTGAGCCTCGTCGACGTGCTCATCGGGGGCCAGGCCCAGGCCCGCTCGTTCGACGCCACGGCGCTGCTGAACCTGGCCACGCCCAAGGCTTACTATCTCACGACGTTGCTGCCGGCGGTGCTGACGACCCAGCCGGGGCGGGCACACTAACCCGCAGCGCCAGTTTTGAAGTTGCGCTTTTGGTTGGACGTGGGGGCATGGATCAAGCGTTTTGCTCTTGGAGCGAGCAAGGCTACGTGCAGCCCCGGCAGGGGCGACCCGAGAATAGCCCCGGGCCAGGGCAGCGTGAGCTGACCGCAGCCCGGGGTCCGTGAGAAGTAGGGAACAAAGCCCCGCAGGGGCGACACAAGAACTGCTTGCCAGCGCTGGACTCAAGCATATCTCAGGCATATCTGTCGCCCCTCCGGGGCTCTTTGTTTCCGTGGGGCGTAACCCCGGGCGGCGTCCGGCTTGCGCCGGCCTTGCCCGGGGCTATTCTCGGGTCGCCCCTGCCGGGGCTGCATGCCGCGCCTCACGCTTCGCAGATGCCAAAGCGCAACTTCAAAAAGCGCAAGCGAGGAAGAGCTACGTTTCCCTGGTCGAGCCTCGCCAACCCCTGCACGGGCCGGGCAGCATTCTCGGCCAGCGCGCCCGGCGGGCGCTCCCGCCCCTTGCTCGCGCTGCGCGCCTACTGTGGCACAACCCGAAAAACAGGCTGTGACGCTGCCCTAGGACGCGGTTTGCATGGGCACCAGGGTAGAACCATGCAAGTAGCTGTCGTCCACGGGGTAGTTGCGCCAGCGGATGGAGTAGTTCTTTTCGAACCATGCCTGAATGTCGCTTTCGACGCCGCGGTCGTACTCGGGCGCCACGTGCAGCGTCTTGCCTAACACCGGATCGCGCATCTCCCCTTGGTCGATGATGATCCGGCCGCCTTTGATCACCATCCGCGGCAACTCGAACATCGTTTCCTTGTTCTCGTGCGGCGTGTAGATCGTGATGTCGGCGTCGGCGCCCGGACCGAGGTGGCCTTTGTTCTTCAGGCCAAGAATCCTCGCCGGGCCGGCGCGCGTGATGATCGCAATTTCATTGAGCGTGTATTCGCGCGTGATGTCGGCCAGTTGGCTCCGCTCCCGCACCAAGGGGTGACACGTCTTAAGAATGTCGGCGCGATACGTGCGGTCCATCAACAAGCGAATGATCTGCGGATAGGCCAAGAACGAGCCGCCGTTCGGGTGATCGGTGCTCATCACCACTCGCCAGGGGTCGTTCACCAGCAGATACCATTCGAGCCCAATGGCCCATTGCAGGGCATGCACCAGCGTCTTGTTCCTGTACTTGATCGGGGTGATGCCGCAGCCCGATTCCATTTCGGTGTCGCTGCTGAACCATTTGCCGCCGTACACCTTCGAAAGAAAGTAACCGAGCGGCCCATCGCCCGTCATGCTGGTGGTTTCGCCGAACAGCACCTGCCCGACGTCGATCGTCACGTTCTCATGGGAGTTGACATAGTCGGCCAGGGGGGCGACCTTGCTGTTGAAGGTGTTCTCGTCCCCTTCGCCGCCGCCGTAGCTATGAAACTGCGCGTGGGTGATGTGTCCGCGGTGGCCTTCGAGGGCCTTCATCGTCTCTAGGGTAGTGGTCCAGTTGCCCGGCATCCCCAGGTTGTTGCAGTGGATGTGGACGGGATGCGGCAGCCGCAGCTCGGCGGCCGCCTTGGCGACGCCGCCGACGATCTGCCGCGGAGTGACGTGGAAATGGTCGACGACGGAATCGAGGCCGCTAACGTTGCCCGCCTGATGATTCTTCCAGACCTCGACCCCGCCGGGATTGACCAGTTTGGGAGCGAAGCCCTTGGCGGCCGTGAGCAGCCAGCCGATGAACGCTTTCAGCTTCTCCGGCTCTTGCTCCTGCAACGACCTCATGACGTAGTGGTTGTTGCCCATCAGGACATAGAAACCCTTGTCGATGCAGGGCGTGTCCTCGAATTCCTCGTGCGCGTGGCGGGCGCCGAGCGGCGGGATCGCAGCGTCGAAGGCCGTCGTGTAGCCCATGCCGGCATATTTGTAGCCCGTGGCAAACGTGCTGGGCACGGCGCCCATCGTGCCGCTATGCGTGAGGCTGGTGCGGTGGAGCAATTCGCCGCGGCGTTTGTCCTCGGGCCGCAGCTTGCGCGCAACGTTGACCTTGGGGCCGGCGATGTGGCAGTGCATGTCGATGCCCCCCGGCATCACGACCATTCCCCGGGCGTCAATTTCGCGACTCGGGCGAACGGCGGGATCGCTGGGCGCGGCGACGATGCGGCCGTCGGCGATCCACAGATCGCGCACGGCGCCGTCCACGCCATTGGCGGGGTCGTAGAGCGTGCCTTGCGAGATCTTGGTGAAGTCGGGCCGCAATGTCGTCGCCATGCGTTACGCTCGCACTCCGAGCAGCTTCTTGACGCGCGCTTCGATGGCGGTAAGCACCTCGAAATCGCTGGGATGCGGCGAAGGAAAGGCCGGGCGCAGGGGAATGGGCACGTCGTCCATGCGGTACACGGTGCCGCCGGTGTTGATGCCGTAGGTGGCGACGGTGAAGGCGACGGCGGCGGCCCGAGTCGTTGGCGTTTCCTTGGTGTCGAGTGCGATGTAGGGAATCGACGCCAGGTGCTTCCGCGCAGGCTCGGAAAAGTTGGCCATCGGGTCGCAGGCGATCATCATGGCCGCGTCGGCCTCGCCGCGCGCCAGCGTGTCGGAGGTCGTGTATTCGCCGGGGTTGAAGCGTGGATAGCCGCGCGCGTGGTTGACGCCGAACTGATAGCCGGTCCGCCACGCGACGACGTTGTCGGCGCCGGTCACGTTGCCGTGCCCGCGGTTCGGTTTGGCGGTGAAGCGCGTGAAGGCGTTCATGTCGCGCGTCAGCGCCAGCAGAGCTTCGCTGTTGCAGTGCTTGCCGCGGGTCATGGTCAGGCCCATGCCGAAAAAGATGACGCCGAATTTGCAGGACTTCATCCGCGCCATCAAGTCCTGAAAGACGGCCAGCTCCACGCCCGTCTCGCGCAAGGTGAGCGCCGGATCGAGCTCGACTCCCTTGGCCAGCGCCCGCAACGTCCAGAGGGCCTCGAAGTCTTTACGAGGCTTGATCTGGATGAAAATATCGGCCGCCTTGGCGCTCTTCGTCTTGCGAACGTCCACGATGACGCAGGTCCTGTCCTTGCGCCCGTTTGGCAGGAATATGCCCTTCGGCATCAGGCTGTACTTGGTGAAGTGCCGGGGGTGACTTTCGGCTGGGTTCGAGCCCCAGAACATGATCAAGTCGCCGCGGTTGGCCACTTCGCCCAGGGTGCAGGTCACCTCGCCGACGCTCTGAAAGGCCATGCCGGAGGGGCCGTGGCAAACGCTGGTGGTCGTGTCGATCGTGCCGCCGATCCAATCGACGATGCTCACGGCGACACGTTGCGCCTCGCAAGGCGAATCGCTCAGACCGTAGATGATCGGGTACTTACCGGTCGTGAGAATCTCCGCGGCGCGGTCGTACCCGGCCTCGAGCGAGGCAGGCTGGCCGTCGACGAGACAGCTCGGGCGGTCCTCGATGCTGTGATTGAGAAACCAGGCTTTGCCCAGCACGCAGGCCCGTTTGGCCTCGATGATGTGGCTGTTGTCCTGAACCGTCAGATCGATATCGTCGCACACGCAACCGCAAAAGGTGCAAGTGGCGTCGGTGATGACCTTGAGATTGGCTGCCGGTGCGGCCCCAAGATCGCTGGAAGCTGTCGCCATAGCATTGCTGCGCCGGGGCTGGAGAGGGTTTCTTCGACCGCGACCGACGGGCGGCTGAGCGGTGCTCGGCAGTGCTCGTTTATTCTGACCGCGTGCGGGGCCCGACGCAACCAAGGTGCGTGGCGTCAGGCTGAAGGCACGTGATGCGGGCGCGGGAGCGCCGCCGCTTCAGGCCTTCTCGAGCACCTCCAACTCGACGTCGATTCCTTTGCTCGTCGGCATTCCCGAGCCATGCGTGTCGCCGCCCATGAGTCGGCTCGAGATGTTGCCGTAGGCGATGAACAACAGGCCTTCGGGCAATTCGTCCCCTTTTGCAGTCGTGACGCTCACCTCGACCTTCCCGTTGCCGCTCGTCAGGCGCACGCGGTCTCCATCGGTTAGCCCTAATCGTTTCATGTCGCCGGGAGACACCTGAAGCGTGTTGATCTCGCGCTGATACTTGTCGAGAAACTTGCCCTCGCTGATGCCGCACCCCTGATCCGTGGTGCGGCCGGGAATGAGGATGAATGCTTCAGGCATGGTCGCTTTCGGGATCGAGGGCGTAGTGCAAGGTGTGAAATCTCAGCTCAGCGTGCGCAGCGGTTTCTGCTGGCAGCCACCCTTCCGGGCTCCAGCCGCGGGCTTGATTGTAGGCCGCCACCAAGGCGGCGAGTCGCTCGGGCGTGAGTCGAGCTCGCGCGTCTTCCGGCAATGCGTCGGTCAGGAGGCGATCGGGCAGCGTATCTTCCGCAGGAGTCCATCCGGCGCGGATGTTGAAGCGCTTCTTGGCGGTGACGATTCGGCCAGCCGTCCGGCGAAGTTCCGCCGCCGTCACGTCCCAACCGGTCACCAGGCAGAGAATCTCAGCCGCATCGGCAAAGAAGTCGCCGAAGACGCCGCGGAGGAACTTGCAGAGAATGAGCGAATCCATGATCGCGGCTTTGTCTTCCGTTTCCACGGCCAACGCCGCTGCTTCCGGGCCGACATCAAGCCGATCAACGGCCTCGGAAAAATCGACTTCGTAGGCGCCCGAGCGGTTATGGTCGGCGCCGCGGCTGCCGGTAGCGAAGCCGAGCGCCATCGTTTGCAGGCCGCGCGGGTCGTAACCCGGAATCTCGAGACCTTTGACCTGCGGCGCGAAACGCAGGACATCCTGACCGACCTCCAGCGCCATGGCGCGGCTGCCCATGGCCAGCAAACGTCCGACCCCTTCGCGGCTGGCGATCAAGTCCATGGCCCGCAGGAGGGCATCTCCGTCGCCGAAGCGGAGCCAGGGCGCGTTGAGATAGCCCCGCTCTGCGCACTCCATCGCGAAGGCAATCGTGCCGCCGGCGCTGATCGTGTCGAGTCCAAGCTCGTCGCATCGCCGGCAAGCCCGGAGCACCACGTCTGCATCATCGATCCCGCAAAGCGGGCCGAAGGCGAAGAGGTTCTCGTATTCCAGGCGAACCGGGCCGCCCTGCCCATCCTTCATGCCGTAGAGATGCTCGCAGCCGATGGTGCAGGCGGCGCACGAGGACCGCGTTTTCTCGCGAGCCAGGCTGAGCTCTTCAGGGGAGACAGCGACGGCGCCGCTAAAGCTGCCCCGTTGAAAGTTGCGCGTCGGCAGCACATTCAGGCGGTTGAAAGCGAGGAGATTCGAGGCGGTGCCCAACTCGCGGTACTTCGCCGTAGCCGGTCCGAACGATTTGTCGGAGAGTTGCTTGGCGTAGGCCACGAGCGCCGGCGGATCGGCCCACGGGCAGCGTCGTGAGCCGCGCACCGCGATCGCTTTGATGTTCTTCGAGCCTAGCACGGCGCCGCTGCCGCCGCGGCCAGCGTGACGACCGTCGTGAGAGATCGTGGCATAGGGAATCAGCCGCTCGCCGGCTTGGCCGATCGTGGCCGTCTGAAAGTCGGAGCCCAATCGCTGGCGCAAGCGCAGTTGAGCGTCGCCGTTCGACAGGCCCCAGAGCTCACCGGCAGGCTCCAGCCGAACCTGGTCGTCGTCGACAATCAGAATCGAAGGCTCGGGCGCCTGGCCGACGAGCACAATGGCATCGTGCCCTGTCTTCTTGCCAGCCAGCGCAAAGCCGCTGCTGGCCAGCGAGTCATTGATCCGCTGCGTCAGCGGGCTCTTGCTGACAACGGCAAATTTCGCAGACGTCGTCAGCGGACTGCCAACCAGAGGGCTGAAGACGAAGGCGAGCGCCGCCGGGGGCGCGAGCGGATCGACTTCGGCAGCTCCCTCGCGCAACAAAATGGCGACCCCCAGGCCGCTGCCACCGAGATAGTTGCGCAACAAGCTCTCTTCCAAGACGACGCGCTCGGAAGAACCGGCCGTAAGATCGACCCGCAAGTAGACGCCGTGATAGCCCGGAAGATTGCGCCGCACGTCGTTTTCTCGCAGTCCCCCGTTCATCCGCCGGCGTCCAGCGACAACAGCAACACGGTGTCGCCTTCGCTAAGCGGCGTCTCTGGGGCGCTGACAAACTGCCGCCCGCCCAGATTGGCGGCAAAACTCGGACGCAGCTTGCGTCCGTCGATGCACGTTTCGGCCAACGCCGGAAATCTGGCGGCTAGATCGAAGAGCACGTCGCCCAAACAGCGACCCTCGGCCGTCGTACGGACGACCCCGGCGCGGGCCCGAGCAATTCCGAACAATTCGACGGCCACCTGCATCGTCAACGCCCAGTCCGCCAGAAAGAAATTCTCGACCTTTCGATGGTACATCCGTGGCCTCACACGGGCAACGTCGCCAAAGTCGCAAGGCCTGGCCGTGGGTTGCCGCGCGGCGACGAGCAACGACCGGTTGGGACTCCCGCCGACAGAATCGCAGCCCAATTCACGGCGCGCGACTTTCTTGCCGCACACGGGCGCACTATAAGAGGGCCATGTCTGCGCCCAGGCCCAAACACCCGAACAACGACGTCCGCATGCGAGGTTTCGCGGAGCGGACGACGGTGGAAAACGCGCTTGCGTGGCTCGACTCGGTTCTTCCGCCGCTCGACGCATTGGCGACGGAAGAGGTGGACTTGGGCGACGCGGCGGGCCGAGTGCTGGCGCGCGATGTCGTCAGCAGCGTCGATGTGCCGAGCTTTGCCCGCGCGATGATGGACGGGTTTGCGGTGCGGGGAGAAGACACGTCTGGCGCTTCTCCTTACAACCGCCTCCCGCTTAAGATTCTCGGCGTCTGCCTGCCAGGCAAACCGTTTTCGGGCCGCGTCGCCGCAGGCGAGGCCGTGCGGATTATGACCGGAGCGCCGCTTCCCGCCGGGGCCGACGCCGTCCTCCCCGTGGAGCTGACCGAACTCGCGGGGGCGGACTTGCTGGTCCTCGACCAGGTTTCGCAGGGTAAGCACGTCGGGCAGCGGGGGGAAGACCTCTGCGCGGGCGACTTGGCGGCGCGCGCCGGGCGACTGCTGCGGCCCCAGGATGTTGGCCTGCTCTCCTCGTTGGGATGCTGCCGGATCTCGGTCGTTCGCCGGCCCACGGTGCGCATTCTGATCACCGGCAACGAGATCCTCCCCGCAGGGACCCCTCCCGAGGGCGCCCGCATCGCGGACGCGAACGGGCCGATGCTCGCCGCCTTGACGGCGCGCGACGGCGGCGAGTTGCTCTCGTCGGAAATCGTTCGCGACGAACCCGCTGCGCTTCTCGCCGCGCTCGCCCAACCGGCCGACGTGATCCTCGTCTCAGGCGGCTCGAGCGTCGGTCAAGAAGACTATGTGCCCACGCTGCTGGCGGAGCGCGGCGAACTGGCGGTGCATGGCGTGGCGATGCGCCCCAGCAGTCCGACCGGCTTGGGCCGCTTACAAGGGGGACTCGTCTGCTTACTGCCAGGCAATCCCGTGTCCTGCCTTTGTGCCTACGACTTCTTCGCGGGTCGGGCGATTCGCGTTCTCGGCGGCCGCGCGCGCGATTGGCCCTACCGCGGAATTCGCGCTCGCTTGACTCGGAAGCTTGTCTCGACCGTTGGCCGACTCGACTATGCGCGCGTCAGCGTCACGGGCAACGAAGCCGAACCGCTGGCCATCAGCGGCGCCTCGATTCTCAGCTCCACGACGCGTGCCGACGGCTTTGTGGTTGTACCTCCGGATAGCGAGGGCTATCCGCCCGGCGCCGAGGTCGAAGTCTTCCTGTATCAATGATGCGGCCGTGGCCCCGATGTCGGACCAAGAACAATTCCTCAACGTCATCGATCGCGACGAAGCGGAAGCCCGCTTTCGCGCGGCGCTGAACCTTGCGCCGCTAGAGGCAGAGCGAATCCCGCTGGGCGACGCTCTCGGCCGCGTGCTGGCGGTCGACATCCGTGCCCGCGTCGATGTGCCCTCGTTCGACCGCTCGAACGTCGACGGCTTTGCCGTTCGCGCCGCCGACACGTTTGGCGCCACGGAGCTGGCTGCTAAGAGCGTGCGGCTCCTTGACGACGCGATCGATGCCGGGACGGCCCCGCGCGTCAACGTGGGGCCAGGCGAGGCGGTTTCCATCGCCACCGGCGGCATGATCCCCCGCGGGGCCGACGCCATCGTGATGATCGAACACTGCGAGGTCAGCAAAGGCCAGGTGCTCATTCGCCGCGCGGTCGGTCCCGGCGCCGGCATCGCGTTCGCGGGCTCCGACGTCGCCGCCGGCGAAACCGTGCTGCGCGCCGGCGCGCTCCTTACAAGTCGCGAAACGGGCGTGCTGGCCGCGATCGGCGAAAGCCAGATTCCCGTGTGGCGCCAGCCGCGCGTAGCCATCATCTCGACCGGCAACGAAATCATCGCGCCGGGCGAGCCCATGCGGCCGGCGCACGTGTACGATTCCAACTCGCAAATCCTCGCCGACGCCGTCCGCGAACTGGGGGGCGCTCCGCGCTCGTGGGGCATCGTGCGCGACGATGCAAACGCATTGAGAACCGTACTCCATGCGGCGCTCGAGGAGTCGGACCTGGTTTTGCTCTCCGGCGGCACCAGCAAGGGCCAGGGCGACCTTTGCTATCGCGTGGTCGCCGAACTGAACGACCCCGGCATCGTAGCGCATGGCGTAGCCTTGAAGCCGGGCAAGCCGCTCTGCCTGGCGGCCAGTCGTGGTAAGCCCGTCGTGATTCTGCCCGGCTTTCCGACCTCGGCGATCTTTACCTTTCATGAGTTCGTCGCGCCTGTCCTTCGGCTGCTCGCGGGACGACCAGCTGGCGCGCAGGAGACTGTGCGGGCGACGATGGCGGTAAAAACGAACTCTGAGATCGGCCGCACCGAGTACCTGCTTGTCGGGCTCGTCGACGCCGAACAAGGCCTGGCGGCGTTCCCGATGGGCAAAGGCTCGGGGTCGGTAACCACGTTCAGCCGGGCCGATGGTTTCGTGACGATCCCGCGCCACGTGGAGATCGTTGAAGCCGGTCAGCAAGTCGACGTGCGGCT
>JAXMBI010000033.1:0-73959 GCA_046349955.1 Pirellulales bacterium | reverse complement strand
CTCCACCGGGTCGTAGCCTGGCTTGCGGTGGATGTCGACGGTGCGGGCATAGGCGGGCGCGAGCGCGTCGTCGAGCCAGAAGTAATAGGCTTGCCAGCTATTGGGAGTAGAGACGATCACCACGTCGCCTGCGCGCGGATGATCGAGGTCATAGCGCGCCCGCTCTTCGCCCACGAGGACTTCGGCCACGCCTTCTCGGCCGCGAAACAGATCGGCCACGCGCCGCGGCGTGGCGGCGTCGCCCCCTTGTACGAAGACATGCGAGAACTGGTGGTCGACCAAGGCCCAGGCAGCGCTGCCGGCGGTGTCGAGTTCTTCCCCCTGCCCGTCGTTGCGCACGGCCAGCAGCCCCGCCTCGCGCAGCACGCGATTGGGGTAGAGCACGTGGTCGACCGGCAGGATCGTGTATTCGCTGGCCACGAGCCACAGCAGGTCCTTGCCGGCATACGCCTCGGCGAAACCGGCGGCGAGCTTGCCGAACAGCTCGTCGAGCTCAGTCACCGCCTTCTGCGCGGCCTCGCTGTCGGGCCCCGACTTTTGCGCGGCGTAGTCGAGATGCGGCAGGTAGATGTAGAAGAAGTTGGGCCGGTACTGCCTTGCCGCCCACACGGCCGAGTCGGCAATCCACTGGCTCGAGAGGATGTTGGCCAGGGGCCCCCAAAAGTGCTTGAGGGGAAAATGCCCCAAGGCGTCGCGGAGCACGCCGTAGAGCTCGGTCGGCTGCGTGTAGCACCACAGCGATTCACTGCCGTCGGGGTTGTGAATCGGCGCAGGCGTGCAGATGTAGTCTGCGCCGCACCCCTTGGAGAGGAGCGGGAACCAGACAGCCGAGGTCAGATCAGGCGACTTCTCATGCAACTTGTCCCAAATCTGGGGCCGCTGCACCACGTCGTTCCAAGCGGTCCACATTTCGACCTGGCCGGGGCGCGAGCCGCGACCGCCGCGCGTGGCCTCACCCTCGCGCCAGTAGAAGCCATTGGCAATCACGCCATGCTCCGAGGGAGGGCAACCGGTCGTGAGATTGACCTGCACGGGGCAGGTGACCGCCGGAAAGCTCGGCGCGAGCGGCGCTTGTTGCCCGCCGGCCATCAACCGCCGCAGGTTGGGCATGGCCGCCAGGTCTTGGGCGCGCAGGCCAGGCAGGGAAATGAGGACCACGTGGTCGGACATGAGCGGGTTCCCTCTTCATCCGGGGGGCGAGGCGAGCAGCGAGCCCTCCTACCATACGCCAGGACCGCCCCCTTCGACAGCCGCTATTGCTTGTTCGTCGACCAGCGGGCTTCGAGCCAGCGGGAGAGGAAACCCAGCGGAACCGACATCGCCAGGTAGAGGGCCGCCGTCAGCAGCCCCAGCTCGACGAACTTCAGGCTCGACCGCGAGAGGACCAGGTACTCCTTGGTCAACTCCTGCACCGCGATCACGCTCACCAGGCTCGTGTCTTTGAAGAGCGCCACGAAGTCGTTGGTCATCGGCGGCAGCGCCGTGCGGATCGCTTGCGGCAGCACGATGCGGCGGAAGATCATCGTCTCCGGCATACCGAGGGCGCGGCCGGCGTGCCACTGGCCGCTGGGGACCGAGAGCACCGCCGCGCGGTAGATCTCGGCCTCGTAGGCTGCGTAGTTGAGCCCGAAGGCCAGGATGGCCGTCGGCACGGCGTCGAGCCGCAGGCCATAGGCCGCTAGGCCGAAGTAGAGGAAGAAGAGCAGCAGCAAGAGCGGGATGCCGCGGAAGAACTCGACGTAGACGAGCGCCGCCAGCCGCACCGGCGCGGGCCCATAAAGCCGCGCCACCGCAATGCCGAGCCCCAGCGCCATCGCCACGGCCATGCTGGCGACCGAGAGGAACACCGTCATTCCGGCTGCCCTCACGAGCAGCGGCGCGTAGTCGACGAACTTCCATTGCTCGGCAGAGGCGGCGATCACCTGCAGGTCCACCGCGTTGGTCACCGGGGGCGCCGGCAAGGGTGAACCGTCGGCGGCGAAGCCCAGGCCGCTGCGCTCGCCCGCAGCATCGGCGTCGCGGACGAGCCCGGCCTGCTGGGCGTTCCACAAGTGCCAACGCCGCAGCACCTCTGCCCAGCGGCCCGAGGTGAAGAGTTCGGCCAGCGCCTCATCAAGCACCGTTACCAGCGGCGCGTCTGCCGGCCGGACCGCGATCGAGTAGTTGCCTGGCGCGAACGCCCCGCCGACGAACTCGAGCTTGGGGTTGCTTCCCGCGTAGTAGAGGGCGATCGGGCTGTCGAGCAGCACCGCGTCGAGCCGGCCGAGCTCGAGGTCCAGATAGGGCTCGACCTGCCCGGTGAAGCCCACGATGTCGCGGATGCCAGTCGCCTGCAGCAGCCGGTCGGCCGAGCTGCCGGAGAGGGTGCCCACCGCGCGGTTGCGGCAATCCTCGAGTGATTGAATGCCCTGCTCCCCTTGGCGGACGACGAGTTGCTGCGTGTAAACGTAGTAGGGGCGGCTGAAGAGGAACTGGCGGGCACGCTCCGGGGTGACCTCGTAGCCGCTGATCACGCAGTCGAAGTCCCCCTTTTCGAGCCCTTGATCGAGCGACACCCACTCGTATTGCGCGAATTCGGCCCGCAGCGGAAGCTGCCAACGGCGGGAGATGGCTTCGGCCAAGGCGTCGGCCAGGTCGACCTCGAAGCCAATCACGCGCCCGGGATCTTGCGGATCGCGGAGTTGGTAGGGGGCGCCCCCTTCGGCATCGCCCCCCCAGCGGAGCACGCCGCTCTTGAAGCGGCCCTCCAGCCACTCGCGCGAGACGGGATCGGCCGCCTCGCTGCGGGCACTCGTGGCCAACAGCGCGGCGGCCAAAGCAGCCCGAAGGCCGATTCGCAGGCTTCGGCGAAGACAGGACAGCGTGCGAGTGGAAGTGGAGTCGTTCAACGTCTTTGTAGGCCGCTCCGCAAAGGTGGTGCGAGTTGAATCACTGGCCGCGACGCGATCGATTGTCGGCCGACACTTCTCCAGGCGTCAAGCCGGACGGGGAGACGGCCGCCTCCACAACCGGCACGCCAGCACCAACACCCCGGGCAACACCGACGGGATCAAATACAGGTGCGCTCCCGCCAGCGTAAAGAACAGCCCGCCGCAGACAAGGATCAGCGCCGCGCCGACCAACTCCCACCGCCAAACCGCGACGTACCCGATCAAGAAGCCCAGATGCAGGGCCTGCATGAACCACACCCAAGGGGGCGGGAAGCGCGGCCCGAGGAACCACTCGCCCAGGTGAGCCACGAAGAACGGTCCCCAGAGCAGGAGCAGCAACACCGCCAGTCCGCGCGCCGCCCAGCGGCAGCAATCGACGCTTGTCATGATCACGTCCCTCCAAGTTCGCCACCGAGCGGGGCCAAGGCGTAGGCAAAGCAATTTCGCACGCGTCCTCCCAAAGCCCTTAGGCGTGGCCCGCGGCCCGATATAACGCGCCGACTGGCCGGGTTCTTCGGCCGCCTGCTTGTGCCGGGAGCGAGCAGAGAGTAAGAGAGGGTTTCTCTGAGAGCCAGGTTCGCCCGGCTCACTGCCCGCCCCGCCGCCCCATCCCTCGCGCAGGCCCTGCATGAGCTCCGCCCCTCGCCCCTGGTATCGCGAGCTGAACCGCTATCACTGGTTCGTGCTGACCGTGGCGGCCCTGGGGTGGCTGTTCGACACCATGGACCAGCAGCTCTTCACGCTCGCCCGCACCCCTGCGATGCGCGAACTGCTGGCCGAGTCCCCCACGCAGCCGCCGGCCAAGGAGTTGGTGGCCGACCGAGCAGGCTTTGCCACCAGCATCTTTCTGATCGGCTGGGCCACCGGCGGCCTGGTGTTCGGGGTGCTCGGCGACCGCATCGGCCGCGCCCGAACCATGCTCTGGACGATCCTGCTGTATTCGATCTTCACCGGCCTGAGCGCGCTCTCGGTGGGCTTCTGGGATTTCGCGCTCTACCGGTTTCTCACCGGGCTGGGCGTGGGAGGGGAGTTCGCGGTGGGCGTGGCGCTCGTGGCCGAAGTCATGCCTGACCGCGCGCGCCCTTATGCGCTGGGCCTGCTGCAATCTCTCTCGGCTGTCGGCAACATCACCGCCGCGCTCATCAGCATGGTCACCGGCCTGCTCGTGGCCTCGGGGGTGCTCGGCAGCGGCTGGCGGTGGATGTTCGTGGTGGGCACGCTGCCGGCGCTTTTGGCGATCGTCATCCGCGCTCGGCTGAAAGAGCCCGAGGCCTGGCGGCAGCAAATCGCGGCCGGCCATGCCCGCTCGATGGGCTCGCTCGGCGAATTGTTCGGCACACCGGAACTGCGGCGGCGCGTGATCGTAGGCATCGTGCTCGCTTCAGCGGGCGTGATCGGCTTGTGGGGGATCGGCTTCTTCATGCCCGACTTGCTGCAGCGGGTGTTTCGCCCCGAGCTCGAGAAGCTGGGGCTCTCCGCCAAAGAAGTCGACGGCAAGCTCCTGCAGTGGACGGGCATCAACTCGATCATGCAGAACCTGGGCGGCGGATTGGGCGTGTATAGCTTCGCCCTCGTCAGTCAACGGATCGGCCGACGGCCGACGTTCGCGATTTCGTTTCTGGCGGCCATGTTCAGCACGATGCTGGTGTACTCTTCGTTCAGCAGTTACTGGGATATGTTCTGGATGACGCCGCTGATGGGCTTCTGCCAGTTGTCGATCTTCGGCGGCTACGCGGTGTACTTTCCCGAGTTGTTCCCCACGCGGCTGCGGAGCACGGGGACGTCGTTCTGTTACAACGTGGGGCGATACGTGGCGGCCATCGGCCCCTCCTTCTTGGGCCTGCTCACGAGCCGCGTCTATGCCCACCACGCGGAGCCGATGCGCTACGCGGGGGTGACGATGTGCGCTGTGTTCCTCATCGGGCTAGCAGCGCTGCCGTTTGCGCCGGAGACGAGGGGGCAGCCGCTGCCGGAGTAGGCGCCGGGACAGAGGGCGAGCGGAACTTCGGCGGCTCGGACAGCGTCCAATCCGGCGGAACTTGCGCTTCACTCCCTGCTCCCTCCGGAGGATCCCCATGCTCCGCCGCGTTCTCGTCTCACTCTGCGTGCTCGCCGGGCTCGTCCTCGGCTTCGCCGCCCTCGCCCACGCCCTGGGCGGGAGTCTCGACCGGCCGCAGATCGCCATTCCCTCGATTGGCGAAGAGCCGAACAAGCAGCCCGACCCGACGGTCATGGCGTTGCACGATGCGCTCGTGTCCTGTGGCGACGACTACGTCGGCGGCTGGTTCATCAACGCCCACTCGAAACTCTTCTTCCGTGGCGACGCCGCTCGGATTTCGTCCGCCCTCGAGCGGCTGGCGCAGGTGGACGGGGCCGCGCTGCACGTGCGGTTCTCCAAGGAGCCCGGCCGGACCAACGGTCCGTTCCTCACCGACAAGCAGGCCGATCAGCCGTGCCAATGGTCGGTGGAACACAATGGCTGGGGAGGCGATGCGCGGGCACTCACGATTGTGATCTACGTGGCGGACGAAGCTCTGAAACTCGAAGAGCTTCAGCTTCCGACAATCCACGGCCGGCCCGCGCCAGCGGCCCCCAAGAGCGTGGAACTACCGGCGGAAAAGCAGCCCTAGCGAAGGGCTCGCAGGAGCTTGCCCAACTGGGCGGCGCATGATCGGCTTGGCAGCCGCGGGCCCACGCATCACAATGCGAGCGCCGCGCTGACTCCGCTCCCTGTCCGTACGCTGCCTTATGTTCTCCTTCGATCCGCAGAGCTATGGGCCCGTCTTCGCCCCGCTGCTGGGCGGGGACCGGCTCAACGAACTCGGGCCTGGCCGCCCGCGGGGCGCGGCGGCCGATCTCGAGGCGGCGCTCGGGCGGGCTGATCTGTTCCCGGCGCCTGTTCTCTCGCGGCCGCTGGCCAACTGCTGCCGGGCGGCCGTCTGGCTGTTGCACGACCACTTCGATTGTTCGCATGCCCTGAGCCAGGAAATCGACCAGCAGGCCGGCAGCTACTGGCACGGCATCCTCCACCGCCGCGAGCCCGACTTCTCGAACGCCAAGTATTGGTTCCGGCACGTGGGTCGCCATCCGGTGTTCGAGCCGCTGCAGCGGGCTGCCTGCGATTTGGCGGCCAGCACGCCGCACGACCGGGCGGCCGACTACCTGCTGACGCAGCCGAGCTGGGATCCATTTCGGTTCATCGATCTCTGCGAGGCGGCGCTGACCGGCAAATCGACGAGCGGCGAACTGTGCAAGCACATCCAGCGGCTCGAGTGGGAACTGTTGTTCGACGATTGTTTTCGTGGCGCCTTGGGAAAGTAGACCTGCATGACTGTGACGCGCGGCACCCTGGACCGGTTGGCTCAGTTCGATACGCCGACGATCTGCAACGTCCTCGAGTTGTTCGATGCCCGCCCGCGGAATCGCGGCTACATGGATGGGCGGATCAAGGCCGTGTTCCCCGACCTACCGCCGATGGTGGGCTTCGCGTGCACGGCCAGCTTCCGCAGCGATGCGCCGCCCGGGCGCGGCGACGCGTATGGGAGCCTCGAGCAGCAGGCCGAGCAGTTCGCCGGGCTGCCAGGCCCGGCCGTCGTGGTGATTCAGGATCTCGACGACCCGGCGGTCTCGGCCACGTTCGGCGAGGTCATGTGTTCGATCTACCAGGGTTTTGGCGCTACGGGCCTGGTCACCTCGGGGGCGGGGCGCGACCTCGAGCAAGTGCGGGCGCTCAAGTTCCCGGTCTTTACCGGCGGCACGATCTGCTCGCACGCCTATTGCCACCTGCTGCACCTGGGGCTGCCGGTGCGGGTGGGCGGTTTGGTCGTCGAGCAGGGTGAACTGCTGCACGGCGACGCCAACGGCGTGACCAACATCCCGCTGCGGCTGGCCGAGGCCGCGGCCGAGATCGCCCCGGCGTTCATCGCCGCGGAAAAGATCATGCTCGACTACGTGCGGAGCGACGTCCGCAAGACGCCGGCCGGCCTGGCCGAGGTGCGCCGCGCCTTCGCCGCCGAAGTCGCTCAACTGGCCGCTCAGGCCAAATCGGGGCTCTAAACTCGCGACGCCAAGGACGGCCCCATGCGTATCGGCACGGCTACGCTCAACAAGTTCGGCGGCCTCGGCGCCGCGGCGCTCATCCGCCACTGGATGGGCACGCTCGACTACCGCGTGGCCTACTGCGACCCGGCCGTCGACCCGGCGAGGCCGGAATGGGACGGACAGAAGATCTACATCTTCTGGCACGAATACATCCTGTTTCCCATCTACCTGCGCGGGCATTGCCATCTGACGATGCTGCTGAGTCAGCATCGCGACGCCGACGTGCTGTCGCGCGTGGCGGGGCACCTGGGCTTCGACTTCGTCCGCGGCTCAACGACGCGCGGCGGCGCCACGGCCTTGCGCGAACTGCTGCGGAAGAGCCAGCAGATGAACCTGACGATCACGCCCGATGGGCCGCGTGGCCCGCGGCGGCAGTTGGCCCAGGGGCCGATCTACCTGGCGTCGAAGCTGGGGCTGCCGCTCGTGGCGATGGGCTTCGGCTACGATCGGCCTTGGCGGCTGCCAAGCTGGGACCGCTTCGCGGTGCCGCGGCCCTTTTCGCGGGCGCGGGCGGTGGTCAGTCCGGCGCTTCACATCGCTCCGGGGCTGAGCCGCGAAGCGTTGGAGTCCGAACGGCAACGCGTCGAGCGAATGCTCAACTCGCTCTCCGAGGAGGCTGAAGCTTGGGCCGCATCGGGAGAGCGGCGAGTCGATGAGCGCCGGCTGCGCCGAGAGAATGCGTCTGCGCGGCAGGAGCGGCGCAAGCCCCGCTCCGGCAAAGGGCGACGGTGGGCAATTCCCCTCGGCAAGGCCGCTCGCTAGGGCGCGAGCTTCAACAAGCTGTTGCGGTACTGTCCCGTCTGATCCGGGTTGCCGGGGTCCGATTTCCACTGGTCGCCGTTGACCACGAACTTGTACTCGTACTCGCCGGGCCCGAGTTCGAGCGTCGCCTCGTAGCGCCCTTCTGCGTCGGGGCCAGTCATCGGCAGCGCGGCCGGGTCCCAGCCGTTGAAGGCGCCCGCCAGGCTCACTTGCTTCGCGCCATCAGATGGCCGGTAGCGGAAGCGCACGTCGTAGCGGCCATCGTCGCGCCGCGTGGCCACGGGCTTGCCGAGCCGAAGATCCTGGTCGGCCACGATCCAATCGAACGAGCCGACCATCATCTCCTGCCAGGTCTGGTCGCCCCACATCACGAGCGACTTGGGATCGGGGTTCACCAAGTTCTGGGCCGAGTTGTCGAAGTGCGCCGTGCATTCGAGCACCGCGCCCGCCTCGGCCCGCTTGGGCTCGTTGAAGAGATAGGCGTTCTGCCAGTTGAAGTCGTAACGGGGCACGTTCAGCAAATGTTCGACACGGCCATCGGTGTGCCGAAGGTCGAAGCGGAACGATTTGCCCCGCAGGTGCATGTGCGGCAGCACCGAGGAGATGATCACGTCCTGGCCGAACTGCCGCTCGGCCTTCACCTCGTAGTTAGGGTCGCCCGCGGGAATGCGGAACTGGAAGTTGTAGGCCGCGCCGATGTGCAGTTCCTTCTCCACTTCGGCCGGATCGGCAAACACGAGGCCCGCCTCGCTCAGGTCGATCTGTTCCGTGCCGTTGGGCGTGTAGTGCAACTGGAACACCAGCTTCGAGCCTGCGGGAACCCGCCGCGCGATTCCGGGGGGAAAGTTCCAGGCCGGCATGCCGGGGGCAAAGGCCGCCACCGCGTAGACGAGCGCGGCCTCGGAGTTCAACCGCTCTTGCCCCGGCGGCTGGAAGAACAAGATCAAGTGATGCACCACCGAAAGGTTGCCCGGCCGCGCCTCGGAAGCCCGCACCCACTTGTCTTCCGTGAAACCGGGATCGAGCACGAAGTACTTGTAGGGCACCACGCCTTTAGCCGGGACCTTGAATTCCTTCGGCATCTGATAGACGACGTCGGGCTTAGGAATCCGCCAGGTCTGGGGAAGCTCGGTCTCGATCGGCGGAATCGGCTCGCCTTCGGGCGCGCCGTTGCGAACCCAGTCGAGCACCAGCTTGCGGTCGGCCTCCGGCAGCCGGGCATCGTTTTTGAAGCTGCCTACCTCGGGGTCGGCGTGCCAGGGGGGCATGCGGCCCTCCTCGATCACCTCGGCGATCGTTTCGGCCCAGCCTTGCGTGTCGGCATAGCTGGTGAGCGCGAACGGCGCGATCTGCCCCTCGCGGTGGCAGTTCGTGCAGTGCTGCTTGAAGATGCCGGCAATGTGCTTCCCGTAGGTGATGTCTCCGGTGGGAGCGTCGCGCTCCACGCGGCCGATGTGGCAACCTACGGCCTGCGTATCGGGCTGGCTCACCGGCTTGCCCGCCAGAATTTCGTCGAGCGCCTGCGCGAGCAGCCGGTTTTCCGGCCCGGGCCGCGAATAGCCGACGCCGTACTGGTCGTCGATGCGGCCGTGGTAGAGCACCTGGCGGTCCGGGCCGAGTACAAAGACCTCCGGCGTCCGCCGCGCGCCAAACTCATCGGCCACGCGATTGCCAGGATCCTTCAGCAGCGGAAACGCGATCTTCGTCTCGCGGGCATAGTGGCCGATCTCGGCGAGCGTGTCTTGCTGGTTGGAGTTGATGCCCAGGAAGGCGATGCCGCGAGGCTCGAACTCGGCGGCCAGCTCGGCCAGTCGCGGGCCATAGAGCTTGGCCAGCGGACACTCCGTGCCCAAGAAGGCGATGACCACTGCCTGCTTGTCGGCGTATTCGTCGAGCCGGTGCTTGGCGCCCAGATGATCGTGGAGTTCGAAGGCGGGAACGCTACGCGGTTCCGCAGGCGCGTCGGCAGCCTTCGCGCCAGGCGCAGCCACGAACAAGAGCTCGAAACCCAAACAAACAACCAACCACGCGCGCAACATCGACGGCCTCTCGAGACGGATTGCGGCGCGAAAGAGATGCCATGCGGCCTCGAGCCCTCTGCGGCTCAGGCCACGACCCTTTCGCTGCTAACCATCATACCCGTCGAAACTCGCGGCCGACAACGCGGGCGATCCGGCCCTAGCCCTGGCAGAGATCGGCGTTGGGATCGAATTGCGGCAGGTAGAGGTCCCCCGCGTCGGCCGAGGGTGTCGCCGGCGAGGTCGCCGTAGAAGATTGCTGCGACACTGGGCTGTCGATCGCGGCGCGCTGCGGCGCGGCGAGCAGGCGCATCGTCAAGCTGCCTGCCACGAAGGCGAGCGCGACCGAGGTGAGAAAAACGGTGAGCCTAGCGCGACGGGCACTCATGGAAGCCTAATCCCCAGGAAGAGCAGCAGTAATGCGGCAAGGCCGCGCGGGCGGGCGGATTCGCCACGCCGACTCTTGCAGGCGGCAGCCCGCTACTCCAACCCTAGCTCACCCAGCATCGGGTGAAGATGGGCGGTCTGCGAAAGTCGCTGCTACAGGTACATCCCCAAGTACCCGCCCGACTTATCCGTTTCGGCCTGAAGACGCTCGGCCCGGGCGATCGCCTGTGCCAAGTCGCCCGCCTCAATGAAGCGATCGAATTCGGCCAGCACGGCGTGATCGACCGTTTCCCGAAACCAGGTCACGGCTGGCTCCACAAGCCAGTCGCAGGTCTCCCGCACGAGCTCGGCTTGCAGATCGGTGGCCACCGCGTGCGCGTCGGCGGGGTCGGTAAGCACCGTCCCCTCGAAGCGAAACTCGAGCATCCCGATGTCTGGCTTATTCGTCAGGTGGAAGATGCATTTTGCCCTGTGCAGGTAGTACGAATTGTGCGAGCCGTGCCGTTCGAGCGCGGCCTTGAGCCGTTCGCAGAAGGCCGTGTACTTGGGCGAGGCGTCGAGCGGGATGTCGAGGCGGCCGATCGTCCGCAGCGGCAGGCAGTCAAACGAGATTTCGACGAAGGGCCCGACGCTCATCTGCTAGCATCCCGAAGCCACGGGGAGGACAAGTCACGCGAACTTCCCTCAGTATACCGACCATGCTCGAGGGCGAGAGGGGGCCAGCCTGAGAGGGGAGGGCCAGTTCCCGGTCCGGCTGATCTTGGCCAGCCTGCCTTCCGACCCTATCATCCGCCCCGCTCGAACTGGAATCGGGGCCCTCCCCCGCCCGATCCCATTTACAGGCGCACGACGCGCCACCGTCCCGACCCATGGCACCCGTCGAACCCGAAGCTGGGCATGGAAAACTCGGTCGTTCTGCTGATTCGCAACCTGGTGATGCTGGCCTGCTTGTTCGTAGTCCCGCTCCTCGCGCTGCTCGGTCCCTCGGTAACGGGCTTCCGCCCGCCGCGGCTCTTGGCGGCCGAAAGCGGTCGCGCCAGTTCCCGGCCCGACTCTGACGTTAAGGAGCGTCCGCGCGGCGCCGCTCAGCCCATGGGGGTGCCGCACTTACCCCCGTCTCTGTCCGCGGCGGGCTCGGAGCCAAGTCCGCGCCCCGCGGACGTCGACCGGGAGCGCATGGCGGTTACGGCGCGCTCGGCGGAGCGAGGCGCGGTGCGAACGGCCGTGGCCCAGGTTCCTTCTGACCAGGCGATCCCCGTGCAGCCGGCACATTTTTCACCTCCTGCGGCGCCCATGCGACGGGAACCGCCCCGGCTGGCCGGCGGGGGGACGGCAGGATCCGACAATGTCGCTTGGCCGCCGCCCGTGTCGGCGGGCGAGGTTCGGCCGTCGCAACAGCCCGATTACCTGGAAACGCTGACCACCCGACTGCGTGAACTCGGTGCGGGGTATTACCTGCTCGAATGCTGGGGTCAGCAGCAGAAGGTGTATCGCTTCTACTGCCAGATGGGCGAAGCTGGCCCCCAAGCCACCTCGTTTGAAGCAGTCGCCCCCGACCAAATCTCGGCGGTCGAGCGCGTCCTCGATCAGGCCGAAGCCTGGAGCGTTGCTCGCGACCGTCGGCAGACGGCCGAACGGCCGCGTGGGCAGCTTCGCTAAGGCTCCTTGCGGCAAGGTCTTGCCAATCTCGGGCCGCCCTTCTATTCTGCTGCGCCCCGGCCGGCCCTTTGCACAGTTGGGTGTGCCGGACTGAGGCGAAGATTTCTCGGGGCGAACCGCACTTCCCAGGCGGAACAAGAACTGCGTGCGCCCCGAGCATCATCCCTGGAATCGCCCGTTGGGCTGGCCCGCGCCGGCCGCAGCCCGTTGGCGCGGCGCTCCGCGCTGGCAATGGCCGCCGGTTGGCATGGCGCCTGTCCGCAGGGCTCGGTGGGCCGCGCCAGTCGTACCCGGCTCCCGCGACGCGGCCCTGGCCCGCCTCGAGGCGGTGCTGTTCCTGTCGCGGGAGCCGTTGAGCACGCGAAAATTGGCTCAGTTGGCCAGCTTGGCGGACGGCACGCAAGCGCGTACATTAATCCGCGGTCTGAACCGACTCTACGACGAAGGGAGTTCGGCGTTCCGGGTCGAAGAGGTTGCTGGGGGATTCCAGCTATTTACCCGCGCCGCGCTGTCTCCCTGGCTGCGTCGACTGCACCGCGTGCCACCTGGCCCGCGGATGTCGGCGCCGTCGCTGGAAACCCTGGCCGTCGTGGCTTACCGTCAGCCGACGCCCCGCTCCGAGGTCGAAGCGATCCGCGGGGTGCAATGCGGCGAGTTGCTGCGGCAGTTGATGGAACGCGACCTGGTCCGTATCGTGGGCCGATCCGAGGAGATTGGCCGGCCTTTTTTGTACGGCACCACCAAACGGTTTTTAGAGCAGTTCGGCCTTCGCCGATTGGAAGATTTGCCGCTCGCTGAATTACGCGCGGCGGCGAGTCAACCTGCGCCCTTGCCCGAATTTTCACCCGGCCGAAGCCGGTTGGATCATACGAACCACCATCAAGATTGTGAGGAGGAGGAGTCGCTGTGAGCATCAAGGTCCTTTCCACGGTGGAAGACATGCTGTTTTCCGAACTGCTGACGCCGTGGCAGAGCCCCGTGGTCCCCGGTCCCCGCGCCGAAGACGACGAGGACGACGATTGGGACGACGACGATGAGGACGAAGACGACGACGAGGAAGACGACGAGGAGGAGGAAGGCGAAGACGACCTCGAAGAAGAAGAGTGGGAAGAGGTCGACGACGAGGACGAAGAGGAGTGGGACGAAGAAGAGGAAGAAGAAGACGACGAGGACGATGACGACTGGGACGATGACGACGAGGATGACGACGACGAGGATGAAGATTGGGAAGATGACGAGGAATAGCCTCTAGTCCGCCCCCCCTTATCGAAGCAAAACTCCCGGACCGGCTGGCTCGTTGGGGCCCGCCGGTCCTTATTTTTGCGCTCCCGCTTGACTCCTCAGACGGATCGTCTTACTATCATGGCGTCAGACGCCAGGTCTTAGATGCTTCTGGGAATGTTTCATGACCCCTGAATCCACCCGCGTCACCGACGCCGAGCTGGCCGTGCTCGAAGCGCTCTGGGAGCACGGCCCTGCCACGATCCGCGTCCTTACCTCGCGGCTCTACCCCCGCGGTTCGACCTCCGACTACGCCACCGTGCAGAAGCTGCTCGAGCGGCTCGAAGACAAAGGCTGCGTCGCCCGCGACCGCTCCGGCTTTGCCCATCGCTTTGCCGCCACCGTGGCCCGCGAGCACCTCATCGGTCAGCAACTCGAGAGCGTGGCGCAGAAGCTCTGCGATGGATCGCTGACTCCGCTGCTCTTGCACCTGGTGCAGGCCACGCCCCTCACCTCGGCCCAGCGCGCCGAACTGCGGCGGATGCTGGACCAGGCCGACGACTCTCAACAGGCGGGGTGAGCCATGTCTACCTTCTTTCATCTGGCCATTGGCAACGCCCTGCTCGTCACGTTGCTGTGCCTGCCGGCTTGGTTGCTCGCGCGACTCTGTCGCCGGCCGGCCGTGAGTCATGCGGTGTGGCTGCTGGTGCTGCTCAAGCTGGTCTGCCCCCCGCTCTGGGAAATTTCGCTCCCTAGCCGCGCGCTCGAGGTGGCCGTTCGACCGACGGCGCCGCAGGTTGCGCCAGTCCCCATCACCTCGGCCGGCCACCCGGAACTGGCCGACGAAACCTGCTTAGCGCACGACGCAGTTGGCCCGTTCGATGAGGTCGGATACGTCGTGGTGCTCGAAACGGAGACCGCAGTCGACGACAAACCAGCCGTCGCACCGGCGGCGCCTGCACTGGCCTGGCGTTGGCCGCGCTTGCCGACCGCGGCGGTGCTGGCCCTGGCCGTTCTGTGGGGCGTCGGCGGCGTTAGTTGGTTGGTTCTGGCCGTCGCGCGGGCATGGCGCTTCGAGCGCATCGTGCGGCGCGCTTTGCCGGCCCCCTCGTCCCTGACCTCCACAGGCAGGGAGTTGGCCGCACAGTTTGGCTTACGAACCGCGCCCGAGATCGTGGTGACCAGCGCCCGGGTATCGCCCCTCTTATGGGCGACCTGGCGCCGGCCGCGGATCGTGTTGCCCGAGGCTTTGCTCGCACGCCTCACGCCCGCCCAGCAATCGACGATCGTGGCGCACGAGCTCGCGCACCTGGCGCGGGGCGATCATCGGTTGCGGTGGCTCGAGACCTTGGTGCTGGCCGCCTACTGGTGGCTGCCGGCCGCCTGGTGGGCCCGCCGCAAGTTGAGCGAAGCGGAAGAGCAGTGCTGCGACGCGCTCGTGGTGGCGCGGTTGCCCCAGCGGGCCCGCGCCTACGCCTCGGCGTTGCTCGAAACGGTGGAGTTTCTCGCAGATCCGCCAGTTGCTCTGCCGGCGCTCGCCAGCGGGCTGGGGACTGCGTTTCCTTTGAAGCGGAGATTCGAAATGATTCTCAAGGAACACCGAGGCGCCGCGGCGCCCAAGTTGGCCGGACGCCTGGCCCTGGCGACGGCGCTGGTCGCCCTCCCCCTGTCCCCCCTGGGCCTGCGGGCTTGGGCCGAGGAGTCGAACGAGCGCACGGTCGAAGTCGCCGTGTCGGCCGACCTGACCACCGAGGCCAAGCCTGAAGTCGCCAAGGTCACCGAGCAGCAAGTCGAGGTGGGGCTTGAACTGGTGGCCGACAACCCGAACGAGTTGGGCCTGGAAGCGCCGGTGACCGTGGCCGTTGATTTCGAGACGAAGTCCGATCTCGCCAAGCCTACGAGCGACGTCGCCGCGCGCATCGGCAAGCTCGAGGAAACCCTGGTCGGCTTGCTGGCGGAGTTGCGGGCGCTCAAGGCCGCCAACGGTCTCGGGGGCGCCCTCGCGAGCCCCGTGGAAGAGCGCGTACTCGAGCATGTGACCCCCGACGGTACGGTCGAGCGCAAGGTGATCCGCATCGACGGCAAGGGACACAAAGTCGACGGTAAGCCGACCATTACCCTGCACCGCGCCCAACTCGACGGCCGCCGACTCGTGCTCGACGGCCCGGACGGCGGCGGACGCATCGTCCTGGACGGGAACGGCAAGGGCGGTCTGAGCCGCCAAGTGATCGAGTTCCGCGCTGAAGGATCTTCCCGCGGCGAGGTGCTGCGCAAGGAGCGTGAAGCGCTCGAACGGCGGCTCAAGGAGATCGCCGAGGAAGAGCAGGGCTTGAGCGAGACCCAGAAGAAGTAGTGCAGCCGCAGATTCACTTCTCGTAACGACGCCCCGGGGGAGCCACCCAGGTTCGTCGGCCCAGCCGTGCCGCTCTCGAGAGCGCCGCACGGCTTTGGGCATTCTGGCGGAGCGCTTGCAATGCCGCGTCCCGCGCGCTCGGCTACGTGGGCTCGCCGGCCAGCGTTTCCCACACCAAGCGATAGTAGCGCATAACCCGTAGCGGATCGGCGGTCGGCGCACCCTCTTCGAGCAGTGTCCAGCCGTTGAACTTGGCCTGGCGCAGCAGGCCGAAGAGTTGTTTCCAGGGATATTGCGTGATTAGGTCGTGGATGTGGACGGTGCCTAGGCGGTCCTGCACGAGGTGGAAGTTGTGCTCGAGCCCCTTCCCCGCCAGGTCCTCTTGGTTGCAGTTCCAGCAGACGACGTTGCCCGGATGATTGGCCACGTCCATGATCCGTTTGACGACCTCGAGGTCGCTCGTGCCGCGGCCATGCACTTCGAGCCGAATTTTGACTCCGTAGCCTTCGCCATAGGACGCCACTTCGTTGAGCGCACGGCCGATCTGCTCGATTGTCTTCTCCACAGGCACGTCCTTGGGCAAATCGTTGGGACGCACCTTCACGCCTGAGCCGCCAACGTCGTGGCAGAGTCGGATGAAGCCTTTGGTTTCTTCGATGTTGGCCTTCACGACGGCCGGATCGGGGCTGTGATACTCGCAGGCGGAGCCGAGGCCGACCAACTGCACGCCGGAATCAGCGAACCGCTTGGCCACCTCGCGCCGCTGCTCCGTCGAAAGGGCGGGCTCGACGCCATGTTTGTGCGTCGTCCGCAGTTCAACTCCCGCGAAGCCGGTGTCGCGGCAATTACGCAGCAGCGTGGGCAAATCCCACTCGGCGCCCCACATGTAGGTGACCAATCCCAACTGCATGATGGGGCTCCGAGGAGAGTTGCGGTTGCCATGAACCGGCCGACGCCTACGGGCGGCGGGCCGTCGTTTCGGGTTCTTCCGGGGGCGCGGGGCGCCCCGTGCGATTCCAGCCGAGCCGCACCCAATCTCCGGCGGTGTCGACCATCTCCAGCCCCATGATCCCGGCTTTGCGCCACTTGCCGGGCAGGATCAGCGGGTCGGTGACGATCTCCGGCTCGAAGACCTTGTCGAACCGCTTGCGGAGCGTGTTGGCCGCGGCGGCCTGGCCGCTCGTAAGACGGTTGCCTTCGCCGGGGGTGAAGTCGGGGGGCACCACCTCGAGATCTCCCTGACGAACGGCCTTGAGCACCTCGCCGTCGCGCTCGAGCTTGTACTTGGCCGTGATGTTGAAGGCAGGCAGATCGTTGTCCCCGCCTTCGAACTTGTCGCCCCGCAGCGTGATGGTCGCCAGGCCGCCGTCCTCGATGTCAACGGTGAAGGGGCGCTGCTGGGCAAACGTGATCGTCCATTCCGGATCGTCCCCCTTCCGCTCCTGCATCTTCTTGGGGAGCTTGCCGAACATCTCGGTGAGTTCCTTCTCCATTTCAGCCTGCGTGCGACGTTCGCCCGCCAGCATGGCCGCGGCCATGTTGTTGATCGTGGTTTCGTGGACCACGGTCGACAGATCGAGCCCTTGCGGCAACTCGGGGGCGGCGCTGCGCGTGCCGAGTTGCTCGTCGTTCGCCTCGACCGCCGCCACGAACAGGCTCTTGTCCGACGTGTGGAAGTCGATCTTCCGCGGATAGGCCTGTTCCTGTTCGAGCGGCTGGCGGAACTTCTTTTGGAAGCTTTCGTTGCTCTGGGCCAGTTGGCTTTTCACGCGATTGTCGAATCGCTCCCGCACGCGATCCTCGGCGTGCTGCCGGGCAATCGCGTCGGACTGCGGCTTGCCGGAGTACACCCGCTCGCGGACCGTTTGCTGGGTGATGCGTCCGCGGATACCGCCGCCTCCGCCGGCGCCAATGCCGGTGATCTGGCTCGACATCGTGGCCGCGGCCGTCGCCGGGCCGGCCTTGAAGCCGCGCTCGTCGAGCGACAACAGCTTGCGGGCGTTGAAGTTGGTGACGCCGGAGCTGCGGATCGTGGCCGGGCCGTTCACTCCCACGGTCGAGGTGAGCGTTTGCCCTCCGAACAGCATTTCCATCCAGGCCTGCTTGGCGTTCGGGCGAAGCTGCAGGGTGATACGGCCACGGGTGTCACCGGTGCCGGAGATGCGCGTACCGTTGATCACGTCGGTCACCGGGGCGCGTTCGGAGACATCGGCGTCGATGCCGGCGGCCACCAAGGGCTCGCTGGCTTGGATGAGCAAGTTCGGCTTGCTGTAGACACGGCGCACCGCGGCGACCAGCGGTCCGCCGCGGGAGAGCCGCGCGAGGTAGCCAAGCCGCAGGCCGACTTCTTCGGCGGTGGCCGCGTCGGGACCCTGGGCCAGCTTTTCGAGCCCCTGAGCCACCGTTTCGAACTCCTGCTCGAGTTGTTCGAGGAATTTGGCGTTGCCGCGGGCCTCGGCCAGGTCGCCGTAGACTTCGAGTGCATTGCCCAGCCGGACGAACTCTGGCGCCTCGAGGCCGGGCGCGTCGCCGCGGAGACGGCCTAGAATGGCGCGAAGCTTTTCTTGGTCGGGCTCGGGGGCCGAAAGCAGCGATTGAAGATCGTTCCACTGCAGATACGCCTTCCAGCCGGGAGCGTTCCGCGGGCTGCGGGCTAGCATTCGGTCGAGTTGGGTCGCCGCGGTTTGCACTTCTTGCCTGGCGTGGCGGACTTCCGCCTGGGTGATCGGCGTCACGTTCTTGCCCGTCTCTCGGGCGATGACCGGCAAGTCGCCTGCGGCGGGCGCCGGAAGCTGGGCCGCCCAAGCGGCCACCGCCTGGCGCAGCTTTTGAAATGGGGGCCGCTCGAGGCCGGGCATTTTGGAGTTGAGCTGATCGGCGGCAGCCGACACGACGTTCCAGTCGGCCTGATCGCCGCGCTCGAGCTGTGCGGTGAGCTCGCTCGCGCGCACGTATTTCTTCCACCCCTCGGCGTTCGGTCCCGTGCCGAGGTAGCGGTTCAGCTCAGCCAGCGCGGTGCGAACCTGATCCGCCGGCGCGGGGCCTTGGGCTCGCGCGGCCGCGGACAACCCGAGGCCGGCCACGGCCAGCAGGCCGCCCAGCAGCAGCGCTCGGCGGGCGAAAGGTCGGCGGAAGGTCATTGAATCAACTCCTTGATGGTCCTGAGAGGGGGCTCCTGAGCGCCGAGCGGGCGTGGCTCGTGAGAACTTCCAACCTCGTGCCAAAGTCGGGCATAAAAGCCAAGCCTTGCGCGATTGGGTCGGTCGGCGCAGCCCTCCTAGATACCACTTCGTGGTGCCGCGCGGGAGGGGTTGGCAAAGCATTTCGGGGCGAAAACCACCCGGACCGCGAATTTCTCCGTTCCCCCCACCTTACCGGAACTTCGGTGCGTCCGAGGGCTCTGGGGCTCCTCTGTCAACCCCAATTCTTTCCCATTTTTCCTAACCGGTTGAAACACTGTGCGTCTTGTCGCTAAAAACCCCTCATCTAACCCACTTGAACATGCTTGCAACGGCCAGCCCTTCGCCGGCCAGACGTGCTTGCATCGACGTCGCAGCGATAGGGAAACCGCCAATGCCTCGCCACTCAACGCCGGCGCTCGTCGCCGTGCTCGTCCTCGGTCTGTCCGGTGTTGTTCGAGCCCAAGACTCGGAGCCGTCCGGTCCGCGCTGGCACACCGACTACGCCTCTGCCTGGGGAGAAGCGAAAACGTCGGGGAGGATGCTACTGATCTACTTTCACGGCCCCGAGAACGACCGTGCCCGGGGCGCCTTTGAGCAGAAAACTCTGGCCGAGCCGGCGATCCAGGCCCAGCTCGAGCGCTACGTGTTGGCCAAGCTGCCGCTGACGGCCGAGACCATCGTGGGTGGGCAGCCGACGGCCGTGGTGCGGCACCCGGCCTTTGCCGAAATGTTGGGCCGACAGGGGATCGCCGTGGTCGATCTGCAGTCGCAGGGGAAGGCTCACTTTGGCCAAGTCGTGTTCGCCTACCCCTTCCGCCCGGGCACGTACCTCGCTTCGCAGCGGCTGCAGATCATCTTGGACCTTCCGCCGGGCACGCTTACCCAGCGGACGATGGTGTTCGCCGTGCGGGCCCACCCCGAACGGCCGGCCAGCACCAGCGGCAGCCCCTCTCCCCTGTTGCTGGGCGAGGCGCAGAGCCACTCGACCCACCAGGCGTCGATTGGCGTCCAGGGACACCATGACTGGGACTACCGTTTCCAGCGGATCAACGCCAGCCTGCCAGGCGGCCTCCTGGCCCAAGAGGTGGTGGCCGAGAGTTGGCCGGGGCAGAGCCTCGTCGAGGCCGCCGAGGACTGTGTGCATTGCTGGCGGCAGTCGCCCGGGCATTGGGAGGCGGTCCGTGGCCGCCACCGGCTCTTCGGCTACGACATGAAGCGCGGCGGCAACGGCATTTGGTACGCGACCGGGCTGTTCGGCATCTTCAATCGCTGAGGCCTGGGGCGACCTTCGACTCCCGCGTATTGCAGTCTGCGCCGCTGAGTTAGAATAAGGGCCGGCGAAGAGGCTCGACGGCCTCGAGGCCGCGCGTGCGACCCTAGAAAGGGCGACCTGGCGCGGGGTTAGCGCCGTCGTTCGCCCCCAACCCAACCCCCTTGCTCTCGGAGTGCGCTCCCATGTCGCGGCCCGCGTTTGGTGTGAATCGTCGGCATTTTCTTGGCGGCCTGGCCTGGAGCGCAACGGCGCTGGCCGCGCGGGGCGCCTTCGCCGAGGAATTGCTCCGCACCCCCGAGCAGACCGAGGGGCCCTTCTACCCCGACAAGCTGCCGCTCGACACCGACAACGACCTGATCGTCATCAACGACGACCTCTCGCCGGCGGTGGGAGAGATCACCCACTTGTCGGGGCGCATTCTGGATTCGTCGGGCCACCCGGTGCGGAACGCCGTGGTGGAGATCTGGCAGGTCGACAACCATGGTGTCTACCTGCACTCCGGGGGCGGCGACCGCAACACGCTCGACAAGCACTTCCAGGGCTTCGGCCGCTTCACGACTGGCTCAAGCGGCGAGTACTACTTCCGCACGATCAAGCCGGTGCCCTACCCTGGCCGCACGCCGCACATCCACTTCGCCATCAAGAAAAAGGGGCAGGAAAAGGTCACCACGCAGTGCTACGTAAAGGGGGAGCCCCTCAACGAGAGCGACGGCGTGCTCCGCGGCATCCGCGATAAGCAGGCCCGCGACTCGGTGATCATCGACTTCCAGCCGATTCCCGAATCGCGGATCGGCGAACTGGCCGCCCGCTTCGACGTCGTGCTGGGGTACACACCCGAGGCGTGAATCTCCATGACGAGCCTCCCTGGCCAATTCTCGCTGCGCGAACTGATGGCGTTCCTTACCGTCGTCTCGATCGGCTGCGGGATGGCCGCTTGGCTCAACCGAGAACAGGTGGGACAGTTCCTGATGGTCGCTGCGGGTTTGTACTTGCATCACCAATACGGCCGGGCCAACCCGGCGCAAAGCTCCGATCGGCCCTCCTCGGCCGGCGAGACCGGCCGGCTGCGCCCCTCACCGCGTTGACTCCCCGCTGCCCCGCTACGTAGCATGGCTAGCAGGGCAAAACGGCCTTTTTTCGGGCATGGACGCCGGCGAATCGCCGTGGTTGCGTTCTTCCCGATTATTGACGCGGGCATGGCGCCGCCTTGAGCGCCGGGCTCGCTTGTTCTGCAAAGGTTTGGCCGATGGGCGTTGCGGGTTCGGTTTTGCGGTCGGTCAGTTCATCGGCGGGCGGCCGCCTGGCCCGAGGGGCCGCTCTCTGCAGCCTGCTGTTCGTTCCCTCGCTGGCCTGGGCCCAGCCCAAGGCCCCGCCGCTGCCGGCCGACGCGATTCCCAAGCCGCAGGTCGTCAGCCTAACGACGCACGACGGCCAGGTGATCAAGGCGACCTACTACCCCGGCCTCCGCGGCAAAGACAGCGTGCCGGTGATCCTGCTGCACGGCTTTGGCGGCAACCGGCTCGACTTTTTGCCGCTGGCCCAGGAGCTGCAGCGCCGCGGCTATGCCTGCATTGCGCCCGACCTCCGCGGGCATGGCGAAAGCGCCGCGATGCGCGACGCGGCGGGGCGCACTGTGAAGGTCGTGCCCGAGGACCTGCGGCTGGCTGACCTGGCGGCCATGGTGGCGCACGACGTGGAGGCGGTGAAGAAGTTTCTCGTCACCGAGAACGATGCCGAGAAACTCAACATCGAAAAGCTGTGCCTGGTGGGCTGCGACCTAGGGGCGAGCGTGGCGATCAACTTCGCCGCCCGCGACTGGAGCTTTCCGCAGTTGCCCAACCTGAAGCAAGGCCAAGACGTGAAGGCCGTGGTGCTGATTTCGCCGCAGTGGGACTACAAGGGCTTCGGCATCGGCGAGGCGCTGGGGCACCCGGCAGTGCAGCGGCAGGTGAACGTGGAAATTCTGGTGGGCAACAAGCAGGCCCGGGCCCTGGCCGACGCCCGCCGGCTCTACCGGCGGCTGGCACGCTACCGTGGCCTCGAGGGGGCCAAGAGCGAAGAGGACTACCGCTCGAGCGTGGTGCTGATCCAGGCCCCGACCGAGGAGCAAGGCGCCAAGCTGCTCAACCTCCGCGGCGGCTTCTCCGACAAGGCGATCGACCGGTTCCTCGATCTGCACGTACTGCGGGCGACCGTCCCCTGGGCGCACCGGCGGCGGGCCAGCGAGTAAACCCGAGAAGCGACTGGGGCGGCCGTCAGGTCTTTGAACTCTCGTGCTCCGCTCCCTCATCGCCGGCTACCTTCGCTCGACCGCACAGAAGGCGGCGCTCGGCGGGCTGCAAGCAGGCTTGCAGCAGTCGGCCGACGAGGGACCGCCCGGCGGCGATCTCGCGCCGGTCGATCTGGGGTTCGTGTTCGCCCTGGGGCTTGAGGCCCGCGGGTTGGTCGAGCGACTCGAGCAGACCTCGCAGGTGCGGGGCGAGCGCGTGCGCGTAACGCTTGGCACGCTGGCTGGACGGCGGATCGCCGTGATCGTGAGCGGGCCAGGACAGCCGGCCGCCCGCCGGGCGACCGCGGCCTTGCTCGCGGGCCACCGGCCGCGTTGTGTGCTTTCGGCGGGATTGGCTGGCGGACTCGATCCGGCCTTGCAGCACGGCGATCTGCTGCTCGTCGACCGCGTTGGCGATGCCCAGGGACGATGGCTGTCGCTGCGGCTCAACTACGAGCCGAGCGGCGACAACCCGGTGCGGGCCGGCAGCCTGCTGACCGTCGACCGGGTGGTAGGGCGGGCCGAAGAGAAGCGATCGCTCGGGCGAGCGCATGGGGCCTTGGCGGTCGACATGGAAACGCTGGCCGTGGCGGAAGCCTGCCAGGCGGCCCAGACTCCTCTCGTGGCTGCGCGGGTGATCTGCGACACGGCCGACGAGGACTTGCCGCGCGAGGTGGAGCGCCTGCTGCGGCAACGCTCGACGGCCGCCCAGGCGGGAGCGGCGCTGGGCGCCTTGGCTCGCCGCCCTCAGAGCGCCGCCGACCTCTGGCGGCTGCGGAACCGGGCCGAAGCGGCGGCCGAGCGGTTGGGAGAGTTCTTGGCGGCGCTGGTGGAGCGGTTTCCGATCTACGTGAAATAGCCAATATATGGCCACAAGTGGTTGACTTAATGGCCGATAGTAGTATATTATTGGCATATTGGAGAAACCAAAGATGGCTACCAAGAAGACCATGACGCTTAACCTTTCGGACGCGGAAATGGCCGCGCTGGAAGAACTTGCGAAGACCAAGGAGCTCACCAAAACCGGCGTGATCAGGCAGGCCCTGCGGCTGTATCAGGTGGTCGATGCACGACTCCAGCGAGGCGAGAAGCTGTTGTTTGAAGGGGCTGAGGACCAAAAAAGCGAGTTACTGGTGTTGTCGTGAGCCTCGAGGTTTACCTACTCGACGGCGTTTCCGGCGAATCTGTCGTGGCTTCGCTAACCGAGTCGGTGGCCGCGCCCGACCTCGCGGATGCCGAGAGTCAATGGTCGCCCGTGCGACAGGCTCTCGTCGAGCGGCTGCGGTCGCGCGGGCTTACCGAGCGAGAGATTGTCGAGCGCTTTCAGCATTCCCACTGGAACTGGGTCGCCAAGGTGCCCTACCAGATGCTCGGAGTGCAGTGCGTCGGGATCAAAGTGGGCCACCAATGGCAAGGCCTGGCCAAGTTGGACTCGGCAACGAAGTTTGCAGCATTGCCTCCTGATCAGAACAAGCCGCTCGTTTACGTGGACTACCTCGAAGCCGCGCCTTGGAACTTGAAAGAGTTCACCGATCGGCCTCGCTATGGTCTGGTGGGGACGCGGTTGGTTGAGTACGCCGTTCGCTACAGCCTGGACCAAGGATTTCACGGTCGTGTGGGCTTGTTCTCGCTCCCTCAGGCGGAACGGTTCTACGAGAACCGATGTCGGATGACCCGCGTGCCGCAGGTCCGTCACGGTCCAATGTATTGGTTCGAACTAACGAGAGAGAACGCAACCGCCTTCCTCGAAGGAGGTGCTTAAGATGACCATTCGCATGAACAACGATCGAACTTGGCTGGAGAAACTGGCAGCCAAAGAAGACTTTGGGCCGGTTTCGGCCGGCGGGTGGATCGGCAAGGCGATCGAACCTGAGACCCCTGCCCAGCCCGTTGAGTCTTCCTTGGCGTTCGCTCAGTTCGTTGAGTATGCGCGGCGGCGGCGCGGCTGGACGCTCGAGAGTCTGGCTCAACAGGCAGACATCGACTTGCGAGAACTGGTGGCGATCGAGCGTGATCAACGCGTGGCGCCTGAGCCGCGGACCGTACATCAATTGGCCGAAACTCTCCAAGTGCCAGCCGCGCGGTTAATGGAGCTTGCGGGCCTGACTAAGATGCGGGATGAGAAGCTCGCGCAGGCGGCGGTGCGATTCGCCGCCCGGTCCGAGCCGACGTCCCAACTCACGCACGAAGAACAAGCCGCCTACGAGGAGTTCGTGCAGGTGCTTGCGAGCCAAAACGGTGGAGGACGATCCGTTGCTGAATCAGTTTCTGAGTGAGTCTACGGCTCGAGATGTGGACCGGCGCGTTGCACGAGTGCTGCGCGATCTCGGGGACGACGAGCCGCCGCTACGCCTCGAAAGCGTTCGCGAGCTACTTCGACTCGACCGAGCGTTCTATTCCACAACAGAAGAAGGTGTTCTGCGAGAAACAGTTCACCGTCTCAAGGTTGCCGGAAGGCAGGTAATTGCGAGGCCTACGTTGCTCCTCGATGTCGTACGAAGACGAGGTCTCAAGGCACTCTGGCTGCCCGACGAGAAGCGCATTCTGCTCGACAGTGACCTTCCGAAGATCAAGCATCGATGGAATGAGGCCCACGAAATCATCCACGGCCTACTTCCCTGGCATGACAATGTCACCCACGGAGATCCATCCCAAACTCTTGCACTGTCCTGCCATCTGCAACTTGAGGCCGAGGCGAACTACGGCGCCGGACGGCTGCTTTTCTTGGGGGATCGGTTTCGGGAACACGTTACCGCGTCTGCCCTCTCGTTTCAACAGATCAAAGCCCTAGTCAAAGCATTCGGCAACAGCATGACCGCGACGCTTTGGCGAGCGGTCGAGGCGCTGGACGTTCCAGCGTTGGGGCTCGTGAGCGCGCATCCCTGGGAATGGACCAATGAAGCGGACGAGTCGGTACGGTACTTTATCCGCTCAAGAACGTTTGCGAGCGAGTTCGACGGGATCGCTGCGTCAGCAGTGTTCAAGGTGCTTCCCAAGTATTGTCGCAACGGCAAAGGCCCGCTCGGCGAGGCAGAAATCAGGATCACGGATTCAAACGGACGCCGACACGCGTTTCATTTCGAGACGTTCTACAACGGTCACGAAGCGCTGACCCTGGGCGTGCATCGTCGAATCGAAGTCCGCAACCAAACCAGTGCGGCAGCCGTAACATAGCGACTCCCGCACTGAGACCGGCTTTATTGCGGCGTCTCTTTGAGCGCCGCCGGAGCAGGCTCGGTGTCGAGCGAAGGCGTCCCGCTTGTCGGCGGCGCTGCAGAGGCGCTCGGCGAGGCCGGCAGCGCCACGAAGTTCGTGCCGTACGGTCCGGACGACACCGCCACCCAAATCGTGGCAGCGGCGGCCGCCGTTGTCTGTCGCTCGAAGTATTTCCACGCTCCGACCGCGCCCCCCAGCGCAGCCGATTCGCAGGCGAGCAGCACCATCCAGGAGCGGACGCCGCACCGCCGCCGCGACCAGGCCCAGCCGAGCCAGGCCGCCGCCGGCACGAGGATCGCCGCTCCAAACAGGAGCCAGCGAACAGCGTTGGCCTGCTGTTGCACCAGGGTCAGGGTTGGACTGGGGCCAAAGCCGATGATCGCGCAGCCGCTGGCGCTCGCCCAAGTCGCCGCCAACAGTGTGACCGCGAAACTCCAGCCTCGAAGTGCAGCTTCCCGTCGCATCGCGTCATGCCTCCATGCCGGCGTTGCCTTGAAGAGCGACCGGCCGGCATTGTCGGATCGGCCAGCCTCCCCCGGCAAGGCCGATTCCCTGGAGGCCGCTAGCTAGGGCGTTTTCGTCGCGTCCTCGAGCGCGTCCATCGTTTCCCGCAATGTGTACTTGATGTAGTCGTCGTCGGGATAGAGCAGGGCGTCGAGCACGATCTCTTGGGCCTGGGCCGCCTGGGCGCCCTGGAAGAAGCTCAGGGCGCGGATCGCCTCCAGCCGCACGCGGGGATGCTCGTCGTTGACCTGCGCCTTGAGCAGCACCAGCGGCTCGCTCACCTGGTCGCGCAGGTTGCAGAGGGTTCGCGTGGCAGCGGCGCGGGCACGGAAATCGGGCGACCGCAGCACCTGCTTGAGCAGCTCTTCGTCCACGGCGTTGTGGTGCTGCTGCACCCACAGCCCTTCGAGCCGGTGGTGCTCGTACTCGGGATCGTCCTTGTCGAGGCCGGCCATCCACTTCTTCGAAGCCGCCACCACGTCTTCCGTGGGCCGCCCGCTCAACTCGATGCGGGCCCGATAGCGCACGCGGTTTTCCGGCTCCTTGAGCAGGTCGAGCAACTTCTCGATCGGTTCGCCGGCGACCTTCACCGGCGTGAGCAGCGGCCGCTCCTTGTGCGTGATGCGATAGACGCGGCCGTGAATCTTGTCGCGGCTGGGATCACGCAAGTTGTGCTGCATGTGGCCGATGATCGGGTTCTGCCAATCGGTGAAGTAGAGCGCGCCGTCGGGGCCGATCTCGAAGTCCGAGGGACGGAAGTTCGGATCGGTCGAGCGGATGATGGGGTCGCTGTCTTCGCCGTAGAAGCCCGAGCCTTCGTCGCGGACGCGATAGTTCATGATGCCCATGAAGTTGATCACGTCGCCGATCAGGTAGTTGCCCTGCATGTCGTCGGGGAAGTGGCGGCTCGAGAGCAGCTCGGTGCCGGGGCAGGGGCGGCGCCCCTTGTTGTCGAGCATGTGGCGCAGGCTGCGGTGCTTCTTGGGGAATTCGCGATGCCCCGAGAAGGCCGCGCCCCAATAGTGCTCGTTGCCGGTGCCGTCGGTGACGAAGTCTTGGCCCCAACGGTCGAACACGTGGCCGTGCGGGTTGGCGAAGCCGTAGGTGACGTAGACCTCGAACTTGCGCGTACGGGGATCAAAGCGGAAGACGCCGCCGTTGGCCAGCCGCACCGGCGGTCCGTAGGGGGTTTCCACTTGGGAGTGGTGAAAGGTGCCTTCCTGGAAGTAGAGGGCGCCTCCGGGATCGAGCGTGAAGCTGTTGGCCGTGTGGTGGGTGTCGGCCGTATCAAGCCCATGCAGCACGCGCTCGCGGACGTCGGCCTTGCCGTCGCCGTCGGTGTCCTTGATGAACAGCAAGTCAGGGGCCATGGCCACCAACACCCCGCCGTTCCAAAATTCGAAGCCCGTGGGGTTGTGCAGCTTGTCGGCAAAGGTGCTGCACTTGTCGGCCTTGCCATCGCCGTCGGTGTCTTCCAAAACGAGGAGCTTGTCGTTCATCTCCTCCACTTTCGGCTTCCAGTGCGGGTAGGTCGGCCAGACCGCCACGAACAGGCGGCCTTGCGGATCCCAGGCCATTTGCACGGGGTTGATCAACTCGGGGAACATCTTCTCGTCGGCGAACAAGCTCACCTGCATTTGCGGGTGGAGTTCCATTTTCGAGATGGCTTCTTCGCCCGAGAGGAATTTATGCTTGCCGCCAGGGAGCGGGCCGGGCTTGTTGGTTTCGACCGGAATGAACTCGGGCGTGTTGCTGTCGTCGACCGTCAGGTCCTTGCCTTGGGCGACGGCCCAAATCCGCTCATCGCGGTTCGAGGTCATCACGTCGAGCACTTGCAGTTCGCGCTGGATTACCTCGTAGTTGCTCTGCCCGCCAACGAACCGCAGGAAGGCGCGGTCGCCGTAGGTGGAGAAGCCGTCGGTGGTGCGATAGCGGTGATACCAGTGGTAGTTTTTGTCGAGCACCGCCTGGCGGAGCTTTTCTTTGTCGATGGCGTCGAGGGCCCGCTCGGGCTTGCCGAAGAGCGCTTCGTCGATGATCGCCGCGAGTTGGGCGTTGCCCTGCTCGTTCAGGTGAATGCCGTTGGTGGTCCAGGGCGTTTTCGCCTTGGCGTAGGCCGCGAGCGTGGGGGTGAACAGGTCGACGAAGGTCACGCCCTTGGCCTTGGCCACCTCGGCCATGGCCGAGGTATAGAGCTTCAGCCGAGCATTGTTGGCCGAGCCGTCGGGGTAGTTGGGGTTGTGGAGGTTCTCGTGGGCGATGGGCGAGAAGAGCACGATTCGCGGCGCCGATTCGCCGTTGTATTTTTGGTCGAGCATTCCCTGGAGCGTTTCGGCCAGGTCCTGCTTGAACCGCTCGAGTCCGGCTTCGCCGGCGAACGACTCGTTGTAGCCGAAGAAGGCCAGAATCACGTCGGCCTGGGTGTTCGTGTGCTCGAAGGGGTTCTCCGTAAAGCCCTCCGGCGGCGGCGCCTTGCCGGCCAGCCACTGGTCGGGCGTGCCGAAGTTCTTCGACCGCAGCCGCAGCTTGAGTTCGTCGCCGGAGAAACCGAGGTTGCGGATCACGAGCTCGTGCTCAGGGAACCGCTGCTGAAGCGCGGTTTCGAGCCAGCCATCGTGCTGCATGCGCTCGGCCAGCGTGTTGCCGATCAGGCAGATGTGGTCCCCCTTCTGAACCTCCAGGCTGGCGGCGACGGCGGGGAGGGCCGAGCCCCAGGCAAGGAGGGCGAGCAAAAGGGGGAGGATCCGCTTCCAACGCATGTCGAGTGCTCCGGGGAGAACGGCAGCCAAAACGCCGAACGGCGCCGGCTCGCAAAGGGGGGGTGTCTCAGGTGGGCAAGCTAACTGCGTTAAGTATTCTCGCTCGGACGGCGGTCTGCAAGCGTTTTCGGGGTTGGGAGCCGCCAAGGTCGGGGCTCGACGCCGGCCTGCGCCGCAACTTAAATCTAGGATCAGCGCGCCGTGGCGAGCGCCTCTTTTTGGAGGAAAACACCCCATGCACCGAGCCAGCATCTTGGCGACGCTGCTCCTCGCGCTGCAGGTGGGCCTTTTGGCCTACGGCGCCTGGATTCACAGCCCCACGTTCGACGAAACGGCGCACCTGCCGGCGGGTCTGGCGTATTGGGAGCGAGGCCGCGAGGACGTGTATCCGCACAATCCGCCGCTGGTGCGCACTTGGGCGGCGATTCCGCTGCTGTTCGTCGAGCATAAGGTCGATTGGACGGCGCTAGGGGAGACGAACCCGGCCAATCGTCCGGAGTTTCAGCTGGGCCGCGCCTTCATCGCCGCAAACGAGGAGCGGTCGTTCTGGCTCTACACGCTGGCACGGTGGATGTGCTTGCCGTTCGCCGTGCTGGGAGGCTGGGTGTGTTACCGGTGGGCGAGCGACTTGTACGGCCCGTGGGGCGGTCTGCTCAGCGTGTGGCTCTGGTGTTTTTGCCCCAACATTCTGGGGAGCGGCCAATGGATCGCGCCGGACTTGGCGGCGACGGCCCTCGGCGTGTTGGCCGGCTATCGTTTTTGGCGCTGGCTGGGCGCGCCGACTTGGTTGAACGCACTGGCGGCCGGCGCCGCGCTCGGAGTGGCTGAGCTGAGCAAGTTCACCTGGGTGATCTTGTTCGTGCTCTGGCCCGTGTTTTGGCTGTGTGTGCGCGGGCCATCGCGCGGCAAGCTGGGGCAGTTGATCGTGATTCTGGTCCTGGGCCTCTACGTGCTCAATCTCGGCTATCTGTTCCGCGGCAGCTTCGCTCGGATCGATAAGTACGACTACTACAGCCATGCTCTCGGAGGTCCGCTCGCAACCAAAGCAACCCCGAACAATCGTTTTCGCGGCGAGTGGTGGGGAGCGTTGCCGGCGCCGCTGCCGCGGGCGTATTTGGCCGGCATCGACTTGCAAAAGCTCGACTTCGAATTCGGCTTTCGGTCTTACCTGCACGGGCAGTGGAAGCATGGCGGCTGGTGGTACTACTATCTCTACGGCCTCGGCATCAAGGTTCCGCTCGGCACGCTGGCCCTGTTGGTCTGGGCCATCCTGGCGGGGCGCCGCGGCGACGGGGAATCGCGCCGCGATCTGATCTGCGTGCTCGGGCCGCCGCTCGTGCTGCTCGCGTTCGTGAGTTCGCAAACGGGCTTTAGCCACCACCTACGATATGTATTGCCAGTGTTTCCGTTTGCGTTTGTGTTTTGCGGCCGGCTGCTGGGAGGCGAGTCGTCGCGCCTGCAACGAATGGGAGTGGCCGTCTTGGCAGGATGCACGGCGCTCGCGAGCTTGAGCGTTTATCCGCACCACGCTTCGTTCTTCAACCGGCTGGTGGGCGGACCCCTGCGGGGCTCGGAGCACCTGGTGGACAGCAACATCAGTTGGGGGCAGGATCTGCTGCTGCTGCGCGAGTGGCTCGCGCGAAACGGCAAGCAGCAGGAAAAGCTGCACCTGGCGTACTTTGGAAACTTCGACCCGAGGATGGCCGGCCTCTCGTTCACAACCCCGCCGTTGGGCCCCGCGAAGGTTGCCGCGCCGGCGGCCGGCAAGGCGGCGCGGCAAGCCGCGCCCGGGGCCGAACTCGGCCCCATTCCCGGTCTGCACGTCGTCGACGTGAGCCTCCTGCGGGGCATGGAGCAGGTGATGCCGGACGGCGCCGGGGGCTGGCGGTGGACGATCGAGGGGCAGACAGACCTGTCGTACTTCCTGGACCTCGCTCCGAGCGACCGGATCGGCTACTCGCTGCTTGTTTACGAGTTGTCGGCAGCCGACGTCAACCCGATCCGCCAAGCTCGGCGTCTGCCCCCCTGGCCCGACCCACAGAGGCCGTAAGGTTTGCCAGGCTTTCGCCGCCGCCCCGATTGCGGCCGGGATAGCACACGGGCTAGCATGGAATGCGAAGGAACGACGCATGGCACCTCGGGTCCTTCGGGGGAAACGCACACCTCGTCTGCGGAGAGTTTGATGACCGAGCACCTCCCCCTCTCGCTCGAACGTCACTACTGGAGCCACACCTCGATCCGCTTCGTCAACTCGCTCCAGGCGGGAGACGACACCGCCTGGCGCCGCGTGTTGACCAAGACTCTCTGGCAGGTCTACGCGATGGGATGCGCGGCCGGCCTGCGACAGCATGACTGCGACGAGCTGCTCCAGGACGTGTTGCTGGCGGCCAGCGATGGCATCGACCGCTTCAGCCACAACGGCGAAAAAGGCGCGCTGCGCGCCTGGCTCCGCGCCATCGCCCGCACCAAGCTCTCCGACAAGTGCCGAGAGCGCGGCATTCGGCTCGATTTGCCAACCGGTGGCACGCGGGCCTACAAACGGCTGGAGCAAATGCCTGCCCCGACGCCTGCGCCCAACCCGCTGCTCGACCCGTACTTTCGCGACCGCCTCTCCGATTCGATGTTGCTGCTCGTCAAGCGCGAATACTCGCCCGAGAACTGGGAGGCGTTTGCGCGGGTCGTCATCAATGGGGAACAACCGGCTGCAGTGGCGCAGGATCTGAACGTGTCGCGCAATCAGATCTACAAGACGAATGCCCGGATCTTAGCCCGCCTGCGCGAGGTGATGGAGGAGCGGCAGTGATCCGCCGCGACGCAGAACCGCGCGGCGCGAAGTCTGACTGCCCCTCGCCTCAGCGGCTGCGGTCCTTCTTGTTTGGCCAGCTTGCGGCTGACGACCTCTCCGACATGACGGCGCACCTGGGAGAGTGCCGGCTGTGCCAGGCGCGGCTCGGTGAACTCGATGACAGCAAGCGCGACCCGCTCGCCTCTGCTGCCTTGAGTTCGCCCCTCTGGCCACGATCGCCCGACGCCGGGCTCGAACCCGACAAGAGCCACTTCTTGGCGATGCTCTCCCAGCTTGGCAAGAAGTGCGGGCTCGATCTTCCCACCAGTTGGCGGAACTCGCTCGACGAGCCGCCGCCCGATCCGCCCGCGTCGACGCCCGCGTCTCAGCCCGTCCCTCAACAGCTTGGGCAATATCAGTTGCTCGAGGTGATCGGCGAAGGAGGGATGGGCATCGTCTATCGTGTCCGGCACGTCGTCATGAAGCGCGAGCAAGCTCTCAAGCTCTTGCATCCCAGCCGCGTGGCCAACGCGCCCGACCTGGCGCGATTCTATCGGGAAATCGAGGCGGTGGCCCGGCTCGAGCATCCGCACATCGTCGTCGGCCACGACGCTCAGGAGGCACAAGGGCATCACTTCCTGGTGATGGAGTTCGTGAGCGGGCTCAACCTATCCCAATTGCTGGGGGCGCTGGGCAAGCTGCCGATCGCCGATGCCTGCGAGCTCGTGCGCCAAGCGGCGGTCGGCCTTGAATACGCCCATGCCCATGGCCTGGTCCACCGCGACATCAAACCCTCGAACTTGCTGCTTTCCGACCGAGGGGTGGTGAAGATTCTCGACCTCGGCCTGGCGTCGCAACGCACCGACGACCGCACCGACGAGCGCGACGTGGTGCTGGGCACGGCCGACTACATTGCTCCCGAGCAGTGGATTTCCGCCGATCGAGTCGATCGGCGGGCCGACGTGTACAGTTTGGGCTGCACGCTGTACCAATTGCTGGTGGGCCGGCCGCCGTTTGGCGATCTGCCGGAAAGCTATCGTGTGAAGGCCGAGGCCCATTGCCAGCGCGCGCCGGCCGCGGCGCGCTCGCAGCGGAGCGAGATTCCGGCCGCGCTCGAGCAATTGCTCGAGCGGATGCTCGCCAAGCGCCCCGAGGATCGCCCGGCTTCAGCCGCCGAGGTCGCCACGGCGCTCGCACGCTTTGCGGCGGGCAGCGATCCGATCGACTTGCTGAAACGGGCCGGCCACCACGTCGACGACACGGTGCGCATTCCTCGCGCTCAGTTGTCGACGCTGTTCAACTTCAAGTCCGCGGGGCGGCGCGTGTCGCGCAGAGGCGCACTGGCCGTTCTGCTGGCGCTCCTGTTGACCGGCGGCGGATTGGCCTTCTGGCTTATCCCACGCTGGCGGCCGGCTGAGCCACTGCCTAGAGATCCACGGGCCGCCCATTGGTCCCGTGGGCACGAGGGCGAGTCTCTGACCCTCACGGACCAAGGGGGTTATCGAGTTGCCGCGGGAGAGCATCCCGGCATGGTGCTGCTGGGCACGCTGGAACGGGGCGTCTATCGCCTTTCGACTACGGTCACGCTACACGCACGCACGGGCCGGGCCGGACTCTATTTTGACGACGCCCGATCCTTAGATGGCCAGTCGAGCTCCACCGCCCAGGCGATCGTCTTTGTCAAAAGCGGCAACGGCCGATACAGCCTGCAATGGCAGCGAATCTTGTTTCAAGGCTCCCAGGCGTTGGAGCAGCCTGGGGCGGCTGTAGGAAGCTTTCACCCTAATTCTCCGCTTCGACTCGATGTCGAATGCGGCGCCGAAGGGGTCCGCGCCGTATGGTGCAACGGTAAGTTGATGCACAAGGATGTGTCCCAGGCGCTCGCGCTGCGGGATTCGGGGGGCGCGGGACTCTTGGTCTCCGAAGGCGAGGCCGAGTTCGGCCCGACCACGATCAGCTTCAAAGAGTGACTGGATTGCCGCCACTGAGGGCCAGCGCGGCGCCTCGCCCCGCGCCAGCGACGAAAGCAAGAGGATCAGCAGGACCACTCCGACCGCAATCGCGATCGCTGCGGCGATCTTTCGCAGCGACGTCGGCGCGGTGCCCGTGCATTTGCCCGTCTGCCCGTTCGCCACGAAGCGGAAGAGCTGGTCGCGATAGCGATAGGCCATGATCCAGGCGGGCAGCAGCACCGGCTGACTGGTCAACCCTTCCACCAGCACGTTGACCCGCACGTTCCGCGCCTTGTCTGGCACGAGCTGCTCGCAGGCCCGCGTCTCGAGCAATTCGATGCCTTGGACCGCCAATGGCCGGGCCAACTTCCGCTCCACGCCGAACTGCTCGGTGATCGCGTTGTCGAGATCGACCTGATCCGGCGCTTGAGCGTGATCGAGGTCAAAAGGGGCCAGAGCGGCCGTCTCGCGTGCGGTCAACGCTCCGCTTGCGCCCACAAGCAACCCCCGGCACTCGCCTTGCCGCTCACCGGCAATCGGATACCACGCCGATTTAGCGCCTGCGGGCGTACGGCTGGTGTCGGCGGTCCAGTAAGTGTGCGTTTGCGCGTCGAACACCCAGTAGGGCACGTACACCGGCGTGAGTGAGACGACGAGCGCCTGCTCCGAAAGGTCGCCCGGCCGCCAGAAGCCTTGCCCTAGCCAGCGGCGCAGCAGGCCGAGGGCCTGCTCGTGCGAAACGGCGAAGGGCACAACCCACTCGGGTGCGATCTCACGATGGTCGGGGCGCGCCGAGAGCTGCGTCGACCCACAGAACGGGCAGCGGAGCGCGCCGGCGCTCGCGTCGTAGCTCATCGCCGCGCCGCAGCCTGAGCAGACGAAGTTGTGCGTGCTGGTGCGCGCCTCGGAGCGTTTGACCTCGGCGGCGTGCGGCGCCTCGGTCCCGCAGTTCGCGCAGAACAGGTCTTCTTCGTCGAGCAGCGACTGACAAACCGAACAGCGGCTCAGAGGAGGCATGGCAGGCGGCGATCGGCTTAGCGGAACAGCCACAGCAAGAGGATGAGGATCAGAATCGCCGCGATGGCGAACCCCACGACGCTGCTGACACGCTTCCAGGAAACCGGCTTGTCGCCGTCGACGCGGCCGGTCTGCCCGTTGATCAAAAACCGGAACACGCGGTCCTGGTGCCGGTAGCTGAGCAGGTAGATCGGCAGCAGCACCAGGTCGCTCGTCACCTGGCTGAACTCGGTGTGCAGGCGCGGACTGCGGTGCGTGTCGCCCGGCAGGAAGCCTGCCACGTCGCTCAACTGACGCCGCGAAAACTCGGCTTGGCAGGCGTCGAGGGCCTGGTCGCGGTTGATCGAATACTCTTCGGCCAGCCAGCCCGCCAAGAAGCTGGGATCGTAGCGTTTCATGGCCGGCAAGAAGAAGGGTTTGATCCGCTCGGCGTCCGATTGCTTGAGTCCGCGGCTGCCGGAGACCAAGTAGCCGTTGTAGTAGCGGTGGTGCCGGCCGGAGAGATCCCACCACTCCGTCTCTTGCACCTGCCGGGTGCGCGTGACCGGCTTGCCGTTCTCCATCGTCACGTAGGTCTCGGTGCGGTACCAATACTCGCCGATCTCGGCGCTCCACACGCCTTCAGCCAGCATCGAGAAGGTCCAGAACGGCAGGTAAACCCCCCGCAGCTTGTCTTCGATCTTCGCCAGCCGCAGGTCGCCAGGGCGAAACCAGGCGTTGTCGGCGATCCAGGCACGGAACTTTTCGAGCGCCTGCTCCGGCGTCACGGCGAAGCCGATCACGAACTCCGGTTCTTGCCGGCCGGGATCGGGAGAGAACTCGAGCACGTAGGTCGAGTCGCAGAACGGGCAGACGTAGCTCCGCTGGTCCGGATCGGTGGCCACCTCAGCGCCGCAGGTTTGGCAGCGGAAGTGCTTTTGATCGACCCGCTGGGCCTCAGGCGGCGGCGCCGTGGCCAGTCCTGCCCCGCAGGAAGGGCAGAAGTGGTCGTTTCCCGCGACCGGCGCCCCGCACGTCGGGCAGAGCGCCGCCGTGGGGGGCGAAACGTCGTCGGTGACGCGAGGGCGAAGATCGGCGACGGTGGACATGGGGAACTGAAGTGGTGGTTGCGAACGTGGTTCGCCGCACGGCTCGGAATCTTGGGAGGCAGGCGTCGGCCGTCAAACGCCCCCTCAGCATACAAAGTGAGTCGACGGCACGGGATAACCATCGATCCTCGCTTGCCCAGCGATCCGGTCAGCTACCCCCGCCGCAACTGGTAGACCGCCCGCAGCAGTTCTTCGACGTCCTTGTACTTCTTCTTGCCTTCGAGGGCAGCGTCGAGCAACTTGCGGGCATCGGCCTCGGAGTGCCCGAGGGAGCGCAGCGCATCGAAGGCCTGGCCCACGGTGTCGCGTTCGGTGGACGTTTCCGGCAGCTCGTCGCGGGGAACCAGCAGGGCGAACTTGGGCACCTTGCGGCGGAGCTTGGCGACGATCCGCTCGGCCGTGGCAGGGCCGACGCCTGGCAGCCCGGCGAGCGACTTGAGGTCCTGCTCCTCGATCGACGTGGCGACCTCGCTCACAGGCCGCACCATGGCCCGCAGGGCCTTCTTCACGCCGACGCCGTCGACGGAGCAGAACAGGTCGAAGAATTCCCGCTCGATCTCGCTGAGGAAGCCAATCCAGCGCGGCGTCATCCGCCCCTGCATAGGGTTTCCTTCGAGATACTCGATCGTGTGCAGGCTCACTTGCTCGCCGAGCTGGTGCTGCAACTGCCGGCGGGCGAACTCGGGGATCAGCACTTCGTACTCGAAGGCGCCCACGCCGAGGGTGAGCTGCTCGTCTTCGACCTTGAGAATCTTGCCGGTGACTTTGGTGATCAAGCGAGTGCCTTGCTAAGTGGCGCGGGCGGGCCTTGGGGCCAAGCGAGGGGCGGAGGCCGCCATTGTAGGACGTAGACGTGGAACCGCCAGCGGGCGCCGCTAGAGCAGAGCGGGCATTGCTTGGAGCTGGGCAACCGTTTGCTCTAACCCCTGCGCGGCCAATGTGGCCAGATACGCGTCGACGCTCTTGGGCGGGTTTCGCAAACTTTCACGCTGCCGGCGAGCGGCCGCACACGGCCGCAGGCGAAGCCGCAAACTGCTGCACAAGTTCTTCATCGGGGTGCTTTGCTTGGATGCCGAAAGGGGCAAGCGCCGCGTCAGGAAAATGCGCCAAGTTAAAGGTCAAGATCACCTGAGCGCCGGCTTTAATCGCGGCGGCCAACACGTGCCGATCGCTCGAGTCTGGCAGAGCGAGACCGTCAATCAGGTGCTCGTAGCCCGTGACGAGGCAGTCGCGCACATGCAAGTTCATCAGACGACGGGTGCGTTCGAGTTGATCTCGCCGCAGGTCGGGCCGCTTCGCGAGCAGGCTGCCTATCCACTCGTCGTGAATGGCGTCACTCCAGCGGGCGTGGAACACATCGGCCACCGCCAAATGCATCAGCAGATCGCGCAGCGGCGCCGGATAGAGCACGCAAGCATCGAGAAGCACAGTCCGACACAAGGTCAGTAGCCCATGTCGAGCTCTTGCGCCTGAGCGGCGAGCTCGTCCAGGACCTTGAGTCGGTTTTGATCGAGCGCGTGCTTGTACTCGATCACATCCTGTGCCCGTACCCGACGGTGCGTGCCAACTTTGCGATGGGGAATGACCCCCTGCTCGAGCTGTTCGACCAGGAAGGGCCGGGACACATGCAACAGGTCGGCCGCTTCCTGAGTGGTCAACTCTGCGTCGACCGGCAGGACCGCAACCGCGTTTCCCTTCGCCAGTTCCGCCAGGATCTCCCTAAGCAGGCGCACCGCGACCGCAGGTAGCGCCACGGGCGGATCGGCCAGCTCCTTGGACTGTAGGTGAAACTGCGGCAGGCTCTCTTGGCCTTCGGCCGCCAAATTAGCCAGCCTGCGGCTGCTGTCGAGCGCGATTAGGGCGTCTTCAGCCGTCGGAAAGACAGCGCCAGACATCGTCGGCAGATGTTCGCCCATGGTTTCCCTCTGTGGGCATCATAGGGCGCAAACGAAATAAACGCAACGGCGCGTCCGGCGATCTGCCCTACCGCAGCGCCTCCCAAGCCTCGGCCAGCAGGCTCGCCGCCCGTTCCACGTCGCTCTCGTTCGTTTGCCAGCCAAGGCTCAGTCGCACCGTGCCGCGCGCGACTTCCGGCGTGAGGCCGATCGCCGCCTGGGTGGGCGAAAGTCCGTGCTCGCCTGAATCGCTGGCGGCGCCGGTCGAGGCGCACAGGTCGGGGATCCTTCGCAGCAGGCGGCTGGCGTCGACGCGGGGGAAGTTCACGCTCAGCGTGTTTGGCAGCCGCGCCGCCCCTTCGCCGTTCACGCTCAACTCCGGCACGGCTTCGCGCAGTCGCGTGAGCAGCGTGTTGCGGTGCCCCGAGAGGTGCTCGGCGGCGCTGGCCGTGTGTTTGGCGGCCAGTTCCGTGGCCTTGCCCAGGCCCACGATCTGCGAAACGTTTTCCGTGCCGGCCCTCAGCCCGCGCTCGTCGGCGGCCCCGTGCAAGAGCGGCACGAGCTTGACGCCGCGGCGAACGTAGAGCGCCCCGACTCCCTTGGGGGCGTACATCTTGTGCCCGGCGATCGACAGCAGATCGACCCCGAGCTCATGGACCATCGTCGAGATTTTGCCGGCGCTTTGCGCGGCGTCGGTGTGAAACAGAGCGCCGCGTGCGTTGCAGAGTTCCGCCACCGCCCGCACCGGCTGGATCGTGCCGATCTCGTGGTTGGCGTGGAGCAGGCTCACGAGAAACGTATCGGGCTCGAACACGGCCGCCACGTCGTCGGGATCGACCACGCCGCGGGCATCGCAGCCGACCACGGTCACGCGGCAGCCCCACTGCGCGAGCCAGCGCACCGGCTCGGCCACCGCCGCGTGTTCCAAGGCCGAAATGATCACGTGCCCGCGCCGCCGCTCGGGCCGGCCGAAGGCCAGCCCCTTGAGCGCCAGGTTGTTGCTCTCGGTTCCCCCCGAGGTGAACACGATTTCCTCAGGCGGCACCCCCAACAGCGTGCCAACGCGGCTGCGGGCGTCCTCAATGGCTTCGTGGCTTGCCCGCCCCAGCACGTGGCCGCTGGCGGGATGGCCGTAGTGCTCCGCCAAGAAGGGGAGCATCGCTTCCTGCACCGCGGGGGCCAGGGGCGTCGAGGCGTTGTAGTCGAGGTAGATCAGCCGCATGCGCCAAGCCTAGGTCCGCTTGAACTGGCGGTCCAGCTCTTGCCGGGTAAACACCAGGGCCGTGGGGCGGCCGTGAGGGCAATGATGGGCGTCTTGGGCCAGATGCCGCTGCGCGAGCAGGGCCTCGACCTCGTCCGGCGCGAGCGGGTCGCCGGCCTTGATCGCCGCCTTGCAGGCCAGCGTGTGCAGCAGATGGTCGAGCAAATCGCGGCGCTGGGGCGTGGGGCCGCAATCCATCAGCCGCGTGACGAGTTCCCGCGCCAACTCGGCCGGGTCGACGCTGCCCAGCATTGCCGGCAGGCTGCGCACGAGCAACGTGTCGCCGCCAAAGGCCTCGACGCGGACGCCGAGTTGCGCGAGCGTGTCGGCGGCCTCGATCGCCGCGGCTAGTTCGGCGGCGGTGAGCGGCACGGGCTCGGGCGCGAGCAATTGCTGTGCTTCGAGTTCGCCCGAGAGCACTCGCTCGCGGAACTGCTCGTAGAGCACCCGCTCGTGCAGGGCATGCTGGTCGATCACCATCACCCCTTCCTCGACCTCGGCCACGAGGTAGCGGTTGTGCATTTGCACGGCGGGCGACGGGCCCCGCCAGGGGGACGCGGTGGGGGGCGCAACGGCCGAGGGCGTCGGCAGCCGACGTCCCGGCGCGGCCGTCGCCGCTTCGTCGAGGGTTACGAGCTCGAGCGGCCGCGTCCCCAAGGCCGCCCCGCGCCAATCGAGCGCAGGCTCGCCCAGCGGCGGCTCGGCCGCTCCCGCGCCAGGGGGCAGGCCGAGTTCCCCTTTGGCCCAGCCCACCAGTTCTTGCCGGAGCTGCGCTGCCCGTTCGGCGTCGAGCGCGGCGGCCGGCCCGTCGGCAGGCGCCGCCATGGGGGCGACGCCGCGGGCCGTGAGGTCGGTCGAGAGGAATCGCGTCCGCAGCGTGCCGAGCAATTGCGAGTAGATTTGCCCGCCGTCCTGAAAACGGACCTCAAGCTTCGTCGGATGCACGTTCACGTCGACTAGATCGGCCGGCATCTCGATCCGCAGGAAGCAGATCGGATAACGCCCGGTGAGCAGCAAACCCCGATACGACTCGGCCAAGGCATGCTGCAGCGCCCGGTCGCGGATCGCCCGACCGTTCAAGAACAAGTATTGCATCCGGACGTTGGCCCGGCTCTGGCTGGGCAGCGCCACGAAGCCGGAGAGCCGCACGTCGCGGTCGACGCTTTCGACTTCGATCAGCGCATCGGCCAATTCGCGACCAAAGAACTCCGCCACGCGGGTGCGGACGTCGGCCGCCGGCGGCAGATCGTAGACGGTGCGCTCGTTGTGCCGGAGCGTGAAGTGAATGCCAGGGAGGGCGAGCGCGAGCCGCGTGAAGGCCTCGGTCACGTGCCCCATTTCGGTCTGCGTGGAGCGCAAGAACTTCCGCCGCACCGGCACGTTGAAGAACAGATTGCGCACCTCGACCAGCGTGCCCACCGGACAGCCGCAGGGAGTGGGGCCGGAAATCTGGCCGCCGCGGACCTCGAGCTCAGCGCCAGCGGCAGCGCCTTGGGGCCGGCTGCGGAGGCGAAAGTGGCTGACTTCGGCGATCGAGGCCAGCGCCTCGCCGCGGAAGCCGAGGGTGTCGACGCGGAACAGATCGTCGGCGTCGCGAATCTTGCTTGTGGCGTGGCTGGCCACCGCCAGCAGCAGTTCGTCGGCCGCGATGCCGCAGCCGTCGTCGCTGATCCGTACGAGGTCGAGGCCCCCTTGGCCCACGGTGACGTCGATCCGCTGCGCCCCGGCGTCGACCGCGTTTTCGAGCAGCTCCTTGACCACGCTCGCCGGCCGTTCGATCACTTCGCCGGCGGCGATCTTGTTCACCACGCCGGGGGGAAGCTGACGAATGGTGGGGAGCGTAGCCGTCGACATCGTGCCGTTCTCTCCTTGCTGCGAGCGCCGTAACAACGTTGTTCCTAACATCGCCGATCCGAACGGAGTCCGCTCTTCGCAGGCTTCTCGGCCGCAACGATCCTTCTCCCCCGGCGACTCGCCGGGGGCTAATCAAGTCGCCATTAGCCCCCCGTCAATGACGGGGGGACTTCCACTGCAACCTCGCTTCAGAACGAATGAGTCGCGCCAAACGCTCTCAGTGCCAAACGGCCTAAAACTCGAGAAACCGCCGCGCTCCGCGGGCATGGCTCTCGCGGGCCTCGAGCACCACGGTCAGGGCGCGGTAGGCGTCTTCCAGGCTCGAGGTGTTCCGCAGCAGGCTCGTCACTGCGCGATGGAACTGCGCAAGCAGCAACTCGCCGGCCGGGCGATCGCTGTCGAGCGTTTCCATGTGCCGCCCCGCGCTGTCGAACCAGACCAACGTGGCCGGCAGATCGATGAAGGCGATCCCCTTCTCGCAGGCCACTTGCAGGGCCGCGGGGGGGCGAAAGGCCACGGCCTCGGGCCAGCCGGCCGACACGTAGTGGCCGCAACTGATTTGGGCAGTGGCGTCGGCCCCCACGTCGCCGCGGGAGAAGTCGAGGCTCATCATCTCGTAGTCGCGGCGCGGCTCGCCGGCGGCGTCAGCCGCCTGATGCGTCAGGCCGAACACGCTCGTCGCCTCGCGGCCCACCACGTACCGGCACCAGTCCACGAGCTCGACCAGGTCGTGCATCGTGGAGTCTTGCGGACCGCAATGAGCCTGCTTGCGCTTGTCGTTCTCGGCCGGATTTCGTGAATGGCAGAAGAGGAGCCGCGGCGGACCGAGCCGCGTGGCGATCAATTCCTTGAGCCGCAGCGTGGCGGGCGCCTGGCGGCGGGGGAACTCGGCCATGAAGGCAATGCCGGAGTCTTCCACCCGCTGCTTGATGTGTTTGGTCTGCTCGAGATCGAGGTCCCAGGCCGCGGCGCAGTACACGGCCTTGCCGGCGTCGCAGGCGGCCAGGATCGGCAGGGTGCCGTACCACTGGCGCGAGAGCATGAGCACCGCGTCGATGTCTTCTCGATTGGCCAGCGAGCGGAAGCCGTCGACCGCGGTGGCGTTGAACTCGCGGGCGGCCTGCTCGGCGCGGTGCGACACCTGATCGCAGATTGCCCGGACTTCGAAGCGGTCGCTGAGGGCGCGCAGCGCCGGACGGTGCCGGTTCTCCCAACCGGTTCCCAAACCAACGAGACCGACGCGCAGCTTCATTCAGGCTCGCAAACGCAAAGTCTGGCCCTGCAAGCTTTAAGGGGCGCGCCGCCTGGAACCATTCCCCGCACTGTCGACGGCTGCTTGCAGGCCCCAGTGGGCACGATTATATGCCGATGAGGGCGGGAGACTCAACAAGGCGCGGGGCGGGGCGGGTCCGATCCGGCGGCAAGCCTATTCCGTTAGGAGAAAGCGGGCGGGGCGGGATTTGGGTCAGGGCGAAGCAACCCACAGGCGGACTTCCTCGTCGCGCTAGCGACGACCCGAAAATAGCCCCGCAGTTGACTGCGGGGTCGGCAGCCCAGCCCAATTCCTTCGGTGCGTGCCAGCCGGCACGCAAGGAGTCGGTGCGCGGGATTTGTTCCCACGTGGAAACGTGGGGCTAGTTTCGTGCCCTGCTTGCCGGCAGACGAGCCGAAGGCCGTCTCGCTGCTCGGCCGTGTTCATTGCAATATCGCTGCGACGACTTCGTAGTGTCCCGCTGCAGCGGCGAGGTCGGCCGGTGTGTGGCCTTCACCGTTCACGGCAGTTGGCGCAGCGCCGTGGTCAAGGAGCAGCCGCGCCAGGGCCGCGTTGCCGCGCTGGGCCGCGTGATGGAGGGCCGTGTTTCGCTCGTAGGTGTCCGCCGAGTTGGGGTCGACGCCGGCATCGAGCAGCAGGCCCGCGAGCTCGACCTGATCGGCCTTTGCGGCCGTGTGCAGCGGCGGCCCCTCAAGAGGGCTTCCGCGCTCCACGTCGGCCCCCGCCGCGAGCAACAGCCGCACGCACTCGGTGTGGCCGTGCTCAATGGCGCATTGCAGCGCAGTCAGTCCCAACGAGATGCTCGCGGTGTTGGCGCTGCAGCCGCTGCGCAAGAGCAGAGCCAGCAGATCCTGGTATCCCAACATCGCGACATCGAACACCGGCGAGCTAAACCAGTCGATCGAATCACGCAGGTCGGCCCCTGCCTGAATCAAGGCGTCGACGGCGTTGAGTTCGTCTTCGACCGCCAGGTAGTGCAGCAGCGACTCTTCGCCATCCCCGCGCGCCAACCACTGCGGCCACCGCCGCGCGAACGACGCCGCGGCGGCGACGTCGGTATCGGCGAGCCGCAAGAACTCGGCCAGGGCCTGCTGATCCCAGTCGGGCATGGGTTACTCGGTTTCTTCGGCCGACTGCGCCCGCCGAAGCTTCCGCACGAACATATCCATCTGCGTCCCCTTGTCGGGCCAAATGCCATCGACCGGCTCGAAGTCGGTGCATTGGTACCGTACGCCGTTCACCGAGAACTCCAGCGGATTCTTGCCGTTCCAGTGCCACTCGATCAACCAGGTTCGGTTGTCGCAGCCGCTGACCCAGGCGGCGCCGATCGGCGGCGTGCGAACGGGTTCCCGAGCCTCCGTAAAGGGCTCGAGCTTGGCCAGGAAGTCGGCAAAGGACTCGGGCCGGAGCGAAAACGGCGCGAGGTCCGGTTCCTCTCGCGGCGAGTTGAATGCCCGCGCGACCACGAAGCACACCTCGTTCGCGGCCGGCAGCGCCAACGGGGGCGGCGCTGAACGTAGCAGGCCGACCAGGTAGCCGGCGATGCCAGCGACGATTGCCACGGCAGCAGAGAAGAACGCCAGCCGGACGCGTGTTGCGATCATCGCCCTGTGTTCCGTGTCGATGGAGCGACCACGAACTCCCACCCTAACATCCTACACCGCTACCACAACGGCGAGTGCCCCAGCAGCCTCCGCAGCAGGCCAATCTGCCCGGCGTGCAGCATCTCATGCTGGGAGCACCAGAGGAGCGCCCCACGCTTGGTGTCGAAGAGGGAGTGGGGCTTGAGGGGCGCGGCCTCGAGGGCCAGGTCGTCGTAGCCGGGCAACTCGCGCTCGGTCTGGGCGTACACGCGGTCGAACACCGCCACGATCTCGTCGACCGGTGGGTAGCTGGCCCGATCGCAACCGGGCGCCGAGCCCTTGCCGAAGGTCTGGAGGAACTCGGCGGAAATCAACTGCCCGTCTTCCGGCCGGTCTCCCCGCAGCCGTTCGAGCGCCAGGCGATACTGCGCCATCGCCAGGTGCCCCACTTGCCAGGCGATGTGCGACACGCCTTCCTGCGGCTGGCGGAACCAGTCGTCACGCGGCGTTTGCTCGAGCAGCCGCTGCGTGTAGCGGCGGGCAAAGCGAATCTGTTCGAGGGCCAGATCGACAAAGGGCATGGGCGTTTGGCCAAGGGATGCCAAGGGACGAAACATCTGCCCCAAGGTGGCTCAGGCGACCCGCCAGGTTCGCGGCCGCCTTCCGCTTAGATCAAATCCAGCCGCCGATTCGGCCGCCGGCGGGCTTGCGCGCAATTCTCGCAGAGCCCGTGGATGATCAGGCGGTGGCCCGTGACGCGGAAGTGCCGCTCGCGGGCCACGGCGTCGCGGATCCGCTCGACCTCGTCGCTGTGGAACTCGAATAGGTTGTGGCAACGCTCGCAGTACAGGTGGTCGTGCCGGGGGTAGCCGTAGTCGTGTTCGTACACGGCCCGGCCCCCCAGGTCCATCTTCACGAGCAGCCCGGCGTCGACCAACTCCGAGAGGGTGCGGTAGACCGTCGGCCGGCTCACCTTGCGGCTGCCGACCTCGCGGGCGAGGTGGGCCAGGAGGTCGTCGGCGTCGAAGTGCTGATGCTCGGCGAAGACCTGCTCGACGATGATCCGCCGCTGCTGCGTGATCCGCTTTCCGCGGGCCTGGAGAAACTCCTCGAATCGCTGAATCGGCGTCAGGGCGACTTGAACGGCTCCGAGCGTAAAGTCTTCTGACATGATGAGTTCTCGCTCGCACGCCTGACGGCCGAACCGCGCCGTCCGGGCACGGGACTGGGCGGGCCTAAGAAAAGATAAGCCGCGCAATTCAATAATCATTCTAGATAAGATCGCCGGGCGAACAAGCGCTGCCTGGCCTCGGCTTCCCGGCCGGAAACGTGGGTGGCTGGGGTCGAGCCGCAAGGCGAGCCCCCAGAGCGCGTTTTGCCCCAAGCCAATCTCGGCGCAGGCCGTGGCATGCCCGGTCCATTTCGGGCGCTTCCGGCTGGTGGCTACGCTGATCCTGAACGGCGTTCCCTGCAGGCAGTGCAGAGGGCTGACTTACGAGAGCTGCCGGGACTCGCAGACGAAGGGGCGGCTATGAGCGGAGCTGCGGTGCCGATGAGTCGCGCTACCACATGTCTGCCGGAATTGGCTCACCGTCTGCACGGTTGCATAATCGCAGATAGACGTTTGGGTCAATCGTGAAGCTGATCGGCCGCACGGAACCGTCGCCGAGAACGAAGTGGCACAAAGAAGCGTGCGCACTGCCAAACCTTCCGCAGGGAGAGAAGATACGCAAGAAGGGGTCGTCGACGACGTCCATCTTGCTGATGTCGGGAATGGGGACCCTTACTTCAGCACCGATTCGACCATACGCCCGGTTGTGAGCCCACGACGAATCGGGTCCGGCTGGCGAATGTCCTGCTGCCGCGAATGCCGGATTATCCGAATTCTCTGAAAAAATGGCGCAAGCTCGGCCATTCGTTCGGCATTCTAGAAAACGGAATTGTTCCCCCACGAGGAATGTGTTCGACAAACCATCTTCGACGTCCGCGGCACGGACTAGACGATGCACGTAGTTGATCCCAGAAAAGGTCAAAGACAGTGTGTCGCCCTTCAAGTCGGTATCCCAGTGGAAGGATGGATTGTCTCCGTCGCGAAAGGTCGGCGGTGAACCGCCTTTCATGTACTCGCCTCCGCCATTGGCCGCGTAGTCGCACGGCACCGTCAGGTTTCGCAAATGCTTGCGAAGGATGTCAAACGGGGCGTTCGAGAAGGCGATCTGTTCGTCGGTGAAGAACGTTGCTCCTCCCCTCGAGGGGCACATGAACACTGACAAGGGGGTCTCTCCAGGGCGATTGCACCATAACTTAGGCTCCGAAGAGGAGTTCTTGCAGATAGTCTTCGCTCCAGCCAGCGCGAGGCGTTTGTTCTTGAGGCCCAGCTGTTTGGTGTGGTTGTTCTTGAGCAGGCTGAGGGCCGCGCGGCGAGGATGCTGGCGTTGGCGTCGACGTGGCCTTTGCGGAGCCGCGATTGATCTTCGCCGAACGTGACGTCGAGCTGCCAGTGCAACCGGTTCTCGATGCTCCAATGGCCGCGAACGGCCGCCGCAAAGCTCCGCGCCGTCAGCTTGCGGCTGAGAATGTAATACCGCGCTCGACATGATGCTTTCCTCGCGCTCCACTTCACAGGTCACCAGGCCGATCGCCTTCAAGTTCTGCCAACGCCGCGCATCCGGCAGATCGTCAGGCACGGCGCACACCGCGTATTGACGCTGCTCCACGCGCCCATGCCCTTCTCCTGCGTCGCGTGTCGGCTGACCTTCACGCGGGCGAACTCGTCTTCCAAGTGCTGGTCGAAGAAGCTCACGATGCCGTCGTGCAACGTGGGTTGGTTGCCTTTGACCGCCAGCACGTAGTCGGCCCCGGCGGCGATGATCTCTTGGGCGATCTCGGTCTGACAACCCATGGCGTCGATCGTCACGAGCGCCCCGGAAAGCTCCAGGATTTGCAGCAGTTTGGGGATCGCCGTGATCTCGTTGCTCTTCGCGTCGACGACCACCTGCCCCAGGCTGATGTGGTTGGCCGTGGCCCAGGCGGGCGACCATGTGGATGGCCGCCTTCGAGCTGGCGGCGTCGAAGCTGCGGCGGAGCGTCTTGCCGTCGATGGCCACGAGCTGGCCACCGCTGAGTTCATGCAGCGCGGTGATCCAACTCAACAGACAACGTTCGAACTCGGCCGGCTTCAAAGCGGCGAAGATGGCGTTGAAGCGATCGTGCGAGGGAATGCCGGCCGAGAGGTCGAGGAACTTGGCCAGCCAGTCGCGCTTCTGCCGGCCCCACTCGGCGATCGACACGAAGTCGTCGGGCGCCGCAAAGCATGCCGCACAGTGCGATCGTGACCACGTTGATCAAGGGATAGGTCGCCTTGCCGCGCCGCGGATCCGTGAGCGCGGCGAAGTGAGTGGCGATTCGGGCCTGGGTCGTCTTGCGCATCGCGCGCCTCCGGCGAGGACAGGCGACCGCGGCAGCGAGCACGCTCGCCACAAACACACGACCACCAGCCCCTAGTTATGCCAGACTACCCAAGATGGCGCAATCGCCCTGGGGGTCTCTCTGACTGTTGCGATCGCCGCTGCTTTTCCTTCGATCCCCTGTCCCGCTCCGAGCTGATGAAGCGCGGCTTGCTCCAACTGCGGCAACAAGTTATAGCCCCAAGGGCCGGGTTGGCGTAGGTGAAATCCGCGATCAGGATCTCCAGCCCAATTCGCACCCCAACCGCCCGCGGGAAAATGCCGTTGGGTTTCTTCGTGCGTCAGGAATGCTAGACCGATCTGCTTGAGATTGTTCCTGCAGTGCATCCGGCGCGCGGCCTCACGCGCTGCCTGGACAGCCGGAAGGAGCAGGGCAATCAAGACGCCAATGACGGTGATTACGACCAACAGTTCCACTAGCGTGAACGCGCGCCGGACCATAGCCTGAGCCTCCGCGAGAACGAGCCACGGGTCGATTCTATAGCCGGCCACGGCGTGCCACCACAACGGCAGCCGTACGGGTTGCCGCATGGTTCGGAGACTAACGATTTCCAGGGGAGGGCGCGGGTATCCACGCCTTGCGCGTCTCCGACCTCCGAGAGACGACGCCGCAGACACCCCTTGGAATTGTGACGGCAATGTAATTGTCGTTTCCGCCTTCGCCGCCACTGGCGAGAAAGTGCTCAGCATGGGCCGGCGTCCTGCGGTTTCGTCGAGGAATTTGGGCTTATTTGCACGCCTACCTCCGACCCCGGCAGCGCCACGCGCATCGTTTCCAGCGGATCGCGGAGCGACCGGCGACCGTGCGCGCAATTCTCTTCGTTCACCACTTAGGCGAATACAATAGGAGGTAGGCCGCCGACCGCAATCTCCCCCGATTCTCGGGCGCCGGTCCGTCGAAACGAAGGCGTTGGCCATGAAGCTTTCCTGCCTGTTCGCGCTTGTTCTGGCGCTCGCGTCGTTGGGCTGCCCCTCGCCCCTCTCCGCCCAAGTGCGACTGGGCTATTACGGCGGCGCGCGCTATGCACCGCGCGTACGAGCTTACGGCTATCGCGGATACTCGGGCTACGGCGGCGGGCTGGGGGGCATCTACAGTGGCCAGGCGCGGCTGGTCCAGTCGTGGGGGCAATACAACCGCGATGTCGCCGCGGCCGGGAAGGTCTGGGCCGAAGCCCGCCAAATCCAGGCGCAAACGCAGGCGCAGCAGGTGCGCAACTATTGGGATGCCCGGCGAACTCGCGAAGAGTTCATGCATGCCCGCCATGCCCAACGGCGCGGCCATTCGCAGCCGTAGCGTCCCAGACTTGGCCGCAACAGCGAGGGCCCCGCAGCGACCGGCATGCGTTGCGCGGCGACTCGTCGACGGTTCAAGCAAATCTCTTCGGCCTCTCGTCGAACCTATAACTCGCGTCGCGCGAAATCGGTAGAATGACGCCGCTCGACGACACGCGAGACCGCCGGAGAAGAAACAACAATGCCCAAGAAGGTGCTCATCCTTGTTTCCAACGCCCACGAGATTGGTCCGAAACGTCGTCGCACAGGCAACTACCTGCCGGAAGTCGCCCACCCGTACGCAGAGTTCGACCGTGCGAAGTACCAGATCGACTTTGCCAGCCTCACCGGCGACACCCCGTTCTTGGATGCGCTGAATCTGGCCAACGATCCAGACAACCTGGCTTTCCTCGTCGGCAAGGGGTGGGCCGACATGCAGAAGGCGAAGAAGCTTTCGGACGTCGACGTCAGCCAGTACGACGCGATCTTCGTTCCCGGCGGGCTCGCGCCGATGGTCGACATGCCGGAGAATCCGCTGCTGAAAAAGGTCATCCGGGAGACGTGGGAGCGGAACGCCGTTGTCGGCGCGGTGTGCCACGGGCCGGTGTCGCTGCTCAACGTCAAGCTCAGCGACGGCTCGTATCTGACGCAGGGCAAGAAGATTTCCTCGTTCACCAACGAAGAGGAAGCGAACTACGCCCGGTCCGACGTGCCGTTCGAACTGGAGACGGCCCTGACGAATCAGGGCGCGATCTTTCACAAGACCAGCCCCTGGGCTGCTTTCAGCATCGCTGACGGCAATCTCGTCACCGGCCAGAATCCAGCGTCCGCCAAAGGCGTCGCCGAGAAGATGATCGGCATTCTCGAGACGCGGTAAAACAGCGCAGTGGCGGGCCGGATCGCGTTGGGCGAAGTTCCGAATGCCCTTTCCCCGGTTCCGCGGAGCAATTCATGAGTGTGACGAAGGAAGCGTCCGGTCGCCGTTCGATCCAGGTCGAAGTCGAGGTCCCCGGCGCGCCGGAGGAGGTCTGGCAGGCCATCGCCACGGGGCCAGGCATCTCCTCTTGGTTCGTGCCGGCGGAGTTCGAAGAGCAAGGCGGGAAGCCCGTCGCGCTAATAATGGACTTCGGCTTGGGCATGAAGTCCCGTTCCGCCGTGACCGCCTGGGATCCGCCGCGGCAATGGGCGGCCCAGTCCGAGGGCTGGGTCCCCGGCTCGCCGCCCATGGCGAACGAGTGGAGCGTTGCAGCGCGCGGGGGTGGCGGTTGCATCGTCCGCATCGTCCATAGCCTTGTCGCCGACGCGGACGACTGGGACAGCCAGCTCGAAGGCGCCGCGGCCGGCTGGCCCGCCTTTCTGCGCACGCTGCAGATCTATCTCACGCACTTCCGCGGCCAACGGTCGGCCGTGATGAAGTGGATGACCCCGGTCGCTGGTACCGAGGCGGAAGCCTGGGACAGGCTGACCGTGGCGCTAGGACTGAAAGGCCTAAGCGCCGGGCATCGCTGGACGTCCCCCGCAGGCGTCCCCCCGCACGGCGGCGTCGTGGAGTACGTCAGCCAACTGCCGTACGACGCCCTGCTGCGGCTCGACGACACCGCGCCCGGCGTGGCCGCCGTTGGCGCCATCGATTGCGGCGGACTGATCCTGGTTGCGCTGAACTTCTACCTCTACGGCGACAACGCAGCCGAAACGGTCGCCCGCGAGGCGCCGCTTTGGGAAGCGTGGATGCAGGAGCGGTTTCCGAAGCCGGCGTAGTTGGGGCGCGTGGTGGCCTGAACCTTCCCAACGCTGCACACCCACGCGGGCTTCGCTCCCGCGGTGGTTTGCGGGGGCTCGCTTCGCTCGACCCCAGCCGCCCACCCACACCACCGGCCTCAGGCGCAAAAACGAAAGGCCCGGCGGAAGCTCCGCCGGGCCTTGGTTGGTTTGGTCGCAGAAGCCGGACTCGGCCGGCTTTGCGCTTAGCCGATCTCGTCCAGCAGCCGGTCGAGGGCCACATTCAGCTTGTCGTCGGTCTCATACGTGCCCGAGGCGATCGCCTGGCGGAGGGCCGACACGCGGTCTTGCCGGATGTCCGGAAGATCGTGAACGCGGGCAGCCATGTCGGCCGCGTCGGAAAGCTGCAGCTCGTCGACGTAGCTCTGGCCGGAGGGCGCGGCGGCGGGCGCCGAGCGCGCCGCATGCGGCGGGTTCAGCGGCTGGGGGCCATGAATCTGCGCGGGGCCATAAATCTGCATTCCTGCTTCTCCCGAGGGGCAGTCCGCTGGGCTCTGGCGGAACGGTCCGTGAGGATCGTCGTTCCGGGCGTTTTCCCGTCCAGTGGACATGCTGTCAAGTGTGACCGGAATCTTGCCGGGTGGTGGGGATGGCCTCGGTGCAAACGGCGCCGACTCGCTTGTCTCGCTCACCCCAGCCCTCGATGGCTGTTTGCGGAAAAGTGGGTGAACGGACCTCCTGGAGTCGGCACGCGCCGCGTGCCCTAGTCATCCTATTTTATCTCGCCACGAATCAGCCGGCGCCGCATTCCCTGTCAATCACTCGACCTCGCGAGCGCGGAGGCGTGAACACCCCCATCATCGTCCAGTGGGCGGTCGGCCGATCAGCGAAATCGCGCTGCACCTCCTTGTGACAATCAACCGCGATGCAAGTGCTTGTGCGGCCTTTGCCAAGGCCCTAGCCATGAGCGATTGCGCGGCTCGCGCCGCCGCCCGCGGCGTTGCTTTCCGGCAACATCGTTGCCGTTTCACGAAAACGCGCGCAGCGCCCAACCCTGGTTTTACCCGGGGGAGGGCAATCGGGGCGGGATTATAGGACCGCAGGCGATTTCGCCGCAAGGCCGAAGCATCGCGAAGACAGGGCGAATAGGCAGATCCGTGCGAGTGCCCCGAAACCGGTGCAAGCATGAGGACCGGCTCCGCATACTAACCCGCGGTGCGAGCAGGAGAGCGACGCCAGCCAGCGCGCCAACGGCGATTCTGTTCGGGGCGACCGAGAATAGCCCATGGCAAGGCCGGCGCCAGCCGGACGCCGCCCTGGGATGCGGGAAATGGAAACCAAGAGCCCCAGAGGGGCGAAAGAAATCCGGGCGATGTGCCACGAGGGTTTCGTGCAGTGCAGCTCGCGGGATCGTCCCTCTGTCGCCCTTTCAGGGCTCTCCCGGTCGTTTCTGGTTGACCCAGGGCTGCGGTCAGCTCGCGCTGACCTTTCCCTGGGCTAACTTCTTGCGCCCCTGCGGGGCTATCTAGCCCGGCACAAAGCCCGCCTTCGCCACGGCGGCCTTCGTCTTCTCGAGCCCTTCGCGGGCCACCGCCAGCGGGTCGCGGCGGTAGTAGTCCTGGTTGAAGAGCTCGAGCGACAGCGCCCCGCGGAACCCAGAGGCGTGGATCGTCTGCAGGATCTCCGACAAGGGCGCCACGCCGTCGCCGCAGAACACCCGGTGCGAGTCGTTGATCGTGGCCCGCGGTGGGTCGGCCGGATAATCGTTCACGTGGAAGGCGTGCATCGCCAGGCCGTTGAACAGCCGCAGCCCCGCGAAGTCGGAGCCGCCCTTATAGATGTGGTACACGTCGGGCAGCACGCAGGCTTGGGGATGCCCGCTTTCGATCGCCACGAAGGCCACCTGCCCCAGGCGGTGCAAGTTCTGCGAGAAACCCCACAGCTCGAGCTGCGGCACGACGCCGATCTGGGCGCCCGCCTCGAGCAGGGCCCGATAGCGGCCGGCGGCCTGCAGCAGGTCGAGCCCCGGCTTGTCGGTGGCGCCGGCCGGTGGCGCCGCGATCCGCTCTCCCCCGATCGCCTTCACGAGCTCCATGTCGCGCTTGGCCTGCTCGAGCCCTTCGCGCCGCTCGTTCTCGTCGTCCGAGATCCAGCGGGCAAAGCCGATGGCGCTTTCGACCGTGATGCCCAGGTCGGCGATCTTCTTCCGCATGTCCGGCAGCGAGCCGCCGCCCTGCTGATAGACGGCAATCTCCTCGATCCAGGGCTCAATGCCGGTGTAACCGGCCGCGGCGGCAATCTCGACCGCGCGGGCGAGGCCCACCTTCTGACCGCGGATCGTGCCGGTGTTCAGGCAGTGGCGGAAGGGGGGCGCGGGCTTCGCGCCGCTCTCGGCGCGAGCGACGGCCGGCAGGGCCGCGCCGACGACGGCGGCGCCGGTTGCCCCCAGCAAGCGGCGGCGAGAAATCTCAGTGCGGTCGTTCATGGGGTGTCCTGCAGTCGAATGCGAAGCGAGTCTTCACCGATCAATTACTTCTTCCCGATGCACACCAAGTGCCGATCGGCGCACGAACAACTGCCCCTGAGACACCGCCAGGGAGGCCTGACAGCGGGCATCGAGCGCATTGCGGGCGAGCTCCTCGAACTTCTTCCCGGCGGTGAAGACCACCGTTTCGCCGTTTTCGGAAAGCGAGTAGATGCGTCCTTCGGCCCACACCGGCGAGGCCGAGTGGTTGCCTCCAATCCGCTTTTGCCACTGCACTTTGCCGGTCGCTCCGTCGAAGCAGGCGACGATGCCGCCATCGGTAATCGAATACAAGAAGGGCTTGGCGTACAAGAGCGAGGGCTGGTTCGGCACGCCGGTCTTCTGCTCCCAGGCGATGTGCGTCTTGGTGACGTCGCCGTGGCCGTCGGGCCGAATGGCGCGGATCGTCGGCTCTTCGAAGCCGGAGCAACTGTAGACGAGGTCGTCTCCCAGCACGATCGACGGCACCACCCCTTCCCCCTGGCTATAGACGCTCCAAATCAGTTTGCCGGAGCGCGGGTCGAAGCCCTGCACGACGTCGCCGGCGCCACTGATGATCTGCGAAGCGCCATCGCGCACAAGTAGGCTTGGCGTCACGTGCGCGATCCGTGATTTGCCGCGGTTGCCGCGCCACACTTCCTTGCCGGTCCGCTTGTCGAGGGCCAAGAGCACGGCGTCGCCCCAGGGGATCTTCCAACCGACTTGCTTGTCCGGCCCTTCGCTGCTGCCATCGAACGGCATGACGAGCAGATCGCCGACAAGGATTGGCGACGCGCCCAGGCCGTGTTGGCTGTAGAACTTGATGTCGCGGTTGGTCCACTCCACGCGGCCATCGACCGTGAGGGCTACGATGCTGCCATCGCCGAACACGGCGTATACCCGCTCGCCGTCGGTGACGGGCGTGGGCGTAGCGTAGGAGTTTTTGCCTTCTTTGCGGCGGAGTTGCTGCTGCTGGAAGACCTCGTGGTTCCACTCCACGGCGCCCGTGCGGCGGTCGAGGCAAAGCACCCGGCAGGAAACGCCTTCGTCGGTGGCCGTGGTGACGAACACACGGTCGCCCCACACCACGGGGCTCGACCAGCCTTCGCCGGGAAGCTCCGCCTTCCAGGCGATGTTGTCGCTGGCGCTCCACTTGAGCGGGAGACCGGTTTCCGAGGAGCGGCCCTGGCCGTCGGGCCCGCGGAACTGGGGCCAGTTCTCGGCGCGGGCGGACACCGGAACGAGCAGGAACAACAGGCCGGCAAGAGCGAGTCGAAGCGTGAGGGGCATCAGCAGACCGAGGCGTGAGCAGGGGAGCGGGGCCGCCCTCGCTGACGCGCGTCGGGTTGCGATCTGCGCTAGCGGGGCGGGGCGGTAGCAACAGCTTCGTATGCGGCGCGGAGTTGTGCAACCTCTTGCCGCAGCTCGGCCAACTCCCCCTCCAGCCGGGCAATCTCCTCGCGCCAGCCGCCTGAGTCGCCACCCCGGCTCGAGCCACCGGGGCTGGAACGTGGAGCGCCGTCGTCGCTGCCGAGCTGCGAGGCGGCGATGGCCGCGTAGTCGGCCTTCACCCGCTCGAGCTCCCGCGGCTCGTAGAGGCTGTGGGTCAGGGCGTGGCCGCGCCCCTCCGGCGTGAGCGACACGATCAGCCCCTTGCCGGAGAGCGCGGTCAGAATCGTCCGCAGGGCCGGCAGATCGGCGATCGGCTCCATGCGGGAGGCCCGGCCGCGGAGTTCCCCTTCGGTTTGGGCGCCGCGGAGGAGCAGCTCGGCCATTACGGCCAGCTCGACCTTGTCGACCCCTAGCCACTCGTAGAGGTAGTGGCGGAATTTGGGCACCCTGCCGCCTCCCATAATTTCAGCCACCGCCCCCAGCTCGCGCAGCCGCTCGAGCGCCTCTTCCACGTCTTCCGGCTGCACGTCCATCGTGGGAAACCGGTTGCTCTTCTGATTGCAGCCGGTCACTAGGCCGTTGATCGTCATCGGGTAGGCGTCGGGCGTGGTCTTCGCCTTTTCGATCAGCACGCCCAACACGCGCCGCTCGAGCGCCTTGACCGGTTGCCAACGGGCCGGCTTGTCGCTCGGCCGGGGAGGAAGATCCTGCATCGAAACCGCCTGAAGAGAGGAAGAGAGGGCGCCCCGTCCGCAGGCAATGTAGCGGCGGACGCCGACGCGCGACAAGCGCAGCATAGGTAGGTTGTGCTTCAGCACAACGCCACAGCGACGCGCACGAAGCCGGGGGTGCGTCGGCCGGGCGCGCAGCATCGTTATGCCGAAGCATAACCGACGGGCGGTTACCCCCGATTCACCACCGAGAACGAAAGCTGCTCGAGTTCGATCGCCAGGTCGACGCCCACCTGGCGCATGCCTGGCGGGAGCAGCAGCGTGACCGGGGCGAAGTTGAGAATGCCTTCGATGCCGGCGGCGCGCAGGCGTTCGACCACCGGCTGGGCGGCCGCCGCTGGGACTGCCAGGATCGCCAGACGGATCGTGTGTTGCTGGGCCAAGGCCGGCAGATCGTCGAAGTGATGCACCGGCACTCCTTCGATCAGGCCGCCGATCTTCTCGGGGTCGATGTCGAAGGCCGCCACGATGCGAAACCCCTGCTGGCCGAACCCCTTGTACCCAATCAGGGCACGCCCCAGGTTGCCCGTCCCGACCAGCAGGACCGGCCAATCGCGGTCGGTGCCCAGGATGCGGCGGATCGCCACCACGAGCTCGTCGCAGCGGTAGCCGACGCCGGGGTAGCCGAAGTGGCCAAAGTAGGCCAGATCCTTGCGAACCTGAGCGCCGGAAAAACCCAGCAGGGGGCCAAGTTGGCTCGAGCTGACGGTTTCGTGCCCATCGCGCAGCAGGTGCTGCAGCTCGCGGAGATAAAGGCTCAGCCGGCTGACGACGGCCGCGGGGATCTCGGCGGCGTCCGGCGGCGGTTGCTGGTCGTCGGATTCGCTCATCGGCCACCCGGGCAAGCGGAGCGGGGGAAGCGGCTGGGGCGGAGGGTCACTGTAGGCGAACCTCGGGAGAGGGGCAAGCCGGCCGCTGGTGGGAAACGGGCCGTCGTCGGCTGATCGCGCGACGGCCAGCCCGCCGGCAGCGGGACCGCTGGGCCGTACCACCTAAGCCTAGTGGGGCCAATCGCTTTGCGGCCTCCCGGCCGCCGCAGCGAAAACTCACGCCGCTTTTGGCAAGGGACTTGCGTTACCCGTTTGGCGGCAATCGACACAAACCGGTTCGAGCAAATTCGGGAGAGACGAATCATGTTGAAGAGGCTGATCTACTCGCTGGCCGTCGTGGCCTTGGCATCGACCGCATGGGTCAGTGCGCAGCAAATCGAGCGCGATGAGGGCGGGATTGAGATTCGTGGCCCCCGCGGCAACACGGTGGTCGACATCGAACTGCCCCACCGCCGCCCTGCCGTGGACCGCGGCTTGGCGTTTCGCTCGAGCCAATTGGTTGGCCTGCCGGTGCACAACGCGGCGGGCGAAGACCTGGGCAAGATCGAAGACTTGGTGATCGACCTGAACACGGGGCGTATCCGCTATGCCGCCTTGTCGTTCGGCGGGTTCCTTGGCGTGGGCGACAAGCTGTTCGCCGTGCCTTGGGGCGCGCTGCGGATGAAGACCGTGGGGGACGACACCACGTTCGTGCTCGACGTGCCTAAGGAACGCTTGGAGAAGGCCCCCGGCTTCGACAAGAAGAATTGGCCGAACATGGCCGACCCCAACTGGTCGCGCGAGATCGACGACTACTACGGCGACGCCTCCGTGCGCGTTGGTCGCCGTTAAGACTAGACAACGGCAGAGGAACAATCGGATCGAGCCAGGGCGTTCGAGAGGCGTTTCGCCGTTCGGCGCCCTGGCTGCGTTTTTTCCTTATGCCACGTCTTCATCGAGCCAATCGAGAAGCGCTTCGTCGCGGGTGTTTGAAACGCCCGCGGCGGCCAGGGCGAAGGCCACCTCGTCAGCGACGGCCTCGGAAGGTTCGTTCGCGCCCATGGCGAATGTGGGCGCTGGGCGGGGAGGAACAAGCGCCGAGACAAACACCGAGCCCCCCAAGCCGAAGTTCGACTTGAGCATGCCAAAGTCGCTGAGATCGACGCGGTAGTCGACATTGAAGTCGCTACGCTGCCCTGTGCCGACCTTGCCGAAGTCCTGCTTGAGCAGCCCGAAGTCGCTCAGATCGACTTTGCCGTCGCGGTTGGCGTCGGCCACCAGGGGCGGGGCGAAGCTGCCAGGCGACGGCGTCGCCGCCACCCAGCTATCGGCGTCGTCCCCCCACAGCAGCGGCGAATAACGCGTCAGCGACTTGCCGCCGCCATCGGGCGTGGTCGGCCAGGGCGCCTCGTCATTGTACTTCGCCTGGTCCTCTGGAAGTTTCGGGTAGAAGCCGGGCTCATCGAGCGGTGGATCGTCGGGCCGGAAGAGCCGCAGCGTTTCGCCGTTGTTGTCGAGCGAGCCGACGAACGGCCCGACGAGCCGCACGCTGGCATCGACGCCGTAGGCGGCGCGGAACCCTGTGACGAGCGCGGCGTTCGCCGGCAGGGCCGGATCGAAGTGAACCACGACCAAAGCCTGGTGGGCCGGCAGCTTCGCGCCGGCGGCGAAGGCGTAGTCGACGCCTGCGCCGAGATTCCAGTGAGTGAGGTCGACCTCGGCGTTCGTCGGGTTGTAGATCTCGACGTACTCGAGATCGGCCGGCTGCAATCCGCCGGCGGCCGGCGGGTTGTAGTTGATCTCGCTGATCACGAGCGGACCGACGCGCGGACCGCTGTTCGGTCCGCCCAGGGTGCGCGTACGCATGGGCACGAGATCGCCCGTGGCGTTGGGCCAGCGGCCCCACGTTTCGCCATTGGCGATCGCGCCGAACTCGACGTGATCGATGAACCGCGTAGGTTTGCCGGCGGCGTCCGCCGCCACGATCCACACATCGTCGCCGTGGGCGGCGTTGAGCGAGAAGTGATTGGGCGCGGGATTGTTGGGCGTGGGGTTGAAGTCGTTCTCGTCGAACACCAGATAGCCGCCCGCCGGAATGACCGTGCCGGCGGGGATCTTGTACTTCTGCACGAGCGCCGTGGAGTCGGTCAGATACCAGCCCCCCACATTGATCGCTTGGCCGGTCGGGTTGTAGAGCTCGATCGAATCGAGGTCGGGCGGGTCGGTGTGCGTGAGCACTTCGTTGACGACAACGCTGGCGACGGGACCTGCCGAGGGCCCGCCGGGCGTGCCGCCGTATTCCACGCTGGGCTGCCAGTTGGCCGGATCGTTGTAGTCTCCTGCGACCGACACCACTTCGAGCGTGCTGCCGCCGCCGTCGGCGCGGCCCGGCCAACTGCCGGAGTCGTCGTAAGTGAATTCGTGAATGGTCTGGGCCGTGAGCGACTCGAGCCGGATGGTTTCGCCCGAGTTGCTGAGCGAGCCGGTGTAGACGCCGGCTACCGGGCGCCCCTGGCCGTAACGCGCCGTGAACGCCGCGAGGTTCTTGGCCACCACGACATAGGCGCCTGGGGCGAGCGTGGTGACTTGCGAACCGGTGAAGTCGAAGGTGACGCCGACGCTCAACTTGACTCCGGTCAGGTCGAGCGCGACATCCCCGACATTGCGGATTTCGATGAACTCGAAGTCATCGGAATCGGCGAAGCCGGCGGCGACTTCGGCCGCGGTCGGGTCGTAGGGGTGATAGTTGACTTCGGTGATCGCCAAGTCGCCGGGGCCGGCCGTCTGATTCAAGAAGAACTGGGCCGCCGAGAGCGCCGACCACGTGTCGCCGTTCTTGGCGCGCGTCTTGATCTGCACCGCCGCGTTCAGCAGCACGGGCATGCCCGTGATTTGCTGCCCCTCCAGGCTGAGATCGAAGCTGATGTCGCTGCTGTCGATCGAACTTTGGTGCACCTCGACCGCAATGACGTTGCGGCCGACGCGGAGTGCGCTCGTGGGAATGTTGAAGGAGAGAAAGGTCGATTCGTCGGCGCCGCCGACGCTGCCGGCGGCCAGAATTTGGTTGTTGATGGCGCCTTCCGGCATGTTGCTGCGGACCATCTCTTGACCATTGAGGAAGACGACGGCGCCGTCGTCGCGCACGAGCTTGAGCAGCAAGCTGGTGAACGTTTTGGGATCGGCGACCTGGAACTCCTGGCGGAAGTAGGTGGTGATGTATTTCGCGCTCGCGCTGGGGCCGTAGGATACGACGGTGGCCTCGTCGCCGTCGCCATAGCCCAGCGGCGCAGGTCCGGCCTGCCAGGCCGAATCGTTGTAGCTCACGCCGCGCCAGGAGCTGCCCTGATTGCTGCCGTCGTCCAAATACTTCCAGGCGGCCCCCGCGGCGATCAGCGTGGTGGTTGTGGTGGCGCTCTCGAAGACCCGCGCTGCGGGCGACACGCCGCCGCCGGGCAAGCGGGGATCGCTGCCGTCAACGGTGTAGAGAATCTGCCCCAGCGGGGCGCTGAGCAGCAACGGGAAGCCCGCACTGATCTGCCCGCCGTGCTGGTTCATAGTCGGCGCGTCGACCGCCGGATAGAGCGGCGCGGGCGAGCCGTCGCGGAGCACCGTGCCCCGGAACTGGTTCAAGACGATGTTGGTGCGCTGCGGCACATAGTTGTTGAGGATCTGGTTGAGTTGGCTCTGCCAATTGTTTTTGGTGAGCGGCGTGCCGGTTTGCGCGTCGCCCCAGCGGGCCGACTCGCCGATGATCGCCATCTGGATTTCCGCCGCCCGCGATTGCAGTCGCGCCCGCACGGCCTCGGGCGTGAAGACGCCGCCGTTGAAGAACGTTGCCTGAACGCGATCGGCGAATTTGAGCCGGTAGTCGGGATTGGCCATGAGCTGCTGATGCAGCCATTGAGGGTTGCTCTGAGCGAAGCCGTCGCCAGCGGGCCACGGGCCGTTGCGGTCGACGGTGAGCTGCCCCATCAGCAGCGTGTGCTCGGCGTCGTGCGAGATGAACTGAAAGCCTTTGTCGCCGGTGCGGTCGCGGAGGCCGTACCAGTTGTTGGGGGCGTTGTTGCCCAAGAAGTTCGAAATCGGGGCATCGAGATTGCCGCCGTAGAGGATGACGAGCATGTAGTCGATCAGGTTGTCGGCGTCGACCAGCACAGGATAGCTCGGGTTCCGCGTACCGTCGGGGTTGAGGCCCTGGATGCGGTTGTAGGCCTCGGTGCTCGCCAGCCCGGCCTTGGCCTGGTTCCAGAGATCGCGCCAGGCGTTCAGATCGCCGTCGGTGGCCTCGATCGTGTAGGGGCCGGCCTCGACCTTGACGGTGTCGAAGTTGTCGGCTTCTCCCCCCAGATAGGACTCCCCGAAATTGGCCTCGGCCCGTTCCTCGGTCTGGTAGATGCCCCAATACATCCCGTTGAGGTACAGGTGGTAGAACCGCCCGCGCGTGTAGGGCTCGCCGAGGGCCGCCTGCGTGTCGCGCGAAAAGATGTCGCGGATCATCAGGTTTTGCGGGTCGCCGCCGAAACTCCACGAGTAGTTCTGGCTCGTGCGCAGGTCGATCTTGTCGAACTCGTCGACCCCCTCGCTGCCGAACAGCGGGTACTCGAGCTTGGCGTCGCCATATTCGCTGCGGAAGAACAGGCGAAAGGCGTGCTTGGGGTTGCCGTCGCTGCGGCTGTAGCCGCCGCGAATCCGCAGGCCGGCCTCGACTTGAAAGCCGTCGGAGCCGTCGGGGTTGATCAACTCGAGCGACGCTTCGCGTTCCCAACTCCGCCCATCGCGATCGGCGTTCACGTAGATGCCGGTGGTGCGGTCGAACAGGTTCTTGACGTCGGTCACGATCGACATCGTGCCGATCGACTTGAGCGCGTCCTCGAGCTGCGGGCCCCAGGTGGGGCTGTTGACGATGTCGGGGTCCATGCCGTAGTCGAGCGACTGGCCGTTGACGCTCGAGGTGGGAAAGCCCGCCGCGATCGCAGTTTGGCGGTCCTGCTTCACGACGTCGTCGAGGAACAGATACGTTTGCGTGTCGACTCCGCTGGGCTGCCAATCCTGCTTGAAGGCCCCGGCGCGGAGCACCGTCGTTTTGTCGATCGTGATCGGGCCGGTGTAGAGAATGCCCGAGGTCGCCGTGGGCTCGCTGCCGTTGATGGTGTAGCGGATCGTGGCGTCCGCCGTGGCCGAGGTGATGGCCACCGTGATCGGCGCATCGTAGAAGCCGTGGTCGACCGAAAACTTGGTGTCGGCCACGAAATCGACCACGCCCGAAGAATTCGGCTGGCCCGGCGTCGCCGTGGCGAAGAACCGATACTGCAAGCTCTCGCTCGAGCCCACCAACTCGGGCAGGATCAGAAAATCGGCGTCGCTCAACAGTCGCGCGAGGCCCTGGATCGCCAGCACGTTCTTGCCGGGCCGCAGCGCCGAGGCGAACTGGCTGACGTTGAATTCCTCGACGGTGTTGGAGAGCGTAGCGTTGCGCGTCCGTGTGGCCCCCGAATTCCAGGAGATCGGCGCGGGGGCGTTGCCGAAGGCGATCTCTTGGCCGTTGAGATAAGCGACGAAGCCGTCGTTGTACTGCATGCGCAGCAACAGCCCCGTGATCTCGTCGGGATTCGCGACGTCGAAGTCGATGCGCGACCAGATCGACGTGTTCACGTTGCGCATGGCGGCGCCAACGTCGGTTTGGATGGCGCCGCCGAAGCCGGTGACCGCCAGGCCGCCGCTGGCGAAGTCGCCCACGAGGCGAAAGGCCTCGGTCTCGAAGAAGTCGTAGCTCCCTTCGGCCGCGAACAGCTCGACGCTGGCGTCGCCCCCCTGTTCGAAGAAGACGAGCCGCAACTGATACGTGCCGGCTTGCGTGACGTTGAACACGCCGAAGGAATCGGCCGCCGATCGCGGCGCCGAGTACGACATCTGGAAGTTGCCGCCCGGTCCGGTGAGCGCGAGCCCGAAGCCGTCGTCGCTGTTGACCCCAAACGTCCAGTTGCCAACGTTGGGAATGACGAGGCTGGCGGTCGCCACGACGACGAAGTTGTCGTTGTTCTGGCCGACGTCGAGGCCGGGGAATGGCCGGTCGTCGCCGATGTGACCCGAATTGCCGATGTCCTGGTAGTTGATCGACGTCGCGGTTTCGGTGAATACCCCCTGCTGCTTCGTAGGATCGGCAATCACCGTTTCGGCGGTCGCGAGGCTGTCGACGGTGACGTTCGCCTGGTAGACCGTGACCGCAAAGCCGCTCGCGTTCGTGTTGTAGCCGAGTCCCGTCTTCGAGCCTGCGCCGCCCGCCCAGGCCGAGTCGTTGTAACCGACGTCGGTCCAACTCGTGCCCAGCGCCCCGTCGGCCTCCGTCGGCACGTGGTAGCGCACGTTGGTTTGACGGGGCACGAGCGTTTCCTGCTGCTGCGACAACCCGTACGACACGTTTTCAGGCAGCGCGGGGAAGCCCGGATCGAACGCCTGCACGATCGAGTGACCGTCGGGAGCGACGAGCGCGAGATAATCGCCGTCGGAACTCAAGGAAAAGTTGGTGTGCAGTTGCTGGCCCGGCTGCGCCCGGTCCTTGCCGGACGCGAACACCACGAGGTAGCTGCCCGCAGGCATGAGCGTGGCCGGAAACTGCCATTTGTTGAGCGCCGCCGGATCGTCGGTCAGGTAGTAACCGGTGAGGTCGGCCTCGGCGTTGTCCGGGTTGTAGAGTTCGAGCCAATCCGAGGCGTCACCATCCTGATCGGTCAGCGCGTCAACATTGTCGCTCATGATCTCGTTGATCACGACGTCGACCGCCAGCAGCGCGCGGCGTTCCAGCGGCTCGAACGTCAGGTGATTCGCGCGGCGAGCGCGGGGGAGCTGGGCCCCCTTGGGCAAGCCCTGCACGAACGATCGCAGGCCGGTCCAGGGACGAAGAAAGCGGTCGCGAGTAGGCACGGGGCCCCTCCAAGGTGTGTTCCGGCGGTGTGAGTCGGGCGAAGACGAGCTGCGGCCAGGCGATCTCAGGCGGCGGGGACGGCCGATTGAACGCCGGCAAACCCCCTCCGCACTCTACTGAGCCGTGCAAAGGTGGTAAACGATTTGGTTGTCAGTTCGGGGGCGGATCTGCGGCGGCCTTGGCCAGTAGGTTCCCTCGGTAGAACACGTCGACCAATTCGCCAGGACGAATCGTCAGCTCCGGCGGCACCGCGATGCGCACCGGCAAACCCCACTCGAGCAACCGCGGATCGCGCCGCTGATGCTCCGGCACCAGTTCGATCTGCGGCCCGACGCGCTCGACCTTGGTGGTGAACGTGCGCGCCCCGGCCAGCCGCAGCCGCACGTCGACCGGCATGCCGGCCTCCGGGCGGAAGCGAACCTCCTGCCGCACGTAGCTCACGATGTACCGCGCGCCGGTGGACGCGATGGTCATGATCGGTTCGCCCGCCCGCACGTTTTGCCCCGGCCAGCGATAGACCGCGGCGATCGTGCCGGTGACCGGCGCCGTGAGCTCCAGGGCGTCGACTTGCACTTGCACCTGGCGGATGCGGGCTTCTTGGGTGGTGATGGCCGACTGATAAGGGCCGAGCAGCGTGCGAATTTCGGCCGAGTCGAGATCGGGAAAGTCCTTGACCCGTTGGCTGGCCCATTGCGCCTGGCGGTCGAGCTCCTCGAGCGCCTTGAGATTGGTCTCGATCCGCCGCGCCACGACGTCGCGGGCGAGCTGCGAGTCGACCACCGTTTGCTGGGCGATGACTTTGAAATCGCCCGGTGCGCGGTTGAAGTTGTATTGGGCGTTGAGCCGCTTGTGCTCCATCCGGTCGGCTTCGATCAGCGCTCGGCGGTCGAGGGCGTCGAGCCGTCGCCGCTGACTTTCCCAGGCCAAGCGCATCGCTTCGCGGCGATGATCGAGCACGAGCGTCGCCTGATCGAGCTTGAGCTGCAAGGCCGCGGCGTCGAGCTCGCCGCGCACTCCCTCGAGTTCTGCCCGCAGCACGTCGAGCGCGGCCTGCACGGGGCGATCGTCGAGCCGCACGACCACTTGGCCGGCGGCCGCTTGATCGAAGAGGGTCCAGTAGTTCTCGCTGCCGGCGGCCAGGCGGCCGTCGGTCAGGGCGATCACGTCGAGCCGCACCACTTCGGCCTCGCCGAGCGCGCTGGCCAAATGAATCTGCCGGTTCCACATCCAGCCAACGGTGGCCGCGCACGCGCAGAACACGAGCGCCGGCAGCGCGCTAAAGCGAAAGCGCCGCCACAGGTGCGACCAGGGAGTTGGGATGCGTCCGCCGGTTGCCAAGGCTCTTCTCTAAACTTCCGATTCATCCTCGCGGAGAAACAACGACACCCGCTCCACCCCCGCCAACTCCCGCAGTTCCCATTGCAGCTCGTCGCTGCGCGCCGGGTTGCGCAGCAGCAAGCGGTAGGAAAGGTCGAGCCCCTCGTTGTTGGTCCGCCGCTCGCTCGCCAGTTGCTTGCGCAGGGCGTGCCGGTCGAGCACCGAGGCCAGCGCCGGGGCGCCGGCGCGGTCGCCCGCGACTTGCAGCGACAAAATGGCGTCGTAACGGTGTCGGCTGCCGAACGACGTGATCCGTAGGTAGAGCAGCACCGCGGCGATGGCCAGTGCGCCCACGAGCGCCGTCGAGTAGCGCTGCGTGCCCACCGCCATGCCCTCCAGGATCGACCAAATGACGAAGGTCGTGTCGCGGGTGTCCTTGAGCACGTTGCGGAATCGCACGATGGCAAAGACTGCCAGCAGCCCGAAGGCGATCACCACGCTCCCGGCCATCAGAATCATCAAGAGGGCCACGAGCACCGGCATGACGACCAGCGAGGCCACGAACGTCTGCGAGTAGGAAACCTGCGAGTGGGTCCACATGTAGATCCAACCCACCAGGTGGCCGAGCAGAAAGGCCAGCATCGCGACGAACAGCACCGTTTCCGGGCCTGTTAGGTAGCTGCCGGCGTCTCCCTGAAATAGCATCGCGGCCCAGTCGTTCATCCGACCCTCCGCGGCGCGAGCAGGCTTCCTGCGCGCGCCAAGCCCAGGGCTTCGACACAGTGTACGTACTTGGGCACAGAGCACCGCTCGAGGCTGAAGATTTGCACGAGCTCATGCATCCAGCGCGGGAAGCGATCGGTGAACTTGAGCTCGAGCACGACGCCGGCCAGCCGCGGGTGGGCCAAATCGGGCGGCAGCCGCAAGTCGGTTCCGTGAAACGCGCCGCCGCGGAGATTGCGGTCGAACGTTACCCGCACGTGCTCGCTGCCGCGGGCCACGTAGGCCTCGCGGCGATAACTCACGTACGACATGCCTCCTGCGCCCAGCGAGTCGCGCAAGCTGCAAAAGTTGTGCATCGCCGCCAAGGCCTTGGCGCGGTTGCGGTCGAGCACCTGATCATCGCGGGGCCAGAGGCCGGTCAGCAGCCGGCGGGCGCCTTCGCGGGAGACCGCCGCGCGCTCCTTGCGCACTTCGTTCGTCAGCCGCGTCTTGATCTCGAGAAAGGCCGGGCTTTCTTCGCGCTCGTCGTAGAACCGCACGCGGAGCTTGAAGCGATTCTTGTGTCCCTGAGTCGTCTGCCGGTAGAGGGTCAGGTCGGGCGTGTCGAAGTACAGGCTGTTGACCTGGTAGTCGCACCCCTCGGGGGAGCCGTCGTCGGGCCCGAGATAGCTGGCGACAAAGTCACGAATCGCGCCGGCGGCGCCCTCGTCGACGAGAAACTTCAACTCGAAGCGGCTCGACTGCAGACGGTAAATTTGTTCCATGCGTCCGCTCTCCGCGGTGCGAAGAGGCCTGTTCCGGACTTCCTGTGGAGCCGCGCGCGTTCCGGATCGCAGCGGCAACGACTTACGTCGATTCTCTCGATTGTAATGAAAGATTAATGGAAATTTAACAAGGACCCTGCCAAAACTGCAAGAAAATTGCCAGACTGAGACTTAGGGCCTGGGGCTGTCGGCCACTGGCGGCCCGAAACGCCTCGAACAGCGGAGAATTCGGCGATGTGGCTCAAATATTGCTGTGCGGCCGACGCGCCTCGAACGCTAACCCTCGTGGTGCTCCTCCTCGGGCCGCTCACCACCACCTTGCCCGCCCAATCTCAACGCGTGCTGTCACCGGCTGGCGAGATTCGCCTCGAAGGTAAAGTTCGTGACGCCAAGCAGATAAGCGCCGTGGCCCTCAGCGGGACTTGGGTAGTGTTCGGCGGCGACGAGGGGCGCGGCGTCCAGCCCTTCCGCCGTTTGGGGGGAAGCCGGCTCGAGGCCGGCAAGATGATCAACCTCGTCCCCTCGGGCGGCGAACTCGATGTCGAGGGAATCGCTTGTCAGGGGTCGACCTGCTACGTCCTCGGCTCCCATGCCCTGGTGCGCAAGAAGCTGGACGACGACAAGAAGCAGGAGACGAACCGCAAGCAGCTTGCCGAAGTCGAGCACGAACCCAGCCGCGACCATCTCTTCCGCTTCACGCTCACGGCCGACGGTCAGGCGACGGACATTCGCTCGATCAACCTGCGGCAATTGCTCGTCGGCGACCGCGTGCTCGGCCCCTTTACCCGCATCCCCAGCAAGGAAAACGGCCTCGATCTCGAGGGCCTCGCGCTCGTCGGCGACGACCTCGATGTGGGCCTGCGGGGGCCTGTGCTCCGCGGCAATCTCACTCCGGTCATCCGCCTGCAATTCGACCGGCCCCAGGCCTACGAAGTGCGCTATGTACCGCTCGACGGCCTCGGCATTCGCGAGCTAGCCCCCGTTTCCGACGGCTTCCTCGTGATCGCCGGTCCGGTGGGCGACGCCCCGCTTCCCTGCCTGCTCTACCACTGGAACGGCCGCGACGGCCTGCCAGGCAAAGACGCCCAGGCAAAGGTGAGGCTCCTGGGCGAATTCCCCCGCATCGACGGCGGCAAGGCGGAAGGGATGGCCGTGCTGGCCGAGACCGCGGCAGAGTACTCGCTGCTGGTCGTCTTCGACGGGGCGAAAGAAGGAGGCCCCACGGTCTTCAAGGTGAGCAAAACGGCAACCGAGTAGCTCGAAACGCGCAAGCGTTGTCGGCGCAGGGCGGCGTCAAGCGGTCTCGCGCGATCCGTCGGCGCAGGTCAGATCACGTAGAGCGCGCTGCCGATCTGCAACGTGTAAGATTCGTAGTGCTCCTCCGCGTCGGGAATATCGAGCCGCTCACCGTTGGCGAACTCGAGCACAAGCGTACCTGGCGCCTCTCGACGAGCGTCAACAACCGGCGAGCCGAGCAGACGCACCAAGGATGCGGCGGCCTCCGGAGGCGACGTGAACGTAGACGTTTCGCCGTTATCTGATGTGCAAACGAAGGTCGTTGCGCTGCCGACCGAGGCCGAACCGCTGAAATTCAGGATCGCATCATACTGCCCGATGCAAATCTGCTGCAGTTCCTGGCCAAGCAGTGGGCTAAGGTCGATGTCTACTGGCAATCCATACATGTGATGCTCCTGATCTGCGAGCCCGATGGAACGAGGCGTCACCCGTCCGGCGTATCCAGCAACTCCTGCAATCGCTTCGCCAGCGACTCCGGCAGCCGGTTAGGCCATTCGCGGTCCACGAGCCCCACCTCGATCAGATCGCGCAAGTGCATGCGGTCCTTGTCGCGGAACGACGTGAGCTTCATGCGCACGAGCGGCTCGAGCGACAGGACGTGCATCCCGCCGCTGAGTTCCGACTGCTCGACGCGCGGCGCCGCCTCTTCGCAGTCGGCTCGAACCTTCTCGCCGGCGAACACGACGTGTACGGCGTCTCGCGCCTTGGCCCCTTCGCCGTCGAGGAACCGTTCGACGCTCTTGACATGCCGGGAGACGAAACCGACGGTGGCCAACGCTGCGATCGCCGCGGGCAAATCGCCGCGGTCCAGCAGCAGATCGACATCCTGGGTATTGCGCACCGCTGCGCGATCGACACGCGAGACCCACGCCGCGACGGCATTTCCCCCGACCACGGCATGCGGCACACCGGACTTTGTGAGAGCCTCGGTGGCCCGAGCCAAGCGTTCGCGAACGGCTTCCACCGCTTCAATCATCCTTTCCCACGAGACATCGCCCAAGGGCTGAGTTCGAGACATGGCGTCACTTCAGGGCCGGTGCGAAACTCTCTACCTGATAGATCTGCCGTTAGGGCTGCATCCCATAGGTGCGCACCCGGCGCTGGCTGCCATTCTCTTCGAGGACGGCTCGCGGCTCCACGCCGATCGGCACTTGCGTGCGGAGCAACTCCTCTTGGCAGCGGTGCGGCGCCTCTTCGGGGCCCGGCCGCAGCCGCACGTAGCTGCCGTCGCTCTGCAGCACCCGCGCCTTCACGTTGTCGCGCAAGTAGGCAGGCACGATCTCTTCCAGGATGCGGCTGCGCAGATCGAGCGCCTCGACGGGGAACATCACCTCCACGCGGCGATGGAAACTCCGCGGCATCCAGTCGGCGCTGGCCAGATACACGTCGGCCTCCGACGGCGGGTTGAACACGTAGATCCGGCTGTGCTCGAGGAACCGATCGACGATGCTCCGCACCCGAATCGTTTCCGAAATGCCCGGCAGCCCCGGCCGCAAGCAGCAGATGCCCCGGATCACGAGATCGATGGGCACGCCGGCCTGGCTGGCGCGATAGAGGGCTTCGATGGTGCGGTAGTCGACCAAGGCGTTGAGTTTGGCGAAGATCCACGACGCCTGCCCGTTGCGGGCGCGCTCAGCCTGCTCTTCGATCCGCTCGAGCGTGAACCGTTGCAAGTCGTCGGGAGCGACCACCAACTTCCGCCACTGGTGCCCCTGCGAATAGCCGGTCAGCAGGTTGAAGAGCGCCGAGGCGTCGGCCCCGAAGTCTTCGTCGGCGGTGAACAGCCCCAGGTCGGTGTAGACGAGCGCGGTGGTGGTGTTGTAGTTGCCGGTGCCTAGGTGCACATAGCGCCGCAGCATGTTGCCTTCTTGACGCACCACGAGCGACAACTTGCAGTGGGTCTTCAGGTCGAGAAAGCCGAACACCACGTGGACGCCGGCCCGCTCGAGCTGGCGGGCCCAGCTCACGTTGGCGGCCTCGTCGAAGCGGGCTTTGAGTTCCACGAGCGCGGTGACGTGTTTGCCGTTCTCGGCCGCCTGCACGAGCGCCCGAATGATGGGGCTGTCGCCGCTGGTGCGATAGAGCGTTTGCTTGATGGCCAACACCTTGGGGTCGTTGGCCGCCCGGCTGACGAACTCCACCACGGGATCGAAGGAGTCGTACGGGTGATGGAGCAACAGGTCGCGGTGGGCGATGGTCGAGAACAGATCATCTCCGCGGCGGCGGCGCAGACCCCGCGGCGGTTGCGGCGAGAAGGGGACGTCGCGGAGGTGATCCTTGCCTGGGGCTTTCGCCAATTCGGCCATCGCCGTTAGATCGAGCGGACCAGGAATGCGGTAGACCTCGGAATAAGCGTCGGCGGCGTCGCCCGCCGGCATCCGCAGCGATTCGTCTTCCACAATCAGTCGCAGCAGGCCGTCGTCGCAGCCGGCGGCCACCTCGAGCCGCACCGCGTCGGCCCGCTGGCGGGCTTTGATCCGCTCCTCGATCAGCCGCAGCATGTCGTCGGACTCTTGCTCCAGGAGATCGATGTCGTTGTCGCGGGTGATGCGGAACGTCGTTTGGCACAGGATGTCAAAGCCGCCAAAGAGCTCGGGCAGCCGCGCCGCCACCGCGTCTTCGAGCAAGATGTAGTTCAACTCCTCGCCTGGGCCCACATGCACGAGCCGCGGCAGCACCTGAGGAAGCTGCACCACGGCAAACAGCTTCTTGGGTCCCATGCCGCTGCGGCGCTGCAGCATACAGCCCAGGTAGAGCCCGCGGTTGTGGTAGCGAGGGCTGGGATGGCTGGGGTCAACCGCCATGGGGGTGAGCACGGGGTAGGCCCGCTCATCGAAAAAGCGGGCCAGCGTTTCGCGCTGCTCGGTGGAAAGGGAGTCGTGCGAGACCAGGCGGATGCTTTCGGCCGCCAGTTGCGGCAGCACCAGCTCGTTCCAGCAACGGTATTGGGCGGCCACCAAGTCTTGGGTGCGGCGGGCAATGCGCTGCAGCTGCTGGACGGCGCGGAGGCCGTCGGGGGCGTAATCCTGGGGGGCGCCATCGCCGTAGGCCTGCTCGCGTAGCCCCGCCACTCGGACCATGAAGAACTCGTCGAGGTTCGAGCTGACGATGCCCAGAAACTTGACGCGCTCGAGCAGCGGGTTGCCCGCGTCCTCGGCTTCTTCGAGGACGCGGGTGTTGAACTCGAGCCAGCTCAGCTCACGATTGAGGAAGTGTTCGGGCTGAAAACCCTGATCGCTCATGAAATATTTCCGCTCGCGGACCCTCATCCAGGCACGTTCGCCGGGGCGCCAAAGGGCCTGCGGGAAGCACTCCCGCAAAAACCCCAAATCATGGCGGCGAAGCCATTTGCAATGCTATGGCGGCGGGCTGAGGGGAGCAAGCAGGATCGTCAGCCCCCTCTCCAGGCAAGTGTGCCTTTTGGTCCGACGTGGGGGGCGCCAGAAGTTTCCCCAATCCTCAGGTTTTGGCTATCGTAGAAGTTAATCTGGTTCGACTTTGACGACCGCGCAACCTGACGAACAGCGGGACGAGGAGAGCAAACAGTGCGGTGGACGGCAACTTTGGCCCTGGCGGCGTCTGTGGTGGGGCTGGGCTCGGCGGGACGGGCCGCGGAATTCCTGGGATTGGGCGTCTCGTTCAGCGAGGCGCTCAATATTTCGGCGGACGGCAAGACCGTGGTCGGAGGTCTATACGACAACGCGGCCAGGACGAATGTGTTGCCGTTTCGCTGGACCAAAACCACGGGGCTGCAACTGCTGCCGACCGATACCGAGGGCGTGGCCCGCGGCTCGGCGGCAGGCATCTCCAGCGATAGCTCGATCATCGTCGGCTACACCGGCGCGACCGACGCTTTCAACGACGCCGTCCGCTGGGTCGACGGAGGCGCCCCCGCCGCTCTCGGCGACCTCGCCGGCGGGACCGACAACAGCCAAGCCGTCGATGTCTCGTACGATGGGTCGGTGATCGTCGGCAAGAGTGTGTCGAGCACGGGAGTCACGGCCTTCCGCCGCACGGAAGCGGAAGGGATGGTCTCCCTCGGCGTACTCACGGGCGCAAACGGACGCAGCGAGGCCTACGCCGTTTCCGGCGACGGCTCGACGGTCGTCGGCAGCAGCAGCAGCAAAGCGGCCAACTCCGGCTTGTTCGGGGAAGCCTTCGTCTGGACCGAAGCCGACGGCATGCAGGGTCTGGGGCACCTGCATCCAGAAGCTGCCTATGTTGGCAGCGTGGCCTACGACGTGTCCGCCGACGGCTCGGTCGTCGTCGGCGTCAGCAGCGTGCTCCAAATCGGCGGACTCGTCAGCACCGAGGCCTTCCGCTGGACTAAGGAGTCGGGCATCATGCAGAGCCTCGGCGATCTCCCTGGCGACGGCTTGTTCAGCACCGCCTATGGCGTGTCTGGCGATGGCTCGCTTGTCGTCGGCTCGGGGCGCGACGCCTCGGGGGAACGGGCCTTCATTTGGGATGAAGCCGACGGTATGCGCAACCTTCGCGACGTATTGGTCAGCGACTACGGGCTGGGCAATTCTTTGACCGGCTGGACCCTCAGCTCGGCGACCGCCATTTCCGCCGACGGCATGTTTCTGACGGGAATCGGCCGCAACCCCGACGGGCTGACGGAGAGTTGGTACGTCGACCTCAATGCCAAGCTGATTCCCGGCGACGCCAATGGAGATGGCAAGGTCGATCTGTCCGACTTCGGCATCCTCAAGAGCAACTTCGGCTCAGGCACGACGCTGGCCGAGGGAGACTTCAATGCCGATGGCAAGGTCGACCTGAGCGACTTCGGCATTCTCAAGGAGAACTTTGGGGCGACGGGCGCTGCGTTCGTACCAGAACCGTCGTCGCTGGTCTTGGCCGGAATCGGCGTGTTGGCGCTGGGGCTGGTCGCACGTCGCCGCAGGACGGCTTGAGTGCCGCCGCGCCGAGGCAGATAATCGGCTGTTTCGTTTTCCTTGGCCCGCAGCCGGTTCCTCCGTAACAGTTCTGCGCTCGGCGGCGCCTTGGCCCATGGGCTCCGCATGACCGACTGGCGGCATCTCTATCCTTTCAATTCGCGGTATCTCGAAGTCGGCGGCGGTCGTCTGCACTACGTCGATGAGGGGGCGGGCGAAACGCTGCTGTTCGTCCATGGCAACCCCACCTGGTCGTTTCACTGGCGGAACCTCCTCTCGGCCTGGCGGACTAACTACCGCGTCGTGGCGATCGACCACTTAGGCTGCGGCCTGAGCGACAAGCCGCAAGACGCGAGCTACCGGCTGGTCGATCATGTGGCCAACTTGCGCGCGCTCGTCGAGCGGCTCGATTTGCAGCGCGTCAGCTTGCTCGCGCAGGACTGGGGGGGCGCGATCGGCTTGGGAGCAGCCGTGGCGATGCCCGATCGCTTCCGCCGCTTCGTGCTGTTCAACACGGGGGCGTTTCACGGCGGGCGGATGCCGCTGCGGATTGGCGTCTGCCGAACGCCGGTGTTGGGCAGCTTGGCCGTACGCGGGCTGAACGCCTTTGCCCGCGCGGCGCTCGTGATGGCGGTGTCGCATCCCGAGAAGCTGACGGCCGACGTGCGGGCGGGCATTCTCGCGCCGTATTCCAACTGGCACGATCGCGTGGCGATCGAGCGCTTCGTGCAAGATATTCCGCTCGCTCCCCGCCATCCCAGCTACGAAACGCTCAGCCGCATCGAGCAAGGTCTGCCCACGCTGGCGAATCGACCCGTGCAGCTGATCTGGGGGATGCGCGACTGGTGCTTCACCCCCTGGTTCCTCGAGCGGTTCCAGCAGATCTTTCCCGCGGCCGAAGTCCAGCGGCTGGCCGACGCGGGACATTGGGTGGTGGAAGACGCGCCCGAGCGAATCGTCCCGCTGGTGGAGCAGTTTCTGCACACACATCCGCTGCCGCAGTAGGTCCGTGCTCGCGGACCAGGCGCCCCGACTAATACTCCATGTCGAGCCCTAGCTCGCGTCGCAACATCCAATAGATCCGCGTGCGGGCATGATAGACGCGAAATCGGGATACGCCCCACTCCCGCGCCACGTCTTCCGCGGAACGGTCTTGTAGAACGTAGGCGGCGAACATGGCCCAGGTCGTCTGCGAAGCCTGCCCGCGCACCCGCTGGAGCGCCGCGGCCAATTCCGCGTCGGCCGCATCTCTCTGCACGTGGTCGGGCAGCCGCTCGAGATCAACCGCCACGGCCCGCAGCCGACGGCGCGCGAAGGTGCGTTGGTGGTCGGTGATCCGCCGCCCGCAGATTCGCGAGAGCCACCCACGAAACGAGCCGTCGGCCCCGCGGTCGAAGTGTTCGAGCCCGTTGTGAACGCACCAGAACACCTCTTGAGCTACGTCCTCGGCGTCCTCGCGCGGCAGACCGCTCGTTCGGCACCAGCCATACACCGTGTCGCGATACCGCTGGTAGAGCTGTTCCCAGGCAGGCGGATCTCCCGCGGCGGCGGCCGAGAGGAGCCGGACGTCGGTGTCGTCCTTGGGATCGCGCAGCGGTCGAGCATCGCCTGCCATCGCTTCTCCCCTCGCGAGCTGGAAGAGCTTCGGGCCTGTTCGCGGTCCAGGTGGAACAGCTTCCAGCCTGTTCTTGTCCTTCGGTGGAGCAGCGCCGTCGCGCGGGCGGCGCCGAGCGACCTTCAGATATACCGGGGCGCCGAAGGTCCGGCAATATTTTTGGAATAATTTTCGCGCCGCGCTGCAATTTCGGCTTGTCGTTACGATGTACTAGGTTGACGGACAGTACACTCACACGAAATCTCCCTCAGCCAGTCCTCGCGGGGGGTGCTCGAGATGACACAGCACAACGCGTTTGGCGGAAAGATCGCCCGAGCCGCAGCCTTGGTGCTAGTGGTCGGGGCGGCGTCTATGGTTTCGGGCGGCTCACGGGAGGCCCGGCGGCGCCGCGGCCGGCCCTGTTTGTCGAGAGTCGCTATCTTGATTTCGGCGAACATGAAGTCGCCAAGGATTTCGTCTGGCGGCTGCCGATCCAAAACACGACGGCCGAGCCGATCGAGGTGCTCGCGCTCAAGGCTTCCTGCGGCTGCACGAAGGTCGCGCCGCAGGCCTTCCGTGTGCCGCCCGGCGAAACCGCCGAGGTCACGCTCACGCTCGACCTGGCGCCCACCAAGGAGGCCGATCTGGCGGCCGAGTTCACGAACTTTTCGGTCGAGCTGACGCCGCAGCTTCGGCTGCCGCCTGCTGAGCCGCTGTCGTTCCGGCTCACGGGAAGGGTCTTCTCCCCCTATCAGCTCGAGCCGGCCTACCTGAGCTTCGGCAACGACTACGTCGCCGGCGAGCCGCCCCCCAAGCGCACCGTGCGGGTCCGCAGCCGCCGCCCGGCTGAGAAGCTGGCCGCCGTGTGCGAGCGGGGAACGGCCACCGTCGCCGTCACACCTAGCGACGACGGCTACCTGCTCTCGATCACGCCGCGGGCCGAGCTGCCGGCCGGCAAGCATGACTTCGCAATCACGCTCTCCGGCACCGCCGCCGACGGCAAGCCGTTGCCAGAAGGGCGGCTGCCGGCCATGGTCCAGGTGCTCTCCCCCGTGGCGGCGACGCCGGCTTTCGTGCCGCTGGGGCTTTTGACGTTGCGGGAGAGCACTACTCGCGAGGTCGAGCTGCGTGCACGGTCGGGGCGTGCCTTCGAAGTACTCGCGGTCCGTACGCCGGAGAACGCGGGGCTCAGCGCCCGCGCGACCGAAGC
>JAXMBI010000032.1:0-77363 GCA_046349955.1 Pirellulales bacterium | reverse complement strand
GTTGTCGAGCCCCGTCAAAGCAACGGAGGTCGCCGCAGAGCCGTCGCTGATCGCCGCGATCGAAATCGGGTCCGACGGCCACGTCGTGTAGATGCCCAAGTTGTAGGGATACGGGATGGCGGCTCCGCTCGCGCTCGACGGAGCAATATTCGCCCCCCACGCCCCGCCTGCGGACGCGAGCCACAGCAATGCGATTAGGCAGAATCGTTGCATGGGTCTCCCTTCGACAGTCCTGGCCAAAGCTCAAAAAACAAGCCGCGACGGGCATGCGGCCCTTCTCGTCAACACGCATTGTCGGCCTGGGGCCGCGCCGGTCAACGATTTGGCGCGTGAATCCCCGCCAAAAGTAGCCGGCACACCCCGTGTGTTGAATGCGGAAGCGGAGTGAAGTCTGCTTGGCGAATCGCGCCGATGGGGGATGGGCTGGCTCGGTGCGTTCGAAGGCAAGGCAAACCAGGCCGGGCGAGCGGGTGGCGGGAGTTGCGGCACACGGAGTGTGCCTACTACTGGCCGGCACTCTTCGAGTGCCGAAGGCTGGGGGCAACCGCGATCGGGCGAGCCAGCGGCATCCTCCTGCGGTAGTAGTATCCCCCCAACTCGCGGCCCGCCTGGCGTGGGGCTTGCGAAGTGCTTTTGAGGTCTGTTCCTCCCGTTTGGACCCCCGAATAGAAACCCGGAGCGCCGAAGGTTGAATTCAATTGCTCACGCTCGAACGACCTGAGCAGACTCAAGCAATGGCCTGCCTCTGAGGCGCATTGCGCGGCGATGCGCGGGCGAAGGCAGCGCATCTTGGCGAGGTTCGAATGAGCAAGCTCCTCTGCAGCGCCGTTATGTTCTCCTGTGTCGTCCACGGAACTGTCGCAACGCACGCGGCGGAAGAGCGCGAGCGGCTTCCTGGATCGCAGGGCGGCGGGGCGCTCATGGAGTCGTTGACGCACGCTAAACCGCACACTGACGCGGACCTGGGCCGCGCGCCCTCGACAGGGCGCAAGCGGCAACCGCACGGACCGGACTGGTCGGACCATAAGCTGTCGGCCTCGCGCAGCCGACCGCGGCGGGAACCCCGCGGCGAAGCACCGGCTCGAGCGCGCCGAGAACCGCGGATCGGCCGAGAAAGATCGCTGGATGCACCGCAGCCCTCTTCGGGCCCGCACGACTCCGACCTCCTGCGGGCGGTGGATGCCGTGGCCTCTGGACTGCGCGACCGGACATTTCCCTTTTCCCGGCCGCAGCCGGCGGCCGCGCTCCCCAAGCCGGATGCAGCGTCCCCCGAGTCGCCCGATGTCAAGAGCTTGGCGCTCGGGGGCGGTCCGCTGGTGTACAAGCTCGACCTGACGCGCATGTACGGCCAAGACGCCTGGGTCAAGCCGTTGCTCGTGCCCCAGGTTGTGATCCTGCCGGAGCCTTTGCTGCGCAGCAGCGGCGAACTTCCGCGGCCGATCGTGGACGAAATCCACGCGCTCGTGCCGGCGCCCTCTAGCTTGTCGTTGGCCGCCGCGGGCGCCGTCGTCTGGTGGGCGGCGCGAGCGGGCGCCCGGCGATTTCGCCGCGCCGCACGCTCTTAATCGCCGCCCGGCCGGCGCCAACTTGGCGCGCGCATATTCGCGGCTACGGCGCTCCTGCCAAACCGTTCTGACATGAATGGTTGTTGGCGCGGTAGTTCGCCCTCTCTCCATTGGGTCGCCGAGCACGCGCGGTCTTGGTCTGGCCAACCTTGCGGGCGACCGCATTTCCACACATTGTTTCTAGGCGTTGTGCGGCGACTGCGATAGAATTTCGGGCGGAACGCGGAAACAGGCTCGGTTCTGGAACGGTCCTTCGTGCAGGAAAGGGCTGGATGTGCGCCGCGCTGCGATGACGCTCGTGGAACTCTTGGTCGTGATCTTCGTGATCGCGATCCTGATCGCGCTGTTGCTGCCGGCGGTGCAGGCGGCCCGCGAAGCTGCTCGCAAAGCGGCCTGCGCAAGCAATCTTCGCCAGCTTGGTTTGGCGGTGCGGCTCTACGCCAACGTTTCGCGCGAGCGGCTGCCAGGGTCGCATCGCGATGTCTACCAGCTCACCGGCGTGCGGACGGGGCCGGAGGATAAGAGTCCGGCCGGCTTTCCCGATCAATCGCGGTCTCCCTCTTTTCGCATGACGCTGCTGCCGTGGATCGAGCAGCAGGCGGTGTTCGACCGGATCGATCCGACGAAGAGCGCCGTGGCCCGAGAAAACTTCGCGGCCGTATCCGCGTTGCTGCCGGTCTATCAGTGCCCATCGACCCCCGGCTCCCCGCGGCGGGTCGAGCCGGTGTACCTGCGCGTGTCGGGAGGCAACATGGAGCATCTGGCCGTGGACGACATCCACGCGGGCGCCACCGACTACATGAACCTGTGCGATGTGTGGGGGATAACCGACGCGGAACGGGGTGAGTGGATCATGTCGCCGGGCGCTTGGGCGGGGGCCACGCCCTACGACGACTATGGCGGCGCAACCTGGCGGAAGATTTGGACGATCTACACGACCCCAGTCCCGCTGACCTGGCTCGAGGAAGAAGGACTCTCCAACACGGTGTTGCTCGCCGAGTCGGCCGGCATGCCAACCGACGACCCCACGCAGACGAACGCCCCCTCGATGCACTCGGGGTGCTGGGCGTCGTGGGGCCGCGGCGCCACGGTCCCGTTCGTCAATCTTTGGCCGAGCAACATCTATGCCTATCATCCGGGCGGCGCCCACGTCGCGTTGGCCGACGGCTCGGTCCGCATGCTTTCGGCCGACACGGCTCACGAAACGGTCTATGCGCTCTGCGCCCGCGACGACGGGCAGCCGATTCGCGGCGGAAGCTGGTAATCACTTGCGAGAGCCCGCTATGCGGCGATCACGTGGGATGACGCTCGTCGAGCTGCTCGTCGTGATCTTCTTGATCGCGATTCTGATCGCGCTGTTGCTGCCTGCGGTGCAGGCGGCGCGGGACGCCGGGCGAAAGATTCACTGCCGCAACAATCTCAAGCAACTCGGCCTGGCGCTGCACCTCTATGCCGAGCGCCATCGCGAGGCGATTCCGGCCATTATCTCGGCCCCCTACAACGATCGCGGCCGGCGCTACGATCCGGCGACTTACCCCAACCAGTGGTACTCGCGCGGCGAGTCCCACTCGTGGCGCGGCACGATCCTGCCGTATTGCGAGCAGCAGAGCCTGGCCAACCGGCTCGACACGTCGCTGGCGGTTCTCGGGGCGCCGAACCTGGCGGTGGCGCAGACCGAGCTGTCGATCTATCTCTGCCCCAGCGCGCCGCGCGGGCGGCGGATCCAAACTTTCGAGTCGTTTCGCGGCGACGTGAACGTGGCGGTGTGCGACTATCAGCACGTCTTCGCGCCGTATCGCGACAACCACTACTGGGACGCCGCCTGGGGCGCGCCGATTCCCGATCCGTACGGCGACAACACGGTCTCGCGGTGGCAAGCGAACGGGCCGCTGCGCACCTCGTCGCTGCGCAACATCGACGATGGCCTTTCGCACACCTCGTTTGTCGTCGAGCAGGCCGGCCAGCCGGCGGCGTTCTACTTTCGCGAGGAAGGAGAATGGCAGCAGCCGGGGGGTTGGCTCGGCGCCTGGAGCTGGAACGCGACGTGGGGGATCAATTACTCGAACACGGGGGGCATGTACTCTTTCCATCCCGGCGGTGCGCACGCGCTGCTCTGCGACGGCTCGGTCCACTTCCTCTCCGAAGCCGCCTCGTGGAGCGCGGTGACGGCGCTGCACACCAGCAACCTGGGAGACCAGATCGATGGCGATCTGCTGCCGTAGCGCCCATGGCTGCGCGGGCCAACGGCGGCGCTGCAGCGCGCCGCCACGACGCGCCTTAACGCTCACCGAAGTCCTGGTCGCCATCTTCATCATCGCGATCCTGATTGCGCTACTCCTGCCGGCCGTTCAGGCGGCGCGGGGCAGCGCAAGGCGGCTGCGTTGCACCAATCAGCTCAAGCAGTTGGGATTGGCCGTGCATGGGTACGCGACGGAAAATCGGGAGCTCCTGCCTGCGCGAGTCAACGCAGCCTTTACATCACGCGGGTTGCCTGCCAGAAAGCCATTGTCGCCTACGAACCAGTGGCTGCATATCGAATCCATTTCTTGGAGGGCAACACTGCTGCCCTACCATGAGCAACTGGCGCTCTACGATCGCATCGATTTTCAGAAGACCGCGCTATCGGCAGGAAACCTACCGGTTGCCCAGACGTTGCTGACAATCTACCAGTGTCCCGATACGCCGGGGAATCCGCGAGTGCTCGAAAGCATGGCTTGGTTGGCGAATTCACGCCTTGGAGTCAAAGCTGCTGCATGCGACTATTTCGCCCCGGCAGGAGTTGCAGCGTTTGTTGGCGATCCATCGGAGCCTTGGCTCGAGGGTACCTTTTCTCCGCCGCAAGGCCTTAGCGAGGAGACGGAGCACTATCGCCAATCAGCGTCGCTGCGCGACGTGTCCGATGGCCTGTCTCAAACCGTGCTCATCGGCGAGCGGTGCGGTTGGCCAAAGTGGTATGTCCGTGGCGGCGAGTTGGCTGATCGACAGTACGAGCAGCCAGCCCAGGGGGCCTGGATGCCTCCTGATGGGATCGACTGGGTCATGTCCTCCATCGCCGTGAACGAACACAGCCAATACAATCTGTACGCTTTCCATCCCGGCGGAGCGCACGTGACAATGTGCGATGGCTCGGTCCACTTCTTGAAGGAGGAAGTCGATCCCAGGATTGTCGCGGCGCTCGTCAGCCGCGAAGGCGGCGAAGCCATCCGCGACCTGGCTTGGCAATAGGAGTTCTCGCCGTGCGAGTTCAACGCCGCGGCTTCACCCTCACCGAAGTCCTCGTCGCGATCTTCATCATCGCGATTCTGATCGCGCTCCTGCTGCCGGCCGTGCAAGCGGCCCGCGAGGCGGCGCGGCGGCTGGCTTGCGCCAACAACTTGCGGCAAATGGGCTTGGCGATGCACGGCTACTACGAACGGCACAACCGTTTTCCGCCGGTCGTGTTCGGCAAGGAACGCCGCGAGCCGCGGCAGAACTCCACCGCCGGGTTGACGCATTCGTTCCGCTCGTTGCTGTTGCCCTACCTCGAGCAGCAGACGGTGTACGCGCGCTTCGACTTCGACCGTTACTCGACCGATGCGGCGAACGAGCGGGCGATTGGAAGCGTGATTCCCACGTTCGTCTGCTCGTCGGCGCCGCGCGACGCTACGGAGCAGCAATCGACGCACCGTTTGGTCTGCTGTGGTCTAAATCGCTATCCGACCTACCAACCAGACCCGGCGCTGTGCGCCGCCGTGCAGGACTATGCCCCCGCCACCTACTCAGCGACTACGGGCAATACGACCTGGGACACGATCCAGATCTACGACCGGATCGGGTTTTATGGCTACTATGGCGACGACCTTGCCCCGTACGTCGAGCCGATGACGATCGCCACGATCGAAGACGGGCTCTCGAACACGATCATGCTCTATGAACGCGCAGGTCTGCCACGCATCGTGGAGCCCTGTAACTGGGAGGGCGGCCTCACTCCGCCGGAAAAGGCGAGTTGGGCCGTCTACTTCGGCGCTGACCAATACTTTGAAGCCCTGAGCTTCATCAAAGAGTGGCCTCCGTGCCCGAACCCGCGCTTCCTGAACTACCGCAACGACACGCAGCCCTATTCCTTCCACCGCGGCGGAGTCCACGCGGCGATGGGAGACGGCTCGGTGCATTTTCTGCGCGAGTCGATCGCCAACGAGGTCTTCTTGGCTCTGTTCAGCCGCGCGGGGGGCGAGCCGATCCGCGATCAAGACTGGCGCTGAGGTCCGCGGCGGTGAGCGCGGAGGAGCAGCCCCACGAGGAGCAGCGCAGTCCATCCCAGGTAGCTCGCCGGCTCCGGCACGGCAGACGCCGCGGCCGTCGACTTGCCGAAGTTCGCCTTGAGCAGGCCAAAGTCGGCCAGGCCCACGAGGCCGTCCCCCGTCAGGTCGCCGCCGGTGCGCCGCGCCCCGCCGCCGAAGTGCGCCTTCAGCACGCCGAAGTCGGCCAAATCGACCGAGCCGTCGAGGTTCACGTCGCCCGGCTGCGCGGGGTCGACGAACGTGGCGAAGCCGAAGTCGGCCGTGTGCTCGGACCACACCGAGCTGTTGCGGGCATACGGGTTGCCACGAGAATAAAAATCGCCGCCACCGGAAGCCGTGCTGTCGTCGATCGTTTTCCAAGCGTAGGCGCCGGTTGCCTTCACAACGATCGACAGCCGCTCGCCATAAGTCGTGAGATAGCGGGCAGGCGAAATGTCGACCAGCGTGAGCGGTACGGGGAAGGGCTGCGTGCCGGCGGCCGCCGCGGTGGGAATGAACCCGGTGTCGACGATCTGGCCGCTCGCCACGAGGTCGCCGGCCGGGTTGTTCCCTTTGCGCATTTGTCGGACCTCGACGGTAACTGTGCCGCGGCCGACGGCGGTGTCGCCAAGGTGCCAGAGTTCGAGCCCCACCGTGCTGAGGATGCCGGTGGTTCCGATCAGCAACGTTTGAGCGAGCGCCTCGTTGGACGACGTGCCGGCGCTCGCCCAGGGGGCCGACTCCGGCACGAGCGACCACTGATCGACGATCGGGGTGGCGCGGACGCTGGCGATCGGCAGGCTGAAGAGCAGCGTGGAAAGAACGGCAAAACGAAGCGTGCGAAGCATGATGAGTGTTCCCTCAACGCGAACCTTGGCGCGGGCTGACCGGAATGACCCCGATCACCGCGCGGCTCTAGCCGGGCCCTGTGATGGCCGACGAGCCCTGGTGTAACCGCGCGCAGCGCTGCCCGCGCCGTGAAGCGGTTTCAATCGCAAAAGCTACTTACTCCCTGCGTGCTTGCCTAGGCTCTGCATTTGAGGATTTCGTTATATTTCCCGTAAATCTCCCTGAGCCCGGGCGCGGCCTCGCCGCTGAATCTTGGCCCTCGCGCCCTTACTCGACCTCGGGTTGCCCGCTTGCGAGCGGTCAAACCATCTGATCGACTCCTGGTATAAGGTGTTTTGCCTACGAGGGTTGTGAGCGATGCGCAGCGCGGTGATCTTCGACATGGATGGCGTGCTGGTGACCACCGATCGACTCCATTTCGAGTCTTGGCGACTACTGGCGGAGCGCAGTGGCTGGCCCTTCGCCTGGGAAGTGTTCGACCGGCAGATGCGGGGGCTCGAACGCCCCCATGCGGCCCGCGTCTTCCTGGCCGCCGCGGGACAAAACCCGAGCGACGGACTGGTGATCCAGACTGCCGCGGAGAAGCAGTCCCTGTTTCTCGGGCTGCTCGAGCACACCCCGCCTCACGTCGAGCCGGGCGCTCGCGAGTTGGTCGCAACGCTCGCCAGGCGCGGCATTCCCCTGGCGGTCGGCTCGTCGAGCCGCAACGCCGAGCTTGTGCTCGCGCGGCTCGAATTGGCGGATCAATTCGCGGCGATCGTCGGCGGGGGAACGCTCCCCGGCAAGCCTTCGCCCGCGATCTTTCTCGAGGCGGCCCGGCGGCTCGAGATTGCGCCCCGCGCATGCATCGTGCTCGAAGACGCGGTCGACGGCGTGCGGGCAGCAAACGCCGCGGAGATGAAAGTCATTGCCATCGGACCGGCCGCACGGTTCGACGGATTGCCGCTCGACGGACGCGTCGAGCGGCTGGCGGAGATCACAGCCGATTGGCTGTTGGCGTTCTAAGTTCAGTGGCTTAAGGCGCGGATGCGCCCTACGCCTCGGAGTCTTCGATCCAAGGCGAGGCCCCAAAGAGGATGCGCGGATCTTCGGCCGCCGCGGCGGCCGGCTCGAGTTCGGGGGCCGCAACCAATTGCGGCGCTTCCTCGACCTCGACGAACGGCGGAACTGGCTCGGCAGGCGCGAGCACGAGCTCGACAAATCCGTTGGCCGTCTCGGAGACGGCCACCTCGACCGGCACTTCGATAGGCAGGGGCAACGCCGGCTCGGCCACCAGAGGGACCGCTTTTGGTTCGGGCAGCGGCTCGACGGGCAACGGCGCCCGCGGCGCACGGCGCTTCACGCGCCCCAGGTTGGTCGTTTCGGCTGGTTCGTCGTGACCACGGCGCGGCAGCCGGGTGACCGCCACCTTGAGCGACTTGAAGAGCCGCGCCATGTGTTCGTGGCAGGTGAAGAGGAGCAGTTGGTGGCCTTGCTCCGCAAAGTCGCGGAGCACTTCGGCCGCTGCCCGCGAACGCGTTTCGTCGTAGTTGACGAGCACATCGTCGAGCACGACCGGCAGCCGCGTGCCTGCTTGCGCGAGCCGCTCGATGAGCGCGAGGCGCAGCGCCAAGAAGAGCTGCTCGCGGGTGCCGCGGCTGAGCGCCTCGACCAGAAGGGTTTGGCCATCGGCCGCGTCGACTCGCAACACCCGTTCGCCCAAAGGAGTCCACACGCGGGCATAACGATCGCCCGTGAGCTGCTTGAACCAGGCAGAGGCCATTTGCAGCACGACCGGCTGCCGCTCCTGCTCGTAGCGGTCGCGGACCTGCTCGATGAGCCGAGCGGTGAGCGATTGCACGCGGTAGTTTTCGGCCGCCTGATTAATGCGGCGATCGAGCGCCGCCAGCTCGACGCGAGCTAGCGGCAAGCTGCGATCGGCCGCCAGCCGCTCCATCTGCTGGCCCACGCGGCCCCGCTCTTCGGCCAGCGATTGGACGCGCTCGGAGAGGTCTCGTTCGCGCTCGGCCAGTTGATCGCGTTCGGCGACGATCTGCCGGCGATCGGGCGAAGCATCGAGCGCAGCCAACACCGCCTCGAGTTCGCCGCCGGCCGCGTCTGACAGTTCCTCGCGCAGGGCGGTCAGCTCGCGCCGCAGCCCCTCGGCCTGAGCATGCTGCGCGGCGAGCCGGCGGAACTGGGCCTCGTCTTGCGTACCGGCGCCGGCCAGCAGGGCACGGCGGCGCGTCTTGGCGCTGGCCACTCCGCGGGCGGCCTTGCGGCGGCGGCGGGTTGCGAGCGCGACCCGCTTCTTGCGCTTCCGCCAGTCGAGGCGTGCGGCTTCGGTAGCGGCGAGATCGGCGGCGAGGCGCGCCAGCTTTTCGAGCGGATCGGCGGGCGCGGCGGCTAGGCCGACATCGCTCGCCAGCTTAGCCACACGGTCGGCGAAGCCACGGTATTCTTGCTCGCGCGTCGCTTGGTCGGCTTTGCCACGCGCGGCGCGCTCCGCCTCGGCGCGATGTTCGAGCCAGGCGCGGCGCAGCTCTGCCAGCGCGCCAGGGCGAAAGTCCTCCGGCAGCCCGGCTCGCTGCAAGGCCTGCTTCCATTGTTGGCGGCGGGCCTTGCGCTCGCGGAGCGCTTTTTCAGCGGCGGAGACCGTCACATCGAGCTGCGCGCGCTGGGCCGATTGCCGTGCCCGCAGTGGCAGTTGGCCTTCGACGGCCGCGAGCTCGCGTTCGGCGGCCTGTAGCCGCACGGCCCAGGGACCCTGCCCTGCCGGAAGCTGCTGATCGAGCGCTTCGCGCTGATTGCCCGCCGAGGCCAATTCCTGTTCGACGTTCTCGAGCTGATCAGCGCAGTCCTGCGATTCTTGCCGAGCCTGTTGGTCGACCCAGACCTTGACGCCTGCGGAAATGATCAGGCCCGCCACGCCGAGAAAGCCAAAGAACCAGGAGCGAAGCAGCCAACCGCCGAGGATCATCGCCCCACTGGCGGCCACCGCGGCGCCAAGCCCCCACAGCAGCACGGGCGGCAACAGTTGCCGCTCGAGCAGTTCGCGGCTGTACTCGCGGAGCTCCTTGCGCTGCTTGCCGAGTTGGTCGTAGCGATCTTCGAGTTGGGCGCGCTTCCGCAGCCGCGAGGCGAGCTCGCCGAGCCGGGCAATCTGCTCGTCGAGCGTTTCCCCCTCGTGCTCTTCTGAGCGTGCCTGCCCGCCCGCCGCGGCGAGTTCGGCCTGGGCCGCGGCATGCGCTTCGTCGGCCTCGCGCGCGGCCTGGCTCGCGCGGCGCAGGGCCTTGGCGGCGGACCGCAGCCGCTTCATCGTTTCGGGCGTCAGGTGGCCCAAGCGGGTGTGCCACGCCGGCAGCGCAGCCGGCGGCGACTTGAGCCCCTTGGCATGCGGCGGAGGAACCGCAGGCGAAGGGGGCGGGGCCGGCGGATCGCGGCGCACGCCGGCCAACTGAGCGGCGAGCTCCCGCATCCGCGGCTGCTGTTCGACGAGAGCCAGAATTCGAGCGGCGTTGTCCACGAGCGGTCGGTTCAGAGCCAGTCCCTTCAACCGCTGCCTCGCTTTGCCGTGCCGACGCCGCCAGACCTGCAGGTCGCGCCGCCGCTTCCGAATGCGGGCATTCAACTCATCGAGCCGCGCGAGGCCGTCGACCGGGAAGGCGGGAAGCTGTCCGAGCATCCGCAGTTCGTTTTCGGCGGCGCGGCGGCGCAGCCAGCGCTCGTGCAAGTGTTCGGCCGACTCGGCCGTGCGCAGCCGCCGCGTCCAGCCGCCGCGCTCGTCCTCGAGCCGCTCGATCTGATCCTGCAGCTCCTCGCGCCGCGCAGCAAGCCGCAGGTATTCGGTGGTTTGCCCGTGAAGATCGTGAATGCTCTGCACCAGGTTTTCGCGCTCGGCCAGCAGCCGCGGCAGCAAGCCTGGGCGATCGGTCCCGCCCCACAGGCGCGCGCTGGCGTGGCGCAGTTCCCCCAACACCTCGGGCAGCCCCACGTGCTCGAGGCCGGCCGACATGTCGAAGAGCCAGCGCGACGACTGGGCGTCGTTGAGTACGCCCAACTCTTGCAGCTCATGCAGGCCGATGGCGAAGACCCGCGTGTACGTTTCCTCGTCGAGCGGCCCACGCAGTCGCGCCCAATCGAGCGCCGAGCGCGAGTCGCCCAGTTCGGTCGTGAGCAACAGCCGACCTTGCGCGCCGGCCTCGTGCGGTTCGTGGTCGTGGCGGGCGAGCCGCAGCGTGTCGCCGTCGAGTTCGAGTTCGAGCGAGCCGCCGACCTCGCGTTCTTCCCCTTCGGGGCCCACGCTCGCGCCATAGCGCTCGCGCCTCTCCGTGGAAAAGCCGAAGAGCATGGCCCGCAGGAAGTGCAGCAGCGTTGTCTTCCCGGCTTCGTTCGGGCCATAGAAGACGTGCAGTCCGTCGTCGAGCGGGCCGAGCTCGAGATCGCGCCAGGCGCCGAAGCGATCAACCCGCAGCTTGCGAATGATCATCGCGCCGGCTCCTCGCCCACCAGCAGGCTGCGGCCAAGGCGGGCGGCGCGGGCTACGATGCGCCGCGGCTCGAGCTCGACCGGCACGTCGTCAGCCGCCTCGAGTTCTTCGGCCGTCAACTCCTCGAGCGCAAGCGCGAATTGCCCGAAGAACGACTCCGGATTGGTCTCGCGTTCCGACTCGGTAACCTCGAGTTCGAGGCCGCAAGTGAAGACGCAGGGGGATGAACCCGCGTGGGCCTGGTTCAGGCGGTCGATCGCGGTGCGGGCGAAGGTGTCGTGCCAGCGGAGCGTGGCGGCGGCCTTGGTGGCCCGCACCGTCCAGTGGACCAGCGTTTCGCGCGGACCGCTCGATTGCCGGAGCGTCGCCACTCGGTCGTGCAGCAGGCGCTCGATCTGGGCCTCGTTCGTCGGCCGCTCGAGCTCCACGGTGTGTTGCACCCAGCGGCAGACGTCGGTCGGAACGATCCGCAGTGTCGTCTCCCCGGCGCGATCGATTTCGACGAGCGTGCAGCCATGGGCGCCGACTTCGTCGAGCGTGCGGCCTTGGGGGCTGCCGGGGTCGTGGGCCTGGGTCGGGCCGGCCAACACATTGCGGCGTTCTGAGCAGCCGGCCAGCGCCCAGTACCGCGGCACCAATTCACCCTCGAAGCGCTGTGGCGGATCGTCGCCGGCCAGGGCCACCAGCGGCGGCAAGGGCTCGGTGGATCGCGCGGCGGGCACGCGGCGGGCCAGCACCGCCTCGGCCGTCATGATGCGGGCAGCGGCTGCGCCGGCGCGACGATGGACGTGCTCGACGAGCCCCGGGCCCACGCGGACCACGTTGCGCGCAAGGCTCAGTTCGGGCGGCCAGAGTTCGGCCGCGTCTGCGGCCGCCAGCCAGTAGACCGCGACTCCTTCGCGCTCCAGGCGAGCGAACTGATCGCCCAGGAACACCAGGCTCCGTGGGCCGGCGGCGTCATAGTCAACCGTGTCGCCGGTGAGCAGCAGGAAGTCGACCTTGTTTTCGAGGGCCGCGTCGAACACCCGGCGGGCCGCATCGTAGGGGGCTTCGACCAGCGCCGTGCGCAAGAACTCCGGCGGGTCGATCGGCCCGGTCAGCGGCTCGTGCAGGCGCAGGTCGCTGGCGTGCAGGAATCGAAGGACCGGCTCGGCCAAGGGCATCCCCTCCCGCGGGTAGACGGACAAACGCTGGCCCGGCCGTTCTTGCCCCGGCCCCATCGACCAGCCTGGGGCAATGACCGCGCGGTGGTAGTTTAGCCGACCTACGAAAACCCTGCTACCTGGAGTAGGCATATAGGTCTTCCTCATGCGCAGGCTTCCAGCCTGTGTGGCCCCGGAGACGTAGCCGAAGCGTCCCGAGAAGTGCCCCGGCCGCCTGCCGGTCGTTAGACTAGGGGGACTTAATAGCCGTCCCACCGACCTGAGTGCCGTTCACCGCCATGGCCTTCCTGACTTCCCTCCCCTTCCGCGCAGCCCTCGCCTTCCTGCTGCTCGCGCTCCTGGCGCCTGCTGCCCGGGCCGCTGAGCAAAACACCCTTACTCCCGCGGAGCTCGCCGACGGCTGGATCTTGCTCTTCGACGGCGAGACTCTTTTCGGCTGGGAAGGCGCCGACAAGGCCGACTGGCACGTTGAGGACGGGGCCATCAAGGTCACTACGGGCGAGAAGGGCCTGCTCGCCACCACGAGCGAGTTCGGCGACTACGTGCTCCGCGTCGACTTCCGGGCGCCGGCCAGCACCAACTCCGGCGTCTTCCTCCGCACACCTCCGCAGCCCACGAACCCCGAGGTCGATTGCTACGAGTTGAACATCGCCGGTCCCGGCGTCAGCCCCTTCACCACCGGCGGCTTCGTCGCCCGCCAGAAGGCCGAAGGCGCCGAGCACACCGGCGAGTGGCAAACCTTCGAGGTGCGGGCCGAGGGCGCCAAGTTCACCGTGGCGCTCGATGGCCGCCAAGTGCTCGAGTACACCGACCCCAAGCCCATCGGCCGCGGCCGGATTGGCCTGCAACTCAACGCGGGGCCGGTCGAGTTCCGCAACGTGAAGCTCAAGCCGCTGGGGCTCGAGCCGCTGTTCAACGGCCGCGACTTGACCGGCTGGACCGTCTTCCCCGGCGGCAAGAGCGTCTTCTCCGTGACGCCGGAAGGTTGGATTCACATCGAGAACGGCGCCGGCCAGCTCGAGAGCGCTCCCCGCTTCGGTGACTTCGTGTTCCAGTGCGAGGCCTTCGTCAACGGCAAGGGGCTCAACTCCGGCGTCTTCTTCCGCAGCATCCCAGGCGAGAAGACCAACGGCTACGAGAGCCAGATCCACAACGCCGTGAAAGACGGCGACCGCACCAAACCGGCCGATGGCGGCACGGGCGCGATCTACCGCCGACAGAATGCCCGCAAGGTGGTGTCCGACGACTTCCAGTGGCTCTCCAAGACGATCTTAGCCACGGGGCCGCACATCGCGGTGTGGGTGAACGGAATCCAAGTGACCGACTGGACCGACACCCGCCCGCCGCACGACAACCCCCGCCAAGGCCTCCGGCTCGCCCCCGGCACGTTCATTTTGCAGGGGCACGACCCGACGACGAACTTGTCGTTTCGGAATCTGCGGGCGGGGGAGATGGCGAAGTAGGGTTTTCTCCCCTCTCCTGTGGGAGAGGGGTCGGGGGTGAGGGCAAACTGCCGAACGCCCTTCCTTGGCGGGCAACCGCACGGCGAGCGGCCAGCGTTAGCTGGCTGAAGAACCAGCGGAGCTCGACTCGCAACGGTGGAATCGGCCGGCTTACGCCGGACCGTTCGCCACTGATTGTCAGGCGCATCGACCAGCGTTACCGACCCTCACCCTAGCCCTCTCCCGAAGGGAGAGGGAACTATGCGCCGATGTAGCGGGAGTAGACCCCGCGCGCCACCGCCGGGTCTTCGGTGCCGACCACGATCGCGCGGCCGTCGGGAAACACCGTGAGCGTGTAGTCCTCCACCGACAACCGCAGCAGATACGGATTGCGGGTAATCGGCCCAGCGGAAGCCAAACGCAGCGCCAAATCATCAAGCGAGAGCCGCCCACTTGCGGGGCTGCGAAGCTGCACCGCGTTGCGGCCGCAGAGGACCGCGCTCTGGCTGCCGCGTTCGCCGGCCAGCCAGGGAAACTCGCGGCCCGTGCAGGCCGGGCAATCGGCCTGGCCTTGCAGCGTGGCCACGCGCAACTGCCGCTGGGTGTTGTGCCAGAGGTCGACTACCGTGAGATACGGGCTCACCGCCTCCAGCCGGCCGCTGAGGATCTTGAGCGCTTCGACCGATTGCAGCGACGCCACCACGCCGATCGCCCCGGCCAAGATGCCGGCCGTGTCGCAGGTGGGCGTCGTGCCGGGGTCGGGGGGCTCTGGCATCAGACACCGCAGACACGGCGTGTGCCCCGGCAAGATCGTCATCGATTGCCCCTCGGCGCCCAGACAGCCGCCGTAGACCCAGGGGATGCCCAGCCGGTGGGCCACGTCGTTGAGGAGGAACCGTGTTTCGAAGTTATCCGTGCCGTCGACGATCACGGCGACGCCTTGGCAGAGCTCGACGATGTTCGTGTGGTCGATGTCGGCCACGACCGGCTCGATCTCGATGCTCGAGTTCGCTTGCCGCAGCTTCTCGGCGGCGGCCACCGCCTTGGGCATGCCGGCGGCGACATCGGCCTCGTCGAAGAGCACCTGCCGCTGCAGGTTCGAGAGGTCGGGATAGTCGCGGTCGACGATCCGCAGCTTCCCGACGCCGGCGCGGGCCAGCGTGTTGGCGATCACCGAGCCCAGGGCCCCGCAGCCGCAGATCAGGGCCCGCCCAGCGGCCAAACGCCGCTGGCCGTCCTCGCCGAGCGGGGCGAAGCGGGTTTGGCGGGAATAGCGGTCAAGCTCGGCGTCGGTCATGCTCCTATCATAGGCGAAGTGCGGCCCGCCCCCCAGGTTCTCCAACGCGCCGCCTACCACCGCTCTTCCAGCCAACCCAGTCCGCATCTATACTTGAGTTAGACACCTTCCTATTCGCCCTGCGCCGCTTCGATGGGCTTTATTTCGGCGCATGCAACATGCCTGCTCACAAGGTGCGGCGGCAGATCGCCTATGAGGCCGCCCGCTTGATGTACTCCCGGCAGGAGTCGGAGTACTATCGGGCCAAGATGAAGGCCGGCCGACGGATTTGCCTCGGCTGGGTCAAACCCTCCGATTTGCCGAGCAACGCCGAAATCCGCGAGCAAATCGAGTTGCTGGCGCGGATGAACGAGGGGGAGCGCCGCATCGACCACCTCCGCGACATGCGGCTCGAGGCGCTGCGGCTCATGCGGCTCTTGCGGGCGTATCGCCCCCGCCTGATCGGCAGCACGCTCACGGGGCACGTCCGCCACGGCTCCGACATCGACCTCCACGTCTTCGCCGACGGGCTCGAGGGGATCGCCGCTGTGCTCGAAGACGAAGGCCTGCAGTTCGACGTCGAGCACAAGCGGGTGCGGAAGCAGGGGGAGGAGCGCGTGTTCACGCACATTCACGTGCGCGACCGCTTCGACTTCGAGCTCACCGTCTACGCCACGTCGCTCGTGAGCTACGTCTTCAAGAGCTCGATCACCGGCGGCCCCATCGAACGGGCCGGGATCGCCGAGTTCGAAGAGCTGCTAGGGCGCGAGTATCCCGGCGTCGCGCTCGACCAAGAGACCCTGCAGGCCGAGAGCAAAGTCGATCGGTTTCAGATCTACCACATGCTGCTCCTGCCGCTCGAGCAGGTGCAGGGCAAGCCCGAGTGGCATCCCGAGGGAGACGCTCTCTACCACAGCCTGCAGGTGTTCGACCTGGCCTGTTTGGAACTGCCCTACGACGAGGAGTTCCTGCTGGCGGCGCTGCTGCACGACATCGGCAAGGCGATCGACCCGCGCGACCACGTGGCCGCCGGGCTCGAAGCGCTCGAGGGACATGTGAGCGAGCGCACCGCCTGGTTCATCGAGCACCACATGGAGGCGCACCAGGCCCGTGAGGGGACGCTGGGCATGCGCGCCCGGCGAAGGCTCGAGGAGTCGGAAGACTACGAGAACCTGGTGCTGCTCTCGCTGTGCGACCTGCGCGGGCGCAAGAAGGGCGTGGAAGCTTCGGAGCTCGAAGAAGCGCTCGAGTACGTGCGCGACCTGGCCGGCGGCTACGACAACTAGCGCTGGGGGCCTAGCGGCCGCCGTAGTGGACGATGCCGAAGCCGGCGGTGGGTTCGCGGTGCGCAGCGGCCGTGGCGTCGAAGGCCAACGGACCGAAGTCCTCGACGACTTCCTGCCAGAACCGCTCCATCGATTCACTGAGGTGAATGTCGTCGAGCACCACCCAGGTCGGTTGAAAGAGCTCGCAGTAGCGGTGGAACTCGGCTTTCACCTGGTCGTAGAAGTGGGTGGCGTCGAGATAGAGCATGTCGATCGATCCGCGCACGCCCTCCTGCACCTTACGCAGAGTGTCTCCGGCCAGCGAGTCGCCGAAAACGCGCGTGACGCCGTGCTCGGGGAGCAACACACTCGGCCGGAAATGCTTGATGTCGACGGTCACCAGACGGGTGTCGCCCGGATCGGGCAGGCGGCGCTGAGCGATCCGCATGGCGAGCGTGGAGCCCCCGAAATAGGTGCCCACCTCGACGATCTGCCGCAGTTCGAGCGTTTCGACCAACCCCGCGAGGAAGTAGTAGTACTGAACCACGTCCAGGCGAATCTGCGGGTTGGGCAGAAAGGGCGAGAGCACCGGCACGAGCGGCTTGAGCACCCGCTTGCCGACCGGCCCCACGTTCCAGGCATCGCACAGGCGCCAGTATTGGTGGCGCCACTTGGTCATGAAGTCCGGCTCGAAGCGGCAGGCCGAGAGGTCGAGCTTGCGCCCCACCTCGAATGCCCGCGCCGACAGACTCTCGAGCGAATCGTGCTGCTTCACGGCCCGTGCTGCCCGAACGTCACTGGTCATCGCTGTCGATCCTCGCTCGTGGTGCTGTCGCCTGGAGGCAAAAAGGAAGGCGGCCGGCAATCCCGACTTCGCCGGAAACCGCCACTATAACACAGTCGGAAGCTGCAGGAACCGTCGCTAGCACGCTCAAACGCGGGGCGACTCGGGCTGGTCCCGGACTGCTTGCCGCTCCCGTTCGAGTAGAAGGCCCCTGGTTCGAGGAATCAAGCCGATTCCATGCGGGAATTGTCGGCCGTGGGTAAATCGTCGATGTCCAGGAAGCCGGCCAGGCCGCGGGCCCGATAGGGCTGTTGCAGCTTGCGAACGGCCTTGGCCTCGATCTGCCGCACGCGCTCGCGAGTGACGGAGAAGATCTTGCCGACCTCCTCGAGCGTGTAGGAGTAGCCGTCGGCCAGGCCGTAGCGGAGCTTGAGGATCTCGCGCTCGCGGTGGTTGAGCGATTCCATCACGTCGGCGATCTTCTGCTTGAGCATCTCCTGATTGACGCCGTAGAGCGGATCGTCGTCGCGATAGTCCTCGAGGAACTCGCCGAAGTAACTGTCTTCGTGGTCGCCCACCGGTTGGTCGAGCGAGAGCGGCTGCCGCGTCATCTTGAGAATGCAGCGGGCGTCTTCGATCGACAGCCCCGCCGCGGCGGCCGTTTCCTCGACCGAGGGCTCGTGGCCAAACTCCTGCACGTACTGGCGGGTGACGGTTCGCACGCGGCTCATCGTTTCGATCATGTGCACCGGCACGCGAATCGTCCGGCTCTGATCGGCGATGGCGCGGGTGATCGCCTGGCGAATCCACCAGGTGGCGTAGGTCGAGAATTTGTAGCCGCGGTGATGCTCGAACTTGTCGACCGCCCGGATCAGGCCGGTGTTGCCTTCCTGAATCAGGTCCAGGAAGCTCAGGCCGCGATTGCGATACCGCTTGGCGATCGAGACCACCAGCCGCAGGTTGCCGGCCGAGAGCACGCGCTTGGCCGACTCGTATTCGCGTAGGTAGGCCGTCGTCCGCGATTCGCGGCGGGCGAGCGTGGCCGGGCTCTCGAGCGTGATCCGCATCAGATAGTGCAGTTCGGCCCGGAGTTCCTGGCCGTTGAGGAGCGGGCGCCCCGTGTGCTGCGACTCGGCGAACTGGGCGCGAATCGCGGCCGCCCGGCGGGCGATCTCGCTGAGCTTGTCGAGCAACGGCTGCAAGCGTTGGGTGCGCAGATCGAGTTCCTCGACCAGCCGCACCGCCTTGATGCGGCGGCGGACCAGCCGCCGCCAGGCTTCGCGGCGCAGCTCGAGCGGGCGACGCTTGTCGATGGCCACCAGGTAGTCGCGGCGATTGAGCCGCGCCAGGTTCACCAGCGTTTCCAGATTCGGGGTGAGCCGCTTGAGGATCCGCTCCTTCTCGGCGGCGTTGGTGACCGACACCTCGACGGTGCGGTCGAGGCGCAACTGGCCGTCACGCACCTTTTCGAGCAAGCGGATGGCCCCTTGCAACACGAAGTCGCTGGCCAGCATGCTGTTGCGGAAGCGGCGGCGCGTGCGCTCGATTTGCTTGGCGCAGGCGATCTCTTGCTCCCTGTTGAGCAAGGGGATCTCGCCCATCTGCATCAAGTACATGCGGACCGGATCGTCGGTCACGTTGTCCAGACTGGCCGCCTCGAGTTCGCCCTCGTCGACGTCGTCTTCGAGCGCCTCGGGGGGGACGTCTTCTTCGTCCAAGACTTCCGCGGCCCCCTCGTCGAGCGGGAGATCGTCGTCGACCGGCAGAACCGCTTCTTGGTCGGGGCCCGCGGGGAGCGGCGAGGATTTCGGCCGGCGGCCTGGTCGGCTCGCCGGGGCGGACTCGCTAGCAGTCTGCTTCCGCTTGGACTTCGACAAGGGTCGTTCCTTTCTCGCGCTTGAGATCTCGTAGGCGACGGCCGAGCGCCCTCGATGGGGGCAAGCCTGGTAGCCGCTGTGGTTTCGCAGTTTCAGTGCCGGGGGAGCGATGCTCAGGCGAGGGGAACCGCTAAGCCGTTGACGCGACGGACCTTACTCTTCACGCCCCCAGGATCCGGGCAGGCCCAGGGAGCGGGGAACGTGGTCAATTCGCAACGGGCGGCGGCGCCGAGTGTGGCCGCCGGGCGACATCGACGTGGAAACACAGCGCGCGGTGAAAATCAAAGAGGGGCGGGGCCCGGCGAACCGAGCCCCGCCCAAACCGGAGGCGGACGTGTCGTGCGACAAGGTGGTGAAGCAGCGAGCAGGCAGTGACCCGCCGCACTCCGGGATGAAGGCCGCGCTCATGTTTTCCGCGATCGTGCCGAGCCGCGCTCGGCCAACCTCGCTCGGCCAATCGCCAGGCTCGATCCGCGGGATCGGGCGCCGTTAGGCGACTGCGGCTTCCATGGCCCGAGTTTCAGCCCGTGAGGAACCGGCTGAAACCGCCGTTTTTTCGCCGCGAGAACTCACGGCATTGAATGGGATTTGTCTTCCTACAAGCGATGGGGGAGTTTGCTGACGCTGGAAGAGAAAAGCAAGGCCCGTGCCACGAGCGCGCGGCAGAGGAGAGATCGCGCTAGGCCAGATCGCGGCAAATCAACGCTGGCAGCCACTTACGTCTTTTTTTCGCAGTTTTTCGCGGGCCGTGCTTGGGGTTGTTTGGCGTCCCATGCCGGGAACTCCTCTCAGCAAGGGATGGCGCCCTCTCGAAGGAGCTCACACACGCGCTCTACCAGCTGCCGCGGAACGGCACACGCTGGCTTAAGCTGTGCCGCACGATCGTACAACGGAGAGGCGCTCGGGGGCGCCTCGGCGCTACGGGATCTCTTTGCCGTGCGGGTCGCGGCCCGGGCCTTCAAGTTCAGCGGCCAATTCCGCCTGCAACATCGGCCCCAAGAAGTGCTCGATTCGTTCGGCGGGAGCGTGCAAATGGTCGAGCGGCAGATCGAAGTGCTGCCCCAAGTAGGATTCCCATAACCGATGGGCCCGCACCACCGAGCGTGCTTGCGCGCGCCCCGCGTCGGTAAGGGTTACCCCCCGCCCGCGCCCCGGCGTTACGAGCCCCTTCGAATTCAGCCAACGGGTCGCGAGCCAAGTGACGAGGGCATTCCGGTCTGATGGCGAGAGCGGCGCGGGGGCTCGACCCTCGGCCGCAGCTTCCTCTTGCCGGTACAGCTGCGCAACGATGTCTTCGCCGGCGATCCGCATGGAAAGGTTCAACTGGCGCAGCGCCCGGGCGATTAGGCCATGGCGCGGAGCCACAAAGACTGCCAAGGTGAACTGTGCCCCGGCCACCACGGCCATCATGCCGGCGGCCGACGTATTGAGCGCTACCGCCGCGAGATAGCCGCCGATCGCCGACACCACGGCCACCACGGCGGCCCAAACCAGCAGCCAACCCAGCCGATCGGTCAGCAGGTGCGCGGTCGCCCCCGGCACGATCAGCATCGCCACCACCAAAATTGAGCCCACCGCCTCGAAAGACGCCACCACCACGAGCGCCACCAGGCACATCAGTAGGTAGTGGATCAGCCGGGCGGAAAATCCCATCGCTGTGGCCAGCCCCGGATCGAACGAGGCGATCTTGAGTTCCTTCCACAGCACGGCCACGAAGCCGACCGTGAGCAGCAGAACGGGTCCCAGCGTGAGCAGCGCGCGGGGAACGTCTGCGCCGGCCAGCCGCACCGTGTCGAGCGGAGCGAACTCGAGCAGCCCATAGAGCACGCAGCCGGGATCGAGGTCGACGTGCGCGGCGAACCGCGTGATCAACACGACGCCGAGCGCAAACAGCGACGTGAACACCACCCCCATGCTGGCGTCTTCCGGCACGCGGCCCAACTCGTGCAGAGTTTGCGTGAGCAGCGAGGTGAGCACGCCGAAGACCAGGGCCCCCAGAAGCGCGGGCCAACCGCCAAGAACGCCGGTCAGCAAAAAGCCGGCGACGATGCCCGGCAACACGGCGTGGCTAATGGCGTCGCCGAGCAGGCTCGTCCGCCGCAGCACGAGGAAGCAGCCCACGAGCGCCGACGACAGGTTGGCCGCCACGCCAATGGCCATCGTCCAGAGGGCGATTTCGCTGCTGGGGAAGGCAAATGGCATGGTAGGGGTCCGCTTGCGCGAATCATTGGTCCGCGAGAGCGGACCCTACTGTAGGGTCCGCTCTCGCGGACCAAATTCACACGCTAGCCAATGTCGATCACCTGGGCCGGCGTCGCCGTAGGCACGACGAACACTTTGCCGTCCCCCATTCGGCCCGTGCGGGCCGCTTGCACGATCCGCCGCACGATCTCTTCGACGCGCGAGTCGTCGACCCAGAGGCTGATCTCCACCTTGGGGAGGAACGCCAGCGAATACTCGGTGTCGGCGTATTGGTCGAGATAGCTCTTCTGCCGCCCGAAGCCCTTCACCTCGCGGACCGTGCAGGCTTCGAGCGGGGCCCGCTTGAGGCCCTCGAGCACCTTCTCGACGAGGAACGGCTTGACGATGGCGATGACCTGCTTCATGGAGCGACTGCGAGCGACGCGGGGAACAACAGCGGCCGGCTAGCTGAAGAAGTTCTCGCCGTAGAGGTTCATCGGCGGCTGCGTTTCCACCGACATGTCGCCATCGACGCTCACCTGGCAGGCCAGCCGCATCGTGGCCTCGTTGCCGATGTACGCGAGCGACATGCCGAGGCGGATCTTCTCGAGCTTGTTCCAAGGGGCCGACCAGGCGTCTCCCGCGTTCTCGATGCCCTGGGTGATGTTGACCCGGCACGAGCCGCAGTTGGACAGGCCGTGGCAGTTGAGGACCTTGTGAACGCCCGGATAGAGCGCGATTCCCGCCCGCAGCGCTTCCTTGCGGAGGTTGGCGCCGGTGGGGACCTCGATCTCCTTCTTCTCCTTCACGAACTTGACGATCGGCATGCCTAAAGGGCTCCGCGCAGGTGGCCGGGAACGAGCGATCAAGCGGTCAACACAGGCGGCAGCCGGGACGAGCGCATCTGCCCCAACTGCCGACGCCCGCTACTTTACCGCGCCGCGGCATCCCTCGCAAAGCCGGCTGCGGCCAAGCTCGCTTCCTCAGTCGGATGGCCTCGGGCCAGGGCTTTTGTTCGGGGCTGCGAAGGGAGCTAGAATGGCCGCTACGCAGCGAATCCCTCCACGCACGTGGCGTAACAAAAGGCTGGCGACATGACCCGAGTGCAGATCTATCCCTGGGCTCTCTGCCTGGCCCTGATGGGCGCCGCAAGGGCGTATGGCGAGAACGGAGCCTCACTCGCGCCAATCACGCCGCCCCCGGCTGGGCTCGAGGCCCCCGACTTCTACCAGAAGTACATCGACGCCGACGGCTATCCGATCGTGGCTTCGGCGCGCGTCAACGACTACGCGCTCCGCGAAGCGGCCTATTTGGTCAAGCTGCTGCTGGCCCATCGTCCCGACGTCAAGCGGGCCATGGTGTCGAGCGGCTCCCGCCTGCTCATCATCGGCTGCAACGAATACACCACCGACATGCCCGAGCATGCCTGGCTGAAACCCAAGGACTACTGGGATGCGCGGGCCCGAGGATTAGGGGGCTCCGAGACCGATCCGGTGTGCAGTTGCGCAGAAGAAAACTTGCTCGCCTACGAGGGGGATCCCTACGCCGCCGAGAACATCCTGATCCACGAGTTCGCCCACAACATCCACCTGCGCGGCATGGTGCGCGTCGACCCGACGTTCGACGGCCGGCTCAAGGCAGCCTACGACTCGGCCATGAAGGCCGGCTTGTGGAAGGGAAAGTACGCCTCGGTCAACCACCACGAGTACTTCGCCGAAGGGGTTCAGTCTTGGTTCGACAACAACCGTCCGCCCGATCACGATCACAACCATGTCGACACGCGGGCGGAACTGATCGAGTACGACCCCGGCTTAGCCGATCTCTGCCGCGAGGTCTTTGGCGAAACGAAACTCGTCTATACCAAGCCCACCACGCGACTCGAGGGACACCTGGCGGGCTACGACCCGGCGAACGCGCCCAAGTTCGCGTGGCCCGAGCGGCTGAAGGAGGCGCAGCGGAAGATTCGCGCGGAGGCCGAGGAACGGTCGAAGACCGGCGTAGTCACGGCGGCGGAAAGCGCAGCCGGTGCGCCGAAAAAAGGTAAAAATTAGCAAATAAACAATGGGGCCGTCCGGCGCACCTGTGGCAAGCGTGCGCCAGACGGCCTCATTTGAGCCAGGGGGCAGCTAGACCCGGCCTTAAGTTGAAAGTAGCCCACTCTCTGGCAGAAGCAAAGGCGCGCGCAAGAGAAAGGCCGGCGAACCACCTGGATTCGCCGGCCTTTCTGAGCTGCCCAAGGGTGTCGCGCTTTGTCGGGCCACACCGGTCAGCCGGGGGGCTGCCCCCTTACGCACAACCCTAGGTCGAACCCCAGTGCGTGCAAGTACAACATGAGGATTTGGTTTAGATGTGCGAATCCGCACCGCGATGCGCACCGCAATCCCTAGAGTTAGTTTCCGCGGCTCACCCGACAGGGCAGTCAATCACGTGGAAGGCGAGCTGCCGCTTAGGACCTCAATGGCCTTGGACAGCTCATTGATAGGCAAAACAACCCTGCCAGGCCCTCGGCCTCATGCGCAAGTTGGATGCGCGGGTCGCTTGGAAGCCTGACCGTCAGTCGTCCACCATAGCCAATGCGGGGGATCATGGCCGCATTTTAGCAACCGGCTGGGCGGAATACCCGAGTGCGCTATCCGGACTGGAATTATTGGATTCCGCAGCTCGCGTGGTGGGGTCGCGCAAAGCGAGCTAGGTCGGTCGCAACCCCTGCGCGAACTACTCCACCAAGAACACATCCTGCGCCGGCGGCAGCGGATTGCTGGGCGCCAGCATGCAATCGGTGACGACGAGACTGCGGAATGAACCGCATACGAAGCTCGCGTCGTAGGTTCCCCCCACGCCAGCCAGGATCACATGTCCCCATTTTGCGTAGACTCGCCCTTTGAAGAGCGTGCCGGGAATGAGATTCTCCTGCACGATCACGATCGGCCGCCGATCGGCCCTCCGCTGGTAAAGCAGCAAGCCATGGAAGGGGCTGCCGGGGGCATCGAGTGGCGAGAAACGGCTGCCCAGCAACCCCACGTTCAGCACCGTGCTCGGGATTAGATTGAGCACGCCGGGGGTCGCCGGTTCGGTTTCGCCGTCGTTGCCGTCGGGCAGGCCCGAGCCAGGCGAATAGCCCGCGCTGTCGGTGAGGTAGAACATTACCCCTTCAGCGGTCACCTGGCCCACCATCAGGCTCAGCGACATCTGCGTCACCGGGTGCTTGCTACGAATGATGTAAATTCCCGGTTCGAAGATTACGCTCCCCGAAACGATCGTGATGTAATCGTACACGCCGGGGTGCAAGATCGTGGGGGGGGTGATCAGCGGGACGCCAACAATCGTTTTGCCGCCGTAGTAGCTGCCGCCGACATTCGAGCCGCCGGAAGAGAACGTGGGCGCCGGCAGATCCTCGTAGGGATCAGGTACCGGCCGTCGATTGGCCCGCAGCGGGCTGCTCTTGCCGGAGGTGAAGTTCCCGTAGTTCTTGGGGTTGTCGACGCCGCCCACGACGCGGATATCGCGAGCGCGCAGCTTGGTCAGGTTCAGAAGCGGCGTGCAGGAGAGGCCGTAGGGGGGGCCTGCGTTCGTGCCGGCGCGACGCCCGTTCTCGTCCTTGTGTCCCCATTCGTTGTTGACGAGCACGGCCCCGTCGACCTTGAGGGAGCCCAAGCCCAACACCTCGATCCCTCCTAGCAACACCGGCGCCGGTGGCAGCAACACGGGAATCGGCGGCACCGTGATCGGCGCTGGCGAGGGATCGAGCACCACGAGCGCCGAGGGGGCGGTCGAGTCTTCGTAACCCGCCACGGCCCGGGCGTAGACATGCTGAACTTTGTTGCCTCCGAACAAGTGAACCAGATGGGTTCCTACCGGCTGATCGACAACCACCTCGACGAATCTTGACTGCCCCGCATAGGGGCCCTTGGTGGGAGGGGTGTACAACGTGACAACGGCCTGCGGCAGGCCGTTGTGCTGCTGCACGTAGCGTTCGGCGATGGCGGTGGCTTCGGCCACGGTCTTGCCTTGAAACCGAAGCATGGCGGCCGCGGTGGCCGCAGCGTCGGCGGCATGCTGCGACGAGCGAGCCTGAGTGAGTAGGCTGCCGCCGTCCAGTACGAGCCCGGTAAAGACCAACGTCGCCGGCAGCGAAAGAGCGAACAGCGCCAGGATCTTGCCAGACCGCGCGCGGCCGCGGGCGTAGCGGCAGCGGCTTCTCGAGTGCGGACGCTTCTTCATGGGATCAGGTTCTAATGGGCAATGTTCATCGTCGATCGCGCCGTCAACGTGAACGGCGCTCCGCCGAACACCAGCGTAAGCACCGGACGGTACGTTATGGTCACGGTCGCGCGCACCCGGTCCTCGAGTGCGTTGCCGGAGTCGGGCCACTCGAGTTGCAGCGCCACGCGGTCGGGGCGCACCGGGCCCAGAATCGGCTGCACCGCCAACGCCTGGGGCGAACCGTCGTCGGCGCGGCCCACGTAGTTGCCGGTCCCCCAGGCGCCCATTTCGGGCGAAGCCTCTTCGCCGCGCACCACGGCGCTGCGGGCCAACCGACGCGCCGCTTCGGAGGCCGTGTTGTAGTGGAGCACGGCCAGACCCATGTCGAGCATGCCTGCCAGGAGAAACAGGTAGATGCCCAGCACGATCGCTCCTTCGACGAGCGCGGCCCCGCGGCGTGGCGGCCGGCGACTAGCGCATCTGGTGCATCGCATTCCGGCGCTCCATGTTGATTTGGTGCGGGAAGGCGGGCCAAGTGACGATCGTGGTGAACGGGTAATTCCCCTGCACCTCGGTGCGATGAAGCTTGTTGCCTTCGTCGATCGACGCCACCTGCACGACCAACTTCGCAAGATCGACGCCGTTGAGTTGGGCCATCTCCGTCTGCACCAGGTCCACGATCTGCTCTTCCCAATCGGGCTGGGTGAAGCTCGTCACGGTGCGTCCGGCGCCCCATTCCGCCCCGATGCGCACCGCGTTCGAGAGGGCGAGCGAAGCGTGGGCATAGCGCCCCAGGTCCACGCAGGCCAGAGCCACGGTGAGCAGCACGGGCAGGACGAACGTCATTTCCAAGGCTGCCGCTCCGCGCGGCCCAACTCCCAGGCAAGCGCGGGTCATCGCTTGGCCTCCACGTCGGAGGAAACCTGCATATCGGCGAACCGCTCTTGAATCTGAATCGCAGCCGGACCGGCCAGCACGATGAAAATCGCGGGAAAGATGCAGACTAAGGTCGGAAAGAGGATCTTCACGGCGGCTTTCTGCGCCAACTCCTCGGCCCGCTGCTCGCGCTGCATCCGGAGCATGTCGGAGTGAACGCGGAGGGCCTCGGCAATACCCGTGCCGTAGCGGCGCGACTGATGAACCACGGTCGCCAAGGAACGGAGCCCCTCGAGCCCGGTGCGTTCGGCGAAGCCGCGCAATGCTTTTTCCGGCGGCGCCCCGAGTTCGATTTCGCGCTGTACGAGCACCAACTCCCGCGCAAGCGCCGGGTGCGCCGTGTGCAACTCGTCAGTCGCCTTCTGCATGGCCCCTTCGAAGCTCAGGCCGCTCTCCACGCAGGCCGTGATCAGGTCCAGATAATCAGGGAGCGACCGGCGGAGGGTGTTTCTCCACCGCTCACGCCGCCGGTCGAGCCACACCGCCGGCAGCACCATGCCCACCGCGCCGGCCAAGGCGCCCAGCGAAGTACACAAGTTCAGGCTGGCCACTCCGGCCGCGGCGAGTGACACGGCGACGAGCATCGGCGTGATCATCAGCGCGAGTTTGACCACGAGATAGACGGTGAGCCCCAGCGGCGAATAAATGCCGGCCTGGTTCAGCCGCGTTTGCAGCGCCGAGCGCTCCGCCTGGCTGTCGGGCAACAACCGCGTGCTGACGTGGGCCCAGCGCGAACCCGCGGCGGGAGGCCCGAAATCGGCCTTCACGCTGCCGGTCTTGGCTAGTTCGCTCAAACGGTCGTCGACCGCCTGCGTGTCCGGGCGCAATTGCAACGCGACGAACCACACGAGGCTGAACACCGCCGCAAAGGCGAACGCCTGGATGATGATCGTGTCCCAAGCCATGACCGCTGCCTCAAAAGTCGAAATTGACGATCCGCCGGATCCACACCGCGCCGACCATTTCGGCCGCCAGCGCGCCGAAGAGCAGCTTGGGGCGGTCCCACAGCACGCCGGCGTACGTGGGGTCGATGAACCAAATCGCGGCGAACATGCCCACCGGCAAGAGCAACAGCACGAACGCCTGCATGCGTCCTTCCCCCGTAAGCGCCCGCACCTTGCCGCGCAGGCTCAAACGCTTCCGCATCACAGTGGCCAGGTTGCCCAGCAGCTCTACGGGGCTGCCGCCGCATTTGCGCTGTACGAGCAACGCGACGACGAACATCTGCAGCTCGACCACTCCGGTGCGACGGGCCAACTCGCGCAGGGCCACTTCGTAGGGGAGCCCAAGGTTCTGCTGCTCGTGGCAGCGGGCGAATTCTTCGGCGAGCGGCGCGTCGAAGTCGTCGGCGATCGTTTGAAACGCCGCCGGAATCGTCTGCCCCGCCTGCACGCTGCGACTCATCAGCTCGAAGGCCTCGGGGAGTTGGGCGCGCAGCCGGCTGAGTCGCTGACGGCGCTTGTGCGCCACATATCCGGGCGGCGTGATGAGCCCGGCGACGCCGGCCAGAATCGCCAGCGGCCAACTCCAAGTGATCGCGGCCACGACGCTGGCCGCCGCCACGCCGGCGCCGATCGCCATCGTGCCGACCTGTTGCCAGGTGACAAGCAGCCCCGACTGCTCGACCGCCGTTTCCAACCGGTAGTCGAGCCCCGGCGACCCGCCTGCCACTTCGCGGGCCAACCGGTCGGGGTCTTTGAACAGCGCCGAGCGCTTCTCGCGCTGCCGTACCTTTTCGAGGAACTCCTCGCGAAAGCGGGTGTTGATTCGCGCTCGATCGCGCAACAGCACGTCGAACACCAGGCTGCAGCCCCCGAGGACTGCCAGAGTGACGCCCGCGAACGTCGACAATGAAACCAAGAGCGGGTTCATGAGCGCTCCATCAGCGGGTTCAGGTTGTGCAGCCGATTCCAGGTCAATTCGCGGCGCTCGAACAACTGCGGCTCGAGATCGATGCCTGCCGTGCGGAACAATTCCAAACAGCGGGGCCGCACGCCGGTGGCATGGTATTGGCCCACCGCGTTGAGCTTGTCGTCGAGCCCTGTCTGCTCGAAGCGAAACACGTCGTGCATGCTGATCACTTCGCCTTGCAGGCCCGTGATTTCGGAAATCTGGGTGATTCGCCGCACGCCGCCGGCGAGGCGGCACGTTTGCACTACGATCTGAATCGCCGACGCGATCTGCCGCTGGATGAACCACAGCGGCAGTTCGTAGCCCGCCATGCCGACGAGCATTTCGAGGCGCCCCACCGCGTCGCGGGCCTCGTTGGCGTGGATCGTGGTCAGGCTGCCGTTGTGGCCGGTGTTCATGGCCTGCAGCATGTCAAAGGCCTCCGCCCCGCGGCACTCACCGACGAGAATGCGGTCGGGCCGCATCCGCAAGGCGTTGCGCACGAGGTCGCGGGCCGTCACTTCGCCGTTGCCTTCGAGATTCGCGGGACGTGTTTCCATGCGGGCGACGTGTGGCTGCTGCAGTTGCAGCTCCGCAGCGTCTTCGATCGTGGCGATCCGTTCGTCTTCGGGGATGAAGCTCGAGAGGATGTTCAGCAGCGTCGTCTTGCCGCTGCCCGTGCCTCCGGAAATCATCACGTTGAGCCGCGACCGCACGCAGGCGGCCAAGAACTGCACCATCTCGGGCGTGGCCGAATTGCGCGAAACCAGGTCGGCCGCCCCCAGCGGACGCGCCGAGAACCGGCGAATCGAGACCAGCGCGCCGTCGAGCGCCAGCGGCCGGATCACCGCGTTCACTCGGCTGCCATCGGGCAAGCGGGCGTCGACCATGGGGCTCGATTCGTCGACCCGCCGCCCCACCCGGCTGGCGATGCGTTGCACGATTTCGAGCAGGTGCTGTTCGTCGTGAAAGGTCACGTTCGTGCGCTCGAGCCGGCCGCGCCGCTCGACGTAGACGGTCTTGGGACCGTTGATCAGGATGTCGGAGATCGTCGGATCGTGGAGCAGCGGCTCGAGGGGACCGAGGCCGAGCGTTTCGTCGATGACTTCGTTGATCAGCCGCTCTTGCTCGTCGCGGCTCAGAAGTTCGCGCTGGTAGACGCACAACTCCTCGATCCCGGTACGAAGCGCCTCGCGCAGCTCGCGGGCGTCGAGCTTGGCGATCGCCTTGAGGTCCATGTGCGAAATGAGCCGCGCATGCAGCTCTTTCTTCAAGGACAAGAAGCGGCCTTCTTCGTCCAAACGGTCAACGGGAGCGAATGCGCTGTTGGGCATCGGATCGGCCCCGGGAGTTGCCAGCGATTAAGTGAGCGCCGCCTTGATGCGATTGGCGAAACTGGCCAAGGCGCCGGCGCGGGCGGCGGCGGCCTCGGGCGCCGCGGCGGCCCAACCGCCGGCGGGCGGAAACTGCGTAAGCACGTCGTCGGTCAGCTTGGCCAAGGCCTTGGCCAACCGGCTGTTGCTCGAATCGAGCGCCGCCGGCCGCCCCGTGTTGAACGACACGAGCGCCGCCTGCGGATCGTCGGGCAGCACGTGCCGCAGCGGGCGGCCCAGTGCCGCCTGCGCCTTGACGGTGGACAGGTCGTGGGTCACGTCGCAACGGTTGGCCACGAGCTGAATGGAATCGGCGGAGAGCCCGAACTCGAACATCGCCTCAAGCAACCGCCGCGTGTCGCGAAGGGACACGAAGTCGAGCCGTAGCACCACGAGCACCGCGTCGGCCAGTTGCATCATCTGCAGCGATTCCTTTCGCAGGTAGTGCTCGACGTCGACCACCACGTAAGGGAGCGATTGCCGGGCCAGCTTGAGCAGGTGCGGCACGCCGCGGAAGTCGAGTTGGTCCACCTCGGCCAGCGAGTCCGGCGCGGCCAACAACCGGATGCCGCTCGGGTCTTCGAGCAGCGAGCGCTCGAACATGGCCTGGTCGAGCTTGGCCAGATCGCGGCACAGGTGCGCCACGGTGTGCCGCGGCCGCAAGTTGAGCAGCGCCGCCAGGTCGCCGCCGCGGAGATCGAAGTCGCACAGCCCGCATTGGCCGATGCGCTGCGCCAACAGGGCCGCCAAATTCACGGCCACCAAGCTCCGCCCGCTGCCGCCGCTCGCGCCAGTGACGACGATCAGTCGGCCTGGGCCCGCTGCGCTCTTCTGATTCGAGTGGAGCCGCTTGAGCAAGGCCGGCAGTTCCACGTCGAGCGAGCCCTCGGCGTCGACGTAGTCGTCGGCGCCGCTGTGTACGGTTCGCAGAATCAGCCGCGGATCGTGAGTCGGTCCCACAGCCACGAGCTTCGCCCGCGTGGCCCCGCGCAACTGCTGCAGGGTCTTGAGCGTCCCTTCGATGTCGGTTCCGAGCACGACGAACAGCGCGTCGACGCTGCGTTCGCGCCCCGCGAGAAACTGGGGGGCGAAATCAGTGGCCACTACATTGCCGGGCGGGCAATCGCAACCGCAACGCAACAGAGTGCGTTGCAGGTGCGCAGCGAGAGACGGATTGTCGGCGGCGATGAGCGACAGCATGCGCGAACGAGAGCCCGTGATAATCGAGCCCGCGCCGCACGCATCCTGCGGCGGCCGGACGATGGTTTACTCGAGGGGGCGCGAGACGGTTTTGGCGTTCTCGGAGTTGCCCACGCGAGCGGTTTGCCTGCGGCCCGCGCCGGCTTGTTTGCCCTGAGCCCCCACGGTCCGTCCCCACAATCCATACTTTCGCTGCAACCCGAAGGCTGCCGGAGATCTCTCCCTGGCGTTCCCTTGCCAATCCATAGGTTTCCCTAGGCGGCGCGTCAAACCTGTGAGCGGGGCCCCCGATTGGCCATCCGCCAGAAACGGGCTATTTGGCCTCGAATTGCTCTTGGCCACGGCGGTCCGAATTTGCTACAAGCTGGCCCGCCTTCCGCGCCGCGCGTGCGCCGAAGGCTGGTTCGGGGCCGTTCGATATCCCAGAAGGGGTTTGCTCGTCATGCTGCGATTTGCCCAAGCGCTGCTCGCCGCCGGGTTGGTGTGGATCGTGCCGGGCTGCTGCTCGATGTGCCAGAGTCCTTTCGACTATGCCGGCCCGGTTCGCAGCGGCGCGGTGACATCGCCCAACTACGTGGGCCGAGCCGGCTCGGTGATGACCGCCGACAACTCGGTCGGCTTGCCTCCGAGCGCCCCGCCCGAGGTCGTCGAGGCCAGTACTCAACCCGCGGCTGCCGCGCCCCAACGCTACTAAACGGCCTCTGCGCCTCGCCTTGAGTTTCCAGACTTCCCGGCCGCGGCTTTGCCGCGCGGCTAGTTGCGGCGGCGCCAGCGCGGTATTCTGGCGAGGTACGCCGGGCGCCCGCTGCCCGGTTCCAGCCGTCTGCTCCCCCGCCGGAAACCCGTAGCGTATGACCGCGTCCCCGGTATTGCTGGCCCAGGCCCCCGGCATCGAGTATCTCTTCGCCGGCGCGCTCGTGCTGCTGCTGTTGTTTGTCGCCCTGGTCATCGTGCTGATTTGGGGCAAGCTCTGGTTCCAGGCCTACATGTCCGACGCGCGCGTCAGCATGTGGAGCTTGATCGGCATGACCCTGCGGCAGGTCGATGCCCGCACCATTGTGAACACGAAGATCCAGGCGATGCAGGCGGGGATCGGCACCGACCCGCGGACCGGCATCACCACCAAGCGGCTCGAGGCGCATTATCTGGCCGGCGGCAACGTGCCGGGCGTGATCAACGCGATCATCGCGGCCCACCGGGCCGACATCGACCTCGATTTCGACCGCGCGGCGGCCATCGATCTGGCCGGCCGCGACGTGTTCGACGCGGTGCGCACGAGCGTGTATCCCAAGGTCATCGATTGCCCGGACGCCAAGACCGCCAAGAAGACCTTCTTGAGCGCCATCGCCAAGAACGGTGTCGAACTGCGCGTGCGGGCCCGCGTGACCGTGCGGACGAATCTGTCCCAACTCATCGGTGGGGCCACCGAAGACACCATCATCGCCCGCGTTGGTGAAGGCATCATCACGGCGATCGGCTCGTCCGAGAGCCACCTGGTGGTGATGGAAAACCCCGATCGCATCTCCAAGGCCGTGCTCGCCCGCGGCCTCGACGCCCACACCGCCTTCGAGATCGTGTCGATCGATATCGCCGACATCGACGTGGGCGAGAACCTTGGCGCCCGTTTGCAGGCCGACCAGGCCGAGGCCGACACGCGTGTGGCCCGCGCCCGCGCCGAAGAGCGGCGGGCGATCGCCATCGCCCGCGAGCAGGAGATGAAGGCCAAGGTATCGGAAAACCGCTCGCGGCTGGTCCTGGCCGAGGCCGAAGTGCCGCTGGCCATGGCGGACGCCTTCCGCCAGGGACATCTGCACGCAGCGGACGGCAACGGCCAATCGACGCCGGCGAGCAAGACCTAGGCCACCGGCCCACCGCTCCCCTCTTCTTGCGAGCGGCGCGGTTTTACCCCCGCCGTTTGGGTCTCCAGTTCACCGAGCGACCTCTCGAATGCCCGATTCGCTGATTCCGGCCCGCGCGGCCTTTCGTTTCTCGGTTCCGTGCCTCGAAGCCACCGCCGGCACGCTCGGCAAGGATCTCGAGCTGCCGGAGCGGTTCCAGTTGCCCTTTCTCGGCGAGCTCGAGGGACGCAAGCCCGTTGCCGACGTGCGGGCCGGCTGGAACGAAGAGGGGCTCGTGTTCAGCGTGCGGGTGTTCGGCAAGCGGGCGGCGCCCTGGTGCCGGGACTCGCGGATCGACGACAGCGATGGACTGCAGATCTGGATCGACACCCGCGACACGCACAACATCCATCGGGCCAGCCGCTTCTGCCACCGCTTCGTGTTCCTGCCGGCGGGGGCCGGGCGCAAGCTGGACGACGCGGTCGCCGAGCAGATGCTGATCAACCGTGCCCGCGAAAACGCCAAGCCGGCCAAGTCGGCGGCGCTCAAGGCGCAGGCCGAGAAACGGGTCGACGGCTACGTGCTGCGGGCCCTGATCGCGGCCGGCGCGCTGACGGGCTTCGACCCGGTCGACAACCCGCGGCTGGGCTTCACCTATCTCCTGGCGGACCGCGAACTCGGGGAGCAGACCTTTACGGTCGGCGGCGAATTCCCCTACCGCGAAGACCCCAGCCTGTGGGGCACGCTGGAACTCGTGAAGTAGCAGGAGCGCCGAGAGCGTTCCCGGCGAGCGGCCCGGCGTAAGCCGGCCGATGGAACGCGCGGAACGCTGCGCTTGACCTCGACGCGTACAAGACCCAGGCGACCCTCACCCCGGCCCTCTCCCACAGGGAGAGGGAGAATACGCAGCCGGCCCTCTCCCCGGGGGGAGAGGGAGAATGCGCCGATGGCCCTCTCCCACGGGCCCGGGGGGAGAGGGAGACCCTTAGCCGGCGTATTGCAGATGGCCGGCCAGCTTGCCGAGGGCTTCGGTTTCGATCTGGCGGACGCGTTCGCGGGTGAGGCCGAGCGACTCGCCGATCTCCTTGAGGGTGCGGGGCTCGTGGTCGTCGAGGCCGAACCGCATCCGCAGCACGGTCGCCTCGCGAGGCTCCATGTTTTCGAGCAGCCCGAGAACCTGGGCCAAAATGTCCCCTTCGAGCATCTCGTCTTCGGGGTTCTTGGCCCGTTCGTCAGTGACCATCTCGCCCAGCGACCAGCCGGCCTCGGCCTGGTCGGTCTGCGGGGTCGAGTTGTAGATGCGGATCGCCTTCTTGATGATCGGCAGCTTCTTACTGGGCAGGCCCAGCACCCGGGCCACCTCTTCGGGCGTGGGGGTGCGGCCGAGTTCCTCGGTGAGCCGAGCCGAGGCCCGCCGCCACTTCGAGAGCAGCTCGACCATGTAGGCCGGGATGCGGATCGTCTTGGCGGTGTTGATCAGCGCCCGCTTGATCGACTGCTTGATCCAGTAGCTGGCGTAGGTGCTGAAGCGGGTGCCCATCGCCGGGTCGAACCCTTCGACGGCCCGCAGCAGCCCCAGGTTGCCCTCTTCGATCAGATCTTGCAGCCCCAGTCCCTTGCCGGTGTAGCCGCGGGCGATGTTGACCACCAGCCGCAGGTTGGCCCGCACCATGCGATCGCGAGCCTGCGAATCCCCCTGGCCGATGCGGACGGCCAGTTGCTGCTCGTCGTCGGCCGTGAGCAGCGCGGTTTCGTTGATCTCGCGGAGATAGGTTTCCAGCGGTGTTTGCACGCTGGCAAGAGTGCGTCGGCGGGGAGATGGCATGGCGGCAAGCATCAGCGGCGATGGAAAGTCAAGTGAGACAAACTCAACATCGACGCCAAGGGGGCGTTTCTCCACCGCGCGGACTCCGGCGACATGGTGGGCCGAATGTGCCTTCCCGTCGCAAGATAGGAAAAGAAACGGCCCCGCCGGCTAAGGCCGGCGGGGCCGAGTGTTCGGATCGTTGCGGGCATTCCCCGAGTGCTCAGGGAAAACCGATTATCAGGACTCTGACGTCCCGCCGGTCTTGAAGAGCGGTCCGGAGCCGCCGCCGATGCCCCCCTTGAGCTCGGTCGAGCCAGGACGGGCCGCGGTGGCCGGCTTGTCGGGCTTGGCGGCCGGTTGCGCGGCCTCGGCCTCGCTGCTCCAGTCGACGCGCTTCCGCGATAGGCCGATCTTGCGGTCGTCGGTGTCGACCCGCAGGATCTTCACCTCGATCGTGTCTCCCAGCTTGACCACGTCTTCCGGGCTCTCGACCTTGTGGTCGGCCAGCTCCGAGATGTGCAGCAAGCCTTCGAGACCGTCTTCCAGGCCCACGAACACGCCGAAGTTGGTGATCTTGGTGACCGTGCCGGTGACGACCTGGCCGGGCTGGTACTTGCCCGGAATGTCGCGAGCCCAGGGATCCTCGTCGAGCTGCTTGAGGCCCAGGGCGATGCGGCGGCGCTGTTGGTCGACCGAGATCACCTTGCAGCGGATCTTCTGGCCTTTTTCCAGCAGTTCGCTGGGATGGCTGATCTTGCGGGTCCACGACATGTCGCTGACGTGCAGCAGGCCGTCGATCCCCTCTTCGATCTCGATGAAGGCGCCGTAGTTGGTGAGGTTGCGGACGGTGCCGTCGACATCGGTGCCGGGGGGGTAGCGGTCGGCCACCTTGTCCCAGGGGTTCTGCTGGGTCTGCTTCATGCCCAAGGAGATTTCCTGCTTCTCCTTGTTGATGCCCAGCACCACGACATCGATCTCGTCGTCGATATGCACCAGCTCGTTGGGGTGGCTGATGCGCTTGGTCCACGACATCTCGCTGATGTGGACCAGGCCCTCGATGCCTTCCTCGAGCTTGACGAAGGCGCCGTAGGTCATCACGTTCACCACCGTGCCGCGGACGACCTTGCCCACGGGGTACTTGCCTTCCACCTGTTCCCAGGGGCTGGGCTGCTTCTGCTTGAGGCCGAGGGCGATCTTCTCGCGCTCGCGGTCGATGTGCAGGATGACGACTTCGAGTTCCTCGTCGATGTGCACCATCTCCGAGGGGTGGCCGATGCGGCCCCAACTCATGTCGGTGATGTGCAGCAGGCCGTCGATGCCCCCCAGGTCGACGAACGCGCCGAACTCGGCGATGTTCTTGACCACGCCCTTGCGGAGTTGGCCGATTTCGAGCGTGGTGAGCAGTTGGGTCTTCTTCTCGGCGCGCTCGGCTTCGATGAGCGCCCGGCGGCTGACCACGATGTTGCGCCGCGACTCGTCGATCTTGAGCACGATGCACTGGATCGTGCGTCCGATGTAGTCGCCGATGTCGGCCGGCCGGCGGATGTCGACCTGGCTGGCCGGCAGGAACACGTTCACGCCGATGTCGACCAGCAACCCGCCCTTGATCTTCCGCGTGACGGTGCCGGTGACCACGTCGTTCTCGTGGACCGTCTCCATCACCTTGAGCCAGGCTTCGATCTTCTCCGCCTTGCGCTTGGAGAGGATCAGCATGCCGCGGGCGTCGTCGCGCCCTTGGTCTTCGACGTCTTCGATCAGAACCTTGATGTCTTCGCCGACGCCGGGGAGCTCTTCGCCTTCTTCCCATTCATTGGTGGGGATGGCGCCTTCGCTCTTGTAACCCACGTCGACGACCACGAACTCGGGGTCGACCCGCACCACCTTGCCGGTGACGATTTGGTTGGCGGCGATGTCTTGCCCGCCCCAGTCGATTTCGGCTGGATCGGCGCCGGCCATGGCCTCGTCGAGCACGGCCACCCATTGATCTTCGTCGATGTCCAGTCCGCGAATCAGATTCCGATTGACCATTACGTATTGCTGTAGCGACCGGCCGCAACCCGCACCGCCCACACTTGGCGGCGCGAACCACTGCTGCGGCAGACCTAGGGATCCCACAGTCTCGACAACAACGTGCCCCGCTTCAGACTCCTGAAGCTGTACCGCGGGCCGATCGAGACGAATCAGGGATTATAGGAACCTACGTCGGCCCCGGCAATTGCGCGGCGCGCGGCCAAACTGCCTAGCGCGCAAAGGGAATCACCGGCTTCCCCTAGATCGCCCCCCTTAGCCCCCGGCGAGTCGCCGGGGGGATTGCAGCAAAAAGGCCAAGCGGCCTAGGCCGCCACCACCTGCCCCTCGACCAGCCGCACGATCCGGTCGGCCTGGCCCGCCACGGCGTCATCGTGGGTGACCATCACCAGCGTGAGCCCCCGCTCGCGGTTCAGCCGCCGCAGCAGGCTCATGATCTCCTCGCCGGTTTCGCGGTCCAGATTGCCGGTCGGCTCGTCGGCCAGCAGCACCTCGGGCTGGGCGATGAGCGCCCGGGCGATCGCCGCCCGCTGCATTTCGCCGCCCGAAAGTTCCCGCGGCTTGTGCTTCAGACGATGCCCCAGCCCCACCATTTCCAGCATTTCTCGGGCAGTCTGCTGATGCCGCCCCTTGTTCAGCAGGAACTTCCAGGCCGAACTGGCGATCATCGTCGGCATCAGCACGTTCTCGAGCGTCGTGAGCTCGGGAAGCAGGTGATAGAACTGGAAGATCATCCCCAGGTACTTGTTGCGCAATGTGTCGCGTCCGGCGGCCGGCACGTTGTCGATGCGGTGGCCGTCGAAGTGGATCTCCCCCGAGTCGGGGCGATCCAGCGTGGCCAGCACGTGCAGCAGCGTGCTCTTGCCCGAGCCGCTTTGGCCGATGATGGCCACGAACTCCCCGCGGCGCACCTGCAAGTCGACGCCGCGCAAGACCGGGATGACGACCTGCGCCTTGACGTAGCTCTTGGTCACGCCGTGCGCGGCCAGATGAAGCTGCGTCGGCAGGGCGGGGACGAGCGTCTCGTAAATGTTTGGCTCCGGGCGCTGGAATTCGGGCCGCTGGCCGGCGCGCATGGGGGTGAGCAGTTGGGCGTCATTCATAGCGCAGGGCCTCCACGGGGTGCAGTCGCGCGGCGCGGCGGGCCGGCAAAATGCTGGCCAACACGGCGATGGCCATCGCGCCGGCCACGATCCAGGAGACCGTGAACGGTTCGATGTCGGTTGGGATTTTTTGGAAGTAGTAGATCGACGGATCGAACACGGGCCGGCCGGTGGCCTTGCCCAGCAGATCGGCGATCTCATTGATGTTGAGCACGAACAACAGCCCCAGCACCATGCCCACGCCCGAGCCGACGAACCCGAGCGAGAGACCGTAGGTGAGGAAGATGCTCATCACGCCGCCGCCGGGCGCGCCCAGCGACTTGAGGATGCCGATGTCGCGGGTCTTTTCGACCACGATCATGAAGAAGATCGCCAGGATGCCGAAGCCGGCCACGGCGATGATCAGGAACAGCAGGATGTTGAGGATCGCGGTTTCCATCTGCACGGCCGCCAGCAGCGGGCCCTGCTTGTCGCGCCACGTGAAGATGCCGAAGAACGCTTGATCGAAGCTCCCGCTGTCGCGGAGCAGATCGCGGACTAGGTCGCCGTCGACCCCCGGCTTGAGCTTGATCTGGATCGCGGAAACGTTGCCTGCCGGATTGGCCGGGCCGATCATTCCCCGCAGTTCTTGCAGCTTGCGGATCGGCACGAACACCATGTTCGAGTCGTATTCGCTCATCTTGCTTTCGTAGAAGTCGACGACGGTGAACAGCGAGCTCTCGATTTTGGGAGGCACGGCGGCCGTGGGGTAGGAGACGATCACGTCGTCGCCTGGGAGTACGAGGAAGCGGTCGACGCCGCGGCGGTCGCGGAAGCTGCCGAGCGCAATGCCCACCACGATGCCGGCGTGCTGCTCCTGGGCCGGGTCGAACTCGGCTTCTTCAGGGGCGGCGTTTTGGAAGGGGTCGTCGCCGGCTGGAGGCATGTCGGCCGCTGCAGTGGCCCGATCTTGGTCCGCTTCGGCAGCGTTGGGCAGTTCGAGACTGGCGGGCGCTTGCGCCGCCGCGGCTTGCGCCTCGGCCTCGCGGCGGGCCTTGTCGAACGCGGCCTTCATGCGGCGGTGGTTCCACCCGGCCCGCCGCATGTCCACGCGCTCGGGCGAGTTTTCGGCCTGGTGGTCGTGGATGTCGTAGCCCCCCTCCCGCAGCGCGAAGCTCATCTGCCGGCGGTTTTCGGGGTGCTGCAGGTATTTGCCGAAATCGCTGACGCCGCTGTGGTTGCGGTCGTCGATGCCGATCAGCGTGACCGGCCGCGGCACGTTCTGGCCGTTGACCTGGAACGTGAGCATGGCCGGCACGTGGACCGTGGCGGTCATCCCTTCGATGTACTCGCCGGCGATCTCGCGAATTTCGGCCATTCGCCGCTCGGGATCGGGAAAGCCGTCCATGCTGTGGGCTTCGAACACGACATCGGAGAGGATGCCGTGGATGCGGGCCTGCATCTCGCGGCTGAAGCCGGCCATGACGCTGTTGACCACGATCATAGTGGCCACGCCGAGCGTGACGCTGATCACGCTGGCCAGGGCGATGTAGCGGGTCCGCAGATACCGCCAGCAGAGGAGCAGCTTGTACACCGAAAAACGCCTCCGTGCGTTCGAGCGAGAAGTGCGTGAGCGCTTCTCGCATTGGTTCAGGCGGTTGTTGCGCAACACTGGTAGGTCGCGAGTCGACTATTCGCGTTTGCGAACGGTCCACGATTCGAGTTCATTGTGTCCTTGAAGGACTTCGAGGGGCATCTCGGCAGTCTCGTCGAGTTCTTTTGGGGACGTGCTGCCGAGCTGGTCAAAGTGCCAGCGAAAGGTCAACCAGACCTCGGTTTTCCGGAATCGCCGACTTCGGACCGAATGATGGATGTCCAGCAAACTGGTTCCCAAACTCCACGCGATCTTGCCATCGAGCGCCTTGAGGGCCTCGTTCTCCGTCATCCCCGGCCGCAGCACCTGTTCGGCTTCCGCCACCTGGTCTTCCGCCGCAGTGGCGAAGCTGGCGGCCCGGCGCCAGGCGACCTGCGGCCAGGACCAAGTGTCGGCGCGTCCTCCGTGAGCCAGGCCGAGCACAACGAGCCAGGTCAGAGCCCACGTTCGCGGCAATAAGGTGCTTCCATCCATGACCACCGCCCACGTTCCTTGCCCTGCCCGCGACCGAAGTTCTTGCTGAACAGCAGCGCGGCAAACGCGCAGGAAGGGGATACCGTTTGGCCGCGCGCCACGTCAAGGGAAGTAAATGGGCGAAGAGCGGATTTGGCCCGTATTTTAGTGGCCGACGCAAGATAGGTAAGCTGCCAACTGCGTGGTTCTTGCCCGTCCGCCGGCTTCTTCCCCGGTCGCTGAGCCCAAACGCACGGCCCCCGATTTTTTCGGGTGAAGGGTTGCGGGGCGCCTTAGGGCTGGTAATATTGGTACGAACCAACCCCCTCCCCGCCAGATGCCCGCGAAGCGCACGGAACAGCCCCCTCACTTCGCTTCGTCGGTCAACTTCGTCATCCTTTCCCAGGCGTGCTGTATGCCTAAGAGCCGCTCGGGGTCTCGTTGCGCCCCGGCCGAACGCTATGCGTTCACGTTGGTCGAGTTGTTGGTGGTGATCGCGATCATCGGAATCCTCATCGCGCTGTTGCTTCCTGCCGTTCAGGCTGCGCGCGAGGCGGCGCGGCGAACGCAGTGCACCAACCATCTCAAGCAGATCGGCTTGGGTGCGATGGTGCATGAGCACGCGCAAAAGCACTTCCCCTCCAGCGGTTGGGGCTGGGAATGGGTGGGCGATCCCGACCGCGGCTTCGGACACAGCCAGCCCGCCGGTTGGGTGTACAACCTCTTGCCCTTCGTCGAGCAGCAATCCTTGCACGACCTGGGTAAAGGAGACACGCTCAACAACAAGAAGCAGTTGGCTGGGCAAGTCTGCAAGACGCCGATTTCGTTTTTCAACTGCCCCACGCGCCGCCGCTCGGTAGCCTTTGCGGTGCAGTTCACCAACCACTCGCTCAACGCGGTGGTCGTCGATCGCCATGCCCGCACCGACTACGCGGCCAACTCCGGCACGATCGTACAAACGTTCGAAGGCCCGCAAACCGTCGCCCAGGGACAAGACCCGAACTGGTCGGGTTGGCCTTCCTGGCGGGCTCAGCAGACCGGCATCTCGCACTTGATCAGTGAAGTCCGGATCGCCGAAGTGACCGACGGCACGACGAACACCTACTTCGCCGCTGAGAAGTACCTGCAGGTCGAGCACTACGAAACGGGCGAAGACGGGGCCGACAACACGAGCATGTACCAGGGGCACGACTGGGACGTGAATCGTTGGGCGAATGCGGAATTGGCCCCGCTGCAGGACCGGCCAGGGTTGCAAAACTACTCCAACTTCGGCAGCGCCCACGTAGGTCGGTTTCAGGCGGCGATGTGCGACGGCTCGGTGCAATCGATCTCGTATTCGATCGACCCGATCGTGCATGGCTATTTGGCCAATCGCGAAGACGGCAACGCCGTTAGCGTGGCCGCGGGAAACTAAAACGATGGATGGCTCGGCGAAAACCTGGCAGCACCGGCGACGGGGCTTTACCCTCGTCGAGTTGCTGGTGGTGATCGCGATCATCGGCATCCTGATCGCGCTGCTGCTCCCAGCGGTGCAGGCGGCGCGGGAGTCGGCCCGGCGGGTCCAGTGCGTGAACAATCTGAAGCAGCAGGGGCTGACGATGCACCTGCACCATGACCGGATGCAGCGGTTCCCCTCCGGCGGCTGGGGCTGGCGCTGGGTGGGCGACCCGGACCGCGAGAGCGGAATGAAGCAGCCCGGCGGTTGGGTCTACGCGGTGCTGCCGTTCATGGAGCAGCAAGCTCTGTACGACTTGGGCAAGGGCCTCACCGGCAAGGCCAAGGCCGACGCCAGCGCCCAGCGCATTCAAACGCCGCTGGCCATGCACCAATGCCCCACGCGGCGGGCGAATCGGCCCTTTGCGGTCAATGTTAGTTGTCCCACCTGCGCGCAGCCTATCAACACCTCGCGGGTGAGCCGAGTGGCCCGCACCGACTACGCGGCGAACTGCGGCGATCCTGTGACGAACTGGGACCTGGACGGCCCCGAGACGCTCGACCAGGGGGACCAGATGGCGGCTTCCGGAACCTGGCCGGATGTCAGCAAAGCAGCGAACGGCATCTGCTATTTGCGGAGCCAGATTCGCGTCGGAGACGTGCTGGATGGGGCCAGCAACACGTACCTGATCGGCGAGAAGTACCTGAACCCAGATTCTTATGAAGACGGTTCGGACGGCGCGGACAACGAGAGCATGTACTCGGGCTACAACAACGACAATCATCGCTCGACCCGCATCATCTACCCGCCGCTCCAGGATACTCCGGGCCTGGCTACGCCCTATCCGTTCGGCAGCGCGCACAACGGCGCGTTGAACATGGTGTTCTGCGATGGCTCGGTGCGAAGCGTGAGCTACGCGGTCGACAAGCAACTTCATCGCCGCCTGGGCAATCGCGAAGATGGCGAGGCGGTCGATTTGAGCAGTCTCTAGCGGCAATCATCCATTCCTGTGTCCTGAACAAGGAGTTTCGAATCGACTAGCCGTGGCGCTGTGGCGGCGCCTGGCCTGCGGCGCTCGCTCATGAAGCGGGCCTCCGCAGCGTTTGTTTCTTGGGCGCGGTTCTATCAAGAGTCGCGCCTCCATTTCTCACAAGAGGTGTCACCAATGACGATGCGCTTCAGGCGATTCTCTGCAATCGCCGCGCTGGGGGTCTGCCTATGGGGCGGAGCGAGCCTGGCGCTGGCCGATTTGCTGGGTTTCTGGGACTTCAACACGCCGAATGCGGCGGCGCCTTCGCTCACGCTCGACCAGAGCGGCAACGCCAATCATGGCGGGCTGAAGGGGGATGCAAGCTACACCGCCGACGCCGGCGGACACACCGGCAAAGCCGGCGACAAGGCGCTGCTGCTCGACGGCGCAGGGGACGACGTCTTCCTGCAAAGCTCGACCTACGGCGCCTTCGACTCGATCGTCGAGAATCAAAAGCTCACCGTCTCCTTCTGGATGTACGGCTCCGACGACCAGCCCCGGGCGCAATCCGCCTTCTGGGCCGAGCCCAACCGCTCGTTCCAGGCGCACGTGCCTTGGAGCGACTCCAGCGTCTACTTCGACACCGGAGGTTGCTGCGGCGGCGACACCCGGCTCAACGGCGTGGCCGACGCCGCGACCTACAAAGACGGCTGGAACAACTGGGTGTTCGTCAAGGACGGAGAAGACAAGTACGTCTACGTCAACGGCGAGGAGTTCCTCTCGGCCACCGGCCAAACGGCCCCCCTGGCTGGGCCGCTGACCGGCCTCTGGCTCGGCTCGGGCGCCGGCGACAACTTCTCCAAGGGCGAGTTCGACGACTTCGCCATCTGGGACGAAGCGCTCGACGCCGCGGCCGTCGACACTCTGTACACCAAGGGCGTGCGCGGTCTCGAGGCCGGGCTCCCCACGGTGACCACCTACGCTCCGCCGACCCCCGTCGGCAAGCTCGAACTCGGCGCGGGCAACCAGGTGGTCGGGGCCGCCTACCTGGCGACTGCTGGCACGACTACCCCGATTCCCGGCGCCGACGCCACCTGGTCGCTGAGCCGGGTGACCAGCACCACGTTGATTCCGGCCGACGCGGCCTATCAGCCCGGCCTGGCTGCCGAGTTCTGGAACGATCCGGCGTGGACCGACGCGGCCGCTTGGGCGACCAACGCGCCGACCCCCGGCGTTTACAACAGCGTGGCCAACGTGCCCGACTTCTACAACTTCCGCGTGCCGACGATCTCGTACGGCTACAGCAAGGAAGACGCCAACGGCAACCCCGCGCCGGAGTATCCGCACGCGCCCGGTTCGAGCTTCCCGGTCGGCAACTACGAGAACTACTCGAGCCGCTACTCGGGTGAGATCTTCGTGCCGGCCGGCACTTGGACGTTTCGCGATCACAACGAGGACTACGCGAGCCTCACGATCGACGGAGAGACGCTGATCGAGGACGCCGACTGGGTCCACTGGGACGGCACCCTCGACGAGACGACGCCCGGCGGCGGCGCCGCCACGAAGGATTTCACCCTGACGGACGAAACCTATCTCGGCATGAAGGGGCACTGGTACTCGATCGAGTTCCGGCACGCGCAGTGGGCGGTGACCGACAGCGCTCGGTTGCTGTGGGACTACACCGGCGCGAACCAGAACAACCCGGACCAAGAGAGTCTCGGCTGGCCTGGCTTCCATACGGTCGACGCCGACTTCTTCCGCAGCAAGCTGCCCGGCGTGACGTACTCCACGGAGATTCCGCTGGGGAGCGTGGCGGGCGACTACGCCCTGGGGGTCGCCGGGGTGACCTCGGTGGGCGACGCGGCCAAGACCGTGCCGCTTGGCTTCACGGTGCCCGCGGGAGAGACCTACACGCTCAAGCTCACGATCAACGACCCGCAAGGTCTGCTGCCGACGCCGACGTCGGTGCAGGCCACGTTCACGGGTCAAGCGACGGGCGGCTGCACGCTGGCCGGCGACGTGAACTGCGACAACAAGGTCGACCTCACGGACTTCGGCATCTTGAAGGACAACTTCGGCAAGAGCGGCGCGAGCGTCGCTGTGCCTGAGCCTGCGAGTTGGCTGCTGGCCGGACTCGGATTGGCTGCCCTGGCGGCGGTGGCGCGCCGCAGGCAGACCTCGTAGTCTCCTCCCAGCCGCGCTCCCAGGGGGAGCGCGCGCCTGTCTGAAACATTCCCATCGACGATGGTCTGGCGACCCGAGCGCCTCACGGCGCCGGCAAGGCGTCCTGCGGGACGAAAGCGCGTCGATGATCTCCGTTCCCTGATCGCATTCCAATTAATCTGAGGTGTCACCCATGACGAAGCGCTCGAGGCACTTGGCCGCGGTCGCGCTGCTGACCGCCGGTCTGTCCGGCGCCGGCCGGCCCGCGCTGGCCGATCTGCTCGGCTACTGGGATTTCAACACGGCCAACACGGCCTATCCGTCTCTGACCTTGGATCAGAGCGGCAACGCCAATCACGGCACGATCCAAGGCGGCGCCGCCTACACCGCCGACAAAGGGGGCTATACCGGCAAGGCCGGCGATCACGCCCTCACGTTCGACGGCTCGAACGATTCGGTCTTCCTGCAAAGCGCCACCTTCGGCGCGTTCGATACGATTCCCGAAAAGAACCAGCTCACCGTGAGCTACTGGTTCTACGGCTCCGACGACCAGCCGCTCAGCCAATCGACTTTTTGGGCCGAGCCCGACCGGTCGTTCCAGGCCCATGCCCCGTGGGGCGATGGCAACGTTTACTTCGACACCGGAGGCTGCAACTGCGACGCCAAGGACCGGCTCTCCGGGCCGGCTGACGCGTCGACCTTGTCCGGCGGCTGGAGCCATTGGGTGTTCGTCAAGAACGGCGACCACAAGGCGGTTTACGTCAACGGCGCCGAGTTGCTCTCCAGCGAGGAGTCGACCGCGCCGCTCAACGGTCCGCTCACCGGGCTCTGGCTCGGCTCGGGCAACGGCGGCAACTTCTCGAAGGGCGAATTCGACGACTTCGCCATCTGGGACGAAGCCCTGACGCCGACGCAGATCGACAGTCTCTACACGCAGGGGGTGCGTTCGGTGGAGGCCGGACTGCCTACGGTCACCACCTACACGCCCCCTGTGCCGGCGGGCCGCTTGGCTCTCGGCCCCAACAATGCCTTGGTCGGCGCTGCCTACGTGGCCGACGCCGGCACCGGGGCCGCGGTCGCTCACGACGCTGAGTGGTCGGTCAGCCAGGTTGTGTCGCAGACGCTCGTTGCCCCCGACACGGCGTACCAGCCTGGTCTGGCGGTGGAGTGGTTCAACGGTCCGAACTGGAATACGTCGGCGGTTTGGAGCTCGGCGACCCCCTCGCCCGGACACTACACCGATGCCGCGTCGTTTCCCGACTACCCGGCGTTCCGTGTGCCGACGGTTTCCTACGGCAACAACAAGACGGATCCGAATGGCAACCTGACGCCGGAGTATCCGGCGGCGACCGGCTGGGTCGGCAACCACGAGAACTACTCGGCCCGCTTCTCGGGCGAGATCTTCATTCCGGCCGCGGGCACTTATACGTTCCGCGACCACAACGACGACTACGCCTACCTGTCGGTCGACGGCGAAGTGCTGATCGACGACAACGTGGCCACCGGCTTCCGCTCGGTGGGCGTGGGGGGCGGGGTGGGGAGCCTGACCTTCGACGCCGCGGGCTGGTACCCGATCGACTTCCGCGGCGCGGAGGGGGGCGGCGGCGACAACTTCCGCTTGCTCTGGGACTACACGGGCGCCAAGCAGGACAACGCCGACGGCGAAAGCGTGGGCTACCCCGGCTTCCACACGATCGACGAAGACTTCTTCCGCAGCAAGCTGCCGGGGGTGTCTTATGAGTTCTTGGTGCCGCTGGGGACGATCGCCAAGGACCTGACGCTCGGCGCCGCCGGGCTGACCTCGGTCGGCGATCAGGCGGCCAACGTCCCGCTGGGATTCACCTTGGGCGCCGGCCAGACCTATAACCTGCGGCTGACGGTGGCCGACGGCGAAGGACTGGTGGGCGGCAGCACGGTGATTAACACCACGCTGACGGGCGTCGGCGGCGGGGGCGGCCTGCCGGGGGACCTGAACGGGGACAACAAGGTCGACCTCTCCGACTTCGGCATCCTCAAGGCGAACTTTGGCAAGTCGGGGGCGGCGGCCGTGCCGGAGCCCTCGACGGGGCTGTTGGCGCTGCTGGGCCTGGCGGGCCTGCTCGCCCGATCGCTCAAGCGCCGTCGCGCGGCTTAACGTCGTTCCCTCTTGGGGAATTGCCCGTTTTCTGGCCCTCCGCAGTCTCACTCCGGGATTGCGGAGGGCCTTTCGTTTGCTAGCGAATCATTCTGGGCATTCCGGAGGGAAAATTGGTTACTGCGCTATGGTTTTATTTTGCATTATCCGCATAGGCTAGCTAGACTATCCGCCACAGCCGCTCCGGCCGCCAGGCCTGTGACGGTTTAGCACACCCTACCTTCCAAGCTTTCGCTGGGCCGAACTGCGCCGGAACGCAGCAAATGGCCCACGGCTTGGCGCCCTAGCAGCCCCGGAGAAACCTCACCCGAGTCTCGCTCCTGGCAAGGCGAGCCCGCGCTCGAGTCCCCTGCGCCGTGGGATTCGTCCGGCGTGAACGGAGAAGTTGGTCCCCTGAACAGAGAGATGCGTTTCCCCATTCGCGTTTCCGTTTCCTCGAGAGGTGCCAACGATGAGTTTGTCTTTGAAGCGCTGGGCCGCGGCCGTTGTGGCTGCCGTGGGCCTGAGCGCGCTGACGCAGCCGGCGTTTGCCGAGCTGTTGGGTTACTGGGATTTCAACACGGTCAACGGCCCCGACGCCTCCATTGCTCTGGACCAGAGCGGCGGCAGCCACCATGGCAAGATCGAAGGGACCGCGGTCTACACGGCCGACGCCGGCGGCCACACCGGCAAAGCGGGCGACATGGCCCTCACGCTCGATGGCGCCGATGGCGGCGCCGTGGAGGTCATTTCGGCGCTGAGCGGTGCATTTGACTCGATCGCCACCAACAACAAGTTGACGATCTCGTTCTGGCAGTACGGCTCCGACGATCAACCGCGCAACCAGTCGGCCTTTTGGGCGGAGCCGAACCGCTCCTTCCAGGCACACGTGCCTTGGAGCAACAACAACGTCTACTTCGACACCGGAGGCTGCTGCGACCCCGACACCCGCGTGAATGCGGCCGTCGACGACCCCAGCCTGTGGTCGGGCGCATGGAACCAGTGGACGTTCATCAAGGACGGCGACGACAAGCGGGTCTACGTCAACGGCGCTCTGCAGTTCGAGGCGGACGCTGGCGTCTCGACCGCTGACCTGGTCGCGCCCCGCGGCGGCCTCTGGCTCGGCAGCGGCGCCAACGCCACCGGCGCCTCGAAGGGCGACTACGACGATTTCGCCATCTGGGACGAGGCCCTCACCGACACCCAGGTCCAGACGTTGTACGACAAGGGCGTTCGCGGGCTCGATCCGGGCCTGCCCACCGTGACGACGTTCACCCCAGGTACGCCGGTGGCTCATCTTTCGATGACCGCCGACAACCTGGTGCATGGCGCCGCCTACGTGTCGGACCCGAAGACCGGTGATCCGATCGCGGGTTACGATCCGAGCTGGGATCTGCGCGAGGTGTATTCGCGCGACCTGGGCGGAGGCAACAAGTTGGAATACGAGGTGCGCTTGGGCTCAAACGCCTACTCGCCCCCGTTCGGTCCGGCCGGCACCACCCAGTTGGGCGACAAGACGGCCAGTCCTAGCCTGGGTGTTTACGTGGGTCCCGGCCAGACGCACACCTATCGCTTGTACTCCACCGAGACGGTGTTGGGCGGGTCGACCTTCGCCGAGGCGACCTTCACCGGCAACGCCGTGGGAGTTTCCGGCATCCCCGGCGACATCGACGGCAACGGCAAGGTCGACCTCTCCGACTTCGGCATCCTGAAGGAGAACTTCGGCAAGTCGGGCGGCGCCGCCGTCCCCGAGCCGTCGACCTTCGTGCTTGCCGGCCTCGGCCTGGCAGGGCTTGCCCTGCGGGCGGGGCTGCGTCGCCGGCGCAGGTAGCCTTGGCTAGAGAGCGGCCGCTTAGGCGAGCCGCATGAGTTGTCAAATTGAGCCGCCCGCTGCTGAAACGCAGCGGGCGGCTTTTTTTGCCTAACTCCTGGCCGGTTAGTGAATCCACTCCACCGCCAGCTTTGGGTAGCGCGTCCGCAGCGATTCGGCTTCTTGATCCGTTAACTGGCCGCGCAGGATCCAGAGCGTTCGCAGCCGTCCGCGGCGGCACAGCGTTTCGATTCCCGCTCGAGAAACCGCGGTCCGGCTCACATTGAGCTGCTCGAGCTTGTGGTGCTCGGCCAGCAGGGGCACGCTAGCGTCGCTGATCACAGTACGAGAGATGTCAAGGTACTGCAGCGACGGATAGTCCGCCAACGTGCTCTCCCAGCCCTCGTCGTCGATCCTTGTGCCGGCCAGCGAGAGTTGTCGCAGGCTCTTTTGCGGAATGGCCGCAGGTAGCCGTTCGCTGCCCACGGACGTGTCGTTCAGCAACAGCGAATGCAGGCCGACGGCCGCGAGCGCGATTCTGCCGCGATCAGTGATGCGCGTGCCGCTGAGATCAAGTGAGGAGAGCTGGGGAACGAGCTGCAGGTGCGCCACACCCGCGTCGCCGATCTGCGTGCCGCTCAAGTCCAAGGTCCGCAGCGCCGGCAGCCGCGCTAGGTGCGGCAGTCCCGCATCGCTGATCGCAGCGCCCGGCAGCCTGAGTTCTCCGAGGCTCGCGCAGCGGGAAATCGCTGCCAATCCCTCGTCGGTGATGCTCGTGCCGTGGAGCTTTAACCAATGGAGGCGCTGGCAAGCGGACAGGGCGCGGGCGCCCTCGTCGGTGATGCCTCGCCCGCGAAGATCGAGCATGGTTAGCCGCGGTAGGGTAGCAAAATGAGCCACGCCTGAATCTGAAATCGCCGTCTTTGCCACGATCCAAAACAGCGTCGGCAGACCGCGGAGCTGAGCGAGGTCTTCGTCGCTGGCCGGCAAGTCATCGAGCCAGAGCCAGCGCAGTTCTGTGAGTTTTCCGACGTGCCGCAGTACGTCGCCCGTGGCCTCGCGCGGTTCCCCTTCGATCACGAATTGCTCGTGGCCGGGGTGGCTCGATTTGGTGGCCATCAGCCGAACGATGCGCGGGTCTCCAAAGTCGACCTTCCAAACGTCGGCCGCGAAATCGAGGCCGAACCAGCGGGCAGCCCAATGATCGGGCCGCGAGCCGACCTCGTAGACGACCGTGCCACCGGCGGCGGTGATCGCCGACGCCGCCGCCCGCTGCCGCCGCGCGTCGGTCATCCGTTGCCCCACCAAGCCCAGCGGGATTGCGGACAGCGTAAGCAGGGCGAGCAATTGGGCGACACTGAATCGCCACTGCTTTCGGGGTTGTAGCGTCGGCCAAGCCCCTTTGCCTTCGCTCATGGCTGATAGGTCCCGCCCGCCGCCAGCCGATCCACCCACTCCCGCTGCCACAACTCGAGCACCAGCAGTGCCCACAGCCGGTGGCTATGGTCGAACGTCCGCGCCTCATGCTCGTTTACCAGCCGCCGCACCGCCTCAGGCCGGAAGTAGCCCCGGCCGAGCGCTCGCTCCGAGAGGAGCACGTCGTGCGTCAGCTCCCGCAGCTCGTGGCGGAACCAGTGCTCGAGCGGCACGCCGAAGCCCATCTTCTTCCGCCGCACCAGCCACTCAGGCAGCAACTCGGGGAACGCTTCGGCCAGAATCCGTTTGCCGCGCCCCCAGCGCCGCTTCCAGGCCATCGGAATTGCTGCGGCCAGCTCGACGACCTGGTGGTCGAGAAACGGCTGCCGGCACTCGAGCCCGTGGGCCATCGAGGCGATGTCGACCTTGGTCATCAGGTCGCACGGCAGATACGTGACCAGGTCGGCCAGACTCGCCGCCGTTACCGGGTCGCGCCCCGCCGCCGCGGCCATCGCCTGTCCTACAAAGGCGCTCGGGTCGACGTCGGGGAGCCGGGCCAGGAACGATTCGTCGTAGAGGTCCGCCCGGCGGCTCTCATTGAAGATCGACATCCAGTCGACGTACCGCCGCAGCGGCGACTCATGCACCGCCTCGACGAACCGCTTGAACCGCCGCAGCCGCGACCGCTGCGAGGGGTTCGAAGGGACGCGGAGCCACCACTTGCCGGCCACCGCCGAGCGGGCGCCGGCCGGCAGGCGATCGACGCTGGCGGCCAGCTTTACTGCCTTGTAGCGCTCGTAGCCGGCAAATAGCTCGTCGCCTCCGTCGCCGGTGAGCGCCACGGTCACTTCGCGCCGCGCGAGTTCCGAGACGTACCAAGTGGGGATCGCCGAGCTGTCGGCAAACGGCTCGTCGAAGTGCCAGATCAGCTTGGGCAGGATCTCGACCGCCTGCGGCTCCACGCGGAACTCCTGGTGCCGCGTGCCGAGGCGCTGGGCCACGCGGCGCGCCCAGGCCGTTTCGTCGTACTCCTGGGCAGCGAAGCCGATCGAAAACGTCCGCACCGGCTCGCTCGAGAGCCGCTGCATGAGGCCCACGACGAGCGAAGAGTCGACGCCGCCTGAGAGAAACGCTCCCAAAGGCACATCGCTCTCGAGCCGCGACCGCACGGCCGCCGTGAGCCGCCCGCGCAGATCGGCCAGCACCTCGGCCTTGGGGCGGCGGTCCTCGCGGCGAGCGTCGAGACGCCAGTAGGGGCGCACCTCGAGCCGGTCGCGCTCGAACACCGCCAGATGCCCCGGCGGCAGCTTGGCGAAGCCGCGAAAGATGCTCTGCGGATGAGGCACGTACTGGTAGCAGAGATAGGCGTCGAGCGCCGCCGGATCGACTTCGCGCGGCAGTCCAGGAATTTGCAGCAGGCTCTTGAGCTCGCTGGCGAAGACGAGCCGCCCCGGATCGTGTCGGTAGACGAGCGGCTTTTTGCCTAGCCGATCGCGCGCGAGCACCAGCCGCCCACGGCGGGCGTCCCACAGGGCGAGCGCGAACATGCCGTGCAGATGCTCGACGAAGCCGAGTCCTTCGTCTTCGTAGAGATGGACGATCGTTTCGCTGTCGCCGGCCGTGCGAAAGCGGTGCCCGGCGCCTTCGAGCCGGCGGCGGAGGTCGCGGAAGTTGTAGATCTCGCCGTTGAAAACCAGCCACACGCTCTCGTCTTCGTTGGCCAGCGGCTGGTGGCTGCCGGCCAGGTCGATGATCGACAGCCGGCGAAAGCCCAGGGCGACGCCTGGCAGGGGTTCGCCGGCGGGGCCGACGTGTACCTCGGCCGTGTAGGCCCCGTCGTCGTCCGGCCCGCGATGGCGGAGCGCCTCGGTCATGCGGGCAAGCGTCGGCCGGTCGAGGGCCAGCCGGGGATCGGTCCACACTCCGCCTGTGATGCCGCACATGGCAGCTTCCGCCTAGACGGGCGTCGCGGGAGGCGAGCGGTAGAAACTCGACAGCACGAGCGGATTGCGGAGCCAGGCGGTCAGCCAGACGAGCAGGAGGATCACCGACGGGCCGACGTAACTCTCGCCCTTCGTCATATGAACCAAGATCGCTCCCCCCATGTACGAGGAGAGCAGCAGCACGCCCAGAGAGTGCGTCCTGGGGAGCAGAAACAGGATCGCGCTCGCGAGCTCGCCCGTGGCGATCAGCAGAATCTTGTCCTTCATTCCGAGTTCGGTGAAGCCCTTGACCACGTCCTCGGTCTGCAGCAGCTTCATCACGCCGCTCATCACGAACACGGCGGTGAGCAGGCCGGTCAGAATCCAGGCGGCCAAGCGGCGTTTGAAACTCACAACAGGCCCTTGCAGCAGATTTTCGAAGAGTTGGCTTCCCTTCAGGATACTTGGCCGCCAAGCCCGGCGACAACGGGTCCGCCCGAGGCCGCCGTTGTAGGGTCCGCTGTGCGGACCGAACGGGCGTGGCCGCTAAGCAGGAGCAATCGAGTGGTGACCGCTACGGCAGCGGCGTGGGCTCGGGCTCGGCCGGCTTTGGCTCCGGCGCCCTGGCGTCACGTTGAGCGGCCGCTTGGATTGCCGCCGTCTCCGCTTTCTCCGATTCTCGGGCGCCGTCTCTCACGCTCTGTTCGAGTTCGCCATGCCGGTTGGACCAGGCGAGCGTCGCCAACTGCGCGGCCAGGCCACCGCCCGACGATCGGTCGAGGGGAACGAAGAAGTCAGTGACGGCGATCAGGCCGGCTCGCTTCGCCTCGCCTCGCTGGCGCAGGGACGTAGCGTTTTTCCAGTGGTCGGCATGCGCATCGAGCAGTGCCTCGAGTTCCTTGCACTGGGTCTCAGTGAGCACGATTCCGAAGCCACTGGCGAATACGTCGTGTCCGGCCCTGCGGAGGAGGACCGAGACCACCGAGTCCGGGGCGTCGTCCGGCTTTGCTTTGGAGCGGCTCTCAAAGCGACGGAGAAGCTCATCGTATTGCCGCTCGGCGACGTCGAGCCGGTCGAGGTCCAGCTTTTTCGCGCGAAGCGGCAAGACGATAAGCGACTCCGAGAGCTCCAAGGTTCGCATTGCCGACACGTAGCAGCGGTAGTCGGCGACTTTGTAATCATCGGATTCATCCACCACCCGCGCCGCGTTGCTCGCGACCGAGGTCTCGAATACGGTTGCGAGCTGTTTTGGCAATTGCTCCCGCGTCTTGGCCAGGTCCTCCTTCAAGACGCCGATCGCTGACTCGAACGCCGCAAATGCGGCCTCCGACGCCGGTCCTCGCTGGGCGTGTAGATACGAATCGAGACGCCGTAGTTCGGCTTCCAGGTTTGGCTCGTTGGCCCGAGATCGGCTCGACGCATGCGCGCAGAAGACGAAGGCAAGGCCCGCCGCGATTGCGACCAACGCTTTCATTGGCCATCCCCCTAAATGCAAGTCCGAGGCCGTCGGCTTCGCGCCCTCCTCAAATGGACGCGCCGGAACCTCAAAGATAGCCAGCCGCCGGCGTAGACGACAGATTACAGGTGCTGCCGCCCTAAAGGCAGGGACGAACGGGGGCGGCGAGAGGTTTCACCGGCCAGGTGACCCATCTCCGCCGCTGCCCGCCGACCGACGTAGACATGCCCTGCCAGCCGTCGGTATCATGCCGCCCCTCTTCGGATGGGGGTTTTCCCACGGGCGAAGCATCGCTCCCTGCAGCGAAAGGCCAAGGATGGCGAAGAAACGCGCAAAGACGAAGTCCCGTAGCTGGCTCTGGAGCGCCATCGCCACCGTGCTCACCGGCACGGGCGGGGCAGGCGTGGGTGGTTGGGTGAAGCCAGACCTCCCGGTCGCCGGCCCCGCAGTTCAGCAGTTCTTGAACCTCTTTCGCCACCGTGTCCGCGAGCACGTGGCGGAGGCTACCGGGGTGCCGGAAAAAGAGCTGCCGGTTCTCCTCGGCCCCCTGCCGCCGGAAACGCCGGCCGTTGCGCGGGAAGATGTGTCTGGGGCCCATCGTTCACGCTAGGGCTGGGCTGGGCGCGTGCAGGATTACTCGACCTCGAGGACCTCGCCCTGAGGCGAGACCTGCACGATATGCACCTTGCCTTTGGCCGTCTTGCCCTGCAATTCGTAGCCATCGCCCACCTTCCAGGCCAGGTCGAACTTTACCTCGGGCAGCGCCTTGCGAGCGGCCTTGCGCGCGGCCGCCGGCACCTGCTCGAGGGCGACGCTGCTCTCGTCCACGATCGGCGCGGCGGAGCCGCAGCCGCTCAAAAGGAGGAGCGTCAGAAGGAACCGGCGCATCAGTGGGCCACCTGAACCGTCTCGCCCCCTTCGCGGGTCGCCAACGCCTGATAGGCGACGCTGTCGATGTCGCCGCCGAGATACGCGACGTGGCCGTCTGCGAACAGGAAGTTGGCGCCATAGCCGTGGAGGCTATAAAACTCGTCCACATCACTGATCGCGTCCCCCGGCCCGTGGTCTCTTCCCGCATGGCCGAGCACCATGCCTGAGCTGTTTTCGATGCGTGCCCGGCCAACTTCGTCGCCATCGTCATCGAACAGCACGGCGCCCGTCACGGCCCCAGCCCAAGTGGCCGGCCCCAGAAAGTGCGAGCGCTCCCCCAGGGCGATCGTGTGGCTCGTGCCATCGGTGATGTCGCGCAGTCCAATCTGGCTGTTGCGAAAGAACAGGCCCTCGCCATCGACCCCCGGCTCGGACGTGCCGAAGCAGCCGACGTAGTTCGAGGGGGCCACATCGCAGATCACGCTGAGCACATTGCCGGCCGCGTCGCGCGACTTGACCTGCCACGACTTTTGCACATGGTCGGTAGGGCAGAGATAGCTGGCGATGTTGGCCACCCGCACCGTGTTGGCCTTGTCCTCGATCGGGCGCTTGAAATCGATGACGTTGAAGACCGCATTCTGCTCGAGCTGCGGCAAGATCAGGGCGCCCCATCCCCAGCCCGGCCCCGTGTCGTTCCCGTTCTTGTCGAAGTTCGAGAGATACCCGGAGGGGAGCGTCTTCTGCTGGTCGTGGTACAGGAGCAGCGCCAGGCCGCACTGCTTGAGGTTGTTTACGCACTGGGCGCGTCGGCCGGCTTCGCGGGCAGCCTGCACCGCCGGCAACAACAGGGCCACGAGCACGCCAATGATGGCGATGACCACCAACACTTCGACGAGCGTGAACGCACGGCGCATTTTTAGGTTCTCTTGGCGAGAGAGGAGTTGGGCGCTCGCGGCGACCAGGCCCGCCCGTGCCCTCTCATTCTACGGTGCGGATCCGAGCAACGGTACATCCCCCTCTTCGCGAGTAACGAGCGCGGCGACCGCCGCCTCGGACGTATCGCTGGCAATGCTCCGCACCGAGCCATCCGCCACAGCGCACAGCGGACCGGACGCATGGAGGGAAAAGAAGATGAAATCGCTGCGCACGTTGATCCGCGTCGAAGTGAACTGCAAGCTCCCCAATGCCCATGCGCCATAGGCGGCGTCGTAGCCAGGGTCGAGCTCCACTTGGGGAGGATTTTCCCGGTGGTAGTACTCCGGCAACCCAACGGACTCGGCGATGAGCGACGTATTCGACAGCCCATCGATGACGTCGCTCCACCGTACGATGCGGAGATGATCGTGCGATCCCTCCACGTACACGACCTCCCCCCAAACGCCAGGCTTCGACTCCTGGCGTGTACCCTTCGCGGGCACGGGCCAGATCACTTCGCGTGTCGGCTGATAGTCGGTCGCGGCGGCCTTGAGTGTTTCGTCGACTTTCTCCGCCGGGCCATTGGGGACCGCCAGGCGGTGGAAGATATACGGGTTGCCGCTGGTTCGATCTGGCCGCGGGCGGCTCGGGCACAAGAACACCGGCAACACCGCGCAGACGACCGCCTGATTGCGAACGGAGTAGGCAGTCTGCTTGAGGTCGAACTGGTCGAAGAGGTTCTGCTGTTCCAGGTGCGGCAAAATTGCGACCCGCCATGAAAACGAGAAGCGGTCGAAGCGGAACCTTTTTGGCAGCCGATTGTCGCCGAAGAAGACCGGCGGCAACAGGCTCTGCCGATCGTGATAAGAATGGACGGCCAAGCCAATCTGCCGCATCTGGCTGGCGCATGTGATGCGCCGGGCCGCCTCGCGAGCGCTCAGGACGGCTGGAAGCAGCAATGCCACGAGCAGGCCAATGATCGTGATGCACACCAGCAACTCGACCAGCGTCAGGCCCGTCCGCCGCATGTGCAGTTCCCTCCGGCCCCGCCATCGCAATCGACTGACGCCCATCTTTATAGCTTTGCTGGCCAAAGCTTTCAACGTCGGACACCGCCAACGCTTGGCGCGGGCGGATTCGCCCCCCTCGCGCCGGCTTGTCAGCGGCACGCGCCGCGTCGACAATCGCAGTCGACTCTTCCCAGAACCGCTGCATTTCCTCGCCTGCGAATCAGCCCGGAAGCCTTCATGCTCCCTTTCGATTTCGAACAGCTCGGCGCCTTCTATCTGGGCCGCGAGTATGACCTGGCGGCTCAGCAGCCGGCCGACAAGCTCGTGCTCTACGACGCCAAGGACCTGACGACCCACGCCGTGTGCGTCGGCATGACCGGCTCCGGCAAGACGGGCCTCTGCCTCGCGCTCTTGGAAGAAGCCGCCATCGACGGCATTCCGGCCATCGCCATCGACCCCAAAGGCGACCTCGGCAACCTGCTGCTCACGTTTCCTGAGCTGCGCCCTGCAGACTTCGCTCCGTGGATCGATCCCGCGGAAGCGGCGCGCAAGGGCATTCCGCCCGACGACCTGGCCAAGCAAACCGCCGAGCGCTGGAAACAAGGCCTGGGCGAGTGGGGACAAGACGGCCAGCGGATCGCGCGGTTCCGCAGCGCAGCCGACGTTGCGATCTACACCCCCGGCAGCAGCGCCGGCTTGCCGCTCGGCGTCATGCGGTCGTTCGCGGCCCCCTCGCCTGCAGTGCTGGCCGACGCCGACGCCCTGCGCGAGCGCGTGTCGGCCGCCACCGCCGGGCTGCTCGCGCTCTTGGGCATCGACGCCGATCCGCTCCGCAGCCGCGAGCACATTTTGATCGCCACGCTCTTCGACCGCGCTTGGCGCGAGGGGCGCGGGCTCGACATGGCCGGGCTGATCCGCGAAATCCAGTCGCCGCCGGCCGACAAGATCGGCGTCATCGATCTCGACAGCTTCTTCCCGCCGGCCGACCGCTTCGCCCTGGCGATGCAGCTCAACAACCTGCTCGCCTCCCCCGGCTTCAGCGCCTGGATGAGCGGCGAGCCGCTCGACATCCAGCGCCTGCTTTACACGCCGGAGGGCAAGCCGCGGCTGGCGATCCTTTCGATCGCGCACCTCTCCGACGCCGAGCGGATGTTCTTCGTCACGATTCTGCTCAACGAAGTCATCGCCTGGATGCGGGCCCAGTCCGGCACGTCGAGCCTGCGGGCGTTGCTCTACATGGACGAGGTGTTCGGCTACTTTCCGCCCACGGCCAACCCACCCACAAAAACGCCCATGCTCACGCTGCTCAAGCAGGCGCGGGCCTACGGGCTGGGCGTGGTGCTGGCGACGCAGAACCCGGTGGACCTCGACTACAAGGGACTCTCGAACGCCGGCACCTGGTTCTTGGGCCGCCTGCAAACCGAGCGCGACAAAGCCCGCGTGCTCGATGGTCTCGAAGGAGCAAGCGCGGCGGCCGGCGCGCAGTTCGACCGCCGGCAGATGGAGCAAATCCTCTCGGGGCTCGGCAACCGGGTGTTCTTGCTGAACAACGTTCACGAGGACCATCCGGTAGTGTTCCAAAGCCGTTGGGCGCTTTCTTACCTGCGCGGCCCGCTGACGCGCGACCAGATTGCGGGGCTGATGAAGGAGAGGAAGGAGGAAGGAGCTAGGAGCAGGGAGCAGGGAGTGGCTTCGCCCCCTGCGTCCGCTGCATCCTCTTCACTCCCAGCTCCCAGCTCTCAGCTCCCCGCTACCCCAGCTCCCAGCTCTCCGCTCCCAGCTACTGATCGGCCCCTGCTGCCTCCCGACGTACCCGAGGCGTTCATCCCCTGCCGGGCAGTGATGCCGGCCGGCGCGACGGTGCTCTATCGTCCGGCGCTCTACGGCGTGGCCGAGGTTCACTTCGTCGACAGCAAGGCCGGCGTCGACGTCAACCAGCGCTGGCGGCGGCTGGCGGCGCTCGACGATTCGCTCCCGGAGAATCCTTGGGGCGACGATGGCGCGGCCGAAGACGAACCCGAACTCGAGAAGTCGCCCGAGGCGGCGGCGCGCTTTGCGACGCTGCCGGGCGAGTTGAGCAAGCCGAAGGCCTTCGCCGGGCTCACGACCGGGCTCAAGGATTTTCTCTACCGCAACTACCGGCTCTCCGTCTGGAAGTGCGCGGCGCTCGACCAGACTTCGCGCCCCGGAGAAAGCCAGGCCGATTTCCGCATCCGGCTTTCGCAGTCTGCCCGCGAGGAGCGCGACCGCCAGGTCGAGAAGATCCGCGATCAATATGCGGCCAAGCTGCAACGGCTCGACGACCAGATTCGCCGTGCGCAGCAAAAGGTCGAAAAGGAGAAGTCACAAGCGAACCAGCAAACGATGCAGGCGGCCATGTCGTTTGGCTCATCGATCCTGGGGGTGCTCTTCGGCCGCAAGCTCAAGAGCGTAACGAACGTGAACCGCGCCGGCAGCTCGGTGCGGGCGGCGGGCCGGGCCATGGAGCAGCGGGCCGACGTGGGAGCCGCGGAAGACAACGTCGAAGCGCTCGCCGAGCGCCGCAAGCAACTCGAAAACGAGCTCGCGGCCGAAAAAGACCGCATCGCCCAGTCGATCAGCCCCGAGGCCCTCGCGCTCGAGGAACTGCGCATCGCCCCCAAGAAGACGAACATCACGGTCAGCCAAGTCACCCTCGCCTGGCGCCCCTTCTACGTCGACGCCGCCGGACGCGAGCAACCTGCGTGGTAGGTAGGGCGATCGAGGCACACTGGCATCCGCTCGCTGGAAGTCTGCTGAAAGCGGGAGCGCCGTGACGGTCGCGCTCATTGCAGACGGTAACGGTACGTCGAGTATCGTTCTCGGTCTTCGCCGGCATCCTCCCAGCTATATGCATAGGTGCCGTAGTGCCAAAGTCGGATCGTGGAGACTCCCGGTCGAAATCCCAGATCGGCCCGAGCGCGCGGCCATCAACGTTGCTGGCCGAGTTGTGGTCTGACTGGCCTGCATCGCAAGACTTTGCGGCTGAAACTGAGCCCCGCCTTTCCGGCCTCGGCGGATTTGCGTTCATCGGCCCGGCGGCTTACGAGACGTTCCTGCCGTCATTAGGAGGCTCAGGCGGAGGCGGACTAGCCCTTACGTCGGGATCGTTCTCCGCACCCGCAACTGCGTCGCCTGAAACGGCTGGCTTCGCGGTTGCGCCGGCGCAGCCAATCCAGGAGCCTGAGCCCGCCGTGAGGGTCGAGCGCGAACCTACCGTGCGCGATCGCTTCGGCCTGAGTTGGGGCGAGCTCGCGGTCTACGTTGCCCGCAAGCGGGGAGAGCTCATCGAGGATAAGGGGACTATCGACGAGCCGGCGGCGTTTGCCAGTCTCGCGCGGCACTTCCGCGACAACAGCGTTGACAAGGTCGGCTCAGGAGTCTTGCGCGACCAATTCTTCGCCCAGGCGGCCGAGGAACTCAAGGTGGAGCCGCCTGATTGCGGCTGCGGGGGAGCAGCTTTGGGGGCAGGGGCGGGGCAGGCTGCGCAAGCGGCAGCTTTATCACCAATCTTCCTCCGGTCGCCTACGACGACTGGTACATCACCTATCAGGGGAGTCAATTGAACGTGCCCGCAAGCGGCGTCTTGGCAAACGATTGCGACCCCAACCTCAACTCGATCACGGCTTACCGCACATTCGGTCCCTTCTATGGCTCCCTGACGCTCAACCCCAATGGCTCGTTCCAATACACGCCCAATCCTGGATTCTCGGGTTACGATGACTTCTGGTATCGCGCATTCGACGGACAATTGTACAGCGTCGATGAAGCCGCCGTCGACATCCACGTGCTGGGCGCCGACATCGACACGGACAGCGACAACAACGGAGCCGTGAATCTTTCCGCGACCGAAGAAAGCATCGAAATCGCCGACCCTGGAAAGATTCTGATGTACAATGATGACGACGACAACAGCAATGGCGTTCCAACTGGAGGAGATGTCGAGATTGATCGAACAAATCTCGGCGTAACACACACAACAATCGACGATAATGCTGTCGTGAGGTCGACTCTGAAGACTGCTTTTGAGAGTCGTGTCCTGCGTTGAACGAGCGGCGCGGCGAGCTTAGCATCGTGGATACTAAAGTGCTCTGGCTTGGTGTAGCATATTCGGCGGTATCCGTCGCCATGCTGTACGTTATTCCAGGCGCCTTTGTTGCTTTCGTATTTCTCCCAGCGGCGTTGCTGCTGGCGCTGTGCATTTACCTCGCCCTGGGACCAGGGTCTCTGCTCGGCCGCGGGGTTGCGTTCTTGGTGGGCTTCGCCGCGCTCGTCGTGCTGTTTGCGGTCCACCCCAGCAACCACAGCACGAGCTCGCAGGTAATCGCCCAGTGCGGCAAATCCCTCTAAGGGATGCTGCTCGTCGCCTCGCTGCTCTCTCCGTGGCGGCTCGTTGGGTCGATCTCGACCGCTGTCACCCAGTCTCAGCGGATTACACTGCGCGGCTTAACGGCACTGCTTACGCTCGCTTGCGTTGGCGCGGCTGGTTGGTCGTGGGCTCGAGTTCCGCCCCTCGCAGTGAGGTTCTATTGGGATAATGTTGTCGGCAGCGCCCTCTTGGCCTCCGCGGCGGTACTGCTCGCCCTCGGTCCGACGCCTGTCTGGCAAGTTGTGGGCGTCATCTGCGCTCTGGCCATCTTTCCACGTCAGGGATGGGTTGGCTCAGACGCATACGTTTCGCTCGGCGTCGCCCTGTTTCAACTGCTCAATCTGGCCTGGACGATGCTGCCGCTCCTCATCTTGCGACGATGGGGCTATTTGATGCGACGATGAGCAGCTAGCGAAGGTTGTGGTCGCGAGACTGCCGAGTGCTACCATCCAATTCATGCCAAGGCGGCACGGGGCCGCTCAGGCAGAGATCTAAGCGTATTCGTGGAACGACGATCCGCCCCGTCCATGTCGTGGCGAGAACGTTAAGCTTCCTCTCGGCGTCTCGGCGGTTAAATCATCCGTTCAGCCCTGGTCGTAGCGCATGAGGATGTCTTGGGCTTCGACGCCGGCCAGGGGGGAGAAGGTCCCTTCGGCGATGGCTTCGCCCAGTTTGTTCGCGCGGCGGAAGGAGCGGTCGCTGGGGCGGCGGCCTTCGAGTTGACGGCGAAGATCGCCGCAGACGAGTTCGGCCGCATCGCGCACAAGCGCGTCTTGCCCTGCGGCGTAGAGGCTCGTGCAGAGCATCACGACGGCCGCCTGAATCCGGCTCGAGAGCTCCGACATCCGGCACTGCCGGTCGGCCAGCGCGAGCTGGTGCTTCCGCATCGCGCCGCTGATCTCGCGCGGCGAGCGCTGCAAGAAGTCGGCCGCGTACTCGGCATGCTCGCGCAACCCGCCGGAGAGCGTCGGCAGTTCGGGCCGCCCGCGCCGCCGCAGCCGCTCATGGAGCATCCAGCGGCCATACGGCACAAGCGCCCCACGCAGCGCCCAGGCATGCGCCGGATTGAGCGGGTTCGGCTTGCGGATGCCGGCCGCTTGCAGCGCCTTGCCGATCGGCTCGAAGAACTGCGTGCCGTGCTGCTTGACGAGCGACTTGAAGAAGGCCATGCCGAGCATCTCGCCTTCCCCTTCGTAGATGCAGGGAGCGAGGAACTCGTGGACGTGGTCGCCGAAGAGGTGGCCGTGCAGGAAGGAGCGGCCTCCGTGGGTCTTCATGCATAGCTCGATCGCGGCTTCCTTCTGCGCCTCGCTGCCGAAGATCTTGGCGATGATGCACTCCATTTCGCCGCGGTAGCCCGCGTCGATCAAGCCAGCGCACCAATGGACCAAAGCGTCGGCCGCCACGATGAGCCCCGCCATGCGGGCTACGCGCCGCCGCACCAGCTCGCGTTGCACGATCGGCGCCCCATAGGTCCGGCGGAATCGCGCCCAAGGGAGCATGCCGGCCAGCATCACCCGCATGTTGCCGGCGGCCGTGGCGCAGAGCGCCACGCGCCCCAGGTTCAACCCGTGGTAGGCGATCGTCAGGCCGTCGCCGCGGGGGGGCATGAGCAGGTTTTCAGCCGGCACGCGGAAGTTCTTGAAAACGATGCCCTGGTTGTAGGCCCGCCGCAGGGCATAAAGCCCGTACTGCTTGAGGCGAAAGTTGTCGTTCTCGGCCGCCGGCAGATCGACCACCAGCACCGCGGGCCGGTTCTCGATCAAACAGACGAGGCCGATCGTCCGCCCCGGCACGACGTTCGTGATGAACAGCTTCTCGCCATTGACGACGTATTCGTTGCCCATCCGCTCGGCCTTGGTCCGCAGGGCCGTCAGGTCGCTGCCGGCGCACGGCTCGGTCAGCGCAAAGGCCGAGAGCTTGCGGCCGCTGGCCAGTTCCGGCAGGAACCGCCGCTTCTGCTCGGCGTTGCCAAAGGTTCGCACCGGATCGACCGCGCCGATGCAGCCATGTACGCTGGCCAGCCCCGCGACCGTGGGATCGACCAGTGACATCTGCGTGAGAAACGGCGCGAAGCGAGCAAAGGGCGCCCCCGAACCGCCATACTCCGGATCGACGAGCAACCCCCAGTAGCCGACCTGGCCGAGATCGGCGAGCAACGGGTCGGCGATCTTGCCGTGCGTGTCGAGTAGCGTGCCGGCCGCGCGGTGGCGGCGGGCGACGGCCAGCGACTCCTGCATCACCCGCTCGACCGCCGGAGGGGTCGCCGGCGGCTTGGCGGCGAACAGCTCGATCGGCAGCTTGTCTTCCCAGATCGCCCGGTGGACCGGGCTGTTGACCGTTTGATACTGCGGGGCGAACAAGGCTTCGACCTGGTCGTCGGCCTTGTCGATGGCCCCGGTGCGCTGCGCCTCGTCGCGGCTCTTGCCGGCCAGTTCGAGCGCGGTTTCGGCAAACGAGGGGGTCCGGTCGGCATTGCCGTTGCCGGACGAGGGGCCGGGTGAATTCCCTGAGGGCGCCGTGGCCGAGGTCATCGGAGGGGCTTTCTGGCGAGGGTGGGAAAGGGCGCGGGCCGACCGGCGATCACCGGCGAGCAAAGGGAAACCGCAACGAACTCAATTATAAGCGCATCGGGCCCCTCGTCCCTAGTACGCCCTGACGGCGGCCCGCGTTCGGCGGTCACGGGGCCACGCGCGCCCTTGCGGGCCAGGGAAGATCTGCCGCGCACTTTCGTTGCATCGCCCGCCCCCCCGTCAGTACAATCCGGTTCGCGGTGTTCGTTGGGCGGCCGATAAGCCGCGCCTGGACGAACCGCCGAATGCGGGTTCGGCGCTTCCGCGATGTTCTCTCCCATCCAGGCGAAGGGCGGTAGTCTGATGACGCGTCGGGATCGACAGCGGTGGCCCTTGCGGCGGCTTCGCGTGTGTGAGGGGCTCGAGCCTCGTCAGTATCTCTCGGGGGATGGCGCCGGCATTCAGCTTCTGCCGGCGGGCTTCGACCCAGCCGACTACGCGGACATCGGGCCGCAGCCAGCCACGGCGTCGGCGACGAGCGCCCCCGCGGTCTCGGCGGCCGCTCAGGCCGATGCGCAGGCGAGATTCGCCTCGGCCGCCGAACTCGAGGACTATCTGACCGAAGCGGCGGTGCGGCGCTACGAGTCCTCCTTTGGCAAGACCTTCGACTACAACCCTTTTGGTTGGGACTGGCGCTGGCCGATTTTGGTAACGACGGGCTTCAGCACCCTGAATGACTCGGCATATACGTACACCAGGACCAACGTGCAGGAGTCCGGCGTCGACGAGGCAGACCTCGTGGAGACCGACGGCGAGTTCATCTATTTGCTTCAGGGTCAAGAACTGCTGATCTTCGACGCCCGGCCTGCGGAGCAACTGAAGCTGCTCTCCCGCACGAAGATCGAAGGCTACGCCAGCGGCATTTATCTCGATGGCGATAGGCTGACGATCGTTTCTCAGGCAGGTGGGCCGGTCTACATCGCCGATTTTCGTTTCGCCACGAACATTTGGCCCGGGCCTAGTCAGGGCAAGTTGACGGTCAGCGTACTCGATGTCGCCGAACGCATGGCGCCGAAGCTGATCTCGCAGACCGAGATCGACGGGAATCTCGTCTCCTCGCGGATGATCCAAGGGCGACTGTACCTCACGAGCAATGGCTCGGTCGATCTGCCGTTGCCGCTGGTCGAGCAGATCGAGGGGCCTACCGGGGTAACGCAGGGGCTCTGGAAGGTCGAGAGCGAGGCGGACTACCGTGCCCGGATTCGTCCGCTCCTGCAAGACCAGTTGCCCCACTACCTGGTGCGGACGCTGAGCGACTCAGGCACATCGCAATTGCTCTCTGCGCCGACCGACATTTATAAGCCGTCCGGCGCCGACGACCTCAGTTTGACCTCCGTCGTCGTGGTCGATACACGGGCAGCGAAGCCGGGGCCAATCGGCGCGGCCAGCGTGATGGGCGCGACCGGACAGATGGTCTATGCGAGCGAGAACAACCTGTACGTGCTCTCCACGCGCTGGAACCCTGCCGGCGACGGAGGCAACGACACCGAAATCCGCAAGTATCACTTTACGCCCACCGGCATCGAGTTCGTTGCGCAGGGGGAGGTCAACGGCATCGTGCTCAATCAGTTCTCGCTGAGCGAACACGCTGGCTACCTGCGCGTCGCCACGACCGAGAGCTGGGGACCGAACTCGAAGAACCAGTTGTTCGTGCTCGGCGAGCAGGGAACGGAGTTGAAGATCGTGGGCGCGCTTCTCGATCTCGCGCCGGGCGAACGCATCTTCTCCGCGCGGTTGCTGGGCAACCGCGGCTTCATCGTCACCTTCCGCCAGATCGATCCGCTGTTCACCCTCGACCTGACTGACCCCACGAACCCGCGCGTCCTCGGCGAACTCAAGCTGCCTGGGTTCTCGAACTACCTGCAGGCGCTCGACGAGAATACGCTGCTTGGAATCGGGCGCGACGTCGATCCGGCTAACGGCTGGACCGGGGGCGTTCTGGTGACGATCTTCGACGTGTCCGATTTGGCTTCGCCCAAGGTCAAAGATCAATATCGCTTCGAGCCTGGCGCCTGGACGATGGCCGATTCCGATCACCACCAGGTGCTCTGGGATCCGGAATACCATACGCTCGCCTTCCCCGTGACGACGCCCGTTCCGTGGGTTGACTCCAACGGCGACGGCGTGGCCGACAACGATGATTGGCGCCGCGGCAGCGCGCTGTGGGTGTTCGACGTCAGCCCCTCGCTGGGCATCGAGTTGCGCGGCAAGGCCGTACACGATAGTCAGGTGCTGCGCAGCGTCCGGATCGGCGACGTGCTGTACTCCATCTCAGCCGAATCGATCCAGGCCTCGCCCATTCTGCAGCCCGAGACAAAGTTGGCGGAAGTCTATTACAACCGGAACTTCGTGGGGTTGCAGTTCAATTTGTTCACTCCGGATCGAGGCAATCTGCTGCTCTATGGCGACTGGGGCGCCGATCGCTTCGAACTCGAGCCCGATTCGTTGGGCGGCGTCCGCGTGCGGCGAAACGGCGCCGTTGCCGGGCAATTTCCGCTGGCTGCCATCGGCCAGGTGGTTGCGGATCCGCGCGAATGGATCGACCGCATTCTCGTGAAGCAGCGCGCTGGGTTGCCAAGCGGGTGGGATTTGGGAAGTCTAGGCAGTCTCTTAGACATCGGAGACGCCGACCGCGACGGCGCCGTGGGGCTTGCCGATTTCGCACTTCTCAAGTCGCAGTTCAATCAACAAGGCGAAAACTTAGCCGCCGATGCGGACCGCGACGGAGACGTTGATCTCGACGACTTGGGAATCATGCGCTCGAACTTTGGAGCGCGAACGGGCTATGCGCTGCCCGTCGGCCAGCCCGTTGAGATCATTCCCTACGGGAATCTGCGCGCAGATGTGTGGTCCGCCCTGGTGATCGACGCCGCCATGGCCGCACAGAACGATTGACCGTTAGACAAATCGCCGCGTCCACGGCGTTTCTCTGCCGGGCAACTCTGCTCGAGCAGCCGCTAAGAATCCCTTGCATGTCAGCACACGTCGTTCTGTTCCTCGCCTGCGCGGTGGGTGGGCCGCACAGCCCTCGCCTGAACGAGGTGACCAAAAAACCCCAAACGGTCGCGCATTCTGGCAAGAGCGCGCCGGGGGCGGGCCGCTGGTCGAGGAGTTGAGCGATCACCCGGATCACTTGCTCGTCGCCTTTCTCTGACGCGGCGACCCTGCGACCCAACGGGCGGACGTACGCGGGGGCCGGTGCGGCTGCGCGACGTACCGCGAACCAAACGGTGTTCGGTCGCCTATGAGGAAGCCCACGCTGGTCACGACTATCTGCACTGGCGCGCGACGTTGCCGCGCGGGCTCATCGAGCTCCTGGGGCCGAATCGGCGCTCGGATCATGCCCGTTAGTTAGCGCCTCGTCAGGGCGCAATGTGGCGAGTCGCTGCCAGCCAGGCTAAAATCGCCGGCTCCTTCGTCTCGAGTTAGGAGCGCCCATGCCCGTTGGTTTCGGCATCGTCGGTTGCGGAATGATCGCCAAGTTTCATGCCCGCGCGATCGGCGACGTGCGTGGCGCGCGGCTTGTGGGCTGCTACTCGCGCCGCCCGGAGCAGGCCGCGGCGTTCGCCGCCGAGCAGAAGTGCCAGGCGCATGACTCGCTGGCCGGCCTGCTCGCCGATCCCGAGATCCAGGTCGTCACCATCTGCACCCCCAGCGGCGCCCACCGCGATCCGGCGGTCGCCGCCGCGCGGGCAGGGAAGCACGTGGTGGTCGAGAAGCCGCTCGAGATCACGCTGGCCCGCTGCGACGCGATCATTCGCGCATGCGAAGAAAACCGCGTGCGCCTGGCCACGGTGTTTCCCTCGCGCTTTCATGACGCCGCCCAGGAGCTGAAGCGGGCGGTCGATCAGGGGCGTTTCGGCCGGCTGACGTTGGCCGACGCCTATGTGAAATGGTGGCGCACCCAGCAGTACTACGATTCCGGCGCCTGGCGGGGCACCTGGGAGCTCGACGGCGGCGGCGCGCTCATGAACCAGGCGATCCACAACGTCGACCTCTTGGCCTGGCTGGGCGGCCAGGTCGTCGAGGTCCGCGCGCTGGCCGGCTGCCTGGCGCACGAGCGGATTGCGGTGGAAGACACGGCCGTGGCGGCGCTCCGCTTCGCCAGCGGCGCCCTGGGCACGATCGAGGCCACCACGGCCGCCTGGCCCGGTTACCTCAAACGGATCGAACTGCACGGCGACGCCGGTTCGGCCACGCTCGAGGAGGAGTCGATCGTCCGCTGGGATTTCGCGAAGCCCAAACGCGGCGACGACGAGATCCGCGCCCGGCTCACCACCACGAAGACCGGCGGCGGCGCGAGCGATCCCGCGGCGATTGGCCATGCGGCGCATGCCCGCCAGTTCAAAGACTTCGTGGCGGCGCTCAAGCAGGACCGCGCGCCGGCGATCGACGGCCGCGAGGGGCGCCGTGCCGTGGAAATCATTCTGGCGATCTACAAGTCAGCCGAATCGGGTCGCGCGGTGCAACTCCCGCTGGGAAGCGATCCCAAACTCGCGGCGCGCAGCCGCAAGGCCAAGTGAGAAAAGTCTTTGCGCACAAGCGACCTTTCATTCTTGTAAGGTCGCGCACACCCTTCGATCTTTCGCTTGTCGCTTTGGGCATGGGGTTCTAGGATTGCATCGAGTGGGGGTTGCCGGGGCTCTTCATGCGTGGTCGCACATCCGTGAGCAGCAGCGGTTATTGGGGGCAGTCGTTTCCTCCCGCTGGCGCATGCTCGCGTCCCGCCTGCCAGCACGGCTGTTTTCCCGCCTGCCGCGCTACGTTCGATCTCCTGCTCCGCTCCCGCTAATCGCTCTATGCATACTGCTTCGCCCTCTACTGTGGATCGAGCCGATCCTTCGCTCGGCGCCGACACGGAGGGGATGCGGGAGCGGCTGTCGCACGCCATCGAGCATGCGGCCCACTTGCTGCCGGCCCAGGGCCCGATCACCGTCTTCATCCATCACAACACGCTGCACGCCTTCGAACAGTTGCCGTTCGACGAGGCGGCGCGGCAGGCTGCGCAGGTCTTTGGCTGCCAACCCTATCTGAGTGAAGAGCGCTATCGGCGGGAGCTCTCGAGCGGCCGGATTCGCTTTCGCGAGCTCCAAGAAGAGCTGCGCGACGATCTAGGCGACCGCGCCCCGGAATCGATCCTCGACCTCTGTTCCCGGTTCGAGCTGCGGCTGGCGATGCTCCAGTACCCGCTGCTCACCGGGCGGACCGAAGAACTCGTGTGGTACGTTGCCGAGCAGCAGGCGCTGCAGCGCGTGCGGCGCGAGGCCTCGTCGGTCGTGCGCGATCGGCTGATCGCCGAAACCCGCCGCTGGGTGATGCGCGAATTGCGCGGCGGCAACGAAGACGCCGAGCGGGCGTCCGTGAAACGCCGTGCCCCGGCCAGCCTGGCGGAACTGATCGACCGCTATGGCGAGCACAGCATGGAGACGTGGAGCGAGCCCGAATGGGAGCGGTTCACGGTCCAGGCCTTGTGGCGCGTTTGCTGCGACGGCGTGCGCAATCTTCCCCCGTATTCGCATCCGCCGCCGCGGCCCGTGCGGCACCGCGACCTCCTGTTCGAAGCCACCGGCGCCGATCCCGATCTGCCGGTCCACGATCTGCTGATCCGGTTTTGCGCCGCGTTCCTCGACCAAGGGCTGGCTGCCTGGGAATTGCCGGGGCGGGAGCACGGCTTCTACCGCGCCTTCTGCGAGCTCTACCGCCAGCCGGCAGGCCCGCCCGACCGTTGGCGGCGCGGCCTCGACCGGGAGCTCAACCGCCTGGTCGAACAGCAGATCGACCCGCTGACTTCGATCGTCGAATCGCTGCAGGTCCTCGGCGTGAGCGAGGACGAGTGGACGCCCTATCTGAACGCCACATTCCTGGCGCTGCGCGGTTGGGGCGGCATGATCCGGCAGATCGAGATGCGCGGCGACCGCGTCGTCCAGCCGGCGCCCGCTGGCAGCCTGGTAGAGTTCCTTGCGATTCGGCTGCTGCTGGATCGCTTCTCGCTGCAGTATTCGGCCGAGGCGCTCGACTACCGCGGGTCGCTCGCCGACTTGCGCGAGCACGTCGAGCGGCTGTTGCCCGCCGTTTGGCCCCCCAGCGTGGAGCAGCGCGCGTTTCAGGTTTTCCAACTCGCGCAAATCCTGGGCCTCGCGCCCGACGCCCTGCACCGGCTCTCCTCCGAGCAATGGGCGGCGATGGTGAAGGAGATCGAAGCCTTTTCCGGGATCGAGCGCCGGCGGATGTTCCATCGCGCCTACGAGCGCCGGCTGCACGAGCGGGCCCTCGAGGCCGTGGCGATTCACGTGAAGGGGGGCGCTCGCCGCCCGGAAACGCCGCGATTCCAGGCCTTCTTCTGCATCGACGAGCGCGAGGAATCGCTGCGCAGACATCTGGAAGAAATTGCTCCCGACGCCGAGACGTTCGGTGCGGCAGGGTTCTTTAGTGTGGCCATTTACTATCGTGGGGCCGCCGACGCCCACTTTACGCCGCTCTGCCCCGTGGTCATCCGGCCGCAGCAGTGGGTGAGCGAAGAGGTAGACGACGGGTTGGGCGAAACGCACCGCCGCCGCGCCCGCACGCGCAAGGCCTTAGGCAAGGCGACGCACCAATTCCACCGGGGCAGCCGCAGTTTGGCCGTTGGCGCGTTGCTCACTGGGTCGGTGGGGGTGTTGGCCTCGGCGCCGCTGGTGGCGCGAATTCTTTTTCCCCGCCTGGCGGCCGAAATTCGGCAGATCTTCAACCGCTTCCTCCAGGCCCCGCCGCGCACGCGGCTGCAACTCGAACGAAGCGAGGCGACGGCTGCCCCGGAAAACGGACATATCGGGCTCTCGCTCGACGAAATGGCGGCCGTCGCCGAGCGGCTGCTCCGTGACACCGGTTTGACCCGCAACTTTGCCCCGCTCGTGCTCCTGCACGGCCACGGTTCGAACAGTCAGAACAATCCCCATAACTCGGCCTACATGTGCGGGGCCTGCGGCGGCGCTGCTGGCGGGCCGAACGCTCGGGCTGCTGCCCAAATCCTCAACGACGACCGCGTCCGCGATCGTCTGGCCGCCAAGGGCGTCTTGATCCCTCGTGACACGCGGTTCGTGGGCGGCTATCACAACACCTGCAACGACGTCGTCACCTACTTCGACGTGGAATCGCTCCCGCCCGCCAAGCGACAAGAGTTCGAACTCGCCCGGGTGGCCATGCAAGAGGCCTGTGAGCGCAACGCCCACGAGCGCTGCCGGCGGTTCATGTCGGCGCCGCTGACGATGTCGTTCCGCCAGGCGCACGAACACGTGAAGGAACGTGCGGAAGACCTGGGACAGACGCGGCCGGAGTGCGGCCACGCCACGAACGCGCTGACGATCGTGGGGCGGCGCTCGCGGTCGCGGGGACTGTTCCTCGACCGACGCGCCTTCCTGGTTTCCTACGACGCCACGCAAGACAATGAGATCGGCGCCACGCTGACCGGCATCTTGCAGGCGATCCTGCCCGTGTGCGCCGGGATCAGCCTGGAGTACTACTTCTCGTACGTCGACAACCCTGGCTTCGGTTGCGGCACCAAGCTGCCGCACAATGTGTCGGCGCTCTTGGGGGTGATGGACGGCGCGGCCAGCGACCTCCGGACGGGCTTGCCTTGGCAGATGGTGGAGATTCACGAGCCTACCCGGCACCTGTTCATGCTCGAATCGACGCCCGAGATCGTGCTGGGGATTCTCGATCGGCACGAGAACATTGGCCGGCTGTTTCGCAACGAGTGGTGTGCGCTCGCGGTGCTCCACGCCGAGACCGGCGAGAGTTGGTGGTTCCGCCAGGGAGAGTTCGTGCGGTTTACGCCGCCCGCCAGCCCGTTGCCGAAAGCTGCGGCGAGCGTGGAATGGTATCGTGGCTGGCGCGACCATCTCGAATTCGCGGAAATCGATGCCTAGCCCGGGGACGGAGACCTTCGCCTGATGCCCACGATCGATCAGTTGCTGCCGGTGCTGGGGGGCATCGTGGTGCTCGCGCCCATGCTGCTGCTCGGCGGCCTCGGGGGGGCAACCTTGCTCGGGTGGCAACTCAGCGAGCGGACGATCCACCGCGCGGCCCAAGCGGCCATTCTCGTGGGCTTGCTCGCGGCCGTGTCGGTGCTCGGCCTGATGTTGGCGAGCAACACCTATCACGTGGTGGTCGACTTTGGCCACTGGGTCGAAACGCCGCGGTTTCATTTTGCGGTCAAATTCGCCTTCGACCGGTTGTCGGTGCCCCTGGCGATCCTGTCGTTCCTGCTCTCCGGCGCGATCGGGGCCTTCGCCAGCCGCTATATGCACCGCGAGCCGGGCTACAACCGGTTTTTCTCGCTCTACGCGCTGTTCGTGGCCGGCATGGTGATCACCTCGCTGGCCGATACGATCGAGACCCTGTTCACCGGCTGGGAACTCGTGGGGCTTTCGTCGGCGCTGCTCGTGGCGTTCTTTCAGGAACGGCCAGCCCCCTCGCGCAACGCCCTGTGGGTGTGGGTGATTTACCGCGTGTCCGACGCGGCGCTGCTGCTGGCGGCCGTGGTGCTGCACCACATGACGGGCGAGGGGGACTTCGATCAACTCATGGGAGACCAGCCCTGGCCCTATGGTCATGCCTCGCTCAGCGGCCACCAAGCGCTGGTCATCGGCGGGCTGTTGTTGCTCGCGGCCGCCGGCAAATCGGGCCTGGCGCCGTTTTCCGGTTGGTTGCCGCGGGCGATGGAAGGGCCCACGCCGTCGAGCGCCATCTTCTATGGCGCCCTCTCGGTCCATCTGGGCGCCTTTCTGCTGCTGCGGATTAGTCCGATCCTCAATGAATCGTTGACGCTCTCGGCCATCGTGGTGGTTATGGGGCTGACCACGGCGGTTGTGGCCTATTTGACCGGGAGCGTGCAGACCGACATCAAGTCGGCGCTCTCCTACGCCTCGCTCACGCAAGTTGGGCTGATTGTGGCTGAGATCGGCTTCGGCCTGCGCTACGTGGCGCTGATCCATCTGCTGGGGCATGCCTGCTCGCGCACCCTGCAATTCGTGCGGGCGCCGAGCCTGCTGGCCGACTATCACACGCTCGAGAACGCCCTCGGCACGCACCTGCCCCGCTCGGCGGCGCCGTGGGAGCGCGTGTCGCCGGGGCGCGGCGCCTGGCTCTACCGCCTGGGCATGGAACGCACCTATTTCGACGCCCTGCTCGTCGATTATATTGCCCTGCCGTTCGCCCGCCTGTTTCGCGCGTGCGATGGGCTCGAGCGGCGTTGGACCGACTTTTTGTCGCGCGGGGAATCGCGCGAATCGGACTTGGTGCAGCCGCACTTCGGCCATATCGAGGAGTTTTCGTAAATGGCCGAGCTGGCTCAGCACGCGGCGCGGGGAGTCGCGCCATGAACGATGTTTTGGCGTGGCCCTGGCTCGAGATGGCGATTGGGCTTGCGCTCGTGGGGGCGCTCATCGTCTCCAGCATTCGCGAGCCCGAGCGGGCAGCCGCGTGGGGCATTGGGCTGACGGGGTTGGTGCTTCTCAGCACCTTTCTCGCGGGGCTCGCGGTCTATCTCGGCGTCGACGCGACCTTGCTCGACCGTTTCAGCCTGCAGTATCGCTGGTTCGGCAAGCGCTGGCTCGCGCTCGACGAACTGAGCGCACCGTTGGTTCCGGCGGTGGCGCTCTTGCACTTCATGACGGCCGTGGCGACCGCGCGCACCCGCATGCGGCGGTTCTCGTTTTCCTGGTCGCTCGCTTCCGACGGGCTGCGCCTGGCGGTGTTTAGTTGCCAGGCCTCCTGGCTGCTGGTCGCTTTGCTCGCGCTCTCCACGGTTCCGCCCTACATCGAGCTCGTCAATCGCCGCCGGCCCACGCGCGTCTATGTGTTGCACATGGCGCTGTTCGTCGGACTCTTGATCATCGGCTGGGCGGGCGTGGAAACGAGGGACAGCGGGCCCGAGCTGGCCCGTTGGGCCACTTTGCCCTTGATGATGGCCATCCTCATCCGTTGCGGCACCGTGCCGGCGCATTGCTGGGTGACCGACTGGTTCGAGCACGCCTCGTTCGGCAACGCGCTCTTGCTCGTGACGCCGCTGTCGGGCGTGTACGCTGCGGTGCGGCTCGTGCTGCCCGTGGCGCCCAACTGGGTGTTGCAAGGCATCGGCGCGGCGTCGCTGGTGACGGCCGTGTACGCGGCGGCCATGGCTATCGTGCAAACCGAGGCCCGCCGCTTCTTCGCCTACCTCTTCCTCAGCCATGCGGCTGTGGTCCTCGTGGGCATGGAGCTGCACACCTCGATCTCGCTGACGGGCGCGCTCTGTTTGTGGTTCTCGATCATCTTGTCGCTCGGGGGCTTTGGGCTCACGCTGCGGGCGCTCGAATCTCGGGTCGGCCGACTCTCGCTTGCGAGCTACCACGGGCTGTACGAGCAGTCGCCGGCCTTAGCGGTGTGCTTTTTGCTCACCGGGCTCGCGAGCGTCGGCTTTCCTGGCACGCTTGGCTTCGTATCGAGCGAACTGCTTATCGACGGAGCGATCCACGCCAACCTCTACGTCGGCCTGGGGGTGGTGCTGGCCTCAGCCCTGAACGGCATCGCGGTGATGCGGGCCTATTTCAGGCTTTTCACCGGCGCCCGCCACGTGTCGACGGTGTCGCTCGCGCTCGGCGCGCGGGAGCGGTTCGCCGTGCTCGTGCTCTCAGGGCTGATCCTGGCAGGCGGCCTCTATCCGCAGCCGGGCGTGGCCTCGCGGCAAAGGGCGGCCGAAGCGCTGCTCGCCCAGCGCAAGCTGACCTTTGCCGACGAAAAAGAAGAAGAGGTCGAGCACCACGACCACGAGGACCACGAGGCGCCCTCGCAACCCACCGCGGAGGACAGCGACTGAGGAACCCTCTCCCCCTGGGAGAGGGCAGGGTGAGGGCCGCCCGACACCTTTAGCGAAGTGGATCGCTCTCGCGCAATTTCTTCGGGCGCCGGATCCCCTCAACTGCCCCGCGCGTCAAGCCTACCGGCCTGGGCCGCCTTCCTCTAAACTGGCGGGTTCGCCCAACTACTCCGCGGCTCCCCACTCGGTCTGATGGTCCATAACGCGCCTGTCAAAGAACTTACGCACAAAGGCCTGACGATCGAGGGGTATTCGCGCGCGGCCGTGCAAACCTACTGGCGGGCGCCGGAATTCAAGCTCGGCTTCGATCTCGGGGCGCAGCCTTGGTCGTTCATGGGGACGGGCACGTGGTTCGTCTCCCACACGCACCTCGACCATATCGCGGCCCTGCCGGTGTACGTGGCTCGGCGGCGGATGATGAAGATGGAGCCGCCGGTCATCTATCTGCCAGAGCACGCGGTGGAGTATTGCGACCGAATCCTCAAGCTGTTCACCCGGCTCGATCGGGGGCGGATGCCTTGCGAGCTCAAGCCGCTGCGGCCGGGGGACGAGGTGGAGCTTTCGCGAGAACTCGTGGTCACCGCGTCGGCCACGAAGCACACCGTTCCGTCTCTGGGGTTCGTGGTTTGGGAGCGGCGGCGCAAGCTGCGCTCGGAATACATCACGCTCACGGGGGACCAGATCCGCGATCTGCGGCTCTCGGGCGTCGACGTGACCGAGGAGAAACGAATTCCGCGACTGGCCTACTTAGGCGACAGCGCGCCCGAAGGGCTCGACGCCTGCCCGGCAATGTACGAGGCGCAAATCCTGATCACCGAGCTGACGTTCGTCTCTCCGAAGCACCGCAAGGACCGGATTCATAAGTTCGGGCACATGCACCTCGACGACCTGGTGGAGCGCCGCAGCCGCTTTCAGAACGAACTGATCATCGCCTCGCACTTCAGCACCCGCTACCACGCTCAGCGGATTCGCGATTTGGTGCATTCGCGCGTGCCCGACATGTTCGAGGGGCGCCTGCGGCTGTGGCTGTAAGGGGCGAGGCCCGAGGGGGGGCGGCGAGAGTGGGCTCTATTTGATCAGCGACCGCCCCAACTCATAGATCTCTTCCGCGTCGAGTACGGCGTCGTTCGTTTCGAAGAGCCGTTGGATGGCCGCGCGGTGGATCTTCATCTTCGTGCCCCCTACGCCCACGGCGCCGTAGCCGACGACGCCCCCCTTCTCCACCGCCTTGTCGGCCACGTCGATCCCTTCGATGCCGGCCGGCGGCACGGCGTTCAGGTCGATCGCAACCTTGAGCGACGAATGTGCGTGCCAGAGCGACTTGGGCAGCAGCGACACGCCCGCCGCGCCCGCCCCCACCACGAGGGCCGATCCCTCGAGGGCAGCCTGCGTTCCTGCGGCGTCCGGCGTAGCAGCGGCCGTGAGCTTGGCCTCGGGCACGCGCTTGCGGACGGCCTCGCAAACAGCTTCTGCCCGCGCGGCGTCTCGGCTGGCGACCACAACTTCGGCCCCCGCGCGGGCAAGCAGTCGCACCACGCGGCTCCCCACCGGCCCCGAGGCGGCCAGCACCGTGGCTTTCGCGCCCTTCAGATCCAGATGCTTGCCGGCGACGAGCACCGCGGCGGCGGCCGTGGTGTTCGCCCCTCCGGAATCGAGCATGGCCGACACGCGGAAGGGGCCGAAACAGGCCTTGCGCACTTCGTCGAGCAGCGCTTCGCCGGCGGCCACGTTCGACCCGCCGACGAACACGGCGGTGTGCTTCAGGTCGTCGAACCCGCGGGTGAACAGCGCGCCGTGAACCAACCCGCGCACATCCTGGGGCGCCACGCCGCCGTGCCGAAACAACTGGGCCACGCCGGCGTCGACCGCGACTACGGAGTCGAACACGCTGGGTTGCGCGTCCGCGTCGAGCTGAACGAGAATGTTAGCCTTGGCCATCAGGGATCACCGACTCGCAAAAACACAAATCAAGGTGCTGAACAAGAACGCGGCCCTCATTCTCGCTCTCGAGAAGAGGGCCGCGAAACTCACTCATCTAATTTGAACCACAAAGGCACCAAGACACGAAGTAGATGCCTAGTCGCCGGACTCGGGCCTTCTCTCGGCGTCCTCTGTGTCCTCTGCGGTAAAAAATCCGCGTCTCCGCCGGTCGTCACCGCCTTAGAAGCCACGGAACGGATGCACGGCCTTTTCCTTGCCGGCCACCATCTCGTCGGCCGAGGGCTTCGACTTCATGGCCGCGGCGATCGACTGCTTGGTCGCCTCGTAGTTGTATTCGTAGATCTTCTTGTCGTCGCTCGCGGCTGGGTGGATGAACACACCGCACACGATGACCAGGTCTTCGGCCTGGTTCTTGGGGATCACGCCGTCGGCCACCGAGTCGGCCACGGCCTTGGCCACGGCCGCCTGAGCGGGGCCAAACATCTGCACGGCCTGCTTCATGCCCTTGATCGTGACCTTGGTGATGAGCACGGTCGACGGCTTGACGGCCAGGTTCGGCGTGAGCACGGCCAGCAGGTTGGTGTGCCCTTCGCTCTGGCGGGCCAAGGCATTGGCGAACGCCACGCCGACAGGGCCGTCCTTGGAGCCGATCAGCAGATCGATGTGGGCGATTTCGTTGCCATCGCCGACGAGCGCTTCGCCAATGTTCATGAGCATGTCCGCAGTCTCCTCGAATGCTTGCCAGGGAAGGGCCGCGGAGAAAGCTCAACGCCCACTGGGGAGAAATTTCCCAGCGAGGCCGCGGCCCGGAATCAACCAGGGGGGAAGAACCCGCAACAATACCAAACCGGCCGTGGGTTGCAAGCGGCCCGCCGGCTTGGTGGTTCGGCGGAGAAGCGCCGCTCTCTCCGGCAGGACGAGCCCCTCGGAGGGGAGGGTAAGCTCGCTCGCTATTGCGGCGGCGGCAGCGTGCCTGGTTGCGGCACGGGCGTGAGCGGCACTGCCTCGGGGGGCGGCAGCGGAATGGCCGTCGCCGGCGGCAAGACGGTGTCGGCGGGCACGGCGGGCGTCTCGAGCGGCAGATCGGCCCCGGTTGATGGCCGTGCCCACTGGTCGGGGACCGGGCCCCGGCCCACGGGGCCCGGCGCAGTCATCACGTAGTTGTGAGGCGTGGGCGCCCAGCGGAGGGCCTGGCGCCGCGCATCGTCGTAGGCCTGAGCTGGCCATGCCGACTCATTGAGCATCACGCTGTTGTATTCGCGGATCGAACCGCGGCGGTATTGGACGTTGGCCACGGCGATCGCGTAGTCCACCCGCGAACGGTGGAACGCGCTCACGGCCTCGGCGGCGCGGGCCTGGGCGTCGGCCACGCTGTCGACGCTGGCGGCGCCGGCGCTATATTTTTCGCGCACGGAGGCCAACTCCTGGCCCGCCGCCACGCGGCGGTTGAAGTTCACCCGCATGAGGTGATACGAGCGATCGCACTCCGAGAACGCGGCGCTCACCTGATGGGCCACCAGCAACTCTTGCTCGGCCAGCACGGCTCGATCACGCACCAGCGCAAGCTCGGCGTTGCGCACGGCGGCCATCGCGCGGCGGAAGCCGATGGGCGCCGAATATTGGACGCCGAGCTGCGACTCCTGGAAATTGCCGTCGAACAGGGTGCCGAACGCGCTGTCGAGCGGTTGATTTTGGGCGGACAGCAGATCGTTGCCGAAGCCGCGCCAGCGATACAAACCCACCACGTTCAACTCGGGGAGCAGATAGTTGCGCGAGGCCGTCATCTCGGCTTCACGCTGCTTGATAATCCACCGCTGACGTCGCAGTTCGGGGCGGCGCACCAGCGTTTCCTGCAACGAGGTCGACCAATCGAAGTCGACCCGGCATTCGAGCGGTTCGTCGCGGGGCCGCAGCAGCCGCCCATCTTCGGCTGGCAAACCGAGCAGCATGCGCAG
>JAXMBI010000031.1:0-92710 GCA_046349955.1 Pirellulales bacterium | reverse complement strand
CGCAATTGGTGTAGCCGGCGCGATCGACAGGGAATCCCTGCGAGCCGCGGAGATCTTGATGTTCTTCGCGGCCTGCTCGTTAAGCCGCTGGCGACAGTAAGCGATCCGGACCGCGGGGCGAGCAGCTGCCCCCAAGAGCGCCTGCGCGACGACCTCATGATTGACCAGGCGATTGCGACCCGACAGCGTCTTTTCGTGTTCGGGATGCTCAAAGCACGTGCTCGAGAATCTCAAGGCCGCTCAAACACTTCGCGTGATGCTGCGGCCGAGAGGATTCATTGGCCATGTTCGACAAACGAGCGGGCAATGCCCTCCGCGGCCTTGGCTTCGACCACTTCGAGTCGGTCCTTCAGCGAGCCCAGCAGCATCCGCGCAAACGGCACCACGGTCTGACGAAATGACGGTCCGTTGATAATGCGGAGGCGGCGGACGCTGTCGCCGTTGACCCACTGGCTGATGTATTCATTGAGATGGTCGTCTCGAAAGGAATAACCAATGACGCTCAGCCGGTCGCATTGTGACAGCGCGGCTTGAAAAGCCCGCAGCAGGTCAAGGTAAGGGCCGGTTGCGGTTAGCTTGTTCCGTCCGCCAAAGATGACCGCTGGCATTCCCTTCGCCTTCGGAACGTCGGCGGGAGCAATCCGCTCGATCTGTTGGGAAGGCAGGGGACGCGAGTCATCGGTCGGTGCTTCCCGCAGAGCCCAATCGATCGACCCATGCAGTTTGAGGAGCGGGACGTTCGGAGGCGATACGTTGAACGATCCGGTCTGTGACCATTCGTCGATCCCCGTGTCGAGCGTTATCCCCGCTGCCGATGCTGAGAGTTCGAGCGCATTGTCGTAGTTGACCGTCGCGAACACGCGGCTGGCGCCGTGGGGAGCTCGGAACAGCGGAGCCAAGTAGGCGACGCTCCTCGGGTCGGTGAGCCAGACCATCTTGGCCAGCAGCTTGATCATTCGCTGGTTCGTGACCCGGAACACGTAACCGCGCCCGGGCCGATCTTTCTGGTTCACCGCACGCGACATTTCGCTGCCAAACTGGAAATCTCTTCGTGGGTGCTTTCGCGATAGCCGTTCGAACGCATCCTTCATTTGGTCAGCGATGACTTTGCCAGGAGACGACGGCCGCTTGCCGCCGATCGCTTCGCGGAGGGCTCGATCGAACGCGCTGGCGAAACTAGACTTAATTGAGTCCTTGCCGGACCGCGCCACCGTCTCGAGCGCGCTCTTGATGATCGCCTCGTGCAGGCGATTGAAGTCTGCCCTCGGCGGACCGAGTCGATCGAGGGCGTGAACCACAGGATGCCATGCTCCGACGAACGGCGCAACTTCGGACTGCTCGCGTTCGGCAAGCAACTGGACCGCGTTGAAGAGTTCTTCGATATTCACGCCGTCGAACGGATCGTCGCCCATCACCCCACGCTGAAACAAGAGCCCACCGACCGCAAAGCGCAGGACCGCACTCAGCTTGGGCGTATCGCTGAACAGTCGCACCATCTCGCGCGACATTCCGTAGGCGTCCGGAACGCCGGCTTCGACGGAAGCCCCTGCGCCCAGCAGGATCAGCTCTCGAGCAGTCGCGCTCATTCTGCTTCCGGTGCCTCCACGCGCGCGACCAGTTCGTTCATCGTGTAATGGACGAACTGCTCGCCAAGCTTCGTAAGTTCATAGGGCTCTGTGTCATCGAACGCAGATTTCAGCAAGGGCGACCTCGCTTTCCGGCGCGCGGGCGCCTTTTTGACGAAGTGACCGTCCGGCGTCGTCTCACGCGGCTGCCGAATGACACCCCCAATGTTCAGATCGCGGATCAGGCGCTTGAAAAGATCGGCCTCCGCAGAATCCTCGCGGACTGGGTTCCCATAGATATTGGTCCAGATGCCTCCGCGCGTAATGCCGGGCTCTTGGTAGATTTCCGCAATGACCTTGAAGTGCGTCTCGTGGTATTGGTCGATCCACTCCACGAACAGACGGATGAGGTCGTCCTCGCACAGGGCCGTGCCCGCCGCGTTCGTCAGCAGGTTCTGAATCAATCGCCGCTTCTCCTCGGTGTCTGCCTGGTCCCAAGAGCGGAACGCCTTGCGGACAATCGCCAGGTATTCCGGGCTCTCGATTCGATACTGGATTTCGTCGCCCAACTGTTCAAGTCGAGCAACGATCTCCAGCAGCGATCTTCCGAGATCGTTGATCCGCTCTCGATGGCTTTCGATCCATTGCCGGAAGAGATCGTTAGCGGCTCCCTGCTCGCGCTCCGCACCATAGGCACCGGCGGCTCCGAGGAGGCCACCCACCCACGGCAGGCTGCCCATCACCGCCAGGAGAAGCCGCGCGTATTTGCTCCGACCTCCGCGTCGGAAGAGTTCGGCCAATTCGCGCTGAATCTCTTCGTCGGAGAGCCGGGACTGCGGCACCGGAAGGTTCTTGTCGTCGGACACCGTAAGCCTCTCACCGTTCTATCGTGCCGGTTGCCGCGGCGCCGGAGGGGGCGGCGGAGGCGGCGTCGCTGGACGTTGGGCCGTGGATGGCGCTCCCGCCATGCCCTCGACGAGCAGCACAGTTTTCAGCGGTGGGGGATTGCGCCCCTTCTGCAAGCGGTCAAGTTCCTTCATTTCTTTTCCTGCGGTGGCGGAGGCGGCGGTGGCACGGCAGGCCGCGCCACGTTTTTCGTCGGTTGTGGATTGTGCCCCGCCTTCGTTGATCCCACGACGGGTGCGTCGTTCTTTGGCTTGGCGGGTTCATTGTTGCTCATGGACCAATGCCTCCTCGTTTCACCCATTCCGTTTGGGGACTGGCGGCGGGGGCGGCGGCGGTGTGGCCGGCCGGGCCGTCGGTGAGGGAGACGGCTGCGATCCCCGGTCCTCCTTGGCACAACTTGTCGGCTGACGCTTCGGTGGCGCTTGCCAAAACTTGCTTCCCATCGTCAGTTCCTTTCTGCAGGTCGGTGAGAATCTGAGCACACCGTTCCACTTCGGCTGGTTGCACTTCGACCTCGACCTCCGACTTTTCGAATTCTACCAGTCTGACCAGGTGGGCCGGCACGAGCATTCGTTCCACGGTGTGCAGGGGAACCCGCTCGTTGCTTGACAGGAGCCACTCAGCCTGCGTCAGGATAAAGTGCCCGCGGTTAGGCATGTCCGGATATTCCAGGGGCCACCCGTAGAGCCGCCGCCCATCACGAAGGTGTAAGACGACCCAGCGCGCATCTCGGTGAAAACAGCTATACCACTCAGAGGGATAAGCCGTGCGCTTGGTCCAGGTCCAGCCGCCTTCGCCGGGCTTCTTCCGTAGCACCAGATACCATCGTCGCTCGCTGAGCCAGCAATGGAACGAGTTGTTGTTGGCAAAGCCGGCGAACAGCAGGCCCAGAACGACGCCGACGCTGAGTGCCCAAGCCAGACCCACGGAATTGGTCCACGGTCCGATCGGCTCGAACTGCCGGCCTAGCCAAAGCGAAAACCCTCGAATGCCGCCGACAGCCGCCTGAACGATCGTCGTGAAGATCAGCGCTTGGACCGTACGATCGAACCAACCACGCTTGGGATGTGCAGTCAGCCCATGGAACACCCACGCCGCCAGGAATCCAGGCAGCAGCGTATTGATGAAGGTGATTGCCTCGTTGGAGAGGTCCATGCGAGCTGAGTTGTCGAGTGCTGACCCGGTAGGCTTCGGAATTGTCCGCCGGTTTCGGCCGGCGCCGCTGTGCATTGTAAGACATGCGCTCCCCCGCCGTAATGGGGTTCGCTAGCAGCTTGCCGAACGGTTGAAATTGGCTAACAAGTCGCCGCGTCAGTGTCCGGCAGTAGGCATGGGCTTCGAAGCGGTTAGTGGTATGCGGCGGTTGACGAACTCGCCCTCTACGGTGGCCCTGCCCCGCCAAGCGCTCTCTGCCGATGGCCATGACCGCCCGCTGAGGAGGCAAGCTTGCGCAGCACGTATGTGTCCTAAGAGGGCGGTCGAGGCGCCGTGGTCCAAGGGATTGAAGCGATTACTGGCTCACGCTTGGCCCAGATGACGCCTGACCGGCGAGCTCGAGATCGACCCCACGCCGCGAAGACACGTCGGGCAAATCAGGGAAAGGGCGCCGCACGCCTCTATCGCGGGTGGACATTCCTCGATGCTGCGTGAGATCGTTTGGGCGGAACAACCGCGCAGTATTCCATGTCCGGCGCAAAGGCCATTCGGAATTCACGCAATCGCTTGCGCGGCATGGCAGCTAGCACGACCGATTGAACGAGGTCGGCGACCTTGATAGGCTGTGATTGATTCGTGACCCTTCTTTCTCCTTTGGTAGCGGACCCGTGCGTGGCGGGCTGATCAGAGCCTGCGCTCACGCCCCGCAGAGAACAGGGGCCGCTTGAAAAGGACTCGAGCGGCTTTTGTTATGCGCGTGGGCAACCCTGGCGGCGCGCGCAGCTCACTCCTCGGCCAGCCGGCGCTGCGGCGCCGTATCCCGCTGGGCGGTGCATCTCCACTCTCGCGCGGCGCGTATCTGGGTAGCCGACGCAGCGATCCCAGCTTGGTACAGCAGGCGGGTCGAATTCGCATTGCGCCCGCGCCCACGCCCTCTATCGTGATGCCTCGATCATGCTGCGCATCCACCAGAACCGTTCTGCGGCCGGCGCCAAGAGTTACTACTCGCGGGCCGACTACTACAGCGAAGGGCACGAACTGGTCGGCCAGTGGGGCGGCCGCGCCGCCCGCCAGCTCGGCCTGCAGGGCGAAGCCCAGCAGCACGAGTTCGACGCGCTCTGCGACAATCAAGATCCCCGCGACGGCCGGCCGCTCTCGGTCCGCACCAAAACCGACCGCACCGTTTTGTACGACTTCAACTGGCACGTGCCCAAAGGGGTGTCTTTGGCCTTTGCCCTCAATCGCGACGACCGCATCGTCGGGGCCTTCCGCGAGAGCGTCGAAGAAACCATGCAGGAGCTCGAGAGCGAAGCAAAAACACGGGTCCGCACTGGCGGCCGCAACGAAGAACGCACGACCGGTAACTTGGTGTGGACCACCTTCGTTCACACGACGGCCCGTCCGGTAGAGGGGGTCAGCGATCCCCACCTGCACGCCCACTGCAGTGTCTTCAACCAAACCTTCGACCCCGTCGAGCAGCGGTTCAAGGCCGTTCAGTTCCGTGACCTCAAGCGCGACGCCCCCTACTGGGAGGCTGCGTTTCACGCCCGCTTCGCCAACCGCCTGCAAACGCTCGGCTACCAGATCGAGCGTCAGGGCCGGAGCTGGGACATCGGGCTCGTGCCTGCCTCGCTCAAAGCGAAATTTAGTCGCCGCACCGATCAGATCGAAGCCCTGGCGCGGAAGCAGGGAATCACCGACCCCGAGCAAAAAGCCGAACTCGGGGCCAAGACGCGGGAAGCCAAACGCCGCACCTTGCCTTACGGACAACTGGAAGCAGCTTGGCAAGAACGGCTGACGAGCGACGAAAGGGCCGCCCTGCAAACGCTCGCGGCGAGCGTCGCCGCACCATCGCCACGGACCTTGCTCCCGGTAGCGAACCAAGTCGTGCTCGAACACGCCGTGCTGCACAGCTTCGAGCGGAGTTCGGTCGTCCCCGAAAAACGGCTGTTGGCCGCGGCGCTCCAGTTCGGCGTCGGCCGGGTGAGCGTCGAGGGGATGCGCCGCGCGTTGGCCGTCAGCGACGTGATCGTCCGCGACTGGGCCGGCCAGCGACTGGCAACGACCGCCGCGGTGCTGCGGGAAGAGCAGGCCCTGCTCGCCTTCGCCCGCCAAGGACGGAACCGCTATGCACCGCTCAGCCCGAGCTGGACGATCGAGCGCGCTTGGTTGAGTGAGGAACAGGTGCAGTGCGTCGCCCAACTGCTCACCAGTCGCGACCGCGTGCAGATTCTCCGCGGGGGGGCAGGCACTGGAAAAACGAGTCTCCTCCAGGAAGTGGCGGCCGGCATCCACGCCGGCGGCCGCCGCGTGCTCGCCGTGGCGCCGTCGGCCGGCGCCAGCCGCGGCGTGCTCCGCGCTGAGGGCTTCGCGGGGGCGACGACGATCGCCGAGCTGTTGGTCAACAAGAACTTGCAGGAAGAACTCCGCGGCCAGGTGCTGCTCGTCGACGAGGCGGGGCTGGTCGGCACGCGCAGCCTCAAGCGAGTGTTTGATCTTGCCGAGCGGCTCGAAGCGCGCGTGATCTTGGCGGGCGACTGGAAACAGCATTCCAGTCCGGAACGCGGCGCCGCCCTCGAGCTGCTCGAAAAAGAAGCCGGACTTCGCCCGGCCGAAGTGTCGCGGATCGTACGGCAGCAAGGCGCCTACCGGGCGGCTGTCGCCGAACTTGCGCGGGGCAATACGCTGGCCGGCTTCGACGCCCTCGACCGGTTGGGGTGGGTGCAGGAACTAGGAGACGAGGAACGCGAGCAACGGATCGCAAGCGCCTATGCCGACGCGGTCGCAGAAAACGCCACGGCGCTCGTGGTCTCCCCCACGCATCGCGAGGGGGACCGGCTCGTGGCCGCCATTCGCAGCGAACTCAAGGAGCGCCAGCTGCTGGGCGGCGAAGACCAGACGCTTTTGCGGCTGCGCCCCTTGCAGCTCACCGAAGCCGAACGGGCCGACCCGTGTCTCTACGAGCCCGGCGACGTGCTCTGCTTCCACCAGCACGTCCCCGGTCATGCCAAGGGCTCGCGGCTGACGCTGCGCGGGGCCTTACCCCAGGGCCTGAGCCGCTACGCCAGCCGCTTCAGCGTCTACCGTCCCGACACACTGACGGTCGCCCGCGGAGAGCTGTTGCGGGTGACGGCCAACGGCAAGACGGCGGACGGGCATCGCCTGCACAACGGCAACGTCTACCAGGTCGCCGGCTTTTCGCCTAGCGGCGACCTCCGACTTACGAACGGTTGGATCGTGCCGCGGGATTTCGGGCATGTCGCCAGTGGCGTGGTCAGCACGAGCCACGCCGCCCAGGGGCGAACCGTGGATCGCGTGCTGATTTCCGAAAGCGCAGAGTCGTTCGCCGCCGCCTCCCGCGAACAGTTTTATGTCTCGGTTAGCCGAGCACGGCAGCAAGCCACCGTGTTCACCAACTGCCGTGAGGCCTTGCGCGAGGCCGTGGCCCGCGGCGAACAGCGGCTGTCGGCGACGGAACTGGTCACAGCGCCGAGTCCGCTCCCCCGCCACCAGCTTGCCCAGCAATTCAACCTGCGGCGCGCCGCTATCGAACACCCTGTCCTTGAGCCTCAACGAGAAACGATCCATGAACGAGCCTAGCGCAAGCATTCGGGCGTTGCTCGACCGAGCCGCCGAGCCGCGGTCGCTGACGAGCCGCGATCCGTTGGAAAACACCGACGATTCGGGAGACTATCGCGCATTCGCGGGGGGCCGCATCGGCAATCGGACGCAATGGACGCTGATGTTCCAGTCCGCCTCCGGTGCCGTGCGGTGTTTTCCCTATTCGCATTTTGAGGGGCTGCGGTCCGACGATCCGGCCGCGGGCTTCATCGTGACCTTCGCCGGCGTTGAGGTCGAAGTGTCGGGGCGCCACCTCGGTCCCTTGGTGCAGGCGCTCTGCGAGCACCGGGCGGCTTCGATCGTCGAAGCCGGTCGCGCGCAACGCATGCTGCTTTCGACCGAGACAGCGGTGGTGGAAAATGTCGGCTTTCGCGATCGCGGACTGCCGAGGCAGCCGCCTCGTTAGAACGCTCAGCGGCGCTGCGCGTCTAAGCCGTCGCGCGAAGGTGCGAGGTCCCGGATTCAGGACGGCGTTTTGGTGCAACCGGTCACGGTCCCGATGGGCCAACAATCAACCAAGCAACAATCGTAGCGGCGGCCAGGGCCATAGTCGCGAGCAAAGCGCCATAAGAATCAACCCCGAATTGCTACATGCACGGATCGACCTACACTGGCGGCTAGGAGCCGCATATCCGTGACGGCGGATAGCACCTCATATTGTTTGTTCCGAACATCATGCGAACCTTGCTGATCGTATTCGCATTCGTGGACTGGTGGACCGGTTTGGTATATGAAGGTCTTTGGCCCGTGTGGCAAGCAGGCCTTTGGCGACGACGATGCTAGCGGTCTTGTCGCGACACTATTGTAGAAAGGGATCATGAACTCAAACGCGACCAACGCTTTCCGAAGGATGGCCAAATCAGCAGAGCGCTCGCGCTATGCTGAGGCCGACCACGGAGCGGAGAGAACAGAACTGGTGTTTGCCGCGCTCTCCGGCGGCCTGCTGCTTCTCGGCTGGTTTGTCTCGCGCGCGGTCGCGCAGCCCGCCTGGCTGTCGTGGGCTTGTTTCGTAGCCGCCTACGTGTTTGGTGGGTTTTTTGCCTTTCGCGAGGCGTTCGAGAAGCTGGGCTCGTTTCGCTTGGAGATCGACCTGCTCATGCTCGTCGCCGCGGTCGGCGCTGCCACACTCGGGGCATGGGCGGAAGGCGCGCTGCTTTTGTTTTTGTTCAGCCTCGGGCATGCGATGGAGCGTTATGCGATGGGGCGGGCGACGCGAGCCATCCAAGCGCTCGGGAAACTGGCCCCGCAAGTTGCAACGGTTCGCCGCGGCGACTTAATCGAGGAGCTGGCCGTCGACCAACTGCGTCTCGGTGACCTCGTAGTCGTCAAACCGAATGAACGGATTCCGGCGGATGGATTCGTGATCAAGGGCCAAAGCAGCGTCAACCAGGCTCCGATCACGGGTGAAAGCATTCCAGTCGATAAGCGACCCGTTCAAGATGCGAGCAAGGCAACCGCACAACCAAGCAGTTTGGCGGCCGAGCACCGAACCTTTGCGGGCACGATCAATGGGAGCGGGGCGCTCGAGATTCAAGTCACCAAGCTGTCGAGCGACTCTACGCTGGCTCGCGTCATGCAGTTGGTGAACGAGGCCGAGACGCAGAAGTCGCCGACGCAGCGGTTTACGGACAGGTTCGAGCGAGCATTTGTTCCGGCCGTGCTCGCTTTTGCCGTGTTGCTGCTGTTCGCCTGGACCGTCGTCGACGAGCCCTTTCGATCATCGTTCTATCGTGCCATGGCCGTGCTCGTAGCGGCAAGTCCCTGCGCCTTGGCAATCTCCACGCCGAGCGCCGTCTTGAGCGGCGTCGGCCGGGCAGCTCGGGGCGGCGTGCTGGTGAAGGGGGGCGGACCCCTCGAGCACCTGGGCCGGGTCGGCGCGATCGCGTTTGATAAGACTGGCACTCTGACGGCGGGGAAGCCACAGCTTACCGATGTACTTCCGGCAGACGGCCGATCCGAGACCGAGCTTTTGCAACTGGCCGTCGCCATCGAGCGGCTCAGCGATCATCCGTTGGCCGCGGCCGTGGTGCAGGGAGCGCAGGACCGGTTGAAAGCCGACGTTGGACCCCAAGCCCACGACGTGAAGGCGATTACGGGGCGTGGAGTCAGTGCCAGCGTGAACGGCACAACGGTCTATATCGGAAACGAAAGGCTTTTCACGGAAGTCGAGGGCCCACCCGTTCCCGTGTCTCTCGCGAAGGCCGTAGGCGCCCTGCGAGAAAGCGGTCGCACAACAATGATTGTGCGACAGGGCAACGACTACTTTGGCGCACTCGGGCTCATGGATACTCCGCGCTCCGCTGCCCGCGAAGTCGTGGCGCGGTTGCGCGAGCTCGGCATCCGGCGCATGATCATGCTTTCTGGAGATAGCCAGCAAGTCGCTGCAGCCATCGCCCAGCAAGTCGGCATCGACGAGGCCATTGGCGACCTGATGCCTGAGGACAAAGTGGAGGCCATCAAGAGGCTGAGCCAGTCGGAGGGTGTAGCCATGGTCGGCGATGGCGTGAACGACGCGCCCGCGATGGCGACCGCGACCGTCGGGATCGCCATGGGCGCCGCCGGCTCCGATGTTGCGCTCGAAACGGCGGATGTCGCCCTCATGTCGGACGATCTAACTCACCTGCCGTTCGCAGTCGGCCTCAGCCGACAAACAAGCCGCATCATTCGCCAGAATCTGTGGTTCAGCCTGGGAATGGTCGCGTTCCTCGTGCCCGCGACGACGCTCGGCATGCAAATGGGGGCCGCCGTGCTGTTCCACGAAGGATCGACGCTTCTAGTCGTTCTCAACGCGCTTCGCCTACTAAACTATCGCGCCTAACGAAGGCCGCAGTGATGGGCCAGTGCAGGCGCTCCGCGAGCGCCGGGCGGCTTTAATCGTCGAAGCCGGCCGGGCGCAACGCATGCTGCTTGCTAGCGAGAAAGCAGTGGTGGAAAAAGTCGGCCTTCACGATCACGGATTGCCGAGATCGCCGGCTCGTTGGAACGCTCATCGACATTGCGCGTCAGGGTCGTCGCTAGAAAGGTGCGAAGTCGCGGATTTAAGATGGCGTTTTGTGGCGAGCGGTCACGGTCCCGGCGGACCAAGGATCAACCAAGCGGTGATCGGAGCCGCTGCAAAGGCGATACCCGCGAGCAAAGCGCCATAGAAACCAAGCCCGAGCTCGCGGGCGAAGGCTAACGGCATAAAGAACGGCAACCCGAGGGGAACCAGCACCAATGACTCCTTCGCGAGCCGGGACAGTGCGGGCAAATCATGATGCTGCTGCCAGCCAAACAGAAATGCCAAGATGCTGACGATCGGCAGGGTCAGCAGCAGCGCCCCGGCACGCGGGTGCCTTTGTGACACCTCGGCGACAAGGAGAATGACGGCGGCGGCAATCCCTGCCCTGGTCAGCGTCCAAAACATTGGAAGTTCTCGCTTCTCATTTTGCTAGCAATTCTGGCGCAGACGGTCACGAGCCGATCCGTAGTCGCCTATGCACCGACCAGTGCCCTGCGTCAAGGAGCGTCGTGCTGATTGCGTGCGGGAACGAGAATGGCCGCTATCGAATGATTCGCATCGCCGCGGCCGTATTTAGCCGCAATTCGGCCCGTCGAGCGCGGATCAGGCTGTCGCGATAGCGACGAACGACCTCCGAGTATTCGCGCTCCGCGGCGAGCAGTTCGAGAATGCCGATCTGACCTCGCTCGCGACTGAGCTGGCTCAGCGACAAGACGTTTTGGGCGCGCGGAAGCATCGTCTCCTCGAGCCTTCGCGCGGCAGCCTGAGATACCTCATAATCCTGGTATGCCTGCCGAACCTCGAACTCCACGCGACGGTCGACCGCTGCCAGCTCGATGCGGGACTGCACCACCGTCGCTTCCGCTCGCCGCACATTCCCCTGATTCCGGTTGAAAATCGGCACGCTCGCCAGCGCGCCCAGGCTCCAGGCCGTGGCGTTTTGGCCGCCGATCGCACTGTTGTCGGTCAAGGCCCAGGGCGTATAGAGGACGAATACGTCTGGGAAACCTTCTTTGCGCTGCAACTGAACGTCGGCCTGCGCGCGATTAACGCCCAGTCGGTACGCGACCAGGTCCGGCCGACTGGCGTTGGCCAGGCCGATCAGTTCGTCGAGCGGCGGGACGGGCGTGGTTGTCCGCTGCAGCGACCCCCGCACATCGAGCAGCACCTCGGGATCGTTCGGCGCCCCCAAGAGCGCGGCGAGCGATTGACGCGCTTGGCGGGCCGAAACGAGCGCCTCCTCGAGGGCGATCTGTGTCGTGTCGCGCTGCAGCAAGACTCGGTCGAGCACGATGTTCGCCTCTTGCTCAAACTCGACCTGTTTGCTCGTCGCTTCGGCCATGCGATTGAGGCCGTTGAGGCTCGTTTCGAGATAGCGAACCGTATCGCGCGCCGCTAGCACGTCGACATACGCGCTATACACCGCGTCGGCGGCTGTTCGCACGGCGTCTTGGTACTGCGCTTCGAGCACGTTTTGCGCGCGCTGCGCCGCCAACACGCGAACTCGCCGCTTGTGATTGACGTCGAACGGCTGAATCACGGTCAACGAGTACCCAACTTCGCCAGGCCGCTGTGGAGAATAGCTGCCGTAAGGCGCGTTGTCGACGCTGCCGAAGAGCAGCGGATTGCCCAACAATCCTGCTGACAGAACGTCTGCGGCGGCCTTCGGCAGCTCCTGATACTTCGACTGCAGATCAGGGTTTTGCCTGACCATTAGCTCAAGCGCGCCGTCCAACGTAAGACCATCGGGGGGGCCCTCGTCTTGGGCCGACGGCAACGAGAGCGTGCCGTAAACTGGCAACTCGAGTCCGGGCGAGCGCACAGCGGGAACCGGCAGCGCTTCCGGCTGGCCGGCGAGTCTGCCCACGCCGCTCGCAGCTCGCAGAACATCGCGCGACCGTAGTACGGGGGTCGCGCGCGTTTCGCCGAGGCGCGACTCACTTGACCCCGGTGACGGCCCCAGTGTGTTTTCGCTTCCGCCTGGTGTGAGCAAATGGAGCGTGCTCTGTTGCCGTTCGAGCTCTTGCCGCCCTTTGGAGAGCAGCACAATGTCGTCTGCCAATTGCGCCTGCCCGAGCGCCAGGGTCGGCCAGCAGACCATCAGCAGCAGCAATGCGCACGAGCATCCGTACTTACGGAGCGGTGTCTGGGCGTTTCGAGCAGGTGCAGTGTTCATGCGCTTGGCCATGAATCTGGAGGAACGAGAAGCACAGGAACAAAACACGACCAGCGGGCAACCCTTGCTGAGCGGCCCGCCGGCCGTGCCCACGGAACTCAAGCAACCGCCCGCGTGCAGAGCAGGCCGGGATCAGCGATTCTGCCATTTCGCAGGGTCATCACGCGTTGCGCACGCGCTGCTGCCTGCGGATCGTGCGTGACCATCACGATCGTGCGGCCCTTGCGATGAAGGTCGCCGAGGAACTGGAGCGCGGTCTCACGACTTTCCGGATCGAGATTGCCGGTGGGCTCATCGGCCAGGATCACCGCCGGATCATTGGCCAAGGTCCTTGCTAAAGCAACCCGTTGCTGCTGGCCCGCACTCAATTCGGACGGGCGATGGTGCAGGCGTTCAGCCAGCCCGAGCCGCTCCAGCAGCCCAGTGGCCGTTCGCTGTTGTTCTTCAGGCGATTTGCCAGCTAGCAACAACGGAAGCTGAACGTTTGCCAAGGCCGTCAGGTAGGGCACGAGATTGAAGCTCTGGAAGACGAATCCCAGCCTCTCCCGCCGCAGTTCCGCGCGCTCCGCAACCGAGAGCCGGTAAACCGATCGGCCGTCGAGGTAGATCTGTCCCGAACTGGGCGCCAGCATGCCGCCCAAGAGCGACAGGAGCGTTGTCTTGCCACTTCCACTCGGTCCCACCACCGCAACAAACTCGCCGGCCGCAACATGCAGACGGTTCGCTTCGAACGCGATCACTTGCTCGCGGCCGCGGTAGTAGAGCTTGGTTACATCGTCGAGGTGGATCATCGTTAGATCTCCCGAAAGCAGATGCAGGGATCGACCTTGGCCGCCATCCGCGCTGGCCAAAGTGCCGAAAGCATCGCCAAGGCGAACGCGCCGGCGACGGCGATCAAGAACAGCGGCGGCAGCAACTGAACTTCCACGCCGGCCCATTGCGGACCCACGCTCAGGGCCAGCACGGCGCCGATCAGACAGCCAACGGCGCTGCCGGCGGCAGCCAACAGAATCGCCTTGAGCAGAAACAGACCACTGATGAATCGCGGCGGAGCGCCGAGGGCCATCAAAGTGCCAATCTCCCGACGGCGTTCGCGAACGTTCATCGCCATGGTGCTCGCCAGGCCTGCGCCGCCGGCAAACGCCAGGACCGCGACGACGAGCGCCGAAGTCCGGTTCACCAAGCGATTGACCCCGACCTGGGTTTCTACCACTTGCGAGACCGTGACGACCTTCGCCTCAGGCAGCAGGTTCGCAAGCTCGGGGACCAGTCTCCCGGCGGCGTCCTCGCAACAACCAATAACCTCGATCGCACTTGCGACTTGACCAGCGCCGGAGAGCTCTTGCACGGTGTGCAGGTGAGCGAAGACGCGGCTGTCGTCGACGGTGCCCGTTCGCGGAAGCACGCCCAGGATGCGGAAGGTGCGGCCCGCGAGCTCGACGTCGGCGCCTTCGGCGATGCGCACCGACTCGGCGACGTCGGCGCCGATCAAAACCTCATTGGGCTCGAGTCGGTCGATGGCCCGCGTGGTGACGATGGCCGTCGGTGAACTTGGCTCTTGACTGACCGACGCTTTGGCGCATCCCACGTGTTTCCGTCCAAACGGCTGCAGGCTCTGCCAAGCCGATTGGGACTCAAACGCGCTTTGCGGCAAGACGCCCGTCAAGGTGACCGGCTTTCCCAGCATCTCCGCCGGAGTGCAAAGCCGCGGAGAGAGCTTCTCGATGCCCTCGAGGTTGGCCAATTGCACGGTGGCGACATATTCCTCGGGCAACGTTTGCTCCTGAAGATCGGCCCCATAGTAGTCCTGGAGCGAGGCCGACTTCGGCAGGATCAGAATGTTGGCGCCGAGCGCCTCGAGTTGCCGGGCGACGTGCCGCTCGGCCGAGACGGCGACGTGCCTTACCGCAATCAACGTGGAGACGCCGAGCGTAATTGCCACGATCGTCGCCGCCATGGCGGCCGGCCGCTGCAGCAGCTCTTTCCAGACAATGGTCTTGAGTGTCATTGTGCCTATTTCCCCTGCTTGACGTGCTTGCAGTTCGGATCGTCGCAGCACTTGCCGGCCGCCTCGAGCTTTGCCGTGATCTCGGCGACGCTGGCGTTCGGTGAGAACTTGCCCACCAAGACGCCCGGCGGAGCGAGCAGCGCAACTACGGTCCCTTGGATCTGGTCGTCGGCCAATTCCAGTTCCTTGCGGAACCGTTGCTCTTGCTCGTCGTCTACGGCGATCGACACCAGAGCCACGCGCCCCTTGTACCGCGGATCGGCCCCCAAGGAAGTCACCGCGGCGGGCAACTGCTCCGGAGCATTTCGCGAGGCAACGCGAATCAGGACGAGCTTCTTTTCCTGAAGGGCCTTCATGGACTCCATCATCCCTGGAGTCACGAACGCGCCGTCCACCATTTCGGCCGTCAGCTTCTTGGCGAACATGCCGGTAATCGCGCCGTTCGGCGCGAGCGCCACGACCATAGGCATCGGAGCCCGGCTGATTCCCAGCTTCTGCACAAGCGACTTGGCCGCCGGATCTGTGACCGCGACTCGGGCGCCGCCGGCGCGGTCGGTGCAGCGGGCCAGTTCATTGGCCAGGGCCTGGTCGAGGGCTTTGGTCGCTGGGCCCGTATCACGGTAGAAGAGCAAGAACGTGTACTTGCCCTGTTCAGACAAGCCAGCCAAGACTGCCTCGGGGCCGCTGTCGGCGGACGTGGCCGACGGAAGCAACGCGAGTCCGAGGAGCAAACCTGCCAGAATAGTAAATGGCTTGCGGATCATGTGGAGTCCTTTCTCCATGAGCGAAACGTGAACCTGTGACTTGCGCAGACCCCGCGCGGACCGCACTTAGGGGTGCGTTGGGCGAGCGAACGCGCCGACGATAGTGAAGGCTGCGGCCCGCGCAATTGAAGCGCGTTCCAGTGCTGCGCTCGAGCGGGGCCGGACGAATCAGATCAAGAGGATCTGCAGAGTCAGATGCAGCCGTGGGGCGGCTGCCGAAGGCGGCTCGGCGCAGAGTCGAGTGGGCAACGCGGTCGCGCTCAGCGAGATCGCGAAGGCCCGCGGATCCAGCCACGTTACGACGTTCTCGCAGGACTGGTCGATATCGACGCGAGGGCTTGTCAGGTAGGCGCAGAGTTCGCAGCGATGCAGCGTCTTGCCTTTCGCTGGGGCACCTCGATCCGAGCTTCCTTCGGCGTCGCCGTCACAGCAACTGCAAGCGTGCGATGCAACGTGGCCGGTGAGCGTGGCGGCGGCGGAACGCGGGCAACACCCACACACTGTGTGGATGAGCACGAGCACCGTCAAAATCTTAGCCACGAGCGCTTGCACGGATCCCTCCAACGGCGTTCAACCTACGGTCTGTATCGACCACGCCCGTTACACCGGGCCAGACATTATCGAGTCGGATTCAAGTCGGCAAGATAGAAGTGCGAACCTGGGCACGCCCGCGCAACTTTGCGGGCGCGCCCAGGTCGTGCCATCAGGATGCAAGCGGCTATTTATGTTCTCCTCCCTCCTTGTGGTCATGGCCGTCGTGGCTGTGGTCATGGCCATCGCCCTCGAAATGCTCACCCTTGGGGGCGGCGGGGGCTTTGTCCGCGCTGGAGCCGCAACCCACCATGGAACCAATCAGAAGGCCAACGAAAGCAGCACAGAATGCCGCACGGAAAGTGGCCAGCATGAACATTCTCCAGTAAGTGATGGCCGTCGCAGAGGCCGCTCGACGCCGAGCGTTTGTCTTGCGACTGAGCCAGTTGCAAGCTAACTGCCGGTGGTCGTGGAACGCACGTCGACCGTCGACGCCGCATCCGGCGCCTCGTCATCCCACGCCTCCTCATCGACATCGCGTCCGGCGCGTTTCGCGGCCTGTCCGCCGAAGAGCCAGAACAACGCCGGATGGACGAAGAAATCGAGAAGGGTCGAGCTGATCAATCCTCCCAGGATGACTGTCGCGACGGGATACAGGATTTCCTTTCCCGGCTCGCCCGCGGCGAGTACGAGCGGAATGAGGGCGATTCCGGCCGTCAGCGCGGTCATCAACATGGGGGCAAGGCGCTCCTTTCCAGCCCGCTCGATCATGGCCCGCGAAAATGTCTCGCCTTCGTACTGCACTAGATGCAGGTAGTGGGCGATCAGCAGGATGCCGTTGCGCGAGGCGATGCCGGACAACGAAATGAAGCCAACCATGCTGGCGACTGTGAGTGATTGGCCGGTGATCACGAGCGCAGCGACCGCCCCGATGGCCGCCATCGGCAACGCGGAGAGCACTTGCAGCGCGAGATTCACTGAGCGGAACAGCGTGTAGAGCGCCAAAAACATGCACGCTAGCGAGACCAGGCTCAGCAGTCCGATCATGCGAGTGGCGTTTTGTTGACTCTCGAACTGGCCGCCGTACTCGAGAAAGTAGCCCGTCGGCAGCTTGGCCTGAATCGGCGCCAACTTGTTCTGGATGTCGCCGACAACGCTGGCTAGATCGCGGCCGGCAGTGTTGCACTGAATCACGATCCGCCGGCGCACGTTTTCACGATTGATCGTGTTAGGTCCGCTGGCGTCCACCACTTCGGCTACCGACCCCAGCGGAATCAGGCCGCCCGGCGGCAGCTTGATCGAAAGGCGCTTCAGTTGTTGAGAGTCTTGGCGGAACGGCTCATCCAGCCGCACGACAAGGTCGAACTTGCGCTGCCCTTGCACAACCTCCGAGACCGTCCGGCCGTTCATGGCAGTTTCCACAAATTGGTTGACCTCATCGGAATGCAGGCCGACTTGCGCAAGCCGTTCCCGATTCAAGCGAACCTGAAGCTGCGGGATCTCGACTTGTTGTTCGACCAGCAAGTCCTTTACGCCTGGGACGCCCCGAATCGCTGCCTCGATTTGGCTGGCCTGCCGCCGCAGCACCTCGAGGCTGTCTCCGTAGAGCTTGATTCCGATCTGCGCCTTGACGCCAGAGAGCATGTGGGAGATGAGATGCTGTAGTGGCTGCTCCGCAGACGACACGACGCCGGGCACCAGGCTGATTTCATCGCGCAACTGTGCCAAGACCTCTTCGCGGCTGCGGCCTGAGTGAGGGTCGAGACTGACGATGACCTCGGATACGTTGACCCCCTCGGCGTGCTCATCCAACTCCGCTCGACCCGTACGACGCCCGACCGCCGTGACGCCAGGCACCTTGATAAGCCGATCGTCGACCATGGCCGCAATGCGATCGGAGGCTTGCAGTGAAGTGCCCGGCGGCAGGAAAACGTTCACCTGCACGCTTCCTTCATTGAACGGAGGGAGAAAATCTCGCCCGAGACGTGAAGCGACGACTCCGCTCGTGACGACGGCCGCCATCACAAGCCCCAAGATCGGCCAAGGATGGTTGACGCTGAAGCGAATTGCGTGGCCGGCGACCCATTTCAGGGATCGCAGCAGAAGGCCGTCCTTCTCATGGCTCATGAAGCGAGCTTGCGGCAGGAGCCAGTACGACAGCACGGGCGTGACCGTGAGCGAAACGCCAAGCGACGCCAGAATCGAGACGATGTAGGCCACGCCCAGGGGCGCAAACAGCCTGCCCTCCATGCCGCCCAGAGCGAACAGAGGCACGAACACTAGCACGACCAGGATCGTGCTGAACACGATCGAGTTTCGCACCTCGCTGCTGGCCTCGTAGACCACGCGTAAAGGGTGCTTGGGATGCGCCGATTGCTTGTTTTCGCGGAGCCGCCGAAAAATGTTTTCGACGTCGACGATGGCGTCATCGACCAACTCGCCGATCGCCACCGCCAGTCCCCCGAGCGTCATCGTGTTGATCGACATACCGAGCCACTTGAAGACGAGACCGGTGACCACGATCGACAAGGGGATTGCCGTAAGCGTGATAAAGGTCGTGCGAAAGTTGAGCAAGAACAGGAACAGCACGACGACGACGAGAATGCCGCCGTCGCGCAGGGCTTCGATCACGTTGCGGATGCTCAGATCGATGAAGGTCCGCTGTTGGTAGACTTCCGCGTTGATGCGAACGTCCTTCGGAAGCGTCGCCTTCATGGCGTCAAGCGAGCGTAGAATGCGGTCGGTGAGGTCGCGCGTGTCGGCGCCGGGCTGCTTGGTCACCGTGAGCATCACCGCTGGTCGGCCGTTGACCGCGGCGTCGCCACGTTTCACTTGCGCCCCCTCGACGACCCGAGCGACGTTCGAGAGCAATACCGGCCGCTCAGAGCTGCTCTTGATCACGATCTGTCCCAGCTCGTCGACGTTCTCGATGCGGCCCAGTGACCGCACGAGGAATTCCTCGGCGCCGACGTTGAGATAGCCCCCGGTGGCGTTCGCATTGCTCTTCGAGACGGCCTGCTCGACGTCTTCGAGCGTTACGTCGTAGGTCTGCAGGGCCTCGGGGTTCACTAAGACTTGGTATTGTTTCCTTCCGCCGCCCATCGTCACAACCTGGGCCACGCCGGGAATCGTGAGCAGTTGTTGCCGGACGACCCAGTCGGCCAAGGTGCGGATTTCCAGCGGGTCGGTTTTGCCTCCCTCGCTATACATGCCGATTTGCAGCACCTGCCCCATGATCGACGAGACGGGCGCTAACTGCGGGCGAATCCCGCGGGGTAGGCGGTCGGCGGCCAGCGCGACCTTCTCGGCGACGATCTGGCGGTCGACGTAGATGTCAGTTCCCCAGGCGAACTCCACGTAGATGACCGACAATCCGACGCCCGATGAGCTCCGCACTGCTTGAACGCCGGTGGCGCCGTTGAGCACCGACTCGAGCGGAAAGGTGATCAGGGTTTCTACTTCCTCGGGCGCCAAGCCTGGCGCTTCGGTCATAATCGTGACGCGCGGCCGATTCAGGTCCGGAAACACGTCGATCGGCAGGTGATACAGCACGTAGCTTCCGTAGGCCGTGATCACGAGCGCGAGTGCGATCGTCACGAGCCGATAGCGAAGTGCCGTCCGAATGATTGCGTTCAGCATGGAATCGAGCCCGAAGCGTGGTCAGGTCGTGGACTGGCGCGGTCTTGGGCCGGCTAGTGGTTGTGGCCGGCATGTGGATCAACGGCCCCGCCGGCTTTGTTCTTGAGCGCCAATTGCAATTGCTGGGCGCCGTCAGCGGCAACCATCTCACCCGGCTTTAGACCGCCCGTTGGGTCGAGCACGGCGTGGTCGGCGTCGCGGTAGGCAACTTGGACCGATCGGCGATCGAAGTGGTCGCCAAACTGAACGAACACGAACGACTCGGGGCCTTCTTGGACAACGGCCTGCACTGGCAAAACAATTCGATCAGGCCAGGTTTCGACCGGCACGCTCATTCGCAGTCGTTGCCCCGGACGAAAGCGCCAATTCGTAAATTGATGCTCGCCCGTTTGCACGTCAGGCAGTCGCTCGTTCGGCAGCCGAACATAGAAGTGCAGAGCGCGCGAATCAGGATCGACTTGCCCAGAAACGTACAGCAGTTGCAGTCCCGATACCGGGCTGCGGTGCTCCCCCGTATCGAAATAGGCTGCGATCGGCGCCTTGTCGATGGCGGCCCGTTGCAAGCTGTCAGCGTCGCGCTCGAAGGCCATCCCTTCGATTTGCAGTTCGCTGTAGTCGGCCAGAGAGCACAACTCCTCGCCCGCCTGCACTTGTTGGCCCTGCTGTACGGCGAGACGCTGAACCTGGAGAGTTCGGTCACTACCGGCAACATCTTCCGGCGGCTGAGGCACGACGACCGACATCGTTTGAAACAACGACCTCGTGGTAATGATCGACTCAACTTGTTCCCCGGTGAGTCCGTGCAAAGCCAAGGCCTGACGCTGTGCCTGAATGGTCGCCTCGAGCCGATGCATCTCGTATTGTCGATCGAGTCGCTCCTTTCCCGCGACGGCGCCGCTGGCCGTCAGTCGCTCCAACCGGTCCACTTCGCGGCGCGTAACGTCGTGTTCGCCAAGGTAGCGCAGGAGGTCGCTCTGAGCTTGCACGAGTTCCTCGTGAGTCAGCCGAAGTTCGAACAGTTTGCTACCAGGGTAGAGCGATTCGCCTTGGATCGCGTAGATTCGGGTGACGATGCCGGTGAGCGGCGCGGTGACCTTGATGGAAGAACGGCCGGGACGCTCCACGACGATTCCTGGCACAGAGATCGTGCGCGCGAAGGGCCCGACCTTTACCGGAACGATTTTGAGGCCGATCGTCGCTTGAGCTTGCTTGCTGAGTTCGAGCGAGTTGTCCTCGTCATGTCCGGCGTGCGAATGATCGTGGCCTTTGGCGTCATGGTCGTGACCTTCGTGCTCAGCTTCGCCATGGTCGTGTCCGTCGCCATGGGAATGGGCGCCTTCGTCTTTGGCTGGTTCGGAGCGCAGGCCGAGACGCTCAGGCACGCCTGTAAGTGACCACAGTCCCCAACTCACAGCGATAAGAACCACCACGGCGCCGCCGGCCAGCGCAAGGCGCGTGGCAAGAATGGGGAGCGATCGCATCGCTACCTCCGTCGAATGTGCAAAAGGGATTTCCGAACTACGCTTTGCGCAGCGAAGATCGCCGGCAATCGTTACCGTCCTTCGGAAGGGCAGAGCAGAAGGCTCGGCCTGGCCGCCTCAGATCAAAAGAACGCGGCAGAATTGGCGGCTGGAACTAGCAAGGTTGCGAGTTAGGCCGCTCGAGCAAGTCGAATGGGCTTCAGCAGCGAGATCCAGCACCCACGCAGCGGAAAACGGCGCCGCCACAAAGAGCTCGGGGCCCCCTGCCTGGTCCGACGACGGCTTCGAAGTGGCGAAAACACATTCGCTCTCATCACAGTCGTGCGCAGGCCGGTCACTGGGACAACCATCTCGATCGTCAGAACAACCGGCTGCTTCACAGCTAATGTGAGTGCTGGCCGCCATTTGGTGCAACGCAGGCTGCGCATGAGCGTGGTGCGAGCAACAGCCGAAGAGGCTGTGCGCGAGCACGATCGCAGCGACGACGGTGGCAGCCAGGGGGTTCACTGATTAGCTCGAGGTGAAGATGGATGTCTGTATATTCTTCGGCTTTTTGGCCGGTACGTCAACAGCAGGCACCGCGGCGGTTGCGACTCCACGTCGAGCGCATTCAGCGGCTAACCTCTTGGGGCGAACATAATTACCGCCATGCCGGCCAAGCCGAGGGCCGCTCCCAGCAGATCCCAGCGCCCGGGTCGAATCCCATCGACCGTCCACAGCCAAAGCAGCGCCACGCCGATATACACGCCGCCATATGCTGCATAGGTCCTGCCAGCAGCGGTGGGATGAAGCGAGAGCAGTCCCGCAAAGGCTGCTAGCGAGGCAAGCGAAGGCAACCAAAGCCATGGGCTGCCGCCCCTTCGCAGCCACAGATAGGGCAGGTAGCAGCCGACGATTTCAGCCAGCGCGGTCAGGACGAACAGGGCCAAAGTAGCCATGACGGCATGCTAACCGAGCACCCGCGGAACCGCCACGCCATCCCGACGGGCCGCTGCGCTACTGGGCCGCAAACCCCATCACTTGGTGAGGAAATCGGCAGCGCGCTCCGGACTTGGCTCGGCGATTTACCCCCGCCCGCGCCGGCCGCTTAATTCGAGCGAGGCAGCCCGTTGCTGGGCTCACCCAAATCATTCGCTCAGTCCGGAAACGGCTCGGTTTCACGGAACCGGTAAAGGTCTTCTTCTGCGCCGGACCAATCTCCGCCGCTGGCCTTCGCAATCGCTTGCGAAACGGCGCCGTGAAATTCTTTCCCGACCAAGCCGCTTGCGAGCCGCTCATTCCACAGATTGGCGTCTCGCCTGAGTTCTTTGCGGTTTCGGGTCGTAACCGCGGTCAGTACTGCGTCCACGAGTCGGCGGTTCTGTCTTGCTTCGTCAGCCGGCTTCTCGCTGCAGCCGACCATTGAGGATACCAGAATGGCAAGGATTGCTCCGCGAGCGAACTTAAGGAGGCATCGCTTGAGCATTCAAAAGTCTCCAATCGGTTCGTCGCCTTGCCGGCTAGAGAGTGCCTGAAAGATGGAGAATCGCAGGCCGTCTTGGATGAACCGCACCGAGCCGTCACCCAGCAAGACGTTGCAACCGGCGGGATGCTCAGCGTACATCTGATCGGTGTGCCCCCCTGGCCAATTGGGCGGGTGGATGATCTGCGGCGATTCGTAAATCGATGGCCCGCTATTCGTTCCGACATAGCTGCCTGCGTTGTCGTAGTTGATGCCGGCGCCCCCCGTCCCGGAGCTTTCGAATTCGTTGTAGGAGTAATGCTTGGCGCCGGGCACTACTCCAGCCCAAACCGCATCAGCCAAGTAGGGTGAACGCTCGCCAGCGAACACCGTGTTACTCAGCCCATCGAGCACGTCCGTTGGCCGAATCTTGCTGTTTCGGTACATCACGCCGTTGCAACCCGCGACTTCGTCGTCGTAGTTGGTCGTGGCAGGGGAAGACCAGATGTCGTTCCATCCGACGTTGTGGACATAGTGCGATCGAGCAAACACCGCATCGTTTAGCACGTTTTTGTCGATGTCCGTCACCCCTACGGTGGGGGTGTTTCCGCTGACAGAAGGACACAGAAGAATCGGCAGCGGGGTTTTGACGGCCACCGAATTGCTTTTGTGCCAACAAGGCAAGTCGAGGCGGAGAGACTGCATGAGTGCGTTCTGCTCCATGTAAGGCATCAGGTACACGAGCCAGCTCCAACCGGGACCCCAATCTCCAGTCTGAGCGTCGCGAATGCCGACTCCCGGCGTGCTTAGGTAGCCAACTGGATACACCCGGAGCGCATTCTCGTGCCCATGAAGGGCGAGGCCAATTTGCTTCAAACTACTGGTGCATGTGGTGCGTCGAGCCGCCTCACGGGCCGACTGCACAGCAGGGAGCAAAAGTGCGATCAGCATTCCGATGATCGCGATGACCACAAGAAGCTCGACTAAAGTGAATCCAGAAAAAGACTTGCGACTCATGGTGGCTTTCGTTTGGCAAGGCAGCGAAGAAAGTATTCCGAATAGAATAACAAAAACGTTTGGTTGTGCAAGAGCGTGATTTTTGGTTGCCAAAAACCAAGTCGGTGCTCGACGGCCATGTAGCCGTGCGGGGGAGCAACTAAGCGCTGCGGAAGGTTGCCCGGGGCGGCCGGAAGCGCCCAATTCTCGCTGAACAAGGGCAGCGGCGGCGATGCATGACCTGCATTGGGCGCACGCCATGTCCGCGAACTCGGACCCGGACTTGCGCACACCGATCATTCTGCTCTGAATCCGCCTCGCCGCGGCCTCGGCATCCTCCTGGCGGCGGACAAAGTAGAGCTCGGTCGTTCGGATGTCCGTGTGCCGCGCGGCTCCGCCGCTCTCGTTCGTTCCTCCGTCTCCTTGTTCTTGAAAACCAGCCCGCTGCTTTCCAGCAGCGGGCTCACCCCTTTCTGCACCGAGGGGGCGCGGAGTCAGAGGACGGCCGGCGGGAGGGGACCGGGCTGCACAAGCGAGGCGCTGGGCCGAGCGCGGAAGCTCGGGCGGAGGCCCGCCGGCCGCTCCTTGACGCCGCGGGGGAGGCTTCCCCCCCAGCTTGACAACGAGCCTCGCCGTAACCCGCGCTGCAAACCGAGAATCATGCCACGCGCCTCGAAACCTTACGCCGGTTGGCCCAGGCCTTAGTGCGCGCGGTCGGTGACAGCGGCGTGCCGCTCAGCTACGCGCCGCAACTCCGCCGCCCCGGCGGGCGATGGAGCCACACAAAGGACCAGAATCTCTGGCCCAGGTCTGCAAAGTGAATGAGTTTTCTCGTTCAGCGCTACGGCATTGAGCCGGCGAGAATCGCCTAACTCGATTATGGTTGGAAGAAGACCGTCGGCGGCAGCTCCTTCGTGCCCTGGGACAAGCTCCTCGCCGACAACGGATTCGAACAAGTCGGGCAGCGCTTTGTACCCTGCGGCCCGCGTCGCGAACACTAAGGACCTTGGCGGCACGTTCGTTTCAATCGCCCAAACGCGTCGAACCGCTGCCGACGTTCCGGCGGTCCTTTTATCGACGCGTTGCGTCCTTCCCCAACCTGGCATGCGCCGCCTAACTCTGAGCGGTCGTCCGACGGTGGAGGCCGGCTCGGACTGTCGCCCCGCACCGCTGTGCCCGTTCCTTTCCGGGCGTTTGAATGACCCTAAGAAAATCGCCAGCGTTCGCGTAGCGACCGGCACCTCGGCGCCTTGCGAAGAGAATGCCGCTCGGCGATGATTCTTCTCAATGCCGGGACCTGCGATCCTGCTGGAAAACCAAGGCTTGAGGCGCCGTGAGAAGAAAACGACGACGGTCGCGCAGCAGCGACAATCCTCTTCCTGATGGTCGGTCAGGCAACGCAACGGCGCGCGGCTCCGTCCGAATCGGAGTTCTCTCCACCGGAGTAAGCGGGCCAACGTGCGACGACGATTTGCGCGCCCTGGCGGCCCGCCAGGGTGCGGCGCGGCAGCCTGCTGACGCGCGAGCCACGATGCTGCGACTGGGCCGGCTTACCGCGGAGGATCACCTACTCGCGGGCAATTGCTGTCTGGAGTTGCGAGATTGGACCGCAGCGCGGGAGCACTTTGCCAATGCCCAGCGCGAGCGCGAGACCGCCCGCGGTTTTGAGGGCTTGGCCCGCGCATGGATGGGCGACGAAACGATGTCCGCTGAGACGTGGGCCGTCGTCTACGACCTGCTCCAGCGGGCGATCAAGCAACCCCACTGCGGCCCAGAAACGTTCGCTCTGCTGGCGGAAGTCGCGCACGGCGCTCAAGGTCCGGCCGATCGCCCCGAGGCGGTGCTCGTCCGGGGACTCGCCGTCCACCCAGAGTCGCGGAAACTGAGGTTGGCCCTGGCCATGGAGCTGGCGGACCGCGAACCGGCTGCCGCGCGGCTCGCGTTGCAGCCGCTCCCGCGTCCGACAGCCGACGCACGGTATCTTTGGTGTGAGTACCGCATCGAGGAACGTGCCGGCGATGCTGGCAGAGCGCTGGAGATCCTCGCGGAGATAGCCGCTGAGTTTCCCCAGGTCGTGAACAGGAGTTGGTTCCAGGAACTGCGGGGGATCCAACTGCTGAACTGCGGCCGGGCCGAAGAGGCAAAGGCGGCGCTCGAGAGTGCAGTCGACGACCAGGACACGCGACAGCTCATTCGCTGCCAGCTGGAGCAGGCGCGAGCGTCGCTGGCCCTCGGCCGGCAACCCGAGGCAGTCGCCCTGGCCCGCGGCGCGATCAAGCTGTGGGGCCTCTGCAGCGACCAGGAGTGGGACCGCACGTCGATCGAGATCGGAGACAGCTGTTTTCTTCGCGACCCCTATCCCAGCGACCAAGCGCGCCAAGCATTCGGTGCGAGCGACGCTCCTGAGTGCCGCGCCGTCGGAGACATTTTGGGGTATCTTGCCGATCGGCGCGATCCAAACGTGTCGCCCAGCAAGGTGACCGTACTCAAAACGCTGCAGCGCAGGTTTCCGCTGCCGGTCCTGGACTACGATCTCTCGCTGTACTACGGCCGCGTCAAGAAATTCGAGGTGGCTCTCCAGCATCATGTCCGCTACGCATTGGCGACGCTGTCCGCAGGGGCATCGTTGGCCCGGTTGCATTTTTATGACCGTCCGCCCGCAGAGTTGGCACCGACGTGTTCCGGCGATGCGGTACGCGCACATAACTGCCTCTGCGACTGGTTTAAGGAGCACGGTCGCGATGCTCGGTGCGCAGACGAGCTGCTGTATCCGCTCTATCAGAAATTCTGGCGGTCGTTGTTGATTCGTCAGGAATGGCACGAGCCGCACTACTCGGTTGCGAGCTTCTTCTCGCGGCGGCGACCGCACGATCTGACGCTGAAGCTCGATCAGGGCGGCTTGGCCGTGCTTACCAAACACTTCGCCGAGGGCGAAGCGTGCTGCCGGCACGTCGTTGCGGCGGAGCCGCGCAGCGCCGCGGCTCAGTACTGGTTGTCGCTCGCCATCGTCGCCGACGAACGATTCGCGGAATCGCTCGCGGCGGCCCGCGAAGCCTGGGCGCTCGCCCCGAACTCCCGACAGTACGCGGATCGAGTTGCCCAACTCGAAGGAAGACAGGCTGCCGAAATCACCGCCCGCCGCGAACGTGAGGCCTGGCTTGAGTCGGCACGGGAGCGATTTGCTCAACTGGACCGCTACAAGCGACGAATTCTGGCGACGCTCACACTGGTCGACGAGGTGCGCGATCTGACTCATTTGGCGGAGATTTCGGGCACGGGCAGCCAATACATCGAAGGCAACTTCCGCCGCCTGGTGGAGCTGGGAATGATCGTCGAGGACCAGGGGACGCCGAAGGTCAATGCGCGCATCCTTGACTTGGTGGAGCGCGAGCGGACCCACGCGCTGGCGGTCACCGTGCTGCGGGCCGATTCGGAGACGGCCTGCAAGCCGATTTTCAATTCGCGGCTCGAGCATTCGATCTATAAGGAGCTGATCAGCGTTTTTCCTAATCATCTGGTCTTTCCCAACATGGCCTTGCAGGGCATCTTTCAATTTGAACGGATGCGCGACATGGTCGACGCGGGGACGTTCGAGTACTATCTCAAGGCCCACGTCGACTTCTGCGTCGTGTCGACGGCGACGTACCTGCCGCTCGTCGCGTTCGAGGCCGATAGCCCCTATCACGATCATCCTCAGCAGCAGGCGCGCGATCATCGAAAGAACGAACTCTTTCGCTTGGGAGGAGTGCCGCTCTTGCGTTTGCGGGCTCACGGTGAGCCCTCGGCCGAGTCGCTCCGCCGATCCATTGCGACGGCGGTGGAAAGTCTCCTGGAGCAGGTAAGGGTTACGCCTGAGAATGCAGGGAGCGTAAGCCTACGACTCGAGTTCGACGCGCATCAGTTGAACGCCGCTCTGGGGCCACATTTCGCGCAGGTCCGGTCTTCCGACCCTGCGACCGACGACGGTTCAAGGCCTGCGAACGATGCCCGGGGAACAACCGGTTCGCCCACAGCCGTCCGCGAATCTTCGACGATCACCGGCCTAGCCGATCCGGAATGACTGCGCTGGGTGACTGTCGAGCAGCGCGCGCAGTTCGGGTGTGCGCGGCACGGCTGCGCCTGATTGGACTACGGTCGCGAGCCGGTCTGAGCCGGGAATACGTCTACGCAACTCCCCATGGCCTCCTGGTGCGGTTTCTGACGGACCATTGCCTAAGACGATGGATCGCGCCGTTTTCTATGGCAGACGTCACGTCGTAGCCCCCTTCCCGCCGCCAACCTCTTCGTGCGCAATAAAAGAGGTTATTTGGCACGATGCCGAAAGCCGGGCAGGGGCGGCAGGCCAGTCGGCAACAGGCAAGCCAGAAAGTGATTGACTGGACCCTCGAAAGGTGGCAGTGTTGACGGAGACGGCAGAAAGCCGGTCAGGAGGGCAGTCAATGGACCAAGTTGGAGATGAAGGGGCGAGCTACCGGGCCAAAGTGGACCCGTCGGGCCGCATCGTGATTCCCGCGGAGTTGCGGGTCCGGCTGGGGATCGCCGAAGGGGACGAACTGATCGTCGCCAGCGACGGCGCACAGGTCGTCGTGAAAACTCCCGACCAGGCGCTCCGCGAGGTGCAGACCTACTTTGCCGGCCTGGTGCCGCCCGGCGTGAGCCTGGTCGACGAGCTGCTCCGCGAACGGCGCGAAGACGCCGCGCGTGAGTAGGGTCGTCCTCGACGCTTCGGCGATCTTGGCCGTGCTCAATAACGAGCGCGGGGCCGAGGCGGTGCTGCCCCTGCTCCGCGGCGCCAGCGTCAGTGCCGTCAACTATGGAGAGGTGCTGAAAAAGGCGGTCGAGTACGGCGGCACGATTGCGGCCGTCAAGTCGGCCCTCGCTGCGCAATGGCTGCACGTCGTACCATTCGATACCGCACACGCCGAACAAGCGGCCGCGCTGTGGCCCCACACCAAACAATGCGGGCTGTCGTTCGCCGATCGGGCCTGCGTCGCCCTGGGCCTGCTGCTCGGCCTGCCGGTGCTCACCGCAGAAGCCCGGATGGGACTGCTCGATCTGGCGGTGGACGTGCGGCTGATTCGTCAACCGCAATGAGGGAAGAACTTCCCGCACAGGCACGCGGCGGTTCCGCCGACGGTCCGTCAAGCAACGAACCGTCTATGCAGGAAGCGAAGGAAGGTAGCGCGCTCCTCGTACGAAGTGTGGTCCCTACCCTGCCCGCCCCTCCCTTGGTGCAGAAGGCGGGAGCGGCCGCGCGCTTCGCCTTCGACGAATTCTTCGCCGGTCGGATTCGCAACAAGCACACCCGCGCCGCCTATCTGCACGCCGTCCAGAAGTTTCTGGGCTGGTGCGAGGAGCGCGGGCTCGACCTGATCGCCGTCACCCCCGGACTGATCGGACACTACCTCGACGAACATCCCGGCAGCCCGCCCACCAAGAAACTACACATGTCGGCGATTCGTGGTTTTTTTGACCTGTTAGTCGTGCGGCACGTGGTTGTTTTGAACCCAGCTTTGTCGGCCAAAACGGAACGCTATTCTGCCCTCGACGGCAAAACCCCCGAGATTACCGTCGAGCAAGCCCGCCGGCTGTTGCAGTCGATCCCGCGGCGGCTGCCGGTCGACTACCGTGACCGCGCGATCATCGCGCTGCTCATCTACACGGCGGCCCGCGCCGGCGCCGTTGCTGCGTTGCGGCTCGGCGATCTGGTCGACGAGGGTACGCAGCGGAGCCTGCGGTTTCGCGAAAAAGGGGGCAAGCAGCGCGCCATCCCTGTGCGGCACGACCTCGAGCAGCTGCTGCTCGAGTATCTGTCCAGTTCCACGACCGCCGCCAAGCGAAAAGAGTCCCCGCTGTTTCGGACCTCCCAGGGACGGAGCGGCACGCTCGGCGACCGTCCGCTGACCGGCGCCGACATCTGCCGAATGGTCAAACGTCGGATTCGCGTCGCCGGCCTCCCCTCCGGCATCTCGCCGCACTCGTTCCGAGCCTGCACGGCCACGGACCTCTTGTTGCAGGGGGTGCCTTTGGAAGACGTGCAGCACCTGCTGGGACATGCCGACGCCCGGGTCACGCGCCTCTACGATCGACGGCAGAAACGTGTCACGCGGAACATCGTGGAGCGGATCTCGGTGTGACGCGAGGCAGGTGATCGTGGCCGAGCAGGAACGTTGCTCGAAACCACGACTGCAGCGATGCTTTATGAGCCAAAACTGCCATGAGGAAAACGACTCAACCCGCTTGCTGCGTCGCGAGAAGAGAATTCAGTTCGCACGCTAACGGTCGACCTCTTCTAGGAACTCCCTAGAATTGCAGGCAAAGGTCGATGACGTTCTGGCATTCGGAGTCGCCCTTCCGGCCCGCTGGCAACTCTGGCGAGATTGTCAGCGGGCTTTTGCATGCGCGGAAGCAGCTGGTAGGCTGCGCGATCTGGCAAATAGGGCCGTTCGTTTGGAGATTGGCAGTTTCGTTGCGTCGGACGGAGCGGAGAGCGACAATCAGAGGGTTAGAGCCGCGTTCCGGCTCGGAGACTGACGGAGAAGGAACCATGCGCACTCGACTTTTACTAGCGGCTACCGCGTTTTTCTGCCTCGGACGTCCGGTCTTCGCCCAGCACGCCCTCATCAAGCCGGGAGACGTGGTGGCGGGCAAGACGCTCACTGCCGCCTCCGACATCGCAGTGTCGGATACCGGCCGCCTGGTCTTTCGCGGCGCCTTCGAGGAAGCCGGCAAGCCGCAGGCCGGGCTCTTCGACTACGACCTGTCTACAAAGGCGGCCAGCCTGATCGCGTCGACGGAAACGCCCTTTGACGGCTTTGCGCTGACGGACGTAGGGCAGCCTTCGCTTAGCAGCACGGGCAAGCTGGTTTGGCGAGGTGGGCTGGATCAAGGCGCGGTGATTTTCGGCGATAGCGGTCCGCTGGTGAAAACGGGCGATCCGATCGGGGGAGGCAAAGTGGCAGTCGATCCCTACGAGCCACTCATCAATGATGCGGGCAAAACAGCGTTCTTCGACAGCAACACGGGTTACCTGCTGCCGGCAACGGCGTTTGTCAGTTTCCCGTTCACTCTGAACGGCAGCGGCGTCGGTGCGCCCGTGCCGAACAGCGCTACGTTCATCGATTTCCTCGAGTTTGTTGCCTTTGTCGACTCCGAGCGAGGGGCGATTATCGGGATGATCCCATCGAGTGGTGACCGAGCTTTTCTGGTCGACATCGATAACTCGGTAGGCATCCCGCTTAGGGTAGAGAGGACGTACGCCATTTCGCGACAGGAAGGGGTCGGGTACGCATACTTGGCTGATTTGCACAACGACATCACTCAGATCACGCTGCGTACTGCGCTAGCGAACGACTTGGTTCTAGCGACAGAAAAGGACCTCCTGGATGATGGAACGCGTTTTGGCACCATGACAGAAGTGGCTTACACAAAGGCGCGCGATGTCTACGTCGCTTCCGAAGGCCGGATTATTAAGGTGCCCGAGCCCGGAGGGGCAGCGCTGTCAGTCTTGGCAGCACTCTGTGCAGTCGCATCGTGCGCGCGACGACATACGCGGCATGCCATTGGGAACGCCAATCAGCCAATGGCCTCGGGGTTACCGCACGGCAGCGCCGAAAACGAACCCGGTACATCAGCGGCTGTCCAAGTTTGCTGTCGGGCGGCAAGGATTCTGAGAGTGCGGAAACCTCAGGGCGCTTGACGCCCGAATGTGCACCCCGCTAAATTCTTGCGAGTTGTTAGTCTTGATCCGAACACCACCTTTATCAGGAACGTGGCGTGGCCCTGACGGCTAGTATCGCGGACGTATTCAGTCCTCGCACGACCCCCGTCGCATCGGCACAGATTACGTTCAGCCGGAGCTGCACCGGCGTTACGTTGAGCGACTTCTCCCTTACGCGCGATGGGGTGAATGTCACGCTTTCCGGCCCTGGACAGTCGATTAGCGGCTCCGGCACGCTCTATACGCTCAACGGACTCACGACGCTAACCACACCGCCCGGCGTCTATATCCTGACGCTTAATGCTGTCGGTTCAGGAATCGTCACGGACACTCCACCGATTGAGTCGCTGTCAAACAGTCCCAGCGAGAAGTGGGCGCTCGTCCAGCCCTGGCCGGGCACCACTTCGTGCTTCCGCACAGCACACCTGTTTCATCAAAGCGGCATTCCGACAACGGAAGGTGGCGGGCTAGCGCATTTTCCGATTGACAACATTACCTGGAATTCAGTCCTTGGCCTCTACGTAGTGACTCTAACGGGACCGTTTCCGCTAGATCAGGACTGGACTGACGGGGACTACGTCGCGATCGAGCAACAGCTCGGGAACGCCAACCTTACCGGCGTTTGGAAGATCAGGACGTTCGATCGGCCCAACTTGACTTTTCGACTCGACGGCGTGCCGAACACAGGGAATGCGAATGGCGGCCGGGCCGCGCGGTGGCATCCCGCGCGCTGGAATTCAGTGTGCACTTTCTCCGTCTCGGCGGCCGGCATGAGAGGTTTGACACAGGGCGTCAATCTGATCAACAAAAACTTTCTGGTTCCGTACAACGTCAGCGATAACATCCGGCGAGTATCGCTCGTAAGCAAAGGCGCGTCGGCAGGCACCGGACTCGAAAAGCTTCGGCTAACTACGGATGTTGCGCACGGCTTCGTAACGGGGCAAATCGTGGAGGTCGCCGGGGTCCGAGTGTCTGACGGCTCAGAAACGGCGCATGGCTGGTGGCCCGTCACGAAGATTAGCAACACGGAGATCGACCTGGAGATCGCCTACTGGCCAGGCCCTGGTGTTGAGAATACCGGAATCGTATCGACGACTGCGGACGCGATTGGTTGCAGGACGCGGCTGCTCAGTGGGGACACCTTCAACCCGTCGGCGCCTGTGATCGTAAATTTGAACGATGTGATCTCGAATCAAAAGCGCGGCTATCAGCAGGGCATGGATGACTTTCGCGGTTGGTTCGAGTCGCATATCTTCGGGAAAAAACCTGGTTACTACTTCTCGGGCTCGGCCGTGTCGACCCCGCATGCGATCCTGGAGCGCGGCATTCAGGCCGCATATCCGATGATCGTCACCCCGCTGGATGGGTTCTTTACCAACCAGTGGAACATCGCGTCTAGCCAGTCCAACAGCGGAAAGCTCGAAGTTACTGTCTCAGGGGGAAGAACTCCTCAATCGTTGTGGGCTGGCAAAGTGCGGGTCGCGTTGATCGGGCATTCGAACACGAGCTATTGCCTCGATCCGCACTTGGACAAGAACGACACCTCGCCCGGAACTGGCGGCTCAGGGCTGAGACGCCTGAACGGCTACGTAGGTACCTCCAGCGCGGGTGGCACGACAACCACGCTCGTCGATTCCACGAGGACCAACGCCGCGAATAATCCGTTTCCTTTGTGGCTGGTCAATTGCCAGCTCCGCATCGAGAGCGGAGCAAATACTGGTTTGTCACGCACGATCGTGGCGGTCGACCAGTCGACTGGCGCCCTGCGGGTCGATAGTGCGTTCCCGAGTGCAATTGGAGCTGGAGTCTCGTACCGCGCTGGCCATCTAGGCTTCCCCGTTGTTTCGGTGTCCGGACAAAACATCGTCCTCGATACGCCGTTCCGCGGCGCCAACGGCGCCGGCGGCAATCTCATCGTGATGGGGAATCTGGCGGCGAGCAACAGCGTTCTTAAGGGCGGGCCGAATCCGAGCGGCGGCGAGTACGTTCGCATCAAAACCGAAGTCGCTCACGGACTCACTACGAACGACTACATCGCCGTATTTGGGGTAACCCCGACGGCGCAGGTGAACTATTCTTGGGGCTCGTTGGTCGACGCTACGGACGGCGTTACCGTCCACCGCGTCGTGACGGTCGTCTCCGCCACCGACGTCGATATCGATCGAACTTGGGTTGGCAATGGGAATGGCGGTCGATGGTATGGTACATGTCTCAGCTGGCCAGGAGAGCCGAACAACGACGGAAGGATCGACACTCCGGATTTTCGACGGTCCGAGGTGAGGAGCAGCTTCTTCACCAAGCAGAAGGCGATGATCACCGACGCGTTTACGCGCCACGGAGCCCGGCATATCGGGTTTCTGGATGAGTGTGCGTTTCGGTACACCTCGTCCGCAGGGTCGGCGTTGGTGATCAACGGCCCCCTGAGCGGAGAAAGCACGGACCAGATCATTTCCCGTATCAGCGACCTCGGCGACTGGGTGATGTCGGAGTACGCGAGAAAAATGACCGTGAACACGACCGCTTGGCTCACGCGCGACACCTTCAGCGCGGCTCAGCGCAGCGAGGTGATCAACCACTGGGGCGGCTTGATGAGCGAAGGAGCATGCTTTTTGCCCGATCGAAGCGTCTATCAGATGGATGGCACAGACGGCTATCTGGGGCACATTAACGCCTTGCTCACGGGCGGAGCGCGTTATTACTATGCACCGCAAGAAGTGGCTCCGGCAAGCATTGTCGTGAAACCCATCGCGAGCAGCGGCGGCAACGGCAACTTTCTTGCCGTAAGAACCGCCCAAGACAGTGGCACGTCTCCCACGGAAGAGGAGACGACGAACGAAGCAACGAAGCCCCACAACCGTGCGGGCAGCCTGGTGGGCATCTTCGGCCACTCGATCGCGGCCGTGAACGGCGTGCATCGTGTCCGGTCACGACAGACGAATATGTCGGTCACAAACCAAGTCACGCTGGAGACGCTGTATTCGGCCGGCACCGGCGGCGCCACAGGCACTTTGGTGCATTGTGCGTTTGCGCCGCCGATGAAGATCGTTTCAATCGCCGCCGCTCCATTGGGCACGCGGGTGACGACCGAGTTTCCCCACGGCATCCCCGACGCGACGGATGAGATCACCGAAGTGGTCGTATTTGGCTACACTGCGATCTCAAGCGCGGCCAGGCAGAAAGCGGTTCGCTTCGACGACAAGAACTTCGACCTCCCGGACGTGGCGTACTCGGCAAATCCGGCGACCGGGATTTGCTTTTATTGTCGGGCTGATCTCTGGCATTGGCTCGGCCTCAGCTACATGCTCTGGCAATCCGGAAAGGCCCTTGAATACTCGTCGGGAGGAGTTACGCTCCCCGTTAATACGCGACGGGCCTACATTCCTGACGGGCCAGGCGCATTGGTGCCGGACGGACCGTACACGCGAACTTCGTTCAACGGGATCGTTAGCGCGATCAATGGCAGCTTGCCCAAACGAACGGTCATCGCGACGGCTCTGTCGAAAACACCGTGCTGGCATTGGCCTGCTAGCGGGGGTGTGAATCGTAGAACGGCTGGAGGGCACAGCGATGTCCGCCATGAGCCGTTCTCTGAAGCGTGTGTTGCAAGAGGCGTTGCAGGTGTCGCGGCGCGTGTTGCGGCGTTTCTCGAACCGCTTCAGCCCTCACAAGTTCACGCAACCGCAGTTGTTTGCCTGCCTGGTCATGAAGGAGTTTCTGGGGCAGGATTATCGCACGGCCGCGCGGCTGTTGGCCGACAGCCCCGATCTGCAGAAGTGGATCGGTCTCGCGCACCCGCCCCATTACACGACGTTGCACAAAGCGTCCAAGCGACTGCTCCGCGCCGAGCGGGCACGCCGTCTGTTGCAGGCGGAGTTGGCCCGCGGGCGCCGTCTGGGGTTGCTGCGGCCGCGCGTGGAGACCGCGGCGATCGACGGCACCGGCCTGCTCGCCCAGGCCGCCAGCCATCACTTCCGCGCGCAGCAAGAGGCCGAAAACGCTGGGAAACACAGGCCGCGACGAGCAACGCGGCGTCGACGTTGGCCGAAGCTGATGGTGGCCTGCGATTGCGGCAGTCACTTGATCGTCGCGATGCACGTAGAGCGTGGTCCGGCGAGCGACACGCGGCGTTTTCTGCCGCTGGCGTGCGATCTGTACGACGAGGCGCGGCCGCGAGTGCTGGTATGTGACGCAGGCTTCGACGCGGAATGGATTCACACGGCCTGCCGCGACCTGCTGGATATTCGCAGCTTGATCCCCGCCAAGAGCCGCGGACGCGGCCGCGGACCGCCGCGTGGGAAGCGCCGTCGCTGGATGGCCAGCCATCTGCAACAAACCCGCTACCATGCTCGCTCGCAAGTCGAAACCGTCTTCAGCATGTTGAAGCGCCGCCTCCGTGACACGCTGCACGCTCGCAAACCGTGGGCCCAACACCGCGCCGCCCGACTCAAGGTCCTCGTTCACAACCTCCTGATCCTGGCCCGCTACAGGCTGGGTTTTCTACAGAGCCATCGCGACCGGTCTGAACTTTACGGATGCGGTTCTCGGCGAGCAACTGGTGTTCACGGGAGGATCGAACGCGCTCCAATGGAGGCGGATTGTCTCGCGTGATCCCATGCAAGTCACCGTAGACGTCGATTTTCAGAACAACATTGCGATCAATGATCCGTTCCTGATTGGCAAACCGCAGTCCGGCAATCCTGATAAGGTGCTCCAGTTGACCCGCTCATTCAATAGCGGGGCTCGGCGCGTTGAGGTGTATCCGCAGAAGAACACGGTCAAATATACCGGGTTCTAGCGATGTCGGTGGTGTTGGTCCGATGATCGTCTGCAGGGGGCGAGAGGTTGCGCCGTCTCGGGCGGCAGCAAGGGCCTCAGGTTGTTGGCCCAGAAACACGCGGCGTCGCGGCTGCCTCGCCGGTGCTCAGGAACTGGAACGCCCACGCGCCGCTTGACGCGGCCCGAGCTGAACCTCCGCGGCCGTCAGACCGGCGGCCGCGGCGCCGCCGACCAAGCCCAACAATTGCTGAGTAATGCCGGAAACATGGTCGGGTCCGCGGTCGCCGGCGGCGTGTGCCGGGGGAACCGTGTCGAAGAGGGCGACGAGTTCGAGAAGATCGTCGCGGAGGCGGGGCTGACCGCAGGGAATAACTCCCTCGGCCATGCCCTGGAGCAGGCCGGTGGCATGGGCCAGCAAGGCCCGCTGTCGCCAGGAAAACGAATCGAGCGCCAGCTCGGACAGCGCCGCGTTCAAGAGATCGGCGGTTTGCCGCGGGTTGCCGCGGGAAGGCGTTGGCGTGGAGGGGTCGGATGTGTCCTGCATCGTGCCGGACGATAGCGCCGGCGGCGGCGGCCGTCAAGGATATCGTGACCTGGGAAACGTCCGCCGGGCGAACCGGCTCGTCCCCTGCCCCGCGCTCCGTGGTTGTTTCGCGGGGATCGTCAGCCAGCAGCAGCCGCGGGAGGATCGCGAGCGGATCGGCTTGAGCGAGCCCACGCCTCCCTGGCCACGGCCGGTCCGCGGCGTTCGCCGGCGCGACAAAGTGGGAACTTGTTAAGCTCGGCAGAGCGGCCTAAGATTTGCATCCCCGAGCCGCCATGGATGAAGATCTGCTGAATCTGGTCAAAGCCGCCACTTGGTTGACCATCGCCCGCAGTTATTGTTTAGACGAGCGGCGGATGAACGAGGCAATCGGGCAAGTCTGTCAGGCGGTCGACGCAGTCTTGGACCGGGCTGACGAGTTGGAACGCACTCTCAACCTGGAACCGTCCGACAACTGACGATCGCCAACTGGCTCGCCTTGCGCCGGCGTTGCTGCAAGCCTATTCGGCGCCGGCGTTCGACGCTCGAACTTGGTTTTCCGACACGCGCCACCGGCCGTTCCCCGCGGGCTCTTGGCCGCCGAGGTTGTGGATGAAGCCGTGGCGGGTTGCGGTCGTCACGCGGGAATGCCGCAGCGACGCGATCTCGCTCACGCGTCCAAGACCTCCGCCAAAAGCCAACGTTGCTCGTCGTGTTTGGCGGGATTGCTGTTTTTCTTCGCAGTAGTCCAACAAAAATCGGCCGGCGACCGATGCCGGCGGTTCCGCAGGAGTTCCGCCGCTTACTTCGCTCGTGTTTGCGAGGGATGGGGCGGGGGCAGCGGGTTGCTGACAAACTCGCTCCAATACTCGGGAGGGTCCAGGCGTTCACAACTCGAGGCTGCCGTCGAATCAGCGCTCCGCTCGGGGCAGTCGACCGTCACTACGACGCCATGACCCCGCTCGGCCCAAAACTCCCGCACGTGGTTGCGCAGGGCCTCCAGGTCTTCGTCGGACGCAAACGTCCCCGACGCGATCTTGATGTAGGCCTTGTTCTCGTTCGTCACGTTCACCTCCTTGGCGCCTCTCATCCGTGGTCGAAGACGGTTGAACGCAGTGCTCCTGAGACATTCGAGCGCACTGCGGTTGACCACTGCTCTCAACCTCGGGCGACACCTTCGCAAAGAAGGAATGAGCAGTCAACCAAATCTTCGAGCCGCCCACCGTGGCGCGCCGGCGTCCCTTCCGAAGGCGACTGCGGTCTTTTCGGACTTCTCGCGGCAGTGACGCTGAGGTTGAGTTGCCGCCGAGCGAGAATTTCGGCGTGTTCCAGTTTTCCCACACAGCGAACCCCAGGACCACCCCGCGCGAAGCCACTACTCACCGTCCGCGCGCGGTCGACGGTGGTTGCAGCCTTTGCTGCCCGCAGTGCTCGAACGCATGATGCACCAGGACCTCGGCCTTGGCCCAGTTGAGGGCCAGCGTGGGCGTGGCCGCCAAGGCCTTGCCGACGGCTGCGCAGGCGCCGCAACGCCATTCCGCGACGTGCTGATCTGCGGCCTCGCGAACGACGAGCGCGTAGGCGACTTGATCGAGCGTAATCGTTTCCTGCATAGAGGCTCGCGAAGGAGGCATTTGGGCATCAAAGCTAAGTTCCCTTCACGTTTACGGCCGCTACTCGGGCCGTTGGCATTCGAGGCCCAGGTCCTCGACGAGGTGGTCGAGATCGGGAAACAGTCGGGACAGGGTGACGCCGGCCATCCGCAGTTCCCGCTCAATCGCGCTGGCGCGGTCGCCGCGGATGGGAATCTGGTAGGGCTGAGGCAGCTCGCCGCAGCCTGGCAAATGCAACGTGAACATCGACCCTTGCTGCAACATGCGGCCCGTGCGGCTGTCCGGCACGATGGGCACGATCGTGGGGTCACACTCGGCGAACGCCGCGGGCCCCTCGAACAGACGTGCGACGTTGCGGACGACGAGCGGATGGCGAATCCCGATCAAAGGGCGATGCTCTGTGCGCTACGATCGGTCGCGACCAGGCTGTTGTGCGGTAGGATGTAGACGGCCGCGTCCCCCTGATCCCGTTTCCCGGCCACGGCAAAGTACAGTGCCGCGAGCGCGCTGGTGGACCAATCGAGCAGGCGCGTCGGCAGCCCGTGATGTTGCGCCAGGAAGTACGCGTCCACGAACTCGAACGACGGGTTCGCGCTCCCGCCGCGGAGGAACGCGCTCTCCTGGAGAAAACGGGTGTTCAGATAGGCTTCCCGGGCCTGCAACAGGTGCAGCCGATCCTCCTCGGTGCGCACCGTCAGCTCGCCGATCGCGGCCCGCGCAAAGGCCGGGCGGAGCGCTTTGGGCTTGAGGGCCCGTCCTGCCGTCCGCTCCCCGCGGAACCACCAGTAGGTCGAGAGCCGCGCGCGGTGCAGCTCGTCCGCCAAGCGCCGCAGCGTCTCCACGTAGTCGCCCAGCGTGGCAAGCGGTTCAGGTGGCGGAGATTGTTGGGACATGGCGCTCGGTGGCCTCGACAACAACTGCGCCACGATCTTTGCCGTGGATGCGGCGGGGGTCAAGCCGATTCGGCGTTGCTGCCGCTCCTCCCCTATACCTTGATGTTGGTTCAGCCGACCGGCTAGGGGCCCTAAGCCCATGAGCTTATCACCCGGCTAAGGGATGTGTCACTGGACGCGACGGACCGACACGAGGGTGCAGGCGGTGCGGACGTGGTAAGGAAGTCCTTGACGGCCTGAGGCAACGACTGGTCGGCCAACGCGGCCACGCCCTGCGCCCTCGTCGGCCCGTGTGCCGTCGGACCGGCTTGCGGTCGCGCAACGAGGTTTGGGCACTCCCGCCACACGACCTTGTCGCCGGCGCGCTGTACCTTCGAGCTACGATCGCGGCCGGACCGTGTGCAACTTGTTTTGTAATCCGGAAATCGCTCTATTTGCGAGCGCGACACGGCTTAAGAGCGAGCCTAGTTTGCCGTTCGCTGCTGGCTCGCCGCAGCCGTCGCTACGGCGTCTACGCAAGTTGACCTTACCGCAGTTTCCGGGAGTCAGGGGATGAGCGGCGCCCAACCCGCCCGCATCAAGCCGTTCTACGAGACGCCCACGCCGGAGCAACCGCTCACGCTGCGCGAGGAGGATGGGACCTGCGAGCAGGGCGCCGTCCGCGCGACGGGACGGCTCGCGCTCCGGCAGGAGTGGTCGCCCGTCGGGCTGTTCTGGAAATTGACGGGCTCGAGCTTGCCGGACTTTCAGTTCGGAGACGTCAAGCTGTCGGCGCCCTCCTTCACGACGACCGGCCGCATGCTTCTCAAGGGCGCCGACCGGCTGGAAGGCGTGATTTACGAGACGGTCGTATTTGGCACGCAGCACGAGATCGACCGGCTTACGTTCCATCTACCCGATTACCCCGATTTTATGAGTAAGGTCGTGTACCGGGAGGAGGTCGCCGCGGGGAAGACCTTGAGCTGGTCGGAGATCGTGCTCGTTGCCGACGAGTGGACAGTTCGGCTGCAGCCCTATCGCGACATCCACGAATTGAGCCAGCAGGCGCGGGCGACCCAGCAGGTGACGCTCTCAGGTGTCGGCGAGCTCCGCAAGTCCGACGGAGCGCCTTTCAAACCGCCCAAAGCTGACTCAGCCCTGCAAGCGCTGCGTGTGTTCTTGTCGCTCGCCTTCGGCGGTTGGTCACCACCGCTGTTGCAGGTGGGGTCCAACTCTGTCGCCGAACGTAGCTGTGAGCGCTGGACGACGGACAGCCCGCCTCCCCGCTCTCACCTGCGCGGGTGGCTGGATCTGCACCACGGCGAACATCTCGCGGACGCCTTCCAGGGATTCATGCAGGTCTGGGCTCGCGCGCACTGGCAAGACCCGCTTGAGCTCGCCGTGGACTGGCTGAGCGAGGCGTCCCGCAATGGCCGTAGCGCCCAGGGAGGAATCGCCTTTGGGCAAATCCCGCTTGAGATGCTGGCCTGGCTGGTGTTCGCCGAAGACGATGCGATCCTTGAGCACAAACAGTTCGAGAAGCTGAGCGCCGCCAGCAAGATTCAATTGTTGCTGGTTCACTGCGGCATTCCGCTGGCTGTGCCCGCCGAGTTGCCGGCCCTGTGCGCGGTCGCCGCCCAGATGCAGGCCAAGGGAAACAAAACCAAGCTCGTGACCGGGGCGCAGCTCGTCACCAAGGTTCGCAACTCGATCGTTCATCCGAATAAGAAAAACCGTTCGCTGCTGGCCGATTGGAAGAAGGACTATTCGGTAACCGGCCGGGACATTCGCTGGGAGACGCTGCAGCTCTTCCGCTGGTACGTGACGTTGGTCTTGTTGCAGCTGACTGGTTATACGGGCGAATACGCGAACCGGCTCAGTCCGCGGCGGCTCGGACAGGTCGAGGCGGTGCCTTGGGCGTGAGCGTCCGAGGCGAGAATGCCGCCGGGAAGGGAAGGTAGCGAGCGAAGCGCGAGGGTTCAGGGGCAGCGGTTCGCTGAGCCGCGTGAAGAATGCCAGCGTCGACGAGGCAAGGCCCTCCGTCAGGGCGGAGCGTCCGATCCGGGTGGGTGGTCCGGCTTCGCCCCAGCAGTCTCTACGGGCCGCTCTACGATCTGGCGGCAGCGTGCGCAGCGGTAACGGTTGGTCTTTTGCGGACTGCGATAATCGTTGTGGCGCGCGACCAAGATGAGCTGGCCGTCGCATGCCGGACACCGGTCCATACTCTCCGCCTCCCTGGCCTCCTATCCTAGCAAGTTACTGCAGAGATCGTGGAAAGAGCGGAAGGCGCGGAAAAGCCCCGTCGTCGGCGGGAACCGTTCCGTTCGCGCGGGCGGTGAACCAGGCGATGCGTGGGGAGCCGCCCTCGAATAAGCGGCGGCGCGACGCACGCGAGAGTCACTTGAATGGTGCGTCGGATCATCTCGTTTGGTTACGATCTTGCCAGGAATATAGGCCCGACCGGATCCCTCGGCCTTCAAGTCGCCCGGCTGCCCGATGCCATCGAAGAAGGCCGACTGCGGAGTTGGGACGGCCAGGGCGATTGTCGTTCGCCGCTGCCGCAGTGCGAGGCTGGCGAGAGAGAGCAAGCGGCGGTGTGGGAACGCGCTTTTGCGGCCAGTTGTGCCTTGGTGTGCTCGAAGACAATGCACGGGCCGACTAGCGAGTCCAAGTTCGCCGTCTTGATCGGCGAGCTGAGTGACGGACGGCGCCAGCCTTGCGCGAACAATCCGCTCGTCACTCCCAGGGGCAAGGAACCTTTGCGTCGAGCCGCCCGATTACGAAGCCCAGTAAGGTGTTCTTATCGTCCGCGATCGCTTCCTGCTTTGCTGCGGTCTGGGGTTAACGGAAACCCTTCCACCGAGAGTCCGCTGGCCGCCAAGCCCCCGATCAGGGTCATCAGTTGTTCAGCGACTGCAGGAATTCGCGCGGCGTCGCGGGCGTGCGATTCTTGGCCCTCGGGTCGGGCATCGAACAGCGCCATCAGTTCCAGCAGATCGTCGCGCAGGCGTCGTTGGCCACAGGGGAGGACTCCCTGCGCCAGGCCCTCGAGCAGACCGGCGGCGTCGGAAAACAGCGCATGCTGTCGCCAGGTGAAAGCTTCCAGCGAAAGGTTGGCTAATGCGGCGCTGTGCAACGCCGCAACCTGTCGCGGGTCGAGTCGCGCGCCGGGCCTGGGGGTAGTGTCCAAAGAATCCTGCATCGCGGCCGACATTAGCGCCCCCGACGGCCAAGGTCAAGCAGGTGATCGCTAGGCGACCAGGAAGACTCCTGCCGACTGCCCGCTCTCTCCCCAGCCGCACCGCACTTAACCCGCTGTGCCCCCTTGGGACGCCGCTTCCAGCGGGATCGCCTCATACGGGGCCGCGGCCTCCCAAGCGAACTCGAATTCCTCGACCAGGTTTTTCATCAGTTCGGGGGCCATGCTGCGCGAGGTTCGCAGGCAGGGCCAGGCAGGTTTACCGTGATAGAGATACACCTCGAGATGGGCAAGGGCGGACTCGAGTTCGCGATCGCGCAGCCACAAACCGTACAGCATGAGCTTGCGGTTCCACCGCACCTCCAAGCTGCCCGGGCCCGCGCCGCCAGCTGCCTTCAGCCGCTGGATCACTTTGTCGAGATGCTGATGATGCAGCCGAAGCACCTCGCGGGCTGGTCCCGCGCCCCCTTCGTTGACGTCCTCGAGAAAGGGCGCGAGCCGGCAGTTCGTGGGGCGGTAGTCCGAGAAGATCAGCCGATAGCGAACGCCTCGTTTGACTCCCTCCTCGATCAAGGGGAGCTGATCCACGAACGCGCCGCCGACATTGGTATGCAGGTCGAACGATTGTTGCGTCCCGCGCAGCTCGGCCACAAGATCCGTGGTGGTTCGCAGCGCGGCGCGATGAGGAACTACGCGAGCGAATTCGTAGGCGCTTCCCTCCGGCAGCGAAAACACCAGCGGAGCGTAACGACGGAATAGCGCCGACAAGAAAGTAACTCCCTCCGGGGGACGGTCCCACTTCAGCCGCTCGGCCAAGGAGAGTGGCTCGCGATAGCTGCGCAGCTGACCGTTCTCGGTGGTGAGCTGGGCGTTGGCCGTGGCCAGGCGATCCAGCTTGCCCCGGAGCTCGTTGCGCTCCGTCGCCAGCATGCTCTGGGCACGACTGCCTTTCTCGAGCGCCAGCAGGCACCACATCAAAGCGCCGGCGAGTAAGAGCGCGGTCACCGTCAGCAACATCCGCGACGTCCAGCGTTCGCTAGGTGCGGGTTCCAAAAGCCCGACCTGGCACGCGAACGAATCGGCTGACGAGGCTCCTGGCAGCACGCTCAAAGCGGCAGAACTGGCAGCGGAACCGCCGGCCTCAGCCGCATCCGGCGAAGTTTTACCGTCGGCCGGCAGGGAGTCGCTGGGCTGATCGGCAGGCAGGAGAAATGGCGGGGGCTTCTTTTGAGGGTCGTCGGGCCGAAGGCCCGCGCGCTTGTTGGCCGTGACTGGGAGTAACGGACAGGGGGGCTCACAAAGTTCTCCATACGTGACCTTCCACTCGAATAGGTCCGCCAACAGATCGGCGAACAAGAGGAAGGGCTCTTCGCCGACGGGCTGGCCGGATCGGGCCTTCAACCAATTTCCCTCCTGGGCGCCCTTCGGCAGGCTCGTCTTGTCCCGAAAGACATCGCAATAGAGTTTTTTGAGGCGCCTATAGGCCACTGCGTCCACGCCGAGTACGACGACCTCGCGTCGCAGACGGGGATTGCCCGGAACGTAAGGCGATTGGGGCGTTGACATACATACCTGGATCAGTTGAGTTTCGTTCCCGTTCTGGAGCGAGCGGCTCGAATTGTTACCGGGAAAGCCGGTAGGTCAACCCGCGCCAAGCCACTTGAGAAATTGTGCCGTCTTGCCTCGAGGAGGTGAAGTGGCCGTTTAAGCGAGACTGCGTCCGTTGGCCCCAAGTCGGTAGCAGATGGCGAAGGCCACTGTCTTCGCGGTCGATCAACCGTCGAACCACCGACTCGAGCGACTATTCCGCGCTACGCGCCACGTTTCCACCAGCCCGAGCAAATGGCAAATCACTCTTCGACGCGGAGTTCGTCGTGGACTGCCTCTGACGCGCCGGTTTTCGTCCGCTGGGCACTCTGCAGTCGAGCAAAACTCGTTCGCCCCACGTCAGCTCGCGAGGGGTCGCGCTCCCAAGTGTCCGGTACTTACGCGACACGCACGGCGAGCGCGTGGGGCCCTTATTTGTGGCCACGGGAACCCTGACGCAAGTGTCTGTAACTGCTTGCGGGAAAACACCATGAGGCCCGTATGCGCGCGCCGTGCGGTCGCCATGGGAAGGGCATGCGGACCAACGATTCTGACGTGGTTCTTGACCCGTCCCGCTCGTGCCCCGCCAGGAAACCTCGCATGTCCGCGTCGCTCGTTTCTGCAAGCTGCGTCTCCAACCTTCCACCGTCGGCCGCTCAGCCGCGGGGCGGCCCTTGCCGTTGCGGCGTCGTCGCGGCCGCCAGCGGCTTTGTGGCCGAGCGCACCGTCACCAATCCCCGCTGGCTGGAGATTCAAGTCATCTCCATGCTTCCCGCAGCGGACGCACTGCACGTATTGCCCTTCGGCTGGGACCGCGTGGCTTTGTCGCCGGAAGATCGGCCGGGATGGGATGTAGACCCTCTCCCGCTCTCTTGGGGGCCTCTCTCCGTGTCGTCGGCGGTGCGCGAATGTCGCCGGATTGCCGGGGCGTTGCCCCCGGCGCCTCTGTATCACGCGCGGTGCCGCTGGCCGATTCCCCGTTCGTTGCGAAAGGTGGGCTACGTTCAATTGCGCCTGGGGTCCTCTCTAGCTGCCGACAGGCAGCCGTTTATCGAGCGGCCGAAGCGTTTTCTCGCGCTCGGCATGTCGCCGGGACGGCATTACGGTTTCTTGCGCGATGCGGACGAGCTCGCCGAGTGCACCGAGCGCTTGGTCGACTTGGGCTTGCGGGAAGGCATTTTCACACGGCCGCTGGACGAGACCGCCACGGACGCCCTGAACCGGGCGTACTACGTGCTCGTGGGCGGGTATGACGTGCCGCTGGGAGATCGTGTGCTCAACGTTGAGGCGATCCGCCAACTGCAGGCCTGTTGGAACTTCGCGCAATGGCAGCTGCGGCGCCAGCGGCGGACGCGGTTTGGATTGGCATCGAAGCGACGGCACGTCGTTCCCCTGGCGAACAACGGCTCATCCGAAGACCCGCTCCAGGAAGTTTTCCTGCGAGAACTGCTGGCGAACGACGGAGAAGGGATTCGCCGGCACATCTACGAGTTTTCGGCGGAGCCGCGGGAGCGGCGGTTGCTCGAGCTGATTGGGACCGGAGGCCGGTCCGAGGCCGAGGCTGCCCGGCAACTGGGCGTATCGCTGCTCGACGCGCGCGGCATCCAGGGGCGGTTCGTGGCCTTTCTGCTGCGGGATTGGTAGCTCCCCTTAAAGGCACGGGCCACGGCGTCATCGACATGCTGCGGCGCGTGTGGGGATGGGGCGATTCGACCGGTCGGCGGTGATCGTCTCAAGCGGGTTGCGCCGCAAGCCCAACCAACAGACCTCTCGAGATTCAGCCGCCGGGAGAACTGCTCATGTTGCGAATCATCACCAGTCTCTTGCTTTGGTTGGAGGCGGCGCTCCATCGCGCGGCTTGGACCTCGTTGCTCATTAGTGGCCTCATGTTGGGCGGCTTGCTTGCATTCCGCTTTCCTCTGGCCGGCATTCTGCTGACGGCCGGAGCAGCAGCCCGCTGTTGGACACGCCGCGGCCCGAGCGGGGCGCACGGCACGGCCGACTGGGCTGGCTACAACGATTTGGCTCGGGCCGGTTGTCTCGAGCGCGCCGGTGCGCTTCAGCTTGGCTGCGCGGCCGGCGTCCAAGCGTCTCCCCGGCAGATCATCCGCGCGATTCTGCTCGAGCCCCCCTGGCGCACGCGCGCCGCCATCGCCCTCGCCGGGCGGATCGGCGGCAAAGCAACCGCGCCGCTGGTCTATCTGCCGGCCTCCCTACCCCACACCGCCGTATTTGGGGCCAGCGGTTCCGGGAAAACTACGTGCTTCGTGGTCGACAATCTGCGCCAAGATCCGAGCCCTGCCTTCATTCTCGATCCGAAGGGAGAGCTGCTGCGGCTGTCCGGCGAAATCCGGGCGCGAAAGTTCGGTCACGAACTGGCCGTGCTTGATCCGTTTGGCCTGGCCCGCGGTAAGTTTCCCGCCAGCGGCTTCAATCCCTTGGCGCTCTATCGCGGCCAACCTGACACGCTCGTGGACGAGGCCCGCAGATTGGCGAACGCCGTGATCGTGAGAACCGGGCACGAGCACGAAAGGTTTTGGGGGGACGCGGCGCAGTCGGTGATCGAGGCGGCGATCGCCTTTCTAATGAGCTGCGCGCGACCCGAGGAGGCGACGCTCTGGCGCGTCCGCGAGATTCTCTCGAACGCCAAACTAACCGAACAGATGCTGGCCCACATGGAGCAGTCGAACGCCTGCCATGGACTGCTGCGGCGGCTAGCTGGCCAAGTTCGTCGCTACCAAGGCAATACGGGCAACAACATTTTCAGCTATGCCTTGACCAGCCTCGCCTTCATGGACTCGGTCCCGGTGGCCAAAACCTTGCAAGCCAGCACGTTCGACGTGCGCAAGTTTCTTGACGGCCACTTGTCGATTTACTGCTTGCTGCCGGTCGACCGCTTGCGGGAGATGGCCGGCCTGCAGCGGATCATCGTGACCGCTCTAATCAACTACGTGTTCCAGGCGGGGGAGTCACGCAGCCGCCGGATTCGCTTCTACCTCGACGAGGCCGCCAGCCTCGGTGGGGACATCGAAGCGCTTTATTCCGCGACGTGCTTTGGCCGTAGCTACGGACTGCGGCTGTTTCTGCTGTTTCAGGCCGTCAGCCAGGTGCAACGCTGCTTTCCGGAAGCGAAGGCGGCCGATTTTCGTGGCACGGTGGCGTCGATCTTCGCCGGCACCAACGACTTGCAGACCGCCGAAGAGGTCTCCAAATACATCGGCTCGACGACGGTCTATTCCCAAAGCCACCAAACGTCGACGAACTGGGGGGGCTCAAAATCCGCTAGCCCACGCGACGTGTCGGACGGAACTAGCTGGGGCGGCAGCGGTTCCACGACCCAAAGTGAGACGGCCCGGCCCTTGATCCACCCCGATGAAGTGCTGCGTCTGCCTCCAGGGGCCGCGATCGCACTGCTCCCGGGCGTCCGGCCGATCTTACTGGAAAAGCTCCCCTACTATCGTCGGCCGAGCTGGTTCCGCGAGGCCCGCAGCCGACTGCTGGGCGGCCTGATCGCCCTGATCCTGGCGCCTGCGGCCCCGGCATTGGCCTTCGGTGCGTACCTGTTACTCGTCGGCGACGGCGATCCCCTGGTGCGCGCCGTCGCGGAGCTCGTGCAGCGGCTGCTCGCGTCGACGTGATTCTAAGCTTCAGCCGCGCTGGCGCCACGCGCGGCGCGTAATGCATGGGGCGACTTACACAATTCAGTTCTAGGAGACCGCCATGTCCGCTCAATTGGAACATGTGCCCCTCGAGCTGCTCGACCCGGACCCGCGGCAGCCGCGCGGACCGATCGAGCGCGAGGATGTCATTCCGCTCGCCAAGAACATTCGCGAATTCGGGCAGCTGCAGCCCGCCATCGTCTGCCGCAACAACGATCGGTACATTGGCCTGGATTGCCACCGGCGGGCCGAGGCCCTGCGGTTGCTCAAACGGACCACGCTGTGGGCGCTGGTGCTCGAGGAGCAGCCGGCCCCGGCGGAAATGCTGATGCTGCAGCTCTCGGTGGCTTGCCATCGCAGCGACCTCAAGCCGCTGCAACAGGCCCGCGCGTTTGAGCGGCTCAAGGCGGCGCGGGCTTGGTCGAACGCCGAGCTCGCCGACTCGCTGCAGCTGAGTCGGGCGATGGTCACGCAGTGCCTCTCCTACCTGACGCTGTCTGCAGCGCAGCAGGAAGACCTCGACGCCGGGCGAATTTCGCGGAGCACGGGCTACGCGATCGCCCGCGCTCCTGATGAGGCCGCGCGGGCCGAACTTGCAGCGGCGGCTCGGGCGGGCGGGCTGACGCGCGACGAGGCCTGTCGCCAAGTACGGCGCCGCGGCGGCACGCGGCGCGTGGTATGCCGACTGGGGGACGTCACGCTGACGGTTGCCGCCGAGCGATCTTTGACGCTGCCGGAACTCGGCGAGCTCGCCGTCACGCTCCGCAAAGAGGTGCGCGCGGCCGCCGCCAAGGGATTCGACGTGCGAACCTTCGAGCGCGTGCTGGCCGACCAGCAGCGTGCCGCGCGTGATGTCCAGGAAAGCTCGGCCCCGGTTGCCCCTGCGGAGGAAACCCCATGAATGAAGAACCGTTCCAACCCATCGGCACGGGCCACGCCGAAGCGTGGCTGCGGGGCGGCCTGACCGAGATCGACCAAGTGCTCCCCGCCTTCCCTGACGGCATCCAACCCATCGACGAATATGGGCTCTGGGGCGTTGCCCTCCCGCAGGAAGTCTTTGAACAGCGTCACGCGCTCGACATCGCACCGGTGGATGCGCCCCAGCCATCGCCCGAGCAGGATCTCGAGATCGAGATGTAAACAGGCGCAGCTCCGCGTTTACCTCATGCCCCGCTCTTCCCCTCCTCTGTCGACTCAACCGGCGGCGCCGCTCGTCCCTCCCGGCGCGCCGGCTTGGGTCGACGAGGAGCTGCTGGCTTGGACGATTTGCGTTTGGCAACCCTACTACCACGCGCCGCTGACGGCCGAGGACGCGCTGGCGATGCTATTGGGAACCTCTCAATTGCTGGCAGTCGTGACCCGCTCACCTGCCGAGGGCAATGCCTAGCCGCTCCGCGCCGACTTCCTCAGCGGCCCCGTTTCCAAATTCTTCGGCGAGCCGATCCGCAACAGGGGCGCACGGCGCGTGAGTCTAGAGCGGGGAACGTGGCGACCAGGGTCGCCATGTTCCCCCCTGAACCCGCGGTGCAAGTGCGACGTCGCTCGGCGTCGGCGCCAGCGGGCATTTTCCGTTTGCAAAGGACCACGTCATGAAGTTGACACCACGACACCAACTCTGGCTGGGGACGGCGGCAAGCCTCGTGCTCTTGCCGCTGGCGTTCGTCGCCGCACACATGCTGACTCCCCGCGCCCCGACCGTCGTCCGTCCAGCGTCCAACACCGATCGCAATGCGTTGCGCGCGGCCGTCGACAAGGCCAACCGCTCGGCAGACGCGAGCTGCGCGCAGGCCGAAGCTGCGTGCCATGCGTACTTTCGCGAGCTGCGGAGCGCACGCCGGTTGAAGGCGTTCGTGGAGGAGTTGCGGTCCTGGCAGCAGAAGCTGCAATTGGGGCGCGACTGGTGGAACAACGCCAGTTCCCAGGCGCAGATCGGACGATTGTTCGCGCGTCACGTGGCCGCGGAGCGCGATGTCGCCCAAGCGTTGGCGGAGCTCGCCCGTGACTACCAGAACCTGCTCGCCGCCCAGGACTACGCCCTGTTGACCGCGGCGGGCGTCGACGCCAAGGAGGCCAAGCGGGCGATCGCCAAGCTCGACGTCGCGATTCCGACCTGGAACGGGATGTTCGATCAAGCGATTCAACAAGCGCTGTTCGAGGCGCGGCAGGACATCGCCCGTACGGCCGCGACGATCGCCGCCAGCAATACCCTCACCCAGGGCCTGCGCGGCGGGGCGCGGCGCGTCGGCCTCGACACCACCACACCGGGCAGTTGGAAGGACGTACTTACCGGAGCGGCGTTGGAATTGGGCGTCAATGCCTTGGTGGAACGCGCTTTCGATCCCACCGACAGCATCGTCGCCAGTCTCGTGCGGCGAATGGAAAACGCAGAGCCGGTCATCCTGAACGGACCGTCGGGGCTGATCCCCTGCCTGCGGAAGATGCGGGACGCGCATCAGGCGGCCCGTCGGGAATGGCTTTTGTCGACCAGCCACTAACCCTAGCCGAGGACCTTCATCATGAACCGCATGCTCATTCTTCTCACGTTGGCGGCGGTCGGACTTGCACCGACCGTCGCCTCGGCCCAGCTCGGCAGACTGCTCCGCGAAGGGATGAAAGGAGTCGTCAAACGCTCCGGCTTCGTGGTCCGCGAAGGGGCCGAAGAGGCGGCTGAGCAATCCGCCAAGCGACTGGCGCTCCCTGCTTTGCGGGAGAGCGTCGAGGTTTCGGCGCAGACGATCGGCGGTCGCAGTGCCGCCCAGGCGACGGCCGATTTCGCCTGGCGCAACAAGGGCTCGATCGGGGTCGGCGTCGCAGCGGCGGCCGCGCTGCAACCCGAGGTAGCCAAGGCGGCGATTGAAGTGACGGGCCAGCAGGTGGTGCGCCCGCTGATCGAGAGTTCGGCCCAGCACGTGGCGCGGCCGATCGTCACGGAAGCCTCGCGAGCTTTCCCCTGGCGTTTGTTGCTGCTGCTCCTGGCCGCTTGGGCGTTCTTGCGATGGACCGTTCGTCGGCTGCGACACGGAGCAGGCCAAGGCTTGCGACGTTTGGTCAGCAGCGGGCAGCCGAAGGAGAGCGCCGTTGGGTCCGACGGGCGTTCCGGCCCTTCGGCTCCCGAAGAGCTCTGCTAATCCCCCTTTCGAAGAAGTCCACGTGAGCGCTTGTGTGGTAGAGACGGCGGCGGGCGGAACTCCCGCCCGCCGCCGCGCTTTTCGTAATTCGTGCTCCTCCCGCTGGTAGAGAATCGGTATCGCGCTGGCAAGCACGAACTAAAGCGCACGTCCGCAAGCCGCCTGGGGTTTTTGCAGCCTCCAATGAACGCTTGTGCTGAGTGCCATTCGCCGTTGCCGCTTCGCGACGCTCGCGATGGCGAATGCCCGCAAGTCTGGGAATGCGCGTTTTGCGGCCAACTCTACTCGGGCGTGCTCGACGAGAACGCGCCTGCGGATCAGCGGCGCCAGGTGCGGCGGCCGGATTGGCTGCAACAATAGAACGCGCCGTACAGTAACGGACGCACCTCAGGCCGGCGGCGAAGACTGCGCAGGCCGTTCGCGCTCCGTCGGCGGAGGAGCTGCCGGGCGATCGATGATATGGCGGCATCGCGTCCAACGGTAGCGGTTGGTTTTCTGCTGACTGCGATAGTCATTGTGGCGGGCGACGAGGTCAACTGGCCGCCACATTCTGGGCATCCGTCCATGTTTCGACCTATTCGCGATCGCGCCGTATTCTGGCTGCTGAGACGCTCGTTCGCGATGAACGCACGCAGGACGGTCTTGTGGCCCGGAAGCGATTGACGGTACACCGGACGCTGTCTTACAACGACTTGATCGGGGCTCCGGAAGGTCAGGTGCAGCGCATGACGCGACGAGGTTTCTTTAGTGTTCTCGCTGGGCTCACCGTTGTCGGTTGGTTCGCCTTGCGCGGCTTTTGGCTTCGACCAGATCCTGGCGTCTCCGGGCAACAATGGGGCAAGTTTCCAACGTCGGCCAAGGTTGAGTTTCTCGATGACGGTCGGTTGCTCAAGCTGCTCGAGGATTTCTCGTACGTCGACCCGCGTGGCAAAGTCTGGCAGGCGCCCAAGGGGCTAGTGATTGATGGCGCCTCGATTCCGCGCGCTTTTTGGACTATCGTGGGCGGCCCTCTCAAGGGCCAATACCGCAACGCGTCGATCGTCCATGATCAAGAATGCGACCAAAAAACGCACGCCTGGCAGGACGTGCATTACATGTTTTATGAGGCCTGCCGTTGTGGCGGCGTCTCCGATCGACAAGGCAAGATTCTCTACTACGCCGTCTACCATTTTGGTCCGCGCTGGGAGCTTCGCAAGGTTTACGAAAGTAAGACCACGGAGGATCCGGACGGGAAGGTGCGGGAACTCTCGGTCGAGAGGACTGTAGCCGAGTCGCTTCCGACGCCCGCGCCGCCCAGCCAGGCGCAGCTAGATCGCTTGCAGCGGCGAATTGAGGCCGACAACCCTTCTCTTGAGACGCTGCGTTCGTTGGATCCGGGAAGTCTGTAACTGGCTTTTTGACCAGTTTGCTGACCAACGAGCAGGCGACCACCGCTAACGTGCTGAAAGACATTCGGAAGGCAGCCCAAGAGGCCGAAGCCTGGCAAATCGCTTGGCGCTAGCGCGCCGTCGAGTCGTCGATCCTGCGCACAACCCCAGAAATGAGGCTCGTGCGAGTACCAGGAGCTTGATCGTCGGCGCATGTCGGACCTCAGGACACGTTGCAGGGCCAGACTGGGCCGGTTGACGGCGCCGCCGCGTCTCGGGACGATGAAGTCGTGTTCTCGTGATCGTCACCGGCTTGCCGCTGCGGAGACTTTACCGTGAAACAGTTCGTCGCCTTGGCCCGGGTCAGCAGCCGCGAGCAGGAACGCGAGGGGTTTTCCCTGGAAGTCCAGGAAGAAGCCCTGAGGCGGTACGCCTTGCAGTCCGGCGGCGAGATCGTGCGGCTGTACCGCATTGCCGAGACCGCCAGCAAAACGGACGAGCGGCGCACCTTTCGCGAGCTGATCGCCTTCGCCAAGAAAAACGCGGGGCTGCTCGATGGCCTGCTCTTCTACAAGGTCGACCGGGCCGCCCGGAATCTCTTCGACTACGTCGAATTAGAGCGACTCGAGTCGGAGTACCAGGTCCCCTTCATCTCGGTCTCGCAGCCGACGGACAACAATCCGGCTGGCCGAATGATGCGCCGTACTTTGGCCAACATGGCCTCTTTCTATACCGAGCAGCAGTCGCTCGACGTCAAGGAGGGCCTGGCCCGCCGGGTCAAGGAAGGCTGGTTTGCTGGCAAGGCGCCCTACGGATACCGCAATGTCCGCAAACAGGGACGCAGCGTCGTCGAGATCGATCCGGTGACTGGTCCCAAGGTAAGGAAAGTCTTCGAGCTCTACGCCTACGGCGGACTGACGCTCGATGCCCTGGTCGCGAAACTGGGCGAGGAGGGCGTAGCCTACCGAGACAACCTGCCTAAGTTCCCTCGGGGCTCGGTGCATGGCATTCTCCGAGACCGGGCCTACATTGGCGAGGTGGAGTTTCGTGGACACTGGTATCCCGGCAGGCACGTACCGCTGGTCGACCGCGGCACCTGGGATCGTGTCCAGGCATTTTTGGGAGGGCACGTCTACCAAAGCCACGAGCTGACCTACGCTGGCGAGCGAATCGTCTGCGGGCACTGCGGGCGGCCCATCACCGGCGAGAAGAAGACCAAGCGGCTCAAGAGCGGCGATCGGCACTACGTCTACTACCACTGCACCGGCTACACGGCGGCGGGGCATCCGCGGACTCGCGTGACGGAGCATGAACTCGACCGTCAGGTGCTGGCCGTCTTCGATCGCATGCGGATCCAAGATGACACGGTTCGCGAGTGGTTTCGCACGGTCTTACGCTCGCAGACCATGGATGCCCAGCAGGACTCGAAGGCCCAGCGCGCCGAGGTCCAGCGTCAGGTCTCACTGCTAATCGGGCAGCAAGACAAGCTCCTCGATCTGCGGATTCGCGAAGAAATCGACGCGGAGCTGTTCGCCAAGAAGCACGCTGATCTGCGGGAACGCGTGGCTAAGCTCAAACTCCAGCTTGAGGTCTTGGACCGCTCGCATGACGAAATGAGCGATTTGGCGGTCAAAGCGTTTGAACTTTCGCAAACCCTGCGGGAGCAGTGGCTTACGGCAGACTACGCCACGAAGCGACGGATCCTCGAAATCATCTGCTTGAACTGTCGGCTTGTCGACGCAACTCTCGTCCTGGAAATGAGAAGGCCCTTCGACGTGCTCGCCGAAGGGCCTCTTGTCTCGTTAAGTCGGGGCGACAGGATTTGAACCTGCGACCTCTTGACCCCCAGTCAAGCGCGCTAGCCAGGCTGCGCCACGCCCCGAGCCAGCGGCCCGGGGCCGCTTGGTCGGAAGCCGGTATTGTAGCAACCGGCTTGCGGGGCTGCTATCGCATTCTTTCCGTGACGCTGCCAGGACCTGGCAAGTAGAGAAGAAAGGCCTGCACCCACAGACGCGGGATCGCGTCCAAGCCGCCTCGGGCGATGCCGTAGAACCGCTCTGCCAAAAAGGCCTTGCGGCTCGAGCCAACTACTCTTCGTCGTCGTGCCCGTTCTCTTCGTGCTTGCGCGAGGCGCCGTTGCCGGTCGTCAGGGTCCAGTCCTTGCGCTGGCGGGAGCTGGGGATCTTCATCGCCTTGCGGTACTTGGTCACCGTGCGGCGGGCCACGGTTAGGCCGTGGCGGCCGAGCTCGCGCACGAGCTCGTCGTCGCTATACGGCTCCTGCTTGTTCTCGTGGTCGATGATCTCTTGCAGCTTGAGCCGCACCGTGTCCCAGGCGACCTCGTCGCCGTCAGCGCTTACGGTGCCGCCCACGAAGAACCGCTTGAGCGGGAAGATGCCGCGCGGGGTTTGAATCCACTTATCGTCGACCGCGCGGCTGACGGTGGTCACGTGAACGCCCACCTTGTCGGCGATCTGCTGCATCTTGAGGGGCTCGATCGACTCGGGGCCCTTTTCCAGAAACGACGTCTGGTGGTCGACGATCGCCTGGGCCACCTTGTGCAGCGTGTTGCGGCGCTGTTCGATCGAGTCGATCAGCCACTGGGCCGAGTTGATCTTCCGCTTGATGAACTCGCGCTCGGCCTCGGTCGCCTGGCCGCTCATCAGCCGCTGCCGATAGTACGGGCTGATGTACAGGCTGGGAGTGCGGCCGTCTTCCAGCCGTACCCGGTAGCCGCCCCCCTCGACGACTTCGAGGAACACGTCGGGAGTGACGTTCGGCACGAAAGAGGTTTGATATTCGCTGCCTGGCTTGGGATTGAGGGTGCGGAGCTCTTCCCAAGCTTCGTGAATCGTGTCGATCGAGTAGCCGGTGCGGCGCGAGATGGCCGGCAGCCGGTTGTGCTCGAGGTCTTCGAGGTGCGAGGTGATCAGCGTCTTGAGCTGCTCGTAGAACGGCATATCGGGCCGCAACTGCAAGAGCAGGCATTCGCGCAGATCGCGCGCGGCCACGCCGGCCGGGTCGAGCCGCTGCACGATCGCCAGCGCCTTTTGGGCGATCGCCAACTGCCCTGGGCCGCCCGTGGGATCGAGAATGTCTTCGAGCCGCATCGAGAAGCGGCCGTCGTGGTCGAGGTTGTAGATGATCCGGTCGGCCATCTGCCGCAATTCAGGCGTCAGCTCGAGCTCGCAGAGTTGAGCGTGCAGATGGTCCTGCAGGCTTTCGGGCCGATCAACCATGTTGGCCATGGCGTCGTGCTTGCGGTCGCCCTCTTCCTCGATCCGCTGGGCCGAGGGGCGGGAGCGCTCTTCGAAGTGGTCGGGCCATTCTTCGTCGAGGTTCAGGAGCCGCTCGAAGTCCTCGGCGTTGTCCTTGTTCTCGTCGACCACCAGTTCCCGCTCTTCGAGCGTGGGGGCGTCGGGGTCTTCCTTGTCGTTGGGCTCGTCCGGCAGGTCCGGATCGTCCTCGAGCATCTCGAGCGTCGGGTTCTCCTGGATCTCCTGAAGAATCCGGTCCTGCAGGGCCATGATCGGCAACTGCAGGATCTCCATCGACTGGATCATCCGCGGCGCGAGGATCTGTTTTTGAACCTGCCGCAGCTCTTGGCCGAATGAGAGTCGCATGGTCGGGGGTCTCGAGCGAGTTTCCTAAAGGCGATTCGCGCCGCCGGGCCGAACGGCCCTGTCGATCGTGGCGACGTTGCGTGCCGCGCCATCCGCGCGACCGGTCGTGGTTCTCAAAACTTCTGCCGGCCCGCCAGGGCGTCGGCCAAAATCTCTCGGTTTGCAAATTCTAGCACGCTGCCGGTCGTCAAGCCCCGAGCAAGCCGCGTGACCTCGACCGGCAGATCGGCCAGCAAGTTCGATAAATAGAGCGCCGTGCCGTCCCCCTCGAGCGTCGGGTTGGTGCCCATGATGATCTCGCGGAATTCTCCCGCACGCACCCGCTCGATCAGCGGCTCGATCGTCAGTTGATCGGGGCCGACTCCTTCGAGCGGAGCGATCCGCCCCAAGAGCACGTGATACAGCCCGCGAAACACGCCGGCCTGCTCGAGCGCGATCAGATCGCGCGGCTGCTCCACAATGCAGAGCAGCGAGCGGTCGCGGCGCGGGTCGCGGCAGATTTCGCATTCGTCGGACTCGGCCAGATGAAAGCATGTTTTGCAGTACCGCACGTTCTCCTTCACGCTGCGGATCGCGTCGGCCAGGGCCAACGCCTCGTTCTTGTGAACCCGCAACATGTGGTAGGTCAGCCGCTCGGCCGACTTGCGTCCCACGCCGGGCAGCTTGGAGAACTCCTCGATCAGTCGCGTTACGGATTCGGTTAGTTGCGGCACGTTCGTTGGTTCACCGGCAAGCGCTTTACAACCTTGGGCACGCCGCCCGCCCTAAGTCTTCAACCCCGGATCTTCGCCGCCGCCGAGGCCCGTCATTTTGGCCAGCGCCGCGTCGAGCCCAGGCAGGTTCAGTCCGTCGGTCATTCCCTTCATGGCGTCGAAATGCAGTTGCTTGGCGCGGGCCAGGGCGTCGTTGATCGCCGCCGGCAGCAGGTCCTCGAGCAGTTCGCGGTCCTGCTGCGCCAGCAGGCTCGGGTCGAGCCGCACCTGCAGGACTTCTCCCAGGCCGTTGGCTTCGACCTCGACGAGTCCGCCCCCCGAGGCGCCGGTGACGCGGCGGGAGCGGAGGTCGCCCGCCATGTCCCGCAGTTTGCCACCCACCTGCTGGGCTTGCATCAACATTGATGCCAAATTGCCGAGTCCTTGGAACATTTTCTCGCCTTGGACGAACGCCGCAGCGTTCTAAGTCATTTAGTGTCAGGCTCGTCGAGCGCTACGGGGCGGGCTTCAAAAACTTCTCCAAGCCGCTTCACCAGGGGGTGCTGCGACCGCTCTGCCAGCCGCTCCCGCTTCGATGACGACCGCCGAGCGGGGCCGCTGGGGGCGTCAACAGCCGGGGCCGCGACGACGTCGAACCGCAGGTTTACCGTTTGTCCGGCGGCCTCGCGGAGGGCCGTCCGCAGCTTTTCGCTCTCCGCGGGGCGCTCGCAGAACTCCTTCGAGAAATTGTACTTCGCTTCGAACTGCACGACCAGCAGGTTTGGCCCAGAAATTGCTACGCCAGCCGCTAGGCCGGCGTGATCGCCGAGCAGTCCGTCGATGCCCGCCAGGGCCTGCCGCCAGAGGTGCGGGGCTTGATCGGCGCTCAGGGGGGCGTCGGGAGCAGGGGGCGTCGGGGCGGATACCGCGGCAGCGGGGGAGACGGCGGGCTCGGCAGTCGGTGGTGCTGCGGCGGGGGAGGTGGGGGCCCGGGATGCCAATCCATTCGCCGCCGGCATCGCCGGGGCAGGGGAAACCGCCGCGGGCACCGGGCGGCTTAGCTCAACGGGCGCTTTTTTTTTCGGCGCGTCGTCGCTCGAGACCACGGCGTCGCGCAGCCGATTGGCCGCTTCCGAAAGTTCCTCGAGGTCCGGCAGTTGGCAGAGCCGCACGATCGCCATTTCCACGATCACGCGGCCGTGCGTGCTGTAGCGCAGCCGCGACGAAGCCTGCTCCAGCACCTGGAGCGCCGCGAGCACGTTCGGCAGACTTTGCAAACGGCCTAGCGACGCAAACTCGTCGCGCCGCGACGACGACACCGAATTGAGCGCCGTCGGAGGCGCGCCGGCGGCCGACACCATTAGGTCGCGATAGGCGCCGAGCGTTTGTTCGAGCAGCTGCCCTGGGTCGACGCCGGCGTGCAGGGCCGCATCGACCTCGGCCAGCGCCGCCGCGGCGTCGCCGGCCAATAGCGCCGACACGAGCACGCCCACGCGGGCTTCGTCGGCCGAGCCGAGCAGCCGATGGACGTCAGCCGCGGTGATCTGCTTTTCCGAGACCGCCAGCAACTGTTCGAGCAGCGATTGGCTGTCGCGCATCGAGCCGGCGGCGCGGCGGGCGATGATCTCGAGCGCCTCAGGCTCGGCCGTCAGACCTTCGGCCTCCACGATCTGCGCGAGCCGCTCGGCGATCGAACCGGTCTCGATGCCGGCGAAATCGAAGCGCTGGCAGCGCGAGAGGATCGTGATCGGGATCTTCGTCGCTTCGGTCGTGCAGAAGATGAACTTCACATGCTCGGGGGGCTCTTCGAGCGTCTTCAGCAAGGCGTTGAACGCCTCGCGGGTGAGCATGTGAACTTCGTCGATGATGTAGATCTTGAAGCGGGCGCGGCTGGGGCGGACGTTCACGTTTTGCCGGAGCTGGCGGATTTCGTCGATGCCGCGGTTGCTAGCGCCGTCGATCTCGAGCACGTCCACGTCGCTGCCGGCGGCGATCTGCCGGCAGATGTCGCACTCGCCACACGGCTCTGCCGACATGCCGCGTTGGCAATTGAGCGCCTTGGCCAGAATCCGGGCCGATGAGGTTTTGCCGACCCCGCGGGCCCCGGTGAACAAGTAGGCGTGCCCTACGCGGTCGGCGGCGATGGCGCCGCTCAGAGCGCGGGCGACGTGCTCCTGGCCGACCAATTCGGTGAATCGCTGCGGTCGGTAACGGCGGGCGACCACCACGTATTCGCCGTGGTCGGCCGAGGGCGAGGCTGGCCCGGAGGCGCTGGGGGCTGGGTCCGACATCCGTGGCTTCCGTGAGGAACCGCCCCGGCCAGGGCTCTCCCGTGGAGAGGGCGCCGGCGAGGGCAGGGTCAGGGAGCCGACGATCGCCGCGAGCGGTGGGCCGAGGAGAAAAGTGGGTCGCTAAAGCCGGCGCGACGGCAGCGGATGAGAGGCCCGCCGCACAAAGAGATGACTCCTTATGGCTGCTGGCTTTCGCCCCTGACCAGGTTCAAAGCTCCCCATTGCAGGGGCCCCTCAACCGCGGCCGTCGACACCTTGACCCATTGTTGCGGGACAAGGGCTTGGCGTCAAAGGGCTGCCTACACAGGCTAGAAGCCTGTGCCACGGACCAGACCAGACACGCTGGACCGCCTGTGCCACCAACGAGAATGCTTCCGCGGCCCAGGCTTCCAGCCTGGGAACTCCTCGTGGCACAGGCTTCCAGCCTGTGCCTACTGGCTTTTCGAACAAACGAACCTCCAAAGCCCCCGCGAGTTGCCGCGCTGCTGTGGGCTAGTTAACGTCAAAGGAACGCACCGCCTGCGGCCGCCGAGGCCCTCTTCGGCTTGGACCGGCAGCGCGGCCCCTTCTCGAGATCGACTATGAGCACCGTTCGCCTGTTTCCCACGGAACCCGAGCGGCCGGCCTTTCGCCTGCCGATTGCCTGGGGGGTGGGGCTCGCCTTGATGGCCGAGTCGCTCGGGTCGTCGATCGTGCTCGTGCTGCAGCACCTCCAGGGGCTCGAGTTGCCAGGCTGCGGTCCTCAGAGCGCCTGCGCGTTGCTCGCCTCCGGAACGTTCGGCAGCCTGGGCCCGTTCCCGCTCTCGGTGGTCGGCGTCGCCTGGTTCGCCGGGATGCTGGTGGGCTGGGCCCTTTCGCTTCGTGGCCTGCCCGACATGTTGCGGTGGGCCATGCGACTGGGCGCGCTCGCTTCGCTGTTCTACGTCGGCGTGATGGTCTGGCAGGGACATCTCTGTCCTTACTGCTTGGCCGTCCACGTGGCCAACCTCTTGGCTTGGGTTTGCGCCGAACGGCTGCCGGCGCCCGCCTTGGAAGCCGGCAGCAGCTGGCCCACGACCGCTGCAGCCGGCGGCATGTTCGCTCTGGTGCTCGGCCTGTTGTGGGGCTACGAGCGAAACCAAGAGCATTTGCTCGCGGCGCGCAGTGAAGAGCAAGTTTCGCAGTCGATCGACGACATCGCCGGCCAAGCTAAGACCGACGTACAGACGCAACCCGCCGCTACGGCCGCGGAGCCGGCGCCGCCAGTGGACGAGCAACCTGCGGCCCTAGCGCCTGCCTCCCCGGTGGTCGCGGCCCCCGCGGTCGATGACCTGCCCCCCTCCGGCTTCACGGGGCGCTACCGTCGCGGTCCCGAGTCGGCGAGCGTGCGGATCGTGGTGTGGGCTGACTACGAGTGCGAAGACTGCCAGACGACCGAGAAGCTGCTGGCCGAGGTAGTACGCGGCCGCGAAGATGTTTCGCTGTCGCTGCGGCACTTCCCCTTCTGCGAGGACTGCAATCCCAAGGCCACCTACAACCGGCACCCGCAGGCGTGCCGCATGGCGCGCGCCGTGGAAGCGGCAGGGGTGCTCGGCGGCGACAAGGCTTATTGGGCCATGTCCGACTGGATGCTCGAGCATGGAAAGGGGGCCGACGACGCCCAGTATGTGGAGCAGGCGGCCAAGCTCGGCCTCGACCGCGAGCAGTTCCGCCAGGCCTGCGCCGGCACGGAAGTGGGCGGCCGCATCGCCGCCGACATCGACGAGGCGATGCGCTACGGCCTCGACCGCACCCCCTTCGTGTTCGTCAACGGCGTCGAACTCCGCGGCTGGCGCAACCCTCAGCAGATCGAGCAGGCGGTGCTGGCCCTCGCGGCCAAAAACCTGCCGGCCAAAACGGCCGAGGCCGACCAGCCCCGGCTGGGCGTGGAAAAGTACTTGGACCTCTGGCGCAACCAGCAGCCAACGCAGATTCCGGGGCCGAGCGAAGGCTGGCCGTTGGGCGGCCGCGCGGGGGACGGGCCGCGAATCGTCTTCTTCGGCGAGCATCAAAGCCCGCAATGCAAGCTGGCGTCCGACGCCTTGGTCGCCGCGCTCAAAGAGTATCCGCAGGCAAGGCTCGAATTCCGCCACTACCCGCTGAGTAAGCGCGGCAACCCGCTGCGGGCCGAGATCAAGGTCGACGCCTACCCGCAGAGCTACGACATGGCGCTGTTGGCCCAGGCCGCCGGACGGGCGGGCGGGCGTAGCGGTTTCTGGAAGATGCATCGCTGGCTGCTCGAGCATCAGAGCAGTCTCACCCCGCAGTCCGCCCGACAAGCGGCGACGGAGCTCAAGCTCGATCCAGACAAGCTGTCGGCGGAGTTGCAAAGCTCCAAGACGGCCGAAGCAATCCGGGCCGATCTGGAAGTCGCCGCGCAATTGGGGGTGCGTCAGGCGCCGATGGTGGCCATCAACGGCCGCCCGGTCGATGGGCTGATCAGCAACCCCGAAATCATCAAACGGATCCTCGACGAGCTCGCCGCGGAGAAATGAGGTCCAGCATGGCGATCGGAGTGCGGCAGCGCGCCCCCGGGGCGGCGATCATCGAAGACGGCCCCTGGACCCCTGCGCCCTTCGACCTGCGTTCCCTTTTGTTGCTGGGGATCTTCGTGTCCGGCGCCGCGGCGCTGGGCCAGTGGGCAGGCGGCGGACTGGGCCGTCTGGAGTTTGTCGGGGGCTTGCTCGCGCTGGTGGCCGCGGCCGCGATTTGGTGGCTCTGGACGCGCCGCACACTGCCGCAACCGTTCCCGACGACGCCGGAGGAGAGCGCGGCGCGGCAGGAGGAGCTGCGCGAGGAAGTGGAGCGGTGGCGGCGCGGGGCCCGTTAGCGGCGGAATCGCTGCGGCCGCACTCGCTGCACGTTTCATGAGCTTACGGCGGACTCACTGCCTCACCCCCTTCACGGCTGGCGAGCCCTCGCAGCACCACCCCATCGGTGGTCTCGGCAAGGAAGTAAACGCGCCCGTCGCCGAACAGCGTATTCACGCCGCCGGAGTGAAAGCCAAAGAAATGCTGAGAGTTGTAGTAGTTGATGGGCTGCACATCAGTAGGGATGATTACGACGCCATTGTTGTCTGCATAACCCCAAGGAAACTCCAGCATTGTCGCATTCCCTGGGTCCTGCTGCTCGCCCTTCGCGAAATAGAGAGCGCCCCGCGCGGCGCTCTCATAGACCATGATCGTATTACTGAGACCGTCGGCGACATATGCCAGCCGCGCGGGCCAGCTATTCCTTTCGCCCCATTCTTGCGGCCGTTCGTCCCAGGTGTAGATGGCCTCAGTCTCAGGACACCACATGCCGGACACGAGCGACAAGCGAAATCCCATCGACACCGAGTGCAGGGCATAGTAGTCACGAGCGCCGCCAGACAGCTTTCCACCGCCCTCCCGGTAGGAAACCTGGCGGGGATAATCGGGCGTCGCCGGGCACTGATACTGCGGCAACATTGAGGAAAGCACTTCGGTTCGGGCAGGCGTCAGCATGCCAGCTCGTAGCTTGGCGGCGTCGAACAGCGTTTGCCCCTCGAGGTAAGGGAGCAATGCGTATCGCCAGCCCAAGTAACCCTCGCTGTAATGCGCCGGCAAACACTCGCGGTTCGCCGCAGCATACAGGTGCCCTGCCAGGCCGATCTGCTTCAGATGGTTGGCGCATTGCACCCGCTGGGCAGCCCGCCGCGCCGCCTGCACCGCCGGCAGCAACAGCGCGATCAGGATCGCGATGATGACGATCGCGACCAAGACTTCCACGAGCGTGAAGGCGCGTCGCCGCGGCATGACGACTTCTTTTCAAAGCAGGTCGTGAGGACGCAACTCCCCCGGCATCGTACCACCGGATTCACTTTCCTCCAAGGAATACTTGGCCGTTAAGCTTGGAGAGCAAGCGGCCCTGCGTCCCACAAAAGATGCGGGCGCCCGCCCATTGCGGCAGCCGGCGCGACTTCGTCCCGCCACCCCTAGTTGAACCAGATTGCGAACCCAATGAAGTTGCCTCCGAAGAGCTGTGCGAGGCGCTGCCAAGTCTCGCGGCTGGTCGTCTCGCCCTGCTCGAGGTAAGGCCCGGCCGCCGCGCCATGGACCCACAGAACTAAGTCGAAGCGTTGCGGTTCCAGGAACACTCGGCGCAGATTGACGCCCGAACCCTGGACCCCGCGCCAATGAGGGACCAGTTTCTTGCCGGCAAGCAGTTGGTCGGCCTCGTCTAGGAATTGACGCCAGCCGTCGATGATGGGGCGGGTTACGCGAATGCCGGGGATGACCCCTTGCTGCCGCTCGTTCGGCACCCATTCTCGCTCGTCGTCCGTCTCCGCCTCGATGGCCTGCCAGCTTTGCCGACTCTGCTCGATGACTGCCTGCAGGTGGCGGTGGGCCGAGCGCAGCCGTTCGGCGTCGTGCACAGGGAAGTTGGCCAGGTGAATGATCGCGATCGCATCGGCGATGTCGGCTTCGAACTGCTGCGCGGACGCTGGCAGCAACGGCGCGGGAATGGCGCCGGCAGGTTTGGCGAAAATCGAAGGGGCCACCACGTCGAACAGAGCCTGCTCGTCGTAGGCGAGCATCATTTCCGCCAATGCGGAGAGCAGATGGCAATAACCCCGCAACCAGTGAACGTCGCCTTGGTCAAAAGCGATCACAAAATCATCGGCAGCCTTGCCTGCCTGCTGCGGATCGAGACCAGCCCCGCGGTTCAACTCCGCGTAGATCCGCCACAACGTTTCATCGTCTTCCGCTTTGCCGTCGGCGTTGAGGTCGAGGCGGATGAGGGCAAAATGCAGCGGCAGCTTGACCGCCGGATCGTGTACCCCTTGGAGCGTGGTCTCCGCTTTCTGCAGGTCGACGACCAGGCGTTCGAGAATCGCTCGAAAATCGGCGTAGGTGATCGCTTCCGGCGCCGGGTTCTCAGGGACGGGCAGGCGGACCAGCGGCAACATTCGAGCTGCCCGAGACTCTGCTCCCATCGCCCCGTAGCGATGCAGGCCCTGCCCCAAGCCCTCGATCGCTCTCAGAAATTGCAGGGCGCCGAGCCCGAAGCGGGCCTGCGTATCGTCAGGCCGCTTCTCGAGATGCCGCGTGAGTTCCGTCTCGCCTTGGGCGAGTTGGCCTGCCGTGAGATACGACTCGACGAGCGGATCCGCTGCCAGGGCTGTGCCGGAAACGCTCGCAAACAAAAACAGGGCCAGGAGTTGAATGCGCATGGGTATCTTTTCCTTGGGGCTGAAGAGGAGCGGTCAGATACCAAGGCGGAGGCCGACGGCATTTATAACGCGCCATGGCCGATTCGTGCGCATACGCCCCGATTCAGGGGCCGCTCGCAGCGAGCAGCCACGCCGACGGGTTAGCCAGGGCGTTTACGACATCCTGCAAGAAGCGGGCGGCCGGAGCGCCGTCGATGATGCGGTGATCAAAGGTGAGGCTGAGCGTGAGTTGTTGCCGCGCTGCGATCTGGCCGTCGTCCAGGACAACCGCTTCGCGGCGAATGGCCCCCAGCCCTAGGATGGCTACTTCGGGAGCGTTGATGATCGGCGTAAACGCGTCGATGCCGAAAGCTCCTAGGTTGGTGATCGTGAACACGCCCCCCTGCATCTCGGCCGCCACAAGCGTTCCCGCGCGAGCCCGCTCGATGAGGCGCCGCGATTGGGCAGCCAGATCGGGGAGCGCCTGCCCGCCCACGTTCCGCAGGACCGGTACGAGCAAGCCTTCGTCCGTATCGACCGCCAGGCCGAGATGGAGTTCGTCTTCGGCAGGCAGAACGATCGCCTCCTCCTCCCAACGGCCGGCCAGCAGCGGATGACGCTTGAGGGCCTCGGCGACAAGCTTCGTGATAATGTCCTGATAGCTGGGAACGGGCCTCGAACCGCCCACGGCTTTGAATTGGTCGCGCAGGTTCACGAGGTTCGTCGCGTCGGCCTTCGTGGTGAGCGTGACAGGAACGGTCTGTTGCCGGCTGGCGGCCATGCGCTGCGCGATGATTCGCCGGCGACGGGTGTGCGGAATTCGCTGTCCACGGCCGGCTGCGAGAAGGGGAGCGTTCGCGGAAGATGAATCTTGTGCGACGGCGGCTCGGACATCCTGTTCTCGCACGCGTCCACCGCTGCCGGTTCCTGACAACTGAGCCCAATCGATCCCCAGTTCGGCGGCAGCGCGGCGGGCGCGAGGGCTGGCGAACGCCCCTGGCTTGTTGGCCAAACGCGGCGAGGGGCGGGTGACGCCGGATGGCCCGCCGCCGCTCTCCATGGAGCGGGCGAGTTGGACATCGGCCGGAACGATGCGTCCGCCAGGTCCGGTCCCCTGGACGTCGGAGAGTGACACTTCCAACTCCCGCGCCAGCCGCCGGACCGAGGGGGGCGCGGCCGGGGGCAGCCGCGGCTCAATTCGAGTCGGGGCGGCCGACGGCGGCGATTCGAGGGCGCTTGGCGTCGGCTCGCCGGCCTCGACCAAGTAGCCAATCACGGCGCCGACCTTGAGCACGCTGCCAGGCAGGGGCCCCGTGGAGGGGATTCGCAGGATCCCCTCGTCGACGGCTTCGATTTCCTGAGACGCCTTCTCGCCCTCGAGTTCGAAGAGGGCGTCTCCCCGTCGAACCTGATCGCCATCCTGCTTCCGCCAGCCGACGAAGGTTCCTTCCTCCATCGACCAGCCCAACCGCGGAATCGTGATTTCGTGTGCCATTTCTATTCCCTTACCAGCGAACGAATCGCGTCGCTGATCGCCGCGGCATTCGGCACGACGGCGGCTTCGAGCGGCGGGCTATACGGCGTGGGCGAAAAAACCCCAGTCAGCCGCCGAATCGGCGCGTCGAGGTCGTCGAAGCCGGCCGCCGCGACCTGCGCGGCCACGTCGGCTGCGAATCCGCAAGGAGCGGGAGCCTCGTCGACGATTAGCAGCCGCCCCGTCTTGGCGACCGATTGCAGAATCGCCTCGGTGTCGAGCGGCGAGATCGTGCGCGGGTCGATCACTTCGACCGAGACGCCTTCTCGTTCCAGCGTTTCACAAACCGACAGCGTGAGACTCACCATGCGCGCGAGCGCAACGACCGTGACGTCTCGACCGGCGCGGGCAATCGCCGCTCGACCGAACTCGATCTCGTAGTCTTCTTGCGGAACGTGGCACTTTGTCGCCAGGATTTCGCGGTGCTCGAGGAACAGCACCGGATCGTCGCAGCGCAGGGCGTGTTTCATCAGGCCTTTGGCGTCGTAGGCGTTCGACGGTACGACGACCCGCAGACCGGGGACCTGCGCGTACAGCGCGTAGTAGCTGCCCGAGTGATGCGTAGCGGCCGAATGCCCGATCCCGATGCAGCCTCTGAGCAAGATGGGCATCCTCAGCCGGCCGCTCGACATGTACTGGATCTTGGCGATTTGGTTCACGATCTCGCCGATCGCGTCGAGGATGAAGTCGGCGAACATGAAATCGACGACCGGACGCGTGCCCGTCATGGCGGCGCCGCCAGCAAGCCCAACAAAGCCGCGTTCGGAAATCGGAGTGTCGCACAGCCGCTCGGGACCATAGAGTTCGAAGAGCCCGGCCGTTGTCTTGAAGTTGCCGCCGCGAATTCCAATTCCCTCCCCCATGACGAAGATGTCTGGGTTGGCGGACATTTCCTCGGAGAGCGCCTCGTGCGTCGCTTGGCTAAAGGTGATTTCGCGGGCATCGGCCGACGGCGCGGCTTGCTCGGCGACGATGCGCCGAGGAGCATAGATGTTTGTCGTCGCAGAAGCCGCATCCGGCAGCGGGCTGTTTTCGGCGAACTGACGCGACTCCGCCACGAGAGCGGCGATCTCCGACTCGAGCTGCTGAAGCTGAGATTCCGCCAAGCCGAACTCCGTCAGCAACCGTTGCCGCAGCGTTGCCAGCGGGCAGCGCCGCTTCCATTCCTCGACCTGCTCGCGCGTCCGATACGTGAAATCTCCCATTCCTTCCGAGTGGGCGCGGGTGCGGTAGGTCTTGCACTCGATCAACGTCGCGCCGTCGCCCGCCCGCGCCCGAGCCACGGCTTCGCGAGCGACTTCGCTGACGGCCAGGACGTCGTTGCCGTCGACCTCATAGCCGGGAAGTCCGTAGCTGGCCGCTCGCCGCCCGACGTCGGGGATTCCACTGGAATAGGCGAACGGCACCTCGGTGGCGAACTGGTTATTCTCGCAGATGAACAGGACCGGCAGCTTCCAGATGCTGGCCATGTTCAAGCCTTCGTGAAACGCGCCGTTGTTGACCGCTCCGTCGCCGAAGAACGCGGCGGCGACCCTGCCGGTCTTCATCAGCTTTGCGCTGTATCCGCCGCCGCAGGCTTGCAGGATGCACGGCCCCACGATGCCGCTCGTTCCCATCATGCCGATTTCGGGCGCAAACAGGTGCATCGAGCCGCCCCGCCCCCGCGAACAGCCAGTGGCGCGACCGAACAGTTCGGCCATGAGCTCCCGCGGCGGCATTCCTTTGGCCAGCGCATGTCCGTGCCCACGATGGGTGCTGAAAATCGGGTCGTCCTTGGTTAGATGAGCGCAGACGCCGGCGGCGATCGCCTCTTGGCCAACGTACGTGTGACAGGCCCCGAAGATGAGTCCGCGTTGATGACAGCGCGCGAGTTCTTCCTCGGTGTACCGAATGATGAGCATCGTACGGAAGAGATCGAGGCATTCACTAGGCGTCATCGAAACGTGGTCCGGTGTCATTTCTGTTCCGCTCGGAAGGACTGAACGTCGCGCTGCTCGTGCCCCGGCGTGCCACCGGCGTTCATGGCCAGGTTGCCGCCGTCGAGGGGGATGATGGCGCCGGTGATCCAAGTCGACGCGTCGGAAGCCAGCAGCACCGCGAGCCCCATGATGTCCTGCGGCTGCCCGAGCCGTCCGGCCGGGATTCCCCGCAAGAATCGGCCTGCGAGCGTCGGGTCCTGCTCCATGCGGGCGGTCAAGCTGGGGTTGACCACCTGCGCCGGCGTCACGCAATTCACGCGTACGCCGCGATAGCTCCACTCGGTGCTCAGCTCACGGGTCATCTGGATGACCGCGCCCATCGCCATGCTGTAGGCGATGTGTCCGCGCCCGAGCGCGGTTGAGCTTGCCAGGGAGCCGATGTTCATGATCGACCCGCGCCCCTGGGCCAGCATCCGCCGCCCCGCCTCCTGGCACATCGCGAAACGGCCGACCACCAGGTTCTGCAAAACGCGGTGCAGGTCGGCGATTGTCAGGTCCTCCGGCTTGGCCAAGTGACCATCGCCCGCGATGTTGCCGAGGAAGTCAACCCGGCCGAATACGGCATCGACCTGTTGAAACAGTTCACCAATGGCCGCGGGGTCGGAGACGTTGGTGTCGGCGCACGCGACCTTTCGGCCCAGCGCCCGCGCCCGCTCCGCCGTCGCCGTGGCGCCCGCCAGGTTGCGATCGACGAGCATCAGATCAGCGCCGGCTTCGGCGAGCGCAAGCGAGGTCGCCTCTCCCATGCCCTGCGCGGCGCCGCTGACGACGGCGACTTTGCCTGCAAGATCGAATAAGGGTGTCATAGCAATCGACCCGAAGTCATGACTAGGAACAGGGGAGCGCTCAGGCCTTCGCATGGTCTCGTACGGCGAACACCAGCACGGCGCCCGCGAGCAGGATCGCCGCCATCGACCACAAGCCGAACTCCCCCAGGATCGTGGGGCCTAAGAAGCCGCCCACGTTCGCCACGGAATTGATCATCGCGATGCCGCCGGCCGCAGCGGCGCCGGTCAGAAAGGCGGTGGGCAGAGTCCAGAACACGGGCAGCATACTCATCATTCCCGTCTGAGCGGCGCATAGTCCTAAGAGCGCCACGGCCGGCGAAGGGTTGAGCGCGGCAAGGCTCCAGCCCGCCGCCGCCAGGAGGGCCGCCGCGGCAAAATGTCCGCGGCGCTCGTTCCGGCGATCGGAGCTGATGCCAAACAGCGACATGCCCACGACAGCACACAGGTGCGGCAACGCGCTGAGCACGCCGATGCGGACGGTGCTCGAGCCGACAAACTGCCCCTGGACGAGCTTGGGAAGATAAGCGCCGCTGGCGTTGGCGCCCACCGCGACTGTGAAGTAGACCGCAATCAGCAGCCAGACGCGCGGCTGCAGCATGGCCGCCAGACGGTCCGCGTTGTGGCGCTCTTGACGCTCCTGCTCCTCGCTTCGCAGGTGGGCGACGAGCCAGTCGCGTTGCTCGCGGGATAGCCACGTCGCGTCTTTGGGGTAGTCGGTCAGATACACCAGGACCACGAGACCGGCCAAGACGGAAGGAATACCTTCGAGCAAGAACAGCCATTGCCAACCGTGAAGGCCGCCGACGGTGTCGAGGTACTGCATGATCAGACCGGAGAGCGGGTTTCCCACCACGCTCGCCAAACCGATGGCCAGCATGAAAAACGCCGTCATCTTGGCGCGCTCGCGGTCGGGGAACCAGTAGCTCAAGTAGAGGATGATGCCCGGGAAGAACCCCGCTTCGGCGACCCCCAACAAGATGCGCAGGCCGTAGAAGGTCCACTGATCGCGAGCGAACATGGTCAACGACGACACCAGCCCCCAACTGATCATGATGCGGGCGATCCAACGCCGCGCCCCCACTCGCCGCAGCAACAGATTGCTGGGCACCTCGAACAGCAGATACCCAACGTAGAACATCCCGTAGCCGAGATTGAAGGTCGCCTCGCTCAGTCCCAGGTCGTCCTGCATTTGCAGGCGGGCGAAGCCGACATTGGCCCGGTCGAGAATGTTCAGCACGTACAGCGCGCAGACGAAGGGGACTAGTCGCCATGCGACCTTGCGCAGCGTGTTTTGTTCGAGGGCTGGATCGATCATAAGGTCTTCTTGCCGGCGGCGCGCGAGGTTCCGACGTTCCGTCTCAATACAGCACGATGGCCCGGCCCGGCCCACCGTGGCAGTCGCGAATCTTGAGCGCAGCGAACAAAAAATGGGCGTCCCGACCGTGCGGGATTTCGCCGACGTTGTGCAAGAACTCGACGCCCACCATCTCGCGGCTGCCGAGCGCCCAATAGGTCATTAAGGCCCGCTCGGGATCGACGCCTCCAAGGTCGGGGGCGTCGGTGGCGACGCAACGAATGCCCTTGGACTTCAAGTAGACGATCGCCTCGGGGCCAGGCGCGGGCCAGCCCTCGCTCTGGCCGCGCAGGGGATCGGACCAAACGCCCGAGTCATGGGGCTGCGGCCGGAGATGTCGGTCGAGGTGGCCCGTGTGAAGCAGCACGACGTCGCCCGCCTCGAGTTCGCCCGTCTGCTGCTCGAACGCCTGAATATGGGCCGGCGTGATTTCGGGCGAAGCCGGCCAGGACTTCGCTTCCGTGCTGCCGACCAGATGCCGAACGTCGATGACTCGCACCGGACCGCAGGTCCAAGCGAGCGGAACCTGTTCGGTCGTCAAGGAACTCGTGCCGCGCGGGCCGAATTTCCTTTCATAGTCGATCAACCAGCCGCGCACCTCCGGCGAATACGCCGGGCTCGAACCCGGCGGCGGCAGCGCGAACGACGGCGGAACCAGATGCGTACCGGCCATCGAGTCCATGAGATGGGCATGATGCCACATGTCGAGATACTCGGAGTACAGGAAATCGATCTTCAGGTACGTCTGCCGATGTTGTCCCGAGCCGAGCCCCGGAGACGTAATCGGCAGGTTGGGAGCCAGGGTCGGCGAGAGGTCGACCGCCCGCTTGTGCTTCGCAGCGTCGATGAGCCGCTGCGGCAGTTCGCCGCCTACGATCGAGAACGCTCGGCATTCGCCGTAGGGGCCCCCCTGATGTTTCGGGCCCAGCATGCAATAGAAGGCGCCCGTCGGCGGCAGCGCTCCCAGATTCGTCGCACTCTCCGTCCAGATCATGCCGTGCTTGAGACCGGCATAGTGGGTCGGCTCGGCCAGGTCTGGCAGCGGGCCCATGCTGGCGCTGTCGGTTCCGAGCGTCATCACGCCGCGCGTCGCCAGGAACTCCATACAGTCGGGGTCGGGATCGGGATAGCCGGGCGCCTTGCGATCAAGGGCGTCGGCGATGAAACGGCTGCCTTCCGGCAGCGGGCGGTAGTATTGATCCGAGTAGCCGCTGCGGAACAGCACGACATCGCCGAAGCGCAGGCGCCGCTGTTGCTCTTCGAAACGCTCGACATGCTTGGGCACGATGAGCGGGCTCACGCCCTTCGCCGCCTGATCGAGCAGGTCGCGCACATCGACCACGCACGCTTCGCCGCCAAATTGCCAAGGTTCGATCTTGTCGGTGTAGGCCAACCCCAGTGGACCCGACTTCTCGCGCTTGAGATCCGGACGCGCGACCGAGTGCGGCGGCACGTCCATCTGTGTGCCCGTGTTGCCGTCGATCAGCAACACATCGAGGTTGTAGGCCGAGTCGGGCCCGATCACGCGCTGGTGCGTAAGCTGAAACCGGGGGAACGGGGCCGCGGGCCAGGTGCAGGGCAACTCGGGAGCGACGAGCAACGAGTGGTCTACGAACGTGGTGGCGCCGTCCTTCGTTTCGGCGGCAAAGGCGCCGCTAGTGCAGGCGACCAGCAGCGCCGCGATCAGTGGACGCAGACAACGCCTAGCATGGCTCTTGGAGCACATGAGGTTCGCCCTCTCAGGGAGATGTGGAAGATGTGGCCGTGGCATGCGTTGTCGGCGGAAGCCCGCCCCAGCGACGCCCGATCAACAATTTCGCACCAAAGACGGTGCGTCGATTTTGCGGAGTGGTCAGCAACAAGGAGCGGCTGCTCATGTTTCATCCACAACCGGGTTGCGCAGAGTGCCGATCCCGTCGATCACGATCTCCACAAGATCGCCGTGTTTCAGAAACACCGGCGGCTTGCGAGCGCTGCCGACTCCGTGCGGCGTTCCGGTCAGGATGACGGTGCCCGGCAACAAGCGCGTGCTCCCGCTGAGGAACTCGATCAGCGTCGGCACGTCGAAGATCATGTCGTCCGTGTTCCAGTCCTGCATGGTCTGCCCGTTGAGCACGGTCTTGATCGGCAGCGCATTCGGGTTGGGAATCTCATCTCGCGTCACGATCCAGGGACCGAGCGGACAGAAGGTCGCAAAAGTCTTCCCCCGGCACCATTGGCTGCCCCCCTTCTGAATCTGCCAGTCGCGGGCGCTCACGTCGTTCGCGCAGGTGTAGCCCAACACGTAGTCGAGCGCTTGGGCCTTCGCCACGTTGTAGCACTCGCGCCCGATCACTACGGCCAACTCGCATTCGTAGTCCACCGCGTCGCTCCGCAACCGGCGCGGGAGAATGATTGGATCGTGCGGATTCTGCACGGTCCCGAGGTTCTTCATGAAAACCACGGGATACTCGGGAATGGCCTGATTGCCCTCGGCGGCGTGCTTGCGGTAGTTGAGGCCGATGCAAAGGATGTCGCGCGGCGCGAGCGGGGCCAGCAGCTTCGTGACCTGGGCCGCTTCGCCGGTGTCGGCAAAGGAGCCGAGGATGTCGCCCTCGATTCGCGTGATCCGGCCATCGTCATGGCGGCGCCCAAACGATGGTTTCCCTGCGCTGTCTTGGTAGCGGACTAGTTTCATGCAGGCGACTTTCGCGGCGATGGTAGGAGTCTGGAGTGCAACTCGCTAGAGCTGCGGCCCCGCAAGCGCAGAGGACACTCGGGCAGGATCGGCAGCCGCCGGAGCGGCGCGACCCGCATGGTTTCGATAGAACTCGACGGTCGCACGGACCCCCTCTTCGAGCGTTGTCGCCCGCCACTCGGGAAAGATCTCCGAGATGAAGTGCGGCCGAGGGGGAATGTTGGCCGAAATTGCCGAGCCCCGGACGGCGATCCGCGCGGTCGCGCTGGGGATGACGCGCTCGATGACGCGGACGAACTCTTCGGTGGTTGCGAGCTGGCTCGGTAGGTCGACGACGGTCGCCCCAGGCGGCGCCTCTAGCGCCGTTTGGACGAACGCCCGGGCCACGTCTTCGACGTAGTCGTAACCGACGCGGCCCGTGTAATCGATGGTGTAAGCGTCGCCCAGCGCAGCCGCCCGCACGGCTTGAGAAGGGCCGGCGGTCAGACCGATCGTGCGCTCCGGCCCATAGGCGACGTGCGGCCGGATTCCGACGGAGGCGATGCCGAAGTGCCGCCAATACTGCTCGGCGATCGAGTCCACCGCCAGCTTGAACGCCCCATAAAACGACGGCGGTCGGTTCTCTCCGGCCGCCAGCCCGAGTGGGCCATCGTCGGCTTCAGGTCCATAAACGGCATAAGAACTGGCGTAAGAGATCCCGCGGATTCGTCCCGCGCAGGTCCGAGCCAGCTCGAACACGGCGACGCTCCCCAAGACGTTGACTTCGCACCCGAGAAACGGATCCTGCTGACACTGCGGAGTCAGTAAGGCAGCCAGATGAACGATGTGCGAGACCTGCTGCTCGTTCGCCGTCCGCTCCAACAGCCCGCGATCGAGCAGACTCCCGGCGACGAACGTCACCTGATCGGCCTCGGCTCCGATGACTCGACGCCAGCGCTCGATGTTCCTCTGCACATCGAAGGCGATCGGCCGCAGCCCACGCGACAGCGCCTCGCGCAGCACCCAAGTGCCGATGAAACCGCTGGCGCCAGTGACCAAAACCGAATCGCGCATCGCTCCGCCTAGGGCTGCCTAACTTCCGACTCCATTGACGACATTCGGCAGGCGCTCCCCCCGCAAGGCGGCCGCCGCCAGGTGCGCCGCCGTTTCGCGCAACTGACGTACGGCCCGAACGCTGCACGAGGCGATGTGCGAGGCGACGATGACGTTGTCCATCCGCAGGATCGGATGATCGGCCGGGATCGGCTCCGGCGCGAACACATCCAGCGCGGCGGCCGACACCTGGCCGCTCTGCAACGCCTCGGTCAGCGCGGCGGAATCCACGAGATCGCCGCGGGCCACGTTGATCAGGATCACTCCCGGCTTCATCCGCGCGAGCGAGTCGCGGTTCACCATCCCCCGCGTTTGGGCGACCGCAGGGCAGTGCAACGAGATCACGTCCGAAAGCGACAGCAGTTCGCTTAGAGGCGCCGGATCGGCGCCGGCTCGTTCAATCGCGCTTGCGGCCACGACCGGGTCATGCACCAGCACGCGGCACTTGAACGGCCGCAGCCGGGCCACGACCTCGCGGCCGATCCGGCCGAAGCCGACAACGCCGACCGTGAGGTCGCGCAGCGCCCGCATTTGTTCGAGCGACGTCGCTAAGCCCCACTTTCCCGCCCGGTTCTGCAGGCAGTTCGTCACGACTTGCCGAGTCGTGGCCAGGAGGAAGGCCAGCGTCTGGTCGGCCACTTCATCGATACAGTAGTCCGGCACGTTGCAGACCGGAATTCCGCGCGCCTGGGCCGCGTCTAGATCCACGTTATCCACGCCGATGCCGTACCGCACGATGACTTTCGCTTGCCGCATGCTGGCGATCACGTCCGCGTTCACGGGAGCGAACTGCGTGATCACGGCATCCGCATCGGCCACCAAGGCCGGCAACTCGGCCGCGGTCCGGCGTTCCTTCCAGGCGACGACTTGATGCCCGAGCGGCTCGAGAAGGCCTTGCTCGATCTCGAGGCTGGGAAACGAGTAGTCGGTGATCGCGATTTTCATCGTGCGGGGCGGGCTGATGTCGGGCGGGTGGTCCGTGGGCCGCGGCCGCACGGCATCGACGCGCGACAACGACGCCATGCGTTGACGGCCCCAAGATTGTCAGATAATCTAATCATCGGTCATGGCGGCCGTCAATCATCTGCTCGCAGTCTCTCGAGAGCGCGTCATGGTCCAGACGATCGAACGTTCCAAGCTCCGCGATCTCGTCGCCGAGCGACTGAAGTCGTTCATTCTCGAAGGACAGCTCAAATCCGGAGACCGACTCCCGACCGAGGCCGAGTTGGCGGCCAAGTTCGGCGTCAGCCGCTTGAGTTTGCGCGAGGCGACCAAGTCGCTCGAGTTTCTCGGCATCGTCGAGGCCAAGCCGGGACGCGGGCTGCAGGTCGGGAGCGTAAACATGGATCGGGTCACTGAGTACCTGGGATTTCATCCCGCGCTGCACGACGTTTCTCCCACGGAACTCATCGACACGCGCGTCCTCGTCGAAGCGGGCGTGCTGCCGCACGTCGCGCGGCGCATGCAGGAGGACGCCTCGCTGTACGAAAGGCTCAACGCGATCAACCTCAACCTGCGGCAAGCGCGCAGTCTGGCCCGCTGGGTCGAACTCGACATCGCCTTTCATCGCGAGCTGATCTGCGCCAGCCGCCTGTCGCCCTTGATGGCGTTTACCGATGTGCTGGCCGTCTTCTTCCGCCGCTTCCGCGAAAGCGTGAAGAAAGCCGAGTGGTCTCAGGGCATCGAGAGCCATCAAAGGATCATCGACGCGCTGCAGGCCGGCCATGTCGGCGAAGCCGATCAGGAAATGCGAGCCCACATCGAGAGCCATCGCGAGCGGTTGCCGAGCTAGTGAGCGACTGGCGCGCGAAGGTAGGATGTCGCTGCCGTGAGCTGCGCTTAATGCACGGGTTTTTGAACAACCAAAGGATGGGAGCGGCTGGGGCAACGACACCACTCGCACAAGTGCCGGGCAATCGGCCCCGCTGCCTCAAGTGGGCGTGACGACGCTCAGGCGATCGTGCCAGCACCGTCCGGTTCCCAAAAACTGAGCGTTTAGGGCGTGGGGTCCCCCGCTGGGCCCACAGCAGGTTGAGCTCGCTCGCAAGATGGACCTAAGCTGGAAACTCTTACCCGAAAGAGGCAGCGCTATGACGCCCACGCCCAACCGCGAAGACGTCCCGGCGGGGACGGATGGCCGCAAACTTGCCACTGGCGGAGCGGCGATCCTGATCGTGCTCGTCATCATGGTTGTCCGTGGCGCCAAGCATGCGGCCGTCGACGCCCTGAATGGCCAAGCAGCAACACGTCCCGAATCGGAGTTGCGGGCGGAACTCGAGCGCAAGCGCGCAGCCGCCTTCAATGCCCAACTCGCTGAAACCGACTGGAGCGGCCGAGAAAGCGCCCTGCGCACGGCGCAGGCGACCCAGCGTCAGTTGGCGTTGCCCGAGGCAGAACTCGACGCAATTCTGCAAGACATCTGGAAGTCCAAGCGCCCCGACGCCAAGGTCTTCCCGTGGCAGGTCAACATCGTCGACTGGCGGCTGACGTTCGACTGGGACGTGAACGAGGTGCGGCGGCTGCTGGAACAGCGAGCCGCCGAGCTTGCCAAGACGGCAAAAGGGACTGAGCGACGGGTCGATTAAGGCGCCTGCGCCCCTGCACGGGCGGAAGCAACAGCTCGCCCTTTCCCCGAGGGGTGGGCTGGCTCTCCCCGCTTGCGGTCTCGTCGGCCCGCTGAGGTCGCCGCAATCGGCGTCGCCCGCCTTTACAGCCGTGGCTGATTCGCACACAATATCTGCAGCGGCCCCCTCGAGGCGGGCCGCTTCTTTTTTCCTGCCTGCCCAGCCAGAGGCCTTCCCATGTCCGACCTCATTCCGGTCACACGCGCCGGCTACGAAAAGCTCAAGGCCGAGCTCGAGCATTTGGATACCGTGGAAATGCCCGCCATCACGGCCCGCGTGGCCGCGGCCCGCAGCGAGGGGGATCTGAGCGAAAACGCCGAATATCATGGCGCCCGCGAGTCGCAGGGCTTTCTGCAGGCCAAGATCAACCTCCTCCGCGACAAGCTGGCGCGGGCCCAGATCGTCGACACTTCGCGGCTGCCCAAGGATGAGGTGGTCTTCGGAGCGACCGTGGTGGTCAAGGACCTCGACTTCGGCGACGAAGAGACCTTCATCATGGTCGGCGCAGGCGAAGAGAACTACGACGAAGGCAAGATCCTGATCACGAGCCCGCTGGCCCAGGGCCTGCTCGGCAAGAAGGTGGGCGCCAAGGTCGAAATCCCCGTGCCCGCCGGCACGATGAAGTTTGAGATCCTCGCGATCCGCTTCGAGGATTGACGTAGTTGCGCCTTTTCGCAAAAAACTCGCTGCGCTCGTGCGGGGCGTCTTCACACGCGGACGGGCGTCTGGCCGTCGAGAAACCGAGGAAAAAACCCGCCCGGCGGACTCATCAGAGTCGCCGGGCGGGCCTTCTGAGAGGTTTCACCGGCAGACGGGACCGGTGGCCTAGCCGCCGTATCGTGGGACGTTGTTCAACCTGCGCGACGGCCGCCCCATCTTAGCCTTGAAGCAGATATTCGCGAGCGATCGTGCGGCAAGCCGCATGCGCGGCGCGCTCGAAGCTCGGCATGAAAGCGAAGTCCAAGGACGAGCAGGCCGAGAGCGTCAGGCATTCCCGCATGGCCACAAGAGAGCTGCCCGGCGAGCCCTCGGCCCGTCAGGCAGTCTGTTCGACCGTCGTGCAGTCGGCGACGGCCCAGTAGAACCGGAAATTGCTGCCTCGATTGGGCTGGCTCTCGACGTCGATTCTGCCGCCCAAAGATTCGGCAATGCGTTTGGAAATGGCAAGTCCCAAACCGCTGCCGCCAAATCGACGCGTTGTGGATGCATCGGCTTGCACGAACGGATCGAAGATCTTCGTGACCTGATCGGGCTGCAGGCCGATGCCGGTGTCGGTCACGCAGAAACAGAGAAGCCGGTCGGCGCTTGCAGCGTCGTCCATGCGCGTGAGCGACAGTTCCACGGATCCGCGTTCGGTGAACTTGATCGCGTTCAACGCGATGTTCAGGAAGGCCTGGCGAAGACGCGTCGGGTCCGAGTAAATCGTCGGGGGAACCGACGGCGCGACCGTCAGCGTGAGAGCGAGTCCCTTTTCTTCCGCTCGAATTCGCACCAGTTGTGCCACCTCGCGTAAAAGAGCGCGGGGATCGAGTGGTCGAGTTTCGAGTTCCAGCTTGCCTGATTCGATCTTGGAGAGGTCCAGCAGATCGTTGAGCAGCGTCAGGAGATGGTCGCCATTGCGGTAAATTGTTTCGACGGCGGACCCGCCGTCCAGGGTGAGCGGTTCCTCCTTGAGCAGCTCGGCGAAGCCGAGAATGGACGTCAAGGGAGTGCGGATTTCATGGCTCATGTTGGCCAAGAACATGCTCTTGGCTTTGCTGGCGGCCTCGGCCTCGCGATTCGCAGTTCTTAGCAGCCCTGCCTGCCGAGCGAGTTCCGCTGCATCGCGAGCGGCGCGCTCGCGCCGCCGCTCCAACACCCACATCTTCCGCTCGATCCGCCACATTGCCTGGCGGCGTTCGCTCGCCGCCGCGCAGAACAGAAGGCTTGCCACGACCATGCCGCTCAGGAACGCCTGCAAGTCGAGCAGATGATCGCTTTGACTCGTGGGAGAGAGCGCAAAGGGACCGCTGCCGAAGAAGGTGAGCGCCACGGCAATCGCGCTGCAGGAGAACAACGCCAGGAGCGTTTGCTGCGGAGGGCACTGGAGCGCCACGAACTGGGCCAACAGCACGAGTGTCCACGATCGGCGAAAGCCCCAGACTTGAGTTTCATCAGACGCCGTGAAAACCCACACGGCGCACGCCAACAGGAGGGCCGCCAACCCAACGCGAAGCCACCGCTCGCCGGCCGCTGGCTTCCGCATGACCCGAAGATTGGACCAGGCACAGATCAACCCGCCTACCAACAGAATGCCCAGAAAGTCCGCGATGAACCAGGTGATCCAAACCGTGCTGAACTCGGCGCCCGCCAGCACGGTCAGCGCGGTTGCCGCCACCGTCGCCGACAGCAAAGTGCTCCCCAACGCCGATCCAAGCAGCGCGAGCACCTGCCGGAGATGATCGAGCGCAGCCCGCCCGCGAACGAGGTCCCGGAAGAGCGCGGCCGCCACCACGCCTTCAACCAGGTTCGCAATGCTTAAGCACAGGTTGACTGCGGCAGGTTGATCGAGGAGCCAATTGCCGAGCGTGTTGGCGGCGAAAGCGGCGCCCAACACATCGCCCCAGCGCGCGCGATTCGTCTGCACCAGGGCGGCAAACACTAGCCCGGCTGCCGGCCAAATCACCACGATCCCCGCCGGCTCACTCACAAAGGCTTTGCCAGCTACGATCGTGGTGAAGATAGCTAAGCTGAGGCCTGAATTCGCAATAAGCCGATTAGCAAGTTGCGCCAGCATGGAGATCGCGAGAGCCCAGGGTTAACCGCAGCCCCCGATCGGCGATATCGGTGGTCGCACCTCCTCCGCATGAGCGGGCACGCCTAACCTCTGAAAATGTTGCCTGGGCAGATCGGAAGGCAGGCGGCGGGATCTCGTCGGGGGAGCGGCGCTGCCGACCGCCGCTGGGACGACGGCTGCACGGGTGAAGCGATCAAACCATTCGCGGCCGGCGCGGCCGTTTTCATTAACGGCATGCTCCACCTTTCCCGCGGGCTTCGTGTGGCCGCCCCGTACCGATCGATAGGCCGTTGCCGGGATACGACTGGAGAAATGTCCAGCCTTCTGCGGCGACCGCCTGGCGCCTGCCGATCTCATCACTCCAAAGCGCTTTCCCTCACGCTTGCAGCCCGATCAGGATCGTCGTCTCCGCCTTCGCGGAATCGTCACAGTGGTGACCGTAGATCTCGAGCGCAGGCGACCCCGTCGTTTCGCCCCGTGCCGCCAGGTCGTCTTTGAGCGCCTGCCACTTCGCCGGCAGCGCCTGATAAGGGCCGACGTGCAGGTGCTTCAGGTAACGCTGCAGGTCGAATTCGAGCGGCTCGAGCCCTGCCGGCGCCTGAGCATTCGGCAGCAGTTCCACGCCCACGAACATCCGCCCGTCCGCCAGATAGACCCAATGGTTGATCCCGGCGTTGGCGGCGCCCGCTTGCCGGACGATCTTCCACATCTCGTCCATCAGTTTCATGCCGGTCTCGCCATAGCGCTGGTTCTCCACGGCGGAGGACTTGCCGTAGAGGCGGAAATGAAGCGGCGCGTCCAGGATTTCAATGTTCATCGGGCAGGCTCCAGGAGGTTCGTAGTGGGGTGCAAGGGCGGCGCGTTCCACCGCTGAAACTCTTCGCGCGAAATGCGCCCGTCATGCAGGGCCGCCCCGATCAGCGCCGCGCTGCAGCCCGCCGCGGCAAGGGCCGCAAGGTCGGACTCGTCGCGCACTCCGCCGCCGGTAATGAGTTCGAGGTCGGACGAAGCGCTTAGCCGAGCGCAGAGCTCGCGTGTGGGCGTGCCGGCCCCTCGCCCCACTGCCGCCAAGTCGAGCAGGATCATCCGCCGCACGCCACAGTCCCGCGCGGCGCCGGCCACGTCGTCGGCTGAGGAAAGGCCCCAGCCCGTTCCCAGCGGGCGCCCATCGCGAAGATCGAGACTGAACAGCACCTGCTGCGGGCCGAAGCGATCAACGAGCCGTGCGAGCGCCGCGGGAGTCGGCAGGGACTCGAGCCCCGCCACAAGATCGATCGCGGCCGCCTGGCCATAGCGCTCGAGCAGTCGCTCTGCGCCTTCGCAGTCGGCGAATCCGGCGTCCAGCCAGAGTGTGAGACCGGCGCGCGAGAGCGCGGCGATGCAGTCGTGGTTGCCCGGCCGTCCTTCGATCGCGTCGAGATCGGCCACATAGACGGCGGGAGGTTGAAGGCGCGCTAGTCCTTCGGCCAGCGCCATGAACTGACCTTCGCCGGCACGCAACACGCTTTCGAGCGGTGGATATTCGTGCCGAGCCCGCCCGCCGATCGCGCGCACGGCGCGGCCGTCGTAGAGATCGAGCACCGGAATGAGCTGCATGGGCGCCAGGGCTCCGCGGAGAGGCGCCAACCTTCGCAAGCGCGGCGAATCAGCGTCGCGCTTGGGCCAGCACCTCCTGCAATTTATCAAGCCCCACCGGCTTGACCAGATGCTCGTCGAAGCCAGCGTCGAAGGCCTCCTGGCGGTCGCTGTCTTGGCCGTAGCCCGTGAGCGCCACGAGCAAGGCCTGGCTGCCGGCGGGTTGGGTGCGCAGCCTGCGGGCGACGTCGTATCCGCTGAGTTTGGGCAGACCGATGTCGAGCAACACGACGTGCGGCCGAAACTCCTCGGTGGCTGTCAGCGCGGCTTCTCCATCGTATACGGCGCGAACCTCGTGCCCCAGGCGCCGCAGCAGCGCCGTCATCATCGTGGCGATGCCCGTGTTGTCTTCCACGATCAACACGCGCGACGGGGCAGCGGCCGGTGATGGTTGCATCGCTCGAATCCTCCTATCCCTGAGGCTCTCCCCGCGGAATCTTGAGCGTGAACTCGCTCCCCCGCCGCTCGCCTTCGCTGGCGACCGACAGCTCACCGCCATGCAGGCGGGCAAGCTCGCGGGCCAAGGTTAGCCCGATGCCGACGCCCCCTTTCGCGCGGTCGAGGGTCTGGCTGCCCTGCACGAACGGCTCGAACACGTGCGGCAGCAGTCCGGGGCCGATGCCGATCCCTTCATCGCGCACGTACAAAGTGGCTGACTCGAGGTCGCTGGCCAGATCCAACCGCACCAGCCCCCCTTCGGGAGAAAATTTCGAGGCGTTTTCGAGCAACTGCACGACCGCCTGCTGCAACCGCTGTCGATCGACGAAGGCGGTCGCCGCCTCGGCCGGTGTCGTGAGCACCAGCCGCTGCTTGCGCGCGGCCAACATCGGTTCGACAACGACGCCCGCCTGTCGCACCATTTCGCACAAATCGGTCGCCTCGCGGGCGAGCCGCAACTGCCCCATCAGCAGGCGTGACACGTCGATCAAACCATCCACGAGCCGCACGAGTTCCGGCACCTGCTTGCGCAACGTCTGAATGGCATCGCGATGCGCGCCCTCGGGTTCCGCGGTGAGTTCGATCAGGTCGACCGCCGTGGCGATGGCCGCCAGAGGATTGCGCAGCTCGTGACCGAGCATCGCCAGCACTTCATCGTGATTTCGATACAGGTCGGGCATACAGGTTCCTCTTGGCGGGGACGCTCGGCTCGAGTCCGTCGCGCGCGGAGGAACGACAAAGCCCGGCGATTGGTCCAGGCCCGAGTACGGCGAACTTGCAGGAGGGATCATTGTGGTGCTGCCCCGATCAGGTGGGCCCGCCGCGAAGGCGGGTCGAGGCGTGCTTTGCCCAAGTCCGTTTCTTCCCGCCCCGCTCTGCGTGCGCCCCTCGTGCCCCGCCCCTTACGGTTCTCGCCGTTCCGCTGCCCGTTCCACGGCGGCCAGCGCCCGCTCGCGCGAGCCGGCCGACTCGAGCAGGCGCTGCGCCTGCAACAAAATCGGTTCGTCCAAATGTTCGTTGTCATTCCATTGCGCCGTTGGATCATCCTGTTCGACGACGGGGGGAGGCTGATTTTGCGCGTCCACCGTCGCGCTTCCTGGACGCTGGCGAACCAGGCCGGGGTCGTTCTCCACAGAGGCCGCCGCCCCAACTTGCTGACTGCGCTGCTTTCTTTCGGCAGAATGGTTGGGCATTTTGGCCTCCTTCGCGGATAAAACCAAGCAGACGACTTGGCAGCAAACGTCATGCCGGGGCGGATGCTCGAGCCGGGGCGGCCGTTTTCTGGACGCCGCGCTGATGTGTTATGCTGGACCGGTCGCTCCTGCCGACCTCGGAGACTCTCGTTCCTCGTGTCTCACCCCCTGCTCGACAAACTGGCTAGTCTGCGTCGCCATCTGACTTGGTTGCGAGCAGGTCGGGCCCTGGGCTGGGTGGCGGCCTCCATCGTGCTGGCGGGCGTGGGGCTGGCGGTGCTCGACTATGTCTTTCGCTACCACGATCGGGGGCTGCGTTACCTGCAAACGCTGGCGCTGGCCGCCGTCGTAGGAGCGGCGGTCCGCCGCTGGATTTGGCCGCTGCGGAAAACGACTTCCGAAATCCGGCTCGCCGAGGCGGTTACTCAGCGATTCGACTTACCGACCGACCGGCTGGCCAGCGCGCTCGATTTTCTCGGTTCTGGCGGACGATCCCAGGGAGAGTCTCCGGCCCTGCAGCGCTCCGTCGTTCACGACGCTTGGGCCGCGGTCGAGCCGCTCGATTTCCGGCAGGCCGTCGACCCACGCCCCTGCCGCCGGGCCCTGATCGCGGGAGCAAGCGCGGTGACGCTCTTGTTGCTCATCAGCCTGGCAAGCCCGAGCCTGGCCTTCGCGGGGGTCGCGCGCCTGCTGCTGCCGTGGTCCGATCGTCCGTGGCCCCAGCAGCACGAGCTCGAGTTCCGCGGCCTGCCGACGAAGATCGCCCGTGGTCACGCGTTGGCCGCCGAAGTGATCGACCGACGGGGCGCGTTGCCGCCTCAGGTGGCGGTGCATCTCGACTACGACTCGGGCGAGTCGGAAACGCTGCGGCTGACCTCTGGGGGGCCGGCCGTTCGCTTCCAGCATGACGGGCCCCGCGAGAGCTTTTGGATTTGGGCCGACGGGGGGGACGACCGCATGCCCACGCCGCGGCGCGTGGAGGTGGTCGAACCTCCGGCGATTTCTCGAGTAGGCGTCCGCTTGAATCCACCGGAATACTTGGGTCTCGCTCCGTCGACGTCCGAGCGCTCACTGCGCGCCGTGACGGGGACGCGCGTTGACCTCTCGGGCACGGCGGACCGACCAATCGCCAGCGCTGCGGTCGCGCTCGACGACGATGCGCGCATCCCGCTCACCGTCGATCCCGACCGCCGCAGCTTCCGCTCGTCGCCGCGGCCCGAGGAGCAGTGGCTGATCGCCGGCTCAGGCTCGTATCACATCGAACTGACCGACTTGGACGGCGTCGTCGGGCAGGAACCCGAGGAGTGGTCGATTCAAGCCCTGCCCGACGAACCTCCCGAGGCCCGGCTGAAGGTCCGCGGGGCATCGACCTACGCCACGCCCGAGGCTGAACTCGCGCTCGAATCGACGGCGGAAGACGATTGGGATTTGCAAGACCTGGGCGTCGAAGCCCGCGCGATCGCTGCGGACGGCGCGGCGCAAGTCACTTCTGTGCCCGGCCGGCAATGGCCGGCCGCCCCGCGCACGAGCCCAGAGATTCCGCCAACCGAGCCGTCGACCGGTGCGTTGTCGACGGTGATGCGCCTGGCTGACATTCCCGGCGCCGTGCCTGGCGCCACGCTGAGCCTGGCGGCCGTGGCACATGATCGCCGTCCGAACGAAGGGCGCAGCGCCCCGCTCAAACTGGCGATCGTCACGCGCGAGGAGTTTCTCGCGCGATTCGAGGCGGAGATGGCCAAGGCGCTCGCCGATTTGCGCCGCATTCACGCGTTGCAGGAGACCGCGCAGCAGCGGCTGGCCGGCGCCACGAGTCCTGGCGCGCAGCGGGCAACTGCGGGGCTCGCGGCCGCGGCCCGCGATCAAGGGATCGTGCGCCGCCAATTGGTCGATGGGCCGCAAAGCGTGTTCGAACGGGCGGGCGGTCTGAGCGACGTGCTGGGGGCGAATGGCCTGGCCGACAGCGAAGCGGGCCGCCGGCTCGAAGAAGTGGCGGAAACGATCGCGTCGCTCGAGACCAAGCTGCTGCCTGGCCTGGCAGCCGACACCGTGGCGGTGGCGCGGGAGGTTTCGCTCGATCCGGCCTCGCTGCGTGCGCCACGGCTCGCTGAAATCCAAGGCCGGCAGCAGGCCGTGCTCGACGCGCTGGGGCCGCTCGTCGGCGCGCTGCAGGGTTGGGAGCTGCTGCAGCAACTCGCCGCGCAGCTTGCGGCCGTGGCCGAAGAAGAACGAATCATGTCGGCCGCCAGCGCCGAACTGGCGCCGGCCACGCTCGGTCGAGCGCGCGAGGAACTGTCGGTCGTGGAAACGGGCCAGCTCGACCATCGGACGGCGGAGCAGCGCCGCTTGAGCCGCCGCTTCGCCACGCTCGAACAGCGGTTGGCCGGACTCTCGAGCGAGCTGCCGGCCAGCGACGCCCCGCTCCTCGAACGGGTCGAAGCCGCGCTCGCACAAGCCGCCACCTTCGGGATCGGTCCGCGAATGCAGGCCGCCGCCGCCGATTTGGAGGCCAACCGGCCAGGACGGGCCGCCGAAGCCCAGCTTCAAGCGGCCGACCACCTCGATGCCTTGGTCGACACGCTGCGCGGCGTGCGCCCGGCGGCCGACGACGCAGCCATCAAGTCGCTCGCGGAGTTGCAGGCGCGACAGGCCGAGCTCGCGGCCCAAATGGCGGCGGCTGCCAATGCACAGCAGCTTGCTGCACTGGCCCAGCGACAGGCAGCGCTGCAAAAGAGTTTGCAGGCACAGGCGAATGCCCTTTCGAACGCAGCCGCGCCGGCGGCGGCCGCCGCGAGCCAGGCAATGTCGGCCGCGGCTCAGGCCGCCCGTGCAAACCAAGCCAAACCGGCCGCGGAGGCCGCCAAGAAGGCCGCGGAGCAACTGCTGGCAGCCGCCAACAGTCAGCAGCCCCCCAACGCCAACGAAGACCTAGCGGCCAAGCTGCGCGCTCGGGCCCTCGAGCTACGGGACGCTGAGCAACGGTTGCTCGACCGCACTCGATCCGCCGATGCCACGCAGGCGCTGCCGCTGGCGAACGACCAGGCCCAACTCCGCGGCCAGGTCGACGGCCTTTCTCAGGCCTCCGGCAAAGCGCCGGTGGTTCAATACTCCTTGAACCAGGTTTCGGCGGCCATGGCTCGCGCGGTAGACTTGCTCGAGCGGTCCGAACGTGGCGCCGCGACGCAGCAAGCGCAGAGCGAGGCCATCGAGCGGCTCACGCAACTCGCCGACTCGCTCGAACAGGCCGCTCCCAAGCCCGACGACCCCAAGCAGCCGGCGCCGCAGCAGCCACCGGGCGGCCAAGGCCAACCCGGCAACCCGCCGCCGCCGGGCGACCCGCTGTTGCTGGCCGAGCTGAAGCTGGTGCGGCAGTGGCAGCAGACGATTCAGCAGCGCTTCGCCAGCCAAACGGAATCGGCGGACGCCGAGACGCTCAAAAGCCTGCGCGACGAACAGGAACGGCTGGCCAAGCTGGCCGAGGAAGTTGCCGAACGGGCCGCTACGGCGGCCGCGCCGGCGATGCAAAACCCAGGAGGCAAACCATGACGCATCACGCGAGCAGGCGCTGGCCGAGTGCGAGCGTTTTGCTGGGGTTCACCTTGGCTCTGGTCATGGCCGGCGCGAACGCTGGCGCTGCCTGGGCCGGCTCGGGCCCCGGCGACGAGCGGTCGGCCGCCGTCGACCTATTGCTCGACGAAGGAATGCCTGAGGTTGCCCCGACCGTCGACGAATCCACGGCGCCCGCTCCCGCGCCGACAGCGTCTCAGCCGGCGGTGGTCAAAGAACCGCCCGGCGTCTTCAAGATTCCGGGACCGGGCGCGGGCGTTCCTTCGGCCGCCGGAGCGACCGGCCGCTCGCTGACCGAGATTTCACGGCGAATGCACGGCGTGGCGGAACGCATCGAGGGCCCCAGCGAGACTCGCAAAGACGTCGATTTCGAGCAGCGGCGGATCGTGCGCGATCTGGATCTCTTGATCGCCGCCATGGAGGCCGCCTGCAAGGGAGGGCAGTGCCAGTCTTCCGGTTCGAAGCCCGGGAACAAGCCGGGTAGTAAGCCCGGAAACAAACCTGGCAACAAGCCGGCGACCGGAAGCCCCAAGGGGGGCAGCGGGCAGCCGCAAGGGGCCGAGGGCACCACGGGCCGGCCGGCCGAAGGACCGCTGACGGCGCTCGAGCGGCAGCAACTCGTCGACCAGGTATGGGGCCACTTGCCGGCCGCTGCGCGCAAGCAGATGCAGCAGTCAGCCGGCGAGCGCTATCACCCCAAGTACGAGCGCGAGATCGAAGCCTACTTCCGCCGGCTCGCCGAGCCGCAGGCGCCATGAGCGAGCGAAGAGCTTCACAGGCGTCTAGCGCCCTAGGGTTCGACCGCCGCGCCTGGCTGCAATCAGCGCTCGGCGCCCTGGCCGCCGGCGTTTGCGGCGCGCGGCCCGGCTTCGCCCAGCCGGCAACGGCCGCCGGAGAATGGCTCACCCCCGCCGCCCGCCAGGCGATCGACAAGGGCTTGGCCTTCCTCGCGTCGGGTCAGAAGAACGACGGCACGCTCGGAGACACGCGCTATGGCCAGAACGTGGCGATCGTGGCCGTTGGCGGCCTCGCCTTCTTGGCCAGCGGCAGCACCCCGGGACGCGGCCCTTACGGGGTGCACGTCGATCGTTGCCTCGACTATCTCTTGGCCAACGAATCGGAAAGCGGCTTCATCAACGTGCCGGCGGCCGCCAGCCACGGGCCGATGTATGAGCATGGCTTCGCTACGTTGTTCCTGGCCGAAGCCTACGGGATGAGCCAACGAACCGACCTGCGCGACAAGCTGGCCCGCGCTATTCGCTTGATCGTGGAGACGCAAAACGACCAAGGAGGCTGGCGCTACCAGCCCCAGCGGGCAGACGCCGACATCTCGGTGACCATTTGCCAGATCATGGCGCTGCGGGCAGCGCGAAACGCCGGCATCTACGTCCCTCGGCAAACGGTCGAGCGCTGCATCGACTACGTGAAGCGCAGTCAGAACCCCGACGGCGGCTTCATGTACATGCTCTCCGGCGGCCTGAGCGCCTTTCCGCGCTCGGCGGCCGGAGTCGTCGCTCTGTACAGCGCAGGCGTCTATCAGGGGGCGGAGATCGAGCGCGGACTCGAGTTCGTCATGCAGTTCCTGCCGGAGGCCGACTCGATGCGGCAGGAGATCTACTATTTCTACGGCCACTACTACGCCGTGCAGGCGATGTGGCTCGCCGGCGGCGACTACTGGGCCAAGTGGTTTCCGGCCATCCGCGACCAACTGGTGGCCTTGCAGCAGCCTGCAGGCGAATGGGTCGACAGCTACTCGAACGAGTACGCCACGAGCATGGCCTGCATCATCCTGCAGGTTCCCAACCACTATCTGCCGATCTTTCAGCGATGAGGCCCGCACTTCGGTCTTGGCTCTGTTCGGCGACGATCGGCACGGCGCTGCTGTTGGCCTGTGGCGTCAACGACTCGAGCGCGGCAGAACTGTGGCGGCTCGCCGGCCCCGCGGTGGCGGCGCGGCTCGTGGCGGCCGACGCAGCGGGCGCAACCTTCGCTTGGCAGGGAACAGAGGCCGCCGTCCCGTGGGCTGAGCTCGTCCGCTGGGGCTCTCCGGCGGAGTTGGCGGACCCGACTTCGGCCGATCCGACCAATCCAGCCGTCTCGGGGCGCGATCCCGAGTGGCTTCTGCGCCCAGCGGGCGTGATCTACGCCCATCTTGAGTCCTCCGAGGAAGACCGCTTTGGGCTGAGCTCGGCGAGTTTCTTTTCGATCGACCTGCGACGCGACGACTTGCGCGGCGTCATTTTTGCTGCCGGGCTCAGCCCCGCACAACGAGCAGCGCTGCAGGCCTGGGCAGACGAAGCGCGCGACCGAGATCGGTTGCGGCTGCAAAATGGCGACGAGCTGTCAGGACAGCTCGAGCACCTGGGCGAACAGGACCTGTCGTTCCAAGGGGAGCGCGGCACGTTCGAGACGCCGCTGGAACGCGTGACCGCGGTCGCGCTGGCCGCCACAGGGGCGCCGCCCGCGAGCGGGAAGCTCTGGGTGGGACTGGCCGATGGCAGCCGCCTGCTCGTAAGCGCGCTCAAAATCGAAGACGAGCAGGCCGAGCTCGAGTTGCCTAGCGGCGAGCGCTGGCAGACGCAGCGCGCGCTGATCGTGTTCTTGCAGCCCCGGCAGTCGCGAGCCGACTTCCTTTCGGACCTCGAGCCGGAGAGCTATCGGCAGTTGCCGTTTCTCGGCGCACCCTGGCCGCACTACGGCCGCAATAAGAATGTCACAGGCGGGCCCTTGCGCAGCCGAGAGCAGCTTCATCTCTCTGGGCTCGGCGTCCACGGCGCGGCGCAGCTCACCTATCGGCTCGAAAAGCCTTACCGCCGCTTCGCCGCGCTGGCGGCGATCGACCGCGCCGCCGGCAGCAAGGGCAGCGCCGTGTTTCGCGTGTTCGTCGATCCCGGAGACGGAAAATGGGTGGAGCGCTTCGCAAGCGACGTCGTCCGCGGCGGCCAGCCGCCAATTCCCATCGACGTCGACATCGCGGGCGCCAAGCGGCTACGGCTCGTCGTCGACTATGCCGACCGCGGCGATGAACTAGACTACGCCGACTGGCTGGAAGCCCGCGCCGTACCCTAATTCTTCCCGGCTCTTTGATTCGCACGCCTGACTCACATGACCCCCAAAGTGCTGCAACACATTCCCTCGGTGAGCGAGTTGCTCGAGATCCAGCCGCTGCGCGGGTTGGTCGACCGGTTGAATCGCAACGTCGTCGTGTCAGGCGTGAGGACCGCGCTCGACGAGCTGCGGCGCGAAGCGCGTGCGGCCGCGGGGGAAGCGAAGTTGCCCGATCTGCGCGAGCTGGCGGAGCGCATCGCCCGCCGCATCGCTGAGGGAGAACAGCCGGCGCCGCGACCGGTGATCAACGCGACAGGCGTGCTCCTGCACGCCGGACTGGGCTCGGCGCCGCTGTCCGATGACGCGCTCGAGTCCTTGGTCGCAGTGGGACGAAGCTACGCCAATCTCGAGTTCGACCTGACGAGCGGCGCGCCCGCGCCCCGCGAAGCTGCCGTCGAGCCGCTCCTCCGGCTGCTCAGCGGCGCCGAAGCCGCGCTCGTCGTGAACACGTCCGCGGCAGCTCTCCACCTGGCGCTCGCCGCACTTGCCGGCGGCCGCGAGGTCGTGGTGTCCCGGCAAGACATGGGCGAGGTCGACGGTTGTCGGCTGACCGACTTGGCCGCAGGAGCAACGCTCCGCGAAGTAGGCGCCGTGCACAAGTGCCGAGTGGCCGACTACGCCGCGGCGATCGGCCCTGACACCGCTGCGCTGCTCTGCGTGCAGCCGACGAGTTGGCGCGCAAGCGGCGATGTGGAGCGGCCGACGACGCCGGAACTCGTGCGGCTTGGTCAGCAGCATGGGCTGCCAGTGGTCGTGGCCGCAGGGTACGCGGCGCTTGCGGGCGAGTTCGGTGAGCTCGGTGGGCCCACGGCGGCGCAGCTTGTCGCCGACGGCGCCGACATCGTGATCGCCAGCGGCAGCGACCTGCTCGGTGGTCCGCAATGCGGCCTGCTCGTCGGCCGTCGCGAGTTGCTCGACCGCCTCGCAAGATTCCCCTTGGCTCGCGCGCTGCACGTCGACAAGCTGACGCTCGCGGCCCTCGCCGCGACGCTGCGCGCCTGGCAAGAGCCGGCCGCCGCCGAGCGCGCGCTGCCGATCTTGCACCTCTTGCACACGCCCCTCGACAACCTGCGCAATCGCGCCGAGCGCTTGGCGGCGCAGCTCGGAGCACGGCCCAGTTTTGCCCGCGCCGAGGCCGTGGCGGACGAGGCGTTCTTGAGCGGCCACGCCGTTGCGGAATTGCGGCTGCGGTCGTGGTGCGTGGCGGTCGAGCCGGCCGCCGAGTCTGCCGAAGCCTTGGCCGAACTACTGCGGCTCGGCCAACCGGCGGTCGTGGCCCGCGTTGCCGGCGGGCGGGTACTGCTCGATTTGCGGAGCGTGCTCGCGCGTCAGGATCAAGAAATCGCTCAGGCCTTTGCCCGGCTCATGCCAACCGCTGGGTAAGCGTAGCGGCCACTCGAAGGGCTATTTGCCCTGGCGCTCGCGGTAGCGGGCAGCCACGCGCTCGAGCAGATGCCGGTCGTCGGAGGAGATTCCGCCGATGCCAACTTCTTGCAGCCGCATCAGGATTTCGTCGACCCGCCGCTCTTCGTCGGCTTCGACCTGGGCTTGCCGCAGCTTCTTCTGCTGGCGGCGGCGATTCAGCCAGCGAGAGAGGGGACCGGGGCCGCGGCGCGCCGCGCGCGCCGGCGCTTCCAAGCTCGTATAGCCGTGCGTGAAGTCGTAGTCGGAAAACTCCCCTTCGCGGTCGTCGGTCTCGAGCCGCTGCAACTCGTGCTGAGCGCTGAAGAACAAGAAGATCGCCAAGAGCGACAGCGGCGCCCAGGCTGGCAGGGGATAGCCAGGCAGTGAGTGGCGGAAGATCACCCCCACGGCCACGAGCGCCACCGCCGTCACCTGGGCGACGTGCACCACGATGACCACGGCCGTCGGATAAGGGAAGCTTGGCCACAAGAAGGATCGCAGCACCCGCGCCCCATCCAGCGGGAAGCAGGGAAGCATGTTCACCACGAACAGGAGCCAATTGATCCAGAAGGTCATCTTGGCCAACACCGGCCCAACGTTGCCCGAGATCACTTCGATCGGCGACAGTGGGTTCAGCAACCCGACGATATCGACCTTCATGGCCACCAAGAGCGGCAGGCAAAGGAGCGCCACGAGCAGGTTGGTCACCGGACCGGCGAGCGCGGCCACGCGCTCCGGCACAGGGGCCATCGGCACCTGCACGGGCGCGAGCCCACCCAACGGACCGAGCACGATCTCGTCGGCCCGCCCACCAAAATGCATGGCGGCCAAGCAATGGCCCCATTCGTGCAGCAGCACACTGACGAGCAGAATGCCCAGCGCCGAGAGCCCTTGCCAGGCGAGGGGCGATTTGTCCTCCCCGGGGTCGAAGGCGAGGACGAGCGTCAGCACCGCAAACAGCAAAAAGAAGGCGTGCAGCCTTACCTGCACACCGCCCCAACGTCCCAGGCTGATACTCCAACTGGCGAAGTCGCGCATATCGAAAAGCCACGCGTCGACAGAACTTACGCCGCTCCAAGGCGGAATTCCGCGGACCGCCTGGGACCCGAATCTCGCCTTCGTTATCCTAACATTGCCACCCCGTCAAAGCAACGAGCGTGCCCCCCGATGGCTGAGCCCGATTCGCACATTTTGCTGGCTACCAAGCGCTTTCAGGTGGTCCGCGCCACGCGCGTTTCGCCCGCCGGCGTGAGCCATACGCGCGAGTACATCGAGCACCCCGGCGCGGTCACGATCGTGCCGGTGCTGCCCGATGGCCGGCTCTGCTTCGTGCAGAACTATCGGCTCGCGGTGGGGCAAACGCTGCTCGAACTTCCCGCCGGCACGCGCGATCCCGGCGAGGCGCCGCGCATTACCGCCGAGCGCGAACTGGCCGAGGAGACCGGCTATTTGGCGGGCCGCCTCGAACCGCTCTGCGAGTTCTTCATGTCCCCCGGCATTCTCAACGAGCGGATGCACGTCTTTCTGGCCACCGAGCTCCGCGAGGGTCCGCCCCACCGCGAGGCGACGGAGGAAATCGAGAACGTGCTGCTCGCTCTGCCCGAGGCCCTCGCGCGGGTTGACCGCGGGGAGATTCGCGACGCCAAGACGATTGCCGCCTTGCTGTTCTACGCACGCCGGGGCCCTACGTAGCCCGCACACGCCGTGTGCGGAATGCTGAAACGCCGGGCGCCCAGTTTGGCGTGTTGCCAGTCCAGCACTCGGCACACAGAGTGTGCCGGCTACGGAACCGAGAAAAACTCACGGACCGGCCGATTCTCCGCCGATCTCCATTGACATACATCGCAGTTCAATGCATCATGCCGCCATGCCTGCCAAACGCACGAACCCAGACTTCCTGAACGGCGTGCCCGAGCTGCTCGTGCTGCGGCTGTTGGCCCGCGGACCGATGCACGGCTACGAGCTGGTGCAGGCGATCCGCGCCGGCAGCGGCGAGGTGCTGCAGTTTGGCGAAGGGAGCATCTACCCCATCCTCCACCGCCTGGAAACCGAAGGCTGCTTGCGGAGCGAACGTACGACGATTCGCGGCCGCGAGCGGGTGGTCTATCACGTGACCGAGCGCGGCCAGGGAAGGCTGCGCGAATCGAGCGCACAATGGTCTCGGGTGGCCGAGGCCGTATCACGCGTCCTGCAAGGAGGCTCTCATGGAATCCTGCCTGATCCTGCCGGGTCTTGAACGGTTGCTGTTGCGCCGCGGGCTGCCGCGCGACTACGTGCGGCGAACGATCGACGAGCTCGAGGCGCACCGCGGCGACGTGGCGCATAGCGACCCGCGGTCGAACGCCGCGCTCGCGTCGTCGCGCGTGGTCGGCGACCCGCGGACGCTCGCCGCGCGGCTCGTGCAAGACTACCGCGGCGCGCGGTTCGCCGGCCGGCGGCCGCTGCTGACATTCGTTGTTGCTCCGATTCCGCTCGCGCTGCTGGTTTGGGTGCTGTGTCTCGCGGTGGGCGCGGCGATCGCTTTTGCGGTCGTTGCCCTCTTCGGCGAATACAGCCTTTGGACGTTCACCGCGCTCGAGTTTTTGCACCGCCTGTCGGCGATTGCGCCGCAGCTCCTCTGCGGCTGGTGGTTCGTGCGGCTCTCGCGCAGGAGCGGTTGGGGCTGGGCGTGGGCCGTGCCTGCCTGTGGCTTAGTGGCGCTCACCTGGTGGCTGTTCCAAAGCGAGCTCGTGCTGCCGACGGCGCCGGGCGCCGGCCAATTCCGCGTGGGCTTGGGAGCGAGCTCGGTGCTCGTGTGGCCGGCTGCGGCGATTGTTTTGGCGTCGTGGGGACTGGTTCGCTTCGACCGGCGGGTGGCGGCGTAGCGGGGTCAGGGCTATGCGGAGGTCGCCGTGGTCCGCCGAAACCAACCCCGCAGGCCGAGCAAGGGAGCGCGGAGGGTTCCGTGCGCGTGTCCGGCCCGAACTCTTCGCGGGACCGGGCGGCGTTTGCTGGTCCGCGCGTTGCAACCCGAGAGGGT